>CAWDPX010000029.1:0-11411 GCA_963804345.1 uncultured Verrucomicrobiae bacterium | reverse complement strand
AGTTGCTCGCGCAAGGCGAGAGCTACCCTGGGTAATTGTCCCCCAAGATCATTCCTTCTCCGCATCGGATGGGGAGACTTAAGCCGTTTGGGAAACGGTGAAAGGAGTTCGGTAGAGCCGAAAGCCCGCAGCGGGCCGAGTGAGCGGGCGCGAACGAGTCCACGTGGCCGTAGGCCGGATGAGGTGTCCCCGATTGGTGGAGGCTTTTCTTCGCGGAATAAATTGATACCCTTTCCGCATGGCAACGGCTCGCCATCCGAAAGCGACCTTCTTCGTCCAGCGACATTTGTTCTCTGGCCTGACCAGTTTTGCCGGGTTGGAACAGAAAATCGCCGCGCTGCCGAAGGAAAAAACGCGTGGCGATGCCTTTGAACAATTTGTCAAAGCGTTCCTGCTGTTGGAACCAGAATACGCCAGCAAATTAAAAAATGTCTGGCTCTACAACGAAGTTCCTGTCGCCATCGTCAAAAAGCTCAAACTCCCCTCGACTGACCAAGGCATTGATATCGTCGCCGAGACTTACGACGGTGAATTTTGGGCCGTCCAATGCAAGTATCGCCAGCTCACCGACCAGTCGCTAACGTGGCGCGAGATTTCCACCTTCACCGGCCTGGCGTTTGGTGTCTGTCACGGATTCGCTTTCGGCCTCATCTGCTCCACCACAGAACGCATCACCAATGTCCTGAAGAATCAGGAACGCATCGGATTTTGTGCGCTGGATGCGTGGCAGGAACTCGATGCTGATTTCTGGATACGTCTGCAAGCACATTTCACGCACAAACAGAAATCTTTGCTGCCATCCAAGCCGCGTCCACACCAGCGGGCTGCGATTAACGACGGGCGTCAGCACTTCATCATCAACAAAGCCAAGCGCGGAAAACTCATCATGCCGTGTGGCAGCGGCAAAAGCCTCACCGCATATTGGATTGCTGACAAACTGGACGCCCGCCGCATCGTCATTGCCGTGCCGAGCCTTGCGCTCATTCGGCAGACGCTCAAGGTCTGGCTGCGCGAGACGACGGCCAATCGTCAGGCCGTGGAATGGATTTGCGTTTGCAGTGATGAATCCGCCGGGCGCGTCGAGCGTGATGACACGGCCGTGTTGCGGCAAGACCTCGGCGTGCCGTGCCTCACCGTTCCCGATGAAATCGCCGCGTGGCTGAAACGGAAACATCACCGACTCACCGTCGTATTCACCACCTACCAAAGCGGCGAAGCCATTGCCAAAGCTGTGCGTTCGGCCAGATACCGTTTTGACCTCGGCATCATGGACGAGGCGCACAAGACTGTGGGCGACGGCGGCAAACTTTTCTCCCATCTGCTGCACGACAAAAATCTGCCCATCCGCCAACGCATCTTCATGACCGCCACCGAGCGGCGTTATGCCGGGCAGAGTGACACCGTGTTGAGCATGGATGACCCCGCCATCTACGGCGAGACGTTCCACCTGCTCTCATTCAAACGGGCGATGGAGTATGACCCGCCGATTCTGTGCGATTACAAAATCATCAGCATCGCCGTCTCGCGGGATGAAGTCGCGGAGTTGATCCGGAAGAATGTTTTTGTGAAGCCGGACAAAGGCCGGTGGAATCAGGAAATTGAAGCTGACATGCTGGCGTCCCTCGTCGCGCTGCGGAAGGCGATGACGAAATATCCCATCCATCATGCCGTATCTTTTCACGGCAGCATCCAGCGCGCGGAATTATTCAAGGCGCACAATGACGCGTTCAGCCACGCCTTCCCGAAATATGGCAGCCTTGAAACTTTCCACGTCTCCGGGAAAACGCCCACCGGCACGCGCGCCCGTGTCATCGGAGAATTTGCCGGGACCAAACGCGCCCTCATCACCAATGCGCGCTGCCTGACCGAAGGTGTGGATGTGCCGGGGATTGACTGCGTGCTGTTTGCCGACCCGCGCCGGAGCGCGGTGGACATCGTGCAGGCGGTGGGCCGCGCCCTGCGTCCCGCGCCCGGCAAGAAGCTGGGCTATGTCATCGTGCCGATTCTGCACGACGCCGATGCCACGCCGGACGACATCTTCAAGTCGGAATCGTTTCAGGAAATTCTCACCACGCTCCGCGCGCTGGCCGCGAACGACGACCGAATCATCGAATACTTCCGGGCGATTTCCCAAGGGCGACAACACACCGGCGGCGGCAGCGTCGAGTTCGACATGGACGAGCGACTCGCCCAGCGCATTGACCTCGCGGAGTTCGTCCGCGAGATAGATCTCAAGTGCTGGGATCGCTTGGCGAAACTGTCGTGGCGACCTTTTGAAGTAGCGCGAGACTTTGCACGCAAACTCAAACTCCAGACCGCAGATGGGTGGCGCGAGTTTTGCCAAGGTGAGATGCAGCGACTAGGGCGACTGCCCGCTGATATTCCAGCATACCCGAATGAGACCTACGCCGACAAAGGTTGGAAAAGTTGGGGTGACTGGCTGGGGACGGGAAGAGTTGCGAATCAACTCAAAGAATACCTTCCATTCCGCGAAGCGCGCGTAATTATTCACGAACTAAAGCTCGGCAGTCTGGGTGAATGGTTTGCCTTTTGTAAAGGTGAGATGCCAAAGCTGGGGCGGCTACCCAACGATATTCCAACAAACCCACATAGGGAATACGCCAACCAAGGTTGGAAAAGTTATGGCGACTGGCTGGGAACGGGAAGAGTTGCCGACCGCCTGAAAGAATACCGTTCGTATCGCGAAGCGCGTGCATTTGTCCACAGACTAAAGTTGAAGAGCAGGTCGGAATGGTTTGCCTTCTGCAAAGGCGAGTTGCCACAATTGGGGCGACTGCCAGCGGATATTTCATCAAACCCAAACAATACTTACGCCGACAGAGGTTGGAAGGGAATGGGTGATTGGCTTGGCACTGGCACAGTAGCACCCAATCTCAGGAAATACCGTCCGTTTCGTGAGGCTCAAGCATTTGCCCGCAAACTCAAACTCAAAAATCGTGCCGAATGGAGGGCTTTTTGTAAAAGCGAGATGCCAAAACTGGGACAACTACCAAATGATATTCCAGCGTCACCAGATCAGATTTACGCCACAGAAGGTTGGAAGGGCATGGACGACTGGCTGGGCACGGGAAAGGTCTCGAACAGAGTAAAATGTAAACAATATCGGCCATTTGCAGAAGCGCGAGAATTTGCCAGAACGCTTAAACTTAAGGGTAGTGCTGAATGGGATTTATTCCGTAAAGGCGAGATGCCGCAACTAGGGCGACTGCCTGCCGACATACCATCAAATCCAAATAGAACTTACGCAGCCAAAGGCTGGAAAGGCATGAGTGATTGGCTAGGGCGTGTTTTCAAAATGGGTTTTTGAGCCAGTCCAGTATTGCAGCCATCTGAACGAAGCCCAGGAAATACAAATCACGTTTCTCATAACGAGTCCCAATTCTGCGATAGCGTTTCAATCGTTGAAACAAGTTTTCCACCTTGTGCCGTTTCTTGTAATGACCGCGATGCCAGCCCACCGGATTGAGCCGGTTGCAGCGCGGTGGAATGCAAGGGTGGCTGCCCCAGCGCCGCAACAGCGCGCGAAAACCGTCGCTGTCGTAACCCTTGTCGGCCACCGTGGTCGTGCCACGCAATGGCGGACGCGCGGCGGTCTGTGCGACGCACACATCGGCGTGCTGTCCTGGGGCCAAGCTCAAACTCACCGCCCGTCCGCGCCCGTCCACCCACGCATTGATTTTGGTGTTCAGCCCGCCCTTGGTGCGTCCAATGGCTTGATTTTGTTGGCCACCGGCGGGATTGCTGGCGTCTTGATGCACTTTGACATGGCTGGCGTCGAGAAAGCGCAACTGGCCTTGAGCGTTGCGCGCCAGTACGGCCAACAACCGTGGCCACAGTCCACACTGGCACCAGCGACGCCAGCGCGTATAGACCGAGTTCCAAGGCCCGTAACGGGCGGGCAAGTCGCGCCACGGAATACCCGTACGCAAGATGAAGAGCATGGCTTCGAACATCAACCGATCGTCTTTGGGTGGACGACCGCGCCGCCGTCGGCGCGCAAACGATAACGTAAATCCAGCTTGCTAAGTTAATTTTTTTATCCGCTCCCAGAGCAGATCCGACACCTGAAACCGCGAGGATGTTTTCATAAAAAGAACTCCCATCATAGACGCCGCTGATCGCATTTGTGTTCATTTTTTGATTTTGAAAACACGCCCTAGGGACTAACACGGTTGCGACAAGGCTGAGGCGGTATCGTTCGTTTCGCAAGGCGCGGGCATTTGCTCACAAACTCACGTTAAAAAACGGTGCAGAGTGGGATCTCATTCTGCCGAGGTGAGATGCGCCAACTCGAACAACTTCCGGCAGATATTCCAGCAGCCCCCCAAGCAACTTACGCCAAAAAAGGTTGGAAAAGCATGGGTGATTGGCTGGGAACTGGCAATATCGCAAACTATCTCAAGAAATACCGTCCATTTCTTAAGGCGCGCGCATTTGTCCATAAACTCAAACTCAAAAGCAGCATTGAATGGGCTGCCTTCTGCACAGGCAGGATGCCGCAATTAGGATGCCTGCCTGCCGATATTCCTAGACACGCTGATAGAACCTACGCGGACGAAGGATGGAAGGGCATGGGCGACTGGCTGGGCACCGGCAGAACACGCCGAGTCAAATGAGCAGCAAGAAACCCAACGGACGACATCATTTTGTGCCGCAGTTTTACCTGCGCCAGTGGGCCGATGAAAATGAGAAGGTCTGGCAATACGGCTTCGATGGGCGGCCTCCGATTCACGTTGGCATCAAAAATATCGCCTTCGAGCGCGGGCTTTATACGCATCCGGCCAAGGACAAGGTGACGCCGCTCAAAACAGAAGACGATTTAGCAGAAATAGAGAGCGGTTATGCGGAGATTTGGCCAGGAATCATTGATCGTGCCATGAATATTCAAACGCGTCACAACATCGCCCGCTTTATCGCGCTGATGTTTATTAGGCATCCGCAGCGCCGCGAAACCGTGCGAATGATGAATGAAACTTGGCGGGAAATAGTGCAAGGTCTGGCAACGGAGGCGGAGGTTGAAATCACCGCCGAAGGGCGAGTTGGCAAAATTCGAGTGCAAGATGTTCTTGATGAAACAAAGAACGAGTTCGTTGGGAGTGGTTTCTTGAAACAGATGCGCGAGACTCTGGAACATATTGCGAAAACTCTCATGGCCCGGCGGTGGGGCATTGTATTCAGCGAGAAACCGGCCTTTGTAACGTCCGATTGCCCGGTGGTTCTCGACCGAGGAAGTTGCCAGCGGCAAGTGTTCGGATTCCGAACACCGGACACCCTGATACTATTTCCATGTTCACCGACCCGGCTGCTGGTTATCAGCGACGATTGGCCTCAAAAGTTTGCCCACTATAAGCTGACGAATGCGGACGTTTTCAATCGGATAATCGCAGAGGGAGCAGTGCGGTTTATTTACGGCAGAGAGCATGACTTGGAACTGGCGAAGAAGATCAAGGAGTGGGGATTTTGCAGCAAGGCAAGTCCGTGAAATTGGAAACAACTAACTCCTGAAATTGTCCGCCAGTATCACGCTGATGTTCAAGCCGCCGCCGAACTGATCAATTCTGCCCGTCGCGTGCCGGACATACTTTTGTGGAATCAAGGTTCGCGTGATTCCAAAATGAGTGCAACCGGGTAGGCTGTTGGCCTTTTGCCCGTCGTCGCGAGCGGTGACAAAATTGGTTTTGTTTGGAATCTGCGTCCGAACCTTGCGGCTGCGAGATAAAATTTCCGCCAAGATCGAGGCAGGGCGTGTCATGCGTGGTTGAATCAGGGCAAAAAAATCGGGGGCAACCCTTGCGGATGACCCCCATCGCCTTTTGAGGGGCGAGAAGTGAAGTTAATTTAACATTCCTGTCTGCCGAGTCAATGTCTAAACCCGAATCCCGAAATTGCATGGCCGCAAAAGAACGCAAAGAGCGCAGAGATCGGAGTGGCGGAGTAATTTCAGCGGAAAAAACTGACCACCCTTCACCGTTTCCCAAACGGCTCAAGGCCGTGGCGCCTTCAGCGCATGGAAAAATGTCCCGCCGTTTTAACCGGACGACGGGCAAGTTCAAGTTGACACGGGAAATGGTTGGATTCAAAGTTCCGGCATGATTTCCCCAAATGGAACAATGCGGATTCCGAATTCCGTATTCCGAATTCACAGTTTGCAATTCATCCTGCTGGCGTGTTTATCCTTGCCGCTTTCCGCCCTCCGCAGTGCTGCTGCGGAGGACGGGCGCGCCGCCCAGCCCTGGCGGGAAATCACCGTGCCGACAGTCGCCGAGGCCGCCGCCTCGTTTGCCCAGCCGCCGATGGATTACGGCGCCATCCACTGGGCCATTTGGGGCGGGCCGCAGACCAAGGAGCGCATCATCGCGGACATCAATAAGATTCACGCCAATGGCGGCGGCGTCTATATGATCAACAATTCGCGCGGCGTGCAGCCCAAGTATCTCTCGCCCGAGTATATGGATCTGGTGAAGACGGTCGTCCAGGAGTGCAAGAAAAACGGCATGAAAGTCTGGATCGAAGGCGACTGCGGTTATCCCGACGGATTCGCCGGCGGCCTGATCAGCCAGGACTATCCGCAGCTCGGCATGCAGGGCATTGTCGCCGACGCGCACTGCACCGTCGCCGCCGGCCAGACGCTCGATATTCCACTGCCCCCTGACACGCTGGGCATCGTGGCCCGTCCGCGCCCCGTTGCGGTGGCACCGCCGGCGGACACGCCCGCGCCGACGAGCAAACCGTTTCCGCTGCCGACCGATGGGAACTTCAAATATTCGGTGCCCAGGGGTGGAGCGGGGGAATTAACGGTCCAGTTGCCCAACGCCGATGTGCGCTACAATCTTACTGTGGGGGAGCCGTTCGCCATTCAATTGCCCCCGGATACGAAAAGCATCATGCTCGTCGCGAGCGGCGGCACCCGCGCGCGCGGTGGTCGCGGCGCGGGCGCGGATGCGTCGGCGGGCACCGTGGTGCCGTTGCCGGCTGACGGACATCTCAAATGGACGGCACCCGCAGGCACGGAGTCCTGGGAGGTTACGTTCATCCGACACGCTTACCGGACCTCGCCCACCCGAAATGACAATGGGGAAGACGGCGGTGTCACCAAGGACACGCTCTACTCGCTGATTGACTATCTGGATCCCGTGGCGACGGACACTTATCTGAAAGTCATTTACGAAGCCTACGAGAAGGTGGTCGGCGACGAATTTGGCAAAACCGTCCTCGGCTTTCGTGGCGACGAGACCGACTTCACGGGCGTCAGCCCCTGGACGCCGAAGCTGCTCGAAACCTTTCAGAAGAAAAAAGGCTACGACTTCAAACCCTATATCCCTCAAATCTTCGGCGGCGGCAGGTTGACGTCCGAAGCGCAACGCGCCAGGGCGGATTACTGGGACGTGTGGAGCGGAATGTTTCGCGACAACTTCTACAAACGCATGGAAGACTGGTGCACGGCGCGCCACATGGAATTCATGGTCCATCTGAATCATGAAGAGCTGATGATGGCGGGCGGCGGCGACTTGATCAAAAACGAAGGCTCCTTCTGGCGCGACCTGCGTTATGTCGGCGTGCCCGGAGTGGATAATCTAAACCAGATCGGGCCGGGCATCGTGGCTGATTTTCCCAAGCTGGCCGCATCGGCGGCCCATGTGACCGGCCGTCCTTTGGTCTGGGAAGAAGAAGGCGGCGGCCTCGGCCAAAAAGGGAAGTTCGTCGTGGATTACCAGCTCGTGCGCGGCATCAACTACATGAACATCCGCGGTCTCAACGCCACCAATGGCGCGGAAATCGGCTGGTATGTCAGTCGTGCCCAGCACCTGCTGGCGATTGGCCGGCCGGCGGCGCAGGTCGCGCTGCTTCACCCGACGGACAGCATGTGGATGGGCGACAAGGAAGCCGACGACGACACGCTCAAGCTGGTGACCGAATTGCTTGAGCATCAAATTGACTTCGATCACATTGACGCGGATGAACTGGCTTCCGTCGTCACCCTCGACGGAGCGGGATTGAAAAATTTGAGCGGGCAAACCTATCGGGCCGTCATCGTGCCCACCTCCACCGTGATTCAAAAGGCCGTGCTGGAGCGGCTGCGGGCGTTCGCCGCCGCCGGCGGCAAGGTCATCTTCGTCGGCCGCACGCCGACGATGGTGGTGGACCGGACTTTTCTGCATCCCGAGGCCGGCGCGCCCGACTTGAGCTTTGCCACAATTGAGCCGAAGCCGGAAGTCACCGACCGCGTCGTCGCCGCGCTGCCGCCGCCGGACGTCAAACTCGACACCGCCTGCCCGCCGATCAAATACATCCACCGCGCGCTCAAGGACGGTGAAGTGTATTTCTTCTTCAACGAATCCGACCAGCCCCAGTCTCGCACCGCGACGCTCGCCGGCACGGGTCAGGTTCAGGTCTGGGACGCGGCCAGCGGGACGATTCATCCGTTGGACGGCGTCACTCAAGCGGCGGGGAGAGTGGCCGTGCCGCTGGCGCTCACGAATTACGAAGCGCGCTTCATCGTCTTGAAAAGATGAAGAAACTTCCGCTAAAATATTTCCGGCAAAATAAACAACCATGAAACATCGAACATTTTACAGCCTGGCAGCAATCGGCGCGCTGACTCTGGCGACAGCGCACGCCCAAACCACGACAAGCTCATCCGCCCCGTCCATCGCCCGCTTGGAAAAACGAGGTGCCGCCACGCAGTTGATGGTTGACGGCAAACCGTTTTTGGTTTTGGGCGGCGAAACCGACAACACCGCATCTTCCAGCCTCGAGTATATGGACACGGTATGGCCGCAACTGGTTAAAATGAATTTCAACACGGTTCTCGTCGGTGTCGGTTGGGACTGGGTTGAGCCGGTGGAAGGCCGGTACGATTTCACCCTCGTAGATGGATTGCTCGACGGTGCCCGCAAAAACAACCTGCATCTGATATTCCTCTGGTTCGGCAGTTGGAAGAACGGCCTTTCCAGTTTCGCGCCCGAATGGGTGAAAGCCGACCCGCAGCGGTTCCCGCGCGCCCGGCTCAAGAACGGCAAGGCGGTGGAAGTGCTCTCGCCTTTCAGCGAGGCCAGCCTGCAAGCCGACACCCGCGCCTACACGGCCTTCATGCATCATCTTCGCGAAGCGGACTCCAAACAGCACACCGTGGTCATGATTCAGTTGGAGAATGAAGTGGGGCTGCTCGGCGACTCGCGCGACCGGTCCGCCGCCGCCGGGGCGGCGTTCGCCCGACCCGTGCCGCCGGAGTTGCTGGATTATCTGCAAAAGAACAAGGAGACGCTGTGGCCGGACCTGCGCAAGCTATGGGAAGATGCCGGCGCCAAAACCGCCGGCACCTGGACGGAAGTCTTTGGCGACTCCACCGCAGCTGACGAAATTTTCATGGCTTGGTATTACGCGCGCTACCTGGACCACATGGCGAAGGCCGGCAAATCCGAATACCCGGTGCCGGTGTTCTCGAACACCTGGCTCGTCCAGCCCGAGGACAAGGAACCGGGCGATTATCCGTCCGGCTGCCCGGAGCCGCTGGTGATTGACATTTGGAAGGCGGGCGCACCCGCGATTGACTTCAACGCGCCGGACGTCCATCTGCCGAACTTCAGCGACTGGGCCGGCCGGTTCCACCGCCCCAACAATCCGTTGTTTGTGCCGGAGTCGTCTGGCGACGCGGGCGGCGCGGCCAACGCCTTTTACGGCATCGGACAGCACGCGGCGATCGGTTACTCGCCGTTCGGTGTCAACCATGCGGCACGCCTCAGCGAGGGTCGGTCCGGCGGCAATGCGCAGACGCCGATTGCGCTCGAAAATTTGCCGCTCGCCAGGGCTTATGCGCTGCTCGCGCAGATGACGCCGCTGATTTTGGACGCCCAAGCCAAAGGGACGATCGGCGCCGCCTGGCTCAACACCCAGCAACCGAAGCAAAACATCAAGCTGGGAAATTACGTTGTGCATGTTGATCTCCGGCGGAACCGGAGGAATCCCGCGCAGGTGCCGGCGTTGGGCTATGCCATTGTCGTCTCCGCCGGCCCCGACGAATACTATGTCGCCGGCCTCGATGTCCAGGTCACCTTCTCGCCGGATACGCCGGGGTCGGAGATTGCCGGCCTCGCTCGCGCGGAAACGGGCAAATTTGTGAACGGCCAGTGGATTCCGGGACGCAAGATGAACGGGGACGACGTCCTGCTGGATTACGATCAGGCTGGCGCGGCCGCGAACAACCAGTCGGGCAGCGGCTTGATGTTCGGCGCCGACGGACCCACCGTTCAGCGGGTCAAACTGTATCGGTATCAATGAGGAGCAGTCCGCGCCGCAGACGCGGTTCCCGGCCCGGGAGTTGTTCCAGAGTCTGCGCGCGCCCGGCGTGCCGCCGTTCAGCCTGCGGGAGGGCGGTTACAGCCACGACTTCCCCGAACTCATCCTGCCTGCCTCAAGGGAGTGAAGGGAAAATGATTTTCGGTTCGTTTATGAGGTGGTGCCGGTGGTGGGACTCGAACCGACACACCCTTTTTGACCGGGGATATATCACGATCACAAATGATTATCCCGTTGCCGTCAGTCGTAGGATACGTGACGAATTTTCAAACGGCCGCGAATACTACGCTTTTGACGGAAAGGCGCTGCAGGTCACACCCCAATCCGCCGAAGACCGCCCTTCCCGGGAATTTCTGGAATGGCACCAAAATAACCGCTTTCTCCGCCAATAAGAGAATCAGTGCTCCACACCGCACTGAATTGCCGTAACCGGCACACTTCCGCCGCAGGATTTCTGCGCAAATTCTTTTCGCGGACGTGTATTTCTGCCATAAACCTGGCGTGGCAAATTTGGCCCATGGCATTTACGAGGCCCTTCTGGACGAGGACCTGTCGGCACTCCTCGCGCAGCATCCGGAATTACGCTCGGTGTTTGCCAAGATTGATCCGGAAGAGGAACCGGCGCGCTATGCGGCGTTTCTTGCCCGTGTCATCGAAAAGGCGCTTACGCTGGAAAACGATCCCGTTGCCCGCCTGCGCCTTTGCAATGAAATCGTGGATCGCATTGCCGGCACCCCGAGTACGGAGTTCCTGAAAACCCGTCGGCTGGTGACCATGGTCAAACCGCTCCTGTTGGAAATCACGCCGCCGAACTACGCCGAATCTGGGGTTCCCCGTCCCGAAACACCGCTGGCCAGCAGCACCTTGTTCACCGGTTCGCCGAGCGATCCTCAACTCGTGCATGAATTGCTCCAGGAAATGCAGTCAGCGGATTCGATGGATGTTTTGATTTCATTTATCAAGTGGTCAGGACTGCGCTTGCTCATGCGCGGTTTTGAGGAGTTGAGCCAGCGCGGTGGCAAGATTCGCATCATCACCACGTCCTATATGGGTGCATCGGATGCGGAGGCGATTGAGTGGCTCGCCCGCCAGCC
>CAWDPX010000028.1:0-21887 GCA_963804345.1 uncultured Verrucomicrobiae bacterium | reverse complement strand
GGTTGTTGCCGGCACCGGGTGTTTTCACGCCACGCAGCACAGCGCCTACCGGGAAATCCACGCATCCGCCCGGGACGGCGATGTGGCGCAAGTGACCGGTGACCTGGCGCAAAATCCCGGCGACCTTAATCTGCCCGACGATGCCGGCCTAACCCCGTTGCATCTGGCGGCGTCGGCCTGTCACACGAACGTCGTGGCGGTGCTGCTGGACAAAGGCGCCAAAATTGATTGTCCGGCAAAAGACGGCGCCACGCCCTTGCATCTGGCCGCGCAGGAAGGTTGTGCGGACGCGGTCAATCTGCTCCTGGCCAGGGGCGCCAATGTGAATGCGCGCGACGACCAGAAGCGCACACCGCTGGTTCGCGCGGAACAATGGCATCAGGACATCGTGGTCCAGTTGCTCCAACAGCATGGCGGCACGGAATAAAAATCTGCGGAATTGATTATGATAAAACGACCGACAATATTCTTTGGACTGATCTGTGCCGCCATCCTGTTCAGCGGCTGCACCACGGTCAGCATTTATCAGGACCCGGTTTCCAAGTTTCAGACGGCGGTGAATGCCGCCAATGATTCGATCCGTCCCTATCTGCTGGGGGTGAATGACCTCAACGCCAGGGCGAATTTGTACGACAAGGTGCTGATGGACAAACCGTGGGGGACCGAGGATTTGACGAATGCCATTCCCGCCGCGGAAATTCAAGTCCGGCTCCAGGCGCTGTCAACGATTGCAAGCTACGCCAATGCCCTGGCGGCGGTGGCCAATTCCAAGGACGTTGAAAATCTCACGCAGGCGGCAAACGCCCTGGGGGATGATGTCAATGGCCTGAGCACAACCATTCAAGGCTTGGCGGCGATCCGCACCGGCGGCAACGCGCAAAATCCGCTGGCGAAACAGGCGGCCACTTTGGATCTCAGCGGGCCGGTGTCATCGCTGGTCACACTGGTTGGAACCCTGGCGATTGAACACAAGCAGAAGGCGGCGGTCGAGACGGCAATTCTCAACGGAAACCAGCCGATCAACCAGCTCATCGGTTTGCTCAAGGGCGATCTGCGGTCGCTCACCCTCATGGACAACGCCTCTTACGCATCCATCCAGGCCGGGATGGTGTTCCTTTACAACAACGCCCGGAACAAGACCGACCCCAAGGCCTTGAAAGATTTGATTGACCAGTTTGTGCAGGAGAACGACGGCATTCAGACACTCCGCGCCTTGCAGGTGGACTCCCTGCTTTCCGACATGCAAAGCGCCTACGCGGCGCTGGTCACGTTCGCCAAATCCAGCAAACAGCCAAAGGATCTGGCCGACCTGGCCGGTCAAATCAATGTCTTCACCGCCCACGTAAAACTATTTGATGACGCCATCGCGTCGGTCCAAACCGCCGTTCACCCAGCCAAATAAAGCCTATGCCCGACCAACCCTTGCCCAATCCCGCCGAACAACTGGGAGCCATTGTCAGTCAATTGTACGAGCTGGCTGGAAACAGCGCGGTTCCCACCGACCAACGCCAGGCGCTCTTTCTAAAGGCCCATAATCTCCGGGGCGATCTCAATGAGCTGGTGGCCATGCAATTCACGAATGAGACGGCCGCATACCAAAGTGTCATGGCGAGTCTCGACAAAGTGACGGCGGCCCTGAACCAGGCGGAGCAGAGCATCCAGAACATCACCGATGTGGTAAACGGCGCCGCCCAACTGGCCTCGTCCATTGACAATCTACTTCAGGAAGCCGTCCAGATTGCGGCCAAGGCCGGTTGAGGCAACTATTTTCGGGAGAAGTTTTTTTGGCAAACCGGAGGAAAACAGGTTAAGCAAGCTGGGTGATGCGGCAAAGATTGTGTTGGTTGCTCCTGCCCGTCGTGCTGGTTTGGGGTGCGACGGGTTGTGGCAGTTTCATGGCCCACCGGATGGCGCAGGCGCCGAACACATATCCCGAGTGGTTCGCGCCCAAGGCGCCCGTGGCGGTGGCATTCAGTCCGAAATTTCTTACAAACTTTCCCAAACAATTTGTCGAGGTGGGTCCGCCACCGGCGCGATTGTGCTATCGCGTCGTCGAGCCGGCGGATTATCACCTGGAAATTTCCCCGACCAATTGGCTGGAGCACGGCCGGAAACAGTTTGAGTTCACCTTTCATGCCGACCTGCCCGGCGGATCGAATGCCTGGACGTCGGCGCCGCGCGGCACGGTCGTGTTGCTGCATGGTTACGGGCTGGCCCAGTTTTCAATGGCGCCCTGGGCATTGCGGCTGGCGCAGGAAGGCTGGCGTTGTGTGCTGGTGGACCTGCGCGGACACGGCAAATCCACGGGCAAACGGATTTATTTTGGCGTCCAGGAGGCGCACGACCTGAGCCAGCTTCTGGACGAACTGGCGCATAATGGCCGGTTGAAAGAACCGGTGGCGGCGTTCGGTGAATCCTACGGCGCGGCACTGGCGTTGCGCTGGAAGACAGTCGAGCCGCGCGTCCGCACGGTAATGGCCATCACACCTTACGCGGGATTGTCCAATGCCGTCCTGAACCTCTGCCACGAATACGCCGGCTGGATGCCAACAACGTTTATCAAGGCCGGGTTGAGAAAATTGCCTTCCGTTTTGGAGATACCCGCCGGTGAACTCGATACCACCACCGAACTGGCCCGGCGTCCGGTCACCGCGCTTTTTGTGGCCGGGGCGGAGGACAAAATCACGCCGGCAACCGACGTGAAACAATTGCGCGCGCTGGCGGCGCCCGGAAGCGAACTGATCGTGGTGCCGGAGGCCACTCACGAGGCGGTGACGTATTTTTTTGCCGACCTGGTCCCGCCGGTGTTGACCTGGTTGTCCGGAGCGGGCGGGCCGGGGAATGCCATTGATTCGCGTGCCGGCGTCAATCCTCCAATCTCCTCCCAGTGACAAACGATACAATGAGGAGGCGTTGCTGAGGCCGTTTTAAAAGCATCGGAGGGGCGAGTTATTCGAGTCCCTGACTCACAGAATGCCTTGAAAATGGGGGCTTGTGTAACTCGCCCTTCCGACAAGAAATTGTTGTGAGACAGTCCATGCTGCGCCGCCGGATATGATGGCTGTGGCAGTCACCCGGACATCCAGGGTCGGGGCAGGTCGCGCCATTGCTGTCGGTGAGATTGGGGCAAACCGGCAGGTTTGCCCTACCATCGTTGATGGATGTATCGAATTGCCGCCATGGAACCGCTGCAAGTTGAGGGTTGATTGCCGGTTTGAATCTGGGAAATTACGGTGAATCATGGCTGCTCCAAAATCTTACGCCTGGCAATGGCTCTGCGCGGGACAGGAAATATTTCCGGCCATGCTGGAGGCCATCGCGGCGGCGCGAAAATCCATCCGGCTGGAAACCTATATTTATTCCGACGGAAAGCTGGGGCGGCAATTTCTGGAAGCCTTGCTGGCGTCGGCGCGGCGCGGCGTGCGCGTCCAAATCCTGGTGGATGCGCTCGGGTCGTGGCTGTTGCCGGATGATTTTTTTGAGCCGCTCGTTGCCGCCGGCGCGGAGGTTCGCCGCTTCAATCCCCTCCATCTCTGGCGGTTCGGCGTGCGCAATCATCGCAAGCTGCTGGTTTGTGACGACGCCACGACTATTCATTGGCGGATTCAATGTGGCCGATGAATACGATGGCGACGGCGTGACGCGCGGCTGGTGCGACGTGGGCGTCCGGATTGAAAATCCCACCCTGGCCGGGGAGCTGGCGGCATCCTTCGATGAATTATTCGCGCAGTCGGATTTTCGCCGTAACCCGCTGATGCGATTGCGCGCCTTCAAACGCCGGCGCAAACCGCTCAAGCAACCGGCGGGGGAATTATTGTTGAGCCATCCCGGTCGGGGGGCGGGCCCGCTTCAAACGGCGTTGTATCATGATTTGGCCAAAGCCCGCGAGGTGCGGATCGTGAGCGCGTATTTTCTGCCGACCCGGCGGGTGCGGCGGGATTTGATGCGCGTGGCGCGGCGCGGCGGACGCGTGCGACTGATTCTGGCCGGCCGATCCGACATCCTGGTGTCCCAACTGGCGGCCCGGAGTTTGTATCGCCGCCTGCTGAAAGCCGGCGTGGAGATTTACGAGTATCAGCCGCAGGTTCTGCATGCCAAACTAATTCTCAGCGACGGGGCGGTTTACATCGGCTCTTCCAATCTCGACATTCGCAGCCTCAATCTGAATTACGAACTCATGCTGCGCTTCGAAGACAAGACGGTGGCCGTTGAAGCGCGGAAAATTTTTGAGCGCCTGCTGAAACACTCCCAAAGAATCGAGCTTCACCAATGGCGGAAGTCACAGACCTTCTGGCAGCGCTGGCAAAATCACTGGGCGCATTTTTTGCTGACCCGGATTGATCCTTTTGTCGCCCTGCGCCAGTTTCGCACGATGAAAGGATGAACCTCAAAATCCGCCGGGGAGCAGGCGTTCTTTGTTGCTGATGGAGGCGGAAGCAGCGAAAATAAACCGCTGGTCAGCCGGCAACTAAAAATGAAAAACATGAAATCCACTCTGATGAATTTGGCAAAACCTCTAAGCCGCCGCGTCGGCGGTTCCTTTCTGCGATTGGCGGCCATTGGCTCCGGTGTGGCGGCGCTGGTTTGGTTCCTGGTGCGGGTGATTCCCAAGCCGAGTCGCGCGAGTTACCCTTGCCAGCGCGCGGCTTTCCCGGTCGCGACGGGCTTTGTCATCTGGCTGTGTGGCGTGGTGGCCATCAAGTTCGGTTTGAAACGCCTCGCGCGCGTCCGGTTCGCGTCCGGCTGCGGGCTGCTGGCCGTGCTGGCGGTGGCGGCGTGGACGTTGATTTCATTCACCGGCAACGGCGCAGCGCAGAACGCCGGCAAGCCGCCGTCGGACTGGAATTTCATTCCGGCCAAACCGAACGAGCCGGTGGGCATCGCACGGGGCATCAACCCCGGTCGAGTCGTATGGGCGCGCGACCCGCAGGCGACAAAGTGGGCGGGCAATTGGAAACAAAAGAGCGATCAATGGTGGCTGGATGCCAACACCGATCAGGCGCGGGTGGATGCCATGCTGTCCGCCACGCTGCTCAAGCTCACCAGCGCCACCAACGGCGAGCGGACCTGGCAGGCGATCTTCGAGTATTACAACAAGAATTCCTGCGGCATGGCCCAGCGCGGCTATCAGCCGGGTGAAGTCGTGGCCCTGAAAATCAATTTGAACAACAGCGAGGATGGCGTGAAGGCCGACAACTACACCGATGCCTCGCCGCAGATGGTTCTGGCCATGATCCGCCAGCTCGTCAATCAGGCGCACGTGCGGCCGCAGGACATCATCGTGTATGACGTCCGCCGCTTGATCCCGCCGTATATCCTCTCGAAAGTATGGAGCGAGTTCAAGGACGTCCGTTTCATTCAGGCCTCGCCGCCCAAGGCGAGCCAGCCGAAGAATCCTGGCTACGGTGATTATCATGGCCTGGAGACGCCGGACTGGGTGGAGGGAGTGGTTTATTCCAACGGCAAATACAAGGAGGCCAAACTGATTCCCAAACAGGTTTCCGACGCCACTTACCTCGTCAATCTGGCGCTGCTCAAGGCGCATTCCTATCCTTATAACAACATGGAGGATGGAGATTCGGGTCAAACCGCCATCTCCATGTGCGGCAAGAATCACTTCGGCTCGATCAAAGGGCCGTGGGAGTTGCACTCCATGATCAATCCGGATCAAGAGGCGGTCAAAAACGCCTATTCTCCCCTCGTGGACATGGCGGCTTCACCCAATCTCGGTGCGAAGACGATTCTGTTTGTGCTGGACGGACTTTACAGCGGACGCAAGTGGCGCACTTACCCGGTGCATTTTCCTAATCCGCCGTTCAACAACCGCGTCGAGCCTTACGAAAACCCGGACTGGCCGGCGAGCGTGCTGGCCTCGATGGATGGCGTGGCGCTGGATTCCGTGGGGCTGGATATTCTGTTCGCACAGACCAAAAACAACAGCGACACGAACGGCCATCCGCGCATTCTGCTTCGCGCCAACGCCGACGATTATCTCTTTGAAATGGCGCAACCGGATCACGCGCCATCGGGCATGGTTTACAAACAAGACGGGAAAGTGGTCACCAGCCTCGGCGTCCATGAACGCTGGGACAGCGACGCCACCAAACAATACTCGCGCAATCTCGATCCGGCCAAAGGCAAGGGCATCGAGTTGATTTACCTGCCGATGGGCACGGCAACGGGCGCGCCGGCCGCGCCGCAAATCCCGGCGGTTTTGCCCGGCAAAGGTTTGGCCGAACATGATTTCTTTTATGCGGGCGAGGCGAAAACTGAGCAGATGTCCATTGTGCGCGATGGCAAGGTGGCCTGGTCTTACACACATCCGGGCAAAGGCGAGATCAGCGACGCCGTGCTGGAACCAAACGGCAACATTCTTTTTGCCCATCAGTTTGGCGTCACCGAAGTCAACGCGGACAAACAGGTCGTCTGGAATTACGATGCGCCGCCGAACACCGAAATCCACACCGCCCAACCTTACGGCACGAACAGCGTGTGGTTCGTGCAAAACGGCGATCCGGCGAAATTCGTCATCGTCAACAAAACCACGGGCGCAACCGAAAGTGAATTTGTTTTGCCCGTGAAAAACCCCAAGGGTACCCACGGCCATTTCCGCCATGCGCGGATGACGGATGCCGGCACTTTGCTGGTCGCGCACATGGATTTGGGCAAGGCCGCCGAGTATGACTTGAATGGCAAGGAACTTTGGTCGCTGGATGTGCCGGGCATCTGGTCGGCCATACCGCTCAAGAACGGGAACGTTCTCGTGGTCAGCAATCACGGATTTGTGCGCGAGGTCAACCGCGCCGGCGAAACGGTCTGGGAATGGACGCCCGCCGATGCGCCGGATTTCAAGATGTCCAGCCTGCAGCTCGCCGTGCGTTTGCCGAATGGTAATACCATCATCAACAACTGGGTCAATCAATGGAACGGCAAGATTGATCCGGCCACCGCGCCGGTGCAGGCCATCGAAGTGACGCCGGACAAAAAAGTCGTCTGGGCTTTGCGTTCCTGGACGCCGCCCGCCGACCTCGGCCCGGCCACGACCCTGCAAATTTTATCCGGGCGTTAAGACAATGCTCCTTTTATGGCAAGCCTGCATGAATACCCGCGGGGCAAACCGCCCTTCGGGGATTGCGCCTTCACGCTGCCCGATGGACGGTGCATTTTTTGCGGCACCAAACTCACAGAGCGCAGGCAGGCTGGGGAGCCAGCCTCAAATGTCGCCGTGATGCGCTGCGCCCGCGCGTGGCGAACGATGCGTCTGGCTGCATTCGGCTGGCTGCTCGGTGCGGTCGCGGCGTCAGCGTTTGCCGCCGCACCTTCCGCGCCAACGAACCTGCGCGTTGACGATGTCGCCGGGCCGGTGGGCACGGAGGCTGCGCCGTATTTTGGCTGGCTCGACAACGACACCAACGCCAACGAAATCCAGACGGGCTACGAAATTCTTGTCGCCACCTCGTCGTCGAACCTCGATGCCAGCCTCGGCGACGTGTGGGACAGCGGGGAGGTATTGAGCCGTTCGGAAAACCACGTCGTATATGCCGGCATACCGCTCACCGCCGACACGAAATATTTCTGGAAGGTGCGCACCTGGGACCGGGAGGGCAACGCCGGCCCGTATTCGACCAACTCGACCTTCGCGGTCGGCCTGCTCGCCAACTCGGACTGGAGCGGGGCGTCATGGATCTGGCGCGTGGCGACCAACGCCGACGACTACACTTACTATCGCAAGTCCGCCAATCTGCGCGCCGGGACGGTGACGCGCGCGACGGTTTATGTGACGAGCGTGCATAAATACGCGCTCTATGTGAACGGGACGCTGGTGGGCAAGGGTCCCGCCTACGCCTTCCCGCAGTTCCAATTTTACAACGCCTATGACATCACCGGGCTGGTCACGCCCGGCGCGACCAACGTGTTTGCGATCTTCAACCACTGGTTCGGCGGGGGGTCGGGTCGGGCAACCAGCACGCGCGGGGTCCTGATGAAGGCGATCATTCATTACGCCGACGGCACGAGCGCAGTGATTGGCACCGATGGCACCTGGTTGCAGAGCCAGGCGACGAGCTGGGTTACCGGCCAGTCCACGCGCAACAGCCAGGGCGCGGGTTACATCGAGAAGATTGACGCGCGCAACCTTACGCCGACCTGGTTCATGCCCGGCTTCGACGATTCAGCCTGGACCACCGCCACGGTGATTGGCCCCCAGCCTAATTCGACGTGGACAGGCACACTCTTGCCCGACCAGATACGCATCGTCGAAACGGTGCTCACGCCGGTGTCGGTCACCAGCCTGGGCGGCGGCAAATACATGGTGGATCTGGGCAAGGTTTATTCCGGCGTGCCGAGCATCCAGTTTTCCGGCGGCGCCTCCGGCACGACGATCGGCATGCTGGGCGGCTTTGCGCTCCTCCCCTCGGGCACGATTGACCCCTCGCAAAACCAGAGCACGACCATGTCTTACTATGCCGTGCTCAACGGCTCCAACTTTACCTATCAGGCGGCCGAATATCTGACGATGCGTTATTTTGAGATTTCCAACTCGCCGATGGCCGTGACCATGACGAACTTCGCGTTTGTCGAGCGCAACAGCCAGATGAACGACGCGGCCTCGTCCTTCACCTCGTCCAACGCCACCTTGAACGCCGTGTGGGACATGATGAAGCACACGCTGCCCGTGGACGCGCAGGAGGAGTTCATAGACTCGATGCGCCAGAAAGGCGGTTTTCTGGGCGATGGCTTCCAGGAGAGCCTCGCCGCGATGCAGGTGGAGAATGAGCGCGTGCTCACGCGCAGCCGGTTGAACGAGTTCATCGAATCCATGGGCGAGTTTTGGTCCACGGGCGCCAATGTCGGGCGGGTGAACGCCTGTTATCCCGACAGTGCCAACGCGCGCGACATCCCCGACTACACACAGGCATTTCTCCAATGGGTCTGGGAGTATTATCTACAATCGGGCGATCTTGCTTTTCTCAACACGAACTACACCGCGCTGACCAACATCGCCCAGTATGTCAACCGCTCCCTCAACCCGGCCAACGGCCTGATCACCCGGCTCTACGGCGGCACCTCCAGCAGCTACACCAACGGCATCATAGACTGGCCGCCGGACATGCAGTTCGGCTACGACTTGAACACCGTCCGCGGCCCCGGCAACGCCAGCACCGTCATCAATGGCTGGGCCTGGGAAGACTATGACATCGTCTCGCACATCGCCAACGAGGTTGGCAACAGCGCCGACAGCAACACCTACCGTGCGATGGCCAACGCCCTGCAAGCCGCGATGAACACCAACCTGCTCAACGCCAGCGGCGTCTATGTGGACGGCCTCGAACCCAACGGGACGCAGAGCGCGCACGCCTCGCAGCACGCGAACGCCTTCCCGCTCTCGCTCGACATCGTGCCGGCGGCGCAGCAGGCAGGCGTCATTGCGCGCGTCGAATCCCTCGGCATGAGCGTGAGCGCGCTCGGCATCCTGCAGCTCGTGCGCGCGCTCGGCGAGGCCAATCAGGGTCCGCAGTTGCTGAATCTCTACACCAACGCCACCCAGTATGGCTGGGCGCAAATCCTTTCGCTCGGCGGGACGGCGACGTGGGAATCGTGGACGGCCAACACCGACGGCAACAGCGAGTCGCACGGCTGGGGCGCCGTCGGTCTGGATGGTTATGTGCGTTATATTTTGGGCGTGAAACCGCTGACGGCCCAGTTTGAACAGGTGCAGATCAAGCCGCTCGATTTCGGCGCCAGCCTCGCCTCCGCCAGCGGCACGGTGCCGACCGATCGCGGCGGCATCGCCATCGAGTGGGATCGCAACGCCGCGCGGTTTCATCTCGCTGTCACCATTCCGGTCAACGTTACCGCCACCGTCTGTGTGCCGCAGGCGGGCCTCGCCAGCACGACCGTCAAGGTGGACGGCCTCTGTGTCACCGGCATGGTGGCCAATGGCTACCTCGCCGTTTCAAACATCGGCTCCGGCACGCACATCATTGAGCGTGTTCTCGACCCGCTGTTCGCGAAAACGCAATGGCTCCAGGCAAATTTCACCCCGGCAGAACTGGCCGACCCGGCCATTTCAGGCGACAACGCCGACCCGGATCACGACGGCATCGTCAATGAACTCGAATACGCCTTCGGCTTGGACCCGAATAGCCCCTCGCCCGCCCTGCTGCAACCGCAGCTCTCCGCCGACCGCACGCAGTGCCTCCTGAGCTTTCCCGCGCAGCGCAGCGAACTCAACTACGCCGTGCAGAGCAGCACGGATCTGCGTAACTGGACCACGGTCGCGCTTGCCCCGGCAATCAGCAACGGCATCCCGTGGCTGACGGCCGCGCTCAATGTGCAGTCCAACCAGTGCGGCTTCCTCCGCCTCAGCGTCGCGCCTGCGCCGTGACGACACTGCAGGCATGAGTGGGCTGGTTGGCGCAAACCTGGTCCGAACGGAAATAACTCCCTCTCCCCGCCCACGGGGAGCAGGGCTGGGGTGAGGGGTTTGCTTGTAAATATTGGCTCCTCACCCCGCCCCTCTCCTCCTTGAGGGAAGAGAGGGAGAAAATGGTGCGTCTGTCCAGATGTATCCCTTATCCGGCTTTGCCATTGGCTTTGCTTGCCCCAGGTCTTTCGGTTGATTAGGCTCAACGCATTATTTTTATGAAATTTCCAAAATATTCCCTCTGGTTGCTCCTGGGCAGTTCGCTCGTCTCGTCCGTCGTGTTGGGCGGGAATCCGCTGGTCACAAATATCTTCACCGCCGACCCCTCGGGCCGGGTTTTTAATGGGCGGCTTTACGTCTATGCCTCGCACGATCTGCCGGACGCCACCTACTGGGACATGGTGGATTGGCGCCTGCTCTCGACCGCCGACCTGGCCACCTGGAAGGACCATGGCCCGATATTTCGCGTGAAGGACTTCGCCTGGGCAACCCACTGGGCGTGGGCGCCGGATTGCGTCGAATCAAACGGCAAGTATTACCTTTTCCTGCCGGTGGATCGCACGAAGATCGGGGTTGCGGTTGGCGACAAACCGGAAGGGCCGTTTAAGGATGCCATCGGGAAGCCGCTGATTGACAACGCGACGCTGCCGGACGCGGGTCCGGAGCCGATTGATCCCGCAGTGCTTCTGGACGATGACGGCCAGGCTTATCTGTATTTCGGCTGCCGCAAACCGGAGGTGGTGAAGCTCCGTCCCTCCCTCACCGAACTGGCCGGCGGCCTCCAAACCGTTTCGCTTCTCGATGCGCAAGGCAAGCCGGTTCCGCTGGCGGCACCGGGCAAGGACCCCGTTTTGCCCGAAGGTTACGGCGAAGCGCCTTTCGTCTTCAAACGAGCCGGGAAGTACTATTTCGTGTATTCCAACGGCTGGGCGCCGTCGGCCACGCAGGTCTATGCCATTGGCGATCACCCGATGGGACCGTTCACCTATGCCGGAAAGGTGATGGAGCATGCCGCGAGCGTCACGCAACACGGCTCCGTCGTCCAATTCCAGGGCAAATGGTATGTCCTCTATCACACGAGCGAACTCTCGAACGGGAACGCCTTCCGCCGGTCGGTGTGCATTGACGAGTTGACCTTCGATGCGAACGGACGGATCAACACCGTCAAACCGACGAAGAACGGCCCGGCACCCGTCTCGGAAACCACGGGAGGGAGCGGCGTTGCGCCCGCAGCCGCCAGCGCCGGTTCCAAGTAGCAATCTGCCGCGGGTTGACCTTGAGATGGAACCTGCCGCCCCACGGATGGGGCGGCGGCAAAAGGATTTTGGCTTGCAGGTCTTGATGGCCAAAGCGTAGGTTTCAACTCGATGAAACGATTTGTAAGCGCCGTCTCCAATTACATCACCGGCCTGCGTTCCGGCCTGCGTTCGACCCGCGCCGCCGCACCGAAAGGCGTCGCGGTTCCCGGCCGATTTCAAGAATATAAAGCCGGCGCCGAGCAGGGAGATGCTGAGGCTCAATTCGATCTGGGCTGGTGCTACGACAATGGCCAGGGCGTGGCGAAGGATTATGTTGAGGCGGTGCAGTGGTATCGCAAGGCTGCCGCGCAGAATTACGCCCCGGCTCAATTCAATCTGGGCTACTGCTACGCCAATGGCCAGGGCGTGAGGAAGGATAAAGAGGAGGCGGTGCAGTGGTATCGCCAGGCCGCCGAACAGAATTACACCCCGGCTCAATCCAACCTGGGCTGGTGCTACGACAATGGCCAGGGCGTGGCGAAGGATTATGTTGAGGCGATGAAGTGGTATCGCCAGGCTGCCGAGCGGGGTCACGCCGAAGCTCAATTCAATCTGGGCTGCTGCTACGCCAATGGCCAGGGTGTGGGGAAGGATATCGTGGAGGCGTATGCATGGTTTAGCATGGCGGCCAAGGCGGATTCAGATGCCGCCGAGACCCGCAATCTTCTGCGGAAGGGGTTGACTCCCAAACAATTCACGGACGCTCAAAAGCGGATGAAAGTGTTGTGCTGGCAAATCGCGGCCAAGTCCAAACCTTCCACACCTTGAGCGCGGCCGGTCGCAAGTTTTGCGCAGCGGGCGGGCGATTTCAATGCGGCGAAACGTTAATGCTTTTATTGACGCCGTGACGATCACAACAATAAAACAACCCGGTAAAAAGTTTGGTGGCGGTGCTGGCGAAATTCTTGTCGGCTGGTCAAAAGGAAACAGGGATGACGGGGATGTTTGACCGACGCCAAATTATTAACACCCCCAAAAACCTTTGTAAAATGGGCGCTTTGCAGACATTTGCCTGGTGATTGCCCCGGCTGGCATCGCCATTGCTAAAAGGGTGTGGCACAGCCAAACACAGGTGCAGTTAAACGATTGAATGACACTCTGGAAAAAGTATGAAAAAAATTGAAGCGATTATCCAACGTTCCAAATTGGATGAAGTCCAGGACGCCTTGGGGGAGATCGGCATTGACGGGATGACCGTTTGTGAAGTGAAAGGATTTGGCCGGCAGAACCGGCATACGGAAGCCTACCGCGGCAGCGAATACACGGTGGATTTTCTGCCGAAGCTCAGAATCGACCTGGTGGTGGGAGACCAAAACGCGGAACGAGCGGTGAACGCCATCATCAAGTCGGCGGGGCCGGGCAAAATTGGCGATGACAAGATTTTGATCTCGGATGTCAAAGAAGCCGGGTGCGCGATGGCGATATGAGTGCGAGAAACACATGTGGCGGCATCACCGCCGGCAAATTAATTTCCAGTTAACCTGCCAGTAACCTGCCGCAGTTTCATTATTCCAGTCCCGGCCGGCGGATCAACCTACCCGGCTGGGGCTTGTCATTTTTAATGCGTTGGGAAAATTAACGGGGCGATTTTTTTTCTGACCCGAAGCGATCCCTTGGTCGCCTTGCGCCAGTTTCGCACGATGAAAGGATGAACCGGAAAACTATTTGTTATGAATGAAAGTGAAGTCAATGGCCGGGATGGGACTGAACTCAACAATTCAGCGCCTGCAAAGCAGCAGGTTTGGGAATCGGCGGCATCCAACCGTTGCCATTTTCCAGGCCCGAAAGATTCACTGTGGCTCCGCCCCGCTTCAACGATTGGGAAGACGCTTCCAAAATGCGGACCAATTCGAGACCTCGCCGGCCATCGGTCAGGGGGGTGGTTCCCTGATTGATGCAATCCAGAAAATGCTGGCATTCCGTTTTTAACGGTTCCTCCTGTTTGATGTAAGGAACGTGTACATCCCCATAGTGATAGGCATAATGAAATTCAGCAAAGGTGTCGTAATGCGGCGGCCTTTCAACCCGCGTGTCGAAGACCCGGATTTTCTCGAGTTGTGAAACGTCGTCGTAAACGATCATCTTTTTGCTGCCCACAATCGTCATTTCCCTGATTTTCCTTGGATCCAGCCAGCTGCTTTGAATGATGGCGGAACGATCTCCCGGGAAATTGAGCCAGATGGTGGTCACATCTTCCACCCCCGGCGTGATGTGCGCGCTGCCCTGGCAGTTGATGGTGACCGCTTCTTTTTCCATGATGTGTAAAACAATGGCAATATCATGCGGTGCCAGGTCCCAAGCGACGTTGATGTCCTTCTGAAAAAGGCCCAGGTTCAACCGCCGGGCGCAAATGTAACGGATTTCCCCGATGTCGCCGCCCTGGACAATTTCCTTGATTTTTTTGACCGCCGGCGAATAGAGGAAGGTATGTCCCACCATCAGCACCAATCCCTTTTTCCTGGCAATTTCAATCAACTCCTCGCATTCCTGGGATGAGGCCGCCATCGGTTTCTCGATAAAGGTGTGCTTGCCGGACAACAAGCTCGCTCGGGCCATCGGGAAATGCGATTTGACCGACGTGGCGATGATGACCGCATCAAGCCCGATGCCGTTAAGCATGTGATTGTAATTCGTTTCTCCTTCGACTTCGGGATAATGCGTCCTGAGATGGGCGAGGCGGTTTTCACTGACATCACACATCATTTTCAGGCTGCAATCGGGGAGCGATCTGAAATTGCGAATCAGATTGGGCCCCCAATAACCACAGCCAACGACTCCGACTTTGATTTGTTTTGCCATATAATTAATTCAATTTCGATGTTTTTCTCATTCAAATAACTTTCCCATCTCCGGCCTGACCCGCACCCGCAAGAACTGCTTTCACAAATCAATGGCCGCTGTTCGTCGCATGACGGCCTATGACCACCACTGACATTTTATGCGAGCACCGGCGCCCGGGAGCCGGCCTGGTATTTGATTATCTCCAGGCCCAAGAAATCGGTTGCTGCCGCTGGCAGCGCGCGCTCCCGTGAAAAAAAGTCCAGCCCGCCCTTGATTGCAACCATCTGCAAGAAATCCCGGGTGCTGAAAGCCTGGAGGTCAGGTTTCTGGTGCAGGCCGATCAACGCCGCCAAGGCGCCCGCCCGCCGGGCGCGGCGCGGCACCCAGGCACCGATCCACACGCAAAGATCAATTGGCAATCTTTCCGCGGCCGAGACGGCAATGACAATGACATCGGCCCGCGCGGCAGATAAAGCGGCTTCCTCGATCATTTCGGGCCAGGCCAGGCTGCCAATACTCCACGAGGCGACGCTGATGTTTTCCTCGCCGGCCATTTGCGTCACCGGACCCCACATCTCCGCGGCCCATTTCCGGGCCGCGGGGTCTTCATAAACCATTGTGACGTTCAATGCCGGCACGTCTTCGGCCAGGGGGATCGGCGCTTTGTCGGCCGGGGCGATTCGTTCCAAAATATTGCAGTGTGCCATGGTTACAATCCGATTCAGACGGTTGCATGATTGAAAAAGACGTTGAGCTCCTGGGATGAACTCTTCGCGAGCAGGAAGGCCCTGGCGATTTCCTCTCTCAAATCGGGGGTGGAGATGGCCAGCCGCAGATCGAGAGTTTTAATTTTCGGCGCGTCCTTGATGGCAAATTGGGGCGTGTGGTGTTTGTTTGTTCCGTTCATAAAAACCTTTCCTTTTTGTGATTGTTCCTTGCCTGCCAGAATGGTTTGACTCCACGAAAGGGCAGGTTTTTCAATCGTGTCAGATGTTTCCCGTGAGTTTGTGTCTTTCATTTGTCACCTCGAGTTCTGGTTTGTGCGGTTCAATGTTAACTTGTCTGGCGGCCCTTCCATTGCCGCTTCAACGACCGGGACAAGAATAAGCCGCAAGCCTTCAAATCGAACAGTCGGGAAAGAGGGAATTCTTGTGTCAGTGAATATCCTGACGCGCTGCGACGCAGGGCCCAACCGCTTGACAACCGTGGGAGACAAGAACGAGACGAATTGAGAAACGAAATCAATCAGCAACATCGTCAGCGGCTTGAGCGAATCACCCGCAGCGCACTCTTAAGACCCGGTCATTCGGCGATCCGCGTCAACGGGGATGTCTCGTTCATCCAACCCTGTCGCATGGCGTATTGCACTATCTCACTCCGGCTGCGGAGGCCCAGTTTTTCCCCAATGCGGACTTTATAAGTTTCGACGGTCTTGACACTGATGCGGAGTTTGGCGGCGATTTCCTTGTTGCTGTAGCCCCAGGCGAGCTGGATTAACACGTCCTTTTCCCGCTCGCTTAATTCGGCAGTGCGCGGTTCATCATCGGCGGTGGCTGATGCATGCTGGCCGGCCAGCGCCCGGTTTGCCAGTGTTGGGTCAAAGTAAAGGCCGCCTTTCGCCACCGTGCGGATGGCCTGAATCAATTCATCTCCGGCTGAACGTTTGAGCACATAACCGGCAGCCCCGGCTTTGCACAACTGGCGCAGGTAGCTTTCGTCTTCATGAACGGTCAAAGCCACAACCTTGATTTCGGGACGTTCCTCCTTCAGCCGAATCGTGGCCTGCAAACCATTAAGTTCCGGCATGGACAGGTCCATCACCACCACGTTCGGTTTGAGTTCCCGGGCCTTTTCCAAAACTTCGCTGCCATTGCCGGCTTCGCCGACCACGTGCATGTCCGGCTGTTCGTTGACCAGCAGCTTCAACCCATCGCGGATAATTTTGTGATCATCGGCCAAAAGAATGCGAAGTCGTTTCATGGTCGCTCAATTCACCGCTGGTTTTTTCGAATCCAGCGGTATGCGCACAAACATTGTCGTGCCCGCTCCGGGAGCCGACTCAATCTCAATCGTTCCATTCGCCAGCATCACACGCTCCTGCATTCCCAACAAGCCCAATTTGCCGTGGGCATCGGCGGCGTTGAGCACGGCTTGGGCATCGAAGCCCCGGCCATCGTCTTCCACAATGAGCAGGACGTGGTCGGGCCGGCGTTCCAGGATGACACCGACGCGCTGAGCTTTCGCGTGGCGCAGCACATTCGTCAGCGCCTCCTGCGTTATTCGATAAAGTGTGGTTTCGACTTCTGTGGGCAACCGATGCGCTTCCACGCCCTGGCTGTGAAAATCCACCGCCACTCCATTATGTTCGGACCATTCGCTGGCGTAGCGCCGCAGGGCCATGTCCAGCCCGAAGTCATCCAGGGCGGCCGGGCGCAACTCCCAAGCCAGGCGATGAATGTCCTGCATCAGGCTGTCGGCCAGTTTTTCCAACTGACCGATGCTGGCCTGAACTGGCGGCGAAAATGTCCTTTGCTTTCTGAACATTTGCAGACCCAATTTCAATGCGGTGAGGTCTTGACCCAACTGATCATGAAGTTCGCGCGAGATGCGGCCCCGTTCGGTTTCTTGGGCCTTGACGAGGCGGCGCTGCAAATCCAAATGTGCGTCCTCCATGCGTTTGCGCTCCGTGATGTCGCGCGCCGCCGCGAACACGCCTTGTATTTCCCCGGCCTCGTTGTGATAGACCGCGGCGTTATACAACACGTGCAAGGTGTGGCCGGCAACATGGCGGATCGTCAACGGATAATTCCGTACCAGTCCCTCGGCGATGACCTTCTGATAGCCGGCGTTGGCCTTGTCCGGTTCGGTGAAGTAATCGGAGAAATTACTGCCGATCAGGCGCTCGCGCGGCACTCCGGTCGCCAGCTCGGTCGCATGGTTCACATCGGTGATTTTGCCGTCCTTGCTGATGGTGACGAGAGGGTCGAGGCTGGTCTCAATCAGATTGCGGGCGTAAAGCGAGACAGCTCGCACTTCCGCCGTCCGTTCCTCCACCCGGACTTCCGATTCGGCGTGTGCCGTTTTCAGCGCTTCCTCGACCCGCTTGCGTTCGGTGATATCAATGGCGAAACCAACTACGCCAATCACATTACCCGACTCGTCAAAATAAGGAATCTTGTCCGTCTGAATAATTCTTGTCCCGTTGGGCGTCTGCATTGGCTCGACAATTCCATATTTCGAATTGCGGGACGCCATGACCTCTTTATCATCGTTCCAATAAGCTTCCGCCATCTCTTTGGGATATAGATCGAACAGGGATTGGCCCTGCAATTTTTCCTTGGGCAACCCCATCGCGTCTTCAAAGGCCTTGTTGGTGTGGACAAAATGGTTTTCCTTGTCCTTGTAAAAAATCATCGCCGGCACGGATTCGAGAATTACCTGCAGTTCTTTGCGCTGGTTGGTCAGTGCCTCCTCCGCCTGCTTGCGCTCGGTGACATTCAATTTGGCGCCGACGGCCCGCAAGGGCGATCCCGCTTTGTCCCGGACAATGATTGCCCGGTCGTTAAGGAAGGCGTAACTGTCGTCGGCCAGCTTCATGCGATAGTCGCAAGTCCACGAGTCGCCGCCCTCGGCCAACACCTTGGCGAACGAAGCATCCACCCGTTCACGGTCTTCCGGGTGAATGCGGCTGAGCCACCAAGGGCCGTGGGCATTGGCTTCCGCCGGCCGGCCGAACAATTCGATATAGGCGTGGTTCCATCGCACCGTTCCGGTCTTGAGGTTCACTTCCCAGATGGCTTCCTTGGCAACGCCGGTGGCAAGCTGATGGCGCTCTTCGCTCTCTCGCAGTGCCTCCTCGGCTTGCTTGCGCTCGGTGATATCCTGGACGATCCCCGCCATGCGGCGCGGTGCGCCGGCGGCAACCAGGCGGTGTCGTCCCGCGCCCCAGATCCAGCGGACCTGCCCGTCTTTGCGGCGGATGCGGCACTCGAAGCTCCAGTCGCCTTGGCTTTCCATCGCCCGCCGGAATTTGCCATCCACCATCGCCCGATCTTCCGGCAGCACATGTTCAAGAAACATTTCGTAGGTCCACTTCGGCAGCAATTCCGCGTAGCCGAAGACGCAGTCGTGTTCGAGGGAACGGAAGGCCGTGTGGTCCGCCAAATCCAAGTCCCACGCGCCGGTGTGGCTGGTCTCCAGCGCAAAGTTCAGTCGTTCCGTGCTCTCGCGGAGCGCCGTCTGCGCCCGCTTGCGCCCGGTGATGTCCGTGAGGAACGAGCAATAATACTCCGGCCTGCCCCCGGCGTCCTTCACCAGATGCACCAGCAACTCGATGGGCACGCGCGTGCCGTCCTTGCGCACGTATTCCTTCTCGTAGCGCACGGGCTGGCCGCTGCGGTGGAGTTCGTCGAGCTTTTGCTTTTCCATCTCGCGCCATTCGGGCGGCGTGAGCATCGTGGCCCAGTCAATGGCGCGCAGTTCTTCCGCACGGTAGCCGGTAAGTTGTTCGTAAGCCTGGTTGCACAAACCCAATCGTCCATCCGGATAGCCCACCGTAAAAGGCTGGGAAGTGTGTTCCAGCACGTCGGCGAGGAACTCCTTTTCCCGGCGGGTTTCGCGCAAGGCCTTTTCCTCGTCGTAGGCCCAGGCCTTGCGCCGGTCGCGCCGGTAGAATTCGGCGACTGCGCTCATGAACAGGCCCATGCCGATGAACAACACCAGCCCGACGCGGTTAACGGGCGAGGCGATGGCCCACTGTCCGACCGGCGGCAGAATCCAGTATCCTACGACAATGCCAGTCAATACCGTAGCCAGCAGGCCCGGGCCGAAGCCGGCCAGCAACGCCGCCACCATCACCGCCGGATAGAATGTGATGAAGGTGGGCAGCCCCGGCCCGATCCACGCCGTCAGTGCCGCGCGAAACCCGAATCCTGCCGCCACCGCCACAAAGGCCAGGCCGTAGCGCAAAGCCCATCTTTGCCTGATGGACGATGAAGAGTGGTTGTGATTCACGGGAACCTCATCTCCGAGCTTTCATGCAGTCGTAGTTTCTTCATCGCAATTCGATTTCCGTTTTCACTGCCTTAGATGCAAAGTCCAACATTTTCAAGGCGACGTGACAAACACAAATTCGCCAGGCTCGGACTGCGTGTTTCGTGAAATCAGGGCCACAGTTTGTGTTCGAGTTCGTGAAGTCCGTGTTCATGAGGTGATTCTCCGCGAGACCTGTTTCACCAAACACCACCATCGCCTCTTGCCCCGAATTTCCAGTGCCGAATGTCAGGGAATTCCCCGATGCAAGAATGCCCACTTCCCCGACTGTTCGAGCGGGGAGTTTGTGGACTACTATTGTCTCGTTTATGGGACCAAAGGACATCCTGGAATGGACTGCACCGTTGGATGCAGTGGAATTTGCCCCGCCAGAAACGGAGTATGGGTTAAACGTAGCATTGGTTTATCAGGACGCGCCGACCCGGGAATGGGCCACCTTGGTGTGTGACCAGGTGGCGCAACTGGCCGGCAAGGAAGCTGTCCACTGCTCTTCGTGGGAAATCAATTGCCTGAGTGATCCCGAGGTGCTCATGGACGCCATCCTGATGACACTGGTGGCCGACGTCATTATGGTTTCAATTTATGACGCGAAAGAATTGCCGATTGAACTCTGCGGGTGGATTAACGCGTGGTTGCCGTATCGCTCCCTGCCGACGGGAGCTTTGATTGCACTGATCAACGTGCCCGGACAGACGGGCGCTCAAACGAACCACGCCCGGGATTACCTGCGCGCCGTCGCGCGCGAGAGCCGGTTGGATTTCCTGTCGCGGGAACGCAGGCTGCCGATGGCATCACGCGGTTACTTCTACATGGAGAAGCTCGCGGGATGGACCAACCCCACGACACGGTGCTTCAGGAAGCACTCAGCCATGAACACGGAAGTTTATCACCATTAAACGACCAGTAAAAGGGAACGCGGATGACCCGTTTTATACCATCAACGGCAGTCCTCCGCAGTCTGCGGGCATCAGCTACAGCCCGGACAAGACCAGCTTGAACATTGTTTTACCAACTGACCTGCCTGTGGGTGCCGAGATCGTCGTACACCAGGAAGTGCGATACACGGGCACCGCCAGCTTCAACAATAACATCACCCCGATTGTGCTTAACCAATACGTCGCTGTTCTTGAACCTTCCAGTCTGGCTGTGCTCGGCTTTGAAGCGGTGCTCGCCTTAATGCCCTTCAGCTTTCGGACAGTGGGGAATTCCGGGCGTGTGCGGAGCCGCTTTTGCAACCTTTGGCCGCACGGCATGCGAACGGAAAGGAAGGCTTCATGTGGCGGTTGACCACCAGCAATGAAAACCACCATCGCCGCTCGCGCGCATACCGGGTTTCCAGCCGCCGAATGTCAGGGAATTCCCTGATGCAAGAATTCCCCCTTCCCCGACTGTTCGAGCGGGGAACCGGTGGGCTATTATGGTCGCGATTCATGGAACAAAAAGACAGTTTGGACCGGAATGTACCGTCGGATGAAGCGGAATCAGCCCGGCCAGAAACACAGTATGCGTTAAACGTCGCATTGGTTTATCAAGACGCGCCGACCCGGGAATGGGCCGCCCAAGTATGTGGCCAGGTAACACGGTTGGCCGGCAAGGACGCGGTCCGCTGCACCTGGTGGGAGATCAGCCAGCTGGGCGATCCCGAGGTGCTCAAGAACGCCGTCCTGACGACAACGCAAGCCGACGCCATTTTTGTTTCAATTTATGACGCAAAAGAATTTCCGGTTGATCTCTGCGTGTGGATTGATGCGTGGTTGCCGCGCCGCTCCCTGTCGACGGGAGCTTTGATTGCGCTGATCAGCGTGCCTGGACAGATGAGCGCCCAGTTGGAACACGCCCGGGGCTACTTGCGCGCCGTCGCGCGCAAGGGCCGGCTGGATTTCCTGCTGCGGGAACGCAAGCTGCCGGTGGCATCACGCGGCTATCTCTACGTGGAGAAGCTCGCGGAATGGACCAGCCCCGCGACATCGGTGGTTCAGAAAGCTCTCAGCTATGAACACGAAAATTTATCAATGTCAAACGGCCAGTAAATGGGAACGCACATGAACAATCAAACCCCATTGCAAACCGAAATAAGCCGCGACCCAATTGCGCCTAGAGCTTGTGCGATTTGGGGAAACAACCGTGTGACCGGCAGTTCTGCGGTTGAGGAACGGAGTTGACTTCGGACCCAGCCAAGGAGGTGAAAGAGGCGAGGCGTCAGCCACGGGGCAGGTTTGAGGCGTGGCTGACGCCGTCATGAAAACCCATGTCCTAGCGGTCGGTCACCAGAGACTGACCCATATATGAGGACAGATTTGGGGTGACCGAACGGTTCGCTCCCAATCATC
>CAWDPX010000027.1:0-13936 GCA_963804345.1 uncultured Verrucomicrobiae bacterium | reverse complement strand
TTGTTTGGAATCTGCGTCCGAACCTTGCGGCTGCGAGATAAAATTTCCGCCAAGATCGAGGCAGGGCGTGTCATGCGTGGTTGAATCAGGGCAAAAAAATCGGGGGCAACCCTTGCGGATGACCCCCATCGCCTTTTGAGGGGCGAGAAGTGAAGTTAATTTAACATTCCTGTCTGCCGAGTCAATGTCTAAACCCGAATCCCGAAATTGCATGGCCGCAAAAGAACGCAAAGAGCGCAGAGATCGGAGTGGCGGAGTAATTTCAGCGGAAAAAACTGACCACCCTTCACCGTTTCCCAAACGGCTCAAGGCCGTGGCGCCTTCAGCGCATGGAAAAATGTCCCGCCGTTTTAACCGGACGACGGGCAAGTTCAAGTTGACACGGGAAATGGTTGGATTCAAAGTTCCGGCATGATTTCCCCAAATGGAACAATGCGGATTCCGAATTCCGTATTCCGAATTCACAGTTTGCAATTCATCCTGCTGGCGTGTTTATCCTTGCCGCTTTCCGCCCTCCGCAGTGCTGCTGCGGAGGACGGGCGCGCCGCCCAGCCCTGGCGGGAAATCACCGTGCCGACAGTCGCCGAGGCCGCCGCCTCGTTTGCCCAGCCGCCGATGGATTACGGCGCCATCCACTGGGCCATTTGGGGCGGGCCGCAGACCAAGGAGCGCATCATCGCGGACATCAATAAGATTCACGCCAATGGCGGCGGCGTCTATATGATCAACAATTCGCGCGGCGTGCAGCCCAAGTATCTCTCGCCCGAGTATATGGATCTGGTGAAGACGGTCGTCCAGGAGTGCAAGAAAAACGGCATGAAAGTCTGGATCGAAGGCGACTGCGGTTATCCCGACGGATTCGCCGGCGGCCTGATCAGCCAGGACTATCCGCAGCTCGGCATGCAGGGCATTGTCGCCGACGCGCACTGCACCGTCGCCGCCGGCCAGACGCTCGATATTCCACTGCCCCCTGACACGCTGGGCATCGTGGCCCGTCCGCGCCCCGTTGCGGTGGCACCGCCGGCGGACACGCCCGCGCCGACGAGCAAACCGTTTCCGCTGCCGACCGATGGGAACTTCAAATATTCGGTGCCCAGGGGTGGAGCGGGGGAATTAACGGTCCAGTTGCCCAACGCCGATGTGCGCTACAATCTTACTGTGGGGGAGCCGTTCGCCATTCAATTGCCCCCGGATACGAAAAGCATCATGCTCGTCGCGAGCGGCGGCACCCGCGCGCGCGGTGGTCGCGGCGCGGGCGCGGATGCGTCGGCGGGCACCGTGGTGCCGTTGCCGGCTGACGGACATCTCAAATGGACGGCACCCGCAGGCACGGAGTCCTGGGAGGTTACGTTCATCCGACACGCTTACCGGACCTCGCCCACCCGGAATGACAATGGGGAAGACGGCGGTGTCACCAAGGACACGCTCTACTCGCTGATTGACTATCTGGATCCCGTGGCGACGGACACTTATCTGAAAGTCATTTACGAAGCCTACGAGAAGGTGGTCGGCGACGAATTTGGCAAAACCGTCCTCGGCTTTCGTGGCGACGAGACCGACTTCACGGGCGTCAGCCCCTGGACGCCGAAGCTGCTCGAAACCTTTCAGAAGAAAAAAGGCTACGACTTCAAACCCTATATCCCTCAAATCTTCGGCGGCGGCAGGTTGACGTCCGAAGCGCAACGCGCCAGGGCGGATTACTGGGACGTGTGGAGCGGAATGTTTCGCGACAACTTCTACAAACGCATGGAAGACTGGTGCACGGCGCGCCACATGGAATTCATGGTCCATCTGAATCATGAAGAGCTGATGATGGCGGGCGGCGGCGACTTGATCAAAAACGAAGGCTCCTTCTGGCGCGACATGCGTTATGTCGGCGTGCCCGGAGTGGATAATCTTAACCAGATCGGGCCGGGCATCGTGGCTGATTTTCCCAAGCTGGCCGCATCGGCGGCCCATGTGACCGGCCGTCCTTTGGTCTGGGAAGAAGAAGGCGGCGGCCTCGGCCAAAAAGGGAAGTTCGTCGTGGATTACCAGCTCGTGCGCGGCATCAACTACATGAACATCCGCGGTCTCAACGCCACCAATGGCGCGGAAATCGGCTGGTATGTCAGCCGTGCCCAGCACCTGCTGGCGATTGGCCGGCCGGCGGCGCAGGTCGCGCTGCTTCACCCGACGGACAGCATGTGGATGGGCGACAAGGAAGCCGACGACGACACGCTCAAGCTGGTGACTGAGTTGCTGGAGCAGCAGATTGATTTCGATCACATTGACGCGGATGAACTGGCCTCCGTCGTCACCCTCGACGGAGCGGGATTGAAAAATTTGAGCGGGCAAACCTATCGGGCCGTCATCGTGCCCACCTCCACCGTGATTCAAAAGGCCGTGCTGGAGCGGCTGCGGGCGTTCGCCGCCGCCGGCGGCAAGGTCATCTTCGTCGGCCGCACGCCGACGATGGTGGTGGACCGGACTTTTCTGCATCCCGAGGCCGGCGCGCCCGACTTGAGCTTTGCCACAATTGAGCCGAAGCCGGAAGTCACCGACCGCGTCGTCGCCGCGCTGCCGCCACCGGACGTCAAACTCGACACCGCCTGCCCGCCGATCAAATACATCCACCGCGCGCTCAAGGACGGTGAAGTGTATTTCTTCTTCAACGAATCCGACCAGCCCCAGTCGCGCACCGCGACGCTCGCCGGCACGGGTCAGGTTCAGGTCTGGGACGCGGCCAGCGGGACGATTCATCCATTGGACGGTGTCACTCAAGCGGCGGGCAAAGTGGCCGTGCCGCTGGCGCTCACGAATTACGAAGCGCGCTTCATCGTGTTGAAAAGATGAAAAGACTTCCGCTAATTTATTTCCGGCAAAATAAACAACCATGAAACATCGAACATTTTACAGCCTGGCAGCAATCGGCGCGCTGACGCTGGCGACAGCGCACGCCCAAACCACGACAACCTCATCCGCCCCGCCCATGGCTCATCTGGAAAAGCGCGGTGCCGCCACCCAGTTGATGGTTGACGGCAAACCGTTTTTGGTTTTGGGCGGCGAAACGGACAACACCGCATCTTCCAGCCTCGAGTATATGGACACGGTATGGCCGCAACTGGTTAAAATGAATTTCAACACGGTTCTCGTCGGTGTCGGTTGGGACTGGGTTGAGCCGGTGGAAGGCCGATACGATTTCACCCTCGTTGATGGATTGCTCGACGGCGCGCGTAAAAACAACCTGCATCTGATATTCCTCTGGTTCGGCAGTTGGAAGAACGGCCTTTCCAGCTTCGCGCCCGAATGGGTGAAAGCCGACCCGCAGCGGTTCCCGCGCGCACGGCTCAAGAACGGCAAGGCGGTGGAAGTGCTCTCGCCTTTCAGCGAGGCCAGCCTGCAAGCCGACACCCGCGCCTACACGGCCTTCATGCATCATCTCCGCGAAGCGGACTCCAAACAGCACACCGTGGTCATGATTCAGTTGGAGAATGAAGTGGGGCTGCTCGGCGACTCGCGCGACCGGTCCGCCGCCGCCGGAGCGGCGTTCGCCCGGCCCGTGCCGCCGGAGTTGCTGGATTATCTGCAAAAGAACAAGGAGACGCTGTGGCCGGACCTGCGCAAGTTGTGGGAAGATGCCGGCGCCAAAACCGCCGGCACCTGGACGGAGGTTTTCGGCAATTCCACCGCGGCTGACGAAATTTTCATGGCTTGGAATTACGCGCGCTACCTGGATCACATGGCGAAGGCCGGCAAGTCCGAATACCCGGTGCCGGTGTTCTCGAACACCTGGCTCGTCCAGCCCGAGGACAAGGAACCGGGCGATTATCCGTCCGGCTGTCCGGAGCCGCTGGTGATTGACATTTGGAAGGCAGGCGCACCCGCGATTGACTTCAACGCGCCGGACGTCCATCTGCCGAACTTCAGCGACTGGGCCGGCCGGTTCCACCGCCCCAACAATCCGTTGTTTGTGCCGGAGTCGTCTGGCGACGCGGGCGGCGCGGCCAACGCCTTTTACGGCATCGGACAGCACGCGGCGATCGGTTACTCGCCGTTCGGTGTCAACCATGCGGCACGCCTCAGCGAGGGTCGGTCCGGCGGCAATGCGCAGACGCCGATTGCGCTCGAAAATTTGCCGCTCGCCAGGGCTTATGCGCTGCTCGCGCAGATGACGCCGCTGATTTTGGACGCCCAAGCCAAAGGGACGATCGGCGCCGCCTGGCTCAACACCCAGCAACCGAAGCAGAACATCAAGCTGGGAAATTACGTTGTGCATGTTGATCTCCGGCGGAACCGGAGGAATCCCGCGCAGGTGCCGGCGTTGGGCTATGCCATTGTCGTCTCCGCCGGCCCCGACGAATACTATGTCGCCGGCCTCGATGTCCAGGTCACCTTCTCGCCGGATACGCCGGGGCCGGAGATTGCCGGCCTCGCTCGCGCGGAAACGGGCAAATTTGTGAACGGCCAGTGGATTCCGGGACGCAAGATGAACGGGGACGACGTCCTGTTGGATTACGATCAGGCTGGCGCGGCCGCGAACAACCAGTCGGGCAGCGGCTTGATGTTCGGTGCCGACGGACCCACCGTTCAGCGGGTCAAACTGTATCGGTATCAATGAGGAGCAGTCCGCGCCGCAGACGCGGTTCCCGGCCCGGGAGTTGTTCCAGAGTCTGCGCGCGTCCGGCGTGCCGCCGTTCAGCCTGCGGGAGGGCGGTTACAGCCACGACTTCCCCGAACTCATCCTGCCTGCCTCAAGGGAGTGAAGGGAAAATGATTTTCGGTTCGTTTATGAGGTGGTGCCGGTGGTGGGACTCGAACCGACACACCCTTTTTGACCGGGGATATATCACGATCACAAATGATTATCCCGTTGCCGTCAGTCGTAGGATACGTGACGAATTTTCAAACGGCCGCGAATACTACGCTTTTGACGGAAAGGCGCTGCAGGTCACACCCCAATCCGCCGAAGACCGCCCTTCCCGGGAATTTCTGGAATGGCACCAAAATAACCGCTTTCTCCGCCAATAAGAGAATCAGTGCTCCACACCGCACTGAATTGCCGTAACCGGCACACTTCCGCCGCAGGATTTCTGCGCAAATTCTTTTCGCGGACGTGTATTTCTGCCATAAACCTGGCGTGGCAAATTTGGCCCATGGCATTTACGAGGCCCTTCTGGACGAGGACCTGTCGGCACTCCTCGCGCAGCATCCGGAATTACGCTCGGTGTTTGCCAAGATTGATCCGGAAGAGGAACCGGCGCGCTATGCGGCGTTTCTTGCCCGTGTCATCGAAAAGGCGCTTACGCTGGAAAACGATCCCGTTGCCCGCCTGCGCCTTTGCAATGAAATCGTGGATCGCATTGCCGGCACCCCGAGTACGGAGTTCCTGAAAACCCGTCGGCTGGTGACCATGGTCAAACCGCTCCTGTTGGAAATCACGCCGCCGAACTACGCCGAATCTGGGGTTCCCCGTCCCGAAACACCGCTGGCCAGCAGCACCTTGTTCACCGGTTCGCCGAGCGATCCTCAACTCGTGCATGAATTGCTCCAGGAAATGCAGTCAGCGGATTCGATGGATGTTTTGATTTCATTTATCAAGTGGTCAGGACTGCGCTTGCTCATGCGCGGTTTTGAGGAGTTGAGCCAGCGCGGTGGCAAGATTCGCATCATCACCACGTCCTATATGGGTGCATCGGATGCGGAGGCGATTGAGTGGCTCGCCCGCCAGCCGAACACCAAAGTACGGGTTTCCTACGATACCGACCGGACGCGACTGCATGCGAAGGCTTATTATTTCCATCGCAAAACGGGGTTCTCCACCGCCTATATTGGCTCGGCCAACATGTCCCAGGCAGCGATGACCAGCGGATTGGAGTGGAACCTCAAGGTGACGGCGCAAGACCAGCCGCACATCGTTGACAAGTTTGTGGCGGAGTTCGAAACGTATTGGAACAGCCGGGAATTTCTACCCTTCAATCCTGACGAACCACAAGTCCTCCGGGATGCCATCAGTCACGCGCGCAGTCGGACTGGCAGCGTGCCGGTCTTCTTTGATATTCGCCCGCATGCATTTCAGGAACGTATCCTCGACGCCCTTGAATCCGAGCGGTTGGTTCATGGCCATTGGCGCAATCTCATCGTCGCCGCGACCGGCACGGGCAAGACGGTGGTGGCCGCTTTCGACTTCAAACGGTTCTTTGAAAAGCAGCAGAGGCAAGCCAGGTTGTTATTCGTTGCCCACCGGCGCGAGATACTGGAACAAGCCGTCGGAACGTTTCGTGCCGTTCTGCGCCTTCCCGCCTTTGGCGAACTGCTGGTCGGACCGCACTCAGCTTCGCGGTTGGATCATTTATTCTGTTCGGTGGACATGCTCCAATCCCGAAGACTTTGGGAACAGGTGGGCATGGAATTTTACGACTTCATCGTCGTGGACGAAGTCCACCACGGTCCGGCGGCCAGCTACCGTGCGATTTTTGACAAATTTGAGCCGCGCATCCTCTTGGGCCTGACGGCCACACCGGAGCGCATGGGCGGTGAAAGCGTGGCGGCCGACTTCGGCAATCGTTTCGCTGCCGAGATCCGCTTGCCCGAGGCGCTGGAGGAAAAGCTGCTTTGCCCCTTCCACTACTTCGCCGTGGCAGACCCGGTGTCGGTTGCCGGTGACAACTTCTGGAAGAATGGCCGTTACGACGTGCAGGCGCTGGAGAAAGTTTACATCGGTTCCAACCCCCTGGCCCAGCAGCGGGTCGAGACCGTGCTGGAGGCGCTTTCCCGCTACGAGCCAGACCTGGCGTGGGTGCGCGGAATTGGCTTTTGCGTCAGTGTGCAGCACGCCGAATTCATGGCGGCGGAATGCAACCTGCGTGGCATCAAGTCAGCCGTTTTGGTCGGTGAGACGGAGGACCAAGCTCGCTCGCAACACATCGAAGATCTGCGCGCGGGGCGCCTGACACTATTATTCACCCGCGACGTGCTCAATGAAGGTCTCGACGTACCCGAGGTGAATACGGTGCTTTTCCTCAGGCCGACCGAAAGTCTGACCGTCTTCCTGCAACAATTAGGCCGCGGCTTGCGCCATTCGCCCGGCAAGGATTGCCTGACAGTCCTGGATTTTGTCGGCCAAGTGCACCGCCGATACCGGATCGACCGCAAGCTCAAGGCCTTGTTGCCCAAGCGGAGATTCAACATCCAGCGCGAGGTGGAAATGGATTTTCCGCATCTGCCAGCCGGATGCAGTATCCAACTCGACCGCGTGGCCCGTGAGCACGTGCTGGCGAACATTCGGGAAAATCTGCGCAATCTTGCCGACCAAGTCCCAGACCGGCTGGAATCTTTTGAGCATGAAGCTGGACAACCATTGACGTTTGGCAACTTCGTCCGCTTCCACGATTACGAGCCGGAAGCCCTGCTTTCACGCAACACATGGACCCAATGGAAGGCAATCGCTCGCCTGGCCGTGCCGCCCACCGACCCGGATCTCAAGCGATTGCAGGATGCGCTCATCAGCGCCGCACAAACGAGCGGACCACGGGAAATTGCGCGGTTGCGGAAAGTCGTCTCCCACTTAAAGGCAGGGAATGCAGCCGCGGCGCTCGCTGATGCCGGCGACTCAGCCCTCGTCGCTCACTACCGCATTTGGGGACAACCGGGCGCCAAACTGGGAATGGCCAGCCTCGAGGAATCATTTCAACGAGCGGCCAAAAATTCATCTGTATTGAATGATCTTGAGGAGGTCTTGGCCTGGTCGGACGAAGAGTCGCGGATTGGTGTCGCATCGCTGAACCTCCCATTCCCATGCTCGCTGGAACTTCACGCCACCTACGGTAGCGATGAAATCAAGGCCGCACTGGGTGGCGCGTCATTCGAGTCCGCCGGGGTCACCGGCGTTGGCCGGCTGCATTTTCCGGAAATCAAAACCGTGGTCTCCTTGGTCACGTTCCAGAAAACCGAGAAGGAATTTTCTCCCACCACCATGTATCAGGATTATCCCATCAGCCGTGAATTGCTGCATTGGGAAACCCAAGCGCAGACCAGCCAAGCCAGCGAATCCGGACAAAACCTGATCCATCATGAAGCGCGTGGTTATACGATGCTGTTTTTTGTTCGTGCACGGAAGAAAGTTGATGGCGTCACCGCTCCATTCACTTTCCTTGGGCCTGCCAAGCTCGTCAGCCACCAGTCGGAACGCCCCATCCAGATGATCTGGCGACTCACTCATCCGATGCCAGCCGAGATGTTTGAGGAAAACCGGCGCGGTGGTTAAGCCAATCGGGAATTACCAATATTTTGCTTTCCCCGGGATGACCCAGCGCACGCCGCCGCGTGGATCAGGCACATCGCCACCGTGGCGGGGAATGACGTGAAAATGGAATTGCGCCATGGTTTGACCTGCCACTTTGCCGTCGTTCACACCCAGGTTAAACCCCTCCGGCGCCGACACCAGCGTCGCCTCCAGATGCCGCTGCGTCCAGTCCACCCATTCCAGCAATCGCGCCTTTTCAGTTGCGTTGAGTTCCTGGAACCGCGTCAGTGTGCGGCGCGGAATAATCAGCGTATGACCCGGCGAAACCGGAAACTTGTCGCTCACCACCGCAAATAAATCATCCTTCGCCAGCACGCGTTCCGGGTCAATAAAACCAAACGCCGGCAACGTCAATTCGGTACCCGCATCAGGATGGGAGGTCGGGGCTAGCATCGGCGGCGTCAGTAGGTCGTGACCAGATGTTCCTCGCGCCAGCGCAGGCTTTCCAGTGCCGGATAGAACTTTTCTTCACCCGGCGGAATCACCGATTTGCCCGCGATGGCCACCAAATCACGTTGCCCCTCGATACGGTCATCCAGCCGGTCCTTGTTCACCCGCCAGATGCCGGCGCGTTTCTTGTCGTCGGGCACCGGGGCAATCAGGTGGCGATCCATCGCCCAATGATGATTCGGGCACAACGCCATGCCATTCGTCGGCTTGTCATTCCGGCTGACATTGAAGGGAATCAAATGTGCTGCCTCAACCAGCGACACAGCCTGATCGAGCAATACCCGTACGCCGCACGCCGCACAGCGGTAATCGTAAACCTCAAGAATCGTCCGGCGGAATGCACAGTCACGGCCCGGCGGCATTTCCTCCCGCAGCGCCTTCTCCGCATCCGATGGGGAGAAGGTGTCCGGAGGACGGATGAGGTGCGCCCCTGCCACCGCGGCGAGCTTGTCCCGGTCGTCTGGAAAATACCGGGCAATCAGCGCTTCGCGCAACTGATGGCGCGACATGGGATCATTCAGCAACTGCCACATGCCATCATCAAATTGTCCGCCTACCGTCCGCCGTCGCAACTCCGCAACACTTGGCGCACCGGACGTTACGCCTTCTCGATAAATACTTTGCTCGCCGGCTACCGGCACGAGCTTCCAGAATTTATCCCCGCACAAATGGAAAAACGGATTCTGAATCGTTGGCTGGTCATCGTGTTTTTTCACCACCGCAAAATAACGTTTGAATGCGGCAACCAGCTCTTTAGACAGCGGGAATAAATTTTCAGTGACGATCTTGCGATCCAGCAAGTCAATCAGGCTTAGCAGGAGCACCGGCTTGTGCGGCCGCTCGTGCGAGCCGCGCTTGTCGCGCCGCAGGTTGTAAAGCCGGTCCAGCCAGTTTTCCCATTCAGGATTGCTCACGGCCATGTTCTATTTCTCGCACAAACATCACCGGTAAAAAAGACCATTTCACCAGACATCCACACTCCACGAAAGTCTGTCATCAAAATTCGATTTCGCCATTACACCGACTCCCACACCGCGAGGTTTTCATATTCGGGGTGGATTTCGGGGTGCTTCCCCTGCAAACATTTGGCGATGCTTGAAGCGTCGTAAGGACCGGTTCAACTCGGACCTGAGTGAAGGAATATTGGGCGTGAACCAGCCACTCCAAGCAGTGTCCCCGTTTGGATGGGTTGACGACGAACGCGGAGACGGCACCCGTGTTCCGATAGTGGGTTTCGACTTTGAGACGGTGTTCAACCGAATGGATGGTGAAGTTTCGGAAGCCACGCGGACACCGAAACCAACGCCGCTCTCCGAACTGCTTTCGCCGCGCGAGTTGCATCACGCGCTCGCTGTCGCAAAGGCGATTCTCAGGCGGTCTTCGCCAAGATCTCGTGCCACACGCGCGACTTGGCGCAACCCTGAAATACGCGCTCGAAGGATTGCGGGACTTCTGCGTTCAATGCAAACTCGCGACCGGCAGCAGTTGCGCGAATCAATGTTGCGTCACTGGCGAGAACGCCGGCCGGAATTGCTGGCCAAAATCAGGGCGTTCACGCGCAGCCCTGAATACCGCCGCCGCGCTTCCGTGCGCTTCCGTGCGAGGTGGGCAAATCCCGTTATGCGGCAGAAAATGCTCGCCTACCGTCTTAGCCTCGAAGGGCGTATGAGAATTTCCAGTACATCACGCCGATACTACCGGGAACACCCGGAAGCGCGCCAAAGGGCGGCTGAAAGGGCGCGGGCAATGTGGCGTGATCCCGTTTATCGCGCTCGTCGAAATCGGGCATTGCCAATCCTAACCTGCATTGGAATTTGTTCGTCCTTGAAAGACAAAGTTAGCTCGCTCCGCTCGAAGTAAATTCAGTTCGCGCTGCACTCCATTCGCGTGCTCAACCAGCACGAGCCGTGCAGCTCCTCAGAAATCCTTGACCTGTTGTTGCAAAATTGAATTCAATTCCTGTTCGTGAGAAAACCTACGCTGGATGAAACCAGATGCACAACTATGCCAAATAAGAATATAACACAACCCGGAATCGACGTGCTCAACACTGGCTACGGCGATTTTGAGCTGCGCTTCGACCCAAATAAACCAGATGAGGTTCAAAAGGCAAAAGAAACGATTACTGACATGCTTAAACGCGGCTATGCCATTTTTGTGCGTCAGGGACAGGAAACCTTCCGCGTCCGTAAATTTGATGCTGACAAGAATGTTTACATCATCGGCAGCACACCCGCCGAGGAAATCCCCATTGCCGAAATAAGGGCAACTGCAGTAGGCCGCTCAGCCGGGGGTTGATATGGGTGAAGAAGAAAAGCGTGTGGTCGGCAAAGACCTTTTGACGTATGCCCAACTGTCGCGCCGTTTGGCAGAATCGCATGTGGCACGGCAGGATTGGTCTGGCTTGCCAGTTCCAGTGGCGGGTTTGAAGCTGGTGCTTGAGCCACGCTACAAGCACAAGTCATTACAGGAATTTCGATGGACTGAATGCTTTGACGAAAATGGCGTCCGCCAAGCCATCGAACAAGAGCAACCGTCCCAGCCCTCTGAATTTCGAAGGGTCAATTCCTGGTGGAATTCCAGATATCAGCTGGTCATTGTTGTGCTCAAGAATAAGCAGGGACGTGCCTGTTTCGGCATCTTGCCGGAGGACAGGTTGGCCTTTACACTTCGGACCCTGGAGGCGGCGGCTGTTTGGCCGGTCGAGGCCGAGCAAAAGGCACAAAAGAAACTCGCCAGTCTAATTTCCGAGAATTTGTTCGAGATATACCTCCTGACGGGCCATTTCTCTGAAATCAGCAAGCGCAGCCAGGTCACCTACTTATTTCGCAGGGGGCGTCCAACTATCGCGTTGCGAGAGGGCGAAGTAGGTTCCACCGTGCTTTGTGCTCTTTGCCTGCACCCTATCGGTTATTACGGCGACACTTGGGCCGGGGTCATGTGTCCGACCGACGAGGTCATTGCGCATCTTTTAATGATGCGCGGCTCCGAGGAAAAATTTTGGGCCAACGCGAATCAGCACCCACTCGACCGTCCTGCTGCAGGAGTTTAAGGCGGTTCAAACTTTCGCGGGCCGCAACTGTGCCGGTTCTTCTAAAATGTCCAGTAGTGCGGTGGCGCAGTAAACCCGGCCCCGCTTCGCGTCGCCTACCTGCTTCACGATCTTCAACCGGTCCAATCGTTCAATGGCGCGTTGTGCGGTTGTGAAGGCCACATCCAATTTGTCCGCCGCGCCCTTTGCCGTGATGAACGGATTCGCGGCCAGTTCCTCCACGACACGCAAAGGCGCGTTCGTCGAGTCCCCGGCCACCTTTTTCCGCCACTCGGCCAGCTTGTCGTTCATGCGCGTCGCGCGGCTCAAGGCATCTTCTGACATCCGTGCCACGCCGAGCAAAAAGTATTCAATCCACTCATTCCATTCAGCACGCTCGCTCACGCCGCGAAGCCCTTCGTAATAATCGCGCCTTGCCACTTCAAAGAAGGCCGAAAGATAAAGCAGTGGTGTCGGCAGGATGCCCCGTTCAATCAGGAACAGGGTGATGAGCAGACGCCCGACGCGACCATTGCCGTCGAGGAAAGGATGGATAGCTTCGAATTGATAGTGCGCCAATGCGATGGTCACCAGCGGCGGCAATTCCGACTCGTGCACGAACTTCTCCCACGCGGCCAGGCACGGCTCCACTTCCTCCGGCGGCGGTGGCACGAAGGACGCCGTTGCCGGCGTGCTGCCCGGCTTGCCAATCCAGTTCTGGATTGTGCGGAAGCGTCCCGGCTTGGCTTGTTCGCCGCGAACACCAGTCATCAGCTGCTCATGTAGCTCGCGGATGATGCGAACGCATAGCGGCAATTCTTTCAGTTGTGCGATGCCATGCTCCAAGGCGATGATGTAGTTTCCGACCTCTCGTAAATCTTCCGGGCTGCGATCCACGGTCGCACCCGCTTCCGCCGCCAGTATTTCACCGAGTGTGGCTTGTGTGCCCTCGATTTTGCTCGACAGCACGGCTTCACGTTTCACGAACGGCCGCATGAGCACGTGCGGATTCGGCAGCCGTCCGCCCTCCCCGGCCAATTTCCCAATCAAACGATCGGCATCGGACAGCGCGCGGATCAATCGCGGCGTCCATTCAAAATTGGGCGGCAGCGGCGCAGGAACAAACGCCTCGTATTTGCCCATCGGCACTTTCCGGCCCGGAATCTTCGGTTGGCTGGCCATATCGTTACTTTCGACGCTGATAATAGCACAACTCGCTATTTTCACAAAAGCACAAAAACGATAATAAGGCGGTTTCTTATTTTCACGGCTGAAAACAACAATTCTGGTGGCACCAACAATCTCGACGCACGCGACCAGATGAAATCATGCGTCGTGGACAATACGAATGCTTTCGGTAATTCGTTCGTCCTTCAAAGACAAAGTTAGTTCGCTAACGCTCAACGAAATATTTGTTCGCGCTGCACTCCATTCGCGTGTTCAACCAATACGAACCGCGCAACCATTCACGGTTTCCATTTACTCATGTCACGTCCGCACGCGCGGAATGCCTGACGCTCATGCCCGGCCTGCTCGTTCCTCGCAGACGCCGGGCACCGGGCCGCCATCTCGGGTTGCCATCCTGTCGTCCAATCCATGTATGTTCGTGCTCGACAACCATCAGCCCGGTTTTTGTGTCGCCAGCGTAATGGTCATAAACCACAATTGCGTTGGTCGCTTTTTTGTTCGGTCACATTCACATTAAAAAGAAGCAACACACGATGATCCCGGAGAAACTACAGAAAATCATGAAGCAGGACGGGGTGGTTGCCATTGCCACCTTGGGGCCGGATGGACCCCACATGGTCAACACCTGGAATAGCTACCTCAAAATATCAGCAGACGGCCGGCTGTTTATCCCCGCCGGATACATGCACAAGACGGAGGCCAACCTGGCCCACAATCCAAATGTTTTGGTTACCTTGGGGAGCAGTAAGGTTGAGGGCCTGCACGGAATGGGTGCCGGTTTCTTGATCAAAGGAAAGGCGCGATTCGTGACGTCCGGCCCTGATTTTGATTTCATGAAGGAGAAGTTCAGTTGGCTGCGTGCGACCCTGGCCGTTACCATCGAAACGGCAACGCAAACTTGGTGAATAGGTTGCACCCATTCGTAAATCGTAAATTCACAGCCCCCTCAACTTCCGTTGCGTGATCGTCCGCGATTTCGCCGC
>CAWDPX010000026.1:0-35618 GCA_963804345.1 uncultured Verrucomicrobiae bacterium | reverse complement strand
ATCCGGCTTACCCAAACTCCGATGTTGAATTTCTGTGTTGGCGGAGTGCGGCCATCCCGGCCGCAGCAAGGCGGGGCAGGCGGGCGGTTGGGAAATATCCCGTGGCTTGAAAGAAGGTGGTTGCTGCGCCCGGAGACGTGCGCACTCCGAACTTCCGGATACAGAGGTGTCCGTTTGACTCAAGTGGGGCGGCTGGCCGCCGGCAGGACCTTGGCAATGGCCTCCCGCAGATGTTCCAGCCGGAAAGGTTTGCCGATGACGAAATCCACGTGGGGTGACGGGCTCAATGTCCCGCCGTGGGCGGTGATCATTACGACCGGCTGATCCGGCGCACCCGCCTTGATGGCGGCTGCCAGTTGATGGCCATTCATTCCAGGCATGGTAAAGTCGGTGAAGACCAGATCGAACCGGCCTGATTGAAACATGCTCAACGCCTCTTTGCTGCTATGGGTTGCCTCCACCTCATGTCCGTCAAACTTGAGCAACATCTTGACGGTATTGCCGACAGACGGCTCGTCATCGACTACCAAAATCCGCAATTTTGATGCATCTACAGCTGACATAAGAACAGATAAATAGTCTAGCAGATAAAGAATGCGAAAGCAACGCTAATTTATTCACAATGCTGAATCCGCATCCGTGCGGCTTGTGCGAACCCGGAATGTAAGGTAAAGCTAAATGTCTGGAGGAATTTTATCGCCATGAAACGACGACTTTTGGGCAAGACGGGGTTTGAAGCGTCCGTGCTCGGCATCGGGGATCTGGCGGACCGCTCGGTGCCGCTGGAAAAATGCGTGGCCACGCTGCATCGGGCCATGGATTACGGATTGAACCTGATTGACACGGCGCCGTTGTACGAGAGCGGTTACAGCGAACAGATTGTCGGTACCGCGCTCAAGGGCCGCCGTGACGGGATGTTCGTCATCGACAAGATTGATCACCTGGACCAGCCGGTCGGGCCGCAGGTGGATGCGAGCCTCAAGGTGCTTGGGCTTGATTCGGTGGATTTGTTTGTTTTCCACGGAGTGTCCGAACTGCCGCAATGGGAGCAGATTGCCGCCACGGGCATGGAGGAGCTGGACCGGTGCCGGTCCGCCGGCAAGGTGCGGTTCCGCGGCATTTCCAGCCATCATCCCGACGTGCTGCGCGCGGCGCTCAAAACCGATTTATGCGATGTGGTGATGTTCCCGGTGGGGCCGTTTGTGGACCGGCGTTACGTGGATGAGATTCTGCCGCTCGCGCGCCGGAAAGGAGTGGGCACGGTATGCTTCAAGACTTTCGGCGCGGGCAAATTGCTGGGCGACACGACGGGATACAACCAGCCGTTGCAGGAACGTCCGCGCGGCAAGTTCAGTTCCGGCGGCCAGGAATCCGCCGGCGGGGCGCAGCTTCCGCGCCTGAGCGTGACCGATTGTTTGCATTACACGCTGACGCTCGATCCGGACGTGGCGCTGCTGGGCCTGAGTTTTCCCAATGAACAGGATGCCGCGTTCCGGGCCTTCGAGGAATTTCATCCGCTGGAAAAGGAGCAATTGAAGGAAATCGAGGGCCGGGCGGCGCAGGCGATTGAGGGCAAGGGCCGTTGCTGGTGGAATCCGGAAAAGGACGAAGGAAAGAAACGGGGCAGGGTGGGAATCCGGATTGTGGAAAAGCCGTAAAGGATGTTGGGAGAAAAAGTTCAGCCTCTAAATTCCGAAGTCATCTCACAGGAGAAACTCTGACACGTCGCGAGCAAGTTTCGATGGGGATGCGCTGTCAAATATGTCATTATCAAGAACTGACCCGAATGGCCCTTAGTTAAGGTCACGATAATTGCGGGGTCGGCCTTTCCAGTAGCGGCTGCGGTGGGAGATTTCGATGAAGCGGCGGCGCGGTTGGTTGAGCAACGGATAAGCTTTGGGTCGGCGTTTGACGGCGCGCGGTTCGCGTCGATTGGGTCTGAGGGGCACCAAGTCACGGGCCAAGTTGAGCAGCAGATCATCCCACAAGGCTCGTCGCAGTTTTCGATTGGGTGCCTGAGCCATGGCGGTGCTGTACTGCCGGAGGGCATCCAGACTTCCCTTGAAACTGATCCGCTCTAATTGCCCTTGGTGAGGCGTGGGAGAAAATGGCGGCAGTGTCAAGGGCGTGTTGCCCAAATGGAACGGAGCGCGGGTGTCCCACCCGCCGCAGCCAGAATTGCCAATGAGCGCACGAAATTCCACGGGTTTAGGGGTAGTCGAACGTGCTGCGGCTGGGACAGCCGCGCTCCGCCAGTTCCAAATGATTTGGGCAACTCGCCCCTCGGCGAAGGAGGACCTTTTGCCATAAGTTCCGAGCTGCGGATGGCAGGCCAGCCACAAAGCCGGTAGATTTTCTGTGGGATTAAATCGAACCGTTTGATCCGCCTTTTTCAGGCAGGCCGGTTTTGGCAGCGCATGACGTTAGAGAATACCGAACACAAAGTTTCCGACCGTACCCGGCCAGCAACCAGACGGAAAACAGAATAAAAAGGAAGTTCTCCAGCAATTTGCGGCAGATGAAAACCTCGCCGGTGCCGCAACCGCAATCGAATTTCACCGCGCAGAACGGAATGGCTTGCGCCGACTGGATGGCCAGGGCGCGACGGAACACCAGCCCCGTGAACGGCACCAGCATCACGATCAGCATCACCGCCGTCCCGCGCACCGCCACGCCCGCCAGCAGCAGCAGTCCGCAAAATACTTCAAACCAGGGCAGGGCTCCGGCAATCGAGTTCAACAGCAGGGAACTTTGCACGAGGTCGTATTGCCGCACCATTTTGAGAAACTCGACCGGATGCAACGCCTTGTTCAAACCCAGGTAAAGAAAAACCGCGCCCAACAACCACCTCGCCAGCACGGCAAAAATATCCGCGGCGGTGCGACTCCAGGATGATGGGCTGGTGTTCATTGGTTGGGGCTGCGCAGGTTCCCGCTGTTTCGCCCGCCGATTTCGACCGGCAGCCCGTTGGTGGTCCATTCCGTGATCCCTCCCGTGTAAATAAAAAGTTTTTGGTTCGCAATCCCGACATCCCTGAGCGTGATGGCGGCGGACTCGCTGTCGTCGCAATCGCCGCCGTTGCAATAAATCACGATTTGCTCCGCCGTCTGGCAAACCGGAATCACGGCGGCAAAGTATTTTTCCGGATAGTAGGGGTCGAATTCGCAAGCCCCGGGGATGTGTCCTTCCCGGTAGTGCTGTTCGTCGCGGGCATCAATGAACGCGATGCCCCCCAGCTGGAAACGCGGGTCGTGGAAAAGCTGCGCCGCCTGGCGGCCATCAACCGATTGGAGTCCCTGTTCCTTCAATCGCGCCGCCAGAAGTTGGGCGGGAGCAGACGCCGGGACATCTATGCTGGCACCGCCGTTTGCCGCCGGCACCGGACGGTTGATGCCGGCGGGAAAATAGTTACGCGTGAGCGCCAGCCCGCGCGGCGAAACCAAGTTGGCGCCCAAGGCCAGCACGATACCGGCGGCGGCCACTAGCCGGGCCTCCCGGAGGGCATTCCGGACCGGCTGCGAGTGGTCAGGCGCCTTGATTTTAAGCGGTTGCTTCATATGGGATCCTGCGGTCAGCGTGGGCCATCCCGCCGCCGGGGACAACCACTTTTTACCGGCGAGCACCGCTTAATTCATAAACTGACCAACTCCCGACAATCGCGCCGCCGCTTTTGCATATTACTTATCGTATTACTTAGCATATGTTATGTTGTAACATAATAACCACATTTAATCTTATTGTTATTGTTACTTATATTTATCGGCAGCAACTAATGGTTAGCTTATGACAATATATGCAAACTAGTTGCCAAGAGATGCGGTGGTGGATTTTGCCCGGCGTGCGAGCATCAAACAGTGAGTCGGGAAGCCGTTTGAATGCATACGTGAACATTTTTGTCACAGGTTTGAGTTACAAGACTGCGCCGGTGGAAGTCCGCGAAAAACTGGCGGTGCGGCCTTCCCTTTTGCCGTGCCTCGGCTGCCGGCTCAAAATCAATGCCGGCCTGGATGAAGTCGTGCTGCTCTCCACCTGCAATCGCGTCGAAGTTTATGGCACGGCCCGTTGGATCCAGGGCCGGGTGCATCGCATCTTCCAGCAGTTATGCCCGGTGGACATGGACGTGACGCCCCACCTTTATGTGCAGGAAGGCGTGGACGCGGTGCGGCATTTGTTTTCAGTGACGAGCGGTCTGGATTCGATGGTCATCGGTGAGACGGAAATCACCGGCCAGGTGAAGCTGGCCTATCAGGCCGCGCAGGCCGCGAAGCTGACCGGACGGATTTTGAACCGGGTTTTCCAGACGGCGCTGCAAACCGCCAAGGAAATTCGCACTCGCACGGGCATCGGTCGCGGCGCCACCTCCGTCGGCAGCGTGGCCGTGGAACTGGCCGAAAGGGTTTTTGCCGGAAATTTGTCGGACAAGACGGTAATGATTCTGGGGGCGGGCAAAATGGGCGAAGCTTGTGTCCGCCACCTGGCCAAGAGCGGCACCCGTTCGGTACTGGTGGCCAATCGTTCCCTCGAACGGGCGCGGACGCTGGCCGCGGAATTCGGCGGACGCGCCCTGTCGTTCGATGAACGCATGGCGGCCATCAGCGAGGCCGACATTGTGGTGAGTTCAACCGGCAGCCCGACCTTGGTCCTTCACAAACACGAGATCGCCGGCATTTTGGCGGCCAGGGCAAACCGGCCGCTCATCCTGGTGGACATCGCCGTGCCCCGGGACATTGCCCCGGACGTGGAGGAACTGGACAACGTCTATCTCTACAACATTGACCACCTGGAAGCCATTGTCCGCGAGAATTCCCGTCTGCGGAAACAGGAGCTTTCCAAGTGCAACGAAATCATCGTCCGGCGCGTGGCGGCGTTGATGCTGAAATTGAATCCGCCATCCGTCGTCCGGCCGGTCGCCAACGTGGAGCCGGTGCCGGGTTGGAGCTTATGTGAGGCGGCGATATGAACGAAACCGCAACTCCGAAACCAAAAATGTTACACCGGCAATCGTATGTCCGGGCAAAATTTGACACTTGCTTATGAAAAAACACAACCCCTCGCGGAAAATGTTTGCCGGCCTTGCGGCAGTGTCATTGGCGTTTGTCGGAGCCGTGGCCACCGTCAACGCGGCGACGCTCTCATTGAATGGCCAGGTCGTCCAGCGTCCCCTCACACCGGGAGAAATCTCACAATATGGGCTGACCAATGCCCAGCTCTCCGCCGGCATCAATAATGTCGGCGTGGGCGAGCCGGTCTATCTTGATGCCATGGTGAGCGCCACCATTGCCCCTTCGAGCATCATTGGCGTTACCTGGTCGCTGCCCGGCACCAACAAGCCGCTGGGTTCGCTCGCGATGCTGACCAACAGTCCGCTGGGCACCAATGTGCCGCTCTTTAAAATGGCCGACCGTTATAACCAGGCCTACGCTCCGGTATCTCAATTGGCGGGCCGGACCTTTTTCCGACCGGATGTCGTCGGGCAATACACCGTCCTGGCCACCATCACCACGACTGGCAGCAGCGGCGGGACGAACATTGTCCCGTTCACAACGAACATCATTGTCACGACCGTCACGGCGGCCACTTATCTGGGCATTTCTGCCTGCGCCGACTGTCACAGCGGCGGCTTGGTGGGCGTGCCCAACATTTACCCCACCTGGACCAATACGCCCCATGCCACGTTTTTCACCCGTGCCATCAATGGCCAGGTCAGCAGCTACTACAACAAGAGTTGCATCGCCTGCCATGTGGATGGCTATGATACCAACTCCTTCGCCAACAACGGCGGCTTTGACGACCTGGCGACGCTGCTGAACTGGACGTTCCCGGCCGTGCTGACCAACAGCAACTGGGCCGCAATGCCGTCGCAATTGCAAAACCTGGCCAACATCCAGTGCGAAAACTGCCACGGCCCCGGCAGTCAGCATCTGTATTCGCAGGGGATTGTGGGAAATACCAATTCCATCGCCATCAGCTACGGCGCGGGCGACTGCTCGCAATGTCACGACAGCCCGCCCGAAGAATACCAAAGCGCGGAGTGGAACAATTCGCTGCACGCCGTCACGACCCGGACGCCTTCCGGTTCCGCCAGCCGCATTGCCTGTGTCCGTTGTCACACCGCTCCCGGCTTTGTCGGCCGGATAACCAATTTGGGCAACACCAACGCCTACGTCACCAACGTGGTTTACGAAGCCATCACCTGCCAGGCCTGCCATGACCCGCATGATGCTTCCAATCCGCACCAGTTGCGCACCGGCATGATCATCCCCCTCGCCGATGGCACCGTGGTCACGAACGCCGGCGCCGGCGGTTTCTGTTTCAACTGTCACACCAGCCGCAATGGTTCGGCGACCAACAGCATTGCGCTTTATCCGCTGGGACTTACGACCTGGAACGGCGGATCGGCCTTTGGTCCGCATGACAGTCCCCAGGCCGACATGCTGGAAGGCGTGAACGCCGTCACTTACAGCAACGCGATCCCCAATTCACCCCACGCCAGCGTGGTGTCCGACACCTGTGTCGGCTGCCACATGCAGCCAATAGCCACCAACGATCCGGCGTTCACCCTGGCTGGCGGCCATAGCACCAAGATGAGTTACACCAACAGCCTGGGCGCCAAGGTTTGTGTGACCTATGTCTGCAACCAATGCCATGGTGCCATCACCAACTTTAACTTCCCGGTTGCCGATTACAACGGTGACGGCGTCATCGAAGGCGTCCAGACCGAAGTTCAACACCTGCTCGACAAACTGTCCACCCTGTTGCCGTACACGAATTATGTGGCCAGTGGGAATTATGTGCCCGCCGGGTTTGTGCAGACCAGCATCTCGACCCAAACGAACTGGCCGACCAAGTATCTGCAAGCCGCCTACAACTGGCAGTTTGTCAGCAACGACGGCAGCCTCGGCGTCCACAATCTGGCTTACGCCGTCGGCCTGCTCAAGGCGTCCATTGGCAACCTGACCGGCGACGCCAACGGCGACGGCCTGCCGGATGCGTGGCAGATCAGCTACTTTGGCTCGGTCACCAACGCCGCCGCCGCGCCCAACGCCATCAACAATACCAACGGCCTGCCCAATTGGATGATGTATGCCTTGGGACTTGATCCGCACAGTGGCTCCACCACCGTAAATGGTGTGATCTATGTGAACGGCAAAAATATCGTCAACGGCGCCACCAACACCGTAGCCATCTACACGGCGGCGGAGATCGCCTTCAACACGCAGGTGGGCTCCACTTACACGATTCAGGGCATCTCCGCCCTTACGGGCAGCTGGCAAAACATCAGCACCAACATCCCCGGCTCCGGCGGTTCCATCAGTTATCTGACCCCGACGCGAAACAACGTGCAAATGTTCTATCGCGTTGTCCACAATTAGTAATCGGGCAAAATCATTTGCGCACTCCCCTTCCCGGCAACGGGAAGGGGTTTACGTTTGCCCGTGAAACGAAGATGGATTGTCGCGCCAACTTGTCGCGGCGAAACAGCGTGCAGACGGAAGTGCAACGGCAGCGGACTTGTCGCGACACCCAGGTCTCAACCCCGTAAAGGGCGTGGCCGCGTGACGCAGTTTTACGCGGCTTTACGCCCTCATCCGATGATTTTGACGAAATCCGCCAATTTCTTCCCGGTATAGAAGTTTATCCATTTGCCCGTCGTGTCAGGGTAGGCCAGACACCGGTATCCCTTGCACTGAACCCATACCAGTTCCTTGAGATTTGGAACCAGCCCGCTGGTTGGGCCGTTTTTCGCGCTTGGTTGGACTCTGTTATTCATCGGAATGGCGGCACATTAGCACATTCGCCCCGCCCACGCCAGTGGCAACTGACCTCAACACCTTGCCGCGCCAACTGGCAGGGAATTATTTCGGGGTGGAAGCCGCAGCTTTCATCTGCTGGAAGACGGCCAGTTGGGCCAGCAACCGGGCGGCGATTTGCTTGTATTTTTCCCCCTGTTCCAACTGGACCTCTTGGAGATGCTTCAACGCGGCTTGTTGCTCCGCCTCGGAGTGTCCGTTTTGCGCATCACTGAGTTGCTGCTGTGCAACCTTGAGCTTGTCTTCCGTCTCAGTCCCGGCAGCGGTGAATTCCTGCAAGGCCGCCTCACGCAGGATGCGGGTCCCGTCCTCCAGGGATGTGCCTTTGAGATCGGGAATCAGACGGACGATTTCATTGGTAACTTCGGGGGAGACCGGGGCGCTCGCCTTGACGACGGATGTTGCCGGCGTCGCCGTCACGTGGAGAATCGCGCGGGCCAGGTCAAATTCCAGCGCCGGCTCCCATTCGGGCTGGATTTGTGGCAGGGATTCTTTCCGCCCTCCGCAGACAACGGTGAGTCCCAGAAAACAAGCATTGCCCTTGTCAAGGTTGAACGGTTTTATGCCATCGGCCGTGGCGGCGTCGGCATCGGATAATGCAATATGGCGGGTGACGGAGATTTTTCCGCCGGCAACCTGCTGGAATTCAGCCAGCAATTGATTTATCCGGTCGGCAAAAGCGAACGTGGCAGCGGGCACGCTGGCTTGATCCAACAAAGAGTAGAACCGGATTTCAACCGGGGAATTGAGGTTCTTCAAAACGGCTTTGGTGCTGTCGGACAGAATGACGCTGCCGGTCCCGCCAATCATTCCGATTGTGCCGTGCTCCCTCCCGTGCCGGTAATACCAGAAAGCGCCGGCAGCCAGAACGAGGAAAACCAAAACCAGCGCCAAAATGTTGGTGCGAGCCCGGGCTGGTCCGGCCGTCCGTTTAAGCGATGGTTGTCTCATCGAACATGTCCTTTCTGCTTGTCGAACACCAGGTTCAAAGGTGCCGCGTTCCGCCCGGGCAAGCGAGAAAAAACGAATCCGGCGCGCGGGGCGGGATAAAAATACGTTTCACTGACGCTGGCTGGGCCAGCTGGCGGACATCTCTTGTCTTGCGCAAGGCAATCAAAGGTGAACATCCGGCAATATTAGGATAGCCTGTTCTTTTCTACAGTGTAACTTTTCAAACAGGTTCGGCATCCGGGGCCGGTCAGCCAACACTCTGGTGTTGCGCAGGTCCAGCCGGTCGTCCAGTTTGCCGCCCGGTGGATATCCGGTTGGTCATCCGATACCGACAGCGGATGGCATGGAACGGCAATTCCCAGGATAAACAATTCGCTGCTTATGAACGGCAACAACGCATTGCTGGCTGATCGAGCGTTCGTTTTAATTTTGGCCGCGGCGGGTATCCTCCCTGGCGGCTGCTTCGCTAATGCGCAAAATGTCCCGCACTTGAGCAACACCCAGCCGGGAGGGATGCCCGGACTGCCGGTCATGGGCGGCGTTGAACGACTGACCAATGGCGTGCAAGTCACTTGGGATGGTCCGTCCGGTTATTACCAGGTCTATCAGAAAAGCAACAGTTTGCTGGCCCCGTGGGTGGCGCTGGGCAAGGCCACCAATTTGGTCCGCTACACCGTCATCACAAAGCTCTACAGCAATGCCTTCTTCCGCGTCTCCGGTCCGTCACCCCAATACATCAGCGCCCAGGCCTGCGCCGGGTGCCATGACAACATTCGCGCCACGGAACTGAAGACCCCTCATGCGGGCGCATTCACCAATGCCGATTTTGTGGCTGCCGGCGGGCAGACCAACAGCTCCTGTCTGTCCTGCCATACGGTGGGTTACGGGTTGCCAACCGGATTTGTCAGCAAGACCAAAAACCCACTACTGGCCGGTGTGCAATGCGAGAACTGCCATGGACCAGCCGCCAATCATGCGGCCAACCCGGATGATCCCACCGTTGTCCCGCAGGTTGAAATTGCCGCCACCGTTTGCGGCGGCTGCCACACCGGCCCCAGGCAACCGACCTACGAGGAATGGATAACCAGCGGTCACGCCACCGTGGTGCCGGATGCGCTGCAAACCATGAGTTCTTCCACCAATAACATCAGCAGTTGCGGCCGCTGCCATTCCGGCTCCGTCCGGCTCGCCTTGATTGGCGGACAAAATCCCGTCACGCTCACGAACGACCTGAACGTCGCCATCACCTGCGCGGTTTGCCACGACCCGCACTCGACCAATGCCAATCCGGCCCAGGTCCGCAATCCCCTCGCTTCTACCAACTATTTTTCCCTCGCCACCTCGGACGTGTTCACGAACAAATACAACGCGAACACAAACATCAATCTCTGCGGCCAATGCCACAACAGCCGCGGAGCCGCGTGGACGGACACCGCCCGCGCGCCGCACCGTTCGCTGCAATACAACTTTCTGCTCGGTTCCATCGGTCAACTATGGAATGGTGTGACCGACAGTCCGGCCATTTTTAATCCCGGCACGCACGCGGGGCTGCCGGGTTCCGCCGAGTACTCCACGAACGGCACGTTTTATCTGACCAATCAATGTGTGTCCTGCCATATGCAACCGGACGCCCCGCCGGCCAACACCCTCAGCCACACGTTCGAGGTGGCTTCCCACGACGTCTGCGGGAACTGCCATCTCACCGACCCCGGACAATCGGCCCCGGGCGTCTCCGACAATGTTTCCCTGGTCATTGACGAATTGAACCAGTGGGCTGCCACCCGGGCCCCGGCGGCGTTGCGGACCAACGGAACCGTCATCTGGGAATACACGACCCCCGGCGGATTGATCTGGCAGACCAACTCGGCGGGATACGTGACCACTTGGACGCTGGCAGACCAGGTGAATTTCAGCGGGCCGAACGCCGCCGGACAGGCCTTGATCCCGGACAATATCAAGAAGGCCCGGTTCGATTTATATCTCGTGGTCAATGACGGCAGCCTCGGCGCGCACAATTGGATTTTTTCCCTTAACCTCTTGTCCGCGGCTCAAAACTTGATCTACCAGGAATTATACCCATGAACAACAGGCCGCAGCGACACCGCGTTTTCCGATTATGCGTGAAATGACCGGCAACCAAAAATCCGCATGAAAAATATCTCATTCATCAAACCGCTGCCGCCGCGCGGCCGGCGCGGTCGAATCCTGGCGCTCGCGGCCGGCGTGGTGGTTTTGCTGCTGGCGGTCATTTCCTGCAGCACCGTCAGCAACCAGGTGGTGATGCTCCCGGATGTGCCGGGTGCGAAATACATCGGCTCCAAGGAATGCGAACAGTGCCATGAAGACCTTTACCGGGGATTCCAGACCGCCGACCACTCGCGTCTGATTGCCGGGGGAACCAATGCGCTCAACGCCGGGTGCGAATCCTGCCACGGACCTTGCAGTCTCCACTCGGACTCGGGCGGAGAGGTCAAACCGCCGTTCAGCTACACCGCCGGTCGTCCCGAACCGGCCAGCCTGTCCACGCTGGCCGGCGTGCCACCGGCCCGGGCAACGGAAACCGTTTGCTACCAGTGCCACAACGACGTTCGCGGCCAGTTTCAACTGCCCAGCCACCATCCCGTGCCCGAGGGCAGGATGAAATGCACGGAGTGCCATTCACCGCACAAGGGGAGCATCCTTGCCGGCGGCGGCACCGCCCTCCTCTCCCAGGATGACAACTGCCTTAAATGCCACCCGGCCCAGCGCGGGCCGTACGTGTTTGAACACGAGGCGATGCAGGAAGGTTGCACCATCTGCCATACCGCCCATGGCAGCGTCAATGCCAAGATGCTGACCGTGCGCGATTCCAACCTGTGCCTCAAATGCCACTTTCAACAGCAGGGTCAAGGCGGAACCATCCTCATCGGCGGACAGGATCACACCCAACGCCTGCAAGAGGGCGCCTGCTGGTCGGCCGGATGCCACGAAGCCGTCCATGGCTCGCGCGTCAACCCATCGCTCAGATTCTAAACCGCAACCGGAAAGCCGATTGAAAACGAAACGCCAAACAAAAACACAACCGGATCAGGCTTCCCGGCGGGCGTGGTATCGCCGTTGTATCGTGGTTGGAGCGATGTTGCTCTCCTGCGGTGCAACTGCCCGGGCCGGTGACACGAACGCCCCGGCGATGACGCCGGAGCAGATGTTTGAAGGCGGCGCGAAATCTTACGACAACTGGGTCGAACTTGGCGTGGGCGGCCTGATCACGTCGGGCAGTGCGGCGCAGGCCCAGCAATGGTACAAGTTGAGCAACGACCCCTTTGGCGGCATCAGCGACCTGCATCTGCAAAAAGATGTTGCCAAAAACACCACGCTTACCCTGGACGGCCATTCGCTGTTCGACCAGAACGACTACAAATTCATCCTCGGTTTGCAACGCGAAGATTTCGGATACATCAAGTTTAACATCACTGATTTTCGCACCTGGTACAACGGCGCCGGCGGCTACTATCCTCCCACCAGTACTCAATATCGGCTCCCGAACGATGAGTTGTCCCTGGATCGCGGCACAATTTCGTTTGAAGCGGGCCTGACCCCGAAGGATCTGCCCCAGGTCGTTTTCAAATATACGCACAGCTACCGCGACGGGGACAAGAGTTCCACCATCTGGGGACCGGTGCACCCCGATACCTTGAATACACCGGCAACGGTGCGCAACGTGGATCCGTCTTTCTACAACATCAATGAAAAGGTTGACAGCTACGCGCTGGATGTGACCCATCACATCAAGACCACGGACTTTGGCGCCGGCGTGCGCTACGAAACCGCCAGCCTGGCCGACACACGCATGGAGACGTTCTATCAAGGCGAACCGGTGCAACAGGATGTCACGGACAGGCAGGGAACCTCGTACGACATGCTCAACGTGCATGCCTTCAGCGAGACCTGGCTCAAAAAGAACCTGTTCTTCTCCACGGGTTATTCGTTTGCCAATCTGAACGATACTTTTTCCGGCAGCCGCATCTACGGCGATGACTTTGGTGTGGCCTACAGCCCCAACCCGTTGAACAACAACCTGGGCTACACCAGCCTCAACGGCGGCGCCAACGAGCAGACGCATGTCGGGAACGTGAACCTGATGGCCACTCCCATCAAGAACCTCACCATCGTGCCGTCCTTGCGGGTGGAGTCGGACACCTGGAATGCAAATTCCAGCGGCATCGGGACGTTCGGCACCGACACCCAGCCTTTCAGCGGCAATGGGGATGGGGAGACGCTGGACGTGCGGGAACGTCTTGATGTGCGCTACACCGGCGTGACCAACTGGGTCTTTTCCACCGCCGGCGAATGGACGGAAGGCAGTGGAAATTTGTACCAGACGAACGGCCTCAGCACGGTGAACGGTTCCCCCGGCCCGCCTCCCGTCCTGAGCCTGACGGATGAAACGCGCTGGTTCCAGAAATATTCCATCGGCGCCCGATGGTATCCCCTCCGCCGCGTCACCCTTGACGTCGGAGCGTATTACAAAAGGAACGAATACGATTACAATAACGTCCAGGACAGCACCCCCAACTATCCGTCCGGCGGCAATGCTTACCCGGCTTTCCTGATCATGCAGAGTCTCGAAACGACCGACGGCAACGTGCGCCTGACGCTTCGGCCCCGTCAAAACGTCGTCCTGGTCAGCCGCTATGAATATCAGTACTCCACCATCGACACCGCGCCCGATCCGGTGACGGACCCGAGCACAGGTCTGGTACTGGGCCAGACGCAGTCCTCGGTGATGACCAGCCAGATTTTCGCGCAGAACGCCAGTTGGTCTCCCTGGAGCCGGCTGTGCCTGCAGGCCGGTGTTAATTATGTCGTCAGCGAAACCAAAACCCCGGCCTCCGCCATTACCCAGGCCGAACTCAATTCGCAGAACAACTATTGGACGGTGACTTTTGATTCCTCGGTGGTGGTGGACGATAAAACCGATCTCAACGTCGGCTTTGTCTATTATCAGGCGGACAATTACAACAACAACTCCACCGTCAGCCTGCCGCTCGGCGCCGGGGCGGACGAGCAAACCCTGACCGCCTCCATTACCCGGAGAATCACCCAGAACCTGCGCGTCAACCTGAAATACGCCTACACCCACTACAACGACTGGGCTTCGGGCGGAAACAACAACTTTACCGGCCAGATGGTTTACTCCAGCCTGCAATACCGTTTTTAACCGGTATTCCGGACGGTGCTTCAACCGCGTAACATTGACCCAAATCTGCCGCCGCGCACCATTTATCGCCGACGCGCGCCTGTCCCGCGCAGCCTGCACAAAACACGCGAAATCAAGACGACCATTTCAAAAATTCGACCTGCTGTTGCTGGGATCGCCGCGCTCCCGCCAGAATAAACTTGAATCTTAATCAATCTGTCATCTAATTTACCTATTGTGAAAACTCGTCCGATTGAAAAATGCGGGATCGTTCCCCATCGCCGGTTTCCTCAACCCGTTTGGTGGTTCTCCGCCCTCATGCCGTTGCTGCTGTTTCTCGCCACCGGCTGCCACCGCGATGAAGTCAAAGTCTATCGCATCGCCAAGGACCAGGATCAGGCGCAGCCACAAACCGCACCCGCCCTGCCCACCGATTCACCCAACCCGTCCCTGCCGCCGGGACATCCGGACATCTCGTCCGCGCCCGGGGCTTCCCTGCCGGCGGCATCCGCATCCGCCCGGCCGCAACTGACCTGGCAAACGCCGGAGGGCTGGACGGAAGTTCCCCCCGGCGAAATGCGCGTGGCATCGTTCAAAATCCAGGGCCGGAATGGCAAACTCGCCGAGATGAGCGTGGTTCCGCTGCCCGGGATGCCCGGTACCGATGATGCCAATGTCAACCGCTGGCGCGGTCAGGTCGGCCTGCCGTCCGTGTCGCCGGATGAACTGAAAAAATCCGGGGAAAACGTCGAGGCTGCCGGCCAGCCCGCGCCGCTCTACGACATCGCCGGTCAAAACCCGGGCAATGGCGAGGCCGCGCGAATTCTGGGTGTCATTCAACATCGCCCCGACGCGGTGTGGTTTTTCAAAATGACCGGCGACGCCGACCTGGTCGAACAGCAAAAGCCGGCGTTCGTCGCCTTCCTTAAATCCGTGAACTTCGCCATGGCGGTGCAGCCCGGATTGCCACCGGCACATCCGTCCATGGGCGACATGGGCATGGACATGGCCCCGGCTGCCGCTCCGGGTCCGGTTTCCAGCGAAGGCAAACCGGGTTGGCAGGTACCCTCCGGCTGGCAGGAGGTTCCCGGCGGACAATTTCTCATTGCCAAATTCACCTTCACCGGCGAGAGCGGCGCCGCAGCCGCCGTCAACATCAGCCGTTCCCCCGGCGAAGGCGGCGGCCTGGTCGGCAATGTCAACCGCTGGCGTGGCCAGCTTGGCCTGGCCCCGTTGTCCGAAGCCGAAGTGAACAAATCCGCAACGGCGATTGACGTGCAAGGCGGCAAGGCGTCGCTCGTGGACCTGAGCGGCACGGACGCGCGCACCGGCCAGCCGACGCGGCTCGTGGGCGTGATGGTCCCGCAGTCCGGCCAGACGTGGTTTTACAAACTCATGGGCAATGCGAAGGTGGTGGATAGCCAGAAAGACGCGTTCACGAAGTTCGTCCAAGGCGTGAAATACTGAAATGAAAAGAAGCCACAAAACACAAACTCCCTCTCTCCGCCCAAGCGGGGAGAGGGCCGGGGAGAGGGGATTTGAGTTCTGAAACAATCGGCTCCTCACCCCGCCCCTCTCCTCGTTTGGCGAGGAGTGGGAGAAGAATTTAAGCTGTGATGCTCAAAAACCTTTACCAGTTCTTTTCCTCGCTCAAGCTCACCGTCACGTGCCTGGTGCTCGGTTGCGTGATTGTTTTCTGGGGCACCATCGCCCAGGTGCATCTCGGTCTTTACAAGGCCCAAAACGAATTCTTTCGGAGCTTTTTCGTCTATTGGATGCCGGCCGGGTCCGGCTTCCATGTTCCCATCTTTCCCGGCGGTTATTTCATCGGCGCCGTCCTGCTTGTCAACCTGTTCGTCGCGCACTTCCGCTACTACCAGCCCGGCAAAAGAAAAATCGGGATTATGCTGATCCATCTCGGCATCGTGCTGCTGCTGCTCGGGCAGATGCTCACCGACTTCCTGTCCCGCGAAAGCGCGATGCACCTGCGCATCGGCCAGACCAAAAATTACAGCGAAGCGGAACGCGCCTATGAACTGGCCGTCCTCGACACCACCGACAAGGATTCCGACAAGGTCGTCGCCATCCCCTGCAGCCTGCTCGTCCGGCGCGGCGAGGTGAACGACCCGGAAATGCCGTTCCGTGTGCGGGTAAAAACGTTTTATCCAAATTCCTCGCTTGCCCAGCAGTCTCAGCCGGGCTATGAGCCGGTCAAATCCACTGTCGGCCTCGGCTCCGGCATTTCGTGGCGTGAAGAACCGCGCGAAACCGAGATGAACCGCATGGACATGCCGTCGGCCCTCGTCGAAATCGTCACCCCTCAGGGTCCGCTCGGCACCTTCCTCGTGTCCGCCTGGCTGGACCAGCCGCAGCCGTTTACCTTCAACGACCGTTCTTTCGAATTGTTGTTGCGGCAGGAACGTTATTACCTGCCGTTCAGTCTTCACCTCATTGAATTCCGCCACGATAAATATCCCGGCACCGACATCCCCAAGAATTTTTCCAGCCGCGTCCGGCTGCAAAACCTGGAAAACCGCGAGGACCGCGAAGTGCGGATTTTCATGAACAACCCGCTGCGTTACGCCGGTGAAACGTTTTATCAGGCGAGCTTCGACCCCGACGACCACGGCAGCGTGTTGCAGGTCGTGCATAATCCGAGCTGGCTCACGCCGTATCTTTCCTGCGTGCTGGTCGCCACCGGACTGATGATCCAATTTCTCAGCCACCTGATTCCCTTTTTGAAACGGAGGCTTCAATGAATTTACGATTTGAACGGAGCGCGGAGCATTGCTCCGTGAGAACCGGGATTTGCGCTGGCGGAGCAATGCTCCGCGCTCCGATAACCGCGAATTGTGCCGATACCCCGGTGGGGCGAGCGTCCTCGCGAGCCGAAATTTGGAGTGCGCGGACATGTCCGCGCTTTGAAAGCGGCGACATGTCGCCGCACTCCAAAATCAACTCATCTTCGTCCTCGCTTGCCGCGGCGAAGCGTAGCGAAGACGGGTCCTCGGTTTTATGAAAAAATGGATTCCCCTCATTCTGGTCGTGGTCATGGCGGGCTGGGCCTTGTCCGGCCTGCGCCAGCCGCCGGAAACCGGCTTTCACACGCGCGAATTCGGCAAGCTGCCCGTCCTAATGAACGGACGGTTCCAGCCGTTCGATTCCGTTGCCCGCAATTCCCTGCTCCAAATCCGCACCAAGCAATCCGTCCCCGTCGAGGAAAATGGCAAAACCCGGACCCTGACCGCCACGGACTGGCTGCTCGAAGTGATGATGAAACCGGAGTCGGCCGACGACCGGAAAGTCTTCCGCATTGACAACAATGAGGTCACCGAGCTGCTCAAGCTGCCCGACAACCAGAAATATTACTCCTTCAACCAGCTCCGGCCCCAGGTGGACGAAATCGAAAAGCAGGTCAGCCGCATCGAGTCCATTGAATCCTCCAAACGCACCGTCTTCGAATCGCAGTTGATGAAGCTCGACGAGGTCATGAACCTGTATCAACGGCTCGAAATCAGCCTTAAACCGCCCGGCTCGGACGATTTCGCGGCGGAACTCGATGCCTACCAAAAAAGCATTCTACCGGGCATCGCCGCCGTGAACGCCCGCGAGGCCGGACAGATGTTCGACCAGGACGCCTTCAACACCCTGCTCGGCTTCATGGGCAACTACAACACCGTCGCCAGTTTCGCCCTGCCCCTGACCATTCCGCCCGCGGAACCGGGCCTGCCCCGCGACGACTGGCAGAACATCGGCACCAACCTCATGCAAACCGCCCGCACCGGCGAACTCAATCCGGCGGTGAAATTCTATGCCGAAATGGTCACCGCCTATCGTTCCGACCAGCCGGCGGATTTCAACCAGGCCGTCGCCGGATACCGCTTCTGGCTCGTCGGCCGTTTCACGCCCCAGTTGCGCAAGGCGGACCAGGAATTTTTCTTCAGCACGCTGGAGCCGTTCTACAAGGCCACGGTCATCTACGTCCTCGCGCTCGTGCTGGCATGTATCTATTTGCTGGTTGCCTCTGAATGGATTCGGAAATCCGCATTTTATTTGGTGATTTTGGCAGTAGTGATTCACACCTTCGGTCTCGTGTTTCGCATGTATCTCGAAGGTCGACCCCCGGTGACCAACCTTTACTCGTCCGCTATCTTCATCGGCTGGGCTTGTGTTTTGCTGGGATTGGTTTTGGAAAAAATTTATCCGATCGGGATTGGAATATTGGTGGCATCGTTTGTCGGCTTCGTCACACAAATCATTGCACTCCATCTCGCGCTGAACGGCGATACCATGGAAATGATGCGCGCCGTGCTCGACACCAATTTGTGGCTCTCCACCCATGTCGTCACCGTCACCCTAGGTTACGCCTCAACTTTCCTGGCCGGATTTCTGGCAATTGTTTACATCATTTTGGGAATATTCACCAAGCGGCTTACCCAACCCTTGGACGCCAAGGCAGCCATAGGCTTGACGGCAGTTACGGCAATCGCTGCCCCCGTGGTAGCCATCCCTGTTGTCGGTCTTGCGGTCGGCAAAGGTATGTCATCGCAAATCGGAAAAGTGGAAATCGGGAAGGTAATGGCCAAGATGGTTTATGGCATCGTGTGTTTCGCCACGCTGTTCAGTTTTGTGGGCACCGTGCTCGGCGGCATCTGGGCCGACCAGTCGTGGGGCCGATTCTGGGGCTGGGACCCGAAGGAAAACGGCGCGCTGCTCATCGTGCTCTGGAACGCGACCATCCTGCACGCGCGCTGGGGCGGCCTCGTGCGCGAGCGCGGGCTGATGAACCTCGCCGTCATCGGCAACATCGTCACCAGCTTCTCATGGTTCGGCGTGAACATGCTTGGCATCGGTCTGCACAGCTACGGTTTCATGGACGCGGCGTTCAAATGGCTGATGCTCTTCATCGGCAGCCAGGTCGCCATCATCCTCCTCGGCCTGCTGCCGCAAAAACTGTGGAGAAGTTTCCAGGCCCGCCCCGTCGTCTGAGCCGTAAGTATTTTTTAATCGGATTTCAACGCAAAGACGCCAAGGCGCAAAGACGCGAAGAATTACCAGAGGGCACAACTTGAGGGCGTGTTGCCCAAATCATTTTGGAGACGGTGGAGCGCGGCTGTCTCAGCCGCAGCACGTTCGACTACCCCTAAACCTGTGGAATTTCGTGCGCTCATTGGCAATTCTGGCTGCGGCGGGTGGGACACCCGCGCTCCGTTCCATTTGGGCAACACGGCCCGAGGCTACGGAGGACACCATCCTGCGCTCGAAACCTCCAACAGTTGGTTCCGAACAAAGACAACGGCTCTAATCGGATTCAGTCTGCCAAAAGTGGCGGTCGGCAAATTCGTGGCCGGAACCGCTTTTCAGGTAACGCTCGAAATGTTGCGCCTGCTCAAGCGTTTCAAACGCGATGTAGATTTTCGACTTCCAAGGCGCAAACTTCGCGGTGTGATTACCACGGCCGGCATGGTGTTCGGCGACGCGCTGTTTCAGGTCAGAGGTGTGTCCAATGTAGCGATCCTCAGGATGGCTGACGCTTTTAATAACGTAGGTGTAATACATCATGCGATTTTTCAGGATGGCCTGCCATCCGTAGCTCGGAACGTATGATAAAGGTCCTCCTTCGCCGAGCCTACGGAGGACACCATCCTACGCTCGGAACCGACTGTTGGAGGTTTCGAGCATAGGATGGTGGAGCCGAGGGGGTTCGAACCCCTGACCTCCTGAATGCCATTCAGGCGCTCTACCAACTGAGCTACGACCCCATCCGGAGGGCAGCAATCTAAAGTCCCAGGCGCATTTGTCAAACTTTTTGCCTGCTGGTGGATGCTGATTATGATTGAAAGGCCCGGCCCCAATGGCATAGCGTTATCGTGTGCGCGAATCCAAATTATCGTTGCGTATCGCGTTTCTGACCCACGAACCGTTTTATCCACCGTCCGGCGGCGGCTCGGCGGAGGCTGTTTATCTGGTCGAGGAAATGGTCCGGCGCGGACATGAAGTCCACGTTTTCTGCCCGCAAATCGCCGAATCCGAATTCGTCCAGAAAAAATTCCGCATCCATTTGCATCAGTTCACCGCCTGGCATATGGGTCGCTACGCCCGCTTGCGCAATGTCAAATACCTGCTCTATCCGTCCTTTCTGGAGCGCATGGTTGCCCGGGCCGCGGGCACGATAAAATTCGATTTGCTGCTCTCGCAACACGCGATTTCCGCCGTGGCCGCCGGCCGGTTGAAACGCCGGCTGAACGTGCCGGTCGTGATGAATTTCCCCGACCTCCTCACCGGTTTCATGGAAACCTGGCCAGCCTACATCGCGCCCCGTCCGTTGGTGGAGCTGCTCGAACGCTACGAAATTTCCATGCCCGTCCGTTACGGTGTGGATGGGGTGCTGGCGATTTCCGATGCGCTGGCCGATTGCTTTGTCGAACGCGGCTATCCGCGCGAAAAAATCCTGCCGATTTACTTCGGCTATGCGGCGGAATATTTTCCATTTTATGTGCGGTTGATTGCGCCCAACCGCCCGCCGGTCGTCGTCATGCACGGTTCGTTTGACGCGCATCACCTCGGCCGGATTGCTTTTGATGCCATCAAGTTGGTCGTGGCAAAAAAGCCGGAAACGATTTTCCGTTTTGTCGGCAAACGCACCGCCGGGCTGGAAAAATTTCTGCATCGCGCGCAGACGATCCCCCATTTCAAATTTGAAGCCACCGGCTTTGTGCCTTACGCGGACGTGGCCCGACATCTGGCCGACGCCAGCGTGGGCATCGTGCCGTATGAGGAATCCGCCGGCACGCACTGCGCGTTTGTCGCCAAGGTTGTCGAATACGTCGCCTGCGGACTGCCCAGCGTTTGCACGCCCCTCAAAAGCATCCGGGGCTATTTCCAAAACGACCCGATGGTGCGCTTTTCGGAATTCAATGGCGCGGATTTCGGCAAAAAAATCCTCGACCGGCTTGATGAACCACCCGCTGACTGGCAAACCCACGCCGCGCAGTCCGCCGCGCGGGTCGGAGCCGAACTCGACTGGGAGCCGCTGTGCCGCCGGGCGGTTGATTTCATTGAACGAATTTACGCGCGTTCCAAAAACTGACGGGGCTTGTCCCATGAAAGAATCGGACTGGCAAAAACTGGCAGGAACATCTGCTGATCCGGCCCGGGTCAGACAGTTCCTCGATTTGCTCGCCGCGGCGGGCGCCAGTCCCCAGCTTGAAAAGTTTTCCCCGGACCAAATTCGCGTCGTGGTTGCCCTGTTGAGCGGTTCACAGGCCCTCGGCAATTTGCTGGTCGCGCATCCCGGATGGCTGTCGGCGCTGGACATCGAACAGCTCAAATTTCCACGCCGCGCGGATGGCATTCGACGCGAAATCGAAGGCGGGTTGAAGTTGAAACTGGAGGCGCGCGATTACGCCGGCGCGCTGGCGGAAGTGCGCCGCTTCAAGCAGCGCGAAATGCTGCGCATCGCCGCGCGCGACCTGGCCCGCCTCAGCAACGTGGTTGAAATCACCCTTGAAATATCGGACCTGGCCGATGCGTGCCTGGACGCCGTGTGGCGGATTTGCCGGCAGCAATTCACCGAACGGTTCGGCCGGCCTTTTCATCAGGATGCGGCGGGGAACTGGCAGCGCACGGAATTTTGTGTGCTCGGCATGGGCAAGCTCGGCGGGCAGGAACTCAATTACAGCTCCGACGTGGATCTGCTGTTCCTTTACAGCGATGAGGGCGAAGTGTTCAAGGCAGCGCCCGCGAAGAAAAAAACGGAGCGCGCCACAATGTCCAACCGTCAATTTTTCAACAAGCTCGCCGAAGCTTTCATCGCCGAAGTCTCCCGCGTGACGCCGGACGGAATGTTGTTCCGCGTTGATATGCGATTGCGACCCGAAGGTGACGCCGGGCCGCTGTGCCGTTCGCTGGAAAGCTATGAGAGTTATTACACGGAATGGGGACAGACCTGGGAGCGGATGATGCTCATCAAGGCGCGGGGTGTTGCCGGCGACGAAGGACTGGCCGCCGAATTCCTCGAAATGATCCAGCCTTTCCGGTATCCGCCTTCGCTCAGCGCCGACGTGCTCCGGGAAGTTGCCGCAGTCAAGGACCGGATCGAAAAGGAGGTGGTGGGCGGGGAAGAACTGGAGCGCAACGTCAAACTGGGGCGCGGCGGCATCCGGGAAATTGAATTCATCGCGCAGTCGCTGCAAATCCTGCATGCCGGGAAACTGCCCTTTCTCCAGACCGCGCAAACGCTGCCGTGCCTCGCCAAACTCGCGCGGTACAAATTGCTGGCGGAAGCGGAAGCGCAGCAACTCGATGCCGCCTATCAGTTTCTCCGTGACGTCGAGCATCGCCTGCAAATGGACGAAAATCAGCAGACGCACACGATACCCACCGACCGCCCGGCGCAACTGAGGCTGGCGCGGCTGATGGGCTGCACGTCATGGGCGGAATTTGAGGCCGCGCGGCAAACGCACACCGGCAATGTGCGGCGGGTTTATGACCAAATCCTGAAATCCGACGCGCCTAAATCAGCACAAGCGGTGCTGCCGCCGGAATTCGATGGCGCGGAGGCGGAATGGGAAAACCTGCTCGCCGCGCATTCGTTTCGCGATCCGGCAACGGCGTTTCGCCTGCTCAAGGAATTCGCCGAAGGTCCGGGTTACGTCCATGTGTCGCCGCACACGACGGAACTGGCGCGGCAATTGATCCTGAAATTCCTGGCCCTTTGTCCAAAAAAACGTAGGACAGGCTTCCAGCCTGTCCCTGCTTCAGAAATGAGAATCAGAAAGAGAGATGGGGACAGGCTGGAAGCCCGTCCTACTTTGTCCGATCCCGACCGCGTGGTGACGCGTTTGGACAGCTTCATTGAAGCTTATGGCACGCGCACGGCGCTGTTTGAAATGTGGAACGGCAACCCGGCGGTGTTTGAGTTGATGCTGTTGCTGTTCGACCGGTCCGAATTTCTGGCCGAGGCCGCCATTCGCGACCCGGATTTAATTGACGATTTTGTGGCCGGCGGGCGCCTGCGCCAGCGCAAAATGGCGCCGGAGATTTTGAAAGATTTGCGGCACGGACACGACGACGAGGACCAGTTTTTCTGGCTGCGCCGCTATCACGAGGCGGAATTGATGCGCCTCGGCCTGCGCGACATCCTGGGCCTGGCCGATTTCGAGCAAAATCTCGCCGAACTTTCCGCACTCGCCGACGCCTGCCTGCAATACGCGCTGGAAGTGGTCATGCGCAAAAACAAAATCCGGACGCCGCCGTTCGTTATCATCGGGATGGGCAAACTGGGCGGGCGTGAAATTGATTACGGTTCCGACCTGGACCTCCTGTTTGTCACGGATGCGCCGACGAAGGAGCTGCCGAAATTGCAACGGCTGGCTGTGGAGGTAATGGAATTACTGTCGCGCCGGACGGAGCAGGGGATGGTGTTTCACACCGACGCGCGATTGCGACCCGACGGCGAGAAAGGTTTGCTGGTCAACACGCTGGCGGCTTACGAAAATTATTACCGGCGGCGGGCGCAGCTTTGGGAAATCCAGGCGCTCACCCGCACGCGACCCGTGGCCGGAAATTTTGCGCTGGGCGAAAAGTTTCAGAAGCTGGCGGCAACATTGACGGATTTTTCCAAGGTTTCAAAAGCCAAAAATCGGAGGGGCGAGCTCTGCCAGCCCCCAACTCAATCAGGGCGTCGTGTAACTCCGCCCTCCGAAACGGAAAAAGCAACTGTTTTGCCGGCTTGCTTCATGCCGGATTGGAAAAAGCATATTCATCAGATGCGGATGCGGATCGAAAAGGAGCGCACCCCGCAGGGTCAGGATGACCTGGCCATCAAAACCGGCCAGGGCGGCTTGATGGATGCGGAATTCATCGCCCAGGCTTTGTGCCTGGAAAACGGCTGGCACGAGGCCAACACCCTGCGCGCGCTCGAACGCGCCCGCGGGGCCGTTGGAGTTCAATCTTTAGATTGTATTCCGGCCAAGGGCACGCTGAAGCGCGGACTCCAACCACTGACTTGCGGAGATTTTGAAAAACTGCTTGAAAATTACCGGCACTTGCGGCGTGTCGAGGGTATTTTGCGCCGCTGGAGTTACGAGGGCGAAACGGTTTTGCCGGACGATGAGGCGCCATACTATCGCGTCTCGGTGCGATGCGGTTATGCCACGCCGGAGGAATTTGGAAACGCGCTGGCAAAATGGCGAAAGGCGATTCGCGAGGTTTACGAAATAGTTTTTAACGCAAAGACGCAAAGACGCGAAGAAGAAAATACAATCAAGAAAAGCTGTGGGTAGCACCCGCCTCCGGCGGGTTCAATTCGGCGTCCCGCCGAATTGCCGCAGCGTGCGTACGTTTGCCGGGGTCGGACGAATGACAGCAATCTGTGTCCGCAAACAGTTTCGGGCGGGACGCCCGAAACGACCCGCGAGACGCGGGTGCTACCTTATTATTCCCGCGTCGCAACACGTTCGTAGTTCAAGTCTTATTCCGTTGCCGGTTGACTTCGTAAAGGAAAACCGCCGCGGCGGCGCCCACATTGAGCGAGTCCACCGTGGGCGGCATGGGGATGGCCACCGCTTCGTCGCACGCTTCCAGCACCGGCGCGGAAATACCGTCGCCCTCGCTGCCGAAGACGATGCAGCAATCGCCGGAGAAATCCGCCTGCGAAAGCGTTTTACCATTGGCATGCGGATGCGCCGCGATGCAACGGACGCTGCGGGCGCGCAGACTTCTCAGCGTTTGCGCCAAGGTTTCGGAGGGACGAGTTACACGAGTCCCCAATTTCATTCCCGGAGTTAGGGTTCGTGTAACTCGCCCCTCCGATTGGTTAATTCAAGAACCGGCAATTGCAAGATCGTGCCCATGGAATTACGGACGGCGCGGCGCAGGAACGGGCTGCTGGAAGTTTCCCCGACGATCAACGCCTGAACACCGAAGGCGACGCAGTTGCGCACCAGCGCGCCGAGATTTTCCGCGCTCGTCAGCGCGTCCACGGCAACCAGCAACAGCGGCTTTGGTTTGTTAGATAAAATATCGTCGAGCGTGGATGGCGGGGGAATCTTCCCGACGGCGAGCTGGCCTTGATACATGGAAAAGCCGATGAGGGATTCCAGCAGCTTTTTGTCCGCAAGATAGACGGTGAATTTTTCCGGGCGCGCTTCGAGCAATGGGCGAAATGCCTCCAGATGTTTTTCGGGCAGCAGGACGGAGACGACTTCAAAACGGCTTTCGAGCAGCCGGCGCACGACCTTTTCACCCTCGGCCACGAAGATGCCCTGCCGTTCGTGCTCCAACGGCCGGCGCATGGTGCGATACGGCGCGAGTTCTGGCAGGTCGAGCGCGGTGATTTTTTGGACATGGAACATTTCAAGGATTTTTGCGTGTCAGGATGGAATCGCAAAGAAGAAAATGGGAATTCCGACTTTGAGTATCAACTGTTTCCGGTCAAGTTCGGGCGTGTAAGAGCGGCGGTCAACCGCCGCAGTCCAGACGCTTTGCGAAATTTGGAGGGCTTTCGGCAGTCGCGGAGCGTTTGGACTGCGGCGACTTCAGCGCCGCTTTCGCAGGGCGACACATTCTTGGGTAAAGAATAAGGCAAATTTTTAAAGGAGTAAAGTCTTGCACGGCACTTCCTGCGCGGCGATCTGGAGTTGAACGTGTTTGGCGCCGATGTGGTGCAGGCGCTCGTTCATGACGTAATGCGCCAGTTCGGGCTTGTTGCATTCCCGGCTGAGATGGGCGAGGTAGAGGTGACGCAGGTCGGCGGACATGATTTGCGCGGCGGCTTCGGCGGCGGCTTCGTTCGAGAGATGGCCGTGGCGTCCAAGAATGCGCTGCTTGAGACTCCACGAGCGGCGCGGACAATTTTGCAGCATCTTAACGTCGTGATTGGATTCGAGCACGAGGACGTTGGCCGGACGGATGCGTTCGAGCACCAGTTTCGTCATGTGGCCAAGGTCGGTGACGAAGGCGATGTTACCGGCGGTGGTGCGGATCAAATAACCGACGGGATCCTGGGCGTCGTGCGGGATGGTAAAGGTGTCCACCAGCAGGTCGCCGATTTCAAAGCTCGCGCCGGTCTCGAACAACCGGCAATCGAATTTGGTTTCGAGTTGGAATTCAAATGCCTCCTTCGTGGCGCGGTTGCAATAAATCGGAATGTTCAGCTTGGCGGCAATGCCGATCAGACCTTGAACGTGGTCACTGTGCTCATGCGTGATCAGAATGCCGGTGAGGTTTTCCGGCACCCGGCTGATGGTGGCGAGCCGCTGGCGGATTTGGCGCGGGCTGAACCCGGCGTCCACGAGGATGCGGGCATCATCGGTTTCGATGTAGGCGCAATTGCCGCCGGAACCGCTGCCCAGAATGGTAAATTTGACGGACACGAATGGACGTTAGTGGCGCGGAAGCAACGGGGCAAACTTTTTTCAACCACGGAGGTGTGGACCCAAATTCAATTCAGTGTACATTTTATTTGTGGCCGGCCCTTAACCGGGCGGCAATTTGACTTTGGGCTCAGTCTGCGCGTAGATTGCGCCGTGAATCCAAGCCAGCGTTGCTTAATTGTGGAATGAGATGTGCTTTTCCAGTAATTTGTGCGAACCGAACATCCGGCATTTTGGCGATTTTTCGCGTTCCAAATGTTGCCTTAATCATAACTTGATCCAAACAGGCTGTCATTGCATTGTATGTTGAATACTCGGCGATTGTGGCTGGTAACCGGGCTTGGCGTTGCGTTGCTTCTCGGCCCCATCCGTTCAAGCTTCGCCGCCGGCCGGCAATTTTTACACGGTCATATTCCGGAAGCCGTGTCACACTTGCAGCCGATGGGCCGTCTTCCGGGCATGAATCGCCTGAACCTGGCCATCGGGTTGCCGTTGCGGAACCAGGAAGCGCTGGACAATCTGCTCCGGCAAATTTACGACCCGGCCAGTCCCAATTTTCACCAGTATCTGACGCCGGAACAATTCACGGAAAAGTTCGGCCCGACCGAACAGGATTATCAGGCCGTCATTGCCTTCGCTCAGGCAAACGGTCTGACCGTTACCGCCACCCATGGCAACCGCCTGCTGCTGGATGTGAGCGGTCCGGCGGCGAATGTCGAAAAGGCGTTCGAGGTGACCCTCCAAGTGTACCGGCATCCGACCGAGAACCGCACCTTTTATGCGCCGGATGCAGAACCGTCGGTGGCCCCCGGCCTGCCGATTCTGGACGTGAGCGGTCTGGATAATTATCGGCGGCCACACCCCAGAAATCTCATCATCAATCCGTCCAGCAATGCGGCGGTAGCGGTTCCGAAAGCCGGATCAGGACCCGGTGGCACATATTTTGGGAATGACTTCCGGGCGGCATATGCTCCCGGCATCTCGCTGCGCGGTTCCGGGCAGACGATTGGGTTGGTCGAGTTTGATGGTTATTACCCGACGGATATTACCAATTACGAGGGACGAGCAAATATGACGAACGTCCCTTTGCAAAACGTGTTGCTGGACGGTTTCAGCGGGACGCCCACGAGCAGCGCTGCTTCCGTGGCTGAAGTGTCGTTGGACATCGAAATGGCCGTTGCCATGGCTCCCGCCCTGGCAAAGGTGATTGTTTTTGAAGGCAACCCGAACAATTTCATTCCCAACGATGTTTTGAACAGCATGGCCGCCAGCAATTCGATCAAGCAATTAAGCTGTTCCTGGGGCTGGAGCGGCGGCCCCAGTGCAACGACCGACAACATATTCCAAGCAATGGCCATCGAAGGCCAATCGTTCTTCAATGCGTCCGGGGACGGTGACGCCTTCACGACCGGCTCAGGCTCAGTCAACGGCGTTGACAATACATCCCTGGGGAATGCCCCGTCCAGCAGCCCTTACATCACGCAGGTGGGCGGGACGACTTTGACCACAACCGGACCGGGCGGCCCGCAGACGTCGGAAGCAACCTGGAATTGGGGCATGTATCAGGGCAGTTATGCGGGCAGCAGCGGTGGCATCAGCTCTTACTACAAGATTCCGAGCTGGCAAACGAACATCAATATGTCCGCCAACCATGGTTCAACCATCATGCGAAACATTCCTGACGTTGCCCTGACGGCTGATAACATCTGGGTCATCTATGACAACGGCCAGTCAAATTATTTCGGCGGCACGAGTTGTGCGACGCCCTTGTGGGCGGGTTTTACCGCGCTGGTCAATCAGCAGGCCGTGGCCAAAGGCCGGCCAACGGTCGGCTTTATCAACCCCGCCATCTATGCGATCGGCCAAGGGGCGGCTTATGCCTCCGACTTCAACGACATTGTAATCGGCAATAATACCTGGAGCAGCAGCCCCACCAACTTCTATGCGGTTCCCGGCTATGACCTTTGCACCGGGTGGGGCTCTCCGAATGGAGGGAGCTTGATCATTGCCCTCGCGGCGCCCGACGGTTTCTCGATCATGCCGGGAAGAGGCTTGACGAGCGGCGGCCCGGCTGGCGGCCCGTTCAATGTGCCGTCCCAGAACTTTTCCCTGACCAACTCGGGTGCAACTTTGCTGAATTGGTCTCTCATCAACACCTCGCTTTGGGTCAATGCCTCGCTAACGAGCGGCACCCTGGCGCCCGGTGGACAAGCCACCGTGACCCTGAATCTAAATTCCATCGTCAGCAATTTGACGGCGGGGGTTTATACCGCAAATGTATGGTTCACAAATCAAAGCAGCGGTTTGGCGCAGGACCGCCAGATCACGTTGCGGGTGGGGTCCCTGGTTCAGAATGGTGGCTTTGAGACCGGCGATTTTTCCTTTTGGACCCTGATGGGTAGCCCTGACAATTCCATCGATAACGGCACTTTAATTACACCGTATTCGGGCGCATACGCTGCGGCATTGGGACAATCCGGTTCGCTCGGTTATCTTTATCAGTCGTTGCCCACCCTTCCGGGCCAGGCCTATTTGCTCTCCCTGTGGCTGGACAATCCCGTGGCCAGCAGCCGGGGAAAACCCAACACCTTCCTGGTGCAATGGAACGGGAACACCATTTACAATTCAACCAACGTGGGCGTGTTGTCGTGGACCAACTTGCAATTCGTCGTCAAGGTCGCCAGTTCCAGCAACATGCTCCAGTTCGTCTTCCGCAATGACCCCTCCTATTTCGGCCTCGACAACGTCAGCGTGGTGCCGATTCCCGCGCCGGTGTTCCAGTCCGTGGCGAAAACAAACAACACCTTCAAACTCACCTGGAATGTGATGACCGGCATCGTGTATCAAGTGCAATACCGGACCAATTTGATTCAAACCAACTGGATCAGTTTGGGCGGTGCGGTCATCGCAACCAATGCCACCATGACCACGTTTGACACCAACGCCATCCTCTTTTCCCGGCAACGGTTCTATCGGGTCATTCTGCCATAGACGGAAAGGGTTTCCTGAGATTCTTGCTCCCGTTTGCCAATGCGGTAGCATGAGCGCGTGACCGGTTTGCTCCAGCGCATTGAACAACACATCCAGAATCGCCGGCTGCTCCAGCGCGGGCAGGCGGTTTTGGTGGCCGTCTCCGGCGGATTGGATTCCATGACCCTGCTGCAGGCGCTCCACCATCTTTCATCCCGCCAGCGGTGGCGGCTGACCGTCGCGCATTTTAATCACCAGCTCCGGGGACGCAGCAGCGACGCCGACGAAAAACTGGTCCGTCAAACCGCCGCCGCGATGGGGCTGCCCTTTGTCGCCGGGCGGGCAAACGTGAGGGACTTTGCGAAAAGAACAAAATTGTCCGTTGAAATGGCCGCGCGAAAAATGCGGCATGATTTTTTTGCGCGCACGGCAAAGAAACGCAAAATCCGCGTCATCGCCCTGGCGCATCATGCCGACGACCAGGTGGAACTGTTCTTTCTGCGCGTCCTGCGCGGCGCGGGCGGCGAAGGCCTGGCCGGAATGAAATGGCGGTCGCCGTCGCCGGTGGATCCCAAAATCATGCTCGTTCGTCCATTGCTCGACGCAACCAGGGCCGAACTGCGCGGAATCGCGCGCGAAAGCAAAATTCGCTTCCGCGAAGATGCGACCAACACGTCCCTCGATCTGCCGCGCAATCGCGTTCGCAACGAACTGCTGCCGCTGCTGCAACGCCGCTACCAGCCGGCTCTGACGAAAACAGTTTTGCGGCTCATGGAAATCGTCGGCGCGGAATCGGATTTGGTTGGTGAAACCGCGCGGCAATGGCTCGTCTCTCATAAATTTGGTCGGGCCGACCTGCTGGTCGGCCTGGACGCGCGGCAGCGCGTCCCTACCAGACTGATTTTTGAAACCTTGCCCGTTGCGGTTCAACGGCGGGTTGTGCAATTGCAATTGTCGGAGGCCGGTGTGGCGGCGGATTTTGAGTTGATCGAATCGCTCCGGCAATCGGCCAATGTTCCGGTCAGCCTTGGCCCTCAACTCCTCGTTTTGCGCGATGCGACCGGCGTGGTCAGCTTGCGCCCGGCCCGGCCTTCTGTTTTCAAGGCCAACGAGACGGCCGTCAAACTGGCGGGCGGGGCCGGGGAAGTGATCTTTGACGGCGTCCGGGTGTACTGGCGATTTGACGCGCTGAAAAAATTCAAGCGACCCGCCGCCCGGCCGGCCTGTGAATCTTTTGACGCGGACAAGATTGGTGGCAGAATCACGTTGCGTCATTGGCGTCCGGGCGACCGGTTTCAACCGATTGGTTTGAAGTCACCGGTGAAACTTCAGGATTTGTTTACGAACCGGAAAATGCCGCGCGCCCGGCGGCGGGAACTGTTGGTTGCCGTTGCTGAATCGGGTGAAATATTCTGGGTTGAAGGCCTGCGGATTTCGGAGAATTACAAACTAACCCCGCGGACCAGGCGCCGGCTGGCCTGGCGCTGGCGGCATTTGGCCGGCTTTTCAAAAACAGCATGAAGGCCCTGAATTCCATGAATTGTTGAATTCCGAAAGTGTCAGGGAAAGTGCTTTACACCCCGGCGGTGAATAACTAGCATCCCCCATTCTAATTATAAAATATGGAAGCGAAGTCGAAGACGATTGACCAATTTAAGTTGCATGGCAAAGACACGGGTTCGGCGGATGTGCAGGTTGCGCTGCTGACCCAGCGGATTAACCATCTGACCGAACATCTGCAAACGTTCAAAAAGGATCACAGCTCGCGCCGCGGGCTGCTGATGATGGTCGGCCAGCGCCGCCGCCTGCTCGAATACCTTGCAAACACGGATTTGAGCCGCTATCAGTCGGTCACGAAGAAGTTGAAGCTGCGCCACTGAATTTGCGGAGGCGCGGCTTTTTTTCAACCAGCCGCCTTTCGCTCTCGAATTTGAGCCGGAAACGCGAACGGCTCGATTCCCAAACCGAAATCATCGCGAATAAAAAATCCGTTGCCCCTGGGAAATTTCAATCAGCTCCGATACCGTTCGGAGTTCACTGAAGTTCCTCCGGTGGCGATGGGCAAGTACCTATGCCAGAAAAAATCACCGCCCAGGTGGGCGACAAACAAATCATCATTGAAACCGGAAAACTCGCCAAACAGGCGGATGGTGCCGTAACCATCCAGCTCGGCGAAACCATCGTCATCGTGGCCGCCGTGGCTGCCACCAAGGCCAAGGAAGGCCAGGACTTTTTCCCCCTGACCGTTGACTACCGCGAAAAGGCGGCGGCGGCGGGCATGTTCCCCGGCGGCTACTTCAAACGCGAAGGCCGCCCGACGGAAAAGGAAATTCTCACCTGCCGGCTCACCGACCGTCCGATTCGTCCGCTTTTCCCCAAGGGCTGGTACAACGAAGTGCAGGTGCAAACCGTTGTCCTCAGCGCCGATGGCCAGAACGACCCCGACATCCTCAGCATCATCGGCGCATCCGCCGCGCTGATGGTCAGCGACATTCCCTGGGACGGCCCGCTCGGCGCGGTCCGCGTCGGCCGCATCAAAGGCCAGTTCATCGCCAATCCGACCCACGCCGAACAGGCCGACAGCGATCTCGACCTCGTCTATGTCGGCAACACGAATGACATTGTGATGTATGAAGGTTCGGCCAAGGAAATCACCGAAGCCGATTTTAATGCCGCGTTGAAATACGCGCAGGAAGCCATCCAGCCGCTCATTGCCGCGCAAAAGGAACTCGTCGCCAAGGTCGGCAGGAAGAAACGCGAAATCACGCTGAACATCGTCCCTGACGAAATTCTCCAGGAAGCCAAGAAGCTCGCCGGCGAACGTTTTGTGCCGGCGTTGCTCACGCCCGGCAAGCTCGCCCGCGAAGCCGCTTGCAACGCCATCCAGGAGGAAGTCGGCGTAAAACTCGTTGAAAAATTCGGGGCGGAAAAAGTCACTGACTTTGTCATCAACGACGCGTTTTACTATATCCAAAAAGAGGGTGTTCGCGGTTTGATTTTGAATCACGGCAAACGTCTCGACGGCCGCGCCTTTGATGTCGTGCGCCCGATTTCAAGCGAAGTCGGCATTTTGCCGCGCGCCCATGGTTCGGCGCTGTTCTGCCGGGGCGAAACCCAGGCGGTCACGCTGGCCACGCTGGGCACCGGTGACGACACGCAGGAATTTGATTCCTACACCGGCGGCGGCAGCGAAAAGAAATTCATCCTGCACTATAATTTCCCGAACTTCTCCGTCGGTGAAACCGGCCGCATCAGCGGTCCGGGCCGGCGCGAAATCGGCCACGGCGCGCTCGCCGAGCGCAGCATCGAGCCGATGCTTCCGTCCGAAAATTATCCCTACACCATCCGCGTCACCAGCGAGATCATGGAATCCAACGGCTCGACCTCCATGGCGAGCGTTTGCGGCGGCACGCTGGCGCTCATGGACGCGGGCGTTCCCATGATTCGTCCCGTTGCCGGCATCAGTGTCGGCATCTGCACCGAATTGGATGCGAACAAAAAGATCTCGAAATACCAGCTCCTCACCGACATCATCGGCTGGGAGGATCATTACTGCGACATGGATTGCAAGATTGCCGGGACGGAAAAGGGCATCACCGGTTTCCAGCTCGACCTCAAGTTGAAGGGGTTGCCGCACGCCATCATGGCCGAGGCGATTGAAAAGACCCGTGTCGCGCGATTGCATATCCTGGCCGAAATGGCCAAGACCCTCGCCGCCCCGCGCAAGGAAATCAGCAAATACGCGCCGCGTATTCAAACGGTCAAGATCAATCCCGAAAAAATCGGCGCGCTCATCGGACCCGGCGGCAAGAACATCAAGCGCCTCGTCGAGGAATCCGGCTGCGAAATTGACATTGAAGACGACGGCACGGTGAACATTTTCTCCGTCTCGCCGGAAGGCATGAAGATTGCGCTCGACGCCATCACCGGCATGACGGCGGAAGCCGAAATCGGGAAAATCTATCGCGGCAAAGTCGTCACGATCAAGGAATTCGGCTGTTTTGTGGAATTCCTGCCCGGCAAGGACGGCCTGGTTCACATCAGCGAACTGGCCAATTTCCGCGTCAAGAAAACCGAGGACATCGTCAAGGTGGGCGATGACATCACGGTCAAATGCTTGGGCGTGGATGAAAAGGGCAGGGTGCGGCTCTCGCGCAAGGCCGCGATGGAAGACCGCGACAAGGAAGCCGCGGCCGCAACCGCGCCCGAAGCCAAGTAAATCCTGGCGAAATCAATTCCAGCGCGAACGGGAAACCGTCCGCGCTTTTTTGTTTGCCCAACGATGTTCGTGGCCGACGTTGGTGGGGCGGGCGTCCTCACGAGCCGTTCTTCATCCACAATTCGCAATTTGTAAATTCCCCGGTTGTTTGCTAAGGTCGCAGTCATGGCCGCGCCCCGGGAAATTTTGGATCTGGTCGCCCGCTTCGATCAACAACTCGAGGCTTACAAGTCCGGCCAATACAACGAAACCCAGTTGCGTCGCGAATTTCTTGATCCTTTTTTCAAAGTGCTTGGCTGGGATATGGATAACAAGGAGGGCTATGCGGAAGCCTACAAGGACGTTATTCATGAAGATGCCATCCGGATGGGCAGCGCGACAAAAGCACCGGATTATTGTTTTCGCATTGGAGGTGCGCGTAAATTTTTTCTGGAAGCCAAGAAGCCGTCCGTTGACATCAAGCAGGACATCAGCCCCGCGCACCAACTGCGCAGTTATGGCTGGTCGGCCAAATTGCCGTTGAGCATCCTGGGCGATTTTGAGGAATTGGCGGTTTACGATTGCCGGATCAAACCGCTCAAAGACGACCAAGCCTCCATCGGGCGCATTTTCTACTGCACGTTCCACGAATACGCTGAGAAATGGGATTGGATTTACGAACGGTTCTCCCGTGACGCCGTTCTCAAAGGTTCATTCGACAAATTTGCCGAATCCAGCAAGGGCAAACGCGGCACGACCGAAGTGGACACAGCCTTCCTGGCTGAAATTGAAGGCTGGCGCAAGGAAATCGCCCAGAATCTCGCGATCCGCAACCCCAAGCTCACGCAACGCGAGTTGAACTTTGCCGTCCAGCGGATCATTGACCGCATCATTTTTCTCCGCATCTGTGAAGATCGCGGCATTGAGGATTACGGACGCCTCCGCGCCCTGGTCAACGCCGACCGCATTTATCCGCGCCTGACCAAACTGTTTGAAGACGCCGACGCCCGCTACAACTCCGGTCTCTTCCACTTCAAGAAAGAACCGGAACGCCACGAAGACCCCGACGAACTCACGCTGGCGCTCGACCTGGATGACAAGCTGCTCCGCGAAATTCTGCGCGGACTCTACTACCCCGAATGCCCGTATCAATTCTCTGTTTTTTCCGCCGACATCCTGGGACAGGTTTATGAACAATTTCTCGGCACTGTCATTCGGCTCACCGACGGGCACCACGCGGTTCCCGAACTAAAACCTGAGGTCCAAAAAGCCGGCGGCGTCTATTACACACCCACCTACATTGTGGATTACATCGTCCGGCAGACTGTGGGCAAACTCGTTGAAGGCAAGACACCCAAGCAGGTGAGAAAATCTCAAGCATCCTCGATCCCGCCTGCGGCTCCGGCTCGTTCCTCATCGGCGCATATCAATTCCTGCTGGACTGGCATCTGCAATTTTATCTGGCCAACAACCCGGTCAAATGGGCCAAAGGCGGCAAACCCGCGCTCGTCCAGTCCGGCAAAGGCTGGCGGCTCACCATCGCCGAACGCAAACGGATTCTTCTGGCCAATATTTACGGCGTGGACATTGACACACAGGCGGTGGAAGTGACCAAGCTCTCGCTGCTGCTTAAGGTGCTGGAAGGCGAGACCGGCCAGACGCTCCAGACCATCTTCCGGCTGTTTCAAGAACGCGCGCTGCCCGACCTCGGCGACAACATCAAATGCGGCAACTCGCTCATCGGCCCGGATTTTTACCAGCAGGGCGAACTCCCGCTGCTGACCGACGACGAGAAATACCGCATCAACGTCTTTGATTGGCACGAGGAGTTCCCGCAAATCTTCCGCCGCCGGACGGCTGGCGGCGAATTGCGTGACGCCCCCGCCGCCGTTGGACTACACGATGCCCGGCGTGCCGCTGCATGGCAGTTACAGCAACAAGAAAATAAAGGAGAAGGACCTGCCGCCCGCGCCGGTTGAACCCGAATGGGAAGGCGGCTTTGATGCGGTCATCGGAAATCCGCCTTACGTCCGCGTTCAACTCTTCGCCCATCACGAAACCGATTATTTGTTCAATGCTTACAAGTCAGCCGCGAGCAAGATTGATCTGTCGGTTTTCTTTTTGGAACGTTC
>CAWDPX010000025.1:0-7870 GCA_963804345.1 uncultured Verrucomicrobiae bacterium | reverse complement strand
CCTTTTGCCATTTGGGCAGCCGCGTCCTTTTCCTGTTCCAGATCGGAACCTTGGATTGCAGGGCCGCAATCTGGTCTTTGTCCTTCTGATTTTCGTCCCGGCGCTTGTGAGACTGGCGTTGGCATCATCCAGCCTGTTCGGAGCGATTCCAGTCCGTGCTGTTTGCCCACGGCCGAGGCCCAGAGCAGCAATGACACAACCAACAGCACGGCAAGGATGCCGGCGGCAATCCACCCCCAACGGGAGGCATCCGGGGGCTGCGCTTGGCCTTGGTCACATATTCAGTAAATGGTTGTTTGCCTTCGCTCATGTTGTGTCGGGTGGATTTAATGAGACCGTTGAATTCCGTCCAGAATCTCCCTTTCAGTTTGAGCCTCGTCACCTCATCCCCTGCCGCGGTTCAATTAATGGCGCTGCGGAGGACCTCGAACATTTTCTTGCCGGCGTCCGGGTTCAGCGGCTCTTTGTCCCTGGCGTCGGCGTCTTCCACGAGTTCGGGCGGCAGTTCCTTGAGAAAGCGCGATGGGTGACAGGGCATCAACTGGCCGTAGCGCATCCGGCCCGCGCAATGGCTGAGGGTGAGCGATTGCATCGCGCGCGTCACGGCCACGTAAAACAGCCGCCGTTCCTCGTCGAGCGTGCCTTCCGCCGCCGACCGCGCATGCGGCATCAGGCCTTCCTCCAATCCCACGATATAGACGCGCGGAAATTCCAGCCCCTTGCAACTGTGCATGGTGATGAGCGTCACGGCGTCGCCGGTTTCCTTTTCCTCCTCGAGTTCGCTGTCGAGGGTGATGTCGTCCAAAAAGGTTTGCAGCCGGTCGGACGCCGGGTCGCCGGGCCGGCCAAAATTGTCGAGCGTGGCGGTCAGTTCGCGTAGGTTGCGGATGCGGTCCTCGGCGTTCTCGCGATTTTTTTCCAACCGCCGGAGTTCGGCAAAGTAGCCGGTCTCATCCAGAAAATGTTCGGCCCAGGATTGCAACGGCCGCGGTGACGAGGCGGCTTGATGCAGTTGCGCGCGGGTCTTTTCGATGAAGGCAACAAACGCCTCGATGCTCTGGCGCGCCTTGGCTTGAAACGTCACCTGCACCGCCGGATTTTTCATTGCGGCGAATACTGACCCCTTCCGCTCGTGGCTCGCGCCGAGCAGACGTTCCATGGTCACATCGCTCAGCCCGCGCGCCGGCACGTTCGCAATGCGCAGCAGGCTGACGTCGTCGTGTGGATTGATGAAAACCTTCAGGTAGGCGAGAAAATCGCGGATTTCCGCCCGGTCGAAAAAACTCTGGCCGCCGATGAGATGATAACGGACGCCGGCCGTGCGGAACGCGGTTTCGAGCGGACGCGACTGCACATTCGTCCGGAACAAAACAGCGTGGTGCAACCAAGGGACCCCGTGGGCGCGGCGCGCGAATTCAATCTGTTCGACCAGGTTGCGCGCCTCGTCGTCGTCATTCGTGTAGGCGCGCAAAACGATCTTGTCGCCCCGGCCCTTGCCCGACCAGAGCTGTTTGGGGCGGCGGCGCGCGTTGTTTTTGATGATGGCGTTGGCGGCGTCCAGGATGGTGTTCGTCGAGCGGTAATTCTGTTCTAGCTTGATGATTTTCACCTCCGGGAAATGCTTTTCCAAGTCGAGCAGGTTGCCGATTTCCGCACCGCGCCAGCCGTAAATGCTCTGGTCGTCGTCGCCCACCACGCAGAAATTCCGGTGCTTCAGCGTCAGGGCGTGAATGAGCTGGAACTGCGTGGCGTTGGTGTCCTGATATTCGTCCGCCATGACGTAACGATATTTGGCGCGGCAGGCTTCGAGCACGTCCGGATGCTCGTTGAACAGCCGCAGCGTGAGCAGGATGAGGTCGTCAAAGTCAACGGCATTGCAGGCGTGCAGGGCGGTTTCGTAGCGCGACCGGATGTGCTGGGCCAGCGCGCGGACGCTTTCATCGGCAAAAACGGCGGCGCGCTCACCGCCATTTTTGAACCGGCTCAACAGGGCCAGGACGGCAGCCGGGTCTGCCTTTTCGCCCTTGGCCGAAATTTGAGCGAGGATTTTTTTAACCGCGCCGAGCTGTTCCGATTCGTTGTAGATGACAAAATTCCGTTTATAGCCGAGCCGCTCAATGTGCTGACGCAAAATCCGGACGCAAAGCGAATGGAACGTGCAGATCGTGGGACGAGAGTCCGAGGCTCTGGCGTCTGGCGTCTTGGATCTGGGGATGAGTTTGAGGACGCGCTCCTGCATTTCGCGGGCGGCCTTGTTGGTGAAGGTGACAGCGAGGATGTTTCCCGGCGCGATGCCTTTGGCGATGAGGTGGGCGATGCGGAACGTGATGACGCGGGTCTTGCCGGTGCCGGCCCCGGCCAGGATCAGCACCGGGCCGTTCAACGTTTCGACGGCCTGGCGTTGCTGGGGATTGAGTGAATTCAGGTTCAACACGCGCGCGGAGTTTAATTTCCGTTCCGCTCAATGCAATGTTGTTGAGGAAATTTTTTGCTTCTTGCCCCGATTTGAGAGCAAAACGAAGGGCGAATTTGGAAACCACGAAGGAACAACCAAGAACCAAGAAACCGCGCGAAGCGTTTGGACTGCGTGCGCTTGAGCGCCGCTTTTTCCCGGCCGAAGATCGTCCACCTTTCCGAGATTTCCCCCGTTCGAAAGCACCGATGAATCGGACGCACTCCAGACGCTTCGCGCGGTTCGCAAGCTCTCGCCGGGTGAGACGCTTCTAAGCCTTCCAGCCATCTGACTTGTGAATAACTCGCGCTGGAAATTCAGGCGCGGTGTGCTATAAATTGAATTGCGCGACGAACAGCTCGCATCCAAATACCGGCTTTGAGATCTTGTGCCGGGGCGTGGATTGCTCTTCGGAGCAGGTTTCCGCTTGCGGAAAAGGCCCATCTCATTTGAGCGTTCGTCGCGCGTTTTTCTTTTCACCATGAACCTCGTAGCAGCGGACGTGAGTCCGCTCCATCTTATCCAAAGCAATGTCAGAGCCGACTCACGTCGGCGGCTACGGTTCAGAGGTTCAAAGCGCGAAATTTTCTTTCGGCGAAATCTCACCCAAACGTGTCGCCGTTCCAGCCCCAGTCGGCGGCGGGCACGTCGGTGAAGTTCAGGTAAATCCGATCCGGCGGCACGCCGAGGGATTCCTTCAACAAACCGCCAACCTTTTGCGCGAGTTGTTGATTCACGTTGCCGCCCAGGCCGCCGATGCTGCGGATGTCCACGAAGGCGGCGGGACCCGGTTTGCCGGACATGAGGATGGCCGCGGGGCTGACGACGACCATGACGTATTGTTCCGGTTTGCCGATGGTTCCGGCCACGATTTTGGAGAGGGAAGCGAGCAGCGCCTGCTTTTTGTCATCGGCAAGCGCAACGGTGGTTTCGAGTTTTAACAATGGCATAATAAATTTCCTTTGGTTCAGCGTTGGATTTCAGTCTAACCCGTTTCGATGGTTTTTCCAATCCCCGGTTCGGCCAGCCGATGTCACAGGGTGGAAAATAACGGGTACATGCCGCACACCGCCCCCAATTGAAAACGGGCCGGAGCGCGGCGTTTACGCCGCTTCATCGTTCGAAAGTCTACAGCCAATTGATTCGTCTATATCGGCTCGGACATTGAAGCGGCCTGAAGGCCGCGCTCCGGGGCAATGCGTGAATACGCCCAAGAACAACCGGACGCGGAAAAAACCCCTTGACCAAACTGGCATTTGCTGGGATAAGTAGAATTAAATAAAGGAGTTAGTTTTCCGATTTCCACGTTGGAACCGTTGTTTTGCTGAGGGCACATGATGATGGATTGCCAGATTAAACGGTTGAGTGCTTCCGGGTGCAATTTGAACCGGTGGCGGCCGGCTTTTCCGCCGTGCGGTGCACGGCCCGCCAACAGCCGACGGTTTTTGGAGACGTTTCAGGTTCTGACCACCATCAATTTCTTCCACCTATGAAAAAAACCACTTCCATTGTCACGACCGTCCTGCTGGTTGTTGTGGGCGCATTGGTTGTTTATCCCGTCTGGTCGAACCAGGCGCCCCCGCCGGTGGATTTCAAGCCTTTGACGCCGCAGGCGTTTGCCGGGCTGATCGGGTGGCTGTTCGTGGTGGCGCTGTTTGTCGAGCGCGCCGTGGAGGTCGTGGTGATGATCTTTCGCGATCAGCAGGCCGACCAGTTGGATGAGGCGGAGGAACACGCGGTCAGGGTTGTCAAAACCGCGATCAAAAAGGCCGCGGCCCTGGCTGGTGACAACACCGCCGCCCCGGCGGATAAAAAGGCGGCAACCGATGCGGTTGAGGCGGTGCGTCCGGCGCTGGTCGCGGCCCGCGAGAACAAACTTGTTTACCGGGCGGAAACCAAGGAGATCGCGCTCATGATCAGTTTTGTTTTCAGCGTGTTCGTGAGTCTGGCCGGTGTGCGGGCTTTGCATGGGCTCCTATTGGATGCCACACCCACCGGGAATCTTTTCACGGTGGCCGACATCGTGGTGACCGGGGCGATGCTTGCGGGCGGCAGCGAAGGTGTTCACCGGATGGCCAATGCGTTTACCAGTTTCATGGATGGCGTGTCCGCCCGCGGCGATCAGGCCCAAAGAAAAGCGAACGAGGACACCAAAGTGAATCCATAGGAGTTTTCCCATGCCAGTTGATTTGAGCAAAATTAAAAACCTCGTGGTGGTGATGATGGAAAACCGTTCCTTCGACCACATGCTGGGCTATCTCAGCCTGCCGCCGTTCAATCGCAGCGATGTGGACGGCCTGCGCACCGACCCGGCGTGGCTGGCGCGTTTCACCAACAGCGACCAAGCCCAGGCCTATCAACCCTTCCTCAGCACCAATCCCTACACGCTGCCCGACGATTTCGATCCGCCACATGAGCGTCCCAACGTGGCGGGCAACCTCGGGCCATTGCAAAATAACGCCTATCCGATGAATGGGTTTGTCAGTTCCATTCCCGCCAGCGTGTCGGCTGATCCGGCAGTGCGAAAGCTGGTGATGAGCTATTTCGGCGCGGCCCAGGCGCCGATGAATGATTTCTTCGCCCGCAATTATGCCATTTGCGACCGCTGGTTTTCGTCGCTGCCGGCGGGCACCCAGCCCAACCGGCTCATGTCCATGAGCGGCTTCTCGATGATTGACGTGAACCACGACGTGCTGCCGGAGCAGGAACTGGTTTATGACTGGCTGACGGCGCGTGGCGTGAGCTGGCGGGTTTATCATCAGGGCATTCCGTTTTTCACCATGATGCTCAAATGGGTGGACGAAATTCTTTTGAGCGATCGTTTCCGCTCCTTCGATGATCTGGAAGGAGACCTGATGAACACGCCGCCGGACCAGTTGCCCCAGGTGATTTTCGTCGAGCCGACTTATCAGGACGCGCCGCATCTGGGATGGGCCACCGACGAACATGCGCCCTCCGGCATCAGCAACGGGCAGGAATTTCTCATGCAGGTCTATAACGCGGTGACCAACAGCCGCGCCTTCTGGCAGGGTGCGGTCATGATTGTTGACTACGATGAACACGGCGGGTTCTTCGATCACGTTTCGCCGCCGATGATTCCGACCCAGCCACCGCCCAATGCGACCTACACCACGCCATTTGTTTCGCTGGGCGTGCGCACGCCGGGTTATGTGATCTCCCCGTTTGTCCAGGCCGGGTCGGTGAACCACACGCTTTTGGATCACATATCCGTGCTGAAATTGATGGGTGAAAAATTCGGGACCAACGGGTCGTATTCGCCGGTGGTGGATGCCCGGGCCGTGCAAAGCCTTTCCGCCGTGCTCAATTTTGACAATCCCATCACCAATCCGCCGTCGGCGCCGGCGCTTAACAACTACCTTGCCAGCCGTCCGCCTGCACCAACCGGGGCGACGGTGCCGGCTCCGGATACAAATTTGCAGAAAGGCTTCCAACAGGCGGTGGCCAGCTTGAAGCAGAACGGAGCGGACCAAAACCACCCGAAGTTTGGTGAACTTTTGGCGGCGATGGATGGCCTGCCCGCGTAAGAGAAAAAATTGCTGACATGAAAACCAGATTTCACCCATCCATTTGGATTACCCGGCTCAGTGGGGCGCGGGCTTCAGCCCGCTTCATCTTTCATAGCAATGAGATGCTGAAAATGCCCGGTCTGCTTTCGTTGCGTACGTCGAAGCGGCGTGAACGCCGCGCTCCGGGTCCGGTGTCGATTCGTTGTGCCGCTGTGCGTCGCGATTGCGGCATTTCCACCGGGTTCAAATTTACACACTGCATTCTGACCGCGATGCTGGTTGTTGCCGGCACCGGGTGTTTTCACGCCACGCAGCACAGCGCCTACCGGGAAATCCACGCATCCGCCCGGGACGGCGATGTGGCGCAAGTGACCGGTGACCTGGCGCAAAATCCCGGCGACCTTAATCTGCCCGACGATGCCGGCCTAACCCCGTTGCATCTGGCGGCGTCGGCCTGTCACACGAACGTCGTGGCGGTGCTGCTGGACAAAGGCGCCAAAATTGATTGTCCGGCAAAAGACGGCGCCACGCCCTTGCATCTGGCCGCGCAGGAAGGTTGTGCGGACGCGGTCAATCTGCTCCTGGCCAGGGGCGCCAATGTGAATGCGCGCGACGACCAGAAGCGCACACCGCTGGTTCGCGCGGAACAATGGCATCAGGACATCGTGGTCCAGTTGCTCCAACAGCATGGCGGCACGGAATAAAAATCTGCGGAATTGATTATGATAAAACGACCGACAATATTCTTTGGACTGATCTGTGCCGCCATCCTGTTCAGCGGCTGCACCACGGTCAGCATTTATCAGGACCCGGTTTCCAAGTTTCAGACGGCGGTGAATGCCGCCAATGATTCGATCCGTCCCTATCTGCTGGGGGTGAATGACCTCAACGCCAGGGCGAATTTGTACGACAAGGTGCTGATGGACAAACCGTGGGGGACCGAGGATTTGACGAATGCCATTCCCGCCGCGGAAATTCAAGTCCGGCTCCAGGCGCTGTCAACGATTGCAAGCTACGCCAATGCCCTGGCGGCGGTGGCCAATTCCAAGGACGTTGAAAATCTCACGCAGGCGGCAAACGCCCTGGGGGATGATGTCAATGGCCTGAGCACAACCATTCAAGGCTTGGCGGCGATCCGCACCGGCGGCAACGCGCAAAATCCGCTGGCGAAACAGGCGGCCACTTTGGATCTCAGCGGGCCGGTGTCATCGCTGGTCACACTGGTTGGAACCCTGGCGATTGAACACAAGCAGAAGGCGGCGGTCGAGACGGCAATTCTCAACGGAAACCAGCCGATCAACCAGCTCATCGGTTTGCTCAAGGGCGATCTGCGGTCGCTCACCCTCATGGACAACGCCTCTTACGCATCCATCCAGGCCGGGATGGTGTTCCTTTACAACAACGCCCGGAACAAGACCGACCCCAAGGCCTTGAAAGATTTGATTGACCAGTTTGTGCAGGAGAACGACGGCATTCAGACACTCCGCGCCTTGCAGGTGGACTCCCTGCTTTCCGACATGCAAAGCGCCTACGCGGCGCTGGTCACGTTCGCCAAATCCAGCAAACAGCCAAAGGATCTGGCCGACCTGGCCGGTCAAATCAATGTCTTCACCGCCCACGTAAAACTATTTGATGACGCCATCGCGTCGGTCCAAACCGCCGTTCACCCAGCCAAATAAAGCCTATGCCCGACCAACCCTTGCCCAATCCCGCCGAACAACTGGGAGCCATTGTCAGTCAATTGTACGAGCTGGCTGGAAACAGCGCGGTTCCCACCGACCAACGCCAGGCGCTCTTTCTAAAGGCCCATAATCTCCGGGGCGATCTCAATGAGCTGGTGGCCATGCAATTCACGAATGAGACGGCCGCATACCAAAGTGTCATGGCGAGT
>CAWDPX010000024.1:0-26262 GCA_963804345.1 uncultured Verrucomicrobiae bacterium | reverse complement strand
TCCTCCTTCGCCGAGGGGCGAGTTGCCCAAATCATTTGGAACTGGCGGAGCGCGGCTGTCCCAGCCGCAGCACGTTCGACTACCCCTAAACCCGTGGAATTTCGTGCGCTCATTGGCAATTCTGGCTGCGGCGGGTGGGACACCCGCGCTCCGTTCCATTTGGGCAACACGCCCTTGACACTGCCGCCATTTTCTCCCACGCCTCACCAAGGGCAATTAGAGCGGATCAGTTTCAAGGGAAGTCTGGATGCCCTCCGGCAGTACAGCACCGCCATGGCTCAGGCACCCAATCGAAAACTGCGACGAGCCTTGTGGGATGATCTGCTGCTCAACTTGGCCCGTGACTTGGTGCCCCTCAGACCCAATCGACGCGAACCGCGCGCCGTCAAACGCCGACCCAAAGCTTATCCGTTGCTCAACCAACCGCGCCGCCGCTTCATCGAAATCTCCCACCGCAGCCGCTACTGGAAAGGCCGACCCCGCAATTATCGTGACCTTAACTAAGGGCCATTCGGGTCAGTTCTTGATAATGACATATTTGACAGCGCATCCCCATCGAAACTTGCTCGCGACGTGTCAGAGTTTCTCCTGTGAGATGACTTCGGAATTTAGAGGCTGAACTTTTTCTCCCAACATCCTTTACGGCTTTTCCACAATCCGGATTCCCACCCTGCCCCGTTTCTTTCCTTCGTCCTTTTCCGGATTCCACCAGCAACGGCCCTTGCCCTCAATCGCCTGCGCCGCCCGGCCCTCGATTTCCTTCAATTGCTCCTTTTCCAGCGGATGAAATTCCTCGAAGGCCCGGAACGCGGCATCCTGTTCATTGGGAAAACTCAGGCCCAGCAGCGCCACGTCCGGATCGAGCGTCAGCGTGTAATGCAAACAATCGGTCACGCTCAGGCGCGGAAGCTGCGCCCCGCCGGCGGATTCCTGGCCGCCGGAACTGAACTTGCCGCGCGGACGTTCCTGCAACGGCTGGTTGTATCCCGTCGTGTCGCCCAGCAATTTGCCCGCGCCGAAAGTCTTGAAGCATACCGTGCCCACTCCTTTCCGGCGCGCGAGCGGCAGAATCTCATCCACGTAACGCCGGTCCACAAACGGCCCCACCGGGAACATCACCACATCGCATAAATCGGTTTTGAGCGCCGCGCGCAGCACGTCGGGATGATGGCTGGAAATGCCGCGGAACCGCACCTTGCCGGCGGACCGGCACCGGTCCAGCTCCTCCATGCCCGTGGCGGCAATCTGCTCCCATTGCGGCAGTTCGGACACTCCGTGGAAAACAAACAAATCCACCGAATCAAGCCCAAGCACCTTGAGGCTCGCATCCACCTGCGGCCCGACCGGCTGGTCCAGGTGATCAATCTTGTCGATGACGAACATCCCGTCACGGCGGCCCTTGAGCGCGGTACCGACAATCTGTTCGCTGTAACCGCTCTCGTACAACGGCGCCGTGTCAATCAGGTTCAATCCGTAATCCATGGCCCGATGCAGCGTGGCCACGCATTTTTCCAGCGGCACCGAGCGGTCCGCCAGATCCCCGATGCCGAGCACGGACGCTTCAAACCCCGTCTTGCCCAAAAGTCGTCGTTTCATGGCGATAAAATTCCTCCAGACATTTAGCTTTACCTTACATTCCGGGTTCGCACAAGCCGCACGGATGCGGATTCAGCATTGTGAATAAATTAGCGTTGCTTTCGCATTCTTTATCTGCTAGACTATTTATCTGTTCTTATGTCAGCTGTAGATGCATCAAAATTGCGGATTTTGGTAGTCGATGACGAGCCGTCTGTCGGCAATACCGTCAAGATGTTGCTCAAGTTTGACGGACATGAGGTGGAGGCAACCCATAGCAGCAAAGAGGCGTTGAGCATGTTTCAATCAGGCCGGTTCGATCTGGTCTTCACCGACTTTACCATGCCTGGAATGAATGGCCATCAACTGGCAGCCGCCATCAAGGCGGGTGCGCCGGATCAGCCGGTCGTAATGATCACCGCCCACGGCGGGACATTGAGCCCGTCACCCCACGTGGATTTCGTCATCGGCAAACCTTTCCGGCTGGAACATCTGCGGGAGGCCATTGCCAAGGTCCTGCCGGCGGCCAGCCGCCCCACTTGAGTCAAACGGACACCTCTGTATCCGGAAGTTCGGAGTGCGCACGTCTCCGGGCGCAGCAACCACCTTCTTTCAAGCCACGGGATATTTCCCAACCGCCCGCCTGCCCCGCCTTGCTGCGGCCGGGATGGCCGCACTCCGCCAACACAGAAATTCAACATCGGAGTTTGGGTAAGCCGGATTTTCACCGCACGCACGCTACTCAAACCAACCGGCTCACCGCCAACCTCGCCGCCGCCAAGGAAAACCTCTCGAAACTCTATGCGCGCTGGGAGGCGTTTGGAGGCAATTAAGACAGCGGCGGAACACCCCGGTTAAAGCACATCCCCTCACGCCGTTCGCCGGCCAGCCCTTTTACACCGTGTTTTCAAAAAGGGAATTTTGGACTGCGGCGGCAAGTGAAGCGCGACGCCGCTTTGGAAAAGGTCGCACCCTGATTCACCCTGCGAAAGCGCTGTCGTCGCTGCGCTTTGCCGGCGCAGTCCAAATGCTGTCGCCCTTGCCACGCAACCTTTTCCGGCAAGCTGATTCTGAAAACTCGACCCAATCACCATCTTCCCCTTTGCGGCTTGATTCTTTCCAAAGTAATGCTAGGCTTACCGCATGATTGCGAACATATCAGTCAAAGGACAGATGGTCATTCCCGAAGCCATCCGCGAACAGGCGCGGATCAAAACCGGCGACCAGCTGGACGTCGGCTACGCCAACGGGCTGATTGTGCTGCGGAAACGCCGGGCCTTGACCCCCGCCCGGGTGCGGTCGCTGCTGCTGGGCGGTCGCGAGCTTCCTGAAATGACAACGGCGGATGAAACTGCCGTCACGCGTGCTGTGCAACGGGTGAGATCCCGCGTAAAAAGCCTTCGGCTTCACGCGGCAAGCCCCGTAAAAGATTTACAATCTCACGCGGTAGGCCGCCGCAGACAGTGAAAGTGGTCTTCGACACTAACGTGGTGGCGAGTGCCAGCTTCTGGCGCGGCGCGCCATTTGACTGTCTGGCGGCCTGGGCGCAAGGCCGCTGCGAAGCCGTGGTCAGCCCCGCGTTGCTGGCCGAGTATCACGAAACCATCGAGGAACTGCGGTTGGATTATCCCCGGCGCGAACCGGTTGAATGGGTTGATGCCCTGACCGAATCGGCGGAATTGATTTTCCCCACGGAACGCGCCACGGGCGCGACACCCGATCCCAGTGATGAAATGGTTCTGGAATGCGCCCTGGCAGCGGAAGCGGATTACATCGTGAGCGGCGACAAGAAACATCTGCTGGCGCTCCGGGAATTCCACGGCATCCGGATCGTCTCCCCATCGGATTTTCTGCGTCGGCTGGCCATCTGAAACAACCAACGAAAGCCACGCAAACCAGCCAGCTCACCGCCGATCTCGCCGCCGCGAAGGAAAATCTCGCAAAGTTCTACGCGCGCTGGGAAAAGTTGGAAGCAAGCAAGGCTGAAGCAGAGAAGCAGTAGGGCAAAGGATTACACTCTTGCCACTCGCCGGCCGCGTCCATAATCTGCCTCAACATCGACTTGGCAGATCGTCGCTGGCAATAAATGAATGCTCCCGAACAAGCGGCTCCGCAACCTCCTTCTGGAGAAATCGCCGGCTGGTTGAGGGATATAATTAGTATACTTCTGAGCCTGCTTGGCGGATTGGTTACTCTTCTTTTAGGGTTCATCCTCTGCACTTACATCTTGGATCGGATCGGAGGCCGTCGTCCCGTGCCTGAGATAATAAATTTTCTGGTTCCCTGGCTCATTCTCGGCGCAGGGCCATTAGCAGCGGGGATTCTGTTATCACCAGCAGAGCCAGCAAGTAAACGATTCTGGTACCGCGTCCTCGCGGGCGTCCTTGTTTTATTTCTCGTCGTCGGAGCGGATGGAAAATTTGGGCCGACCAATTGGCACACGTTATTTCGTCAGGAGAAGCTGCCTGGAACCGATGCTGCGAGTCTGAAGCAGACAATCATTTCTCCCCATCTCGAGGCGGAGATCACCAAAGGAACGAATGTACTTTGGTGTGGAACGTTCCAACTGGCGTGGAATGAAGCCTGTGACTTAACAGGCGGAGATCTTCAGTTTGATCGGGATCATCCAATGGTCACCGTACTTAACAAGCACGCGTTCACGAAAGACTCCATTGACGGTTCCAGTTATGTTGCCATGGCTGGCTTCGTGAAGGACGATATTCACGGGAAAAACCAGCGCGCCATTAGCGAAAAATTTAACAGCTCATTTAAACCGCGTTTTGTCCCGGATAAAAAGCTTACTCCGCGTTCGCAGGACATCGTGGCTTACGCGTGTTTGTACAAGAATTTGAATTTCCCGGTGCCGTTTGAACGTTTGGATGACCCGCTCACGTTTGGTGGAAATCAGGTGCTCACCTTTGGCATTGGACCGTACAAGGAGGCACAGGATGGAATGTATCCGCAGGTGCTTATTCTGTATTATCAAAACGAGGATGACTTTGTGATCGAACTAAAGACGAAATCTGAAGGGGACCGGCTTATTTTGGCGAAGGTGCAGCCGAAGGGCACACTCGGCGACACGGTGATGAGTGTTCGGGAGAGAATTGCACAAACCAATGTTGAGTCGGCGGCGACCAATGATTTGTTGATAGTGCCGAGAATGAAGCTCGATCTCACTCGGGAGTATTCTGAAATTGAAGGGCTGCACCTAGTTCCACGAGGCGCGAACATCGCCAAAGACCTTGTGCTCCTCAGCGCAGTCCAAAACACCCAATTCGAGCTGAACGAAAAGGGAGTGGAATTACGATCTGAAGCGCACATGGCATTCGGGTGTGCCAAACAGGAAGAACCGGTTCCGAAGCACAAGATGGTTTTTAACAAACCGTTTCTGGTTCTGTTGGAGCGAACCGGCGCCACGACGCCCTACTTCGCAGTTTGGGTGGATAATGCTGAACTGCTGATTCAGTGACAGCTTCTAAAGACTTTTACAGCACAAGCAAACTTCAATTCGCGTATCTGCTATTCCAATGCCCCTCCGTCTCCGTAAAACGGGTGAGAAGCCCGGCAACCCGATGGAAGTTTCAAGGCAGCAGGCAGGGCACGACCTGGCGGCTGTGGCGGCGGTAGATTTTGAAATCGGTGTCGGTGGTCAGCACCACCGGGTCGGGCAGCATTTCACTCATGCGCACCAGGCAGGCATCGGCCAGGCTCATGGGCACATCGGCGTATTTGTTCATCAAGTCCAGCACCGGTGTGAGTTGATCGCCCAAATCAAAGGAGAGCACGACCGCTCCATGCCGCAACAAATCCTTCAGCCGCGGTGCGCCCTTTTCGCCGAGCAGATGGAAAGCCTCGGTCAAGGCCGCCTCGCAGGTGAGCCAAGGCCAGGGCAGCGTGTCGGATTGCACGGCGATCCAGTCATGATGCTGATCGTCGCGGCTGAGCAACGCCACCAGGACGGAACTATCGGCGATGTAGTTTTTTGGCACGGATCAACCCTGGAAGATATTTTTTCTTGTTGCGGGCCAGGTCGGGCGGCAGGCCTTCGACTGAACCGATGAGGCCGCCCAACAGTTCCCGCATGGTGCCGCGTTTGCCTGCCGGGCGGGGTGATTGGCGGAGCCGTTCCCGCACCACATCGGATTTCGAGACGCTGCGCGCCCGCGACTCGTGCTCGATCTCCGTGACGAGGAAATCGGGCAGCCGAATGGTCAAAGTTTTCATGGACCCATTGTAAGACAAACGCGGCAGTCGCGCAAGACGTTTTTTCACGCCGCAACCAACTGGAGCGCGGCGTTTACGCCGCTTCATCGTTCAGAAACCCACTTGGCAATCGTTTCGCCAATGCCATCCGGATGGTGAAGCAGCCTGCAGGCCACGCGCCGGAGGATTCGCGCATCTGCCTTTTCAAGACGGCTCCGCCTGCGTAGAATGGGGCCTGTGCCGGCCACGTTATATGATCTGATTCCGCGGGACGAGAAGCCCGGCAATGATATCTTGCTGGGACGCTTCCTGGATTATGTGGAGGGGCAGCGGCTGCAACTTTATCCCGCCCAGGAATCGGCCATCCTGGAGTTGTTCGAGGAAAAGAACGTCGTCCTGAACACGCCCACCGGATCCGGCAAATCGCTTGTGGCCACCGCCCTGCATTTCCAGGCCATTGCCCGGGGCCGACGCTCCATTTACACCTGCCCGATCAAGGCGCTGGTGAATGAAAAATTCATGGCCCTCTGCCGCGAGTTCGGCCCGGACAGCGTCGGCCTCAGCACCGGTGACGCCTCGGTCAATCGCGACGCGCCCATCCTCTGCTGCACCGCCGAAATCCTCGCCAACATTGCGTTGCGCGAAGGTGCGGCAGCCAATGTGCAGGAGATCGTCATGGACGAATTCCATTATTACGCCGATCGCGAACGCGGCGTGGCGTGGCAGGTGCCGCTGTTGACGCTGCCGCAGGCGCGGTTTCTCCTGATGTCCGCAACGCTGGGCGACACGACGTTTTTTGAAGAGGAACTCACGCGGCTCAACGGGCGGCCGACGGTTGGTGTTTCATCCACGGACCGGCCGGTGCCGCTGGAGCATGCCTATTCGGAATTGCCGCTGGCCAAGACGCTGGAAAGCCTTGTCGCCGACGGCAAGGCGCCGGTGTATGTGGTCCATTTCACGCAACTGGAGGCCGCGCAGAGCGCGCAGGATTTCACGAGCATCAATGTCTGCACCCGCGAGGAGAAGGCCGCGCTGGCCAATGCGATCGAAGGATTCAAGTTCAGCAGCCCGTACGGGCCCGACATCAAAAAGTGGCTGCGGCACGGCATCGGGCTGCATCATGCCGGGTTGTTGCCGAAGTATCGGGTGCTCATTGAGCAGCTCGCGCAGAAAGGCTTGCTGAAAATCATCTGCGGCACGGACACGCTCGGGGTGGGCATCAACGTGCCGATCCGCACCGTGCTGTTCACGCGGTTGTGCAAGTATGACGGACAAAAGACCGGCATCTTGAGCGCGCGCGACTTTCACCAGATTGCCGGCCGGGCCGGGCGCAAGGGTTTTGATGATCGCGGCTGGGTGGTGGCGCAGGCGCCGGAGCACGCCATCGAAAACCTGAAGCTCGCCGAAAAATCCGCGCGCGACGGGAAGAAAACTGTGAAACGCCAGCCGCCGGAAAAGAATTTCGTCAACTGGGACAAAAACACCTTCTTGCGCCTGATATCCGCGCCGCCGGAGCGCCTGACCTCGCGTTTCCAGGTAACGCACGGGATGCTGTTGAATGTGCTGAGTCGCAATGGCGACGGCTGCCGGGCGATGCAACAGCTCATTGCGCGCTGTCACGAAACGCCGCGCCAGAAACAGGCGCACATCAAACGCGCCTGGCAACTGTTCCGCTCGCTGCTGGACCGGAAGATTGTGGAGTTTATTAATCCCGGAGCGCGGCTGTCCCCAGCCGCAGCAGCCTCGAATGCGGACCAGCCTCCGAGTTCGGAAGGCGAAGCTCGGAAAATAAGTGAGTGTATCGTCCGCCCTCGCCCTGACCCTCTCCCCCAGGAGAGGGAACAGCAAAGTGACTCGGCCGTATTGTCTAAGAGGTCAGAACTTGCCTCAGATCATGGGCAGATTCTCCCTCTCCCCGGGGGAGAGGGCCGGGGCGAGGGCGGACGTAAACTTCGCGTGAACATCGAATTGCAGGAGGATTTCTCGATGGACCAGGCGCTGTCGCTATATCTGCTCGATACGATTCCGCTGGTGGACCCGCAGCAACCGGATTATGCGCTCGTCCTGCTGACGCTCGTGGAATCCATTCTCGAAGACCCCGATATCATCCTGCGCAAACAGCTCGACCGGGTGAAGGACCAGAAAATGGCCGAGATGAAAATGGAAGGCATCGAATACGATCAGCGGATGGAGGAACTGGAAAAGCTCGAATACCCGAAGCCGAACCGGGAATTCATTTATTCGACATTCAACGCCTTTGCCGACCGGCATCCGTGGGTGGGCCAGGAAAATATCCGTCCGAAATCCATCGCGCGGGAGATGTTTGAATCGTTCCGCTCATTTTCGGATTACATCCGGGACTACGAGTTGCAACGTGCCGAGGGCGTTCTGCTCCGGCACCTGAACCGGGTTTACAAGGTCCTCGCGCAGAATGTTCCCGATGCGGCCAAGAACGACCAGATTCGCGAGATGGAACTTTACCTAGGCTCGATGATCCGGCAGGTGGATTCGAGTCTGCTCGACGAATGGGAGAAAATGCGCGACCCGAATTTCCAGCGCGCCGAGACCAAGGAGGTGCGTCCACCCGGGGCGGAAGAGGCCGCGCAGGACATCACGCGCGACACCAAGGCCTTCACGTCGGCGATTCGGAATCGCATTTTTGTTTTCCTGCGCGGGTTGGTGATTGCCGATTACGAGGCGGCGCTGGCGTCTCTTTCGGAGGGGCGAGTTCCACGAGACCCAAAAATTGATTCTACCGTTCAAAGTCAGGGACTCGCGGAGCTCGCCCCTCCGAAAGATGTTGGTAGGGCTGACCTGCCGGTCAGCCAGGACGCGCAGCGGCGCGTCCCTACCGATGCCGAGGGCCAGCCGTGGACGGCCGAACGTTTGCGCGCAGCTTTGGAAGCCTACGAACTCGAACATGAGCGCATCTGCCTTGACCCGAACGCGCGGAACGCGCGGCACACTTACGTCGTTCCTTCCGAAGACAAGAAAAGCTGGCGCGTTCAGCAGATGCTGGTTGACCCGGAGGAAGCCAATGACTGGGTGGCGGAATTTGAAGTGGATCTGGCCCAGTCCCGCATTTTGGGCGAGCCGTTCCTTCAGCTTAGGCGCATCGGCAGTTTGGTTTGAGCCGAAGCGAATTCAGAGAAGTGGTTTATTTCTCCACCGTGGTTTGGGCCAGGTGGAAGGTGTCCTGCAAACGGATGTCGCGCGAGGAACCGCCCACCAGAATCTTAAAATCGCCGGCTTCCGCCACCCAGCCGGTTTTCGCCGGGTCGTAGTAGGCGAAGGCGCGTTGGTCGAGCGGGATGGAGACGGTCTTTTTTTCGCCCGGTTTCAACACTACCTTTTTGAAACCTTTTAGTTCCTTTGGCGGACGCGACAGCGCGGGTTTTTCCTGATGAATGTAAAGTTCCGCCACCTCGGCGCCCGCGTGCTGCCCGGTGTTGGCAATGTCAAATTCGGCCGTGACGACCGGGCCGTTGGTATCCTGGCCGGGAACAATTTTCAGATTGGAATATTCAAACGTGGTGTAGCTCAAACCGAATCCGAACGGGAATTCCGGCTCGATGTCTTTCGCATCGAACCAGCGGTAGCCGACCAGCAGGCCTTCCTTGTAGAACAGCGTGCCGTTTGTGCCGGGATACGTTCCGAGCGCGTGCGCCGGTGAATCCATGAGCTGTTTCGGATATGTGCAGGTCAGCTTGCCCGACGGGTTCACGTCGCCGAACAGGACGCGGGCGAGCGCCGTGCCGCCTTCCATTCCCGGATACCACGCCTGCAGGACCGCCGGCACCTGAGCCAGCCACGGGTCCATTTCAATGGCGGGTCCCGCAATCAAAACCACAATCGTCCGCGGGTTGGCTTTGACCACCTGCTGAATCAGGTCGTCCTGTCCGTAGGGCAACCGCAGGTCTTTGCGGTCCCAACCCTCGTCGTCCAGATAACGCGAGTGGTTCAAACCGGCGATGATGACGGCGACATCGGCCTGTTTGGCGGCGGCGACGGCATGTTCGATCAGGCTGGCACGTTCGATCAGGTTGGTGGCGCCCGCCTTGCTGTAGCCGGCCGAGTAGGTGATGTTCACTTTATCTCCGGCGCGCTGCACGATACCTTCCAGCGGCGTGATTTCGTGCATGGTCTTGACTCCGGCGCCAAAGAGGCCGGTGGCATGGCGGCGAACGGCATTTTCGCCTATCACCGCCAGGGACGTGAGGTTGGAAACATTCAGCGGCAGCGCGTCGCCCGCGTTCTTCAGCAGAACCATGGATTCCTCGGCGATGCGCTGCGCGGTGGCCTGGTGCGCCGGGGTGTTGAGCGCGCCGGGTTTGCGCATGTCGGCGTCAAAAGCATGCGTGGCGAACATGACGCGCAGACCGCGCCGCACCTTGTCATCCAGGAGCGACACGGGATACTCACCCTTGCGGATGCCTTCGAGGAACGGCCTGGCCAGGTAGTAATCCTCGATCGGCTGTTCTTTTTCGGTGCCGGGAATCAGCGTGCCCATCTCCAAGTCCAGCCCGCCGAGGACGGCTTCACGGGTGGTGTAGGTGCCGCCCCAATCCGACATGACCAGTCCTTGGAAACCAAATTCGCCCTTGAGGATTTTGTTGATCAGATAATCGCTGTAGGCGCAGTGTTCGCCGCGGAATTTGGTGTAGGCGCCCATGACCGTCCACACGCCGGCCTCCTTGACGGACGCCTCGAACGGCGGCAGGTAGATTTCCCGCAACGTGCGCGCGTCCATGTCCATGTCAATCACGGCCCGGCCCAGTTCCTGATTGTTGCCGGCAAAATGTTTCACGCACGCCGACACGTCGTTGGTTTGCACGCCCCGGATGTAGTTCACCGACATGCGCGCGTTCAGAAACGGGTCCTCGCCAAAGTATTCATAGACCCGGCCGCACAGCGGTGTGCGCACGATGTCCGCAATCGGACCGAGAATGATGTCCTTGCCGCGTTTCCGGGTTTCCTGGCCCAGCACATTGCCGTAGGCGGTGGCCAGGTCGAGGTTCCACGTCGAACCCAGGGCGCACAAGGACGGCATGTAGGTGGCATAATCGTCCGTGTGCCCGGCAGACCTCCAGTTGTACGGCCCGACATCTTCGCGCACGCCTTGCGGGCCGTCGGTAAGCCAGCGGACCGGAATGCCCAGCCGCGGGATGGCGGGGGTGGTGAATTTGGAATCACCATGGACCTGCGAGATTTTCTCCTCCAGCGTCATGCGACCGAGCAGGTCTTCGACGCGTTTCTCCATCGGCTGGCCGGCGTCCTGATAGAGCGGGCGGTCTTCGGCGCGCAGGGTTCCGAAAGCAGTTGCGAATCCCAACAAAGCCAGGCTGAAGATGCCCGGCAGACGACAGGGGTTGCTGATGATGAATTTCATGTTTCCCGTTCCGGAAAAAATTGAACTGAATCAGGATAAATCAATCACTTGAACGTGACCTTCACCTCTTTGCCGCGATAAGTGACGGTTTGATCCGCCTTGGGGGTGAATGAAAAACCGGCTGGCTTGTGTTTGGTGACCAGCACGACGTTGAACGTGCGTTTGGTCAGCATGCCGGGGAACTTGCCGGCGCGTTTGCCGATGGTCAGCGTCCTGGTGACGTCGTCCCAGCCAATCGGAATGCGCGCGAAGGCGCCTTTCTCGTAGCCGTAGGTCAGACCGTCGTCCTCGTAGAGCGTGAATGCGCCTTCAGCGCCGGCATAAACATAAAGCGTGATCGGGTCGGCGGGTTTCTCGCCGGTGTATTGCAGTTCCGGGCCGAACGGAATGATGGACCCGGCGCGGATGAACAGCGGCAATGCATCGTAGGGCGCCGGGGCGTCAATCGTTTGTCCGCCTTCGGTGTACGCGCCAGTCCAGAAATCGTACCAGTTGCCGCTCGTAGGCGGCAGATAAACACTGCGGCTGCGCGCCTGGTAGGTGGTGACCGGACTGACGAGGAACGCCGGACCAAACATATATTCGTCGGTGATGTCACGGGCCTTCACGTCATTTTGGAAATCCATGACCAATGGCCGCATTATTGTGCCGCCGTCCTGGGTCACCCCGCCGGCGAGCGAATAGATGTAAGGCAGCATCCGGTAGCGCAAGTTGTCAAATTTGACAATGGTTTGATAGGCCGGATGCGAGTCGCCGCCGAAGGTCCACGGTTCGCGCGGTTTCAACTCGCCGTGCAAACGCGTCAACGGGCAGAAGGTGGCAAACTGGAACCAGCGCGCGTTCAGCTCGCGCCATTCCGCCGCGTCTTCCGGCTTCGGATTGTCCGCCGAGAACCGCGATTCCATGGTGTAACCGCCGCTGTCGGTGGTCCAATACGGCACGCCGGAGAGGCAGAAGCCCAAGCCGGCGGGAATCTGCTTGGCCAATGCCGTCCAAGTCGAAGAAACGTCGCCGGACCAGGTGGCCGTGGCGTAACGCTGGGTTCCGGCAAAACCCGAGCGCGTGAGAATGAAGACGCGCTGGTTGGGCGCGACGCTGCGCTGTCCTTCATAGACTCCCCGGCTGTTCATCAGGGCGTAACCATTCATCACCCGCGACCCCGTGCCCATCGCCGTCGGGTTCACGTGCGTGCGCTGCCCTTCAAGCGTCGGTGGCGAAGGCGTCAGGTCGGGTTCAGTGGCGTCCATCCACCAGGCGTCAATGCCCTTGCTGAACAGCCCGATGTTCATCTGCGACCAGAAGAGTTTGCGCGCGGCGGGGTTGAACGCGTCATAAAACGTGTAAGGGAAGTCAATCCAATCCTGGATTCCTTCCTTGAGATTTTGCTGGTAAAGAAAACCGGCTTTTTGCATCGCGTCAAAATTGGCCGTGCCGGTGTAGAATTTGCCCCAAACGGAGATCATGACGTGCGTGTGCAGCGCATGCAGGGCCTTGAGCCAGCCGACCGGATCCGGGAAGCGATTGGTATCAAATGCGTGGGACCCCCAGGCGTTGCGCTGCCAGTATTGCCAATCCTGCACAATGTTGTCGAACGGGATGGCGCGGCGTCGGTATTCTTTAACGACGTCGAGGCTTTGCTGGTCGGTTTCGTAACGCTGGCGCGATTGCCACAAGCCGAACGCCCACTCCGGCATCAACGAAGCCTGGCCGGTCAACTGGCGGAAACCGGCGACGACCTGATCCAGCGCCGGGCCATAAACGAAATAATAATCCTCGCCGTCGGCAACCTCGGACCACAATGACGTGCTTCCGTCCGTCGCGGGGGTTTTCCAGGTCAACTGCATTGTGTTCGCTTCGTCGCCGCCATATTCAAGCTTGATGGCATAATGGCGCCCGGCTTCCAGCCGAATTTTAATTTGATCGTTTTCCGTCAGCCAACCCTGCCGCCAGTGCTCAATGACGACTTTCCCGTCCAGCCACATTTTGATGCGGCCGTTCGAGTAGGTCTTGAATTGATAATCACCGGTTGCAGGCGGAACGATTTCGCCTTCCCAGCGATGCCAGACATGCGTGCGGTTTTTGGAGACAAAGGATATATCGTTGGTGGCGTGCAGGTCCTCCAACTGGTCCGGCTGGGCTGCCGAAAATGTGCAGGCCGTGAGGCCGCCGGGTTGGTTGGAGGCGTCAATCAGGCAATTGGCGGGGATGGGTTCAAATTCGCGCAGGTCGCCGAAGCGTGTGAAGGAAAGATTATCCCACAGCACGCCGTAACCGCGGCTCGACACCAGAAACGGCACGACGACGTGCGTGTTGTGCTGCCACAAATCGAGATCAAAGCCCTTGATGTCAATGATGCCGATCTGCCGCTGGCCGAGGCCGTAAAGCGATTCGTCGGCGTTCGGTTCCCACTGCTGGCGCACGTGGAACGTTTGTTCACCCTGCACTTCGGCGGGCGTTATGGTCCGGCCATCGGCCTTTTCGGCAAGAATGGGTTGGCCCTTGGCATCGAAAAATGAAACCGCGCTGGTCGCCAAATTCACATGGACCTGGAGTTTGGCGGTGGAAAGGATGGCCTCGCCATTCTCGGTTTTCAACGACCAGCCGGTTTTGGCGGCCCGCTTCGGTTCCGTTATCACGCTCTGGCGGGCGAAGAACGCGCGGTCCTTCGCGCACGCGATGCGCACCACATTGTCGCCATAGACTTGCACTTTCAGGAAAGTGTCCTTGAGGGGAACGACGATGCCGTCCGCGAGTTTTTCCGGCGCCGCCGCCTGGTTCAACCCGGCGGACTTTTGGGACGGTTCGTTGGCGGTTTGCGCAAAGCTCTGGCCATTGGCCACAACCAGGGCGATTAAAATCGAATGTTTGAGAAATGTATTCATGCTGGTTGCTAATTTTTAGACGAACCCCGCGATTTTGGCAATCGAATCCAATCGCAGGGTTGATTTTGATTTCCCGGCAGCATCCTGATTTGAGGCGGAGCGCGGATGGTCTTCAATCCGCAGCGGGTGAATTGGTCGAACGCGCAGACCCGACAATTTATTCGGGTATGGGCACATCCACCGGCTCAAAGCCGTTGAAATATCCATCGTTGTTGAATTTTGGACGGTAAAGGATGACCCGCGTTTTGGGAGGCTGTTGCTGTGTTCCGGTCAACCTCATTTCTTCCGCCGTTTTCAGCATGGTGGTCAACTGGCTGGCCAGGGTGTTGGCCACCGTCGAATTATCTCCCTTGTCCGCGATTGAATTCAGCTTCCAGCCGTTATCAAAATTGAAGGTGAAATCCGCCTTGGCCAGAATATTATGCGTCGTCACCCGGTAAGGCTTCTGATAATTCGGCAGCCAGATGGGCGTGACCGTGACATTTTGTTTGTTGGTTGACCCGGTGGACTCCGTCACGATGGTCGCCGAGAAATACAGTTCCGGCTGGTAGAAAATATATCCCTCCGGCAGGCAGTTGGTTTTGCCCCAGCCGTTGAGTGAATCCGCGGAGATGGGCTGGATGTTATACCACGCGCAGCCGCCGGTGAGCCAGGCCACCAAAGAAACGAAGCACAATGTCCTTTTCATTCCCGAACAATGTTGGCGCGCATGAATTTTGTCAATGCCCCAGAACGATCTGTCGGAACTCCATGAGAATGTCCCCATGATAACTCGATAAGAATGTCCCCATTTGGGCGGGGTTGCGGTAGCAATCCCGGCCATAACATGGAGACATTAACAATGAGTCGGAAGGAACGGGATCGATTGACAGTCATGGCGGGCGTTACGAAGCAGGAACTGACGCTGGTGCAGGCGAGCGAGTTGATGGAGGTGGGTTACCGTCAGGGCAAGCGCATCTGGCGGCGGTATCAGGCCGAAGGCGACGCGGGACTGGTGCATCGGTTGCGGGGTCAACCCAGCGCGCGGCGCAAGCCGCCCGAACTGCGGGCGCAGGCCCTGGCCCTCTATGAGGAGGAACGCTACGCGGACTTCGGCCCGACGCTGATGGCGGAGCATCTGGCCCAGGAAGGGCTGGTGGTGGATCACGAGACGTTGCGGCGCTGGCGGCTGGCGGCGGGCCAGCACACGGTGCGTCGCCGCAAGCAAGTGCATCGGCAATGGCGGGAACGCAAGCCGAGCTTTGGGGCGATGGTGCAACTGGACGGGTCGCACCACGACTGGTTCGAGGGGCGCGGCCCCCGGTGCGTGCTGATGGTGATGGTGGACGATGCGACCAACCGGATGCGTGCCTGGTTCTTCGAGGAGGAGACCACGCTGGCCAGCTACGATGTGTTGGCAGGCTGGGTGCGCAAGCATGGGCTGCCGGCCAGCCTGTATGTGGATCGGGACAGCATCTATCGGTGTGAAGGCGTGGCGAGCCTTGCCGAGCAACTGGCAGGAAAGCAGCCGCAGACGCAGTTTGGGCGGGCGATGGGGCAGTTGGGCATCAAACTCATCCTCGCCAACAGCCCCCAGGCCAAGGGTCGCGTGGAACGGATGAACGGAACGCTGCAAGACCGGCTGGTCAAAGAGATGCGACTGGCCGGGATCAATGACATTGAAAGTGGAAACCGGTTTTTGGACGGGAAGTATTTGCAGGCATTCAACCGGCAGTTTGCGCGGGAAGCGGCCAGCCCGGCGGACGCGCATCGCGCCGTGCCGAGGAACTTGAATGAAGTGTTGAGTTGGGAAGAAGAGCGTGTGGTGCAAGGCGACTGGACGGTGGCGTGTGAAGGGAAGCGGTATCAGTTGGACCGACAACACGAGGCGTTGAGCCTGGTGCGACGGAAGGTGATCGTGCGGAGGCTGCGCAACGGGCGGGTGCAACTGGTGTATCGGGGTCAGCAACTCAAGTGGCGGGAACTGCCTGCCGGCAGCGTGAGGAAACCGCTGGGAGCGAAGCCGGTGCGGGCGGAGAAAAGGAAACCGGAGGGACAGGCGCCGGCGTTGAGCCATCCGTGGCGGCGGGATGGCGTGGGATTGGGGCGGCAGTATTGGCGTGGGATCAAGGCGCGTGGGCGCGCGGTGCGGCTGGCGGTGCGGGACTTCGGTCAGCCTCCGCTACGCTCCGGCCTCCCTGCGTCCCGCACCGCCAGCCGGAGAAACCGAACGATGAACAACAACCAAAGAAGGGGACATTCTCTCGTGAGTTATACAGGGGACATTTCTAAAGAGTTTTGACATGCCCCAGAACGATCCGTCCATTGACATTCCGGATTAAATTCGTCAGGCTGATCGGCACAAGGTATTCCCCGATGAAAACAGAATTACAAATTCGTGCAGAGGACGCCGCTGAACGTTTCCACGGCGCTCGCAAACCGGTCCTATTTGAATTTGCCGGACTTCCCAAAGCCGGCAAAACATCAACGTCGAACGCGCTTCAAGCTTTCCTGACGCGATGCGGGTTCCGGGTCGAAATCGTCAGTGAACGAATTTCCCCATGCCCGGTCCGGGATCAGGCGCGCTCAAATTTCAATTCCTGGGCGGCTGGCCGCGTGGCGCCGCTTTCCGCAGTTTGCACAACGCTGGCGCAAATTCTGGAAAAAACACAAAACCCGCCGGGATTTGACGGCCCGGACATATTGATTGTGGACCAGGGCCTGTTTGATGCCCTTTGCTGGCTCAGACTGATGGAGCATCTGGAGCGGATTCGCCCGGAGGAACGCAAGATGATCGAAGGTTTTCTGAGGCTGGCGGATTGGCGCCGGCACATCTCGGCGGTATTCGTAATGACGGCGTCACCCGAAGATGCGATGCAGCGGGAAAAGGGACTGCTGCCGGTCGAGCGCCAGGAAGGCGCGATTATCAATAAAAAGGTTCTGGCCCGGATGTTAAACACGACCCGAAAGACAGCCCAAAGTTTGAAGAACGAATTCCGGATTTTCGAAATTGACACCTCGGCCGAACGAAGAGGTGGCGCCAGACAGACCGCAGAAGCCGTGGCGAATCTGGCGCTGAATGTTATCGAGGAACATCTTGGCGAGGATGTTCTTTCATTGCCGGAGGAGGACGTCCTCCGGACGTTTGCCGGTCGGAGATGTTTGAATTCTTCGGAAGCCGCCGCCCTGGCCGGGTTGTTTGTCAAATCAGGCAATTTCAAGCCCCGGGAAGAGGTGGAGGCGGATAAAACCCGGGTTCAGGCACTTCCCCTGGTTGTCGTCCGCAATAAAAGTGGCCGAGTGTTGCGCCTTCGCCGGAAAGAACGGACCGGTCAAAACCCTCTGAACGATAGGATTGTCATCTGGACCGGCGGACCCGTGCGAAAGGAAGATGAATCCGGCGGAGACTCGGTATTGCAATGCGCCTTGAGAGAAATTCAGGAGGAATTGCGCCTTGGCCTTGAGCCTCACGAACTAAAACTGCGGGGAGCGGTTTGTCCCGGACGCGGTGGCGAAGGAACTCAAAAGCACGTCGCCATCGTTTACGAATGGAAAGCAAAAACTGACGACGTCGCAATTGTTTTGAGCAGCGCGGAATTTTTCGAGAAACGAGGCACTCTTTTGAGCGGCACTTTTGTGCCGCTAAAGGATATCGCCCGGGACGTGGATGACGGAAAGATTGCGGAAGAATGGTCGGTGGAAATCGTTCGCGAACTTCTGGCAAGGGATTACAAGTTTTCGCCCCGGCTCTTTTGAGCGAAGCAGCTTCAGGTGGCTGGAATTTCAGCGTTAAGTCTTTCACAAAACTTTGTCCCACGTGGGACAAAGTTTTGTCGTCCTCATTCCCTGGCGCGGCGACTTGCCGTGTCGAAATGTTGTGAATGCGGGAGCCTTCTTTACGCCGGCTCTGCCATCCGGAGCAGCAGATCGTTCAGTTCGTGCATGCGCGGCGGTTTGTTGACCACGACATCCACGTCCGGAACCGTTTCTCCGTCTTCCTTCATCATCACCCCCCAGCCCGTCATCATGATGATGGGTGTGTTGGGGGATTCCGCCCTGATCGTCCGGGCCACAACGCGGCCATCAACCTCCGGCATGCCCAAATCGGTGATGACCACTTCGTAAGGCTGGTGTTTCAGCATGGCGGTGCGGAACATTTCCAACCCTTGTTTTCCGCCGGAGGCAACCATCACGCGATGCTCGAATTGCGCGAGACAAACCGTCATGAATTCCCGGATCTGCGGCTCGTCATCAATGAAAAGGATGTAGAGGGATCGCTTCGGTTTGGTTTGAGTCATGTCCCTGCCCGCCCGCCTGATGGTTTGCCGGCCAGGCTGGGAAACCTCCGGCAATTCCAATTCGGCGACCATGGGAGACGCGTTCATTTTAGAAGCGGTTTAATTGATTCGATACTTCAGTTGCCACGGTGCATATATTTAACAGAAACGGGCCAAAACGCATTGAATAAGTGGCCAATTGGGGAATTTGAGGGGTGGATTGCGCCCGGTTAGGGACGGAATTCCGAAAGAAATGAATCCGAACGGCCAACCTCACCAATCCTGGGATTTCCCGGCCTCAGCCCGAAATCCAGAACGGAGAACTTAACCGCAAAGAACGCAGAGACAGAACCTATTTACGCCGCCATCCCCTATCTCCCATCTGCCATCTGCCATCTCCTATTTTTCAATGCCGAGCAATTCCACCTCGAAGATCAATACGCTGTTGGGCGGAATCGCCGGCGTGGGACTCTGTTCGCCGTAGGCCAGTCTGGCCGGGATGAACAACTGCCATTTGTCGCCGACCTTCATCAGTTGCAAGGCCTCGGTCCATCCCGCGATGACGCCGCCGACCGGAAAGCTGATGGGCTGGCCGCGCTGGATTGAACTGTCAAAAATCGTCCCGTCAATCAACGTGCCTTGGTAATGCACCTTGACCGTATCGCTCAGCTTGGGCGTCTCGCCCATGCCGGACTTGATGACCTTGTATTGCAGACCGCTGGCCGTGGTGGTGACGCCGTCCTTTTTGGCGTTCGCCGCGAGAAAGGCGGTGCCGGGATCTGAATTCGCGCTGGGATTTGTTTGCATGGATGCCTTGTCGTTCTTGGCGCCACAACCGGCGACCAGGCCGAGCGCGAGCGTCAGGATAATAAATGATTTCATATTTTGCCAGATGCAGGAATTGCCCTGCGTTGCGCGTAGAATCCGCAAACCCGCCCGCCAGGTCAATTCCCATCTCCGATTGATGGCCTGAACTCATGATGACCTGCGACCCACATGGCGCGAGCCATGATGGTTTTGCGCGTTTTGCCGTTTGCACAATTTTGGTCTTGACCATTTTCCGCCTACGAGGCAACAGCGCGACAAGTTGCGGCTGGAACAATTCGTGTGTTCCGCGATTTTCGCGGTTCAATCCGGCTTGGTGCGACAAGGGGTCGAGCTGCTTTCGCCAAAGCTTCGGCAAGCCCGGGAACGCGTTGTCGTTCCAGCTTCTATTCAGTGTTCGATGTTGGATGTTGAATGTTCGATGTTGAATCCGTTGTCTTTTCCAGCGGATGCTCGTGCTTCTGCCATTCTTCCGACACATGGCCGTCCCAGCACGCCGGGTTCAGCGGATACACGTCGGGGTCGAAGATGACGTGGTAGAAATGCCACACCATGATCGCCAGGCAGGCAAGCACGGCTTCGTAGTAATGGATCGTCAGCGCCACGTCCACGATCCAGCGCGGCAGGAATCTCGTCACGTCCAGCTTGAACCAGATCATCAATCCGCTCACGCCCATGATGATGGTGCCCCAGATTACCGCCCAGTATTCCATTTTCTCGGCGTAACCGAACCGGCCGATTTGCGGTTTCTCCGTGCTCCAGCCGAGCAGGTAACGGATTTGGCACCACACGTCGGCCAGATCTTTTTTCACCGGAAACAAATCCTTCAATAACTGCCGGCCTTCCTTCGAGCTGAGCAGGTAAATCAAATGCCAGACGCCCACCAACAGCAGCACAATCCCGGCGATGCGATGCGTCCAGCGCCGGAACGGTTCGCTGGAGCCGAGCAGCCGGGCCAGCCCGGAGTCCGGAAATTTCAGGGCAAAGCCGGTGACGGCCAGGATGATGAAGCTGGCGGCGAGCACGAAGTGTTGCCAGCGTTGCGCGGCATTCATGCGCATCACCGGCCGCACGGCCACGCGATAACGGGCGGCAACCTTGCGCAGGAAAAGCAGCGCGTTATGAATGAACATCGCCCCGATGGTTCCGAAGATGAGCACCAGATAAATCCGGCGCACCCACGAGTTGACTTGCAGGCCGATGCCGTCGCCGCCACTGGCCGATTTGGCCGATTCAATGTCCACATGGATTTTGCCGGCGGCAAAATTTTTGTCGGCGCCCGGATGACATTTGCCGCAGGTTTCGACGAGGTGGGCGGCGTTAATGGTCGAGTTGGTGTCAGCCGAGGGCAGAATTTTGTGGTAACCGTGGCAACTGCCGCAGTTGGCGGCCACGGTGGAGCCGTATTGCGCCGCCAGTCCGTGATAGCTGCCAAAAAATGTCTTCACCCGGTCGCCGGGCAGTTTGTATTTGGTGTTGAGCCGTTCCGACGCGTGGCAGCGGCTACACACTTCGGCGGAAACTTCCGGTGACGCGCTTTTCAGCGCGGCGATTTTGTGTTCGGAATGGCAGTCGGTGCAGGTGGGCGCGTCACGCACGCCCGCCGCCATCGCTTTGCCATGCACGCTCAATGACCAATCCCGGGCTTCGGTATCGTGGCACGCTCCGCAGGTCTGCGCCAGATGGGAATAGTGCAGCGGCGAATCCGGTGAATCCGGCGGCAGGATCGAGTGCGAATCGTGGCAGTCCTGGCAGGTGGCGGCATCGGCGTGTCCCGCCTGCAATGCCAGGCCATGCACGCTGGCGTTGTAACTTTTAGTCTGTTGCTCGTGGCAGGTGGCGCAATGGATGGGTTGCAGCCGGACATTGTCGTCGGGATGCTTGTCCGTGACGTCGGCGTGGCAACTGACACAGGTATTGGTCTGGTGCGCGGAAGCCTTGAGTTTGGCTTCATCCACGAAAAGCGAAAGCGCCTTGCCTGCGGCGTTAGTGATGGCGAGGGTTTTATCCGAGTGACAATCCAGGCAATCGCTGTTCTTCAACCCGGCCCGTGCCGGCAGGGTGAATGCCAGGACCAGGACGCAGACGGACAGAAATCGCTTTCCGAAGGCAGCCATCACCTTTGAATATCGGCTGGAACGACAAAGGCGACTCCACACGGTTTGGCGGCAAATGGCCATTTTTTGTTAAGAATTTAACCACGGATGAACACAGCGCAGCGAAGCCGCAAGCAAAATAGTGACACGGGCGTCCCGCCCGTAAATTTCCGAAAATGCCGGCTTGATTGAAACGCACGGGCAAGATGCCCGTGCCACTACGCCGCTCGAACAATTGGCGCAGGAAAAAAATACTTTCATGGATGGTAGTACGGATGGGAAACAATTAGTGAAAGCCGAAGACTGAGAACTGAAACACGAGACTCGAATTAAAACCACGGAGCGCGAGTTGTCCCAACTCGCAGCAGTTCCATTCGCGAAGACCGACTCATAAAAACGTTCCAACCGGCTCTTGCATTTCACAGTGCTGCGGCTTGGGACAAGCCGCGCTCCGGAGGCAAAATCAGTCCCAAAACGGTTCCTTGCCTTTGTTTCATCACCCGGCTTATTTTAACCCCATGACAAGGAAAGCAACCGGATTGCTTCCCAACCTGCCCAGCTTTTTTCCTTCGCCCTTTTCCGGATTCCACCAGCAACGGCTCTTGCCCTCAATCGCCTGCGCCGCATGGCTCTCGATTTCTTTCAACTGTTCCTTTGCCAGCGGATGAGGAGTGGTGCCGTCTTCGTTACACTTCGCCGCGCCGAGGGACGAGTTGCTCCAGGAAGGTGAACATCCAACACTCAACATTCAACATTCAACATTCAACTCTCAACCAATTGAATCAGTGCGCCAGGCGCGAGAGCATGGCGTAGATGATGAGCAGCAGCAGGAAGACGCCCAGGCCGAAGAAGAAATAGCCGAACGCGCGCGCAATGTTCCGCCAGCGCAGCCATTCGTCGCGCACGCGGTGCTGGTCCAGCTTGCCCTCCGTCACCATGCGATCGTACCAGCGCTTGCGCTCGTGGATCAACTCGCCCTTGGAAACGCGGCCGGAGAAGATGACGGTGTCCATCGGGAATTTCTCGATGCGGAAATGCGTGTTGAAGAAATGGATCGAGAAGATGAAGCCGGCGGCCAGCAGCGCCTCGTCCGAATGGATGATCAGCGCCACGTTGATGATCCAGCCCGGCAGGAAGCGGGTGAAAAATTCCGGGAACCACATGACCAGCCCCGAGGCGCCGATGATGGCCACGCCCCAGAACACGGCGAAATAATCGAATTTCTCCCAGTAGGTCCAGCGGTCGAACTGCGGTTTCGGGCCTTGGCCGAAGAACCATTTGTTGTGCGCCACAAAATCCTTCCAGTCCTGCCACGTGGGCATCATTGAGTCCGGCCCGAACAGCACGCGCCACAGCCGGCTGAAATAGAATTTGCCGTCCACCGGATTGCGGAGGTTTCCCCGACCCTTCCACGCCCGGCCAATGAGCGATGAGACATGCAGGCCGAAGTAAAGGAAGGTGACCAGCGCGCCGAACCGGTGCAGCGTACGCGCCGTATCCGCGCCGCCGAGGATGGCGAAGATCCCCTTCGCCCAGCTCGTGTAATAAAACTTGAGCGGCATGCCGGTGATGACCAGCAGGAGGAAGCTGGTGACGACGAGGAAATGCAGGAACCGCTCGAACGGCACGAAGCGCGTGAACCATTCGTCGTCCACCTGGGTCTTGACCTTGGCCTCGCGGAATTTCTTGGAGTCATGCAAATACAACCAGACGGCGCGCACCAGCCACAAGAGGGTGTGCAGGCCGAAGAAGGCGAACGTGCCCAGCAGCAGGCCGGTCATGGCCAGGAAAACAACGTGGAGCAGCGGATAATGTTTCGCGTCCAGCGGATTGGCGTGCGGCTTGAATTCGGTGAAACCGATGGTGGCGCCCGGATGACATTGCTGGCAGGTGGCGAGGATGTTGGTTTTCGACAGATGCGACGCCGGGTTGGACGGCGGCAGCACGTCGTGATGACCGTGGCAGTCGTAGCAGGCGGCCACGGCCGGAGCCGAGTTCGCCCTGCCGAGCGCCATGGCCTTGCCGTGATAGGTGTCGCGGTAATGCGCCAGCCGGTCTTCGTGGCATTTGCCGCAACGCGCATCGCTGAGAGCCTTGAAATTATTCCCCGACGGTTTCTCGATCTCGTGCGCGGTATGACAGTCCGTGCAAACCGGACCACGCTGGTCGCCCCTGGCCAGCAACTGGCCGTGGACGCTCTTAAGGTAGGTTTCCTCGATGCCGACGTGGCATTTGCCGCAGGTGGTAGCGACGTTGGCGTGGTTGATGGGCGAATCGCGGTCCACTTCGCGCTTGATGTCATGCACGCCGTGGCAGTCGTTGCAGGACGGCGCGACAATCAAACCCATCTTCAGAAGCGCGCGGCCATGGATGCTTTCCATGTATTGCGACGCGGCCTCCGGAAACTTCATCTGATATTCCTTCGTCAACCCCGGATTGCTGTGGCACTTGGCGCAGGTTTGCGGGAGGTTCAACTTGTAAACGGAAGACGCCGGGTCCTTCGCCGGCAGGATGCCGTGCGAGCCGTGACAATCCCAGCAATTGGCGGCGCCGGAAGCTCCGAGCTTGTGGCTCAGGCCATGGATGCTCGTGGCGTAGTCTTTAGCCTCCTTTTCATGGCAGCCGGAGCAGTCGGGCGGCGGCAGTTTGCTCTCATGCACCAAGTCCTTGATGCCCGTGTGGCAGTCCGTGCAATCGAGCATGGAATGGACGGATTTCTGAAAGGAGTTGGTCGGAAAAAGCAATGGAACGATTTTCCCGTCCACCTTGCGGGTCGTGGACGGATCCAGGTGGCAGTCGAGGCAGTCCGAGTTCGCCAGCTTGGGCACGGCATTGGTGGCCGCCACAACTGGCGATGCGAACGACAGGCAAAGCAGGACGCCGGCGATGAGCGCCGGCAGCCTACGGGCCGCCCGTGTGACATTCTGAACAGGAAAGGTCATAATCTCCACCGACGTGTTTGAAAGGCTGGCCGCCCGGTGTCATTTGCTGCAAATCCGCGCCGCTCCCCTGCGCGAGAATGGTGTGGCAGGAGTTGCAGTCGTTGGCCTTGATGGATTTGCCCGTGTCGGTCTTGTGATTGCCGTCGTGGCAGCGGAAACAGCCGGACCAGAGCATGTGGCCGAGGTTGTCCGGATAAACACTCCAATTGGCCTTCATTTCGGGAAAGAAATTGTCCCGATAAATCTGTTGCACCACCGGGATGACCTGCCGGATGCGCGGGTCATTGGGATAATGTCCGGCCAGCGCGGTGGCAATGCCATCGCGCGCTTGGATGTCGGTGTCGTATTTGCGGGTCAGAACATAAACCGCGTTGGTCTTGATCCAGGGAATGGTGCGGTCAATCTGGCCGAGTTCCATGGCCAGGTTGACCGCCTGGTCGGGCGGCACATAGCGATGAGACGGGCGATTGTGGCAATCCATGCAGTCCATCTTGCGAATCTCGAGCTGGCTGATGTCGTTGGTGAATTTCGGCGCGCGATAAACCGTGACCACGCCCTCCGGGTCGGTGATCCGCACCCAGGGAATCTTCTGCCGGGCGGCGTCGGTGGCGATGTACTCCACCTGGTTGCCAACCATCATGTGCCAGTGAATGCCGCCGACCGGGCCGCGGGTCGGGTCGCTCCCGCCGATTTTGATGGAGAGCCGGATAGCATACGGCGAGTTGGAGGCGTCGCCCTGGAAATAAGTATAGGTGCGATCCAGGTTGCCGGAAAATTTCTGGGGCCAGTGGCATTGCTCGCAGGTTTCGCGGGCGGGCCGCAAATTTTTGATGGGTGTGCCGATGGGGCGCGGGTACTTGTTGAACAGCACGGAATACACCTGGTAGGTGCCGGAAAGTTTGGAACGGACAAACCAGTTCACGCCCGGTCCGACGTGACAGGCGACGCAGGCCACACGCGCGTGCGGGCCGTGGTCGTGGGTCGTCAATTCGGGCTTCATGACGCCGTGACAGGTTTCGCCGCAAAACTGCACCGACTCCGAAAATTCAAAGGTGTTGTAACTGCCCACTGCCGAGATAAAAAGAAAAAGCACGGCGCCGGCCAGAAAGGCGCCCATGATGCGCCGGTCGCGCGGGCGCGAAAGGTCAATTTGCACGGCGGCCGCGAAGGTGGCGCTTTCCGCGCGCCGGTGCCGCGCGAGCAAGACCCCGATCACGGTCAGAACCATCCCGCCAATCAGGAATCCGGGCGTCACCATCCAGGTCAGGATGCTGATGTAAGGGTTGGAAAAGTGCGCCACCGCATCCAGCATGAGCAGCATGAAGAACGAGAACAGGCTGCCGATCACAACGACCAGCCCGGTCAAACTCATCCAGTTTCGCAACAGGGACGGCCGGTGAGGCGGTTTCCCCGTAATTTCAGTGCTCATATCGGTCAATCGGCCATCGCCGGAACCCGGTGATGGTCAGTTAGCTGTTGTGGGCGCTGTCCTCAGCACAACATTGGCGATCTTCACCGTACCCCCGGCTAAGACAGCCGATACCACACCCCAATCGGCAGTCACAGACCGCCACTACAGTACAAAATCCAAAGCGCCAAAGACTCCGCCGGATTCCCCGGCCGGGAGGAGCATTTACTTCTTGAACGTCCGCATGTAAGCGACGAGCGCTTTGCTGTCGTCGTCTGACATGCCTTCGGCCGGCTTCATAAGGGTCTTGCCGTCGTCGGCTTTCACGCCTTCCTTGATGGCCTTGAACGCGGCGTCATCCTTCAACGCGTCCTGGACCTTGGGATCGGTATAGTCCTTGGCGCCGAGTTTCTGGCCCATCTTGGTCTGGCCCTTGCCATCCGTGCCGTGGCACTTGGCGCAGTTGCTTTCGAAGCTGGCCTTGCCGTCAGCGGCGAGAGCCGACACGGCGGAGGCCGCGAACACAGTCAGTCCGATTGCGAGCAGTTTTTTCATAGCATTTTCAGTTGCGGTTGTTGATCGGTACAATGTAATGGTTAGTCAAATGATGCTGCCTGTTTTGCCGGCCAACGATAGGCCGTTGGGCCGTTCATGACAAGGGCTAAACATGCAATGAATTCATCGGG
>CAWDPX010000023.1:0-105974 GCA_963804345.1 uncultured Verrucomicrobiae bacterium | reverse complement strand
CACCGCCCGTGCCGCCGCATCGATTGCCGCAGTGATGGCGCGGACATGCGCCTCGTCCGCAGGCTGCCCTTGCAGTCGCAGCCGCACCGAAGCGGTCAGGTTTTCCATCGCCCGCACCACCTGCGGCGGCGGGCCGCCGCGTGAGGCGGCCTCGCTTTCCAGGCGGGCGAAAATGGCGTCGACCGCGGGCTGGTTGACCGCCAGCGCCGTACGCCCGTCGGCGGTCAGCGTGTACAGCTTGCGGCCGGCGCGCTCATCGGCCACCGTGGCATGGCCGAGTTCCTCGAGCAGCGTCAGCGTGGGATAGACCACGCCGGGGCTGGGGCTGTAGCCGCCCCCGACCCGCTCCTCCAATGCCTTGATGATCTCGTAGCCGTGGCGCGGGCGCTCCGACAGCAATTGCATCACCACCAGGCGCAGATCGCCGTTGTCGAACATCCGCCCCCGCCCGCGCCCGCCGCCCGCGCCGGACCCGCGGCCACAGCCGCGGCGTCCGCAGCCGAAGCAGTCCCAGCTTGTCGGCCCACCGACCGCATCCGGCACGTCCTGTCGCGACATCGACGTCTCCCAAAGTTCGGCAGACATGTCGCGCACAGTGTAGGGGAGCCACGGACGGTCAGCCGATGGTGATCTTGGTGTCGGTCTGGAACGCATACGGCACGAGCGGCAGATTGCGCGGCGCCGGCCCTTTGCGGATGCGGCCGGCGGTGTCGTACTGGCTGCCGTGGCAGGGGCAGAACCAGCCGCCGAACTCGCCGCGCGGCTGGTTCGATTTGCTGCCGCCCGGAATGCAGCCCAGATGGGTGCAGATGGCGCTGACCACCAGCCATTGCTCGTGGCCCGGCTTGACCCGGTCGGCATCGGCGGCCGGATCGCGCAGGTCGGCCACCACGACTTCCCTGGCCAGTGCGATCTCGGCCTCGGTGCGGTGGCGGATGAACACCGGCTGGCCCCGCCACAGGACGATGATGCCCTGGCCCGGCTGGATCGGGGACAAATCCACCTCCGTCGTGCGACATGCGCGAGCACGTCGCCGGACGGGTTCATGCTGTCGACCAGCGGCCAGGCGATCGGCCGGCGCCGATGGCGGCGGCGCTGGCGGCCGTCAATGCCAGGAAATCGCGGCGCGTCGGCTGGATTTCCCCGTCGGGACGAAGGGTCGCGGTCATGAAGCGCTCCTGGTGGGTTGCGTGCCGGACGAGGGGACGTGCGCATGCCTGTAGCGAAAGATATACTCTTGTTTGAACGATATATCGTACCGACGATGGTTTCAAGAGCTGTATCTTCTGTCAGTGACGCCGCGCCTTCCCCGGTGACCCTGTGAGAAAAGAATGGGTTCCACAGGCCGCTTGGTGGGTCCAGGGCGAAGGCGCGCTTGCGCGGCGGGGTGGCGCTCGGGGCAACGCCCCGTTGAAAGCCGGGAAATCCCCGCGCAGAATGCGATCGTGCCGGCCGGACGGACACGGAGCGCCGATGACGCACTCGCAGCCGGATGCCGGATTGCGCCGCGAGATCACGATCGCGCTGGTCGCGAAGTTCGCCGCCCTGGTCGCGCTTTATCTGCTGTTCTTCTCGCCCGCGCATCGCCATCCGGCCGACCTGGCCGCGCGGATCGCCGGCGAGTGCGCCTTCCCCGGCTCTTTCCTCTGTCACGGTGATCCGCATGGATGTCGTCGAACTCTCGCGGCTGCAATTCGGCATGACCGCGCTGTACCATTTCCTGTTCGTGCCGCTCACGCTCGGGCTGTCGGTGATCCTGGCGATCATGGAGAGCATCTACGTCACCACCGGGCGCACGATCTGGCGCGACATGACGAAATTCTGGGGCACCCTGTTCGGCATCAACTTCGCCATGGGCGTCGCCACCGGCATCACCATGGAATTCCAGTTCGGCACGAACTGGGCGTACTACTCCCATTATGTGGGCGACGTTTTCGGCGCGCCGCTGGCCATCGAGGGGCTGATGGCGTTCTTCCTCGAGGCCACCTTCGTCGGCCTGTTCTTCTTCGGCTGGGACCGGCTGTCGCGGGTGCAGCATCTGGCGTGACCTGCCTGGTCGCGCTGGGGTCGAACCTGTCGGCGCTGTGGATCCTGGTCGCCAACGGCTGGATGCAGAACCCCGTCGGCAGCGCCTTCAATGTCGAGACCATGCGCATGGAGGTCACCGACTTCGCCGCCGTGCTGTTCAATCCGGTGGCGCAGGCGAAGTTCGTGCATACCGTCTCGGCCGGCTATGTCACCGGGTCGATGTTCGTGCTGTCGGTCAGCGCGTTCTATCTGCTCGCGCGGCCGCCATCGCGGGCTTGCCATCCGCTCGATGACGGTGGCCGCCAGCTTCGGCCTTGCCTCGGCGCTGTCGGTGGTCGTGCTCGGCGATGAAAGCGGCTACACCGCGGGGCAGAACCAGCGCATGAAGATCGCCGCCATCGAGGCGGATGTGGGACACCGAGCCGGCGCCCGCCGCCTTCACCGTGTTCGCCCTGCCCGACCAGCACGGCGCGTTCACCCGCTACCGGGTGCGCATTCCCTACCTGCTGGGCCTGATCGCCACCCGTTCCATCGACGGCGAGGTTGCCGGCATCAAGGATCTGGTGGCGCAGAACCGCGCGCGGATCGAAAACGGCATCGTCGCCTACAAGGCCATGCAGGCGCTGCGCGCCGACCCCGCCGACGCCACGGCCCGCACCGCCTTCGCCGCCCATGTCGGCGATCTCGGCTACGCGCTGCTGCTGAAGCGCTACACGCCGGACATCGCCGCCGCGACGCCGGCGCAGATCGACGCCGCGGCGTGGGACACGGTGCCCGCCGTGGTGCCGCTGTTCTGGAGCTTCCGCTTCATGGTGGGGCTGGGCTTGTTTTCATCGTCCTGTTCGGCGCCATGTTCGCGCTGGCCAGCGCGCGCCAGCTCGAACGGCGCCGCTGGCTGCTGCGGGTCTGCGTGGCCAGCCTGCCGCTGCCCTGGATCGCCGCCGAACTCGGATGGTATGTGGCCGAAGGCGGACGCCAGCCCTGGACGATCGACGGCGTGCTGCCGACCTTCCTGTCGGTTTCCGACATCCCCGCCGCCGACGTGCAGATTTCGCTGGTCGGGCTTCGTGGTCTTCTACTCCGCGCTGCTGATCGTCGAGCTGTTCCTGATGGTGCGCACCATCCGCCGCGGCCCGCAGGCGCCCGTCCCGGCTGGCGCCGGCGCCAGCCGCCCTGCGCGCCGGCCGAATAGGGAGACGCCGATGTTCGACTATGAAACCCTGCGGCTGCTGTGGTGGGCGGTGCTCGGCGTGCTGCTGATCGGCTTCGCGCGTGATGGACGGGTTCGATCTCGGCACCGCCATCCTGCTGCCCTTCGTCGGCCGCAGCGACATCGAGCGGCGGGTGGTGATCAACACGATCGGGCCGGTCTGGGAAGGCAACCAGGTCTGGCTGATCCTGGGCGGCGGCGCGATTTTCGCCGCCTGGCCGCCGCTGTATGCGGTGGCGTTCTCCGGCTTCTACCTGGCGATGCTGCTGCTGCTGGGCGCGCTGATCCTGCGGCCGGTGGGCTTCAAGTTCCGCAGCAAGCTGGAGGGGCGCGGCCTGGCGCGCGCTGTGGGACGGCGCGCTGTTCGTGGGCGGGCTGGTGCCGGCGCTGGTGTTCGGTGTCGCGTTCGGCAATGTGCTGCAGGGCGTGCCGTTCCGCTTCGATGACACGCTGCGGCTGAGCTACACCGGCACGCTGCTCGACCTGTTCAATCCGTTCGCCCTGCTGTGCGGACTGGTCAGCGTGGCGATGATCACCCAGCACGGCGCCACCTGGCTGGCCTGCAAGACGGAAGGCGCGGTGCGCGACCGGGCGCGGCGGGCCGGCGTGGCGGCGGGGCTGGCCCTGCTCGGCCTGTTCCTGGCCGGCGGCGTGTGGGTGGCGTTCCTCGACGGCTACGCGCTCGGCCGGTTCGGCGGCGTCGACGGCCCGTCCAACCCGCTCGCCAAGGAGGTGCTGCGCGTGCCCGGCGGCCTGCTGGCCAACTATGCGGCGCATCCGTGGATGATCGCCGCCCCGGTGCTTGCGCGTGCTGGGCATCGCTGGTCGCGGTTGCTGCTGACGCGCGGCGGCGCGCCGTCCGGTGCTTGCCTTCCTCGCCAGCGGCCTCGCCATCGCCGGCGTGATCGCCACCGCGGGTTTCAGCCTGTTCCCGTTCCTGCTGCCCTCCTCGCTCGATCCGGCCGCCAGCCTGACGGTGTGGGATGCCTCCTCGAGCCGCAGGACGCTGGGCATCATGACGGCGGCGACGGCGGTGCTGTTGCCGGTCGTGCTGGCCTACACGGCCTGGGTCTACCGGGTGCTGCGCGGCAAGGTGACCGCAGGCCGACATCACCCGCGACACCAGTGCGGTCTATTGAAAGGAGCCGGCTGCGTCATGTGGTATTTCGCGTGGATTCTCGGGCTCGGCTTCGCCTGCGCCTTCGCCGCCCTCAACGCCATGTGGCTGGAACTGGCGCCGGGCAAGGGGCTGCCGGATTAGGCCCTTGACCTGAAGTCCGTCGGGAAAGGGTCGGGCCATATTTATCGACGCGAGCAGGCGCGTGATGGAAGAGCAGAGCGTGGCGGCAGCGGATGCGTGTGTCAGCGTTTCATAATCAAGCTCCAGGCGGCATGAGCCAGTCAGCGCCCCGATGCCTTGCTCAACTCTCCACCGCTTGGGTCGGCATGGCGTCCCACGGGATGCCATGGCGCAAGACATAGCGAATGCCGTTCATGCTCTCCCGCAACTGATGCGTCAGCGGACGGCCAGCCCCTTCGCGATAGACCAGCGAGCGGCCGCTCGGCAGAACCGCCACCGCGGTCGCGCGGGAAGCGGCGATGGGAGTTCCCCGGCTTCATGGTTGCAGCGCTTCGCCCATAACATTCGGCCAGTGGCGACCGGGCGCCAGAACTTATCGTTGCCGTGTAGCGGCCCCGAGGCATGTCACCGGCGCCCGGACTGACACGGCCGCGCAGAGCCCTGGCCTTGCTTCATTCCCCCGATTGCCCTGCGGTTCCAGCCCGATCATCTTGGCAACGGTTCGTCGCGTGAAGCGGCGCGGAAAGCCGATCATCGCACGACCCGCCGCTACTGCCCCAGCGCGAGCTGGACCACTTTGACGGCGACCAGGATGACTGCGGCGACAAGATAGGCGCGCAGCACGCCCATCCAGATCCGCTTGCTCAGGCTCAGCTTCGGTGCCGGCAGCATATCCAGCGGCGGCATGCGCCAGTTCGCCCGCAGTGCCCGCAGCCGATCGGGATTTACGCGCGGGGCAGCGGCCACCGGCGCGCCGCGCCGCCGCCGCAACAGGCGACCGCGGCGAATCCGGCGACGCCGAACGCCGTGCCGCCGCCGAGCACGGCCACGATCGTCTCGCCGGACAGGCCGGGAACAGGTCGCCGCGGTCAGGACGATCGACAGCATGACCAGCACCCAGATCACCGCGCCGGTGAACAGGTTGAGCCACCGCCCGTTCACCCAGGGCCCGAGCACCGCCCGGTCGTTGCAGAGCAGCAGCAGGAACACCGTGGCGCTAGGGCAGCAGCACGCCGGCCAGCGTCTGCACCGCGTTGGTCAGCAGGCCGAGCGGCGCGTCGCGGCGACAGCACCAGCGCCGCGGCCACGCCGATCAGGCCGCCATAGACGAGGTAGAAGGCCTTGGCGTCGGTCGGCTTGCGGTGCAGCGAGTGCCGCAGCGACAGCACGTCGCCGATCGCATAGGCGGTCGACAGCGACACCGCCGCGGCGCCGATGATGCTGGCGTCGATCAGCGCGATGGCGAACATCACGCCGGCCGCCCGCCGGCATAGTCTTCCAGCCCGGCGGCGACGCCGCCGGCGTCGGTGAACTGGCCGAAGCCCGGCGTGCCCGCGAAGGCCGCGGCGGTGAAGGCCATCATCGCCACCGCGCCGATGACGACCACGACGATGCCGATCCAGAGGTCGGCCTTGCTCGTAGGCCATGAAGCGCGGCGTGATGCGCTTGTCGATGACGTAGCTCTGCTGGAAGAACAGCTGCCAGGGCGCGACCGTGGTGCCGACGATGGCGATGATCAGCAGCATGACGTCGGACAGCTTGGCCCGGCCGGGAAGCGCGGGACGACCAGGTCGCGCGCGACCTGGCCCAGCGGCGGGTGCACCATCAGGAAGACCGGCACCAGCAGCAGGCTGCAGAAGCACAGCACCAGCGAGAACCGCTCGAAGCGGCGGAAGCTGCCGGTGCTGGCCGCGGCGATGACGATCGCCGGCCGCGACCAGACGCCCCAGCACCCGCGGCACGCCGAGATAGCCGAGCGCGAGGCTGATGCCGATGAACTCGGTGACGATGGTCAGCGCGTTCAGGAGGAACAGGTCGATGACGCTGAACGCGCCCCAGAACTTGCCGAACCGCTCCAGGATCAGCCGGGCGTGGCCGACGCCGGTGACCGCGCCGAGGCGCAGCACCATTTCCTGGTTCACGTAGAGCACCGGGACCAGCAGCAGCAGCGTCCACAGCAGGGCGGTGCCGTAGTTCTGGCCGGCCTGGGTGTAGGTGCCGAAGGCGCCGGCGTCGTTGTCGCCGACCATGACGATCAGGCCGGGGCCGACGATGGCGGCGAGGGTGCTGCAGCCGGGCGGCCCAGTTGCCGCGGCGGCGCGTGTCGCCCTGGTAGATGGTGCCGAGCGCGCCCTCGATGTCGCCGACATGGGCGGAGTCGAGCACGGCGGAGCGGGCGGGATCGGTGAGAACGCAGGTCGGACATGGGGGCCTCCGGCAAGGGATTGACGGCGGGTTGTCCCGCCCGGCGCGGACCGGGCGGGCAAGGCAGCGGGCAGGCGCGGCGGGGCCGCGCCGGGTGGTCAGTCCGGAGGAGGCCGGAACGCGCCGAGGCGCGGTTGCCAGCGGCAGCTCAGCCGGCCGTTGGGCACCTCCCAGCTCGCGCAGCCCGGCGGCCGCGGGGCGGCGCGACCCGCCCGGACCGGCCATTGCCGCGGTCAGAAAATCGGGCGCTGCATGCGCCCGAAGGAATCGACGGGGAGAAAGGCAGCCATGGCCCTCTCCTTCGGTTCAAGCGGTTGCTCGAACCCGGGAGGGCCTCGGCCGCTAGCCCCGGCGCGCTTCGCGCGCTGGGCATGGCGGTCACATGCACGACCCGGGCGACGGTCCAACCCAGCAGAACGGTCATAGCAGGCGGGAAGCGCCGACTGTGGCTCTCCGAGGGCTGGCTGCTAGATCGCGGGTTCATGTGATCCCTTGCTGGTTGCGTCCGCCCGGACAGAGCCGGGATAGGCACAGGATGAACCTTCAAGCGCTCGCCATCCTGTTGAAAATTCGATATACCCCTACCGGGTATAAGGTCAAGGGCGATGGTGACGGCCGAGGAAGAAAAAACCAGGCTGCTGAAGCGACTCAATCGCATTCGTGGGCAGGTCGAGGCGATGCGGCGAGCGCTGGAGACGACGCCAGTTTTCGGCCGTGTTACAGCAGGCGACCGCCTGTCGCGGCGCTCTGGACGGCTTTATTGCTGAGGTCATCGAGGACCATATCCGCCTCCATCTGGTCGACGCGGAAGATACGGCCTCCACAAAAATAGCCGCCGAGGAACTTATCGAGATCGTGCATTCCTACCTGACATGAGTTCATCCACTGCCACCCGGCCGGAACAAACTGGTTCTCTGGTACGCTCAAAACAAAAAGCCCAAACATCGTGTGCGGCTACCCGGTAATCGCTCATCTGGGAGCCAATCCATCCGTCACGGCTCGGACACCGAGGGCCCCGATGTGGAGCGCTTGCGTTGGCCCGGCCTGGCGGATCGTTCTTGACGCCGTCCAGGAGGCACCCGCCACGAGGTGAGCAATTACCCTGGCAGGGCGCTCACGATGAAAAAACGAAGAAACGGCCCCGTTCAGCCGAACCAGGAAACGCCGTGAAGTGAGCGGCGGCGGTCGTCCAAGCAAGGGCGGTCGTGAGTGGTCATCCCGGACGGCCCGGAGGCCACCATTGTCGCCTTCATCGACGATCCCGATGGCTACCGCATCGAGCTGGTGCAGGGCGGCGAAGGCGGGGCGGATCGCCGTAAAGCGAATCGCCGTAAAAGTACATTCCGCCGGGCATTGTTCCGAAACGTCCGTTTGCGCGCGCGGCGGTTTGCCGTCGCGGCGTTCGTTCGCCACCACCATCGCTCGCTGGCACAGCGATTGCTGCCGACCCTCCGGGCGAGCGGACGCACGACCAACCGCGCCCGCCGCCGACCCCGCGCGCACCGTCACCTGAGAGGACACACGCACAATGGCCGCACTTCGGCAAATCGCATTCTACGGCAAGGGCGGGATCGGCAAATCGACCACCTCCCAGAACACGCTCGCAGCCCTGGTTGAGATGGGCCAGAAAATCCTCATCGTCGGCTGCGATCCGAAGGCCGACTCCACCCGCCTGATCCTGAACACCAAGGCGCAGGACACGGTGCTGAGCCTGGCCGCCGAGGCCGGATCGGTCGAGGACCTCGAACTCGAGCAAGTGCTGAAGATCGGCTACAAGGGCATCAAATGCGCCGAATCCGGCGGCCCGGAACCCGGCGTCGGCTGCGCCGGCCGCGGCGTCATCACCTCGATCAATTTCCTCGAGGAAAACGGCGCCTATGACGATGTCGACTACGTCTCCTACGACGTGCTCGGCGACGTGGTGTGCGGCGGCTTCGCCATGCCGATCCGCGAGAACAAGGCGCAGGAAATCTACATCGTCATGTCAGGCGAAATGATGGCGCTGTATGCCGCCAACAACATCGCCAAGGGCATTCTGAAATACGCGCATTCCGGCGGCGTGCGCCTCGGCGGGCTGATCTGCAACGAACGCTATTCCAGGTTGAACTGCGGGAGGCTTGGTCGTCCGCGGAAACGGACTCGAAGACTCCATTGCCTAACTACCGACGCTGCCGTGGCAACGGAGGGTTGATTGTTAGGTTGTTTGTTGACTGTTTTTTCTCAGCCTCAATGAACATCCACACACGCGGTGTTCAGGCGGGTGGAAAGATAAACTTTACGGCGGGTAAAGCAAGCGGGAAATCTTTGGAAAAATTAATCACCGGCATTAAGAGTTAACCCTCACCCCTGATCTCAAAAAAAGAAACGGCGCTGGATAAGCGCCGTTTCAATTTTCCGTAACCCCACCCTCCAAATTGATGTGTCGCCACGCCAAAACCCGATGCGCCCATTTCTCCACCAGACCTGGATCAAGGTGGACAACGCGCGCTTAAGCCGTGGGTATTTTCAGTTTGGCGCCGACAACAATGCGGTCGTTCTCCAAACCGTTGGCTGCTTTCAGGGCTTTGACCGTTGTTCCGTGGGCTTTGGCGATGCGGGTCAAGCTGTCGCCGGATTTGACCACGTAAAGAGTCTCGGTCTGGCTGGCGGTCGCTGCATTCTCCGTTGAAACGGCCGGGGCGGTCTGGCTGGTTGCGTTAAGATTCGGTTGCGGAACTGGCTTTGGCTGCTGCTCCGCTGTCAAGGCCGGGGTTGTCCAGGATGCCGGCACACCCGTTGATTGGGTGACCTTTTTGGCCGGGGGCGGGGTCGTTGACTGTTCGCTCATGCAACCTTCAATTAACAGCCCGACCAGCAGGATTACGACGGCTACCACGGCAGCAATAAATCCCTTTTTAAACCGCTCCCGACGGCGTTGTTGACTGTCCGCCCTTTGTAAACAGGACGGGATTTGGAAAGGGTTCGACGGATTCACAATATTCATAGTCTCTTCAAGTTGCCAGCAAGGCCAATGCCAAGAAGAGGGGAAAATCCGGTGAGAGATTCAACGGGCCTGGCCCCCTGAACCGCCGTGCCCTGGGGTGGGTCAAACTGTCCAATTCCTGAACTGAGACACCGGCGATGGCCGGCTTTGTCTGCCAAATCACTGCACAAACCCCTGTTCCTTGAGCCAGAACAGACAATCGCCCGCCCATGGATGCGGATGTGTGAACGGGGGGTTGTCGTTGAGTCCCAAACCGTGTTTGCCTTTTTGGTAGATGCGCAAATCAAACGGCACATGATTTTTGCGCAACGCCTCGGCGAACATAAGGCTGTTTTCCACCGAAACCGTTTTGTCTTCAAAAGTCTGCCAGATGAAACAAGGCGGCGTGTTCGTCGTCACCTGCAGTTCATTGGAAAGCAGCTTGACCAGTTCCGGCGGCGGATGGGCGCCGAGCAAATTGGTTTTTGAACCCTGATGCGTGTATTCGCCCATCGTGATGACCGGATAGCAAAGGATGCCGACGTCCGGACGCGAACTTTGGCGTTCAACCGGGTCGGCGGCGTTGGTGTTGCCCAAATCAAAATGGGTCATGAGCATGGACGCGAGGTGCCCGCCCGCCGATGAACCCATGATACCCACGCGCTGCGGGTCAACCTTCCATTCCGCCGCCCGCGCCCGCACCAATCGCATCGCGCGCGCCGCGTCCTCCAGCATCGCCGGATGCCGGTAGCCGTTCGAACCGAGCCGGTATTTCAAGACGAAACAGACGACGCCATGCTGATTCAACCAAAGCGCGTAATTTTTTCCCTCATGCGGCGCGAGATGGCTGTAGCCGCCGCCCGGACAAATCACCATCGCCGCACCCGTCGTATTGGTGGAATCGGGCAAATACAGCGTGAGCGTGGGAATGTCGTTGCTGGTGGCGCCCAGCGCGCCGGGCGCGCCGTCCGGCCAGAGCGGGATGGGAGCCGGCACTTCGGCGGGCGACGAAATTGACAGCGAAAAAACAAGCGCCAGCAGAAAAATGGTCTTCATGGTTTATTGCCAACGGAGCTTACGGAAATTCGCGGCGTATTCAACGAAGAAGCCCGCGCTGAAGCGCATTCGGGGGGGGGCAGACGCCGCAGTCCCGGGGTTCAAACTGCCGCCAGCAGCCGGTAGTGCATCTGCTTGCTGGTTAAGGCAAGATAGCGGTTGTTTTTCGATTTGGTTGCCGAAACAGTTTTGCGTGAACTTCACGCATGATGCGTAAAATTTTTTACGCGGTTATCGGTTGGGGATGGCAAAGCTATCCGCCAAAGTTCCCTCCTCATAATAATTGCAGCCGTCCGTTTCGTTTCCTAAACCACAAGGAATGCGATGGTTACCAGGTAAATACATAAGTAAAACCCCGCATGATTAAACGGGCGAGAGTGGCAGAATCCGGGCGGGCAAAAGTGCTTGGCAGACCCCATGCTGAGCAAAAAACCATGAATGCAAACCCCGAGCGGTCGGCGTGTGCCCTCAAACGCACACTTCCCAAAATCGGTCGTATCGGATATTTAACTCGTGTCGCATCTGGGATTAACTTTATGAAAACAAAATCTGTTCTCACCTGGTTTTTTTTGCCAGTCCACCGCGTTTTGATTGCCGGGTTCCTTGCCCTGACATTCGTCCAGCTCCCGGCAACCGCAACGACTTTTACCAGCGGCACGACCATCAGTGTCGGCAATACGAATTACGATGGCACCGACATCGTGGTCAGCAACTGCACGGTGACGGTGGACGGTCCGCACGCATTTTCCAGCCTGCTCGTGGCCGGCGGCGGCGTGCTCACCCACGCGTATTCCCCCAACGGCGTCATTTCAAATCTTCTCTCCGTGGTGGACGAATCCCAGGTGTTGACCGGCACCAACCCGGTGACGTTGCTCAATTCCAACATCGTAACCGCATCGGTCCTGGTGACGGATTCCGGGAGCACAATTGTTTATATCAACGGAGTGGATTATCTGCTGACCAGCCCGGATGGCATTCTGACCCAGTTGCAGCGGACGACAAACTCCGCCATCCCTGATGGCGCCAATGTCCTGGTGAGTTATGACGTGCTGTTGGGCGTGCTGCCCGCCGGGTTTAATCTGTCGGTGGCGGGCAACGTGGAGGTGGCCGCGGGAGGTGCCATCAATGTGAGTGGAAAAGGCTGCGGCGGCGGTGCCGGCCCCGGCGCGGGCCACACTGCCGGAAATCCGGCGGACGGCAGCGGCGCCGGATACGGTGGCATTGGCGGGATGAGTTCCAGCAACGCAGTGGGCGGCACCGTTTATGGTTCCTTTGCCCAACCCACCAATTTGGGCAGCGGCGGCGGCGCCAGCTATGCCGGCATCGGGGGTGCCGGGGGCGGGACGATTCAAATCACCGCCGGCGGAACGTTCATCATCAACGGTACGATTTCGGCCGATGGCGCCAACGGCACCAACAGCCGCTCCGGCGGCGGGTCGGGCGGCAGCATCTGGATCGCGGCGCACTTGGTGTCCGGTTCGGGCGCCATCAGCGCGCAAGGCGGCGCGGGTGAACCGGCCCACGGCGGCGGCGGCGGCGGCGGCCGAATTGCGATTCAATGTGACGCGAACACGTTTTCCGGCTCGACGGCCGCCTATGGCGGGACCGGGGCGAAAACCGGCGGCGCGGGCACCGTTTACACCAAACTGACCGGACAGAACGGGCTGCTGGTAATGGACAACGGCGGGCGAACCGGAACGAATTCACCGGTTGGCATTTTAGACAGCAACATTGATGTGCTGATTCGTGGGAATGCGACCGTGATTCCAAGTGGAATGTGGACCATTGGAAAGCTGACGATTGCTTCCAACAGTCTGCTCTTGGTCTCTGCCGCATCATCAACCCTCTACCTGAATGCGGCAGGCAATGTTACGATTCAATCCGGCGGGAGCCTGCTCGCTGACAGCGCGGGTTTTCCCGCGGGCGGCGGCAGTGGCTACGGTCATTATGACTATGGTACTGGTTATCCGTGTGGCGGTGGCGGACATGGGGGCAGCGGTGCAAATGGTTCTTCGACGAATGCCGGCGGCGGCATAACCTATGGTTCGCAAACATCACCCACCACGTTTGGCAGCGGGGGCGGATATTTTTACGCTTATTCCGTCGGTGGTGCGGGCGGGGGCGCAATTCAACTTAATGTCAGCGGCATTTTGCAGGTGGACGGACACATCTCGGCCAACGGCGGCAATGGTTCCGGCACGGGTGGTGGTGGCGGCTCTGGCGGCAGCATCTGGCTGACGACGGGAACATTGATCGGCTCCGGTTCCATCTCGGCCAACGGCGGGAATGGGGCTGATTCGATCGGCGGTGGGGGCGGCGGTGGACGCATTGCCATCTATCCTTCGGCGAACCTGTTTGGCGGAGCGATTTCTGCCTATGGCGGCGGCGGGGCCAATTGGGGCGGAGCGGGAACCGTCTTCCTCCAGCCCGCCGGACAGAATGGCCAGCTCATTCTGGACAACGCCGGCCATTCCGGCACCAACACGCTGGTGCAATCCGCGAATTCCGCGGATTTGATTTTACGCAACGGAGCGATTGGGTCGGCATCCAGTTCGGCAAGCTTTGCCAACCTGCTCATGAGTTCGAACGCCTGGCTGACCGCCAGCCGCTCCTCTTCCGGCGGTCCCGCCAATACCGTGAATTTCTCGTTCTCGGGAAACGCCACCATTCAGGCCGGCGGCGGCATTCTCACGGACACCGCAGGTTACCCCGGTGGCCAGGGATCCGGCGCGGGACAATTTTATAGCAGCCTTTCCACTTATCCGTGCAGCGGTGCGGGTCACGGGGGCCATGGCGCAAGCAGCACCGGAAATTTAGCCGCCGGTGGAAACATTTATGATTCAATAACGTCACCCGCCGGCTACGGCAGTGGCGGCGGAAATTATTCGCCTTATTCCTTCGGCGGTTCCGGTGGCGGCGCGATTCATCTCACGGTAACTGGCACCCTGCAAATGGACGGAACCATTTCCGCGAATGGTGGCAACGGTTCCGGTTTGGGCGGCGGCGGCGGTTCCGGCGGCAGCATCTGGCTCGCCGTGGGCACGCTGTCCGGTGCCGGCTCCATCACGGCCAGCGGTGGCAACGGAGTGGATTCCATTGGCGGCGGCGGCGGTGGTGGGATCGTCTTCATTTCCTGCAACAACAATTCATTTGCCGGGGCCGCGGCGGCGTATGGCGGCGGCGGGGCCAACTGGGGTGGTGCAGGAACCGTGCTCATCCAACCTTACGGACAAAACGGCCAACTCATTCTGGACAACGGCGGACACGCCGGAACCAACACACCTCTCCAATCCGCAAATTCCGCGGATTTGACTCTGCGCAATGGTGCGATTGGATTGATTTCCGGCCCGCTGACCTTTGGCAATCTGCTCGTAAGCTCAAACGCCTGGCTGCTGATCAGCAACTATTCCTACACGGTGACTTTGTCGAGTGCGACCATTCAAGCGGGAGGTGGCATCCTGGCCGACGCCGCCGGTTACGCGGCAGGCCAGGGATCCGGCGCGGGACAATCCTCCAGTAGCCTGTCCACTTATCCGTGCGGCGGAGCGGGTCACGGGGGCTATGGTGCAAACAGCGCCGGAAATCTTGCGGCCGGCGGAACCGTTTATGATTCCATCACATCGCCCACCAGCCCTGGCAGCGGCGGTGGATATTATTCCTCTTATCCCCTCGGCGGCTCCGGGGGTGGCGCAATCCGGCTCAGCGTGAGCGGCACGTTGCAAGTGGCGGGGGTGATTTCCGCCAACGGTGGCAACGGTTCCGGTACCGGGGGCGGCGGCGGTTCCGGCGGGAGCATTTGGCTCACGGTGGGCACCCTGTCCGGCGCCGGCTCCATCTCGGCCAATGGCGGCAGCGGCGCGGATGCCGTGGGCGGCGGCGGCGGCGGCGGGCGGATTTATATTTCCTGCAACAACAATTCATTTTCGGGAAATGCTTCGGCCTGGGGCGGCGGCGGGGCCAACTGGGGCGGGGCGGGAACGGTGTACATCCAAACCTACGGACAAAACGGCCAGCTTGTTCTGGACAACGGCGGTCATTCCGGAGCCAACACGCCGCTGTCATCGGCAAGCTCCACGGATGTAATCGTGCGCAACGGGGCGGTTGTGTTCCAGCAGTACCCGCCGCAAACTTTTGCCAGCCTGCTGATCGGTTCAAACGGCTGGCTGACCGCCAATTCCGTTCCCGGCAACAACTATTCCGGCATCGTGAACTTGACGTTGTCCGGAAACGCCACGATCCAGGCCGGCGGCGGAATTGTCACCGATGCGGCGGGTTCCGCGGCGGGCCAGGGATCCGGCGCCGGACACTACTACAGCAGCTTGTCCACCTACCCATGCAGCGGAGCGGGTCACGGAGGCTACGGCGCCAACAGCACCGGAAATTACGCCATCGGTGGATTCACTTATGATTCCACGATGTCACCCGTCAACCTGGGCAGCGGCGGCGGAACTTACTCAGGGTTCTCAACGGGCGGCGCGGGCGGCGGTTCGATTCAGCTTAACGTGACCGGCACGCTGCAGGCGGCCGGGAAGATTTCAGCAAACGGCGGCAACGGTTCGGGGACAGGCGGCGGCGGCGGCTCCGGCGGAAGCATCTGGCTGACCGTGGGCACCCTGTCCGGCTCCGGCTTCATCACGGCCAGTGGCGGGAGCGGAGCGGGTTCCATCGGCGGCGGCGGCGGCGGCGGACGCATTGCCATTTCCTGCAACAACAGTTCATTTACGGGACCAGTTTCCGCTTACGGCGGCGGCGGGGCCGGCTGGGGCGGGGCCGGAACAGTCTATCTCAAGACAAACTCGCAGAGCTATGGCCAACTGATCTTGGACAATGGCGGTAACACCGGAACCAACACCACGTTCAGCGCCAGTTCCATTGACTTGCTGGTGACGGGCTGGGCCATCGGACAAGGCCCAGTCGGTGGTTGGAGTGTGCGAAACCTTCATATTTGCACCAATAGCGTGCTAACAACCGTTGCCTCCACTTCGTCTCAAACTGTCAACGTGACCGGCAACGCCACCATAGATGCCGGTGGCGCCATTTCGGTTGATGGGACTGGAAGTGGAGCCTCTTCTGGAACCGGCGCGGGTGCCACCTATTCCGGCAGCATCAAAGGCGGAGGCGGTCATGGTGGTTTTGGGGCGGCCAATCCTTCCGGATATGGCGGCGCTTACGATTCGATCCAATCACCTTTCACTGCCGGCAGCGGTGGCGGCAATGGCAGTGGCAGCAGCATTGCTCCGTATGGCGGGGCGGGCGGCGGGGCGCTCCGGCTTAATGTCACCGGCACACTGGCCGTCAACGGCAGAGTTTCGGCAAACGGCAAAAATGGAGACATCAACAGCGGCGGCGGCTCGGGCGGCAGCCTTTGGATTACCGCCGGCACCGTTGCCGGATCAGGAACCATTTCCGCGACCGGCGGCTCCGGCAACGGGCTCGGCGGTGGTGGTGGCGGCGGGCGCATTTCCCTGGGATACACGGCCAGTGCCTTTAACGGATCGGTCTCGGCTTGTGGCAGCGGCGGATATGCGTGCGGTGGCGCCGGAACGATTTACACCAAGGCCAACAACCAGTCCGTGGGTCAATTGCTCGTGGACAATGGCGGCCTGTCGGGCACTAACACGCCGTTGTCCAGCGTTTATGGCATTCCTGCTTCACCTTTTAACCTTACGGTCGGCGATGGCGCGGTGGTCTGCCCGCAACCGTCATTCCCGGTGTTGAGCAACCTGACCATCACCGCCGGTGGCCTGTTTACCAGCCTGTCCGGCCAGTCGAATCTGGATCTGGTGGTCTTGGCGAACGTGGACGTCGCGGCGGGCGGAGCTATTGCCGTGGATGCAAATGGCTTTGCTCAGGCCAGCGGGCCGGGCACCGGACTATCCGCTGGCGGGTCCGGAAGCGGTGCGGGTTACGGCGGTCTGGGCGGGGCTTCCGCAACCGCCGCACCCGGCGGCACCAACTACGGTTCGGCCCAACAACCCGTGGATCAGGGCAGCGGCGGCGGATTTGGATCCGGACCGCTGTACGGTGGTTCGCAAGGCGGCGGCGCAATCCGTTTGAACGTGGGCGGCGTTCTTACCGTGGACGGCCAGTTCAGCGCCAACGGGAATTGGGGCTTCCAGGACAATTCCGGCGGCGGTTCCGGCGGCAGCATCTGGGTGACCGCAGGCACGCTGGCCGGGAACGGTCAAATCACCGCAAATGGCGGTGAGGGCGAATTATATGGTGGCGGTGGCGGCGCTGGCGGACGCATCGCCCTCTATTCCCGCGCAAATGTCTTTGCCGGCTTGGTTTCCGTCTTTGGCGGCGAAGGCGATTTTCGGGGTGCCGACGGCTCGATTTTCGATTCCACGAATCTCACCTTGCAGGTTCTCTCGTACACGCCTGCTGGCATTGTCAACAGTGGCGTGAGTTCGGTGTCCCTGGTCTTCAACGAGGCGCCGGATCCGGCTTCATTCTCCGGAACCGACGTGTCACTCACGACTCCCAACGGGCCTCTGTCCGCAGGTGCATTCACCGTTTCCAAGCTGAACTCCTCCGGCTACAGCGTCAGTTTCCCACTACAGACGGCCGTGGGTAATTACACGTTCACGGTTGGAACCAACATCAACGACCTGTACGGCCAGCCCATGTCGCAGGTTTGCACGGGTGCGTTCACCATTTCGCTCCCGGTCATTCAAGGCACGATCACCGGCACCAACGGACAACCGGTGTCCGGCGTCCTGATCCAGCCGGATGGCGGATTATCCACCACCACCACCGACACCAACGGCTACTACGCGCTGGGCATTCTGCCGGGCTGGAGCGGCACGGTCGTGCCATCGGGCGGCGGCTTCGTGTTTGTGCCGGGCGCGCAGGTTTATACCAACGTGACCACGTCCATCTCGAACCAGAACTATTTGGCGGTCATCACCATTGCCCCTGCCATGTCCACCGGGCTGCAAGCCGACAACCTGATGATGAACTGGTATGGTATCTCCGGAGTGACCTACCAGCTTTATTCCTCCACCAACCTGGTGGACTGGCTGCCTTATGGCGATGCCTTCCCGGGCACCAACGGGCCGGTGGGACTGCTCGTGCCGACAACTGGCGACCCGGCAAGGTTTTTCCGTGTGCAGGCCGGTAATTGAGAGCCGGCATTAATTGGCATTCGGAGCACAACTTGGGCCGGATGGTTTAAAAACCGTCCGGAAACCGGCTTCCCTGTTGCCAACAGGGCCTTATGGCTGGGTTGATCGCGCGGCTTGCGCAAACGCCGGTCGTTTCAACCCCGAAGCCCGCGTTGACACCCGGCAACTCCGCTCCTACTTTCGCGTGGCATGTTTGAACTTGTCGCGCCATATCAACCCGCCGGTGACCAGCCGCAGGCGATTGCGAAGCTGACCGACGGCTTGCTGTCCGGCGCGAAACATCAAGTGCTGCGCGGCGTCACCGGCTCGGGCAAGACGTTTACCATCGCCAATGTCATCAAGAACGTGGACAAGCCCACGCTCGTCATTTCGCACAACAAGACGCTCGCCGCCCAGCTTTACGCCGAGTTCAAGGGCTTTTTTCCCCGCAACGCCGTCGAATACTTCGTCAGCTACTTCGATTATTACCAGCCGGAAGCCTACATCCCGCGCACCGACACGTTCATCGAGAAGGATTCGAGCCGGAACGAAGAAATCGAGCGCCTGCGGCTTTCCGCGATGAGTTCGCTGTTCTCGCGCCGGGACGTGATCGTGGTTGCCAGCGTGTCGTGCATTTACGGCATCGGCAGCAAGGAGGATTACGCGGCCATGGTTATTCCGGTTCGCACGGGAATGCAGTTGTCGCGCGAACAATTCCTCACGCGCCTCGTGGAACTGCTCTACGACCGGAACGACATCGAGTTCGCCCGCGGCCAGTTCCGCGTGCGCGGCGACACGGTGGAGCTTCGTCCCGCCGGGCGCGAAGACGGGCTGCGCGTGGAATTTTTCGGCGAGGAAATTGAGCGCATCACCCGCTTCGAGCCGCTCACGGGAAACAAAATTGAAACGCTTGACGCCGTCACCATTTTCCCGGCGAAACAATTCGTCACCACCGGTGACAAGATGAAACGCGCCATCCTTGCCATCCGCGAGGAACTCGGCGACCGCATCGCCTGGTTCGAAAAAAACGGCAAGCTGCTCGAAGCCCAGCGCATCAAACAGCGGACGGAATATGACTTGGAAATGATGGAGGAAATGGGCATCTGCTCCGGCATTGAGAACTACTCGCGCCACATCGCCGGCCGCGCGCCCGGCTCGCAGCCCTGCACGCTGTTTGATTTTTTCCCGCAGGATTATCTGCTCGTGATTGATGAATCGCACGCCACGGTGCCGCAAATCGGTGCGATGTTCGAGGGTGACCGCTCGCGCAAAACGGTCCTGGTGGATCACGGGTTCCGATTACTGAGCGCGCTGGACAACCGGCCCATGAATTTTCTGGAATTCCAGTCCCTGCAAAACCAGACGATTTACGCCAGCGCCACGCCCGCCGCGCGGGAAATCGAGTGGGCCAGGCAGAGTGCTGGAGCGCCGAGCACCGTCCCGGCACAAACTGATGGTTCGTCTTATCGAGCAGAGACGGTGCTCGGCGCTCCGGGCGTTGTGGAACTCGTCGTGCGTCCCACCGGGCTCATTGATCCGAAGGTCACCCTCAAGCCGCTCAAGGGGCAAATTGATGACCTCATCGAGGAATGCCGCAAGCGCGCTGACACGAAGGAACGCGTGCTCGTGACCACGCTCACCAAGCGCACGGCCGAGGAGTTGACCGATTATCTGCGCGACATTGGCGTGAACGTGCGTTACCTGCACAGCGAGATTGACGCCATCGAACGCGTGGAAATTTTGCGCGCATTGCGCAAGGGCGAGTTCGACGTGCTGGTCGGCATCAATCTGCTCCGTGAGGGACTCGACCTGCCGGAAGTCTCGCTCGTGGCGATTCTCGACGCGGACAAGGAAGGTTTTCTACGCAGCGAGACGAGCCTGATTCAGACTGCCGGCCGCGCGGCGCGCCATCTCAACGGCGAAGTGATTCTCTACGCCGACGTGATGACCAACAGCATCAAAAGATTTCTGGCCGTCACTGAATACCGCCGCCAGAAGCAGATCGAGTACAACCGCGAGCACCACATCACGCCGCGCAGCGTGAGCCGGGCCGTCGAGGAAAGCCTCGCCACTTATGAATGGAAACGCGAGGCAGCCGATGCCGTCCTCCACGACGCCGGCATGGACGTGGACCTCTCCGAAACGATCAATGAACTCGAGGACGAAATGCTCGCTGCCGCAAACGAGCTTAAATTCGAGAAGGCCGCGCTGTTGCGGGACCAGATCAAGGAACTCAAGCGGATGATTGATGCCGGCCGGCCGGCCAGGGAGGTGAAGTCACCACCGGCCAGTGACCGGAAAAAAGACCGGCCCGGCCATGCTTGAGCGCAGTATTTAAGACTGCCCCCCCCAAAAAAAACACCGGACAGATGAAAAGTGGCCGGCACGTTCTGTGCTGTAAAATGCAACGCTTGAACACCAGCGCCGACAACGACAACGATAAAACAAAGCCGTTCCGGCGGGAAGGGAAATTGCTTGATCATGATGACTCCAGGTTTTTTGGCCGGTGCATTCCGTATCGGTGAGGAGAATTCGATTCGGGCGTTGATTCCCTCGGGGTCCGCCGTTTCTCAGGTTCTTGTTTATTTCGGCGCTCTATTCCTGGTGGCGCTGGGAGTTTTCACCTGGGCGGTTTTTCGCACACAGCATCGCCGGCGGCATTCGCATCATTATCGTCCGAAGCCGGCGTCAAAACACCGGCAGCCATCCGAGTATCGCCCGCGCCATCCAACACTGGCGGAAGCCGGCGGTCTGCCTCCGGTTCGCACCGGAAAACAGCCTCCATCCCCGGCCTGATTTGGAGCGCATGATTGACCGAACGACAAACCCAAGCCGGTTGACTGTCGGAAAGCGGACCAACGGCGGGTGTGAAAAAAACATGCAATAATCCGTCAAAATCCCGGCTGGCCGCTTGACCCGCCATCAACCAGGTGGGAAATTGCAACAGATTCTCATGTTGGGAACAGGCGATCCAAATCAAACTGTTGCCGGGCTGGGCGTGGCATTTTTACTCCTTGCCGGATTATGGCGGTTTGTCGGCTGGGTTCGTGAGGCCCCTCAAAAACCGGATCCTTGGGACGCCGAGTTCGAACGGAGGTTGGAGGCCCCGGAGGCTCTGGAGGTTTGCTGTCATTGTTCAACTCCACAAGAACCGGGAGCATGGTTCTGCAAGCGCTGTGGAAGCGCGGTGGGCCCCTATAACAATTTGATGCCTTATGTTCACATCTTCTCTGAAGGTGAGGTGTTTAGAAACGGTGTCACCGGCCGATTTCGAAACCGGCCGTTCATTTTCATTGGTTACGTCCTGATTACACTGGGGATCAATCCCATTTTCGCGCCGATTTACTGGTTCTTTCTTTTGTCCAATCTGAAACATCCGCAGAACGAACCGGAGTCCGCTGAAGACCCGGATGTTCAACAATGAATCTTCCCGCCGGCACTTTGACCTGCGGGCAAATTGAGCCAGGCGATTTGGCGGCGGCAATGGCGGGCGGTCGTGATTTATCGGAAAGTCAAAAGCCCAAACTGAGGCATTTCGCGGCCGGAACTGTTTGTTATGGATCAAGAAACCGCGGGGCTGACTCCGAGCCGGGAACCGGCCAGGACCGTTTCATGCCACAGGCTGATGAGTTCACCCAGGCTCTGTAGCCACGGCAGCACGCGGTTTTCCAGCGCGTTGGACAGCGGAATGGTGTCCTCCGAATGGCAGGCTTCGTTCACGTCCCTGATAATGGCGGCAATTTGTTCCAGCTGCCATTTGCGAAGCTGGGCGAGCGGCGTGCGATTATCGAATGGCTCGCAAGTATTTTCCGGCAGCAGACTCAAGGTAATCACCGGCTCTTTGAGGACCGAGGCCAGATTCCACCAGACTTCGTGCGCCACCCGGCCATCGTTGATGAGGACCAGCGTCAGGGCGGTTTCCACGCATTCCCGGGCGAGGTCGGTTTGTTGAAACGCCTTCTTGAGCAGCAGGAGAGACGTCTCTTCCAAAGCGACGGTCCCGGCCTCGACGCGGCAAAAAATTCTTTGATTTAGCAATGGCAGGGCAAGGTTTACCGGCTGCCCATCCACGCTTAAGGAATATAGAATACGATGACTTTCCAGGGCGAGTGTTTCGAGATGGCAGCGAATGGCGTTAAGGGAGCGGTGCTCAGACGGCAGTGCCACCGCCAGACCATCGAGGGTTACTTCAATCGCATCGCGGCTTTCAAGGGGATCGAATGAATTTTTGTGCATACTGCATGCCAAAGTATGCATACCGCGTGCCTGAAATGGCAGCCGTTCTAAAAGTTATTCACAAATAATTCACAACCCGCGAACCACAAAATCATTTCGCCGGATTTGCGCCCTTGACGGTCAAATGGATGGAATAAAGCGATTTGCTCGCGGTGATGAAGAGCGTTTGATGGTCCCTGCCGCCAAAGCTGACGTTTGCCGACCAGGGTTCGGGCACGTCAATGTGTTCGATTTGCCGGCCGGTTTTGTCGAAGACCGTCACGCCATGTCCGCAGAGGTAAAGGTCGCCCTTTTCGTCAATCGTCATGCCGTCGGAACCTTTCGGACAAAACAGCGTTTTGTTCGTAAGCGAACCGTCGGGCTGGATATCGTAGGCATAAGTGCGGTCCGCGCCAATGTCAGCGACGAAAAGTTTTTTGCCGTCCGGCGTGCCGGTGATGCCATTGGGCTTTTTGAAATCGTTAGTGACCCGCGCCAGTTTTTTGCCGTCGGGTGAAAGATAATAAACCTGCTCGCCGTCCTGCGCCATTATATCGTGATCCCACCACGTGCGTTTGTAAAATGGATCGGTGATATACATGCTCCCATCCGGCGCAACCCACACGTCATTCGGGCCGTTGAGATATTTGCCCTGATAATCTTTGACGAGCACGGTCACTTTTTTGTCGGGCGTGATTGCCCACAACGCGTTCTTCTCGTCAGCGCAGGCAATCAAGTTGCCTTTGACATCGAAATACATGCCGTTGGCGCGGCCGGCGGGTTGCAGGAACGTGGACAGCTTTCCGTCCACGCTCCATTCCAGGATGCGATCATTCGGCTGATCGGTAAAAAAGACGTTGCCTTTGGTGTCGCACGTCGGACCTTCGGTGAATTGAAAATCTCCGGCCAGCTTTTCGAGTTTCGCACCGGGCGTGATGACGCTGCCCGCGGACGCGAAAGGCGACGAGGCAATGGCCAGACCGATCCAGGTGGCGGCCACAAACAGGGGGTTTTTCATAATAACGCGGACAGCTTGCAATGGGCCTCTCTGCGAATCCACCAAAAAACGTTTCTTGTTTTTCAACGTTAATTGAAGCAATCTGCAAAACGCTGTTTTTTCAAAAAACCATGCAGCCCGGCACAAAACGAATCCTGCTCTTTTTGGGAAGCTGGATCATCAACACCCTCGCGGTGGTGGTGGCGGTCATTATTCTGCGCGGCCACATTCGTTGTGGAAGACCTGCCGACCTGATTGTCGCCTCCCTGTTGTTGGGCGTTCTCAATGCCTTTGTCCGGCCGATCCTCATGCTCCTGGCGCTGCCGCTGCTGATTTTCACGCTCGGCCTGTTCACGCTCGTCATCAACGCACTGTTGCTCTACTTTGTCGGCGTTTTGATGGGATCCCACTTCCAGGTGGACAGCTTCGGGTTCGCGTTTCTCGGCGCCATCATCATCAGCATCGTTTCCATCGCGCTGAACGCTTTGACCGGCCTGGGCAAAGCCCGCGTCACGTTTCAGCACCACCCCCGCCCGCCAACATCCGACAAGGACGACGGGCCGGTCATTGACGTTTGAAATTCAGGCCGGCGTTCGATAAGCCGCGCGCAATGTGCTGATGCCGCGCGCGCGAAATTCCCGCTCGAAATCCGTGGGCAATTCCGCCAGTTCCGACGGCGTTTCCATCCGCTGAAACTCCCTGCTCGCGCCAAACACCCCGGTCATTTGCGCAAAGTAATCGGCATCGTCGGTTCGCAAATAAACCCCGCCCCCAGCAACGAGCGCACCCTGGGCCAGCCGCGGAAACGATTCGTTGATGAGCCGGTTTTTATGATGCCTTTTTTTCGGCCAGGGATCCGGAAAATAAACGTGCAACGCGGATGCCGAATGAGGCGGCAAAAGATATCGCAAAAAATAAGACGATTCGATCTGCACGCCGCGTAAATTCGTCAGCCCGGCGCGGCGGCCTTTGCGATCCAGCTTGCGCATGCGGCCAAGGAGCCGCTCGACGCCGATGAAATTCCGTTCCGGATGCCGCCGGGCGTAATCGGCGAGGAATGAAGCGTCGCCGCAGCCGAGTTCCACTTCGAGCGGCCGGGCTTGGGGGAAAAGTGCGGCCAGATCGATTGGTTGCACGATGCTCGTCAGATCGTAAACCAGATTGGCTGGCGCAGTTGCTCGCAAATCCATGTCGCATGGTTAATTGCGAAAATTGAACGAGGTAACAAGTCAAAAGATGTCTGGAAAATTCGCACCCCGGCGGGGCGTTCGTAAATGACTTTTCCCGCGCGCGGGTTTAAATTGCCACCGAGCATGAGCGATCCAAAGGGAAATCCCCAACGCTACCAGTGGCCGTGGTTTGTGCTGGCGGCGTTTTTGCTGGCCGTGGCGCTGGCGATTGTGTGGATGAGCTTCGCCGTTCATCGGGAAAAAGAAGAACGCGACGTGAATGCCCCTTTGCCGGCCGTTCCCGCGCGTTAACGGTTGTTCTTTAAGATGCTCTGGAACCTTGTGATTATGTCGGGATTCCGGTCGGCGACGTTGTTGGTTTCGCCCGGATCAATTTTGAGATTGTAAAGCTCCAGCGGCGCATCGGTTTTTGAACGCACCACCTTCCAATCTCCCATGCGAACGACCCGGGCCTCATCGCGACTTTGGAGCTTCCAATAAAACGACTCGTGCCGGTTGGTTTGGACTTGGTTGAACAGCGTCGTCAACATGGAAATGCCGTCAATGTTCGTCGGCGATTGGAGCAGGGCAATGGCTGTCGCCGTCGGCAGAAAATCCCACGCCGCGCAGGGAAGATCACTGACCTGGCCGGCGGGAATTTTACCCGGCCAATGCGCAATCATTGGCACCCGCAGGCCGCCCTCGGCCAGGTCGCCGCGACCGCCGCGAAACGGCCCGGCGCTCCGGAAAAATTTCGGGTCCGCGCCACCGTTCGTTTGCGGCCCGGTGTCGCTCGTGAAAAAAATCACCACGTTGTTTGTCATGCCGAGCTTTTGCAATTGTTCCAGCAGTTGCCCGATGTAGCCATCGAGCCGCGTAATCATGGCGGCTTTGTTTTTTTCCGGCTGCGGCCACGACTCCCCGGAATAAGGCGCATCCGTTGGCACGGGTCCGCTGCCGGCGCCCGGAATTCTATAATTCAACAGCAGGAAAAACGGCCGGTAATGGTTGAGCCGGTCGGGCTGGTTGTTTTTGGCGAAATTCATCGCCATGGTTGTAAACAGGTCGGGCATATATTGGCCGTTTTTGCCGTTGGCGTTTGCGTAAATCGATGCCTTGCCATCCAAATGGGCTTTCAAATCATGCCGCCAGACGTAGTCGGCATAATAATTTCCCACGTCGGCGGTATCGTAGTAACCGGCGAATTCATCAAAACCCTTGTTCCATGGCGCGCCACTCGTGCCGTCACCACCCAAATCCCATTCGCCAATAAAGCCCGTGTGGTAGCCGGATTGCTTAAGCACTTGCGCGACGGTGATGTCGTCCGCCGCCAGCGGCACGTCCACGTCGGCGCGCTGCTTCAAGCGACCCGAATCCTTGCCCAGCATCAACGACGCGCGCGACGGGGAACTCGCCGCGTCGCCCGCATAGTAACTCGTGAAACGAATGCCCCCGGCGGCGAGCCGGTCCAGATTCGGCGTCTGGAATTTCGTCTGGCCGTAACAACTCAAATCGCCGTAGCCGAGACCGTCGGCCACGATCAAAATGATGCTCGAGCGGCGCGGCATGGCGGGGGGCGTGGAGTTGGTGAAGATGAACGACAATTCCGCGCGGGCGCCCGGTGAAAATCCGAACAGCGCCGTGCCCGACAACAATGCCAGGATGAGCGTCCGGCAGGGACCGTTAAAACAGGTTGATTTCATTGTGACCTTTGATTCTGGAAAGTTCGGCGCGTTCAAAGCAATCCTTTTTGGCGGCAATTAAATTTATCTTGCCGGATTGTTGGCGGCCGGGGGAAGGGATTGGGTCGCGGATTCGCCCGTCATGTTCCTTAAATCCTGCCGGGGATAATCCAGATGGTAGAGGCGCAGCCGCATGGGTGATTGATAGCAATGGGTCGAACCTGATGCGGTGACGGCGGAAACGGTCATGGCTGTCACTTCCAGACCGGTCAGATCACGTCCGCCGTCAACGGCGGCCAGCGCAACGAACGACCGGTTGTTTTTGATCAACGGCGACAACAGGAATCCACTTCGCGCCATGCCGGGGACCAATTGAAAAAATAGCTGGCGGCCATCCCGCAGGGAAACCGTCAGCTGCAAGGCCGGCGGTTTGTAAAGGGTTGCAACCACGGCTCCCCAAAACGTTTTATTGATCTCCAGCCCGGCCCAAAGGGGGCCGTCGTTTGTGACCACCGTCACCGGCTCGCCCAAACGAACCGGCACGTCGGCAAGGGGAGTTAAATGATATTCCCTCGGCCGGGAGGAGCGTTTTAAGATCACAAATTGGTCTGTAACATCCTTGACATCGTATCGGGTCAGCAATTCCGGCCAGGAAAGGCCGTCCTCCAAAGAGGGAAAGTTGTTATTTAACGGATCGATGTCGAACAATATGTTGTCCGGAGCCTGAGCGCTCCGCAAGTGGGCGGCATTCAACTCCGCCAGTTCCGGTGCGTAAACGGAATAGCTCTGGAGGATCGGCCGCGGATCATACTGCAAATCGTGCGCAATCAACACGGCTTGGTTCCAGGAATAAACATCCACCCCCCCTTCGATTGGCGGCATTGGAAATCGCATTCGAACTTCGGCGAGATTTTTCCCGTAAATATTTTGCAAATGGGCCGGATCGCAAAGCAATTTTGCCGGGGCCAGAATGTTTTTGATGTTCAGCGTCCAGGCAAAATCCACCCACAGCCGTTCGTCCGGATGGTGGGCTTCCCGGTAGCCACGGTGAAAGGTGGACGAACAAAACAAACCAATGCCACCCAGCGCGAGCATGTTGGCCGGCCAAACCCACCACCGGTTTTTGGGCCAGACCGGCCAGGTCGCCGCCAGACCGGCCAGGGTGACGAGCAACAGCTCCAGCGCGCCGATGATTTCATGGGCTGGATCGTACCGCACACAGACGTGTTTGAAGTTGAGAAACAGGATTGCCCCAAGCCCAATTACAGGAAAAATCCCGAAAAACCGTCGCCGCATCCATGCCGCATAACCCGTCACGGCAATGAGCATCGCGCTGAATACCAGCAGCCATCCCATGTCTCCCAATTCCCCCGCGGTGGTCCACATCATCGCTTCGGTGTAACCGTCCGCCAGCACCCACGAATAGCGGAGAAACGGCCAAAGCAGAGACAGGCTTTGCCCGGCGAGCATCCAGAAAAACAGAATGCTGGCGGCAAAGAGAGGCACGATCCAGGGAAACCGCCGTCTTCGAAAAACATTGTCCGCGGCAATGACGACGACCACGGCGGTCACGCCGATCATCCCGGTGAACTTGGTCAAAGCCAGCATTCCCGATAAAACGACCATCCAAACCTGCCGGGCGCTGAGGGGGCGGTCCTCCACAAAGAAATACAGCAGCAACAACAACAGGGTCCAACCCACCATCCGAACGTCAAAATTCTGTTCGACCCGCATTCCCGCGATGCCGGCGAAACCGATGAACCAAAACCAGGCGAAGAGTTTGTTGGTCGAGAAGTGACAAGCCACCCGCCATCCGGCCCACCAAAATCCAAACGCCAGCAGGGCACACACCATCACCGCAATGGGAAACGTAGGCGGGCCGTATCCGCAATACAAAAACCCCCAGGGACCGAAGGTAAAGACCAGCTCCCGGCCAAATTGCAAATGGTGTTCAAAGGCCGCGTGCAAAGCCAGTCCCCAGGAACCGTCGGGATCAATCGGCGGACCTGACACCCATGGAAAAAACAGTGAAAACACATAAATGAATGCACTCGAGGGGAGCAGCCATCTCCCGGCTTTTGACCAATTGGGGGAGGAAAAATTCAAAGCCATGGCTCAATCCGTTCTCTTTCCGAAATTAGAATCCAACGGAACCAGCCGGGCAACCATGAAACTGGGAATGGTTGCCAGCAGCACCCAGATGAAGAAGTGCGGATAACCCAGGCGTTCCTGCAACCAGCCGCTCCACATGCCCGGCAGCATCATGCCCAGCGCCATGAAGCCCGTGCAAATCGCATAGTGCGCCGTCTGATGTTCGCCGCGCGCGATGTAAATCATGTACAGCATGAACGCCGTGAAACCGAAGCCGTAGCCGAATTGTTCAATGGCAACCCCCGCGCCAATCGCGAAAATATTTTCCGGCTGCGTGCAAGCCAGCCAGATGAACACCGCGTCCGGCAGATGAATCGCCAGCAGCATCGGCCAGAGCCAGAATTTCAATCCGTGCCGTGACACCACAAAACCGCCGAGCAATCCGCCGAGCATCAACGCGATGACGCCAATCGTCCCGTAAGCCAGGCCGACTTGTTCGTTCACCAATCCCAGCCCGCCTTTTTCGCGCGGATCGAGCAAAAAGAGTTGAACCATTTTAACGAGTTGCGCCTCGCCCAGCCGGTAAAGCAGCAAAAAGAGCAGGAGCACGGCGATTTTTGGTTTCTGGAAAAACGTGCCGAAGGTTTTAAAAAAACCGGCGAAGAAAGTTTCTGACGAGCCAATGCCCCCCGGGTGATCCGCCGGTGGCTGGGGCAGGATGAAACCGTGATAAAGGCCCAGACACAAAAAAAATCCGGCGGCGAACACAAACGCCAGCAACCATGCGGTCGGATAATCGCCGGTTCGCTGGTAAAATTTCCCGGCCAGACTTACCAGCCCGCCCTGAGCGCAAATCATTGCCACGCGGTAGAACGTGCTGCGGATGCCGCTGAAAAACGCCTGCTCGCGTTCCGTCATCGCCAGCATGTAAAAACCGTCCGCCGCGATGTCGTGGGTCGCGGAACTGAATGCCAGCAACCAGAAAAATGCGAGCGTGAGCTGGAAAAAATGCGGCGTGGGAATGGTCAGTGCCACGCCGGCCAGACCCGCGCCGAGGAGCAATTGGGTCATCCAAATCCACTGCCGCCGGGTTTTGAGCAAATCCACCACCGGGCTCCACAGCGGCTTGATGACCCACGGCAGATAAAGCCAGCTCGTGTAGAACGCAATGTCCGTGTTCGACACGCCGAGGTTTTTATAAAGCACCAGCGACACCGACATCGCCAGCGCATAAGGCATTCCCTCGGCCACATAAAGCGTGGGAATCCAAAACCACGGGCTGCGGGAACCGATTTTAGCGTCGGCCATCCGCGTTGAGTAGCAGGCCAGGGCCGTGTGGGCAAGCAGGTAGGATGCGATCTCCGCCAAGAACGCCAGATACGGATGTCGGAAATGTAGCTGGTCGGGCGCGTCACTCCGTGCGCGCCGTGGCTCGCGCTTGGTTGGGCGGCGGGCTGGGGACAGCCCGCCCTGCCTCGGTTCATTCATCCGTGTCCATCCGTGGTTAAAATAAATCCTTTGCGTCTTAGTGCCTTTGCGTGAAAATTGGCCGATGAGCAAAAATTCCAGCGCCAAAATGCCGGACGCCCGGGGCCATTTCGGGCCCTACGGCGGACGGTTCGTGCCCGAGACGTTGATGCATCCGTTGCAGGAACTGGAAAAGGAATACCTGCGGGCGCAGAAGGACCCGAAGTTCAAGCGCGAGTTCGAGTATTATCTCCGGGAATTCTGCGGCCGACCCACGCCGCTTTATTACGCCGAACGCCTCACGCGCGAACTCGGCGGCGCGGAAATTTATCTCAAGCGCGAGGACCTGCTCCACACCGGCGCGCACAAGATCAACAACGCCATCGGCCAGATCCTCCTCGCCCGGCGCATGGGCAAGACCCGCATCATCGCCGAAACCGGCGCGGGCCAGCACGGCGTGGCCACCGCCACCGTCGCCGCGATGTTCGGATTGAAATGCGTGGTTTACATGGGCGCGGTGGATTGCGAGCGGCAAGCGCTCAACGTCTATCGCATGAAAATGCTCGGTGCCGCGGTCGTGTCGGTGAAGACCGGCCAGCAGACGCTCAAGGAAGCCATCAACGAAGCCATGCGCGACTGGGTCACCAACATCCGCACCACGCATTACATCCTCGGCACGGTCTATGGCGCGCATCCGTATCCGCTCATGGTCCGGAATTTCCAGCGCGTCATCGGCGACGAAGCGCGCCGGCAGATTTTGAAACAGGAAAAACGCCTGCCCGATCTGCTCGTGGCCTGCGTCGGTGGCGGCTCGAACGCGATGGGATTGTTTTATCCGTTCCTCCAGGACAAATCCGTGAAAATGGTGGGCGTGGAAGCGGGCGGCCGGGGCATCAAACCCAACCAGCACGCGGCGCGGTTTCATGGCGGTTCGCTCGGCGTGTTGCAGGGCACGCGCAGTTATATTTTGCAGGACAAAAACGGGCAGATCCAGCTCACCCACAGCGTCAGCGCCGGACTGGATTACGCCGCCGTTGGCCCGGAACACGCGTGGTTGCACGACCGGAAACGCGTGGAATACACCTACATCAAGGACGACGCGGCACTGGAGGCGTTCATGAAACTGGCGCGGCTGGAAGGCATCATCCCGGCGCTGGAAAGCGCCCACGCGATTGCCGAAGTCATGAAACGCGCGCCGAAAATGCGCAGGACTGAGCTTATCATCGTGAACCTGAGCGGCCGCGGCGACAAGGACGTGACGCAAGTGGCGAACAAGGTGGGGTTGGAGATGCCGAAATGAAACTGATGGGGCGAGCATCCTCGCGAGGCAAAACAAAATGAGCGAAAAACTACGAATAACTTCAATTCGATTTCGCAACTACAAAGCTTTTCGAGAATACTCGATTAGCCTGAATCTGTTTAACGTTTTGGTTGGGCCGAACAACGCCGGCAAATCAACGGTGTTGGGAGCAATCAGGATTCTGTCAGAGGGAATTCGGCGAGCGCGCGCCAAAAGCTCAGATTTAATTGAGGGTCCCAAAGGACTCCAAGTTCGCGCTTACCCCATCAAACTGGAAGGATTACCAATATCGACAGAGAATGTTTTTTATAACTACGACGAATCAATTCCAGCGACTGTGGAATTTCGTCTCTCGAATGGGAACAGCCTGAATTTATTTTTCCCCGAACGTGGGCGGTGCTACATGATTCCAACTTCGGAACAATTCATTAGATCGCCGTCAGACTTCAGGAGGCATTTCAACGTTGAAATTGCGTTTGTGCCTGTGCTTGGGCCTGTTGATCACAATGAACAACTTTTCCAGAAAGAAGCCGCTCGTCTGGCGCTTTTATCTCATGGAGCATCAAGGAATTTTCGAAACATTTGGTACCATTTCCCAGATGGTTTTGACGAGTTCCGGAAAAAAATTCAAGAGACATGGCCGGGGATGGACATCCAGCCACCGGAAATGGTTGCAGGCAGCGACAAAGCCTATCTCTGCATGTTTTGTCCGGAAGAGCGATTCCCGCGCGAAATCTTCTGGGCGGGCTTCGGGTTTCAAGTTTGGTGTCAAATGCTGATATTCATCTTGCAGGCGAAGGATGCGAGCGCTTTGATAATTGATGAGCCAGACATTTACCTCCACTCCGATCTTCAACGGCAGTTGGTCGGATTGCTGCGAGAACTCGGACCACAAATCATTGTGGCAACACACTCAGCTGAAATTATCGCGGAGGTTGAGCCGCAAGCGTTGCTAAATGTAAATAAGCGGTATCATTCAGCTAGGCACGTAAAAGACACACGAGAGCTTCAGGAGATTTTTCAGGTTCTTGGGTCAAATCTCAATCCGACACTCACCCAGCTGGCTAAAACTCGGCGAGTCGTCTTTGTCGAAGGAAAGGACTTTCAAATTCTCTCACGCTTCGCTCGAAGACTTGGACTCGAAGCAGTTGCCAACCGCGCGGATTTTGCGGTTGTACCGGTTGAAGGCTTCAATCCTCAGAAGGTAAAAGATTTTGCTTCTGGAATGGAGGCAACGATGGGAGCAAAACTGCTCAAGGTAGCAATTTTTGATCGAGATTATCGCTGTGACGCTGAGGTTGCGAAGGTCACTGCCGATTTGGAACGTTTCTGTCGGCATGCTGTTGTCCACGATTGTAAAGAACTGGAGAATTTTCTTCTCCAGCCGCTTCCTATCGAGCGAGCAATCAAGAAACGAGTGAAGGAAAGGCAGCAGATTGATCCTTCGTCTCCTCAATTCGACGAGGACGTTTCCGCCTTGTTGATGCAGCTCGCCGATGGATTGAAGAATCCAGTACAAGCGCGCATCGTTTCAACTCGACAACAATTCGAGCGCGATTCCCGATCAACTTTGCATGCAGTAATTATTTCTGAAGCAGCCATGAACGAATTCGACAAGAAGTGGGAGTCGGTCGAAACCAGGATGAAGATTGTGCCTGGGAAGGAAGTATTTTCCGCACTAAATGCTCACCTTCAATCGAAATACAAAATAGCTCTTTCCCCAAACTTCGTAGCCGAATCATTTTTGCGCAGCGAGGTGTGCCCGCAGATCGTGGCTCTTTTGCAAAAGTTGGACGAGATTCGGAAAGAGGATGCGCCGGATCAAGCGGCATTAGAATTTCCACCCCCAGTGCCAGATTAATATTTGGCGGGAGAAGTCCGAAGCATCACATTCCCGATTTTTCCAACTGGAAGAACCGCGACGCCTTTAAAAAGGCATTCACCCGTCTGGAAAAAGATTTGCGGACCGGCCTTCGCTGAAGCATTGGCACGGCAAGCGAGCATCGGCAAATGAAGCGCCGTAGGCGCGACATCGTTGTAGAAAATCCGGCAAAACCCGTTGTAGCTCCGTAGGAGCGACATCTTCCTTATGCCGCTCCTGACGGAGCTCAATCAAAATCACAATTGCGTACTACAAAGATTTCGCCCCTGACGGGGCTGGAAACAGTCAGCTTCCCTTCCCGAGAAACTCCAGCAGCGCGCGGTTGAGCTGCTCGGCGTGGGTCCAGTTCAGGCCGTGGGGCGCGCCTTCGAGCACCACCAGCCGGCTGCCTTTGATCGCCTCATGCGTGCGTTTGGCCGAGGCGGCGAGCGGAACAATACGGTCGGCATCGCCGTGCACTACCAGCGTGGGCACGTTGATGGCGGCGAGGTCCTTCCGGAAATCCGTCAGCCACGCCGAGACGCAATCCAGCGTGCCCTTGGGCGAGGCGCCGGACGCGATGTTCCAACTGGCTTGCACGACCTGGTCGCTGATGAGCTTGCCGCCCAAAACGTCCACGTTGTAGAAATTCGCGAGGAACTTGGCGAGGAACCCCAGGCGGTCGGCAGTGATCGCCTGTTTGATGCCTTCGAAGACCTCGCCGTCCACGCCGAGCCGGTTGTCGGGCGTCTTCAGCAGGAACGGCGGGATGGCGGCGATGAACGCCGCCCTTTTCACGCGCTCCGATCCGTATTTGCCCAGGTACCGGGCCACTTCGCCGCCGCCCATCGAAAAGCCGGCCAGCGTGACGTCCCGCAGGTCGAGCTTGGTGATGAGCTGATGCAGGTCTGCGGCCAGCGTGTCGTAGTCGTAGCCAAACGCCGGCTTGTCGGACATGCCGAATCCGCGGCGGTCGTAGGTGATGACGCGGTGACCGGCCGCGAGCAGGGCCGTCGTCTGTTTCTCCCATGACTGGCCGCTCAACGGCCAGCCGTGGATGAGCACGACCGGTTTGCCCGCGCCGTGGTCTTCGTAATAGAGATTGATGTCGCCGGAATTTTCTTTGCCGACTGTCAGGTAAGGCATGGGAACTTTCCTTTCAGGTTCATGGTTTGTAGTCCTTTTTTATCCGCAGGTATTTTCCATCAGTTGATGAATTGTTCAACCTTTTGTTTTTCACAAGTCAGAATCACGCCCGGTTCTGTTCACGCGCTTAATTTCAACAAACCGGCAGAAAATACAATTCAGTCGGGGAAGAACTATCGAAGCCAAAATAATTCCAAGACAGGAAGTGAGAAAGAAGATCTGTGGGTAGCACCCGCGTCCCACGAGTCCAATTTGGCGTCCCGCCGAATTGGATTGGCGGGCGGGCGAGCGGAGTCGATCATGCCAGTGACAGTGGACCTCATCCACCGACGGTTTCGGGCGCGACGCCCGAAACGACCCGCGGGACGCGGGTGCTACCGCATTTTCTCCGCGCCTTCATCCATCTGTGCGGCTTTTCAATCCGAACGACGCCGGTTATTTTTTGTCGGTTAAACAATGGATGCCGCACGACAACTGCTGCGGGTTGCGCCGCAAGGCTGGGTGGGATTGCTCCTGCAGCCGCGTTTGAGTAGCAGGCCAAAGCCGCGCGGGCAAGCAGGCTGTGGCGGCGGTGGTATCCTGACTTCGTGTAGCGTCGAACCCGTGGCTCGATCAAATCGGCGCACAGCGCCGACACTACAACTCATTTTCCGGCTTGCGCTTTGGCCGCGCTCCGCGTTGAGTCAGCGTGTGACCGGCGCATTTCTCAACGCAATGGGCATTTTGATCGGCGGGCTGTTCGGTTTGGCGCTCCGCCATCCGCTGTCCCTCCGCACGCAGGTTTTCTTTCGGTCAGCCCTCGGCGCGTCCACTATTTTCTTCGGCCTGCGGCTCGTCTGGCTGAGTGTCAACGGAACTTTTTTGCCGGCGTCGAAGCAACTGTTCATTGCCGTGCTTGCCGTAACTTTGGGTTTTTGGATCGGCAAACTGCTGCGCCTGCAAAAAATCTCGAATCGGCTTGGCCGTCACGCGGGCCATCTGGTCGCGGCCGCGTCAGCCGGCGCGCCGCGCAAAATCGGCGATGGCTTCATCGCCTGCACCATTTTATTTTGCGCCGCGCCGCTGGGCTTGCTGGGAGCCGTAACCGATGGCCTGCCGCCAATGGAAAGTCCGTCCGGCGGTTTCTGGCTGCTGGCGGTCAAGGCCGTGATGGATGGTCTGGCCATGACCGGTTTCGTGAAAATATTCAGCTGGCCGTCCGCGATGTCAGCGTTCCCCGTCTATGCCTTTCTCGGCGGCATCACATTCGCCTGCCAGTTTTACGCGGAACCGTTTCTCGCCGCGCACGGCCTGGTGGATCCGGTCAATGCCGCCGGCGGCCTGGTCGCGTGCGCCATCGCATTGATGATTTTTGAGGTCCGCCGGGTGGAACTGGCGAATTTACTGCCCGCCCTCGCCGTCGCGCCGCTGCTCGCGTGGTGGCTGAAATAATGACTGTCCGGAAACTGCCGGCATGCAATCGTCCTCGTCGTCGTCCTCGTTCTCGCCCTCGAATTCCCATTGTTCCGAGGACGAGGACGAATGGAAAACCATTTGTTTCCGGCCAGACGCTTCAACGTTCGACGTTCAATGTTCAATGTTGCCCTTTTGAAAGCTTCGGCTTGCCATCCGGCGCGAACAAGCTGAAGCTTGGACACCAACATGAACTGCATCGTCACTGCCGGACCCACTTACGAGCCGCTGGACGACGTGCGGCGGCTCACGAATTTCTCGACCGGCCGCCTCGGCACGGAGCTGGCCAATTTCCTCGCGGCGCGCGGCCACAAGGTGATTCTGCTCATCGGCACCATGGCCACGCATGGCGGTGAACGGCGCGCGCAGCGGGTGGAAACGTTCACCACGGCGGCCGATTTGCGCGAAAAGCTGAAAGCGGTGTCATCCAAAAAAGTGGACGCGATTTTTCACGCGGCGGCGGTCGGCGATTTCGCCTTCGGAAGAATTTTCACGCCCAACGAATCCGGCAAACTCGCCGAAATCAAGGCGGTCAATAAAATTCCCACCCGGCAAAGCAAGTTGCTCGTCGAACTGGTGGCGACGCCCAAAATCATCGCCGAGTTGCGCGGCTGGTTTCCGCGCACGCGGATTGTGGGATGGAAATTCGAGGCGGACGGCGCGCGCGCGGACGCCATCAGCGCCGCCCAACGGCAAATCGACGAATGTTCCACCGATTTGTGCATTGCGAACGGTCCGGCTTACGGCGAGGGCTTTGGCTGGGTGGCGCGGGATGGCAGTGTGGTGCATCTGGCGAGTGCGCCGTTGTTGTTTGAAGCGCTGGACAAATTTTTGCAGCCGCAACGCGCAACCCCGGCCTTCAAGCCGCGTTCTTAAAATACGGGGTGCAACCCGCCGGCGGCGAAGGCCGCGTTTTCACGCCTCGAAATCTTTCAATTGTTGCAGCCCAAATCTTAGGGGCAGCCAGCCGATGCAAACGGACAGCAGCACGAAGCCGGTGATGCCTTCCGCCGCCCAGCTTCCGCGCGCGTGCAGGCCGGCCGCGGCAAAAAACAGCAACAGCAAGGAGGCCAGGATGTAAAACGAACTTAGCACGAAGCAGAGCGTGCCCCCAAAACCGCTGACGATTTTATTCAGACTGGCCTCCTTCAGGTTGGGATAAAGAACACCCAGTCCGATGGCGAGGCCATTGAGCGCGAAAGTCATCACGGTAATCACCGCGCCAAAAAACAGCACGTGGTCCCAGCTCATTTTGAGCAGGTAGCAGGAGAGCATGATGAGGCCGGACGTGACGAACAGCGACATGACGCTGGCCAGCCAGAACTTGGTTTTGACCACGCGTGCCATGCCCATCGGCGCCATGCCGATGATCCACAGCCGCCGGCCTTCGAGCGAAAATTGCGGGAACACAAATCGCGTTGTCACCGAGGCCAGATTCAGCGAGCAGATGCCGAGATTCAGCAATGCGACCAGGTTGACCCAAAACGGGCTGGTCAACTGGTGCGTGAAATTTCGCAGGTTGATGATATAGACGCCCAGCAGGCCGAACAGCATCACCGACTGGCCCCATTGCGTGGTGTCGCGCCAGAACATCCGCAGGTCCTTGACCGCCAGCGCGCGCGTGTCGCGGTCGAGCCAGGAAAATTTCGCGGCGATTTTTTCGAGCCGGCCGGGGGCAGGCCGGCGGTTCTGGCGGGTGTGAAACCAATTCCATCCCTTGCCCGCGCGGCTTTGCACCGCCGACGCCGTGTGGTAAAACACATTGCCAAACTGCGTGAGCGCAATGCCGCCGAAAAACAGCGTGTAGCTCAACAGCACCAGCATGAAAAATGCCGCGCCGCGCAGGACGCCCTCGGCCCATTGCAAGACGGACGACGACAGCCAGTAGCTCGGCAGAAACGGGAACATGGTGAATCGCGTCCTGGCGAGGAGCAGATCGAGCGCCTCGAGGGTGCGCTTGTCGAGCAACTCGTCGTCAACCGGCTGGGCCTTCCACCAAAACGCCGCCACCGCCAGCAGAACGATGGCCGTCCCGATCATGGCGACTTGAAAACTGCGCCGGTCCAGAAATCTCCCCACCCAAATGGCCAGAACCGCGCCCAGCACGCCCGGCAGCACGATAAACAATGCGATGAGCACCAGCGTCACCGGATAGAAATGCCAGGGCACTCCGCGCAACAAACCAAACGCCGCGAGCAGCGGCGCAATCAAAAATACAAACGCCCACGACGCCAGCACCGTGGATTCGATGAGTTTCCATCGGAAAATGGTCCGGGCCGGAACCGGCAGTGTCAGGAGAAACGCCGTCTCCCGATTGCGGAACAAATTGGTGTAGCCGATGAGGAGGTTGCTCAACAGCAGCAGCGCGAACAGAAATGCGAACAACCCATACATCAGCCGCTCCGTCAGCACTCCGCCCAGGCCCGGAAATTTCGCGATGAATTTCAGCCCGTGATAGAACAGCCCGAACGACACGAGGAGATAACCGGCCATGAACAGCGCGATGATGCCGGTCAGCAGCCGTGATTGCTCGCGCACGGACAGGAGCCGCCGCCAGCTTTGCAGCGCGTTGACGCGCAGCAACAACCACAGCGGCGAAGTTTTTGATTGAACGGAATCCATGGACGCGGCATCCAAGTTACCGTTGCCAACCGCCGCGCGCAATGTCGGGTGCAGCTTAACACCGCTCCGATTCCCTCGCCCCGCCTGAGCGGGGAGAGGGCCGGGGTGAGGGGATTTGATCTTGGAAACAACGGACTCCTCACCCCAGCCCTCTTCTCCTTTGGGAGGGAGAAAAATGGGGGCAGTTCGCGGATGCGCCTGGTAATTTTTCAATGAAACCGCGCAAAATCAGCCGCCGCGCCTTCCTCGCCGCAGGATTGCTGGCCGCGCCCTGCGTGGTGGTCGCCGACGCCGGGTGGATCGAGCCGCAGTGGATCAAAATTCGCCGGCTGCGCCTGACGGACGGCCAGCCGGCTCATCGCTTCGTTCATTTCAGTGATTTGCATCACAAAGGCGACCGCGCCCATACTCAATCCGTCGTGGACCTGATCAATTCATTGTCGCCGGATTTTGTGTGTTTCACCGGCGACATCATGGAAGAGGGAAAATATCTGCCCGAAGCCCTCGAAATTTTATCCGGCATCAAATCTCCGATGTATGGCGTTCCGGGCAACCACGATTATTGGAGCCGCGTGCCGTTCAACGACATCACCAAATGTTTTGCCGCGACCGGCGGCGCCTGGCTGGTGGATCAACAGCGGGTGATTGCGGGCGGGAAAATCAATCTCGTGGGCATGGCCCGTTTTGGCCCCGGCCATCCGCTGCCTTCCGCCGATCCCGGAAGGGAAAACCTTCTGCTTGTGCATTACCCCGCGTGGGTCAAGCGCTTGGCGGGTCAAAAATTTGATTTGATGCTGGCGGGCCATTCGCATGGCGGGCAGGTGCGCATCCCCTTTTACGGCCCCATCATGGTTCCCTATGGTGTGGACGAATATGATTTGGACTTGTTCAGAACGGAATCAGGCCCGCTGTATGTGACCTCCGGCATCGGCTGGTTTCCCGTGCCCATTCGTTTTAATTGCCGGCCGGAAATCGCGGTGATTGAAATTTGATTCCCCGGGGTGGTATTTTTCTGTTGACATACATTACAGCTCAATGTATAAGACTGCCATGCTTGCTAAAGATTTGGTCGCCGCGTCATCAAAACCGCTGGTGCTGTCCATCCTCGCCGACGGCGAGAGCTACGGTTATGAAATCATCCAGAAGGTGCGCGAGTTGAGCGGCGGTCACATCGAATGGAGCGACGGGATGCTGTATCCCGTTCTGCACCGGCTGGAACGCGACGGCCTGATTGATTCCGAGTGGAAGGAAGCCGACACCGGGCGCGAGCGGAAATATTACTTCCTGAGTTCCGACGGGCGCAAAGCCCTCAAAACCGAACGCCAGCAATGGCTGGCCGTTCACAACACGTTGAGCCGATTATGGAAAATCAAACCCGTTTCGATCTGAACGCTGCCATCGAAAGCTGGCGGCAGGAACTGGCTGGGCAAGCCAGTCTCACGGCGGAAGTCCGGCGCGAATTGGAAACGCATCTCCGCGATTCCATCGCCGGATTTCAGCAACACGGTTTGAACGAAGAGGAATCTTTCTGGCTGGCGCGGCGCCGCGTGGGCCAGCCGCAACAGCTCGGCGAAGAATTTGCCAAAGCCGACCCTGCCAAAGTCTGGCGCGAGCGGGTGTTTTGGATGTGGTTGGCGGTTTTTTTATCAAGCACTTTGGGCAGGATGATCGGTTCCATGCCCTTTGCCTTGATGCCGGTCGTAGGCGGAAGTTTTCTTGACAGGATAATGGCCCCAGAAATTTTGTTTTTATTATCAATTTTGATTCCATTGATCATCGTTGCATTGCTGGGGTCAGGAAAAATGATCCGACAATTTTCCAAACTGGTGCCATTGATTGAAAATCGGCTACGACTGGCGATTACAGCTTTTGGACTCATTGCCCTATCCGCCACATTTCAGGTTGCTGCCTATACGATGTATAACACGAGAATTCATTACCCCCCCAACCACAATTATCTTATTCCAATTGGGCAGGTTCTAAGTTCGGCCTGTTGCCATCCGCTGATCATTGCCTTGGTCCTCGTCTGGCTTGCGTCGCCGCAAAATCGGAAGGCTCCAAAACACGCTTGAGTTCGGAACACGGCCAGGTTATTCGCGTTGGAGTTCACGCTTCAGCGTGTCCCGAACAAGCTAAAGCTTGAACTTCAACATTGCTTTCCCGTTGAAGCGGCCCGCGCCGGTTTGTATCGTGCGGGCGATGTCGCCGCCGGAAACCAAAATTTCTCCGCTCCAATCGCCTGCCTGCCGGGGCGAAGCAACACCTGCGTTGCGAAGACCGGTGGGCTCGCTCTGGGGCGTCGGCGCGGAACGCGCGGCGCAACTCGCGCGGCTCGATATTCGCACCGTCGAGGATTTGCTGCTGCACCGCCCGCGGCGTTACGAGGATCGCCGCCACTTCCGCAAAATCGCCGAACTGACCAAGGACGAACCCGCAACGGCGCGCGGCACGATCGTCGCGTCCGGCCTCCGGCGTTTTCGCAGCGGCGGCAAATCCGTTTTTGAAATCATTCTCGACGACGGCACCGCGCGGCTGCACTGCCGCTGGTGGAACCTGCCGTTCATGGAAAAGTATTTTGCCATGGGCGACGAGGTTTTTGTCTATGGCAAATTGAGCGAAACCAAACCGCGCGTGATGACTCATCCCGAAACCGAAGTCATCGAGGGCGGCGAGGAAAGTTTCATCCACATCAACCGCATCGCGCCGGTGTATCCGCTCACCGAAGGCCTGCCACAGCGCTGGTTGCGCGGGCTGATCTGGCGCACGCTGGAAAAATTCGAGCGGCATATTGTTGAGCCGACGGTAGGGCGCGTCACTCCGTGCGCGCCGTCTTCCGCAGCGACGCAACGGCGCGCAGAGGACTGCACGCCCTACCAGTCCCTCCCCAGCCGCGCGAACGCAATTCACATGACGCATTTCCCGGAAGAATTGACCGATGTTGAAATTGCGCGGCAACGGCTGGCGCTGGACGAGTTCATTGAATTGCAGGTTCAAATCCGGACTCGGCGGAAAAATTTTGAATCGCACGCAACGGCATTGCCGTGCGGCGGCGACAATCGCCTCATCAAACCGTTTCTGGCCCGGCTCGGTTTCAAGCTTACCGATTCGCAAACGAAGGTGCTGCGTGAAATCCGCAAGGACATGGGCGGCGCCCATCCGATGCGGCGATTGCTGCAAGGCGATGTCGGTTCGGGCAAAACCGCCGTGGCCGCCTGCACGGCGCTGATGGCGCTGGAAAGCGGCTTCAACGTCGCGCTCATGGCCCCGACGGAGATTCTGGCGGAACAGCATTTCGCCAACTTTTCCCGTTGGTTCGAACCGCTTGGGGTCAAGGTGGAACTGCAAACGGGGAATCGGAAAACATTCAACATTCAACATTCAACATCCAACATCCAACTTCATCCGCACGCGCAACCTTCAACCCTCAACCTTCAACCCTCAACTCTGTTCATCGGCACGCACGCCCTGCTCACGTCCGGTTTTGATCTGCCGAAGCTGGGTCTGGTGATCATTGACGAGCAGCACAAGTTTGGCGTGGCCCAACGCGAACAGCTTGTGCGCAAAGGCCGTTATCCGCATCTGCTCGTGATGACGGCGACGCCGATTCCACGCACGCTCGGCCTCACGCTTTACGGCGACCTCGATGTCTCGGTGATTGACGAACTGCCCGGTGGCCGCGGCCAAATCAAAACGTTCATCCGCACGGCCGACAAACTGCCCAAGGTTTGGGAATTCATCCGCGAAAAGCTCGCCGACGGGCGGCAGGCTTATGTCGTTTATCCGCGCGTCGAAGAATCCGGCGGGAAAGGTTTGAAGGCGGTGACGAAGGAATTTGAAAATTTGAAAACCTTGCTGGCTCCATTTCGCGTTGGATTGCTGCACGGGCGATTAAAGAGCCGTGAAAAGGACGAGGTGATGACGGAATTTCGTGCCGGCGGGGTGAACGCATTGCTCGCGACTTCGCTCGTCGAGGTGGGCGTGGATGTGCCGAACGCCACGGTGATGCTCGTCGAAAACGCCGAGGCGTTCGGGCTGGCGCAGTTGCATCAGTTGCGCGGGCGCATTGGCCGCGGCGCGCACGAGTCGTATTGCATTTTGGTTTCCGACGCGAAAACCGCCGGGGCGGATGAACGCTTGAAAGTGCTGGAGGAAACGAACGACGGTTTTCGCATTGCGGAGACGGACTTGAAATTGCGCGGGCCGGGCGAGTTGCTTGGCCAGCAGCAAAGCGGTTTGCCGCAATTCCGTTTCGGCAATCTGGCTGCTGATATCGGGTTGATCCAGCAGGCGCGGGAATTGGCGGCGCAAATCACCAGCATTTCCCCCGGCGGCAAAACAATCTGAAAATTCCGCTTGCCGCGGGCGAAAGTTTAGAAGAGTTTAACCGGGTATGAAGAAATTGTTATCATTAGTTGCGGTATCTGGACTGGTTTGTGTGGGTCTGTTGACGGGTTGCAAGAAGCAGGCAGAGACGGGCACGATGCCGACAATGTCGGCCACCAATGCGCCTGCGGTAACCGCGCCCGAAGCCCCGGCCACCAACGCGCCTGCGGCACCGGTTGTCAATGCGCCTGTGGCATCGGCACCCGCAGCCCCGGCCGCCAACGCAGTTGCGGCACCAGCACCCGCGCCCGAAACGCCGGCTACCAACGCGCCTCCGCAATAAGGTTGCACCGCTGGAATTGGGGTGAAAGTCACGCAACGCATTTCCCATGGAATGCGGAGGTTGGTTTTGTACTGTTTCAAAGCTGTAATTGACCTTTGGATTTTTCGCAGTTTGGGTTAAGTTGCCGGTATGAAACTGTCCTTCTTGATTTTGGTTGCGGCCGGATTGCTTCTGGCCGGTTGCGGCAAAACCAATTCCAGTTCTCATCTCCAGGTCACCAAAACAAGTCCAACCACCAACACTGCGGAGAGCGCCAATCCCGCTCCGTCGTCGGCGGATTATCTGGGCACGTTGATGCGAGCAGACAAGAGCGCAGTCAAGACGATTGACGTGTCGTATCTCAACGAGGCCGTCCAGTTGTTCAACACGCAGGAAGGCCGTTTGCCCAAGGACCTGAATGAACTGGTGCCGAATTATGTGGGCAAACTGCCGGCGACGCCTTACGGAACGAAACTCGACTACGACCCGAACACCGGCGTGGTCAAAGTGGTGCCGCAATAAAAGTTGTTTTTCGAATCTCAAAAGCCCGACGTCAGAGCTACCGTTTCAAGACATACACGGACGCGCCTTCCGGCGGCACCCGGCCAAAGGTAAAGGGCAGCGGTCCCCAGACCGAGGCATAAAACCCGGCACCCGTCGCCGTGTTCCACGTCGTCAACCAACGCGGGCCGGGGACCGTCAGGACCTCCAGCAATTCCGCCCTTTCCGGATTCGGCGGCAACGGATTGGTGTTGTTGGATGGCACCGCGAGACCATCACCCGGCCTCAAGGGGGAGTGCTTGACGTCCAGTGCGGATACGCCAAAGGATTGCATGTAATACTGGAACCCCCAATGTCCTTGGAACCAGAGTGTGCCCGTCTCACGGCCGTATCGGACGCAAACCTTTTCCGCACACTGGCGGACGGCGACGGCCAGGGAAAAATCGGACCAGGTCACCCACACGGCCAGTGAGGCGCTCGCTGCCAGGGAGAGGACGCCGCCGCGAGAACAGGTTCCTCCGCCCGTGGGGATTCCCCGCCCCAACCGCCGGGCAATCAGAATCCCCACCGCCGGGCTCATCGGCAACAGCGAACGGGCATTGACCGTCCAGTTGCAAAAGGCCGCAAAAACGAAGGTTCCCAGGACCCATAACCCCAGCAGCCACGCATGCGCATCCCGTCGGCGCACCAGGTCCGCCACCGCCAGTGCCAGGACTGACAACCCGATGGTGGCCCAAAAGACAAACTGGATTTCGACGGAGATGCGCGGCAGGCCCAAAGCCGGGCCATGGCGTTTCCACGTCTCCCCGTCGAGAACCAGGGCGAACAGGATCAATCCCGCTCCGCCGGCAAAGGCCGCCAACTCCCGCAGTCGCCAGAGCAGCGGCACAAAAAACGCGGCCACGGCCAGGCATCCGCCGGTAAAAGCCAGCGCCACCAGACCGGTATGCATTTTCGAGATGGCAAAAAGGTCTTGGGAAAACGACGCATAATCCATGGCGCGGGACAACAGGCTGGAGCCGTAAGCCGCCTGCGTCACGTATTGATAGGCGCACAAAACCGCCAGTGGAATCAGCAGGAATTGAGCCCATTGCCCCACCCGGCGTCTGCTCATCAAGCTGTAAGCGGCCAGCAGGGGGATCAGACACGCGCCATAGTATTTGGTCATTTCCGCCAGTGCGATCAGCAAACCGGCGATGAATAATTTCCAGAAATTTTTTTGTTCCATCCCCTCAACCCAGAACGCCACCGTCCAGACCCAAAACGCCAGCAGGGTCACGTCGCACATCACCGTCAGGCTGGAAACCAGAAAAACCGGCGTGAACAAAGTGGCGAGCGCGGCCAGCGCGGGTTGATGGCAAAAGTGGCGCGCCAGCCGGTACGTTCCCAAAACCACCGCCAGCGCGGGCAGCAAGAAGGCGAAATGCAAGGCGATTTCACTCCAGCCGAAAATCCCCGCCGCCGCCGCCAGATAATAACTGGCCAGCGGTGGATTCTCAGTCACTTTCCACATCGGAAATGCCGTCCAGCCCCATTCCACGTCGAACCCGTATGGATTGGTCGGATGCGCGTGGATTTGGCGGGCGGTCCAAATAAAAAGCGGATCGTCAATGTTAAACGGTTTGGCCAGGAACGGTCCCAGCACGGCCAGCACGGCCAACGTCAGCGCCCAATAGGGATGGAGCACAAACCATCGGGAGATTTTGTTCAACCACTCTTTGCCTGAAGGCGGTGTTGGAACTGCCATGCGTGTGTTGTTTAGCCGAGTCCGGTGGGAGTGGAAACATTTTTCGCTCGCCAAAAACGCGCGGCACAGGCAAAAAGTGCGTTTCGGCTTTTGATTTCATGAACGAGCAAATCGTCATTTTGGATTTCGGGTCGCAATACACCCAGGTGATTGCGCGGCGCATCCGCGAATGCAACGTGTATTCCGTCATTCTGGCCCACGACACTCCGGCGGTGGAAATTGCCGCGCTGGCGCCACGCGGCATCATTTTGTCCGGCGGTCCATCCAGTGTGTATGCAAAAAATGCGCCGTTGTTGGACAGGAATATTTTCGCGCTCGGTGTGCCCGTGCTCGGCATCTGCTACGGCGTGCAATTGTTCGCGCAGTTCCTCGGCGGCAGGGTCGAGAAAGGCCTGAAGCGCGAATATGGCAAAGGAGTGCTCGCCGTGAAGGACGCGTCCTGCGCGCTGTTCCGCAATCTGCCGGAAACGTTGCAGGTCTGGAATTCGCACGGCGACAAGCTTACGAAACTGCCGCGCGATTTCAAACCGGTCGCCATCACCGAAAACTCCGAATACGCCGCCATCGAAAACCGCGCGCGGAAATTTTTCGGCCTGCAATTTCATCCCGAGGTCGTGCACACGCCGCGGGGGAGGGAAATCATCGCCAATTTTGTCCATGGCATTTGCGGTTGTGGCAAAAACTGGACGATGCGGAATTACGTGGAGCGGGCCGTGGAGGAAATCCGCGCCCAGGTTGGGAAGGAAGAAGTGATTCTCGGCCTGAGTGGCGGCGTGGATTCAAGCGTGGCGGCGGCATTGCTGCATAAAGCCATCGGCGGTCAGTTGACCTGCATTTTCGTCAACAACGGCCTGTTGCGCGGTCGCGAGGCGGAAGTCGTGCGGGAAGTTTTCGGGCGCCATTTCAAAATCAAACTGCAATACGAAGATGCCGCGAACCTGTTTTTGAAAAGGCTCAAAGGTGTGACCGAACCCGAACGCAAACGAAAGATCATCGGCCGGACGTTCATCGAAGTTTTTCAGAATGCGGCCCGGCGCGCGGGCCGGGCGAAATTTCTCGCGCAAGGCACGCTCTATCCCGACGTGATCGAGTCCGTGCCGATTGGCGGCAATCCCGCCGCGCTCATCAAGAGCCATCACAATGTCGGCGGACTGCCGAAGAAAATGAAGTTCGCGCTCGTGGAGCCGCTGAAATGCCTGTTCAAGGACGAGGTGCGCCAGCTCGGGCTCGAACTCGGTCTGCCGAAGGAAATTGTTTTCCGCCAGCCGTTTCCCGGACCGGGACTGGCCGTGCGCATTCTCGGCGCAGTGACGCCGGAGCGCTGCGCGATTTTGCGGAACGCCGACGCCATCGTCGTTGAGGAAATGAAGCTGAACGGGCTTTACTACAAAATCTGGCAGAGCTTCGCGGTATTGCTGCCCGTGCGCAGTGTGGGTGTGATGGGCGACGAACGGACTTATGATTACACCATTGCCATCCGCGCGGTGGAATCGCAGGATGGCATGACGGCGGACTGGGTGAAACTGCCCTATGCATTGCTGGAGAAACTCGCCAGCCGCATCATCAACGAGGTCAAGGGTGTGAACCGTTGCGTTTTCGACATTACCAGCAAGCCGCCCGGGACGATTGAGTGGGAGTAGAACGGCACGATTTTTTGCTGGTTTGCGTCGGGCCGTGGATTTAATCTAAACGGACAAACTTATTCCGGCTTATGGACATCATCTTTAATTGCCCTCATTGCGAACAGGAAATGGCCGTGGACAACTCCGGCGCTGGCTCGGAAATCCAGTGCCCGTCATGTGGTGAGAAAATCTTGATTCCAGCGGCCGCAACGCCGCCCGCTCCCGAATCCGCTCCGGAGGGGGCCGCCGACGTGAGCCATCAGTCTGCCGGCCATAGCATTGCCTCGTCCGCCGCCGCCAAGATCGAAATGCATCTCAAGGTGCCGGTGCGCGACAAGCCGGGCGAAGTTCTCATTGCCAAACCGAAACCGCCGTTGGAGGCGGTGGCCAGGGGCGCCGGCAGAAAAATCCGGGTCCGGTCGATTCGCCACTCCAATTGCGTCGAGGCGGGCCATGACAAGTTCGATGAAAGGGTTATGGAATTTTTGAATGAAGTCGGCGAGGCCAATCTCATTGGCATTCATACGGTCGGCTACACACACTTTGACGTCAGCATCCAGAAGATCGTGGAGGATTACGGCCTCGTAGTTGTTTACCGGGGATGAATCCACTTGTGCCCGCCTTGACTTGCTGATTTCAGGTCGTTAATGTCGCCACATGAACCGCCCGTTTGGTTTACTGCTCTTCGTCGTTGTGTGCTTGGTGCTGGTTCCATTGCGCGCGCCGGCGCCGTTGTTTTATGTGCCGGGCGAAGGCTGGTATTACGAGATGTATGGCCAGAACGCCAGGTGGCAGCGCCCCCGTGCCAAGGAACAATTGGACGTTGCGGAGCAGGCTTTCGCCAAGGAAGACTTCAACACCGCGCTCCATGCCGCGCACCGCATCTTGCGCGTGTGGCCGTTGTCCGACTACGCGCCGGACGCGGAATATCTCATTGGCCGCTGCCTCGAGACGACCGGCAAAGATGAAGCCGCGTTCAAAGCCTACCAAAACATCATCGAAAAATATCCGCGCAGCAGCCGCTATGATGAGGTGCTCTGGCGGCAGTATGAAATCGCCAACCGTTTCCTCGGCGGCCAGTGGTTCTGGCTCTGGGGTTGCATCCCTTATCCCTCGATGGATCAAACGGCGGAAATGTTCGACAAAGTCGTCAACAACGGTCCTTACAGCAACGTCGCCCCGCACGCGCAATTGCGCATCGGCGCCGCGCGCGAAAAACAGAAAAATTATCCCGATGCGGTGAAGGCTTACGCCACCGCTGCCGATCGTTACTACAACCAGCCGACCATTGCCTCCGACGCGCTGTTCCGGGAAGGCGTTTCGTATGCGAGGCAGGCGGCGAAGGCCGAATACGATCAAAACACCGCGGTCGAGGCGATAGCGACGTTCACTGATTTCATTACGCTTTATCCCCACGACCGGCGCGTGCCGCAGGCGGAAAAAGCCATCGCCTGGCTCAAGGCCGAACAGGTGCGCGGCAATTTTGAAATCGCGCAATTCTACGAAAAGAGCAGGAAGTGGAACGGCGCGCTGGTTTATTACAACGAAGTGTTGCAACTCGATCCGAATTCGCGTTACGCCGCGTCCGCGCGCCAGCGCATTGAAGTCCTCAAACCGCGCATTCAAGCGTCAACCGCCAACTGAAATGCGTCTGCCGGAAATTCTTGCCGTTTCCGCGTTGGCGGCGTTGCTCGCCGGTTGCGCCGGCTACCAGCTCGGCCCGGTCAACGGCGCGGTAGCGGGCGAAAAGTCGGTTGAAGTTTTGCCGTTCAACAACCAGACGCTTCAACCGCGGCTTGGCGACGCGGTCACCCAGGCGTTGCGTGAACGGCTCCAAACCGACGGCACTTACCATCTCGCCACGCACGGTCCCGGGGACGTCGTCGTCAGCGGTGTGATTACGCGCTACAACCGTGAAGGGTTGAGCTATTTGAACAACGACGTCACCACGACGGAGAATTACCGGGTTGGCATCACCGCGCGTGTCATCGCGCGCGAACGTGCCACGGGCAAAGTGTTGTTCGATAAAAACGTGAACGGCTATACCCTGATTCACGTCGGCACGGATTTGGCGGACTCGGAGCGCCAGTCGCTGCCGCTGCTGGCGGAAGATCTGGCGCGAAACGTCACGGAATTGCTGACCGAAGGCGTTTGGTAAAAACAGTTGAATTGGTTGAGGCCAATTCGTATTCTGCTTTGCTTTTCGTAACGAACCATTGAACAAACCATCAACCATTATGACAAAAAATACCTCTAAAATCGCAGTTTTGAGCCTCTTGGCCGCGGCTCTCGTCGCCATGCCCGCCGTGTCGCGCGCGGAAGACACCAATGCGTCGGCGTTGCCCAGCCAGGCTGCGCCTGCCAAACCCAAGAAACACGAAGGCCTGGTGTTCCGGGGCACGGTCAGCGCGATTGACGTGAAAGCGATGACACTGACGGTGGAGACGCGCACGTTTGCCATTACTTCCGATACCAAGATCATCAAGGCTGGCAAGTCGGCCACACTGGCTGACGGCGTGGTGGGAGAGCAGGTTAGTGGCACTTACAAGAAAACTGACGATGGCAAACTCGCCGCCACCAATGTCCACTTTGGAGCCAAAGTCGAAAAGAATAACAAGGAAGCTTCGGGCTCCGGTGGCAACAATTGATCGTCCGGAGTTTTTTGAATCTTCAAGGCGGGCGGCAACGCCCGCCTTTTTTATGCCCGCTTCCACCAACTGGTGAGACTTTTGGACTTTTGCGCCTGCGGCAATTGATTTTGCATCACGAGCAACTGGCTGCGCGCCGCCGTCAGCGCCATGATGAATTCGTCATAGCTCAGGAAACGTTCCGCGGGATTTTTTGCCATGGACTTCACCAGCGCATCGCTCGTGGCCTGCGTGATTTCAGGCACGACCAGATTCGGCGGCGTCAGGGGGGTTTGCACCTGGGCAATGATCACTTCCTCGACTGTCGGCGCCTCAAACGGCACATGACCGGTCATTGCGTGATAGAGCGTGGCACCGAGGCTGTACATGTCGGACAGAAAAGTTTCCGGCTCGCGCTTGATTTTTTCCGGCGCGACGTAATACGGCGTGCCCCACGTCACGTCCTCCACTTCGTGTTCCACGTCGGCTTTGCGGGCAAGGCCGAAGTCAATCAGCTTGGGTTCGTGGTCCGCGTTGAACAAAATGTTGCCCGGCTTGATGTCCCGGTGGAGCAAATCATGCTTGAGCGCCAGATCCAGCGCGGAAGCGATTTTGACGCCGATGTCGAGCATGTCCAATTCCTGCAGCAGGCGCAGTTTCTCGATGCGCGCGTCCAGGCTGCCGTGATCAGCCAGCTCCATCACGAGATACTGTTGGCCCTCCCATTCATCGAAGGTGTAAATATGGACGATGTTCGTATGGTTGAGCCGGGCACAGGCGCGGGCTTCACGATAAAAACTTTCCAGGGCCTTCTGATCGGTGAGCAACTCCTTCCGCATCAACTTCACCGCCACCATGCGTTCCAGCGTCGTGTCCCAGGCGCGATAAACCGTGCCCATGCCGCCCGAACCGACAACGCTCCGCAACTCGAATTGCCGGATCATCATGGGCATCATGATGGGATGCCCGCACTTGCTGCACGGCACTGTGCCCAACGGCGCCAGGTCGCCCGGAATGAAGACCTTCGTCTCGCACCACCCGCATGTGACCATCCGTAATTGTTCGCTCATGCTTGAACCAATTTAGCACCACTTCTCCATCCGACAAGCCTTTAGCAAGGCTGCTTTTCAAAATAAAAAATATTTTGACAAATGCGCCCCAATGGTGTTTCTTCCTGCCGGTTGAATATGAATAACACGTTTGCTCCAACGCTGAAGCACGCGCAGACCAATGGACGCATGTCCATTTGGATGCGCGTCTGCCGGCGTTTTGGCATCGTGGGGGCGAAGTTCTGATTTAAAAGGACAAATTTTGAAAAACCCGCGATTGCCAGTCAATCGCGGGTTTTTCGCTTTTTAACCCAAAACCAAAAGAAAGGAGAAAACATGAACAAAAATGAAACCCGGGTGCCGGCCAGGTTCGGCCCCGAAACGCGGTTCGAAGTGCGGCCGGCTCCGCCGGCGCCGTTTCGCGCCACGCTGGAAACCGAGTTCGAGCGGCTCAAAAACCGTTTGCTCGCGCGGCAACTGGCCGAAGCGCCGACGCCGGAGTTGAACCCTCCGCTGCGGCGCGCGGCCAACGAGGCGGCGGCGCTGGCCTGGGCGACCGTTTACCCGTTGCTGGTGTTCCCGGTGCTGTTCGAGGAAAAAACCCGGGCTGCCCTCCGCCAGGCTGAACGCCAGGCGCGCATTTTTGAGAGCAGCCGCGAACTGCTCGCCGTATGAAACCGCGCCAGCTTGAAATGGGGACACAGGCCTGCCGCGTCGACTCGTCGCGCCGAAGCAAAGCGAAGGCGGAAGCGCGAACACAGGCGTGTGCGGGGAGTCGTTGATACGGCCCGACCCATGTCGGGGCCGCGCCAACGGCTTCTCGCCGCGCCAAGGATTCGTGGGGAACAACCGGAGCGCGGACAGCTTGTCCGCAAGTTGGAGTCCAAGCTTCAGCTTGATGTGACACTGTCCGCGCTTCTATGCCGCGGAAGAGTTGTGTCAATAGTGAGGACCCGTTTACGTTTCGACATTAAAAAGGACAATCTTCCCTGATTTTAATTCCCTCAATGCTATAATATACGTCTGGCCCACGGATGTCGGCATAGAGTGAGGCACGGTCATCAATGATAAAATTGCCGCCGCAGCCGGGGTGTTTAACTTTCAGGGTGGTGCGCTTCCCACTAGGATAGGAAGGCAATGGAAATGCCTTGTGGTCGAATGACCCACAAGTGAGGCACCTATGTGGACTCTTGCGATGAGAAACCACATAATGAAGTCTTTCTGCGGGTTCTAGTCTTCCCTCGGCCAGCCATTTTGCAGCAGAAACCATTTCCGCTTCGTCAAGTTTTACTCCCTTCAAAATGTTGGAGTGGGTAATTCTAGCTTGCTCCATTTTTTTTCGGGCAGTGGCAAGCTTTGGTAAATCTTCTGCGGGACTCACCGTATTGCATTGAAAACACCATACGGGGCGAATCGGAACGGCAACATTCCCCCCGTCGGGCAATTCATACTGGCGATAACATACGAGATAGTCATAAAGCGCAATGTTGAACGAGCAGCGGTCACACATGAGGTGGGGTTGGCGCATAATAAAGGGTTCGTTAAAAGTATGACTGTGCCTCAGCGACTATTGGCTCCGAGTTGCTTTGTCTCACGAAACATTTCATTCGCGTAATTTAATCAGTGAAGCATTATTTAATCTTGTGGTAGAGCCACCATGCTATCGGAAAACCCAAAAACCATGACAAAGCGGCTGTACGTGCTTCGTCAATAAGCAATATCACCAGCCCACCAACCCAAAAAAAATAGAATGCCTTCGTGGATTCAGTATCCCCTCGGTATACCTCTCGGCGGTCTAGTTCTAACCATTCTCGCGGGGTGGTTTGACTTGAAGTCGCCGCCGGGTCGCCCTGTCCCGCTCCAACGATGGGCGGGGGTTGTTGCTGCCGGACTAACTCCTGCCTCGTGGCTTTGGCAAATTCCTCCATCACCGCTTCGCGGCTTCCACCCTTATATCCGCTTGCCTGTAACTTCACTGCAACGTCCCATGCAGAGTGTCGCCCGATAGAATCTAAAAACTCTGAAGCACCCTTATATTCGCTTGCCTTTATTGCCTGTGCCATTTTCATCACTGCGATGTTGCCAACCAAAGACTCATGCGGTAGCAAATCTGGATACTTCCCGAAGAAGTCGTTCCTAAACGCTGTCGCTGCGTCGGACTGCTGAACCTTTGCAGCTTCATTGAGCGTGGCGTGTGGGGGCATTTGCGGAACAAGAAACAATTGACCGCATGGCGGGCATCTGACTTGCTTGCCTTGATTGCTTTCATCGCACTGAAGAGACTGACCGCAGTGCGGGCAGAAGATTTTTATTTTAGCCATGCCTCTTTCCGTGTTTGTTGCTGCTGTGGGAATAGGCATATTCAATGCACTTGAATGCGACAGGCAACTGTTTAGCACTCTTCAAATAAAGGCGGCTCCAGTTATCCCTGCGCCCCAGTTCGGCTTTGATGCCAGTGTGGTCTGGCAACGTCTCCAATTGCACTTTCAAGGTGATCCTCACAGTTGGATACCTAAATGAAAACGAAAGGTGAATCCAGGTGTCCGGTTTAAGCTTCCAATCGTAGAAGGCGTTGCAGGGCTTAAAATCCGATTCCGGGCTAACTGTGCGCACGTAATCAACGATTGCTGCCGCTGCATTCTTTAGATGCCCAAGACGCCCCATCTCTTCTTGCATTTCGGGGTTTAGGTTCATAGGGATTCCAGTAGCGTTTCAACGGGCGGGGTCGTGTCCTAATTTGAAATTCAATCTGTCATCGCCATTGGACTCCTACTTCGCCTTTTTTGTTCCTCGACAACCGATTTGTCAAATGGCGGCCACGGTTGGGTGCCATGACAACCAGCCAATTTGCACAAGATTTCCCACGCACGGTAACAATCTCCATTCTCCCCAGATTCGCCAGACATCAATCGAATTACGGTTTCCAAACTCTTCTTTTCACTTTTTGTCATAACCATTTTTTGAATCATTTACGAAAGGTAAAGGGGTCAGTCCCAAGTAAATTACATAAAGGGGTCAGTCCCAAGTAAATTACAGTCTGCGGAATTCATTTTTCCTCGACGCGCTGAATGCGGGCGCCAAGCTTGCGCAGTTTCGCGTCCATGCTTTCGTAGCCGCGGTCCAGATGATAGATGCGATTGACCTGCGTCGTGCCTTTGGCCGCCAGACCGGCAATCACCAGCGCCGCCGATGCGCGCAAATCGCTCGCCATCACCGGCGCGCCGCTCAACGGCTTGCCGCCTTTGACAATCGCGCTGGGTCCCTCAATCTCAATGTCCGCGCCGAGCCGCGCCAGTTCGCTCACGTGCATGAACCGCGACTCAAAAATCCGCTCCGTAATGATGCTGATGCCCGGTGCGAGCGCGAACAGCGACATCATCTGCGCCTGCACGTCCGTGGGAAAACCGGAATAGGGCAGCGTCGTTACGTCCGCCGATTTGAGCTGGCCGTTGCGATGCACCAGCAGATTGGCGCCACGTCGTTCCACCGCCACGCCCGATTCATTCAATTTGTCAATCACTGCGCGCAGATGGTCCGCGCGTGCGCCCTTGAGCGTGATTTCGCCGTTGGTCGCGGCGGCGGCAATGGCAAATGTCGCCGCTTCAATCCGGTCGGGAATGACTTCATGCTTCGCGCCGTGCAACTTTTTGACGCCGGCAATCGTAATCGTCGGGCTGCCCGCGCCCAAAATTTTTGCGCCCATCGCATTCAGGAAACTGGCCAGGTCCACCACTTCCGGTTCGCATGCCGCGCTTTCGATGACTGTAACGCCTTCGGCCAGCGTCGCCGCCATCATTACGTTCGCCGTGCCCAGCACGGTCGAGCCGGAGCGTCCGCCGAGAAACATCGGCGCGCCGGTGAGTTGTTTCGCCGCGGCGCTGACATAACCGCCTTCAATCGTAATTTTCGCGCCGAGTGATTCAAAACCTTTCAAATGCAGGTTGATGGGGCGGGCGCCGATGACACAGCCGCCGGGCAGCGACACGCGCGCTTTTTTCAGGCGGCCCAGCAGTGGCCCCATGATGCAAATCGAGCCGCGCATTTTGCGGACGAGTTCGTAATCGGCATAGCCGCGGACTTTTTGCGCGCGGACCGTCAGCGTGCCGCGCTCGAACTTGACGGTGGCGCCGAGCGATTCGAGGATGCGCGCCATGAATCGCGTGTCGCTCAAATCCGGCACGCCCCGGATGACGCACGGCTCGGCGGTCAGCAACGCCGCCGCCATGATGGGCAGCGCGGCGTTTTTGCTGCCGCTGATGGTCACTTCGCCGTGCAAGGGCACGCCACCTTTGATTAAAAAACTTTCCATGTAAAATCAAATTATTACCACGGATAAACACAGATGGACACAGATAAAAACAAAATCCCCTCTCCGGTCCTGCGGACACCCTCTCCCCGCCAAACGGGGAGAGGGATGGGGCGAGGGGCGCTCAATTTTATCCTTTTAATCCGTGTCTATCGGTGTTCATCCGTGGTTAAAATATTTTTTTAGCGCCGTGCGATCAAAATTCTTGCCCGGTGAGAGTAATCCTCCTTCACCCCTTCGACAATCCACTTTTCGGTCTCAAAAATTGTCCGGATGGCGTCCGCCTGGCCGTCGCCGAATTCCAGCATGATTTTCCCGCCCGGTTTCAGGAACGATTTCGATTCCACCGCCAGCTTCCGGTAAAAGTCCAGGCCGTCGGTGCCGCCGTCCAGTGCCGCGCGCGGATCGAAATCGTGCACTTCTGGTTGCAGCGTGGCGATTTCCGCGGATGGGATGTAAGGCGGATTGCTGATGATGAGATCAAACTCCATTTTTCGGAGGGGCGAGCTCTGCGAGCCCCCATTTTCATCTTTTATATTTGGGACTCGTGTAACTCGTCCCTCCGATTGAAACGCGACAAAACCGTCGCTTTGCACAAATTCAATCCGGTCGGCGACATTGTTTCGCCCGGCATTTTCTTTAGCCAACGCCAGTGCGTCCACTGAAATGTCCGTCGCAATGATTTTTGCGGATGGACATTTCATCGCCAGCGCAATGGCGATGCAGCCGGTGCCGGTGCCGAAGTCCAAAGCGGTTGAGGGTTGAGGGTTGAGGGTTGAGAGAAATTCCCAGCCGGATTCGGCGAGGAGTTCAGTTTCCGGACGCGGAACCAGCGCGTGACGGTTCACGGCGATTTCGAAACCGCAGAACGAAGTTGAGCCGATGATATGCTGGAGCGGTTCACGCTGGCCACGGCGTTTGATGAATTCGCGAAGGCTATCCACTTCCGCTGCGGCGAGTACGCGCTCGAAATTCAAATAGAGCTTCATGCGCGGCAGCTTGAGCAGATGCGCGAGCAGCAGCTCGGTTTGCAGGCGTGGTGATTCGACGCCTTTTTTGGCGAGGAATTCCGCGCTCTTCTGAATCGCTTCAAGAACGGTCACGCGGAGATTCTAAACTGGAACCGCCCGATTCAAAACGTTTTTGGCTGGCAACATTTTTATCGCGGCTGTGTTTGAACAATCCCGCCTGATAAATAATGTAATAGCCCGCCGTCAGCCCAAAGATGAAAAAGGTCAGCGGGCTTTGCATCGGCGGCGGAAGGCTGGGCGCGGCGGAAAGGTTGCGGAACACCCAGAAACGATAAAGCAGCCGTCCGGCCAGCAGCAACGAAAGGGCAACCCCGATGTGCGTGTTCGGCGTGTAAAAATGGCCGGCGGCGGTCGTTTCAAACCGTGTGAGCCTCAGCCCGATGAAACCCAGGAACACACCCAGAAGCAAGCCGCAGGCAATGCCCGGCAGCAGGCGCGAATTTTGCAGTGACATGCTGAAAAACAGGGCGCTGACCGAAGTGAGAACGATGATGGAGGTTATGGCCCGACGTGGACGCAACGGTTGTCGGCCGATGTTCCGGCGCACGCGGCGATAGATGCTCCAAATGAAAAGGCCAGCCAGCAGAATGGGGATGGCTGGCGGCGATGTCATGCGCGGAGACTAGATTTTCATTGCCGTCTGTCCAGACGAATTACTTTCCGGCCACACCTTTGAGGTAGATCAAGATGAGTTCGGGCAGGTCGTGGCTGTAACCGCCTTCGAGCAGGCTGAACAGCGGGACGCCGAGCGCGCGCAGCGATTGGCCGAGCCAGTGAAAATCCTCCGCTTCGAGCACGCCCTGCACCAGCGGGTCGCGCACGTAGGCGTCGAATCCGGCGGACACGGCGACCAGGTCGGGCTGGAATTTTTTCAAATCGTCCAGTGCCTGGGCGAGCGTCGCGCGATAAGTTTCGCGCGGATCATACGGCGCGACGGGATAATTGAAGCAGTTGTTGCCGACATTCTCGCTGCCGGTGCCAGGATAACATGGAAACAGGTGGATGGAGAAAAACGCGGTGCCGGGCCGGTTGAGCAAAATGGCTTCGGTGCCGTTGCCGTGATGCACATCGAAATCGAAAACCGCGACCCGCTTTGCGCCGGTGGCGGCGGCTTCGAGCGCGGCGATGGCAACATTGTTCAAATAACAAAAGCCCATGGCCCGGTCGCGGGTGGCGTGATGGCCGGGCGGCCGCATCAAACTGAAAACACTTTCACCCTTGCGCGCGGCGCTCAGCGCGGTAAGCGCGGCGGCGGCGGATGCGCGGGCGTAACCGGCGATGTTTTCGTAAAACGGCGTGTCGGCATCGAAATCCTCCGGCTCGTTCAATCGCGCGAGATGTTCAACCGAATGGGCACGGAGAATTTGCGCGTCGCTCACCCGGCTTGGTTCAGTCCATTCGATGGTCAATTCGGTCTGGTGGCGCAGGAGTTCGAGTGTGGCGAGGATGCGCAGCGGGCGTTCAGGATGGCTGAAGCGCGAATAGCCGGCGCAGCGTTCGTCGGTGATGATTTTCACACGAAAATTTAACCACGAACCCGTCCTTCGTAGCAACCCTGCGGAGGGCGGATGAACACAAATAAACCCAGAATGGCTTACGCCGCAACCACGGATTTTGGACTGCGGCGGGAATCCCGCAGCGCGGGAGCCATGCGCTTTTGGACGCAAACGTCCGTACGGAAAGCGGTGTCGCCGCTGCGCTCCAGTCTTCGCTGCGCTTCGCCTCGGCAAGCTGCCACCGCAGTCCAAATCTTTGTCGTCCGTGCGCGAAGTTGCGGGATTGTATTACGAATTTGTCAGCAGGTAAATTTGACCTGAGAACGCCGGCGTCCCGCCGGCGTGTGACGGTGGAACTGGCCGGCGAGACGCCGGCGCCCCCAGGGCCAATCTCCGGTTCGTGCCACCAATCGCGATTTTTACCGGCCCCCCAAGCCAATTCTTTTTGCAAAGGCAGCAGATTCTTTTTTGCATATGTGGCGGGTTCCGCTAACGTGGAACGCATAAAGAATTCAATTATGTATAAAAAATTACTCACCATTGCAGCGGTGCTGGGAGCGTTGACCTTTAATGCCGGGGCGTGGGATTACGAAGGGCATCACGCCATCAATGAACTGGCGCTGGCGTCGTTGCCGGCGGATTTCGGCGGGTTCACCCTGAAGCCCGCGATGAAGAACCGTATTGCGTTTCTCGCGGGCGAGCCGGACCGCTGGCGGAATGTGGGCGATTTGCCGCTGAAACATTCCAACGGGCCGGACCATTACATTGATTTGGAGGATTTGAAGCTTTATGGCCTGACGCCGGAGACGCTGCCGTTGATGCGTTACGATTTTGTCGCCGTCATTGCGCGGGAGCGGGCGGCGCACCCGGATAAATTTCCGCCCATTGATCCGGCCAAGGACGCCGACCACACGCGCGAGTTGAGCGGGTTCCTCCCCTGGGCCATAACGGAAAACTACGAAAAACTGAAATCCTGTTTCAGCTACCTGAAGACATTTCAAAAATACGGCGGCACGCCGGAGGAGATCGCCAACGCGCAGGCCAACGTCGTCTATGTCATGGGGGTGATGGGACATTTCGTTGGCGACGGTTCGCAGCCGCTGCACACGACGATGCATTTCAACGGCTGGATGGGCAACAATCCGCACGGTTATACGACCAGCCTGAAATTTCACCCGTGGATTGACGGCGGTTACTTTCACCAGACCGGCGGCATCGACGTTGAAAAGTTGGTGGGGAAAATCCATCCCGCCGAGCGCATCAAAAATGCGGGCGAGCCGGACGGCATGTTCCGCGATGCCGTGGCTTACATTGTCGCCCAAAACAAACTGGTCGGGCCGCTTTATGAACTGGAGAAGGAAGGCAGGCTCACCGGCGAAGGTGACAAGGGTTTGGAAGGCCGCCCGTTCCTCGACGGCCAGCTCATCAAGGCCGGCCAGATGCTGGGCGATATCTGGTACACCGCCTGGCTCGAAGCCCCGGAGGACCAATATCTCCAAAGATCGTTACAGCAACGCAACGCGGCGAGTTCAGCGACCGGAAAGTGAGGCACCTGGCGGAATAAACTTGGATGCGTGCGCGGCCCGGCGCAAAATAGCTTCGGTTTGGGCCCGTAGCTCAGTTGGTTAGAGCAAGCGACTCATAATCGCTGGGTCCTCGGTTCAAGTCCGAGCGGGCCCACCAGCCTTCGTTCGGAGCGCAGCGGAGAATGAAGGCGGCCGCGTCGAAGTAGAACGAAGACGGGCTGCGACACACAACTTTTTACCAGCGCTCCGAACTACGGCTCGGCCAGCCAGCTTTATTGCGGCGGAGGGCGCAGACTGCGGCGCCGTAGCGGTAGCGAAGGAGGGCTAAAAGCGATTAAAATACAGGCGCGAAACCGGAGTATCTTGCGTTGGGCCGCGCGCGTAAATTTATTCCGCAGGTCTCAGCCCATCCAAGTCTTCAACTTCCAGAAAGCCGTGCAACTGGCGGATGCGCGTGGGGTGGCGCATTTTGCGGAGTGCCTTGGCCTCGATCTGCCGGATGCGCTCACGGGTGACACTGAATTGCTGCCCAACTTCCTCGAGTGTGCGCGCGCAACCATCGCCCAGACCAAAACGCAGTTCCAGAACCTTCCGTTCGCGCTCGGTCAGGCTGCACAATACATCGCCAAGTTTGTCCTTGAGCAGGCTGAAACTGGTGATGTCGAGGGGATTGTCGGCGGCCTTGTCCTCGATGAAATCGCCGAAGTTGGCGTCATCGGTGTCGCCGACCGGTGATTGCAGTGAAATGGGCTGTTGCGCCATTTTCAGAACGGCGCGCACACGATCCACGGGGATTTGAATCTCATCGGCGATTTCCTCGGGCGTCGGTTCGCGGCCAAAGTCCTGAATCAGGCGTTTTTGGGTGCGCATGAGCTTGTTGATGATTTCGATCATGTGCACCGGGATGCGGATGGTTCGCGCCTGATCGGCGATGCTGCGGGTGATGGCCTGTCGGATCCACCACGTGGCGTAGGTGGAAAATTTATAGCCGCGGCGATATTCAAATTTCTCGACCGCCTTCATCAACCCCATGTTACCCTCCTGGATCAGGTCGAGGAACGACAGGCCGCGGTTCGTATATTTTTTGGCGATGGAAATGACGAGCCGCAGGTTGGCCTCGACCATTTCGGTTTTGGCCTGGAGCGCCCGGGTGGAAAATTCGCGCAGGCGGTCAAAGGTTCCGAGGTAATCCACATGCGGCATCCGGACAAATTCCTCGAGCGCCTTGATTTTTTGCCGTTCGGCTTCGACCAGGTGCCGCTGGGCGCTGGATTCGCGCTGGGCCTCGGCGTCGGCCAGCGCGTGCAGGCTGTATTGCAATTTGTCGTGAATGTTTTCGGCCACGAGCGCCATTTCCTCGATCACCTTTTGCTTGCAGCAAAATCCGGGGAACACCCTTTGCAGTTTTCGATCCAGCCGTTTGAACACCGCCAGCGCGCGACTCTGTTTGGACTTGTTATGCGCGTCCCGCCACGCGGTGTATTTCCCATCCACCTCCCGGTCAATTTTCTGAACCTTTACGACCAGCCGGTGCAGCGCGCGCAAGTGCGCGTTGCGATTGTCCACTTTCTTGTCGAGAATGACGCGGTCAAACCGTTCCCGCGGCGGCTCGACCAGGAGTTTTTCCGCCAGCGCGATGTGTTCCTTGCCGGCGAAACCAAGGCTGTAAATTATTTTGCGGACTTCGTTTTCGGCGTTTTCGATGCGTTTGGAAATTTCAACTTCCTGTTCGCGCGTCAGCAGCGCCACCTGTCCCATCTGCTTGAGATACATCCGCACCGGGTCGTCCAGAATGTCCAGCCGCGTCGTGTCTTCTTCTTCGGTTCCAGGGGTTTTGACGCGGTCCACCTCCGCTTGATCCACGATTTCGATGTCGAGACTGCGAAGTTTGGCGAAAATATGGTCCAACTTTTCCGGTTCAATCGCGCTTTCCGGCAGCGCTTCGCTGATATCACCGTAGGTCAGGCGCCCCTGTTCCTGTGCGAGGCGGACGAGATCCTTGATTTTCTCCGATAATTCCGCGTCGGAATCAATTGGGGGCGAGCCGTTGAGCAACGGGTCAGCAGCCAATGGGGCAGCCTTGTCAGTAAACACCACGCCGTCAGGCCTTCCTTTCTTCGGGAATAAATCCACCTCGGGTTTCCGCACCTTCGTTTTTGACATACGCGTTCAACACTTCCGGTTCACCGCCGAAAGCAGGAAGAATATGGAACGGCTGGTCGAACTCGTCAAGCGGGGATACGCTAATTTCTGCAAGCGCGGCTGAAAGATTGCGGCGGCCAGAATTTTTATTTGTCGGAAGTGATGTACATTTCGTGTTTTTTGAGATGTTCCAGAATCATTTCCACCGTGCGGTCAATCGCGCCGAGATTTTCATGAATGACCCGTTGCGCGTTGCGCCCCAACTCCGTGCGGCGGTTTTCATCGGCCAGCAATCCGGCAATGGCGCCTTCCAATTCCTCCGGGTCGCGCACTTGAATCGCGCCTTTTTTCGCGACAAAATTCCGCGTGATGTCGGCAAAGTTTTGCATGTTCGGCCCCAAAACCATCGCCTTGCCCAGCGCCCCCGGCTCAATCGGATTTTGCCCGCCGACGGCGGTGAGACTTTTGCCGACGAACACCACCGTCGCGTTTTGGTAAAAAAATCGCAATTCGCCGGTGGTGTTGACCAACAGGCAATCCACCTCGCCTTCGTGCAGCTGCGTGCTCGTAATAATATCATTGCGGTAAATAAATTTCACGCCACGCTCTTGCAACTGGCGCCCGACCTCCCGGGCGCGCTCGAAATGCCGCGGCACGAGCACGAGAAACAGTTTTGGAAACCGCGCGCGCAATCGTTGCGCAACCTCCGCCAGAAGAATTTCCTCGCCCGCATGCGTGCTGCCGCCAATTAAAATCGGCGCGTCCGGGGGCACGCCGATTTGGCGCAGCATCGTTGGCACATCGAGTATGTGGCGTTCATCCAGTTTGGCCGCGTCGAATTTCAAGTTGCCCATGATGCGGATGGCTTCCGGCCGGCAACCGACTTCCTGCAGGCGCCCGGCGTCTTCTTCATTTTGCGCCCCAATACCGGCAAATGAAGCGAAGAGCGGCCGGAATAAACGCCCGAATCGTTTGTAACCCCGATAGGAGCGATCGGACAGCCGCGCATTGGCCAGAAAAAGCGGAATGCCCAGATCGCAGGCGCGCCAGATGAAGTTGGGCCAGATTTCCGCCTCGACGAGCACGATGGCTGTGGGGTTGATGATGGCCAGCGCGCGTTTGACGCACTTCCGCCGGTCAACGGGGTAGTAAATTTTGCTGATGTGCGTGGGCAATCGGCTGCGTAATTCGCTCATGCCGGTTGTCGTTGTGGTGGACACCACAATTTTAACGTTGGGTGCTTGTGGTTCAAGCGCGCGGATGAGTTGGGTGCATAAATTGACTTCGCCGACGCTGACGGCGTGAATCCAGATGACGTGGCGGTTGGTGAGCACTTGTTTGAGGCCCGCGCTGTAATGTCCGAAGCGCTCGCGAAAACCGGGGAGCCAGTTGCCACGCCGCCGCAGCCGCATGAAGTAATACGGTGAAGCCAGCACGAAACAAACCGTGAACAGGATGTTGTATAGTATGCGCACCCGGAGTCCCAATTCCTGACAGCCATACTCTCCTGAAAAAAGCCGCCGGGCGCAAAGAAAATGTTTCAAGCCGGCGGCTTTTTCAGCCGCGAAAGAAAATCAGCCCAACGTCGCCGAACCCGCTCCGCCACCGCAGCCGGCGCGAGTTAAATTTGCTTGTTCCCCGCCGGTTGATTTGTTCCATTGCCATCCATGACGCAACCTTCCGTCGCGCCGCCGCCCGTCCGGAGCCGGCTTTTCCAGCGGCCTTGGACCTGGTGGTTCATGGTGGCGGTGCTGGTGGTGGCCGCCGCCGCCCGGCTGCGTTTGTTGGATTTTCCGCTCGAACGCGACGAAGGTGAATACGCCTATGCCGGCCAGCTCATGCTGCAGGGCATTCCGCCCTACCAACTCGCCTACAACATGAAATTTCCCGGCACGTATGCGGCTTATGCGGCCATCATGGCGTTATTCGGCCAGACGCCGGCGGGCATTCATTTTGGCGTGCTGTGCCTGACGACGCTGACGGCGTTGATGCTGTTCTGGCTGGGCAAACAAATACTCGACTGGACGGCGGGAATGGCCGCTGCCACCACCTATGCCGTGATGGCAGCCAGTCCGGCAATGTTGGGACTGGCCGGACACGCCACGCATTTCGCCGCGTTCTTCGCCGTCGCCGGCTTGTGCCTGATGTGGAAGGCGCGGCAGAACGCGAGCTGGCTGATTGTATTCCCCGCCGGTTTGCTGTTTGGTGTTGGAGTTCTAATGAAGCAACATGTCGCGTTCATTGGATTGTGGGCGGTGATTACTTTTATCGTCCAGCAGGTTCGCCCGGCCCAATTACCACCGGCCAGACGGTTTTGGCCGATCGCGGTATTTGGCGCGGGAATGATTTTGCCGTTCAGCGTGTGCGGTTTGATCCTCTGGCACGCGGGGGTTTTTGAGAAATTCTGGTTTTGGACGATCGATTACGCCCGGCAGTACGAATCGGTCGTCCCCATTGACCAGGCGCCGCGATTGTTTTGGGAACGTCTTTGCCGCCTGGCCGGAGCGGATCCGCTGTCATGGTTGGTTGCCGTCACCGGCCTGGGTCTGGTCTGGCTCGATGGCCGGTTGCGACCGGTGCGGTTCTGGCTCTTGGGATTCTGTCTGATGTCGGCATTGACCGTCGTACCCGGATTTTATTTTCGGAAGCACTATTTTCTTTTGACCCTGCCGGCGGCGGCGTTGCTCGCCGGTTGCGCGGTCAGCGGAGCCAGGCGGCTCTGGAACTCCCAGCCTGGAACTTCCCGGTTCGGCGACTGGCCGGTCTGGTGCTACGCGCTGATGGTGGCGGCAACGATCATGGCCCGGAGCGATGTCTGGTTTGTGAAGACACCAGTGCAAATTGCGCGCGCCACGTATGGTGCCGATCCGTTGCCGGAATCGGAGATCATTGCCCAATACATCCGCAACAACTCGGGGCCGGACGCGCGCGTGGCCGTGCTCGGCTCGGAACCGGAGATTTATTTTCTCGCGCACCGCCATTCCGCGACCGGCTACATTTACACCTACGCGCAAATGGAACCGCAGCCATTCGCCTTGAAAATGCAACACGAAATGATCGGCGACATCGAAACGCGCAAACCGGAATTCGTCGTCTTTGCCGACAACAACATGTCCTGGAACCGCCGGCCCGATTCCGACCCGACAATTTTCAACTGGTGGGATGCTTATCAAACCAACTACACACTGGTCGGGATGGCTGACATCATTTCGCCAACGCAGACCGTTTATGTTTTGGGTGCGAAATGGGTTGCGCGCTACGGCAAGGATATTCGCGGGAGCGGCCTGGAGGTTTATCAACGCAAAACCACTATGAATAATCATTGAATAAATCATGGCCGCCCCGCCTCGAAAAACATTTTTGCGCCGACCTGATTGGGTCGTGGCCGTTTTAATCACCGCCGCCGTCATCTGGCTGCATGGTTTTTTTTCGACTCACGCCGGCGGCCTCTGGCGCGACGAGGTCAATCTTGTCAATTTGGCCGGCCGCCATTCTCTCAACGACATGGCCAAGGATTCGTTCCCGGTCTTGATGCCGTTGACTGTCCGCGGTTGGCTGGCTGTCGGACCTGGCCGGAGCGATGAGGGTCTGCGTTTTCTGGGGGCTTTGATCGGCTTGGGAATGGTGGCGGCACTTTGGCTGTCTGCGTGGATGACGCGAGGTTCGCCGCCACTGCTGAGTCTCGTGTTGCTTGCGCTCAACAGCACGGTCGTAATTTATGGAGATTCTCTGCGCGGATATGGATTGGGAAGCCTGTTGATTATGCTCACGGTGGGGGCCGCCGGGGCCTTTCTCCGCTGTCCCTCGCCGAGGCGGGCGGGATGGCTGGCATTGTTTGCAGTGTTGAGCGTGCAAACGCTTTACCAAAACGCCGTTTTTGTCGGCGCCATTTGCATTGGCTCTTGGGCGGTGTGCGCGCGGCACAAAGCGGGGCGTGTGGCGATGCTGATTCTTGGGGCCGGTCTGATCGCAGCTATATCGCTTTTACCTTACGTGCCAATGCTTGTTTCCGGGCGGTCTTCGGTGGAAGTGCTGCGAACCGACCTGCACTTCAAATACGCCCTGGACAACCTTGCTGCCGCCACCGGTTTCCCATTCGGAATATATGCCTGCGTGTGGGTGCTGCTCGTAATAACGGGCATCGTCTCTGGCGGCGCAGTGCTGTGTCGCAAAATGGAAACGCCCGATCAAACCGGCCGCGATGTGACGGCGGAAGATGCGCGCCTGTTTGCCGGGATGACGATGATTACCGCCTGTGCGGGGTTTGCGGGCTTTCTTTGGCTGGCGGGGTTGCCGACCCAAACATGGTATTTCGTTCCGCTCATGGCTTTGGTGGCGGCGTGTTTTGATGCCGGTTTGCCGTCTTTGCCCAGGTTGGTGCGCGTGGTGTTCTTTGGTTTTGTTGCGGCCACGGCTTTGATTGCCATTCCTGTCGCTCAACGGGATTTGAATGGTTATCGTTTCACCAATGTTGACTTGGTGTCGCGGCAATTGACCGCGGAAGCTTCTCCGGAAGATTATGTGGTGGTCACGCCCTGGTATTGCGGCATCAGTTTTGACCGTTATTTCAAAGGTTCAACACCCTGGACAACCTTGCCGCCGCTGGCGGATCATTTGACGCACCGTTACGATCTGGTTCGAATCCAAATGCAAAATACGAACGCGATTCAGCCCGTGCTGGATCAAATCGCAACGACACTTCAATCCGGCCGGCGCGTCTGGGTGATTTCCGAGGCGGGTTTGATGGATGTTCCCGAACCGGGAACAATGTCGCCATTCAATCTGCCGCCGCCGCCGTTGAAATCCTGGGGCTGGTCAAGCCTGCCTTACATGCTGGAATGGTTGTCCCAAACCGCCCACTTCCTCGGCAATCACAGCCGCCAATTCGAACGGGTGAAGACCCTCACGCCGGGCAATTTGCATATCAATGAAAGTCTGGATTTGTTTGTCGCCAGCGGCTGGCAGGTTTCAATGCCGGCGAATTCTCCACCGGCAACCAAATCCAACCTGAAGGAAGCGTCTGAACCAGACCACAGTAATTTCAAGCGACAAGCTGTGCGACAAGCTGTGCCTTGACATGGGGGGTTTCATGGCTATCCTCGCACGTTCCGGTTTTTCACCCGGAAGGAAGCCGAATTAATTTATGAAACGCCAGTATCAACCGTCGAAAATCCGCCGCAAACGGCAGCACGGATTTCTTAACCGCAATTCGAGCAAGAGCGGCAAGGCCACGCTTGCCAATCGCCGCCGCGTGGGCCGCAAACGCCTGACGCCGGTTTGACCCGCCGCTCATGCCCGCCCAGTCCCCAGACGCCAGACGCCGGACGCCGGACGCCAAACGCCTGCGTTTGGGCCGCGACTTGCGACTCGGGCAAAACCGGGATTTCGCGCGCGTGCGGCAGCAGGGCGAGCGTCTGGTACTCGGCTGTCTCATCGCCAACTGGCACCGCCTGCCGGACGGCGCGCCGCCGAAACTCGGCGTCGTCACGAGCCGCAAAATTGGCGGCGCGGTGGAACGCAGCCGCGCGCGGCGGCTGCTTCGCGAGAGTTTCCGGCTGCATCAACATGAATTCTCACAACCGGTTGAACTGGTGCTGGTCGCGCGCAATTCGATTGCCGGGCGCGATTTTGCCGGGGTGGAAAAGGATTTTCTCGCGGCGTTGAACCGTGGGGGACTGCTAAAAATGACCAATGCCTGAATCCGAATGACCCAAGAATTCCCAATGACGAATGTCCGAGTTGCCCCGCCCGCAACGACCGCTGTTTTGTCATTCGGGCTTTGTCATTCTTTCGTCATTCGCGTTTTGACTCTGGTTATTCGTGTTTATCAGCTCACGGTTTCGCCGGCGCAAATTTTTTTATTCGGACCGGCCGGCGGCTGCCGTTTCACGCCGACGTGCTCGCAATATGCGATGGACGCGATTCGCGCGCAGGGCGCGATGGCGGGCGGGTGGCTGGCTGCCAAGCGGATTTGCCGCTGCCATCCATGGGGCCGCTGCGGACACGACCCGGTGCGGCGGGCAGAATCCAGAATCATCACCCCCGAGCATACCCGTTAATTTATCATGGATCGCACCGGCATCATCGTTGTCTCACTCTGCGCCATACTGCTCGTTTACTGGTTTGTCGGGCAGCAAAAGTATGCGCAGCAGCAGGCGCGCTTTGCCGCGACCAATCAAGTTGCCAAAACGGAGAGCCAGTTCGCAGCAACCAATTCAAACGCGGTTGCACCAACGTTAAATGCAACCACCACGGCGCTGCCCCCGGTTTTTGACACCAACACGCCGGAAGAATTGCTGGTCATCACCAACACCCGCGCCCGTTACACGTTCACTTCTCGCGGCGGCGGGTTGAAATCGGTGGAATTGCTGGATTATCCCGAAACCGTCTCGCCGCGCTGGAAAAAGAAAGTGGCGAAGGACGGCGTGGCCACGCTGAACCAGCGCGCGCCAGTGCCGGTGCTGGCGATTTTGGGCGATGCCAGCCTGGTCGGCGACGGGAATTTTACCCTGACCCAAACCGCCACCGGCGTTCGCGCTGAAAAATCGTTCGCGAACGGCCTGCGACTCTCGAAAGAATTCCATCTCAGTTCGAATTACCTCGTGAACGCGAGCGTGCGGCTGGAGAACGCTTCGGACCAGCCGCTCACGCTGCCCGCGCAGGAATGGGTCATTGGCACGGCAACCCCGATGGGGCCGGATGATACCAGCTACACCATGAATGAGGGGGCGATGTGGTTCAACGGCACCGGCGTTCAGGACCAGACGTTGGGATGGTTTTCCGGCTCGGGATTTGGCTGCATGCGTGGCGCGCCGCGTTCGGAATATCTGGCCGGCTCGAACAACGTGGTCTGGGCGGCGGCGCACAACCAGTTTTTTGCGCTGATGGCGATGCCCAAGGAACCGGTGGCGCAAATCATCGTGCGGCCGGTCAGTTTGCCGCAATTCCCGAACATTGAGCCGATCCCGGGCGCCCCGGCGCTGCGAGGCATTCAGACTGCGCTCGTTTATCCCACGACCAACCTCATGGCGCATCAGGCGGTCGAACGGCAAATCGTCCTCTTCGCCGGACCGAAGGAATATCGCCTGCTGGCGCGCATCGGGGACCAGTTTCAAAACCAGGCCGACCTGGTGATGAATTTCGGGAAGTTTTTCGGATTTTTTGCGAAGGCGCTGTTGCTGGCGATGAACTGGCTGCACGACGTGACCCGGCTGGGGTACGGCGGGACGATTGTGTTGATCACCGTGATCATCAAGGTGTTGTTCTGGCCGTTGACGGCGGCGAGCACGCGTTCGATGAAACGGATGCAGGTGCTCGCGCCGGAGATGGCGGCGCTCAAGGAAAAATACAAGGACGACATGCAAAAGTTCACCCAAAAGCAGTGGGAACTTTATCGCAAACACAAGGTCAGTCCCATGAGCGGCTGTCTGCCGATGGCCATCCAAATGCCGGTGTTCTTCGGCTTTTTCACGATGATTCGGAGCGCCATTGAGCTGCGCGGGGCGCACTTCCTGTGGATCGCCGATTTGTCGAAGCCGGACACGTTGTTCATGATTCCCGGCACCCATTTTCCGTTCAACCTGCTGCCGCTGTTGATGGGCGGGGCGATGTTGTGGCAATCGCATCTGACCCCGCCATCGCCGGGCATGGATCCCGCCCAGGCGAAAATGATGCGCTACATGCCGTTGATGTTTCTGGTGTTTCTTTACACCTACTCCTCCGGCCTCGCGCTGTATTGGACGGTCAACAACGTGCTGACCATTGTGCAGACGAAACGCACAAAAATGAGCCAGACCCCGGCTGCGCCCGCCGCAGTTTCAGTATTGACGCCGGTGTCAAAAAAGAAAAAATGACGGCAAATTAAATTGGCTGCATTCAACTAAAAACCCTCAACCCGCAACCATCCCATGCCCGCGCAACCGAAAGAAACCCTGGAAAAAATTCTCGCGTCCCTCGGCTTCCCCGCCACGGTCGAGGAACATAAACTGGAGGAGGGCGTTTTGCTCGACGTGAAGACGGACGACGCCGGCCGGCTCATTGGCCGTCAGGGTCAGACGCTTTCCGACCTGCAATACATCACCAACCGGCTCCTCTTTCAGCAGGACGCCACCGCGCCCAAGGTGATGGTGGACGTGGGCGGCTACCGTGCCCAGGCGCGCGAGGCCCTGGTCAAGAAGGCCAAAGACGCCGCCGAAAAAGTCCGGCGTTGGGGCGACACGGTCGAACTGGAGCCGATGACGGCGTTTGATCGCCGGGTGGTGCATCAGGCGCTCAAAGACGATCCCGACGTGGAAACCCACAGTGCCGAGGTGGACGGCACGGATAAAAAAGCCATCCTGCTCCGGCCAAGACATTGACCCGCTTTATTGGTCAACGATGTTCAGCTTGTAAATCGGCGAAACCGCGCTGGAGGCCTTGGGTGGCGTGCCGAAGTTGTTGTATTTGTAATCGAATTTGAAACGATAGTCCACGGAGCTGACTCCCGGCGGCACCAGCACGAAGCCTTCCCAACGATTTTTCACCAGCGGCACCTGGCGCAGGAGATGCAGCTCGCCATCGACGAGGACGTAAGGTTGAATGCTTTCCCAACGCAGCGACTGTTGCTGGGAATTAAAAGCGACTTCAACCGGGTAGAGGTTGTTGGCATTGCGCGGTTGTTGCAGCGGCGTCAGGCGCGTGAACATCCCGGCGCAACCAGTCAGCAACAACACCGATAGAATTGGCAGAAATTTTTTCCACATAATGGAGGGAGCATTACACCAAGGCCGCCGGCTTGTAAAGCGAGATTTCAACGGATTTCAACGCTTGAAGAGCGGCTCATTTCCCGATAAAAATCCTTTCTTTATGCATCCCTCAAGTTCAAACCGTCCCGCTCTGAGCAATTTCCGCTGGGTCATCTGTGCGCTGCTGTTCTTTTCCACGACGGTCAACTACATGGACCGGCAGGTCATCAGCTACCTGAAAGATTTTTTCTGCACGCCGGCCGATCAGGGCGGATTTGGGTGGTCCAACACCGACTTCTCCCATTTGACCGCTTTCTTCACCGGCTTTTATGCCGGCATGACGATTCTGGCCGGCTGGGTCATTGACAAGATCGGCACCAAAATGGGCCTGGCCCTTTCACTGATTGTCTGGTCGGTATTCGGCATTCTCAATGCCTTTGTCGGGCGTTTGGTGGCCATGCATGTTTTGGTGCGCAGCGCTTTTGGGATTGGCGAGGCGGGCAACTTCCCCGCCTCCATCAAGACCGTGGCCGAATGGTTTCCCAAGCGCGAACGCGCCCTGGCCACCGGCATATTCAACAGCGGCTCGAATTTTGGCGCCATGATCGCCGCCCTCTTTGTTCCCTGGTGCCTCGTTTATTTTGGCAACGAAAAAGGCTGGAAGCTGGCCTTCATCATCACCGGTGCGGCCGGATTCATCTGGCTGATTTTCTGGTTCTGGCTCTATGACACGCCCCATAAAAGCAGACGGCTGTCGCAGGCGGAATACAACTACATCCACAGCGACAAGGACGAAGCCCGGCCGGCGGAAAAACCGGTTAAAAAACCGGCCGCCAATCTGTTTTCCTTTGCCGGCCGCCTGCCCCGTTCCGCTTTTTGGGGGATGACCATTATGATCCACATTTTGTGTGTCTTCATTTATTTCATCACTGAAAAAATTGTCGGCCCGGATGTGCTCCAGAACAAACCCTCGCTGATATTTTTCGCCGTGACGGTCGCGGTCGCGCTGGCGGCCAGTCTGGCCCTGCATGTCCGGCGCTGGCATGACTTGAATAAATCCGGCTGGCTGGCGTCAACCTATCTCCTCCCCGTGGCCGCCGCCTTCAGTTCGGTGATTGTTTTCGGCTTTGAAAATAAAATCTACCTCGTGCCGGTGGCCCTGGCGGTCATCACCATGATGGTTGCCGGATTCAAGGAAGGCGCCGCCGCACCGGGCAAATTTGGCACCGCCGGCAGCCCGGGTTTGCTGGGACACCGCCAGACGTGGTCCTTTTTTGTGGGCAAATTGATGACCGACGGCATCTGGTGGTTTTATCTTTTCTGGCTGCCCGATTATCTGGTGAAACAGTTTCACATGAAAATCCACGACACCATGTGGCCGACGTTCATTGTTTACGGCGTCTCCATCGTTGGCAGCGTGTATGGCGGCAGCATCCCGATGACGCTGATGAAACGCGGCCTGCCCGTTTACAAGGCCCGCATGACCGCCATGTTTCTCATTGCGCTGTGTCCGCTGGCTGTGCTCACCACGCAGTATTTTGGCGACGTCAGCCGTTTTGGCGACATGGCCAAAGTGTATGCCGTTGCGGTCATCTGCCTTGGGGCGGCCGCGCATCAGGCCTGGTCGGCGAATCTCTTCACGACCGTATCCGACATGTTTCCCAAAACCACCGTCGGCTCGGTCACCGGCATCGGAGCCATGGCGGGAGGATTGGGCGGCGTCATTGTGCAATTGGTGGCCGGTACGCTTACCGACACTTACAAGCAAACCCCGCAGACGGCCTACCTCATCATGTTTGTCATCTGTGCCCTGAGCTATCTGATTGCATGGGGCGGGATGAAGTTGCTGGTGCCCAGACACAAACCGATCACGGACCTGTAAGTTGAGTGTTGAAAGTTTGAAATAGTGACGAAGGACGCCGACGGCTGCCTGCAGGACATTCACTGGAGCAAGGGAATGCTGGGGTATTTCCCGACCTACACGCTCGGCAACCTCAACGCGTCGCAACTCATGCGCCAGGCCGCGCTCGACCTGCCGGCCCTCGAAGCGGAGCTGGCGCGCGGCGAATACGGGGCGCTGCGGGAATGGCTGCGCGAAAAAATCCACTGGCAGGGCCTGCGCCACCCGCCCGCGGAACTGATGCGGCGCGCCACCGGCGAACCGACGCGCAGCGTCTGCCATCTCGATTTTTTGCGGAAAAAATTCGCGGCGGGCTGAGTTGTAAAAATCCGCGCTCCTTGCGGCTGACAATTTCGCACTGGTGCTCCAAAACAAAAACGCGGGCCGAAGCCCGCGTTCTGAATTGTGTGGCAGGGACGCGTTGCCGCGCGCCCAGGCCGACCGGCAGGTCGGCCCTACCGATCACACCGTGTAGGTGCTGCTGGCGGTGGTGCCGCCGTGGCCGGTCCAGTTGGTGTGGAAAAACTGGCCGCGCGGCTGGTCCACCCGCTCGTAGGTGTGCGCGCCGAAATAATCGCGCTGCGCCTGCAACAGGTTGGCCGGCAGCCGTTCGCTGCGGTAGGCATCGTAAAACGCCAGCGCCGTGCTGAACGCCGGAACCGGTATCCCTTTCTTCGCCGCCATGGCCACCACATTGCGCCAGGAGCGCTGGCAGTCCTTGATGGCCTTCTTGAAAAACGGGTCGAGCAGCAGATTCGACAACTTCGGATTCTTGTCGAACGCCTTCTTGATCTCGCCGAGGAACGCGCTGCGGATGATGCAGCCGCCGCGCCACATCAACGCGATGCCGCCGTTGTTCAGGTTCCATTTGTATTCCGCCGCCGCCGCGCGCATGAGCATGTAACCCTGCGCATAGCTGACAATCTTCGATGCGTAAAGCGCCTGGCGGATGGCTTCGATGAATTTCTTCTGGTCGCCCTTGATGACGGGCTTCGGCCCTTTCAATTTTTTCGCGGCGGCGACGCGTTCTTCCTTCATGGCCGAGACGCAGCGCGCATAAACCGCCTCCGCAATCAGCGTGATCGGAATGCCCAGGTCCTGCGAGGAAATCACCGTCCATTTGCCCGTGCCCTTCTGGCCGGCGGTGTCGAGGATCTTGTCCACGAGCGGCTGGCCGTCGGCGTCTTTGAACGCCAGAATATCGCGGGTGATTTCGATGAGATAGGAATTCAATTCGCCCTTGTTCCATTCCCCGAAAATTTCGCGCATCTGGTCCGGCGTCAGGCCCAGGCCGATTTTCATCAGGTTGTAGGCTTCGCAAATCAACTGCATGTCGCCATATTCGATGCCGTTGTGGGTCATCTTCACGTAATGCCCCGCCCCGCCTTCACCCACCCAATCGCAGCACGGCGCGCCGTCCACTTTTGCGGCAATGCCCTGAAAAATATCCTTCACATGCGGCCACGCGGCGGGTGAACCGCCGGGCATGATGCTCGGACCACGGCGCGCGCCCTCCTCGCCGCCGCTCACGCCGGTGCCGATGTAAAGCAAGCCCTTGCTCTCGACGTATTTCGTGCGGCGGATGGTGTCCTCAAAAAGTGAGTTGCCGCCGTCAATGATGATGTCGCCGGGTTCGAGATGCGGCAGGAGATGTTCGATGAATTCGTCCACCGCCTGGCCGGCTTTGACCATGAGCATCACGCGGCGCGGCTTCTTGAGCAGCGCCACCATTTCTTCAATGGAATGCGCGCCGAGCACCTTGGTGCCCTTGGCTTCGTTGGCGAGAAAGTGGTCCACCTTCTCCACCGTCCGGTTGAAAGCCACGACGGTGAAGCCGTGGTCGTTCATGTTCAGAATGAGATTCTGGCCCATGACGGCCAGACCGATTAATGCAATGTCAGCTTGTGGTTCCATAAAATTCGTTTCCTTGAAAAATGGCGGATCAGACTCCGCTGAACGCGGCGAAACCGCCGTCAATCGGGATCACCACCCCGGTCACAAAACCGGAGGCTTCGGCCGAAGTCAGCCACAGCAGCGCGCCGACCAAATCCTCGGGTGCGCCAAATTTGCCCATCGGCGTGTGGGTCAGGATGGTGTTGGCTCGCGGCGTCAACGAACCATCCGGTTTGGTCAGCAGGGTGCGGTTCTGGTCGGTAAGAAAGAAGCCGGGCGCGATGGCGTTGACGCGGACGCCGACCTTCGAGAAATGCACCGCGAGCCATTGCGTGAAATTGCTGACGGCCGCCTTGGCGCCGCTGTACGCGGGGATTTTGGTCAGCGGCCGGAACGCGTTCATCGAGGAAATGTTGATGACGGTGCCCTTGCCCTTGCCGGCCATCTCGCGCGTGAACGCCTGGGTGGGCAGCAACGTGCCCAGGAAATTCAAGTTGAACACAAACTCGACGCCTTTCGGGTCGAGATCATAGAAAGTGATGATTTCTTTGGCCGCGCCGGCGAGGTCTTCCTGGCGCAGGTATTCGAGGCTGGTCGTGCCTTTGGGATGGTTGCCGCCGGCGCCGTTGATGAGGATGTCCACCGGGCCGAGTTCCTGCTTCACCTTGTCGTTGGCTGCGGCGAGGCTGGCCTTTTCCAGCACGTTGCACGCGACGCCGATGGCCGTGCCGCCTTCCTTGCGGATTTGCGCCGCCACGGTTTCCGCGGCTTCCGGTTTCAAATCCGCCACGGCAATTTTCGCGCCGCACGCCGCCAGCGCCCGCGCCATCGTGCTGCACAAAACCCCGCCGCCCCCCGTCACGAGCGCCACCTGATCCTTCAAATTCACCTTAAATGGAACGTTCATCCTTTTTACCTCTGTGTTTGGTTTGTATTGGTTTGTTCTGTCAGTCCTTAAATCGTCCCCGATACGCCCATAGCCCGAGAGCGGGGTTCGAAATGTAAAAGATTTTCTCGCCGTCCGCCATCGTGTTCCAGCCGTCCTTGAGTCTGGCCGGATCATAACGCCGGGTCATTTGCTTCAAATCGGCGTATTTGAAGTTGACGCTCTCGATTTCCTGCCGCGTGAGCTGGCCGGGGCAATAAGTGATGTTGAACCGGCCTTCCGACGAGCCGTGGATGAAATGCGCCGCCGCGCTGAGATTGTTTTGCAGCTCCGCGCTGGCCTTGACCGCCGCCAGCGTCGCGGGCGTGCCGCGATAACCGTATTTGCGGATGAGCCGGTCAATTTCCTTGTCCTCGCCGAACTCCTTCAAGCCGGGCGCGAGCACGATCAGTTCGCCGCCGTCCGCCATGGCCATGCGCGTGCGGTAAATGCTCTTGTTGCCCAGCCACGTGCTCTTGAATTCGGATGGATCCAGATAGACAACCACTTTCTTGAGCGGCGCATCGAGCATCTCGAAGTTGACCTGGAGCGAGAGCGCCGCGCCCTTGTCAAAGCCGGAAACGTCGTCGCTGATGTAAAGGCCGCGTACGCACAGCTTGCCATCGTCCCCGCGCCCCACCACCGTGTGGACATAAACAATCGGCAGGTGCTTTATGAAATGTTCGGAGGCGTAATTAAGGATGCGCCGCACCGGCGTGTCCGCGCGTCCCATCATCCGCTCCATGCCGTAGGCGGCGCCGACAAAATGGCTCTTGTTGATGCCCTCCTGGCCGCCGGTGCCCACGAAGATGTTCTTGTTGTAATTGGCCATCCCGACGACTTCATGCGGAACGACCTGTCCGACGGACAAAATCAAATCGTGTTTGCCGGTCCAGATGAGATTGGCCAGTTGCGCCGGCCAGGGGAAATCCACCGCACCGCCCGAGACCTTTTTTACAAATTCCCCCGGCACTTCGCCGACGGTGGTGATGCCCGTGCGCCAGTTGTGGACGCGGAAGAGCTTCTCCGGCACCCCGGCGAACATTTCGGCGATTTGCGCCGGCGTCATGGGCGTATGCGTGCCCAACGCGGGCAAAACGTCCGTCAAATGCTCTCCGTAGTAATCGTAAATAAGTTTTGTCACCGCTCCCGCTTGCGAATGGAACCGGGTGAAATCCGGGGGAATGACCAGAACCCGCTTGCGGGGCCCGAGTTGGTCAAGAGCGCGCGACAACCCCTTGCGCAAGTCATTCATTGACAGCTTGTCAGCAACGGAACCGCGTTCGTAATAAAGCATAAATCCAGTTTATTCCACACCGCCAATATCGTGGCTGACAACTCCAGGAACTGATGCCGCGTCTTAAGCGTCCAATGGTCCCAATCTGGCTGATTCCACGTATAAAAACCCATAAAATTTCGCCAAGGACATGCGGATTGTAAAGAGATTTCACCTCCTCCTTTTGTCCGATTGCCTGTTTTATGCAGAAAAACGAAACTGTTTTGCAAAATTTTGAAAAAGAAGCGCCTTGCACCTTCCGGTCGTTCTGAAATTCTGTCGGAAAGGTCAGTTGGCCAGAACATTTCAATCATTAAAACAACATCATGAGCAAAGGTTTGAACATCCCCCCAAAAGGCGCGCTGGACTTTTTGTCCCTCGGCGCGCTCGTCAACCGTCTCGATCCCGGCATCGTCCCCTTCCGCAAGGCCACCGAATGCAGGATCCATGTCAGCGGTGGCGAGTTCAATTGCGCCGCCAACCTGTCGGACTGCTTCCGCCTGAACACCGGCATCGCCACGGCGCTCGTGGAATACCCCATCGGCGACCTGATTGCCGAGCGTGTCCGGGCCATGGGCGTGAAACCGTTCTATAAAAAATTCAAGCATGACGGCGTGCGCGGCCCGAACCACGCGACAGTTTACAGCGACCAGGGCCACGGCGTGCGCGCCCCGGTGGTGTTTTACAACCGCTGCAACGAGGCGGGTTCGCTGCTCAAACCCGGCGACTTCAACTGGAAGGAAATCTTCGGCCAAGGTGTGCGCTGGTTCCATAGCGGCGGCATCTTCGCCTCGTTGTCCGAAACCACCGGCCCATTGATCATCGAAGCCATGAAGGCCGCCAAGGCCGCGGGCGCGGTGACGTCGTTCGACCTGAACTTCCGCCAGAAACTCTGGGATATCTGGGGCGGCCAGGCCAGGGCATTGTCAGTGATGAAAGGGATTGCGGAGCACGTGGACGTGCTGGTGGGCAATGAAGAAGACCTGCAAAAAGGCCTCGGTTTGAAGGGACCGGACGTGACCGCCAAATCCAAGCTCGACCCGAGCGTGTTCTTCGGGATGATTGACTCGGTGGTGAAGAATTATCCCAAGGTCAAGGTCGTGGCCACCACGCTGCGCGAAGTTCACTCAACCAATCATCACAATTGGGGTGCCGTGGCGTGGATTGACGGCAAGACCTACACCTCACCCGCCTGTGAGTTGGATGTCTATGACCGCGTGGGCGGCGGCGACGGCTTCGCGTCAGGTTTATTCTACGGCATGCTCGCCGGCGAATCGCCGCAGGAATCCGTCAACCTCGGCTGGGCCCACGGCGCGTTGCTGACCACGTTCCCCGGCGACACGACGATGGCGACAGTGGAGCAGGTCAAGTCTTTTGCCAAAGGCGGGTCGGCCCGCATTCAGCGGTAGCAAAAATTCCCTTATTTCATCACCCGGGCGTGGACAAAACCGCGCCCCATTTTTTGTCCCGCGTCTCGGAGAATGTGGGGATTGGCGAAAGCCACATTGTGGCACTCGGTGGAGAGTTGGCGGGAGCGGCGGGGCTCGAACCCGCCACAAATCCAATAACGACGGGCCTTTCGCCGCTACACCCTCACAAATAGCCTCACAAAAACCGGTCTCACCCGGTCACGACCTGTCACGTGTAGTCGCTGCATGGTCTAAACTCCCCTCACCGTTCAAGGCGGCAATACTCGCCATCGTCAATTCATCGGAGGGCCAGCCATGAACTTAAATCAGGCTACAGTGTTGAATCCCGTATTCAACGCGCTGGACGCCCTGATTCAGGATTACGGCGTTTATTGTTACCTCGTGTTCGTCTGGCTGTCCTTGGCGGTGATTGTCTGGATATTGAACGGCGGTCTGCGGTGCAAACGGCCACAAGGAAACTCCGTCACAATCATTCCCGGCATTATCTTTACGATGCGACCGCCGGTTCAACCACCACCACCAATCATCGGCACCGAAGTTGACCCGGCATGGAATTGCGACAACGAAACAATGGACGAACCATGATCACTTTTCATTCCCGGCAATCAGACTGTGCCCGGCGCGCTCGCAAAAACGAAAACGCCGGCACGTTCAATTTCGTCTCACAAATTGCATCACCAATTTGCACAGTCATGCACACGAAGCGTGTCAAAACCGATGCAACCATTTTCAAGTCACGGTGCAGTCGCACGGTTGTGTGCTACCGCTTTTATAGGGTGTCGGGTAAGGACGCGGCGTTGCCGCCGCGCCCTCCCCTAAGAACCGGACGTGAAGGTTGTCCCTTCATCCGGCTCAAGCCGTTACAAAACTCCGCGTGAGCGGAGCCGGTCAACCTGATTTTGACAACCCAGCCTCGTGACGATGAATGCCCAGCTTCTTGAAAAACGCACGGTCTTCAAAATAGCCGCGCCACTGCGGGTCGAGCGGATTTGCCTCCGCCCGGATTTTGACGTGACGCCGGATTTTGGTTTCGGTTGGATAAACCAGCCGCAGCCAAACGGGTTTCCCCGCCGGTGTCCGTTCCCCGGTGTCGGCTGCAAACTCCCAAGCGCGCCGTCCGCCAAACCGCCAGTATTGACTGGCGATCCAGCCATGCGGTCGGCCCGGATGTCTGCGTTTGGCCCATCGCCAGAGGGTATGCCACAGAGCTTTTTCCACGTTCTTGAAGGTCTGCAACGCCACGACGTGGCGATGGTAATTCACCCAGCCACGAATGACCGAGTTGAGTTGACCTATCAAGTGAACCTGACTTGCGCCCCGGTTTTGACGCACCAGCTTCCGCACTTTTTCCAAAAAGTTATGCGTGTTCTTCTTGGACGGGCGGATAATCAGCTTGCCGTCAAACTTGCGCAGGTTTTGTCCGAGGAAGTCGAATCCTTGTTCGATGTGCGTGATGCAGGTTTTCTCTGGCGAGAGCTGCAAGCCCCGGTCGCGCAGAAACTGCTCGACCAGTGGCTTGACTTCATTTTCCAGCACGGCCTTGTCCGCGCCGGTGATGATGAAGTCATCCGCATACCGGATGAGGTGTATCTTTGGATTGACCGGCACTCCGTTCACGCGCTTCACAGGGAAGCGTTGTTTCAGGAGTGTTTCCAGTCCGTCCAAAGTCAGGTTGGCCAGCGTGGGCGAGATAATCCCGCCCTGTGGCGTGCCTGCCTCTGTGGGGAAGAGAGTTCGATTTTCCATGAAGCCCGCCTTCAGCCATTTTTGCAGCACTGCCTTGTCTGTGGGGACGTGCCGGAGCATCCATTCATGCGCGATGTTGTCAAAACATCCCCGAATGTCTCCTTCCAGCACCCACTCGGCCATCGAGTTGGAACCGCCCCGCAGCATCAGGAAGCATTGCCCAATGGCGTCCGCCGTGCTTCGGCCAGGTCGAAAGCCGTAGGAGTTTCTGTCCGCCGTGGTTTCCGCGACGGGCAGCAGCGCCTGCAAGTGCAATGCTTGCATGGCGCGGTCGGTCATCGTCGGAATGCCCAGCGGTCGCAACTTGCCGTTGGCCTTCGGGATATGGACTCGCCGCAGCGGTTGCGGTTGATAACCGCGCCGCTGCAACAAACCCAATGCTTTGTGCTTGGACGCCGGCGTGCTCCAGATTTTCCCGTCCACGCCCGGCGTCCGTCTGCCTTGATTGTCAGTCACCCGTCTCACGGCCAAGGCTTTGCCGGAAAACGAGCAGGTCAGCAGCCGTTGCAAGGCTTTCACCTTGCCCCAACGCTTTTCCTGTGTTGCCTTGACGATACGCGCTTGCAGCCTGCTGACCTGACGTTCACATTGAGACCAGTCAATCTGTTCCCATGCGTTAGCCGGGCTGGAGGATGCACACATGGACGAGTCCATGTTCATTTGCCATTTCCTCCTGCGAAGGTTCCGCGAGTTCTCTCGTCACGAACGACCCATTGGAAGTCTGCCCGTTTGCACGGTGGGACGATGTTGCCGTCCCTATCCGCCCCGTTACAGAGCGGCCTTCGCTTTTTCCAATTTCCTCTGCCTGCCACCCCGTCAGCGTTCCTTGCGGACGCGCCTGCCTTCACCCGAAGGCGGGATGTCAGGTTTGCCATGTGTGATTGCAATGACATGAATGAATTAACCCCTGCTTACCACACCGGCAGTGCTGTCTGTCCGTGCGCTCCATGCGTCCGCTGGAGCAACCCACTGCGCGCCTTTTGGCCGGAGCCTGTCAGCATCTTTGGCTCCTTGAGTATGACGATGCCCGAAGCAGTTCACTTGTGTTGGATGTTTCATTCAGCCTGTCCCTCCGACCGCATTGATGCTCGCAGTCGCGGAAACAACCTCGCGGCCATTTCCTCACCTCGACGATGGAGGGATGTTGTCCCGGCAGCTCCTGACCCGACCGTTACCAGTCGCGCCAGTGCCGATAGGCTACTGCGAACGGAATCGCAGGTCCGTCTTACGATTTTTATGTCATATCGAACAATCATTGTAACCACTCTATGTCACACAGAAGCCCTACCCCTTAGCTTCGTAAGGTTTTTGCGGCTCGCCAATCGCTCGCCGATGATTCAGCGGAGTCCCGCAAGATGGACGCGCGACGGTCGCGCAACGTCCGGCAAGTTAGCCGGTGAGATGTCTCGCGTCATATCCGCACAACTTCCCGGCAATGGCCGGACAGTGGCAACAGCAATGCCGCCGAACGTCCGTCAAGACAACTTGCCTTGCGCCGGACTTGGCCCCGCAATGTCCGCGCCGGAAACTTGCGAGACGGCTCGCAACTTGGCCCCGCAACAGCCGCACAACGGCCAAGGCAACATCTCGCAAGCAGCTCGTGGGAATTTCGCCGTCAGCTTTTAACCATGACATCCAAAAAATATGAACACACCAACCACACCAGCGCCCGATCTTGAATCGCTGCGCGCGGCGGTTCAGGAATTCCGGCCTAATCCGCATCGCGTGCCATTCAACAATCTCAAACCATTCCATGACTCCATCGCGGAACTGCGTAACAAAAATGCGTCCTATTTTATCATTGCGGAAATCCTGCAACAAAATGGCGTTAAGACCAGCCGGGCGCGCGTAGCCGAATACGGCCGCATCGTCCTAGACGGCGGAAAATCGCGCAAACGGCGCAAACGTGCGAGAACCGCACCAGTCGCAAATGCCCTGGCCACGCCTCAAAGCACACCAGCCGTGGCCGCCAAACCCGTGCCGGTCACGCATGCACCGGCAACAACTATCACGAGCTATGTCCCGCTGCCTGCAAGTGAGAACACCCCATACAAGTCGCGCGGACCACACATCGCTAACGTGAAAATGATGACCCCAAGCGAACGTGAAGAATTCGAGGCCAGCCTGAAATCGAAAACACGAGCGAGCTAACACAGCACGGAAAGCAATCAGGCGATGCGCCACAGCATCGCCACGCTGCCCGGCGCGGCAGCCAGAGCGCCCAATAAGCAGGCCCGCGACGTTCACCAGCCACACGCAGCAACAAAGGTTCAGACGCCGCCCCGAAAGGCCAGCAATCCATTCCTAGAAGCAGTCTTTTCCGGCGACCAGCAACCCGCGACACGGCACGCGGCGATGAACGGACGAACCACCGGCACACGTCCGGCGCGATTTCGTTTTCCTGTCCGGTTGGTGACGGCGAACGGCACGACGCTCGGTGCGGACACTCTGACTAGACGGCGTTGGCGTCCGCTCCGGGCGGCGGGACGGGCGACGATCACGAACCGGCTGACTTTTTAATGCAGCGATGCCGGCGCGTGCCTGGCATGGGGCTTGCCTCTCGCAATGCACCATGACAGGAACGGGCCGGCGAGCATCCACCCAGCGGATGTGCCGTCGAAATTCCGATTGCGGCCGGATTTCTGTCCGGCGCGTCTGCGCCGTTTCATCGAGCAGCGTTTGATTCGTCCGGTAATTTTTTGGTGTGCAGTCGTTGTGTTCGACATCGAGCAGCTTCGTCACCGATTTTCAGCGGGGTAAGTGTCATGGCATAATTTCCACTTTTAGCCGCTCACTTCCGTTCGTCCTGGTGGTGAGTTTCAACGTGTATTCCAGCGCGTGAACGGCTAAAGTTGAACGGTATTGAAAGCCGTTTAATTGCATTGAACCGAAAGCAACAAATTGCGGCAACTGCCAGTGACAAAAAGCGGCAAATTGCGACAAGTTCGTTGCCGCCTTTTGTCGCTTTTTACCGCCTCGGTTTTGCGCCGGTTTTTTCCGCAAGCCTGAGCTTGGGAGATGGTGTCTGCCGAAAATTACCCGCAGATAAGGGTAAGACAAACGCGAGATATTCGCATTGAGCCGATGTTTGGGAATGTTCCCGTCAACACCATGTCAACGCATTGGCGTGGGTGTTGTGCGCGCGAATCGAATGTTCCATTGTAGGTCGCCGGGCAGCGTATCAAGATATTCCTCGCCCTGTTACCCTCTGCGGTCCATCTTGACACGCCGCCCGGCTCCGGGAATTTTGCTTTTTAGGATTTCGCGCACGAGAGAATTTTCACGGAGAATTTGTCTCACCGATGGAGTAACCATCCTTTGCCGACGCCTTTCCAAAACCAATAATTCGGTCGGAAATTCGCGCGAATTTTGCGCTAAATTTGCGCAAATGCGGGGCACTTGCTGCGCTCCTCAAGCTGTGCTAAGGGAAGATGTCTGAGTGCGAACTGAAGCTGTTGTGATGATTGTTTAACTGTGTGTAATGATGCAGTGAGAAAAACGTGCGGTTCCGTCCGCACTAGCCTATCGGCATCGGCGCGACTGGTAACGGTCGGGTCGAAAGCTGCCGAGACAACATACCTCCGTTCATGGGAGCGAGGAGAGCACCGTGAGGTGTCTCCGCGACTGCCAGCGTCAACGGTGGTCGGAGGGTCAGGCTGGATGACAAGTCCAACCCAGGTGAACTGTGAAAGGTGCCGTCACTTCCAAAGAGCCAAAGACGCTGACAGGCTCTGGCCAAAAGGCGTGCAGCCGGCTGCTCCATCTCAGACTTGGAGCACACGGACACTACGGCTGCCGGCATAGTGACAGGGACTAAATCATCCATGTCATCACAACGGAACAGGATAAACCCGACATCTCGCCTCAATGGTGAGGCAGGCGTCATCGCAAGGTGCGCTGTCGAGGTGACGGGCAGAGGATGCTGGAAAAAGCAAAGGCCGCTCTGCAATGGGTCGGATAGGGACTGCAACATTGTCCCGCCGTGCAAACGGGCTGACTTCCAGCGGGTCGTTGATGGCGAGAAAACTCGCAGAACTTGCGCGGGAGGAAAGAGCAAATGAGCGTGGCGCAAGCCATGTGTGCATCCTCCGGCAGGACGACACAAACGAACCAGTCCGACTGGTTCAAGAGTGCGCGTCCAGTCAGCGGGCTGCAAGTGCATATCGTCAAGGTCGCGCGAGAAGTTCCCGCGTTGACCGGCCCCGTTCGCACGGGACTTCGCAACGGCTTGAGCCGGATGAGGGGAAACTTTCACGTCCGGTTCTGAGGGGAGGAAGCGGCAGCAATGCCGCTTCCTTACCCGACCAGAATTATTGATATTTTGAACCGTCTTCATGTCAGAATGAATATTATGCCTGTCACGCATAATGTTTGACAGACATCATGTTATCCGAGGTGTTTTGTTCATGGAATTTGCCTTCCCCAACCATGCTGCCAAGTTGAAGGAACCGGAGGCCACCGCAGCTGCGGGCGGATTGCTTGTGGTTCGCGATGCGGCTGCTGTTTATGAACAAGCCGTTAAATCTTGGCTAGAAAATCACGCCGCAACCAGTTCACGGGCATGGGGAATGTCGTTCGTTTGAAGCGGACGCACTTGGTTGCGTTCCAACGTCAATAAGGCAACGGTATGGCCGTCGTAGCCGACAAATTCAACCTCAAAGGCCACTCCGTTGCCATGCACCAGGACGGCGGTGCCTACGTCACCCCGCGCCAGCCTGTGTTCAGGCAGGTCACACGTCAGAGCCACGGCATCCAGTTCTTTGATTGTGCTCATAGTTTTGGCAACGGGTGTGCGGTCACAAAACGCGGTATACCACCACCACCAGGATTAATATACCATGCGCTGCGAATATTCAAGCGCGAACCGTCGGGTGCGGTTAGCGGCCCGTCCACGACGTAACGGTGGCCATGATCGGTTTGTTCCATTGCTGCCACCTCATTTTCGCGGGCATGACGGAGCAATGCCTCGGCCAGCCGCTGCCATTCGGCTACGGTAAAACCAAAACGCAGGAAAAATGTCGCCTTGCTGCCGCCGGCGGGATGCGCCGGATTGAGCAGATAATGCGTGACCTTCCGTTCCGGCACGGTTGCTGATTGGGCGTTGGGCAATTTCATTTGGCTGCGGTTCCTCGAATGAGATTGCCAATCACGGTTCAAATTTCAATCGCAAATGAGATTGCTTCGTCCAGCGCGACGCCGGACAGGAACCGGGACATCGCGTTCCCCATTTCCACTATTCGCAATCCGAATGGCGCAGGGGAAACGGGTGGAAGGGGCGCACCCGCAAGGTGGGACGGATGGGAACTCTTTTCCTGAATTCATTTGAGGATGGACAACTGGGATGAAGTAGCTTTGAATTGACTGCATGAAAGATTTCAATTCACTGCTTTCGGATTTAGAGAATGAAGCAACAAAGACGTGGCTAAAAGATAAAATGAGCCCATTTCCAGACGACGTCATCACTTGAGTGATTTTCTTGAAAGCTGGAAAGTTTGGGCTGGAAAAGGAATCGGGAAAAACGATGAAGTCTCCAAGCTTGATTTCACAGATGTTAATGGCAACGCGTATTTCTGTTGTCATCCGTCAGTATGGAATATTAGATTTAATTGTTTGGACGGTCCGCCCCCAAATCGAGTTTAGTTGATACAAGATCAGCATTATTTTTATGAAAAATATCATTCTCGTTTTCGCATTGATTTTTCTCTCGTCAAATTCCGTTTTTGCGAGTTTGGAATTTACCAGTGGCGGGATTGTTAAAGTAATTTCAGGTCCGATTTCGGGATATCCTCCATTCAACGTATACGCCGACGAGAATTGGAAAATAATAGATAAAAAACTCGTTACCGACGAGTCCGGGCAGCAGCAATTCAAGGTTCGTATCCAACCCATCGTTCAATTCAGCAAAGCGGTTCAAAAATATATAATCTGTACAGCGGTTTTTTCGATGGACGCCGGCACTTTTGATTATTCTGGACCGCTCGCATCGGGTCCAAGCGGTCATTTTAAGGTTGATATGAACAACCACCAATTCATTGAAAACCTGCGAACGCTGCTAAATGATTGCGTGGCTTGGACAAATTGGTATGAAGCTTATGGCTCTACAACACGGGGAACTTTTCATGGTCTGACCGGCGACTACACCTATATCTATAGTGCTGTTACGAGCGGAGAAGATGATTTCAATAAAGATTCTAGCATTCCATCTAAAATGCAGCGGTTGGTGTTAGAAATTCAACTGTTTCCCGGTGACGTGGCGCAAGGGCAGTCTGAAAAAACCATTCGCGAGCCAAAAGCATTATTGTCAATTCTAGATTCCCTGGATGAAATACAAAAAAGCTACCAGGCAGCAGTTGATCAGAAAAAACAACAACAGATTGCTGCCGAAAAGGAATCTCAAGATTTAGCAAATCGGCAAGTGTCCGCAGAAAAGACCGCGAGTGAGCGAAGATTGGACGAATTCAAAGCTCAACAGGAAGCACAACTTCGAGATAACCAGAAAAATGATGAAATAGCCGCGATTAAAACTGCCGAAGAAACGAAAAAACAGGAAATCGTCGAAGAAGTTGCCAAAGAGAAAGCAAAAGAAATTAACGATTTTCTTGCAACACCAAATGGAAAGGCTTTAGTGGAAGAAATCGGAAAATATCAAGCAAAGGCTGACAAATTATCAGCAAGGGACCATGCTCGGATAGATGCACTTACAGAAAATGTTCGCAAGGTAGCGCAAACATATATGGGCACGTCCGAATTAGAGGAAAGGATGAGGATTGCACGGGATGAATTACAACTAGCGTGGAATACATATCACGACTCGCCCGAACTCATAGAACTTAAACAAGCTATAAACGAGAAGAAAATGGCTTTTCTTAAAGCCAGTGGATACACCTACGATGACGCAATGCAAGTAATGGCAAGCGCGAATAAAATACAGCCCGAAAAGTAGGAGATACATATGACTACACACATCATTGAATCTGCTTTCACAACATCTGCTTGCGATTTTGGGCGTTCGCTCGAACACATTCGTCCGTTTCGTGGAGACGAGGGTTACTGTGAAGCTAACTTAGTGGAATACTACTCGCATGCGTTACGTAAGCATGGCTTTCGACCATTTCTTGAACTTCCAATTGAGCATGGTCGAATAGACGCTATGTTTTTCAATAATACTACCTTTCTTCTCTTAGAGGCAAAGCAGTTCTTTCGTGGAAGTGCCCTGTATCTTGAGGCGGACTTGAATAGGCTTGCGCAGCTTGATCTACGGAAACTACTAAAAAGCTACGGCCTCTCGGTTGAGATTAAAGAAATCTATGAAATAGCACTTTGTGATTGCTGGCAGGATTATGATAAGCAGCAGTGGTCAACCTGCGATTTTTTAACTGGATATAACAAGCAAACTGTTATTGTGCAGAGTGATCACAACAAGGAGTATAGTTGGCTCCTCGCATATCGAAAATCGAGCACTTGATTTCCAATTACCACATGGTCAAGGCGGCGAGCGGGGCGCTGCCAGAGAATGTGAACTATGCCGTCAAAAGCAGTCTGCTAATGAGCTTCCTTGAATCGGTTCCGGCGGTTTCGGCCAAGCTGAAAGCACCAGTCACGGCTGACCGGAAGTTTGGGGATGTTGTCAAATCCGCCCAAGACGCCGCAGTGCTGGTGCTGGTGTATTGATTCAAAAAATCGCCACTTCGGGAAATAATTCAGCCCTCCGCCGATTTATGGTTGACAATCGTATTCCATGCGATACCATATTTGAAATATGGCGTTTATTCAATTCCCGTTCATCGAGGTGCCGAAAGATTTGCGCAAGATTGTCGGCGAGCCGACGCCCAGGACGCGCGCCTACCGCCGGGAGGGGACGCACGCGGAATGTGGACAGTGGATTGAAGACCTCGGCTTGTATTACAAGGGCGACGTGGGCATCTCGCCCGCCGGCGTCACCATGTTTGTGCCCGTCCAACGAGCGGCCGTCCACAAACGCATCAAGGAAGGCAAACTGACCGCGTTCTTTTTTTACATCACCCGAATCGAAAGCACGTTCTTCGGCACCCGGCGCAAAGTTAAACTGCGCCCCTACATCGTGCTGTCCGTGAGCGAATGCAAGGCGTGGGCGGCAGAAATGAAGCGCCGGTTGGGTTACGTGGACGAACCGGATGAGACGCCCTTGAGAGTAAGTAAACGGCTGATGCCAATGGCGGCGGAGGATGAGCCAAAAACTGAAAAGGAGGCCAAGGAAGCCTTGGACTTCGCGGAGACCGACCCGAAAGACAAGGGCAACCGGAAAGTCAGGTATGAGGAGGCGCTTGATACGGAGAACCGGCAACAGGATATGTTTTTGCTGCTGGCGGAAGCAATGGCCGCGATGGCGTCCGGCAAGAAGGCTGAGTTTTATCGGAAACGGCTGCAAAAGGGAATGGAGTGGGACAAAAAAGAGAAAACCTGGAAGTGGAAGGAGTGACATGAACACAGAGAACAAATTCGATGACCGGCTGATACGTCTGCCCGAGCTGGAACAGATTTTTGGCGTGTGCAAGCGGACGGTGAGACGGAAGGCGGAAAACGGCGAGTTGCCACCATTACGGCGGATTGGCCGCGCGGTGGGGATGTTGGAAAGCCAAGTCAGAGTTTATTTTCAACGATTGAGTCAACCCAGGGCAAATTAAAAGGACACGATATGATTGATTTTATTTACAAGCCAAAGGATTCGCGGATTTGGCGTTGGAAGTTTCGCCAGCAATCCGAGGACAAAAAAATTGTGGATGTTTCACTCGAAACGTCTGACAAGCGATGTGCGGAGAAACGCCGGGACAAATTGCGGGAAGAAAAACTTCACGAGCGGGATGGATTAATTTTGCCAAAGGCAGCAAGAGAAGCGGCACAACGCAGTTTGTCGGATCATTTGAATGATTTCCTCGGCGATATGCGTCGTCGTGGAAAATCCGACAAATATCTGGCGAACATCGAATTTCGTGTGAGCAGATTGATTACGGAGTGCGGTTGGAAATTGGCGAAGGACGCAACGGCAGATTCATTTCAAGCATGGCTGCGGGACCATCGGGAATTAAAAGATAAAACCGCGAACGATTATTTGGAGGCAGCCAGGTGTTTTTTCAACTGGCTGATAAAACTCGGCCGCGCCGGCTCTAATCCCCTGCGGTCGGTGGAAAAGGCAAAAACAAAAGAAGGCAAAGCCGAGGAACGGCGGGCATTAAGCGATGATGAAATGCTGCGCTTGCTGGCCGTGGCAGGCGAACGCAAGCCGGTCTATTTGATGGCTGTTCATACTGGTCTTCGGAGTTCGGAACTGGCGGCGCTCAAATGGGGTGATTTGCACTTGGATGCGGTCACTCCGTTCGTAAAAATTCGGGCTTCTACCACCAAGAATGGCAAATCGGCCGATATGCGTTTGCACCCTGAATTAGCGGCAGCATTGCGGGATTTCAAAGGCAACGGGGTGTTGGATGATGAATTGGTCTTCAAGCGTATTCCGCGAATTGAGCGATTTCGCAGGGATTTAATCAAAGCTGGCATTCCGCTCCAGGACACGCTTGGCCGCAAAGCGGTTTTTCATTCGCTGCGTCATACGTTCGGAACCAATTTGGCGCGCGGGGGGGTGGCAAGCCGGGTGGCAATGACGCTTATGCGACATAGTGACCGGCGGCTGACAGATAAAATTTATACCGATGAAAACCTGCTTGGCACTTGGGCGGCGTTTGATGCGTTACCAAACTATGCGGAACAAGCCTCACAAGGAGCCTCACAAGAATTGGTCGCAGTCAGTCAAAACGGGTCATCGGCTGTCACAACGAATGGCGGGGGAAAATCGAATAAAACCATTGCAGCCATTGACGAAAGACTCACTATGACACCACTTGTCACCAGTGGTCATAATTATGAAAATGGCGGGAGCGGCGGGGCTCGAACCCGTAACCTCTGCCGTGACAGGGCAGCGCTCTAAACCAATTGAGCTACGCCCCCGCAATGGGAGTTGTAAGCTTAAAAGATGCTTCGGGGAGCGTCAAGCGGCTTTAATAAAAATCCGGGCAGCAGACGCCAAGGAGGTGGGGGTGGGGAACCCCGCTGAAGAAACGTACTGCTACCCGAATGTTTAATTGTGACTTTTTTGCAACGTTTTGTCAATAAGTTCCCATTCACATCCAAGCTGTTATTCTTAGCATTTCTTGGCTTTGCGAGGCCAATTATTGTCATAGGGGCTTTGGCACTGTGGCGGCGGCCTGTCCCGGCAATTTTTTGGGGTTGCGACCGGCACCATTAATTTTACCGACGCTCACAGAGCACAGAGCGCCGCTACCAGCGCCGCCACAAAAAATGTGCCATTACCTGCCGGAACTGTTATAAAGCCCGCTGGTGGCCGCGCTTGAATCCATTGCTTTGTTTCGCAATCTGGGCCGCGACGAGTTGCAGGCGTTGCGGTTTATCGCCCAGGAACGGCATTTTGCCGCCGGTTGTGAAATTTTCCACGAAGACGATCCCGGCGACGGCGTCTATCTCGTCAAAGACGGGCAGGTGGAAATTTCCAGTCTCGTCGGCGCCGGCGTCCGGCGCGTCTTTTCCCAACTTGGCCCCGGGGAAATTTTTGGCGAAATGGCCATGATCGAACATCGTCCGCGCTCGGCCACCGCCACCGCGGTCAGGGACACGGACGTTTATTTCCTTCCGCGCGGCGAAATGCTATCGTTTCTCCAGCGCTCGCCCGCGCTGGCATTCGGCCTGTTGCAACACATCAGCCACCGCCTCCGCGAATTCAACCATCTCCACCTCCGTGAAGTCGTTCAGGCCGAACGCCTGGCCGTGATCGGCAACTTTGCCCGTTCCATCGTCCACGACCTGAAAAATCCGCTCAGCATCATCAGCCTCGCCGCCGAGACGTTTGACTGGCCCAACGTCAGCCCGGAAACGCGCGCCCAGGCCCAGGCCCGCATCCGCAAACAGGTCGAACGCATCAGCGACATGGCCGGCGACATTCTTATTTTCACGGAAGGCAAATCGCCGGACGCGGAAATCAAACCCGCCAATTACCACACCTTTGTTCTCGATTTAATTGCCGACCTCCGCACCGAAGCGGAACTCAAGGAAGCGCGCATCGAAATGCAAAACGAGCCGCCCGCCATCCTCATCCCGCTCAATCCGCGCCGCCTCCGCCGCGTTTTCTCAAAACTCGTCCACAACGCCACCGACATGATGCCCGGCGGCGGCACCATTTTTCTGCGCTTTCATTGCGACGAAAAGGAAGTTGTCACCGAAATCGAGGACACCGGCCCCGGCATCGCGCCGGAAATCGCCGGCCAGCTGTTTGAGGTTTTCACCACGTTCGGCAAGGCCCACGGCACCGGCCTCGGCCTCTCGATTTGCAAAAAAATCATTGAAGACCACCAAGGCCGCATCTGGGCGCGCAATGAACCGGGCCGGGGCGCTGTGTTTGCGTTTGCCCTGCCATTGCTGTAATACTCGTGAAACGTGAGGTGAGAATTCCACTTCCATCAAGCGCGCACTTTACAAATCACGTTTCACGTTTCACGCTTCACTTCGCATGAACCGCATCCACCTGCTCTCCGAGCAAGTCGCCAATCAAATCGCCGCCGGCGAGGTGATTGAGCGGCCCGCGAGTGTCGTGAAGGAACTCGTCGAAAACGCGCTCGACGCGCAGGCCGCGCGCGTGACCCTGGAAATCCAGGCCGGCGGACGCAGCCTCATCCGCGTGACCGACGATGGCGCCGGCATGAACCGCGATGACGCGCTGCTGTGCCTGGAACGCCACGCGACGAGCAAAATCCAGAAAGCCGAGGATCTGGCGGCGATTGCCACGATGGGGTTTCGCGGCGAAGCTCTGCCCAGCATCGCCAGCGTCAGCCGCTTCACGCTCACCACGCGCGAACGCGACGGCGGTTCGCCCGAAGGCACGCAAATTGTCGTCAATGGCGGGAAAATTGTTGAAGTCAAGGCCGCCGGCAGCGCGCCCGGCACGAGCGTCGAGGTGCGGCAATTGTTTTTCAACCTGCCCGCCCGCCGGAAATTTATGCGCACGGAGGAAACCGAGGCGGCGCATATCCAGCATTACCTCACGCTCGCCGCGCTGTCATTTCCAGAAGTCGCGTTCACGTTCCAGAAGGACGGACGGCTCGTGTGGCAATTGCCCGCGCAAAAATCCGACGCGGCAATTTCGAGCCGGCTCGGCGCGTTGCGCGAACGGCTGCGTTCGCTGCTTGGCGAGGAAAAGCTTTTGTCCGTAAATTTCACCGCCGCGCTCGACGAGTCAGTCAAGCCGGAAGAAACCGACATCTTCGAGACCGCGAGCAATTCCCTGGAGCCCAGGCCCCAGACCCCATCCGCCATCCGCGTCTGGGGTTTCATCGGTTCGCCGGGGGTGTCACGCGCGACGCGTGAAGGCCAGCACCTGTTCGTCAACCGTCGCCCGGTCGAAAATCGCGGCCTCAATTACGCGCTGCTCGAGGGTTATCACACCGCGCTGATGAAAGGCCGTTATCCGGTCTGCTGCCTGTTCCTGGAAATTGATCCCGCCGCCGTGGACGTGAACATTCATCCGGCCAAGCGGGAGGTGAAATTCCACCGCGAATTTGAAATCCGGAAATTGGTTGCTCAGGCGATGCAGGAAACACTCCTGGCATTTCATGCCGGAGAGTCCAAAGTCCCGAGTCCAAAGCCCAAAGTCGAAAGTGTCAGACAAGCGGAGCCACAATCCACGCCCGCTCTGCCGCAATTTCCGGAGAAGCTGAGGCCTGCCGTCGAACCGCCGAAACCGGCAATCCAGCAACCGCCCTTACGAATGGGTTTCGCCCCGGCAGAACCAGTGGCGGGCGAACCGGCTGTTCCATCCGCTATCCCCCAACTCCCATCTCCCGGTGCCACGCCGTTGCTTAACGTCCCGCTCCGGCTCGTCGGCGTCGTCGGCAAACTTTACGTCGTGCTGGAATCCGACCGCGGACTCGTCCTGCTCGACCAGCACGCCGCGCACGAACGGATATTGTTCGAGCAAATGCTGAACCGGCTGGAACAAAACGGCACCGCGCCGTCGCAAAAGCTGTTGCTGCCGGAAACCATCGAACTGCCCGCCCGCGACGCGAATTTCCTGCGCGAGCAATTGATTGCGCTCACGCGGCTTGGTGTGGGGCTGAGCGAATTCGGCGAGCGCACCTTCCTGCTCGACGCGCTGCCGCCGTTCGTCAAGTCCCTCGATGCGCGCCGGTTTGTGCTCGATCTCGTGGACGAATTGAAGGCGGCGGGCCGCGAGGTGAACCTGGCGCGGTTGGGCGAGCACACGATTGCCAAGACCGTCTGCCGCCATGCGGTAAAGGCCAATGACCCGTTGGCCGGCGCGGAACTGGAGAATCTCGTCGAGGACCTGCGCCGCTGCGCGATGCCTTACACCTGCCCGCACGGACGTCCGACGCTGATTGAAATGAATTACCGCGAGCTGGAGAAAAAATTCGGAAGGACGCAATAAGTATGAATCCCATTGTTCTTCAACTCGCCAATGGAAATTTGTTTTTTGTCGGCCTGGTTAGTTTGCTCAAAACAAATTAAATCATCGAGCCGGATGGATTCATCAAGCCAGCGAAAGACTGAAGCGCCTGTTTCAGACGGGATTTGTCCCGCGCCGTTCGACAAAAACATTTCCGGCGAGCACGGGCGCTGGTGTCCGCAAAGCGGTCACGAGTTGATCAACGAGAAGTGCAAGCTGCGGTGCCCGCGCTGCCATTATTTCATGAGCTGCTCGGATTTTGATTTCGCGGGCTAGACTGGTTGGGGCGCAACTTGAGGCACGCTGCCCTTCGGATTTCGGACTTCGGACTTCTTTCGGACTTCGGAATTCAGCTTTCGGATTTATGCCATGTGCCACCATCCGGCTTGACAGCGGTTCCCGCCCTGTTACCTTTGCTTCGTGAACAGCAAGCAAGTGAACAACGCAGCCAGCAGCCAGTATTTCCTTTATTGGTTTAGCCCGGTTGGCGCGCACTTGCGGCTGCGATAAAACTTTAACCAAACAAATCGCCGCAGGTCGCCAAACGCCTGCGGCGTTTTAGTTTTGGCAACCTTCGGTCAACCCATAAAAACCATGATCATCGTGCTCAAACCCCGGATTTCGAGGAAGGAAGAGCGCTCCGTCCTCAAGGAAATCCGCAAACTCGGCTACACCCCCCACGTCATGCGCGGCGTGGCGCGCACCGTCATCGGCGCCATCGGCGACGAACTCACCCACGCCAACCTCGAAACGCTGGTGTCACAATTCCCGCGCGCGGTCGAAAGCGTCACGCCCATCCAGAAGCGCTACAAGCTCGTCAGCCGCGAGGCGCATCCGGCCAACTCCACCATCCACGTCCGCGAACACGTCATCGGCGGCAAACAATTCCACGTCATGGCCGGGCCGTGCTCGGTGGAAAGCGAGAAACAACTGCTGGCCACCGCCGAAGCGGTGAAGGCCGCCGGGGCGACCTTCCTGCGCGGCGGCGCGTTCAAGCCGCGCACGTCGCCCTACGAATTCCAGGGACTGGGCGAGAAGGGCCTGAAGCTGCTCGACAAGGCGCGGCGCGCCACCGGGCTGGCTGTCATAACCGAACTGCTGTCCGAAAACCACGCCGAAATGGTGGCCGAATACACGGACATCATCCAGATCGGCGCGCGCAATTCACAGAACTTCCAGCTTTTGATTGCCGCCGCCAAAACCGGCAAGCCTGTCCTGCTCAAACGCGGCCTCTCGATGAAAATCGAGGAATGGCTGCTCGCGGGCGAATACGTGCTTGCCCACGAAAATCCGAACCTCCTGTTCTGCGAACGCGGCATCCGGACGTTCGAGACCTACACGCGCAACACGCTTGACCTCTCGACCATTCCCATCATCAAGCGCGAATCGCATTGCCCGATCGTGATTGACCCGAGCCAGGGCGCCGGGCGCGCGGACCTGGTGTCGGCCATGTGCAAGGGTGCGGTGGCGATGGGCGCGGACGCGTTGCTGATTGAAGTACACCCGAACCCGGCGGAAGCCTGGAGCGACGGCGCGCAACAATTGTCACTCGACATGTTCGCGGAGTTGATGCAGGAATTGAAGCCATTCATCGCCGTGGCCGGACGCGAGTAAGCCGGCGGCAATGCGATTTCATTCGGAGGGGCGAGCTCTGCGAGACCCAACTATTTGGGGCGTCGTGGAACTCCGCCCTCCGAAAATGAGTGTGCGAAAAACCGCGGATTGCTGAGTCCGCATGCAATATAAATTCCTACTAAATAGCACTTGACGGACTTTTATATTTCAGTCATACTGTTGTCTATGAATATGACTGAAACCGCAAATGCCGTCTGGTTCACCACCAAGGGCCAGGTGGTGATTCCCCTGCGGCTGCGCAAACAATTCCACATTGAAGACGGCACCAAGGCCATCGTGGAAGCCACCGCCGACGGCATTCTCCTGAAACCAGTCACCGCCGTCACCATCCGGCGGCTGCGTGGCATACTGAAGCGCAAGCCGGGCGAAAAGCCGTTCGCCGAACAGATGGCCGAACATAAACGCGAGGAAAAAGAACTGGAGGAAGCCAAATATGCCCGCAGCACCGGTTCTCGATAGTCACGCCCTGCTCGCATTGCTCCGGGATGAACCGGGCGGCGAGACTGTGGCGCACATCCTCGAACGCGCGGGCCAGCGCGACCAGCCAGTCCACATGACGGAGGTCAACTACGCCGAGGTGCAATACATTGTCCGGCGCAAGGACGGCGACGCCGCATGGGCCAGCATCGCCAACGAACTGAAAGCGGTGCCGATTGAATTTCATCCCGCAACCCGCCGGCTGGCTGATCTGGCCGCTGATTTCAAGACCCGGTTCAAGTTGAGCCTGGCCGACGCCTTCGCTGCCGCGCTGGCGAAGGAAAAGAAAACCGAACTCGTCACCGGCGACCCGGAATTCAAGCCTCTGGCAAAGGAAATCAAAATCAACTGGCTGAAATAATTTCTGCCTTTCCGCCTCGAACAGGAAGAGGCGTCGAATTCTTTCAACCTGACTGATAGTCCATAGACTTTTCCTCCGATTCGGCTTGGACTATGAGTCATGCCGAAACGTGATTCTGTCCTCGCCCAACTCGGGCTGAACGTCCGCAAACGACGCGAAGCCCGCAGACTTGATGCTGGTGAGACCTATTTCTCAAATATCAAATCGCGGTGATAGCGGAGAAAATCGGGGTCTGGCTCGGCTAACTTGTCTGGCAGACAAATTGGCTTGCCCTCGAAAGGAACAAAATTTTGTTCCAACGTCGGCTGCGGAAAGAAATTCCGAAGCCGCTTGCTCAATACCACACTTAACCGGTTGTCGAGCGTGATAAGTCCGGCGTCAAACGCTGCGTCGTGAAGGGATGAAAGGCAAAGGCCGTTTTTCGGATTGAGGCGTTCGCTTGGAAATTTCCCCCACGGCTTGATGTGGCTCGCCACGAGCAAGCGCGGCACGTTGATGCCGCTGATGCAGCAGCGAACATCGTAGGCTGTGAGCACCGCTTGCCGGAAGAATTGCTGGCCGCGACGAACTTTGACCGTCGCTTGAGTTTCGGTCGGGCCAATTGGCGCGACAAGCCGGGCTTTGTCGTGTTGTAGAAAATCCACTTCCTTTGTTTCATCTTTCGTGAACAAGTCATGCACCAATTGTTCACTCTCTGCGCCAAGCACCGAAAGGTTGCCTTGAAATTCATTCCACATCAGCCGGTCTTGTTTAGAGGCACCCTCAAGTCCTTTCACACCGCGAGCGCGCTGAACAGGATCGAGCGAGGCGAGATTGCAGAGTTTCATTGCCAGGCTATTTGCCGGTCGGCCCATTTTGGCGGCGACCTCCTTGATAATCGGGTTGCCTTTGTGAAGCTGACCAAACGGGAGTTTGCAGTAGAGATTCAGCGCGATGAGGGTGTGTTCGCGCGTCCACTTCACAGCCTGAGCTTTTGCCATGTTCGTAGGCTGCCAAATCCATTCGCGGTTGCGAAGCAAGAAAATGCTTGCCGTGTTTGCCAAACCTGGCCAGGTGTATATGCCGAATTATGAGTGAACCAGCTTTCTGCATCTTCATTGATACGGTTTGCGAAGGACGGATTCCGGCATGGCACGACGAAAATCAGATACCGGTTGTTTACCCGACTCTTGAAGCTGCCCAGCGTGAAATCGCCGATGACGTGATGGAAAAGCTACGCCAGTTTCTTGAAGGCGAGCGCGATTTTGACGATGCGATGACGGTTGAAGATTATATTTTGCCCGTGGATGTTTTGTCGGACGGTTCAGTTCTTGATGAGGATGGAAACTGCTTCGGCAAAAAAGACTGGTGACGTTTTTACCAAAGCCAAACGTTCGGAAGTAATGTCGCGGAATTCAAGTGATGGGTAATGTGAAATGGCAATTCGGATATCCCGAACAGCCCCAGAATTGGCTGCCGGGATTGGGACCCCTGCCGGCGACCCGTATTACCATTTCACGTTCGCATTTCGGACAGAACTTTCGCATGTCATGCAACAGTTCAAGCACTTCGGGGTCAAATCGCGCATCCGTGGATTCAATCATCTGGGTCAACACAGTCTCGTTGACAATCTCAATGCCATGTTTTTCGGCCAACTGCCTTGCCTCGCCGGTGTAACCGCGCAGGGTGATAAGCTTGCCCTTCTGGATGCCTGCATCCGTCAACGCTCCCAAAAATTCCCGCACGGTCTTGACGCCCACATTCCACGCCTTCCATTGTTTGCATTGAACTGCCGCGCACTGCCCATTCTTCTGAATGATCAAATCAATGCCGCCGTCCGGATTTGCGCCGCCGCGACGGGTTACACTGTATCCCTGTTTTTGGTAAATATGCCCGAGCAATTTTTCGAACTGAAACCAGTCGATGGAGCGAAGTTGTTCAACGAGTCCACTTGTGGATAATGGTTCGGATGATCGCTCGGGTTCAGATTCGTAATCGTCGCTTGTCTGATCTGGAGCACGAGAGAAAGGTGCAAACACGTTCCTTGTCATTCCCCGCATGTTGCGCTCCGGCGTTAGCAGCCGGCATATGCCAAAAACGACGAGGCCGACAAATAGAATTCCAAGCACTGCCATGGCGATAATCCCGATTGAAAAGATCATTTGTCGAACGCCCGGAATAAACATGGAAGCTAAAACAGCAAGCCCAACCAATTGAGCTATTGGCCCCGCCAAATCGTCATCTCGTCGTCTACGCCTTGCCATATTAGTCCAGAATGCCGCAATTCTGATGCCGAAATTAGGGCTTGGAATACGAATTAATTCGCTGAATCCGTGTCAATCGGTGTCCATCCGTGGTTGAAAAGAAACTGGCGGGTAACAAAACCCGCGACCGGGTCGTGAACCGCACCTTGCGCCGCGCGGGCTGGCACGTCATTCGAATCTGGGAATGTGAACTGCGAAACACGGAGCGGATACTGGAACGGATTGAAAAACACCTGAAGTAACCGCAAGGAACGCAAAGAACACAGAGAAAAGGAAGATCAACAGAAGCAAACAAAGTTAACGAAGGCCGCGTAAACTCCGATAAATCGCGAGCACGCGACAAGCGGTTTTCAATCTTCGTTTACTTCTGTGGAAAACGACTGGCCGGCTTTGCGATCTCTGTGTTCTTTGTGGTTAAGCCTTTTGCGCCATTTGTGTTTCTTTGCGGCTAGAACTGTTTCGGCTCGCGGGTACGCTCGCCCCTCCGTTTGCGGTTAATCATCCGCCAAAAAACTTCTGAATTTCCTTCACCACTTCCACAAACCGGTCCACTTCGGCCTTGGTGTTGTAGAAATAAAAACTGGCGCGCGCGGTGGATTCCACGCCCAAGCGGTGCATGAGCGGTTGCGTGCAATGGTGCCCGCCGCGCAAGGCCACGCCCGCCTGGTCCGCCAGCGTCACCACGTCGTGCGCGTGAACGTCCTTGAGCAGGAAACTCACCAGCCCGGCACGGCCGGTTTTCGGGCCGAACAGGCGGACATTTTTCAGCGCGGCCAGTTTTTCGTAGGCGTAGGCCGCAAGTTCCTGGTCGTGTTGCCAGATGTTTTCGCGGCCGATGGCGTCGAGGTAATCCATCGCGGCGTGCAGACCGATCGGGCCGGAGATGTCCGGTGTGCCGGCCTCGAACCGGTGCGGCGCTTTCTTGAACTCGGTCTTTTGGTATTCAACCGACAAAATCATTTCACCGCCACCCTGATACGGCGGCATGGCGTCGAGCAGTTCCTGCCGGCCCCACAGCACGCCGATGCCGGTCGGCCCGCAAATTTTGTGGCCGGAGAACGCGAGGAAATCGCAGCCGATGGCCTGCACGTCCACGGGGCAATGCCCGGCGCTTTGCGCGGCGTCCATCAGCGTGGTGATGCCAAGCTTGCGCGCACGGGCGCAAAGGTCGGCGACCGGGTTCACCGTGCCCATCGAGTTCGAGATGTGAACCATCGCGAACAGCTTGACCTGCTTCGTCAGCAGCGAATCGAGTTTGCTCAAGTCGAGCAGACCTTCGTCGCCGGTGACCGGCACATACGCCAGCTTCGCGCCGGTGCGTTGGGCGAGCAACTGCCACGGCACGAGGTTGCTGTGATGCTCCATTTCCGTGAGCAAAATCACGTCGCCAGCCTTGAGATTCTTTGCCCCCCAGGAACTGGCGACCAGGTTGATGCCCTCGGTTGTGCCGCGCGTGAAAATGATTTCCTCGGCGCTGCGGGCGTTGATGAATTTCGCGGCGCGCGTCCGGGCGGCTTCGTATCCCGCCGTGGCGCGATTGCTCAATTCATGGATGCCACGGTGGACGTTGGCGTTGTCGTGTTCGTAGTAATGAACCAGCGCGTCAATCACCACGCGCGGCTTCTGCGACGTGGCGGCGTTGTCGAAATAAATCAGCGGCTTGCCGTGAACCTGCTGGTCGAGGATGGGAAAATCGGCGCGCAGGGCGGGCCAGTTTGGAGGTTGGGAAATCATTGGGATGCGCGTCTGAAATCCGAATGCCGAATGCCGAATGCCGAAATAATTCCGAAGCCCGAAGCCCGAAAGTGTGCGGGCCTGAGGACCGTTCGGATTTCGACATTCGGGCTTCTTTCGGATTTCGACATTCGGATTTCGGATTTGTGTTTTAACTTGCGTCGTCGGCTACATGAGGCCCAACTGTAGTTTCGCCGCCTCGGTCATCATGCCCTGGTTCCAGGGCGGGTCCCAAACCAGCTCGACGTTCGCCTCGTCAATCGGTTCGAGGCTGAGCAATTTGTTTTGCACGTCCTGCGCGAGCGCCGGCCCCATGCCGCAGCCGGGCGCGGTCAGCGTCATTTTCACGTCGGCCTTGAAACTGTTTTCGCCCACGGACGTGAGGTGGCAATCGTAAATCAGGCCCAGGTCCACAATGTTGACGGGAATCTCCGGGTCGTAACACGTCTTGAGCGACTCCCAGATTTGTTTTTCCAATTGCTCCTGTGTGACCGGGCCGGAAACGGCCGTGGCCGGCGCGGATTTGATTTCCAGCCCGAGCGCGTCGGCGTCCTTGCCGTCAATGCGGAACATGTTGCCGTTGACGATGACGGTGAAGGCGCCGCCGAGCGATTGCGTGACGAAAGCCTGCCCGCCTTTTTGCAGCGTGACCTTCGTGCCGACGGGGACGACCGAAGCTTCCACGTCGCGGGTCAAAATTTTTGGCTCGTTTGGATTCATAAAACACCTCGCAAATCAATCACTGCCGTTATCTTCGCCTGAAACGAGACTGAAATCAATTGCCTTTGCCGAAATGAAATCCGAATGAAACACTGTCTTGTCAAAGACAACTTTACCAACCAAATTTAGCAAAATATGAAGCTGCCAAATTTTCTTTTCACCGTTGTTGCATCGCTTTCCACGAGCTTCACCACTTTGGCCCAACCATCGCCCGGCGATTCCGCTTCTGCCATGAGCGTTAATTTCTGCTTTGGCAAGTTGTTTGGTACCAACGCATGCGTTGCCAAGTACGACGTGAAGATTTTGAGCGACTCTTTCAAGGAATCGTCCACGGAAGGTTTTGCGCTGCTTGATGGCAAGACACGTCAGGAGATGGACATGTCGCAGTTCAAATATCGCGCACGGAGCGAATGTTAATGCGAAGGACAGCGGCGGTAACACGGCACTGTTCGCCGCCGCATGGGCCGGGCGCGATGAAGTCATGAAGCTTCTCCTGTCCAAGGGTGCGGAGGTGGACCCAAAACGACACGATGGGCTGACTCCGTTGATTTCTGCCGCTGACCGCGAACACAATAGTACTGTGGAAATCCTGTTGGCCAAGGGAGCAAACATAAACGCCGCAGTCGACAACGGTAACACGGCACTATATAGCGCCGTTGCGCGCGGAAACAAAGAAGTGGTTGAAACCCTGTTGGCGCACGGTGCTGACATGAATTTTAAAAACAAGGATGGCGAAACACCTTTGAAATTCGCCGCCAAGTGTCATCAGCCAGCCATAGTTGAGTTACTTCGCCAGCACGGGGCAAAGGAATAATTATTTTTTCCGCACAAAGAGTCTGCTGACATGAATCAATAATCGACCACCTGTTTACTCGATTCCATTTTCAAAATTTTTCACTGCGGCATCTGCTCTTGAAATCAATCAGGTCTGTTCGTTTTCCGTGTTCACCGGCTTGGCGTCGCCCTTGAGCGCCGCCATGACGGCGTGCCAGGACAGGAAATTCTTACATCCGATAGACATCCTTGCGATGTCGCACACGTTGAATCTCGACCAACTTCAATTCAGTGACAACTTCATACACCACACGGTAATCTCCAAGACGAATGCGGTATGCATGTTCTGCTCCGCTCAACTTTTCCACACCGTGAGGAAACGGATTTTGCGCCAGGGATTCGACCGCTTCGATGACCCGATCCACCATGGCCTGCGGCAGCCGGCGCAGATCTTTCCTGGTGGACTTTTTCCACTCAACGCGAAAGGCCATCGCGTTTCATGCTCCGTTTGAATTCTTCATGCGGGATGGTTTCCTCATCGCGGCGTTCAGCGATAACCGCGAGATCGTCCATGTCTTCCCGCAGTTTTTCGTAGTCCTCAATGGGCATAACCACGGCAGTTTTTTTGCCCTTTTCGTTGGTCAGGTATTGGACGGCTGCGCTCATGCTTCAAAGATAACGTTTGTTGGCAAATTGTCGAGCGCGCTATTGGTTTTCAGGCATCTTCCGACTCCGTCGTCACCGGTTTGGCGTCGCCCTTGAGCGCGGCCATGACGGCGTGCCAGGACAAGATCGCGCACTTCACCCGCGCCGGAAATTTATGAACGCCGGCGAACACCGCCAGCTTGCCGACGTCGCCCTGGACGTTGCCAGTGGTGACCATTTCATGGACCTGGCCGAACATTTTTTCCACGTCCGCCTTCGTTTTGCCTTTCGCAAATTCGGTGAGCAGCGACGCCGACGCCTTGGAAATGCAGCAGCCGGAGCCGACAAAGCTGATGTCCTTGATGGTGTCGCCGTCCAGCGCGAGGAAAAGCTGCAACTGATCGCCACAGAGCGGGTTGTGGCCCTGCGCCGAGCAGGTTGCCTGCGGCATCTCATGGAAATTCCGCGGTTTCTTGCAGTGGTCAAGAATGACCTGCTGGTAAAGATCGTTTAAGTCTTCGAACATGGCCGATAAATGCAATGACTAATGACTAAATCCTAATGACGAAAGAATGCCAAAGCACCAATGGCATATGCAAAGGCCATCCTTCATTTGGACATTTGGAAATTCTTTAGTCATTCGTCATTATAGTTTAGTCATTTCCGCTCCGTTAGGTGCGGACTCGCCTCCAGCCGGTTCCACACCAGCCTGTCCAGTTCCTCGCGCACGGCATCGTGCTTCACGCGCGCAATGATTTCGCCGGCGAAGGCGTGAATCAGCATCCGCCGCGCGTTGTCCGCTCCAATGCCGCGCGAGCGGAGGTAAAAAATGGATTCATCGTTCAACTGTCCGATGGTAGCGCCGTGCGTGCATTTCACGTCGTCGGCGTAAATCTCCAGTTGCGGCTTGGTGTCCGCCGTCGCGTTGTCGGAGAGCAAAAGATTTTTGTTGGTCTGCTTGGCGTCGGTTTTCTGCGCGATCTCCCGGACCAAAATCCGCCCGTGAAAAACGCCCTTGGATTTGTCATCGAGGATGCCATTGAAATATTCGTGGCTGGCGCAATGCGGCTGGGCGTGTTCGACAACCATGTGATGGTCGGCGAGCTGCTCGCCGCGCGTCAGGTAAAGGCCGTTGAGAATGCATTCCAGCCCCTCGCCCGCGAGCTTGGCGCGGATGTTGGTGCGCGACAGCTTTGCGCCGAGCGCAAAGGAATGGACGCTCACGTTGCTCGCGCGACCCAGCTGTACGGCAATCGTCGCCAGATGAAACGCGGCGTCGGCCTCATCCTGAAATTTCACGTGCTCCAGCGTGGCATTGTCGCCGGCGGCGATTTCAGTGACGGTGTTGGTGAAGTACGCCGTATTGTCCGCCGAAAGGTAACTTTCGATGACCGTTGCCCGGCTGTCCGCCCCGGCGACGATCAGGCTGCGCGGCTGGATGGTCTCGCCGTCTTGTTTGGCGGTGGAAATAAAAATGAACTGGATGGGTTCGGCCACCGAAACTCCGGCGGGCACTTGAACAAACCCGCCATCGGTGAAGAACGCCTGGTTCAACGCCGCAAAGGCATTGTCGTTCGTCAGGGCGTAAAGACTGAACTGCCGTTTGAGAAATTCGGAATCCGCCACCAGCGCCGCCGCCAGGTTCGACACCCTCACCCCCTCCGGCAATCCATGCACGGACGAAAGCGCCATCGAGTATTGGCCATTGACGAAAACGAGCCGCGCGCCGGGCAGCCGGGCGAACAGGTATTTTTCCAGGGCGGCTTTGGCGGCGGCATCGTTTGCCGTTTCAGCGACCGGCTGGAGCGGCAGCCGGGCCAGCGGCGCCATGTTGGTGAAACGCCAGTCTTCGTCCTGCAACGTTGGGAAGCCGAGTTCGGCAAAGCGCGCAATGCCCGCCCGACGCAGCGGCAGCAGCCACGCCGGCTGCAGCGCCGATTCAAAGCGGCTGAAGGTTTCGAGAAACGGCCCGATGTCCGGGGTTTGCGGCTTTGGTGTCATGATTTAATTGTCCAATCTTATAAATTAGAGCTTCAATTTCCCATGCCCGGCAGCGCGGCGCAAGTCTGGAGCGCGGGTTCTGCAAGCGCCGGATGCAAAACGACACTGTATCTGTACGACCACCGGAGCGCGAGTTGTCCCAACTCGCAGCATTTCCATTCGCGAAAACTGGTTCAGAAAATCTTTCCAACCGGCTCTTGCATTTGCCGGGGCTGCGGCTTGGAACAAGCCGCGCTCCGGGCAGTGCGTAAATGTGCCTGGTAGCGTCTGAAGCCGGAACTGCAAACGCTGGCGTACCAGCATCCGTGTGCTAACATGTTGCCGTGCTGACGCAAGATGACATAAAAAACGCGCTAAAGGCCGTCAAGTATCCCGGCTATTCGCGCGACATTGTTTCCTTTGGGCTCATCAAGGAGATTTCCGTGCCACAAGGCGGGGTCAGCGTCGTGATGCAATTGACCACATCGAATCCCGAAGCCGCGCGCCAGATCAAGGAAGACAGCGAGCGGGTTTTGAAGGCGCTGCCCGGGGTGAAACTCGTCACCATTGAAGTCAAACAACCCGCCGCCGGACAAGCCGCGGTAACGGGTGCGCTGGCGAACCAGAATCGTATTTCGGGTGTGAAGCGCGTCATCGCCATCGCCAGCGGCAAGGGTGGCGTCGGCAAATCCACCTGCTCGGTGAATCTGGCCTGTGCGTTGAAACAACTGGGCGCGCGGGTTGGTCTGCTGGATTGCGACATTTATGGGCCAAGCATTCCGCTGATGATGGGTGTTCACGAGCGTCCGACGGTCAGCGACGACGAGCGGCTCGTGCCGCCGTCCAATCACGGGGTGAAGGTGATGAGCATCGGGCTGTTGCTTGATGGCGACCAGCCGGTGATCTGGCGCGGGCCGATGATTGCGAAAACAATCCAGCAATTCCTGTTCGCCGTGGAATGGGGCGAACTGGATTTCCTGCTCGTGGACCTGCCGCCGGGCACGGGCGACGCGCAACTCTCGCTGTGCCAGACCGTGCCGCTGGACGGCGGCGTCATCGTGACCACGCCGCAGGAAGCGTCGCTCGGTGTTGTGCGCAAGGGCATCGGGATGTTCCAGAAAGTCAACGTGCCAATTCTCGGCCTGATCGAAAACATGAGCTATTTCACCACACCCAACGGCGAGCGCGTGGAAATTTTCGGTCACGGCGGCGGCCAGGCCGAGGCCGCGCGGCAGGACATTCCGTTCCTGGGCGAAGTGCCAATTTTCACTGAAATCCGCGAAGGCGGCGATCGCGGCGTGCCGGTGGTGGTGTCCGCGCCGGACAAACCGGCGGGGCGGGCGTTCATTCAAATTGCCGAGGCCTTGCGGAAACGGCTGGGGTGAATGATTTAGGCGCAATTTGACACTGCCGCCGACTCCCTCGCCCCGCCTGAGCGGGGAGAGGGCTGGGGCGAGGGGATTTGAGCTTGAATAATCGGCCTCCTCACCCCGCCTCTCTCCTCCTTTGGGGGAGGGAGAAAAACGGCACTGATGTCAATTTACGCCCGAATGATTTCAGGGGTTCAGATTTTTATGTCGCGGGGCGAGCAAAGCAGGAGGAGTTGTGTAGTTAGCAAAGCAGGAATCATCTTGGCCGCACCACCCCTCTTGGAGGAGGGCGAGCGAAGCGATGCCCGACGAAAAGAGGGGTGGTGCGGCCAAGACCGGCGGTTATGCTGCGCGTCTTGAAAAGTATCAACAACTCAGCCATCGTCACGCGCCCTCATTTATCCGCCACGTCCTCGACGCCTTCCGGCAACACACGCTCAGTGCCGGCCAAGCCGCCGAGCAACTCGGCCTCTCGCCCAGCCGCCTTTACGCGCTGTCCACCGCTTACAACACCGCGCGCGTCCGCAAGTCACAGCGGCTCTGGACGCCCGGCACTTCCGGTGGCGATCATGCCACGGCTTGGCCACAGCCCGTCTTGGACCTGCTCAAGAAACGCCTGGACTGCTCGCCGCCGTGTCCTTACAGCTTCGCGGCTTCCGAGGCGCTCCGCCTGCACGCCTTTAAACTCGACCGCGCCCAGGTCCGCCGCTGGGCGCTCGAAAACCGGCTCGCCCATGCCGTCCCGCCCCAAAAAATCCGGGCCGCCGTCCGCCGCTGGCAACGCGCTCAAATCGGCGAACTCTGGCAACTCGACGCTTCGCCGCACCGGTGGTTTCCTCACTCCCGGATCGCCTTCCCCATGCTCAATCTGCTCGATGATTGCAGCCGCCTCTTCACCGGCTCAAAGCTTTACGAGCGGGAACTCCTGCTCTCCTACTTTGACTTCCTGCCCACCGCGTTCCAGGCCCACGGCCGCCCCTTGCAGATCTATGTCGATTACCACAGTCTCTTTTTCACCCACGACCCGGACGCCCTGACCCAGTTGGGCTGGGCGCTCAAGTTTTACGACATCAGTTTCCTCTATGCCCCCACGCCTCAGGCCAAAGGCAAAATCGAACGGGCTCACCAATACTGGCAGGGGCGCTTGCCCGCCTATTTTGCCAGTGAAAAAATCACCGAAATCGAAGCCGCCAACCCACATATCGACGCCCTGCGGGCGCATCGCAACGCCCGGGAAGTGCATCGCGAACTGCGCCAGACCCCCCAACGGGCCTGGAACCAAGCCAGGCAAGAAAAACGCTCCGTGCTGCGCCCCGCACCCCGTTGCCCGTGGTGGGATTATGTGTGGAGCGTGCGCACGGCCATCCAGGTCGGCAGCGACGGTCGCGTGCCCATCGGCACGCAACGACTGCGCATCGAAAAACCACCCCAAACCAAGGTGGTCCTTTGCCTCCATACCACCGGCCACCATTCCGTGCTGGCCGCCGCCCCGGATCCCCATCAAAAGCCCGTGCTCCTCTTCACCAATCGCCACCAGTGAACATTCCTGCTTTGCTAACTACAAAAGATTCCTGCTTTGAAAACTACGCAACAGGGGTTCAGATTTTTATTGCCAGTTTTGCCGCGGGGATTTAAAGTTAAGGCACGAATTTTCTATTTCATCTATGTCGGACGCTATGAAAGACGCATCGCCGGCGAACGATTTGTTAAAAAACTCCTCGCTTTACCGCGAGTTTCAGGCCGAGCGCGAGGAAATTCTCAGGCACAAGTGGATTGAGTCGGAGAAGGCCGGGCATGACATCGGCTTCGAGCGGGCGTTGACGGATTGGATCATCAACCACCGCTCAAGCTGGCGCAAAACCCGCCAGGTCGCCGGTCACTGAAAACAAATTGAATGTTCCTTTAACGCTGCCCGGTGAGGCGGCGAAGGAAACCATGAACGCCAAACGCGCAACGCGAATCGGCTCCGCCCGGCGGAGTGGGTTCCCGATTTTCTTTTTCCCCTCATCCTGGTTGTCACTCCCGAGCCGTTCGGATTTTTCGAGGATTACGGCAAGAACGAGGAGGATTTTACAAAATG
>CAWDPX010000022.1:0-63363 GCA_963804345.1 uncultured Verrucomicrobiae bacterium | reverse complement strand
CCAAACCTATTGACGGGAATCCAATCAGCCGCAGCCAAACAAGATTGTCGAGGCTCAGCAGGAATTGACTCACTTCAATCTTAAGGATCTGCCGCAAACCAGCGTCGTCTTCACGGCGTTAATCTAGCAGGCTTACGCCTTCGCGTAAAGCTCCGCACCATTTTCTGTAAACTCCTTCGATTTCGCTTCCATGCCTTTCTTCAACGCCTCTTCTTCGGCGATGCCTTGTTCGGCGGCGTATTTGCGCACGTCTTCCGTTATCTTCATCGAGCAGAAATGCGGGCCGCACATTGAGCAGAAGTGGGCGGTCTTGGCGCCGTCCTGTGGCAGGGTTTCGTCGTGGAACTCGCGGGCGGTCACGGGGTCAAGGCTGAGGTTGAACTGGTCTTCCCAGCGGAATTCGAAGCGGGCCTTGCTCAGCGCGTTGTCGCGGTATTGCGCGCCGGGATGGCCCTTGGCCAGGTCGGCGGCGTGCGCGGCAATCTTGTAGGCGATGACGCCGTCTTTCACGTCTTTCTTGTCCGGCAGGCCGAGGTGTTCCTTGGGCGTGACGTAGCAGAGCAGCGCGCAGCCGTACCAGCCAATCATCGCCGCGCCAATGCCGCTGGTGAAATGGTCGTAGCCGGGCGCGATGTCGGTGGTGAGCGGGCCGAGCGTATAGAACGGCGCTTCGTGGCACCACTCGAGCTGCTTGTGCATGTTTTCCTCGATCAGATGCATCGGGATGTGGCCCGGACCTTCGTTCATCACCTGCACGCCCTTGGCCCAGGCGCGGGTGGTGAGTTCGCCCTGCACCTTGAGCTCGGCGAATTGCGCCTCGTCGTTGGCGTCGGCAATCGAACCGGGCCGCAAACCGTCACCGATGGAAAATGAAACATCGTAGGCGGCCATGATTTCGCAGATTTCGTCCCAATGCGTGTAGGTGAAATTTTCCTGATGGTGCGCGAGGCACCATTTGGCCAGGATGGCCCCGCCGCGCGACACAATACCGGTCATGCGGCGCGCGGTCATGGGGATGAAGCGCAGCAGCACGCCGGCGTGGACGGTGAAATAATCCACGCCCTGCTCGGCCTGTTCGATGAGGGTGTCGCGGTAAATTTCCCAGGAGAGTTCCTCGGCCTTGCCGCCGACTTTTTCCAGCGCCTGATAGATCGGCACGGTGCCGATGGGCACGGGCGAATTGCGCAGAATCCATTCGCGCGTGGCATGGATGTTTTTGCCGGTGCTCAGATCCATGACCGTGTCCGCGCCCCACTTGGTGGCCCAGCGCATTTTCTCGACTTCCTCCTCGATGCTCGACGCGACGGCGCTGTTGCCGATGTTGGCGTTGATTTTCACGAGGAAGTTGCGGCCGATGATCATCGGTTCGAGTTCGGGATGATTGATGTTGGCCGGGATGATGGCCCGCCCCGAAGCCACCTCGTCTCGCACGAACTCTGGTGTAATCCGGGTTGGGATTCTTTGCGGAAACTTCCTGAAAACCCCCGGGGCGAATGACGAATGACAAATGTCCAATGACGAAAGCTGCGCACTGCCCGCGTGTTGCTTGTTCAGGTCGTTGCGGACGTTGTCTTTCGACAAATCTTCATTCGCCATTCGACATTTGTCATTCGACATTTGCTCGCGTATGGCGATGAATTCCATCTCCGGCGTGATGATGCCGGCACGGGCGTAGGCGAACTGGGTGACGACCTTGCCGGGTTTGGCGCGCAGAATTTTCCGTTTGGGCAGGGCGGCCTGGTCGAGGTGAAACGATGTTTCATCCAGGCGGCGCGCCTGTCCAAGTTCACGGTGTTTGTCCGAAAGATAACCGTCGTCAATGGGCTGGACCGGACGGCCGGCGTGTTCCACAACATCACCTCGGGCACGAATCCATTTCGCGCGTAATGCGGGCAAGCCCTCCTCGACGTTGCCCTTGAAACCCGGATCGCCCCAGGGACCGGCGCAGTCATAAACGCGAACCGGTTCGTTTTGCTCGATGGCACCGGTGTAGGATTTGGTGGGCGTGAGTTCGATTTCGCGCATCGGCACGCGGACGTCGGGATGCAGCTTGCCCTCGACGTAAACGCGTTTACTGCCCGGCAGTTGTTCACTGCTGTGCGGTTCGAACGACTCTTTGGTTGCGATCATAAATTTATCTCTTGGTTCTGGCGTCTGGGTTCTGGGGAACACATGACGCAAATCTGATTCAGGAAAGGCTTTGGAGGAAGGTGGCCACGGTGGCCCTCCGCTTGGTGGCGGTGCGCAAGCACCTTCCTACGCCAGCATTACCTGGATCAGGTTCCTGGGTCGGCGTCGCTCCCGCGTCGCCCTCTCAGCCTTTGCCTGCCACCGACGGTCACAGACCGCCGCTACAGACCGGTTGGCTCCCCGAATAAAAGGAAAGCTAGGCTGCTTCGCGCACAGCGTCAAGCCGGCGAAACAAACGGCGGCGCGCACGGTGTGACGCGCCCTACCGCAATTAGCGGCGCAGACGAGACACCCGTGGAAAATATTTGCATAAATTTTCCAAAGCCAAAGCTGGCCAAACCGATTTGGGTTGCGGTATTTTTCCGGTGTTGCTTAAAGACCGTGACGAATTGATTTATGGCGGACCTGAAAAATTCAACCAATCCCAAGGCGGCAGATTTCGTCCATGACGCCGCGATGGAAGAATCGTCCGCCGTGTTGCAGCGGCTGGGCACGTCGCTGGCGGGCTTGAGCGAGGAGGAGGCGTCGGCGCGGCTGGAAAAACACGGTCCGAACGAAGTCGGGCAGGAAAAAAAACACGACTGGCTGTGGCGGCTCTGGGTGGCCGTGCGCAATCCCCTGGTGGTTTTGCTGACCATCCTCGCCATCGTGACCTTTGCCACGGCGGAAGGCACCAGCGACATGATTGGCGGCTGGGTGATGGTGGCGATGGTGGTGCTGGGCGTCTCTTTACGTTTCATCCAGGAAACCAAGGCCGACAATGCCGCGGCCAAGCTCAAGGCGATGATCAAGGTCACCGCCACCGTCGTCCGCGACGGACAGGACAGGGAAATTCCGCTCAAGGAACTCGTTCCCGGCGACGTGGTGAAGCTTTCCGCCGGCGACATGATTCCCGGCGACGTGCGGCTGATTTCCGCCAAGGATTTGTTCATCATCCAGGCCACCCTGACCGGCGAGTCCCTGCCGGTGGAGAAAACCGACGCCCGTGATCCGCGCACGAATGTTTCATCCATCGAGCACACGAACATCTGTTTCCTTGGCACGAGCGTGGAGAGCGGCTCGGCCACGGCGGTCATCGTCGCCACCGGCCCGCAGACGTATTTCGGCAAAATGGCCAGCAGCCTCGCCGGCCAGCAGGTGGAGACGGCCTTCGACCGTGGCGTGGGCAAGTTCACCTGGCTGATGATCCGGTTTCTGGTAATCATGACGCCGCTGGTCTTCGTCATCAACGGCCTCACCAAGCACGATTGGAAAACAGCGTTTTTCCTTGCCCTCTCGGTGGCCGTCGGTCTCACGCCGGAAATGCTGCCCATGATCGTCTCCGTCTGCCTTTCCAAGGGCGCGATGACCATGTCCAAGAAAAAAGTCATCGTCAAGCGGCTCAATTCCATCCAAAACTTCGGCGCGATGGACGTGCTGTGCACCGACAAGACCGGCACGCTGACCATGGACCGCGTCATTCTGGAAATCCATTGCGATGTTTTCAAAAAAGAGAGCGCGGAAGTCCTGCGCGACGCTTATCTCATCAGCCATTTCCAGACCGGGCTGAAAAACGTGCTGGACCGCGCGGTGCTGAAATACTCGGAACTGCATCGCGAACTCTCCGTTGAAAAAATCTCCAAGGCGGATGAAATTCCGTTCGATTTTTCGCGCCGCATGATGTCCGTGGTGGTCGAAGGCCCGGATGGCCAGCGCCAGATTCTAACCAAGGGCGCGCCGGAATCGGTGTTTGCCAAATGCACGCACTTTGAAAGCGAAGGCGAAATTTTCCCGATGGAGCCAATCCTCGTCGGCAACCTCATCGAACAGGTCAACGACTTGAGCGAAGACGGTTTTCGGGTGCTGGCCATTGCCAACAAAAAAGTCAGCGCCCAAAACGCCTATTCCAAGGCCGACGAGGAAAACCTCGTGCTCACCGGCTACCTCGCGTTTCTGGATCCGCCCAAGGAAACTTCGGCCACCGCCATCACCGCTTTGCGGCAGCATGGTGTCACGGTGAAAGTGCTTACCGGCGACAACGATCTGGTCACGCGCAAGGTCTGCACCGAAGTCGGCATCAACGCCGAAACCATCATCCTTGGCAATGACGTGGAAAAAATGTCGGACGAACAACTGGCCGAGGCCATTGACCGCGTGGATGTCTATGCGCGGCTCTCGCCCGCGCACAAAAAGCGCATCGTGCAGGCGCTCCAGAAAAAGGGGCACGTCGTCGGTTTCATGGGCGACGGCATCAACGACGCGCCGGCGCTCCGCGCCGCCGACGTGGGCATTTCCGTGGACAACGCGGTGGACATTGCGAAGGAATCCGCCGATGTCATCCTGCTGGAAAAGAACCTGATGGTGCTGGAAGAGGGCGTGCTCGAAGGCCGCAAGGTGTTCGTGAACATTCTGAAATACATCCGCATGGGCGCGAGTTCCAACTTCGGCAACATGTTCAGCTATGTGGGCGCCACCGCGCTGTTCAAATTCCAGGCGATCATGCCGTTGCAGATATTGACGAACAACCTGCTCTATGATTTTTCGCAGGTGCCGATTCCCACGGACAACGTCGGTCCGCAGCAGATCACCAAGCCGCGGCCGTGGCGGATGGGTGAGATCGCCAAATTCATGCTGCTCATCGGGCCGATCAGCTCGATCTTCGACTACACCACCTTCGCCATGATGTCGTTCGTCTTCAAATGCACGGATGCGGTCGCGAAAGCGCAGGTGACACCGGAGCTGATCGCCCAGTTCAAGGAGGAGGCGATCAACCACACCCACGCCGCGCAACTGTTTCAAACCGGCTGGTTCGTGGAGTCGCTCATCACCCAGACGCTCATCATCCACGTCATCCGCACCAATCTGATTCCGTTCGTCCAGTCGCGGGCGAGCTGGCAGCTTTCCATGACGACCATCCTCATCATGCTCATCGGCGCGGTGCTGCCCTATTCGCCCCTGGCCGGGCCGCTGGGCTTCGTGCCGCTGCCGTGGCTGTTCTGGGTGCTGCTGGCGCTGACGCTGGTTTGCTACGTTGCCCTCACGCAGGTCATCAAATCGTGGATGGTCCGCAAGTCGTGGGTGTGAGTAAGTGACAGGTGACAGGTGGCAGGTGGCAAGCGACACGAGAAACCGGCGCACGTTCGCTGTAATAATCTTGTCACGTGTCACGTGTCACATGATACCCGTAAAAAAGCCGTTCCGCATCGCACGGAACGGCGCTTTTCGGCTTGCGCGGCCTGGCGGTCTCCGCCCGGCGTGCGTCAAACGGGCCGCTAATTTTTTCCCGGCGGCAAAGGTTCCAGCGTCGCGGCCCTTTTCTTTTCGAGTGAATCCTTCAACTGGGGGAACAGCCATTCCAAATGGTCAAAAAATTTCGGTGGATCGGCCACCCCGAGCGCCGCCACCAGGGGCAGCGCCGACAAGCCGGCCTTTTTCACCCAGAATGGGTCCGCCGTCTCGCCCTCGCGCAAGTTTTTCCCGAGGCTGGTGTCAAACACGTCGAGATAGTTGTCCAGGGCGAGCTGGAGCAGTGCGGTCTGGTTGGTGCCCGTCGCCAGGGCCGCCTTCTTTTCCAGCGCGAGGCCAAAGCCGATCTGCGCCTGGCTGCGCGCGGAAACATCTGCAAATGTCGAGTTGAAAACCTGGGCGTAGACGTTGGTGGCGCCGTCATAATTGGTGAGCTGCAGATCGCATTTCCCAATTTCAATCCACGCCTGCGCGTTGAGTTCATTCGTCGGATACCGCTCGCAAATCTGGCTGAACACGTTCGTGGCCGTTTGAAAATTCTTCAGCGGATTATTGGTGTCCGTTGAATCCATCTGCATCAAAGCGCTGCCATAGGCAAACAAGGCCTGCGCGTTCAAGTCCGGCGGACAATTCGTGTCGCTCGTCAGGGAGGTAAAATGGTCGATGGCGTCATTGTAGCTGGGCAGGCCTATCGCCGCCCGCCCGGCCATCAGGCGCGCCTGGTAAATCAACGGGGAACTTTGCCAGTTGGTGTTTTGATAAAGGATTTTATAATTTCTTTCCGCCTCCATGTAATTCGTCCCGCCCAGGCGGAAGTAATGGTCCGCCACCCAGTATTGGGCCAGGGGCGCCAGCGCGTTGGTGGGAAACTGCCCGATGAAATCCGTGAACAGCTCGAACGCGTTCGTCTCGTCTCCCGCCTGAAAATTCGCCGAGGCCAGCGCATAATCCACCCGGGCGCGCAACGCATTGGTTGGATAATCCTTCCGCCAGTTTTCGTACTGCCGGATGGCCGCGGGCCAGTCCGGATTTTGGTCCTGTTCGTAGGTGCGCGCGACGGCCAGATCCGCCTCCGGCCGCAGCGGTGAATTCGGGAGCATGTCTTCGAATTTCCGGAAAATATCGCGCGCGGCGGCGGGTTGGCGGGCATCCGCCAGACCTTCGCCCACCAGCAGGATGCTGCTGTCGGCCATGCTGCTGGCCGGATAAAACTTGAGCAGCCGGTCCATGGCACTGCTCGCGCCGTCCAGATTCGTCAATTCCAGGTTCGCGCGGACCATCTGGTAGAGCGCGCGGTCGCCGAGCGTTTGCGTGACGGCGGGAAAATCGGTGAATTCCTCCACCACCCGGCGGTAGTTGTCCAACGCGTTGGTGAAACGCTTTTGCGCAAACAGGACGTCGCCCATTTTGAAGCACGCCATGGCCTGGTCTTCCGACGGCGGCAGGTTCGTCGCCGCGGCTCGAAAGGCAACCAGGGTTTCGGGGGCGTTGGTTTTTCCCGCCAGCCACAAACACCAGCCGTAGTCCAGATACGCTTTGCCGGCCAGCGGGCGGCTCTTGAAAGTGTGCAGAAACTGATCAAAGCGCAACTGGGCTGCCGACAGCAGGTTCGTCGCCTCCGGCAATTGATTGGTGGGCGCCAGTTGCGCAATGTAATCCTTCAACTGCAATTCGCCGAGTGTCAGCAATGCCACGTCCGTTGCCGCCGAACCCGGGAATTGCGTGAGAAATTTCTCCAGGGACTGCTCGGCGTTGGAAAACTGGTTTTGCGCGATGGCCAGTTCCGTCATTTTCAAAATCGCCTGCCGCGCCCGTTCGGCCGGCGCGTTCAGCCGGAGAATTTCCCGGCAGGCGGCAATGGCTTCGGCCTTTTGCCCCAGTTGCTCCAGCACCCGCGCGCGCAACATCAGGCCTTCGGCCTGCAAAACATCGTTTTTTTCAGACAGCGCGATCTGGATCAGATTGGTCGTGACTGCCAGCGCCGCGTTGGTGTCACCGGCCGCCAGCTTGACCTGATGGAGCAAATACGCGCGCTGCCAGTCCAGTTGCGGCTTGAGCGTTTGCGGGTTCAGCGATTCCAGCACCGTTGTCGCGCCGGCAAAATCCTTTTGCGCGAATTTCGCCTGCGCCAGCAGCAATTGTCCGCGCGACACCAGTTCATTCGCCGGATCCATCTGCGCCGCGCGCTGGAACACGCTGTTCGCCGGCTCCAGCAACAACACAACCTGCGGCCACTCGTTGGTCTGCTGCGCGAACGCCGCCGCCGCTTCCACCACGGCGCGCAGGCGGAACGACGACCCGGGAAAATCGCGCGTCAGGGAAACGAAGGTTTCCGCCGCCGCCGGAAAATCCCGGCCCTGATACTGCGCTTCGCCAATCCAATAAACGTACTGGTCGGCGAGGTCCCCGGCCCCGGCTTTGCGCGCGGCGAGCAGCGCGATGGCTGGCTGAAGTTTTCCCTGCTCGAATTCCGCCTCCGCCTGCGTCAACACCGCCTCGGCCAGGCGGTCGGATTTGGGATATTTCTGGATGAACTGCGCGAACTCCGTTTCCGCGCGGCTCCACATCCCGTCCTGAAACGCGGTCACCGCGGCGGCATAGGCGCGATCTTCCCGCGCGCTGGCGGCGAAAACCTGCCCGCCACCCAGAACGAGCGTGAACCAGATCAAAAGCCATCGCCGCAGAAAAGCCATGCGCCCGAATCTAAACGACGTGGCGCGGCGACAAAAGCGTGAAATCAAGCGGCGAGGCACCTACTTGTTGAACCGGAAGTTGGTCACGTCGTAGTCCTGCATGACGTATTGCTTCGTCTCCAGCCGCATTTTGTTGGCGCGCTTGGCCTGGGTCTCGCCGCCCGCCTCGACTAAATCTGCGTAACTGATGATTTCCGCGCGGATGAAACCCTTCTGGATGTCGGTGTGAATCGTGCCGCCGGCTTCCCAAGCCGTGGTGCCCTTCCGGATGGGCCAGGCGCGATTCTCCTTGCCGCCAACGGTCAGAAAACAGATATAGCCGCCTTCCCGGAACGCACGCAGCATCAGGGCATCGGGATTTTCCAGGTCCGGCGGTTCGGCCACCACGATCGGCTTGGCGGTGAAAAAGTTGTGCGCGGCGACGGCTTCCAGATCCGCCGGCGCCAGGCTGGAATTGAAAACGAATTTCTCCTGCTCGAGCAGCGCCTGGATTTTCTTCAACGCCTGGCGCTCGGCTTCCTGCGGCTCGCGGCCCAGGCGCGTTTCCACAAATTCCAGGTCCTTCAAAATCATGTCCGCCCGGCCTTCCACCGACACCAGGATGGCGTCGGCATCAATCAACTGGTCCTCGCCCACCACGTCCACCTGCGCGTAGGTTTTCTTGTCCGCCTCGACCAGCTTGTCAGCTTCGTCGAACCGCGGATCCTTGAGGTTGTGTTTGCCGGTTTTTATCCCGGCCAGACCGAATAATGCTATTTTCATAATAAATGTCGCACGCCACAATACCTTTGTCGTCCATCCCAAAATGAAGAGCGCGAGGTGTTGGTTTGCGCCTCACCCCGGCACCTGCCGCATCGCACTGGAGCGGTGCTGAAGCCACCGCAGTCCAGACGCTGACGCGACCACCAAGCATCTCCGCATAGCGCGAAGCATTTGGGCTGCGGCGCGTTCACCGCCGCTTTTCAACGGCACCTTCATTCCCGCCAAGCTCCAAAACCTGGCCCAAATATTGCCCGGTAAAACTTTCGGCGCAGCGGGCCACCGCTTCCGGCGGTCCCTGGGCGACAATGCGTCCGCCAGCATCGCCGCCCTCCGGGCCAAGGTCAATAATCCAATCCGCCGTTTTTATCACATCAAGGTTGTGCTCGATGACGACGAGCGTGTTGCCCGTGTTGCGCAGTTTGAACAGCACTTCGAGCAGCTTGGCCACGTCGTGGAAATGCAGGCCGGTCGTCGGCTCGTCCAGGATGTAAAATGTGCGCCCGGTCGCCTTGCGGCTCAACTCGGCCGCCAGCTTCACGCGCTGCGCCTCGCCGCCGCTCAACGTCGTCGCCGCCTGTCCCAGGCCGATGTAGCCGAGGCCGACTTCGGCCAGCGTCAGCAGCGGATCGTAAATCTGCGGCACGGCGCGGAAAAATGTCACCGCCTCGTCCACCGTCATCGCCAGCACGTCGGCAATGTTCTTGCCCTTGTAGGTGATTTCGAGCGTCTCGCGGTTGTACCGTTTGCCGCCGCACACTTCGCACGTCACATAAACCGGCGGCAGAAAATTCATTTCAATCTTCAACAGCCCGTCGCCCTCGCATTTTTCGCAGCGGCCGCCCTTGACGTTGAAGCTGAAACGGCCCGGCGCGTAGCCCCGGATTTTGGCCGCCGGCAGCTTCGCGAACAAATCGCGGATGTGATTGAACATGCCGGTATAGGTGGCCGGATTCGAGCGCGGCGTGCGGCCAATCGGCGCCTGGTCAATGACGACAACCTTGTCAATCGCCTCAAAACCCTTGAGCGCGCGGTGGGCGCCGGGCGTTTCCTTGGAGCCGTAAAACTTGCGGAACAGTGCCCGGCGCAAAATGTCGTCCACCAGCGTGCTTTTGCCGGAACCGCTCACGCCGGTGACGCACGTGAACGTGCCGAGCGGAATCCGCGCGTCAATGTTGCGCAGATTGTTTTCCTTCGCGCCAAGCACCTCCAGCCAGCCGCGTTCCTCCGTCGGCGCCAGGCGTTTTTTCGGGATGGGAATCGCCAGCTCGCCGCGCAGATATTGCGCCGTCAGCGAATGTTTGCTCGCCAGAATTTCCGGCAACGTGCCCGCCGCCACCAGTTCGCCGCCGCGAACACCCGCGCCGGGGCCAAGGTCCACAACATAGTCGGCACTGCGGATGGTGTCGGCATCATGTTCAACCACGAGCACGGTGTTGCCGAGGTCGCGCAGGCCCTTGAGCGTGGCCAGCAGACGGTTGTTGTCGCGCTGATGCAGGCCGATGCTCGGCTCGTCCAGAATGTAGAGCACGCCGACAAGGCCCGCGCCAATCTGCGTGGCCAGCCGGATGCGCTGGGCCTCGCCGCCGCTCAATGTGCTGCTTTCACGGTCGAGCGTGAGATAGCCCAGGCCGACGTTTTTCAGAAAGCCGAGCCGCGCGCGAATTTCCTTGATGACCTCATGCGCGATTTTCTCCTCGAATTCGGTCAGCTTGAGGCCGGCAAAGAATTCATCGGCCTTTTCCACCGACAGCGCGCAAACGTCCATGATGGACAGGCCGGGAATTTTTGCCGATGCGGATTTGCGGTTCGAAACTTTTGTGGTAGCACCCGCGTCCCGCGGGTCAAATCCGGCGTCCCGCGGGTCAAATCCGGCGTCCCGCCGGATTTCATCGGGAGACGCAGGTTGCGGGTTGTCTGCCGAACGTGGAGCCATCGTCCGTCCCCCGACGGTTTCGGGCGTGACGCCCGAAACAACAGGCCGGAGGCCTGTGCTACCCAATGTTACCGCCAAAATTTCCGGCTTCAGCCGCCGGCCTTTGCACACATCGCAAAACTGCGGGCTCATGTAGGGCTTGATGCGGTTGCGGACGAATTCGCTTTCGCTTTCGGTGAACAGCCGCTCCAGGTTCGGCAGCACGCCCTCGAACGGGCGGCTGATGGTGTGCTGGCTGCCCGCGCGCCAGAAATTGAAGTCCACCGCGTCCTCGCCCGAACCGTGCAGCAGAACCTTTTTGAAATCGTCCGGCAGATTTTTCCAGGGCGTTTCCAGGCTGACTTTGAAATGCGCGGCGATGGAGCGCAGCATGGCCTTGTAATAAATGTTCATCCGTTTGCCCGCCCGCCGCCAGGGCTGGACCGCGCCGTCCTCCAGCGACTTTTCGGGGTCGGGCACAACGAGGCTTTCGTCGAAAATCATCTTCTGGCCGAGGCCGTGGCAGACCGGGCAGGCGCCCGCCGGGGCGTTGAACGAAAAATGTTTCGGCGTGGGCGGATCGTAACTCTTGCCCGTGGCCGGGCTGCACATTTTGTTGGAATGAAGCGTTTCGGTCCAAGTCATCTTGGTAGGGGCGACCTGCTGGTCGCCCTGGCTGACCGGCAGGTCAGCCCTACCAGAAGAGTTGTGCAGCGCGAACATCACGCCCTCGCCCCAGCGCAGCGCGGTCTCGACCGAATCGCCCAGCCGCACGCGGATTTTGTCGTCCATCACCAGCCGGTCCACGACCACCTCGATGTTGTGGAATTTCTTCTTGTCGAGCTTGACGCGCGAGTCGGCGGCGAGTTCGACAAATTCGCCGTCCACGCGGGCGCGGACGAAGCCCTCGCGCGCGAGGCGTTCGATCACGTCGCGGAACTCGCCTTTTTGCCGGCGGATGACGGGTGCGAGCAGCATCACGCGCGATTTGGGCGGCAGCGCGAGAATTTTGTCCACGATGTCGCTGGTGGTCTGGGAGACAATGGGCACGCCGGTGTCCGGGCAGTGCGGTTTGCCGATGTGCGCGTACAGCAGGCGGAGATAATCGTAAATCTCGGTGGTGGTGGCGATGATGGAGCGCGGGCTGGAGCCGGAGCTGCGCTGTTCGATGGCGATGGCCGGCGACAGTCCCTCGATGAAATCCACCTCCGGCTTTTGCATCTGATCCAGGAACTGGCGGGCGTAGGCGGAAAGGCTTTCGACGTATTTGCGCTGGCCCTCGGCGTAGATGGTGTCGAAGGCAAGCGACGACTTGCCGCTCCCGCTCAGGCCGGTGATGACCACCAGCCTGTCGCGCGGGATGTTCAGCGTGAGGTTCTTCAGGTTGTGCTCACGCGCGCCGCCGATGCGTATGAATTCCTTGCTCATGGCCGCGAATTTTCAATTCAAACCAATCGGGAAATATAATCAAAACCCCGGCGAAAGCAAAGCGGGATTGATAAACCCGAACTCCGAAAAGGAAAATGGAGCGCCCCCGCCCCGGGCGCTGCTTTCCGCGCCCCGCGGAAAACCGTGGGTCATTCAAAAAAGTTCCAGACCCGCTGACTGGATGACGTCGTGCGAATTGCGGGACGCGAGGCGCGTCCCGCCACGCCCGTGGCGGGCGTGCTCCCCAACTTCGGAATTCGGGTTCAAGTCGGGTCCTACGGCATGGATACCGCGTCAACACGGAACGCCAAACCGAACCCGCGTCACGGATACCGGATCAGGCGGTAGAATTTCATGCTGGTCAGCGCGTTGGAGTCCACAAAGATAAAATTGGTCGTGGCCGAAGTAATGTTTCCGGCATTGGTAAACCAGACAACCGGCGGCAGGAGATCGGTCGTCCATTCCACCCGGAAATAGTCGCTCGTCGCCGCGGTCCATTGGAGCTGGAAAAACCCATTGGTCATCACCGAGGCGCCCGCGATGATCACCGCGTTCGTCGAGGCGGGCGCATTCGTGGCCGTCCCCACCAGGACCAGCTGGTAAAACCGCATGGGGCCGGGCGGGAATTGCGTGCCGTCATCCAAGAACCAGAACCGGCCGTTGGCCGGCGTCACCGGTCCGGTGTAAACGATGAGGTTGCTGAAGGTGGTCCACGCGATCGGCGTGAGGCTGGCCGTCCACCTCACCTGGAACTGGAAATTGGTCGGCGCATACCACGTCAGCAGAAAACCGCCGTTGGTGGCCGTAATGGAATTGATCGGCGGGGCCGCATTCGTCCCCAACAGCAAGTGGAAATCCACTCCCACCGCATACGCCACCGCGGCCCCGTTGGTGTTTTGCACGCCCAGATAATAGGTCGAGCCGGGCACCAGCTCCGGCGTGCTGTTCGTGTCCAAAACCGCTGAACCACTCGTGGCATTCGTAATCAAAAGCCGGTCGCCGGGATCGGCGAAGGTTGGCGGCAGGTTCGTCGTGAACCACACGTTCAGCGGCCCGGTGGCGAAGAGCAGCCGGTTGGTCGCCTCATCGGAGTTTGCCGGCACATTGACCCGGTAAAATACCAGCCCGCCGGACGCCAGCGTGTTCGTCTGCGGCGCTCCGTTGGTGAGGTCCGCGCCCGAACCCAAACGGAACAACCGGTAATATCGCATCGGGCCAAACCCGCCGGTTTGCGAGCCGTCGTCAAAGAAGGTGAACCGGCTGTTGGTCGGGCTGATGAACAGGTCGTAGCCGATGATGTTCGTGAACGTCTGCCAGTTCAGCGGCGGCAGGCTGGCGTTCCATTGCACCATGAAATGATCGTTGGTGGGCGCATACCACGTCAGCAGGAAGCCGTTCGTCCCGCCGATGTTGGTGGCGATGATGGAAGCGATGGCGGGAGGCACAATCAGTGGCGGCACCAGATGAAAATCAACGGTGACGGCAAACGTAACCGCACCTGCGTTGGTGTTTTGCACGCCCAGATAATACGTCGAGCCGGGCACCAGCGGTGGCGTGGTGTTGGTGCTCAACACCGCCGTCCCAGTCGTCCCGGTCGGATACGTGACATCCGGCAGCAACAACCGGTTGGTCGTGGGCGGGGTATTGGTGTCGAACCAAACGTTCACCGGCGCCGTGGCGAAGAGCAGGCGGTTGGTCGCAAAATCCGCATTCGGCGGCACCGGGACCGCATAATAGACAATGCCACCGGCGGCGATCGTGTTCGTTTGCGGCTGGCCGTCCGTCAGGTTGATCGACATGGTGACAACGACGGTGAAACTGTTGGTCGCGCTCAAGCTCCGGTTGGCCGGCGCGAAAGCATTGGTATCGGTGACAATGGTGGTGAACACGTTGGTGGTGCCACCCTGGGCCAGGGTCGGCGTCCACGTGATGATGCCGTTGGGGTCAATCAGGGCGCCCGGCGGGCCGGACAATTGGTAAGTCAGCGGGTTCGGCGGGATGTCGGGATCCGTCGCCGCGTTGTTCACGACCAATGGGGTCAGCCGGCTGATGGTATAATCCGGCTGTGACGGCGGCACCGGCGGCAGGTTTACTTCATTCACCGTCACGGTGAAACTGTTGGTGGCACTCAACGGCGGCGTGCCGTTGTCCGTGGCGACGGCGTTTATGATATAAACCCCCGGGCCCTGGGCCTCGTCCGGCGTCCAGGTGATGACGCCGTTGCTGTTGATGATCGGCGATGGATTCGTTATCGCATAATCCAATGGCCAGCCGTTTGCGATCATGGCGTTCGTGTCAACGAGCATCGTCACGGTGTAGGTCAGCGCCTGCGGCGGCAGGTCCGCATCATTCGCGATGTTCGTCACCGACAGGGTCGTCAATTCATCCAGCGTCACCAGTGGCAGGTTGGTGGCCACCCAGAACGGCGGGGTGTTCGTGGCATTGACGTTGAATGGCGAAGCGAGCGCCAGGTTATGAAAATAACCGCACGAGATGGCCACCCCATTGCTCAAACCGGAGGGGAGGCTCGTTTGATTGGTGCTGTTGTCGCCCCAGACCAGCACCTTGCCGTCGTTTCTCAACGCCAGACTATGGTAACCGCCCGCGGCGACCGCCACCACATTGCTCAAGCCGGCGGGCAGGTTCGTCTGGCCGGCGCTGTTATCACCCCAAGCCACCACCGTCCCGTCGTTTTTCAAGGCCAGGCTGTGATAATTTCCGCCCGCGATGGCCACCACATTGGCCAGACCTGCGGGTACGTTCGTCTGGCCGGCGCTGTTATCACCCCAGGCCACCACCGTCCCGTCGTTCTTTATCGCCAGGTTGTGAGACCCCCCGCCCGCGATGGCCACGGCATTGCTCAAGCCCGCCGGCACATTGGTCAGGCCGGCGATGTAACCCCAAGCCACCACCGTTCCATCGTTTTTCAACGCCAGGCTGGTATAAGTTCCACCCGCAATCGTCACCACATTGTTCAAGCCGGACGGCACGTTGGTCTGGCCAAGAATGTTCGCGCCCCAGGCGGCCACCGTTCCGCTGTTCTTCAAGGCCAGGCTGTAATATTCACCGCCGGCCACGGCCACCACATTGTTCAAACCGGACGGCACATTGGTCTGGCCAAAAGTATTGTCGCCCCAGGCCACGGCCGTTCCATCGTTTTTCAACGCGAGGCTGTGATCGTAAGCGCCGGCGACGGCCACCACATTGCTCAAGCCCGGCGGCACGTTGGTCTGGCCAACGTAGTCGGCGCCCCAGGCCACCACGTTCGCTTCATCGAACAGCTGGTCGAAGCCATGGACCACTCCGATGGCATTGCTCACCACCAGGCGGAAATGATACGGCTGGTTCATCACCAGATTGGTGATCGGGCTGGACACATGAACCACACTGTAGCTGCCGCCCACATTGACCGGCGGCGTCTGGTTGCCGTAAGCGGCGCTGGTCCCCCATTCGAACCAGGCCGTGGTGGGCGGGCCATTGGGCGTGGCCATGCCGTTCAATTGCGCGCCGGTTCCCGTGACGGATTGGGCGGGTTGCGTGAAGGCAAATGCCGAAGTGATGCCGGGCACGCGGACGGTGAAGGTGTTCGTGGCACTCAAGTGCTGGTTGACCGGCGCATAAACATTGAAATCCGTCACCACCGTGGTGATCAGGTTGGTGGTGAGAGCCTGCGCCAGTGTCGGCGTCCAGGCAATCACCCCGTTGGTGTCAATGGTCATGCCGGCCGGCGGATTGAGCAGCGTGTAAGTCAAGGGATTGGCCGGGATGTCCGGATCGCCAGCCGCGTTGGTCACCGTCAGCGCGGACAATGCGCCGATGGTCTGATTGGCCGGGGTGCTCAAAAAGTACGGCGCCCGGTTCACTTCGTTCACGTTCACGACGAAACTGTTGGTCGCGCTGAACGGCGGCACGCCGCTGCTGGTGACGATGGTCCGGATGATATAAATTCCCGGACCCTGAGCTTCACTGGGCGTCCAGGTAATGATGCCGTTGGCGCTAATGACCGGCGGAGGATTCAGTGTCACATAAGTCAGCGGCCAGCCGTTGAGCGTCATGGCGCTGGTGTCAACACCCATTGTCACCGAGTAAGTCAACGGCGCGATGCCATTGGTGGCGGTGTTGGTGACCGTCAGCAGGGTCAATTCAGCAACGGTTTGCGTGCTGATGGTCGGCAGGGATGGGGTAAGCAGTCCCAGATTCAGGGTGCCCAGGACGCGATAAAATCTCATGGGGCCCAACCCGCCGGTCAAGGAGCCGTCGTCAAAGAAACTGTAATGCCCGTTGGTCGGCGTCAAGCTCACGTTGATGACCGGGTTCAAAATCGTGTTCCACGCGATCGGCGTGAGACTGGCCGTCCACTGGATTTCGTACAGCAGATTGGTCGGGCCCTGCCACTGGAGCAGGAAGCCGGGCTTTCCGCCGATGTTGGTGGCGGTGATGCTGGTAATGAAAATTGTGTTGGTCGCCAACAAGTGGAAATCCACTTCGATGCCGTAGTTCACCGTAAAGCTGTTCGGGTTTTGCACGCCCAAATAATACGTCGCGCCGGGCACAAGATTCGTCGGCACGCTGGTGGTGCTCAAAATCGAGAGGCCATTGGTCGCGTTCGGCATCAAATCCACATCGCCCGGGCTGGTGATGGTCGGCGGTGAATTGGTGGTGAACCAGACGTTCAACGGCCCGTTGAGCGTGAAGAGCAAACGGTTGGTGGCGAAATCCGCATTCGGCGGCACGTTGACCTGGTAATAAGTGATGCCGCCGGCCAAAATGCTGTTCGTCTGCGCCACACCATTGGTAAGGTTCAGGACGACCGGATTGGTCGGATTGACAACGGGCAGAGGCGCCAATGCCAGACTATGCAAATAACCGCTGGCGGTGGCCACCACATTGCTCAAGCCCACCGGCACACTGGTCTGACCCGCGGTGTTATCGCCCCAAGCCACCACGGTGCCGTCGTTTTTCAAGGCCAGGCTGTGGAAACCGCCGGCGGCAATCGCGACCACATTGCTCAAGCCAGCCGGCACGTTCGTCTGGCCGACACTGTCATCACCCCAAGCCACCACCGTCCCGTCGTTTTTCAAGGCCAGGCTGTGATAATTTCCGCCCGAAATGGCCACCACATTGGTCAGACCTGCGGGTACGTTCGTCTGGCCGTCGCTGTTGTCACCCCAAACCATGACCGTTCCGTTGTTCCTGATGGCCAGGTTGTGATAACCCCCGCCCGCGATGGCCACCGCGTTGTTCAAGCCCGCCGGCACATTGGTCAGACCAAAGAAGCTGGCGCCCCAAGCCACCACCGTTCCGTCGTTTTTCAATGCCAGGCTGGTATAAGTTCCACCCGCAATCGTCACCACATTGTTCAAACCGGCCGGCACGTTGGTCTGGCCAAGAATGTTCGCGCCCCAGGCGGCCACCGTGCCGCTGTTCTTCAAGGCCAGGCTGTAGTATTCACCGCCGGCCACGGCCAGCACATTGTTCAAACCGGCCGGCACGTTGGTCTGGCCAAAGGTATTGTCACCCCAGCCCACGGCCGTTCCATTGTTTTTCAACGCGAGGCTGTGATCGTAAGCGCCGGCGATGGCCACCACATTGCTCAAACCCGGCGGCACGTTGGCCTGCCCGGCATAGTCAGCACCCCAAACCACCACATTGGCTTCATCCAAAATCTGGTCGAAACCATAAACCACCCCCACGGCGTTGCTCGCCACCAGCCGGAAGTGATACGGCGCGTTCGCCACCAGACCGCTGATCTGGTTGGTCGTATAAACCACATTGAAGGAGGCGCCCACATTGACCGCCGGCGTGAGATGTCCATAGTTGGTGGTGATTCCCCACTGGAACCAGGCTGCGGTTGGCAGGCCATTGGGCGTGGCCATGCCGTTCAATTGAGCGCCGGTTCCCGTAACTGATTGGGCGGGTTGCGTGAACACGAAAGGCGCGCCCAAAACGGTCACCGTTACGGTAAAGACATTCGTCGCGCTCAAGGATTTCGCGTTGACTGCGTACTGGTTGGTGTCCGTCACAATCGTCGTGAAGGTGTAAAAGCCCGGCGCCTGCGCCAGAGTCGGCGTCCACGTGATGATGCCGTTGGTGGAAATCGTTGCGTTGGCCGCCGCCGGAGAAACCAACAACTGGTAAGTCAGCGGATTCGGGGGGATGTCCGAATCCGTCGCCGTGTTGGTCACGATGAGTGCGGTCAGCACGGCGATGGTTCGATTGGTCTGGGCGGGCAACACGGGCGGGACATTCACTTCATTCACCGTCACGGTGAAACTGTTCGTGGCGCTCAACGGCGGCAGGCCGTTGTCGGTGACGATGGTGGTGATGATGTAAACTCCCGGCCCCTGGGCTTCACTGGGCGTCCAGGTAATGATGCCGTTGGCGTCAATGACCGGCGGAGGACTGGTCGTCACATAAGTCAGCGGCCAGCCGTTGAGCGTCATGGCGTTGGTGTCAACACTCATGGTCACCGTGTAAGTCAGCGTCAGGTTCGTATTGGCATCCGTGGCGGTGTTCGTCACGGTGAGCAGCGTCAATTCATCCAGGCTCTGGTTGGGCAGGTTGGTCGAAAGCACGGGCGGAGCATTCGTGCCGGCAAACAGCTCGGTCACCATAATGGTGTAATCCACCAGGCTGCCCGACGCGTTGGAAACCGCCAGATACCACAAACCGCTGGTCAATGGCACCGGCGTGGAATTGGGCAGGACGAGGATCGAGGCGTTGGTGCCGACACCGGCATTGGTCTTGTAATCATAGTTTCCCAGCGACGGCAGCGGCAAACCATAATGCGCCAGCAGCACGACGTTGCCGGACGCGTTGAGGATTTGAAAATCCACCCCGACGGCGTTGGTCGAAACGTCGTAGCGGTAGTAATCCACGCCGTTCGTGCCGGTGGGGTCATAATACGGAACCGAATTGGTCAGGGTGACGATGCCGCCGTAAACCACCGGCACGGCGCTGACCACGACGCTCACGGTCTCGGGGCCGAACCAGGCGACGGTGTCGTTGTTCGTGACGAAGAAGTCAAACGACGCGTAACCGCTGTAATTTAATGCCGGCGTGAAAACGGCGATGCTGTTGCTGAAGGGGCCGGTGTTGGTCACCGAACCCAGGACATTGGTCAGATAGACGGTTCCGTTGACGGCGTTGGTGACGAAGAAGCTCAGGTTGCCCGTGTCGCCGGCCAGCCGGTAAAGGTCCACGCTTACCGGGGTGTTGGTGGGCGTGAGCGCGTGCGGCGCGGCGAGCCAGCCCAGGTATTCCTCCAGCGTGGTGTAGCCAATGTAGCTGGCGTTCGTCGAGAGCTGGTTGTTGCTCGGCACAAACGGATCGGTGCCAAAGGTGGTTTCCCAATAATCCGGGATGCCGTCCTGGTCGGAATCCAGCGGCGGCGGCGGAGACAGCAGCCCATATTTTCCGGCGCTGCCGGCGTCGTAAATGGCGGCGATTTCCGAGGCCGTGAGGGCGCGGTTGTAAATACTTATCTCGTCCAGGTTGCCCAAAAACATAAAGCCCGGCATGATATCCAGGCTGTTCACATCCCGGTAACCAAGGTTCACCGGAGCGGAACCGAAATTGATCGGAGTGACGGGACTTCCGGCTGGGAACGTGACGTCGGATCCAACCTGAACCCCGTTGCAATACAGGACGCCGGTGAGAGTTGCGGCGTTCACGGTAAAGGCCAGATGGTTCCATTGGTTCACAATGACATCCGGGTTGTAATCCAAAACCTGAAGATACCCGGTGTTGTTTTCAGTGCGGACAAGCGCTTGAAGTCCGCCTGGCTGGCTGTTCCCAAATCCTGTCGTATTAATCCATAGAGCAATCGAAGAAAGTTGTCCGCCACCACCATACTCAACAACGGGGCAGGGCCTGCCGCTGTCAGTTGGGAAAACCCAGCACTCAATGGTCAGGTTTGAAACCGCCAGACTGGTGCTCGGCGGCACGGTGATCAGGCTGTTGCTGCCGTTATAATGAAATGCCTGCCTCACTTCACCAGTCACGTAGGTGATGTTTTGCGGCCGGCCGTTGTTGTTGTTGCCGGAAATGTCATTGGCATTCCCCTCGCCCGGCCACCAGGCCACCAGTCCCGACAACGGCGGCGTGGAGATGATCCTCCCGGTCTGGGTGCGGACGCCGGTGACAATATCCTGATCCGCCCAGTCGCGCGCGAACAGCGATACGCCGGCGAAATCCAGGACCTTTTCATACGCCAGAAAAGCCTCGTCGGTGGGCACCGGCGGCAGCGGGAACGGCCGCTCGAAGGGGGTATAAAAATTGGTGAACATGTTCCACTCCGTGTTGGCCCCGTTCAAAATGCCGTTGGTGTCGCTGTCAATGTCGTTGTTGGTCTGGAAAATCCAGGTGTTGGTGGTGCCGCCCCAGAAGGCGATGTTGGTCTGCGCGGCATTCGTGCTGTAAATCGCGGTGTCGGGACCGGCAATCAGGTAGTTGCAGGCATAATTCAACTGGTTGGTGAAATCGGCCGCCACGTCGTTGGTGCCGGAGTAACCGGAGTGGATGCCCCAGTTGTAGATGACGTTGTTGACGAAATCGAGGCCGAGGTTGTCGTCCAGATGCGGATTGGCGCTGTAATTGTTGGCGTAAAGATTGTGGTTGAAACTCAACGCGCCGGACCCGAAACGCAGCACCGAGCCGCAACCTTGTTCGTTGGTCGGGTTGTAAAGGCTGTCGGCCAGGATGGACCATTGCACGGTGACGTTGGTCGAATCCAGCACCGACACCAGGTCATTCGTGCTCCAGGAGGTGGAGACGTGATCGGCAATCACATCCATCACGTTGGTGAACTGCAGCGAATCACCCGGATGGGCGTTGGCCACCCAATTTGTGGTCAAACTGACCGCATCCAGGAGCACGCCATATATGTCGCCAGCGGGATCCAGAGAATGGAAGGTCAGTGTCGTGGTCGGAGCTGTTGCGGTAAAGACGACGGAGGTTTTTGTCCACCCCAGATTCACCCAGTCATTGGGCTGAGTTACCGACAAGCTCAACAAGGGCGTGCCGTTTTGGAGAGCTTCCATTAATGCCGTTGGGTGGCCATTATTCTTCCCGTCCGCATTCTGGGCGTAGGCAAAATTAAGCGTGTAGTTTTTGCCCGGCACGGTGGCAATGTTGGTTGAAATAGTTCCCGGATTGAAGCCGTCCAGATCAATATAGTTGGTTCCTTCGTAAGCCGTACTGTAGGGGCTGTACGAGGGGGGAGCTATCATATCTATGTCTCCGGCGTCCACGTGCCACCCTCCGGCGAAATAGCTTCCAGTTCCGATATTGGCGTTCCCGCTTCCTTCAAAGCCATTGAACCAGACTACAATCCCGTTCGTTGTGGCAACGCCCGGTCGGAAGCGGATATAACGAATAATCAGGTCGTGGACATTCGTCACCGTTGTCATCTGGCCCGCAACCGTGATGCCGTGCGGCGCGGTCTGGCCGGCGAGGGTCAGGTACGAATTCGTGATGATCAGCGGCGACAGCAGGCTGATGGTGCCGGACACGTCAAAGACCACGGTGCGGTTGGTGGCGCTCACGGCATCGCGCAAACTGCCCGGCCCGGAATCATCCAGGTTGTAAACGTGATAAACCGCGCCGTTGGTTCCATGTCCGCCGCCCACGCCGACGCCACCGCCGCCCCCGGCCCCGCCCCCGGCGCCGCCCGCCCCCGGAAACGCCGGGAAGTAATCGTTGGTCCCCAGCGACGCCACAATGGTGTAGGTAATCGGGTTGGTTTCGCGATTGGGCACGCCCAGAAACCATTGCGTATTGAGGTTGGTGAACACGCCGTTGGTAGGCCCGTTCAGCGCGCTGTTGGTGGCCATGAAAATCAACTCGGGGCTTCGGCCCGGCAACTGGCTGGTCTGGAAGAAGGGCGGCCCGAACGGCGGCGCGTTGGTCTGCACCGTCAAATCGCCATTGCCGCTCAAATTGTAAAGCTCAAAGCGGACGGCCGGCGGGAAATTGGTGACGGTGAACAGGAAGAAATTCGTCAGCGCCGCGCCCGGGCCGGCGGTGAAATTGAACGGCACGCCGTTGGTCAGCGGAATGATGGCCGGCACCGGCGGAGCCGTTTGCAAATCCAGCTCCTTGGCCAGGACGGCGTAGGTCACCGGCCCCGAGCTGCGATTGATCACGCCCAGATACCAAAGCCCGGGCGACAACGGCACCGGCGAGGAATTCGTGAACACGTAGATGTTTTCATCCGCATTGGCCGTATTGAAGCTGCCGTAGTCGGTGTTGAGCAGCGTGGGCAGCGGCGTGCCTTTGCGGACGACCAGGTCCGCGTTGCCGCTGAGTTGCAATAGCTGGAAGGTGGCTTCGTAGGCGTTCGACGACACGTTGAAGACGAAATAACGCTCCACGTCGTTGGTGGTGTTCAGCCCGCCGGTCACCGGCACGCCGTTGGTCAGGGTGGTGATGTCAAAATTCACCTGAACGACCGCCGTGACCGCATGGGCGCCGGTGTTTCTCACTCCCAGATAATAGGTCTGGCCGGGCAGCAAGGGCGGCGTGCTGACCGGCGGGTTGGCGGCCAAAACCGGACTGCCAATGCCGCCCGTGGAAGCCGTCAGCAGCGTGGTGTCAGCCGGAGAACCGGTCGGCGGGGCCGTCTGATTGAAAAACATGTCCACCGGCGCGGTGGCGGAAACGAGGATGTTGGTGGCAAAGTTCGCCCAGGACGGCACCGGCACGGGGAGATTGACGATTTGACCCGGCGGCACGGTGATCGTGGTGGGGGCCTCGGGATCCAATTCCACGCCGGGCAGCGTGTTGTTTTGCAAAACGATTTGAAGCTGCCAACTGATGAGTTGATTGGGGTTGGTGATAAACGCTCCCGTGCGGTTGTCCCAGATTTGCAGTGTCCACGTGCCGTGGGCGCTGGTGCCGGCCAGGGACGCCAGCGACTGCTCCGGCAAATAATACAAATTGCCCAGGGGCGCCTCGGCCACGCTGAACGAATCGAGCAGCATGCCCGGCTCCAGCCCGGTGATTTGCAGCGGCAGCGAGTTGGTGGTGGCGATGAACGAGTAACTCTGCATCTGCCAGTTGGTGTTCGCGCCCAGGAGTATATTGGTCAATCCGCCGAACGACACCTGCGCCTCGGCCAGGCTCAACGCCGGCGTGATGCCCGGGTCAAACTTGCCCGTGTTGCGATTGGTGGTCAGGGCCGAAACGTTGTAGATGGCGGCAATTTCGGAGGCGGACAGGCAGCGCGCGTAAATGCTCATTTCATCCATCTCACCCCCGTAAAAATTGTTCGTCAACCGGCTCATGTCCCGGCCCAGCAAAACATCGCCGGTGGTCTTGGGCGTGAACACGCCCAGGTAGGTCGAGGCCACGTTCGTCCCGTTGTAATAAAGGGCGGCCATTCCCGAGTTCGTGTTGTAGGTGAGCGCCACGTGCTGCCAGACGTTGCTCTGGACCAATCCGGGCGCCGAAAAGATTTCATGCCCGCCATTGGTGGTGTCCACCAGGTTCGCGTACAGGCAGCCGTTGCTGCTGACGAGCACGTTCGTCAGGCCCGGTGAATTGGTGACCGAAATCCAGAACTGGACGCCGTTCGTTTGGATGTCCGCCACTTCCACCACGCCGTAAATGTGGTTGGACGGCGGCACGCCGCACGTCACGCCGTTGTTGTCGTGGCCGTTGATGTCTTCCAAAACCCACAATCCGGGGAACGCATTGGTCTGCCCCAGAATGGCGGTGTAAAAATCATTGCCGCTGCAATTGGTGGGCCCCCGGCCGCCCAGTTGGTGTAAACCACGTTGGTCAGCCCGCTGATCCAGCCGAAATTGCCGAAGGCGTCGTTGGTCAGCCCAATCCACAAATTCCGGTTGGCGCCGCCATAATCGGCAAACGTGTCATAGACCCAGTTCTCCTCGTTCGCCGTCTCAATGGTGGCCAGGTGTCCGCCCAACTGGGTCGCCCACAGTTCCGACGTCGGCCAGTTGGTGCTGCCCAGCAAATAGTAGTAGTGGCCGTTGCCGCGGTTCAAAAACGGACCCGCCTCGATGGCCAGGTTGGTGTCCGATCCGTTGGTCGGCACCCGGGCCAGCCACTCCACCAGCGGTTGCGGCAGGGCGGCATTGGTCGGATTGATCCAGCCTTCGATGGTGAACCCGCTGCGGGTGCCGACGTCCAGGGCCGATGACTGCAGCGTGACCGGATTGTTGGTCTCGGAGGCGTTGGTGAAAACCTGGATGAGGAAGGGCGGCTGCCGGATTTGCACATAGGTGTTGGTGCCCGCAAACTGGAATTCCGCCCCGGCATCCTCAAATTCAAAGGCCTGCCCGACCTCTCCCGCCGGGAAGTTAAACCGCCCGATCAAGGAACCGTTGTTGCCGTCGTTTTCCGGGTTCGCGCTGTCGGTGGCATTCCCCTCCCCGCGCCACCAGCCGGAAATGCCCGGCCCGCGGTACAGGAAGGTGAGGCTGAATTGTCTTCCCGGCGTCATGGGAACCTGGCGGTAGATCGAGCCGCCGGCCAGCGCCAGGAAATTGCTGCCGCCCGCCGCAGTGGCGGGATCGGTGATCACGCTCACCTCATTGTTGGTCAGGGTCACCAGGTTGGTGCCCACCAGTATCCGGTTGGTCAGGTTCCAGCCGCCGTAGGCGTCGAAAATATTCGTGGGCGCCGGATAAACCCCGTTGGTCGCCTGGTCAAAGTCGCCGAGGCTGTAATTGGTGCCAAAGTCATTGAGGGTGTAAGGCGGTATGGCAAACTTGATCGGGATCGTGGCCTGGTTCGTGTCCTCCGTGAACGCGAGATAATTGTAATTTGTCTCCACGCCGCCGACGGTGTAAGTCCAGGCGTCCAGATTATTGCCGTTGGTGGAAGCGGGGTTGCCGAACTGGTTCATGATGACGGTCACATAGGTGGAAGTTCCCGGACCAAAGTTGGTGGTGATGGTTGTTGGCCCCGTGGGATTATTGGTCAGACCGGTATCGAGAATTAAATTCGCCGGCGTTATCGTCGTGCCGTAATAAACGGTCATCTCGTCAACAGCGGTGTAGAAATCGTAGGTGATGGTGATCTGGCCGAACGTTGACCCGACATTGATGTAATTGGTGTTCGGCTGCCAACTGCCGGCGGAGGTCACGGGCGCAAAACTGTTCGTGGTGATGAAGAAGTCGCCCGCGCCGTTGGTGGTCGTGCCGCCGCGGTTTTCCATCAGCAGTATGCGCTGGCCGGTCGGGCTGACCAGCGTGAAGGTCAGGTCCGAGATGCGCGGATGTTCGACGACAAACCCGACATTCACCGACGCGATTTGCTGCGTGCTGGAAACGAAAATGGTGGAACTGCTCACGGCATCATCCTGCAACACCGGCCCGTTGTTGGTCGTGTAATCCCCCGGCACAATGGCCGACGCCAAGCCGCCCAGCGTGCCCAGCAAATAAACATTTGTTGCCGCCTCGGTGTCGGGATTGTAAATGCCGACGAAATACCGGCCGGGCAGGAGCGGCGGACCGTAGGAAATGGAATTGCCCGGATCCACTCCACCCGGGTAAGTGCCGGTGATACAATTCGTCAGCCAGACGGATTCCAGGTAATTCGAAAAGGTCGGCTGGACATTGTAGTTCAGATAAAGCTGCAGCGGGGACGGCACGGCAGTTGGCGGCAGGTTCGTGGCAAAAATGCCGAGGTTGGTGAATCCCGCCGGCACGTCAATGTAATCAATGAACCAGCCAAGGGGAGGAACCGTGACGTAGGCGCCCAGCCCCTTGATGTCCTGGTGCGGCTCAATCATCATGGTTAAATTCTGCACCGTGCCGGTTGCCGTCGCTGCGGTGTCCGCCTCGGTCAACATCCACACTCCGATGGCTTGCTGGCCGATGAACGTGTTCAGGCTGCCCGGCCCGTCCGACGCTTGCGAACCAACGAAGTCCCCCGCCCCGCTGTCGTCATAAACAAGCGTGTAAGGTCCGGGCGGATTGTTGAGGTAATCGTGGTTGTTCAAGACAATGGACTGCGACGCCCCGGACGAGTCGCCGTGCGCCAGCGTGCCGATGAGGTCGCCAAAGTTTTGGTGCGTGATCACATCCGTCACCACGACGCGATTGATCTCCATGGGATTCAGCGCAATGGCGAAAACGTATGCCAACCCGGGATGCCCCTGGATGTAATCGGGAATGTTGACCGGCACATTCAACCCGTTGACGATTTGAGAACCATTCGGCCCGGTCTGGGTGAAGGGGATGCTGGTAAAGATGGGAATGAAGCCATATTCCGCCGCCTCCCGGTCTTCCGAATACACCCCGACGTAATAAACGTCTCCGGCTTTGGAATTGGTGTAAATGACGAATTCCGTTCCGCCACGGGTTAACGCCGCGGCGTCGCCATTGGCTCCGGCCAGGCAGTTGGAAAGGACCGTGGGATCGAGATTGAGCAGGCCGGAGGCATTGGGATCGTTTGGCCCGGCCACATAAAGGTCAATGTCCGCCGATGGCCGGGTCATATCGGCCGTTGAATTTGCAAACACGCCCATGCGCGGAAGCGCCAGCGTGGACGGTATGAACGTGATGAACGCGGCGTTGGTAACATAACTGCTCGAGCCGGAGCTGTCCAAGGCATTGTTGGTGACCACGTAGAAATGCCACTGGTTGGTCATGCCGAGGGTGACGACGCCATTGCTTCCCCAAAGCGTATTGGTCCCGACCGGCACATCGTTCGTGCCGAGCAGCGGCGGGCTGGCGCCGGCAATTTGATTCAGCAACGGCGCGTTGGTGGTCATTACGTAGGTGACTTGCTGGGCGCCGGTGGGATTGGAAATGATTCCGTTGTCCGTCACCGTAAAGGCGTTGGTCACTTCGCCTTCGCCGCAGGAAATGACCAGCGCGTAATCCTGCACCACGTTCGGCGCAAAATTCCCCGCCGCGTTGTTGGTCTGGGCGGTGACGGCGTTCACGTTCACCGCGCGGCCAATAACGGTGACGGAGTAATTCGCGCCGATCGGCGGTAAAACAAACACGTTTTCAACATTGTTGATGGAATCCAAGTTCGGCGCATTGGTGGCGCTCTCCGGGGTGTTGTAATTGTTCCTCGCGATGTCGTTGCCATAAAAAACAATTGGGTTTGCCGGGTCGTCGAAATTCGTCACCACCAGGTCGAGATTGTTGACCAGTTTGATGGCGGCGGCCGGATCGCCGGGCGGATCCGTCCAAACCAGTGTCACCTGTAACGGCAGGAATTGCGCGTCCGTGCTGGCATCAACCGTCACCAAATATGTATGGCTGTCGCCCGTCGCCAGCGCATTGGTTGGGCTTTGATCAATGAAGAAGCTGGCGCAGGCGGCATTCAACTGATTCGTCACTCCCGGTGGCAGCGTATCGGGCAGATTGACCAGGCCCCAGCCCTGGAAATTGTTGCCGTTGGTCAGGGCGTAGGTGTAATTGCCCACCGTGCGCGAGCCGTTGATGAGCATCGCCTTCAGCAACGCCGGGCTGGGCGTCGTTTGCAGTGTGTTGGTGAAGAAATCCTCCATCAACGCCAGCACGCCCGACACATCCGCCGCCGACATGCTCGTCCCGGTTTCGTAACGATACCAATTGGCCGGGGGTCCAATCGAGTCGTTCAAATTGCTCAACACCTCAAAATAATCCCCCAGTTCGTTCGTTGAGATGACTTCAACGGTCAGGTCGTAATTGACCGGAAAATTGTTGGTGTTCCCAACCGCGTAGTAAAATCCGCCGTTCTGAATACTGCCAATGCCGGCGATGCTGCCGCCGCTATTGGGAGGAATCGCCACCCCATTACTCCAAGTCACGAAATCGTAAATGTTGGTGGTCGGGAAATTCGCCTGTCTTACATAAATCGGCAAATTCGTCGGGAACGGGAACGGCGAATAGATGTTGGTTTCGATGGTAATGAACACCCCGACGACATTTGCGGAGACGGAAAGGTTGTAAGTTTTTAACGAATTGGGGGGGACGTTTTGATTGGACACGGTGTTGTAGCCATAATTCGTCGGATTGTAATATGCCAGCTCGTCCCATTGCTGCGAACGGGTGGAAACAACAAATGTCCCCGGTGCGACCACGTCCGGCTTGAACCGCCCATACGTGCCTTCCGTGAGAACGCCCACGTTGCCCCGGCTCGAAAAACCGGCCACTTGCGGACTCACCGAATTGCCAAACGGGGAATAACCCGTGTCCGTCTCACCCTGCCATACCGCTTGCGGATTGGTATTGCCATAGTAGCCGGTGACCAGGTTCGTGATGTTCCGCGATTGCTCCAATGCACCGACGGTAATCACGTTCTTGGCCGTGGCCGGCGACAAAATTGTGTCCGCGTTTCCGTTTGCACCGCTATCGTCGCCGCCGCCCGAATCGCCCGCCGAAAACACAAACAACACCGGCTGCGAACCGGGCTTTTCCGGCACTGCGTCGCGCACCGCCGCGTCATAACTCGCCGCCGACAGGTCGTAAGTCCTGTCGTTCCAGTAATTCCAACTGTTGTTCGAGATCGGCGCGCCAATGACCGCCGCATTGGTCTGCAACACGTAATCCGAATGGTCGAGGCCGATTGAAAACAAATTCGCCAGCGGCGCCATGCCGCGGAACTGGCCGTTTGTAGCCGGCATGAGGGAACCGGAAACATTGGTCAACGTGGATGACATCGAACCGTTGCCCGCGATGGTGCCCGCCACGTGAGTGCCGTGCCCGTTGCGGTCGGTCTTATCCGCCGGAGCACCGAACACGCGCGGGGCCAAATCCGGATGCGTCGCGTCAATACTCGAATCGTTCACCTGCACCAGCACGTTCTTGCCGGTCAAGCCGAGATAATTCGATGAAACTTGCGTGTCCGCCGCCACGCCCACCGTCGCGCGGCTGAGGTCGTTGGCGTGAATGCGCGGATGATACGGCTCGACAATTTGCACGCCGGGCAGCGCGGCCAGCGCCACCCAATCCGCCGGCGGCTGCACGCGCACCACCGGGCCAAACGGCGATTTGTCCCGCGCGATAATCCAGCCGCCGAGCTTCTCAATCTGCGCGACCGTCGCCGCCGCGTTGTCGCTGAACAAGCCGAGCGTCAAACAGGTTCCCGTCGGCAGCGGCGCCTGTTTCACCGCCAAGACCAGCAGGGAAGGCCCCGCCGGCTGGTTGGTTTCCATTGACACGGCAGAAAACGTTTTTGGCCCGACCGTCACGGGCATGGACGAGGAGATTTTGTAATACGGCTCGTAGGGAATCACCGACTGCACGAGCGACTGCGCCGCCAGCCCGTGGGCCACGCCCGCCGGGGCGCGCACGAGGTAGGCGTTGTTCGGAATGTAGGAGACAATCTCCGCGCCCGCCCGCGCGAGCAGCGCGCGGAAAGGATTGCCAATAGGCCCGCGGGCCTGGACGATGTAAGCGCCCGGATCACCCGCCGACTGCAGGTTTTTGGGAATGGAAAAGTTCAGCGGGCTGCCGGTGTCAATGAACGCGTTCTCCAGCAAAATCGCATGGCGGTCGCCCGCCAACTGTCCGATGGTCCTGCCCGTGTTGCTGAGGCGATAAGCGAACGGATTGGTTTGGGCCGAAGTTGCGGCGTTGGTGGCCGCGGCGGTTAAAAGGTTCGGCGCGGTGGCAGCGGAACGGACCGCCGCCGCCGGTGCGGCGGCTTTGGGGGGCGCGGACGGCCTCGTCCGCGAGTTCGCCGGTTGGCGCCAAAGGAGCCACGCGCCCGCCAGGCACAGCAGGCAGGCCAACATCCAAATCCACAAACGTCTATGCATAACGTTGAGTCAGTTGATGATTATCTTACAAAAATTCCGCCAAAGCGAGGAAGGTAGGGCCGCGCTGCTGCGCGGCCACATGCCCGGCGGCGCAGCAGCACCGCCCTACCATTGATTCAACGATCATTTCCATCTTTGCTTTCAGCCTTTAGCCTTCGTTTTCAGTCCGGCGGTAAAATGTTAAAATTCTCGATGATGACGTTGTTGTTCGTCACCACGGGAACACTGAACCAGTTGGTGCCTAAATTGGCACCAATGTTGGTGGGGGTGAATGTAATCACATTGGTCAAACTGCTGCCAAAGCGCACGACGGCGCGGGTGGCGATTTCCGACACGATTTGATAATTCGTGACCATGCCGAAATACGCACCGCCGTGGTCGCCGCCGGTGTAAATGGAATCCGGCGCGGGTTTCAACGTTTGACCGTAACAATAAATCACATAGCGCGGCGAACTGGCGCAACGCAGCAGCGACATCGTCTGCTGCGGCAGCCATTCATACATCTCGTCGCTGATGCCGTTGGTGAGTTGAACGCCGGAATCAAGATTGAGGAACGGTGATTTTTCCGTGAATTGCGGCGCGCTGAGAATGTCGCCTGCGTGTTCAAAGCTGCCAACCAGACCGTCCGCATTCGTAAAAGCCGAGCGCGTCTGGTTGATGCCTTGCACCAGTTGCACCATTAGCGGTTGTTGCGCCAACGGAAGAACTGGATTGTAGGGACCAGCGGGCTGGATGATCACATAGGTGTTGCTGATGGACGAGTTCTGAAATTGCGGATGAGAGTTAAAGCGAATGCTGGAGTTATCAGCCGCATTGTTGGAAATCGCCACCACGCCGCTGAACAACGCCGACCACGCGGCAAGATGATTTTGGTTGACGGAAAGCGTCCCGCGCGCGGCGTTGTCGTTGAAAGCCGTGGTGAACAAATCAAACAACAACCGGTCCTTCACCGGCGCGGTATTGGCGGCATCAAAGTATTGGCCATAAGTCAATTGGTTGTCACCCGTCCACTGCACCCAGGTATTGGTCCCGATATTGTTGCCCTGATTAGTCTCACTCAAAACGTCGAACGCTTTCAGATAAACCGATTGCCAGGGCGTGCCGCGATGCACCCGGCCCAGCCAGCCGACGGTCGGGAATTTGTTCGTCGGAAAATCCCAATTGTCCGACATGCGCACCAATGGATCTTTATAAGCAAGGTTGCAAGGATTCTGATCGGCCCCGGTCGGCAGATGGTCTTCGCCCCACGGCTGGTAACGGTCATTCACCGTATTGAAATTCGGCCGGGGCAACGCCGATGCGCTGGTCCAAACATGTGTGCCGGTCGAGGGGCCGGCGTTATTCGCCTCGGTGCCAAAAAAGTTCAAGTCACTTTCCAGGTTATGCACCAGGGGATCGTTCGCCTGCCACGAGGTGTATTCGTAAGCCGTGACCGTAGGCGTGCAGGGAACTTGCATCACGTAATTGGTCTGCATGGCTATAACCGCGGGGTCATTCGTCCATTGTGGATACGGCACACCAGTCAGCCCCATAAAAGTGGAAAATCCATCTATCGCTTTTTCAACGGTTGTAAGATCCTGGCCGGCCCAAACCGGGTCTGATATCGTGCCATGATCCGACTCATCAATCTGGTTGATGATTCCCCAAGGCACGCCGGATGAATTGAGCGCCGTGCTCCACATGTTGTTATATCCCGAGCTCTGCGAACTGGTTTGGAATTCCGCATCCAAATTGCGGATGCTCTGCGGGCCGGCGAATTGCACGTAATCAATGACATGGTTGCCATCCAGCATGAACAACTGCAAACGATTGGTCGTCAGCAAACCAAACTGCGGAATGGTATAATCGGTTCGATTCGTTTCCCAACCCGGATTATTCCCAATGGGATCGAATCCGGATACCCCCGGCGGCGAAGAGCCAAAATAAAAACCACTGTTCGTCAAAAACTGGGCTGTGTCGTTAATCGGAATGACGAAAGAATTTGCATACCCGGGCGAGAAACCCGCAAAGTTCGTGGTAATACTTGCAATTCTCGAATACGGCAATGGGTATGTGGGAAAATACCAGGGTGTTGCAGAAAAATCATTGGTCAAAAACATGGTGATATTGTCCCGAGCCACAATCTGCACCGAATTCGGATACGGGTTGCCGTACGAATTCCAACATTCCACGCCAATCGAGTTGCTGACGCTGAAGACATACAATTGATTGGTGGCAAAGACTGTTGATGTTGTCGTCGGTATCGTCGAACGCCACACTTGCAGTTTGCGCGTGATTTGCACGACGTTTTGCAGCCCAAACTTGTTGAAGTTCGGGAACCCTTTCTTCGCGCCAATGATCCACGGTACGCCATAGACGTTCACCCCATTGGGGTAATTGTTGGTACTGGCCCCGAACTGCAAGCTGGTAACTTCCTGCGGCCAATTAAGTTGAACATCGTTCGTTCCCGACACCAAGACGACTTGTTGATAGCCGTTGATGTAAACATTGGTGTAGCCATATTCATAGGCGACCCAAAAAGTCGGGCGGAAGACGGACGGGTAATTATAATTATTGCCGTTTACTCCAAAGTTGTTGGTCGTGGCGTCGTACATGTTGGCCGCAAGCTGGAGCAGGCGGTTCACGGCGGACGAATAGACAAACTGGTTGCTCACCAACACCGGAATGTGCCCGACTCCAAACGCGGGATAGTTGGTCCATTGGTCCGCGTTGACAAAATTGAAGTTGGTGGCCCAGTAGAAAGTGGTGGCGAAGTTGGTGGGGTTGCTGTTGCGCCACTGGGTGGTGTAGGCGCGCAACAGCCGGTCGGCGGCGTTGGTGAAAAACTGCAACGCGTTCGTCCATGCGATGAAATTGGTTTCCATGCCGTGAACAACGTTGCCGTTGGTGTCCACGTTCTGGTAATTGAGGTTCATTTTGCCCGAGTCCGGCGTGGAATCCGTGCCGAGTTGCGAGAGCAGCCGGTAAAACGTGTAGCGATTGTAGGTGGAAAGATTCGTGCCACCCCATTGGTTCGTACCGGCGTTGAGCAAGTGGTCGGTAAAACCATAAGTGGGCGCATAGGGATTTTGAATCTTTGTCGAGTCAAACAAATCCTGGTGGCTGAAGAAATGATTGGTGTTGTCGGCGCCAGCCCATGGACTTCCCCGGAGATCCATTCGGCACACCATTCAAGAGTGAATCGTAGTCGGCGGGCAATTGGAACCCTGACGCGCCGATCAAATACTGGCCATAAGTATAACCGTCAATGTGATCCGAGCCAAAGGCGTTTGCGTTGGCTGCGCCAAAGAGATTTTTCACCGAGGCGAGAGTGGTGAGATTGTTGTTGTAGCGATAAGCCAGAAGTGCCCGGGCATCATCGAAAGGCGGACATAAGTACCTCATTGCCCGGGTGTACGAATACTGGTATGGTGACATGGTAACATCCCATTCATTCGTATTCAAATCGGCGAGAAAGGCGGCCAGGTTGATTTCCCACGAACCGACACCTTCATTCCGGATGTAGCTGTCGGGGTTGTTAAGCGTGTTCACCGGAGGATTGACTATCCAATTTAATGGCGCTCCTGGTGGTCTCGGAGGCACGTGCGCCTGGTTATAAATGGCGTTCAAATCGAGCGTGTTGCCGACGGGCACGGCAATGAAGGCATAGCGCGCGATGAATTTGTTGTTCGGTCCGTGTGGCGCGTCCGGACGCTCCAAAATCCCAATCCATTCCGGGTCGCCGACCTGGATATTGGTAATGGCATTGCCCGAACCATCCGTAATAACCTTGCCGCTATTGTCCAGATTGATTACCCAGCCATTGGGATCGTCCCGGCCATTGCGGTTGAGGTCGAGGTAGAAACGGAAATCATTCGCGCCGGCGGAGTTGGTGGGAATGAAAACCGGCGGACGCGGGCTGTAATATAAATTGATCAGGTTTTGCAGAAAGTCATTGCCGGTGACGGGTGTTCCATCCGGATAGAAATAATTGACGTTCGTCAGATTTGCTCCCACTAATAATTTATTAAAGCCGAACCCACTGATGTAATTGGTCGAGACGAGCAGGCTGAAGTTGTAGGGATTGGTGGTGGAGAGGGCGTTGGCGATGATCTGGGCCTCGGCATTGGCCAGCGCGGCGTCGGCCGCCAGCCGCGCGCCGGCGGTGTCGGTGACGGTGGTAACGGCGCTGCGTTCCCGGCGGCTGAGGGCCAGAAACGTGATGGCCATGAACGTCACCACGGACAGCAAAATCAGCGTGATGATCAAGGCAACGCCGCGTTGCGGCGCAGGGGAACATTCAACATTCAACATTGAACATCGAACGCCGAACGAGTTGGCGGCAGATTGGCTTCCACATTCGACGTTGGGCGTTGAATGTTGAATGTTCGATGTTCGTTTGGTTCTCATTTCATTGACAGGCCGAGGGGTCCACGTTGCGGGTGCGGGTAGAATCAAAACATTGAACATCGAACGCCGAACGCCGAACGCCGAATGAGTTGGCGGCGGCATTGCATCCCACATTCGACGTTGGGCGTTGAATGTTGAATGTTGAATGTTCGTTTGGTTCTCATTTCATTGACAGGCCGAGGGATCCACGTTGCGGGTGCGGGTAGAATCAAAACATTGAACATCGAACGCCGAACGCCGAACACCGAACGAGTTGGCGGCAGATTGGCTTCCGCATTCGACGTTGGGCGTTGAATGTTGAATGTTCGATGTTCGTTTTATATTCATTGATAGGCCGAGGGGTCAACGTTGCGAATCGTAAAGCGCTGCCGGAACAGGTGGACCTTGCCGGCCTGTTGCGCGAGATAATTGCTTTGGTGGGTCAGGCCGCTGATGGATTGGACGCGTTGCAGCGTGCGGTCTTCGAGCACGCCCAGCTCAACTTCCACCGCCGCCGGCACCGCGTTGCTGTAAAAGCCATACCATTTGACTTCGCCAAAAGCGGTGTTGGTGGCCACAAAGTTCGCGTGATTGGTGGTGATCCAAAAACCGTTGGTGTCAAACGCCCGGACCTTGAAGCTCATGACACCCGGCAGGATCTGGCTGACACCGGGGGGCAGGGTGCTGTTATTTTTGGTGGGACCAGGACCGCTCACGAGATTGCGGATGCCGGTATGAAGTATTCGAAAACAGGTTGGTGGAAGCCTCGCAGCGAAATCGGTGGCACTGTATGTTCGTCTCGAAGCGATACAAAAGCCCGGGCGTGGCGAGGCCGCCGGCCAGGAGCAGGTTGGTGCGCACAAAATAGCCGACGCCCTTCCAGGTCTGGTTCTGGCGGGTGATGAAAAACACGTCCTCCATGACGTTGGTGCGCGAGGCGGAACTGCCGGTCAGCGTCTGCGGAAAACTGTTGCTCACCGCCGCATAGAAATTGGGGCTGGCATTGGCCGGGTACAAATGAGGACGGCGTCAGGGATTCCAAATCGTTTTTGATCAGCCCCATCACGCTGCGGCCGCCTTCCAGCACGTCGGTCTGCGTGAGGCTCGCGCGAAACGCGGCCTGCGTGCTGTTGAACACCGCCATCAACGCCAGCACGATGAGCGACATCAGCACCACCACCACCAGAATTTCCACCAGCGTGAAAGCGTTTGTCCCGGAGGGACGAGTTACACGAGTCCCTGATCTCCGCAATCGAAAAGAGAATTGGGGACTCGTGTAACTCGTCCCTCCGAAACTCGTCCCTCCGAAACTCATTCTTCCGAAACTCGTCCCTCGGAAACTCGTCCCTCCGAAACTCATTCTTCCGAAACTCGTCCCTCGGAAACCCGTTCTTCCGAACGACTGGAGGGATGAGCCATGCGAGTCCCTGATCTCCGCAGTCGAAAACAGAATTGGGGACTCGTGTAACTCGTCCCTCCGAACTGTTGAAATTGGAAATTTCAGGTTCACGGCGTGTTGGTGACGTTGATGAAGGATTGCGGCTGGTAAAAATACAGCCACTGAGTGTTGGTAACGGTCGGCACGACCTGCCCGGCGACCATCGTGCGGAAGGTCTGGCGGCCCGGCCCCAGCTTGCCGTTGGGCTGTTGCGGCCAGAAAAACGTCAGGCGCAGCTCGTGCAGGTTGGCGGCGAACTGCCGGAAGTAGGCATTGGTGACCACACCAATCGCATTCGTGACGACCGTCATGTCGGCAGCGACCGGCGCGTTGACGCACAGGACGCGATAACCAAAAGCGTCGGCTTGAATGATTTGATTGTCCTGCGGCGGCTTTTCCACCGCCGGCCCGCTGATGGAACGGACATAGGCGACGATGTGGTTGCTGTAACCGCCGCTGAAAAGATTGTTGGTTGGATTAAAACTCAGATCCGTGTATTCCGGCGTGCTCAAAAGGCCCACGATGTTCGCACCGTTGATCAGAAAACTGGGAGCACCATTGGTCCAACCAAAGGTCACGGTCGGTTTGGGGTTGCCATTGAGATCGTAGGGTGTTTGATTATTCGTGATGGCATAGACGTAATTGGTCAGGTCGTCCAGGCCGCGCGCGCCGCCGCGGATGGCTTCCATCAAAACGGTGGCGTCCTGGTTGATGAGGGTTTCCTCGCGGTTGTCCCGCTGCGTGTGCATGCCCATGGGCAGGACGCCGATGATGGCGACGAGCGCAATGCCGATGACCGCCAGGCAGATGGCAATCTCGACCATGGTGAAGCCGGAATCCGGTAGGGCGGCGCTGCTGCGCCGCCGGCGAAGCAGCAGCTTCGCCCTACCACCCGAACTTCTGGCTTCCAGGTTAACTTTCATTGCAGCTTTTGATATTCCAAAACGGCGCGGCCCGTCAGCCGTTCAATGTGAACGATGGTGTACGAGGAATTGGTGCTGTTGCCGGGCGGCGTCTCCAGGATGTCGGCCGAATTGAATTGATACATTTTGGTGCCCGCATCCGCCGCATAGATCACGCTGCCCTTCGCAATCGGGATGTATTCGTCCGCGCCGGCCACCGTCTGCCCGTCCGCCGTCAACTGGCCGAGATAATTGAACGCGATGAAAGGGAGGGAAACCGGTGAAGGCGCCGCGTTGGTGGCGGTGGGAAAGGGAATGTTGGTGGTGTAGTTAAATATGGAAATGGGATACGACACGGGAGGAATGACGGTGTTATCCCAAATGGTGTTGGTGGTGTAAAACTTCTGAAAGGCAATGAACGTGTTGTCCGGCAGCGTCTGCCACTGGTCGAGATAACGCGCCCGGCCCTGCCCCGGCTGGTCGCCCACCGAACGCAAACTGACAAAGGTGTAACCGGTCAATTGCTTGTCGCACAAATTGGTGGCGGCGGTTTGTTGCGCCGGAGTCAGGCCGCTCCACCAGGTGTTTGGCCATGGTCCGGAAATGTTGTTCCAAAAATTCGTCGGCACGAAGACCATATAGACCGTCGTGTGCTGGCTGATGGCCAGTTGCCGCGCGCGCGCGGCCCCGTCGAGCAACTGGCGCGAGGCGCCGAGGGTGGCGTCCGACTTGGCGAAATTTTTGAGCACCGGCACGGTCAGCCCCGCCATGATACCGAGGATGGCGATGACCACCAGCAACTCGATGAGCGTGAAGGCGGAGACCGGTAGGGCGGCGCTGCTGCGCCGCCGGCGAAGCGGCAGCTTCGCCCTACCCTTCGGGGCTTCGACACTCGACACTCGACACTCGACATTCATGTTTACTGCCAGCTCAGAACGTTGTCCTTGTTGACGCCGGAATTGGCGCTGCCCCCCCCTGTCGGAAGCGCCGTCGGATCAATCTTCCGGTCCGACCCGGCGGACCAAACCATGACTTTGCCGTGATATAGGAAATTGTCGGAGTTGCCATTCGCAACGGGATTGAACAGTCCGTTTAGTCCCGTCGGGCTGCCGGATGCGGTCTGGGACACATTTTGCAGGGAATAAAACGCATCCTGGCACTGCTCGTCGTAATTCAAATCCATCGAGATGACGTAGGGACTGCCCCACGGGTCCCGATAAACGCCGGTGATGTCCACGCCTCCCGGCGGCTGCAGGTCGGGATTCGACGGGTCATAGCCCGACATTTTGGCGTTCAGAAAGATGGTGCGTTGCGGATTTTTTTGATGATTGGTGTTCACCGTCAGGACGCCGTTGGGATAATTGGTCAGGTCCATCAAAATGGCGATCACTTCGGAGTTGGTCAGAATCGAACCGTTCACGGGTGTCCCGACGGTATAGGTTGCGGCGGGCGTTTGAAACACACCGCCATAGGTGAAATCACCATTCGTCACCGCAGCCGCGCTTTGCGCCGCGGGGGAAATCGGAAAGCGGCCATAGACGGAATCGTATTGCTGGATGGCGCCGACAATCTGGCTGATTTCCACCATCGCCTGTCTTTTCTGCGCGGCGACCTTGGCCTTCGACAGCACCGGCAGCAGCATCGCCGCCAGAATCGCGATGATGGCGATGACGGTGAGCAATTCGACGATGGTGAAGGCGCGAAGCGGGTTGAGGGTGGATACGCGAGGCGTGACCGGTGTCTTCTCCCTCTCCGCGCCAGACGGGGAGAGGGCCGGGGTGAGGTGTTCAAAATCCAATGGTGGCGAGTGGCGGGTGCCGCGTGATGCATGGCGGGAACGCGCCGTGTCTTCCACCTGGCCACTTGTTACTTGCCACTCGACACTTTTCATAGGGATGATTTTCATGGGTTCAAAAACAACCGGGTTGAAACGAACAGGATGCAAAATCCGGGTGGCCACAGGCAACCATTTTGTCGCCGGCCCGACGGGCGCGGGCGCATCTCACTTTCTTGCAACCTCTCATTAGCACCGGGCTTCAGCCCGGTGGGTGCTGGCGATGCGGCTCCAAGCCGTTTCAACGGCTTTGTGGCTGCGGGTGCGGAAAACGGTTGAAACCGTTTCCATTTTCCCCGCGCACGATTCACCCGGCTGAAGCCGGGTGCTAATGAGAAAAATAGCTCCGCAAGAAACTGAGAGGCGCACGACGGGCGCGGGCGCCTCTTGACATTGCCGCCGACTCCCTCACCCCGCCCAAGCGGGGAGAGGGCCGGGGCGAGGGGATTTGATCTTGAATAATCGGCCTCCTCACCCCGGCCCCGTAAAGGGGCGTGGCCCCCACGGGGCTTTACGCCATCTCCTCCTTGAGGAAAGAGAGGGAGAAAAACGGGGGTAGTGCGCGGATGCGCCCGCGCTGACGCCGGAAATTGCACCACAATGCGCGGAGCCCACGCGCAATCGTGCCAGTCAACCGCGATGGATCTGGGGCGGCGGCGGGGTCCGGATGATGGCGTGGCGCTCATAAAAAGTTCAGGGCAACGGGCTGTTTTTTTGCACCTGTTTGGTCCAGTTGCAGATGAGGTTGGTTTGTCCCGGCGCAAATACCAGTTGGATCCACAAATCATACGAACCGGCATTGTTGGTCGGGCTGGACGAATTATAACGCCAGGGATTCATGTCCTGCCGGCCCAGCGGCTTGTATTGGGCGTACGGCCCGCCCACCGAGCCGATGAGTAGGTTTACCCCCACGGTAGCGGTTTTGTTTGTATATCCCGGCTGCGGCCAAAACTGATTCGGCTTCAAGTCGGGGAGAAAATTTCTGGCCGCCGCCGCGTCTTCACCCGCGCCGGGTTTGGTGCAATTCATAAAGCCGCCCACACCCGGAAAGGCATTGGGCACTTGGAGTGCATCAATCGAGGCGCTGCCGTCCAGGGTCGTGTAAGTGTTATTGGTGTAGGTCGTTCCCACCAGTTCATAATAGAGCTGGTTGATTAACGTTGACTGGTCGCCCAACGTCGGCGGATTCGGCGGACTGGGCGGATAAAAGCCATAGGCGGCCTTGTAGCGGTCAATGGCCGTCTCCAACTGCGCCATTTGCGTCTGGGTGTTGTAAAGGTATTGCTTCTTTTTCACCGGCCCGGCCACCACCAAAACGAACCCGGCGATGACCCCGATGATGCCGATGACGACGAGCAGTTCGATGAGGGTGAAGGCGCAACGAGACGATTCAAGTCTGCGATGCCTCAACGGGTTCAACCGGCCGGCCGGCACTTGAAAAAATCCTAAATCCGAATGCCGAAATCCGAAAGAATTCCGAAAATCGAAGCCCGAACCCAACCCGTTCCGGCCCGCACCGATTTTGAATTTCGGGCTTCGGGTTTCTTTCGGGCTTCGGATTTCGGCCTTCGGATTTGTCGCCGCGTCCCCTGGAAACATCGGGAAGGCAAATTTATTCGCATCTGTTTTCATGACGGCCTTTTTCATTTTTCGCGCAGTTCATCTTCCATTCGTTCGCTGAGCCATTGCTTGATCATGCTCTGATAATTCAAATACCGCGACCGGGCGAGCCGCTTGATCCGCGCGAGCATCCGCGGGTCAATCCGCAGCGTGATGGTGACGGACTCGGCGGCTTCCCCGCCGCCGACCGTGGCCGCTTCCATCAGGCGCAGGTCCGGCCGGTTCTCCACCCAGAATTCCGCCTCGGCCACTTCGTTGTCGAAGATCGGCACCTCTTCCCAATTGGCAAAAGTTCGCATTACAGACTCTTCCGGCTCGTTCTCGGTTTTCCGACGGTAGGGCCGCGCTGCTGCGCGGCCATCATACCTGGCGGCGCAGCAGCGCCGCCCTACCCATTGACATCACTTTTCACCGGTCAGCGTATGGTCGAGTTTCCGCTGATAAAAGAACCGTTCTTCCGGTTCAAAAACGCGGGCGCGCAACACCCGCGCCACCCGGCCGTTGGTCCGATACACGCTGAAAATACCGACCCCGCCCGCGGACATGCCCAGGTTGAAAAAGCGCGCCTGGACGCCAAAGCGCGGCGAGTCCGGCAACAGCCGGATGGCAAACGGATCCTCAAAGGACTCTTCAATTTCCCGCTGATTCAAAGAACCATCCAACTCAAAGGGCGAATTGTTCCAATCGAACTCCATATCGAGCTAATTGTAAATAGAACGCCCATGCAATGTCTTTACATTGTATTTACGCATGAGCGTCATCACCTGTCAAGGTTTTTTGCGTCTTTTCCAGAAACAAATGGCTTTTCCAGAGACAAACGGCCTTTGAAGCCGCCGCCGGTCAGTCACCACCGGAACCACCACCGCCTTCACCGCTGAGATTGGTGATCATTGCAATCAGCGGCAGGAACATCGCGATGACGATGCTGCCGACGACGACCGCCAGAAAGACAATCATAATGGGTTCGAGCAGCGAGGTCATGGAGGCCACGGCATTGTCCACTTCTTCGTCGTAATTGTCGGAAATTTTCAGAAGCATTTCCGGCAGGGCGCCGGTTTGTTCGCCGACGTCCACCATGCTGACCACCATGGGCGGGAAAACGCCGGAGGATTCCAGCGGCGCGGTGATGGTTTCGCCTTCCTTGACGCTTTCATGCACGCCGGCGATGGCGTTGCTGATGATGACGTTGCCGGCGGTTTCCTTGACAATCATGAGCGCCTGCAAGATGGGAACACCGCTGCTGACGAGCGTGCCCAGGGTGCGGGTGAAACGGGCGATGGCCACCCGGCTGATGACCGGCCCCATCACCGGCATCTTGAGCTTGAGTTTGTCCCAAAAATAACGGCCGAGTTTCGTCTTGATGGCCAACAGGAACAAAACCACCCCCACCGTCACCAGTCCCAGCGTGGGCAGAATGTGGAACCGGACGGCGTCGCTGCACGCCAGCACGAACACGGTGAAGCCGGGCAGCTTCACCCCCATGCCGGCGAACACCTCCTTGAACTTGGGCACCACCATGACCATCAACAAAATCAGGATGCCCACCGCCACGATGAGCACCGCCACCGGATAAAACAGCGCGGCCTTGACCTTGCCCTTGATCTTCTGCGCTTTTTCGGAAAATTCCGCCAGGCGTTTCAACACCACCTCCAACACCCCGCCCAGTTCGCCCGCCTTGACCATGTTCACAAACAGGCGGTTGAAAACTTTGGGATGCTGCGCCAGCGCCTCGGAAAACGTGCTGCCGCCTTCAATGGACAGCGCCAGTTCGCCGAGAATTTTTTTGAGCGCGGCGCTGCGTTCCTGCTTTTCGAGCACGCGCAGTCCGCGCAGGAGCGGCAGACCCGCGTCCACCAGCGTCGCCAATTGCCGGGTGAACGCGGTCAGAACCTTCGGTTTGACCTTGCTGCCCAACCCCGGGATGGTGAGGTTGAGGTTGAGGTTGATCCCGCCGCCTTTTTTGCCGCCGGACCGGGGTGTGGATTTGGCCCTGCCCTTGGCCGCCTTTTTTTCCGGGACTTTTTCGGTTTCCACGATCTTGGTCGGGAACAGGCCCATTTCCTTGACCCGGCCAATGGCCTCGTTCTGGCTGGCGACTTCAACCGTGCCTTTCGTTTCCTTGCCCCGGTTGTCCAAAGCGACGTAATCGTATTTCGGCATAGCGAATTGGTTCAGCCCCGAACGCGTTCGGGGTCACGTGTATTTGACGACTTCTTCGATAGTAGTATCACCTTCAAAGATGCTGCGCAAGCCGTCCTCGCGCAGCGGCACCATGCCCAGCTCGATCGCCTTTTGCCGCAACACGATTGTCGGCGCGCGCTCGTTGATCAACAGCCGGACGGCCTCGCTGATGATGAGCAGTTCAAAAATGCCCTTGCGCCCCTTGTACCCGGTGTCGTTGCACGTCGAGCAGCCGCGGCCGTAATGAAAGGCCTTGTCGCCCAAATCGTGCGCCGAAAGATTCAACAGGGACAGTTGCTCCTCCGTCGGCTCGAACGGCGTCCGGCAATTCTTGCAGATGGTCCGCACCAGCCGCTGCGCCAGCACGGCCATCAGCGTCGAAGAAATCAAAAACGGTTCCACGCCCATGTCAATCAGGCGCGTCACCGCGCCCGTCGCGTCATTGGTGTGCAGCGTGCTCAGCACCAGATGGCCCGTCAGCGACGCCTGAATGGAAATTTGCGCGGTTTCCAAATCACGCATTTCCCCCACCATGATGATGTCCGGGTCCTGGCGCAAAAACGACCGCAGCGCCTTGCCGAACGTCATCCCCACCGCGTCGTTGATGGCGACCTGCATGATGCCTTCGATGTCGTATTCGACCGGGTCCTCGGCGGTGAGCAATTTGGAATCAATCGTATTGACCCGCCGCATGGCGGAATACAGCGTCGTCGTTTTGCCCGAGCCGGTGGGCCCCGTCACGATCAGAATGCCATTGGGCCGCAGAATCGCCTCGGCCATGTAATCATGCAGGTATTTGGGAAATCCCAGCGTGTCGAGGTCGAGATTGACCGACGCGCGGTCGAGCACGCGCAACACGACGGATTCGCCAAACTGCGTCGGGAGCGTGGACACACGGAGGTCCACCTGGCGGCCGGCCACCTGATAAGTGATGCGGCCGTCCTGGGGCAGCCGCTTCTCGGAAATGTTCAGGTTCGACATGACCTTGATGCGCGAAATCACCGGCAGGGCCAGGTGCTTGGGCGGCGGCGCCATTTCATAAAGCGCGCCGTCCACGCGGTAGCGGATGCGAAATTCGGTTTCAAACGGCTCGAAATGAATGTCACTCGCGCGGTCCTGGATGGCCTGAAACAAGACCAGGTTCACGAACTTCACGATGGGCGCCTGGTTGGCGAGGCTCTCCTCCATTTTGACATCGTCCGCCGCGCTCGCCTCGCTGACTTCGCGCTCGATTTCCTTGTCGGAACCGAGTTCCTTGAGGATTTGCGAGAAATCCTCGGCTTCCTCCTGGCCGTAATGACGGTCAATCGCCTTGTCAATCTCGGCGGGATCGGCCACCACCACCTGCACGTCGCGCTTGCTGGCAAAACCGACCTCATCCGCGTGCGCCGGGTCGAGCGGGTCGGCCAGCGCCACCTGCAACGTTCCATTTTTCAAGCCCACCGGCAGGCAGTGATACATCCGCGCGACGTTGGGCGGGATCATTTTCAACAGTTCCGGGGTCATGTTCAGGTCGCGCAGCGAAACAACCTCCGTGCCCAGATTGGCGGCCATCACGTGCAGGATGTCGTCCACCTTCATGATCCCGAAATCCTGCAGGAGCTGGAACACCGGCGCGCCGCTGCGCTTGAACTCGGACGTCACTTCCTCGTATTGCAGGTCGTCAATCAGCCCCTGTTCTTTGATGAGGGACAGCAATGGGTTTGAAATCTCTTCGGCCATGTTATCAAATCATCCTTTGGGCCCGGCCTGGGCCAGTTCCAATTCCTGCAATTTCTGCAGCACCGTCGTCGGGTCCTGCGCCTTGGTGATCACTTCTTCGCGCGCAATCATGCCCTGCTGGTATTTGTCGAGCAGAAAACTGTCGAGGGTCACCATGCCGAATTTCCCGCCGGTTTGAATGTCCGAATTGAGCCGGAACGTCTTGTTGTCGCGAATCAGCGCGGCGATGGAGGGGGTGTTGACCATGATTTCAAAGACCGCCACGCGGCCCGGCTTGTCAATGCGCGGAATCAGCAGTTGCGAAATCACGGCCTGTAGCACGGTGGAAAGCTGGATGCGAATCTGCTCCTGCTGGTTGTTCGGGAAGGCGTTGACAATGCGGTCCACCGTCTTGGCCGCGCCCGTCGTGTGCAGCGTGCCGAAGACCAGGTGACCCGTTTCCGCCGCGGTGATCGCCGCGTCAATCGTTTCCAGGTCGCGCATTTCACCCACCAGCACCACGTCCGGGTCCATGCGCAGCGCGCGCCGCAATCCCTCGGCAAAATTCGGCACATCCACGCCGATTTCGCGCTGCGTGATCAGCGCTTTTTTGTGTTTGTGGTAATACTCAATCGGGTCTTCGATGGTGATGATGTGCGCCTCTTCGCGTTCCTCGTTGATGATGTTGATCATCGAGGCGAGCGTGGTCGTCTTGCCGCAACCGGTGGGTCCCGTCACCAGCACCAGACCGCGCGGCTTGTAGAGCAGTTCCTTGGAACTCGGCGGAATGCCGATTTGCTCCATCGTCAGCATTTTGCTCGGAATCTGCCGGAGCACGATGCCGAAGTTGCCCTTCTCCTTGAACACGCTGACGCGGAACCGCGCCGCATCGGCAAACGCAAAACCGAAGTCCGCCCCGCCGCGTTCGCGCACGCTTTGAATGTGTTCCTCCGACGTGATGCTGCGCATCAGCTCCTCGGTATCCTCCGGTTTGAGCGCCGGGCCTTCCACGCGGTGCAAAATGCCATGCACGCGAATGGTCGGCGACACGCCCACGCGAATATGCAGGTCGGACGCTCCTTCGGCCACGACCAACTGCAACAAATCTGACATCGAGTATGACATAAATTTCCGGGGGCTACGATTCGTCGCCGAGCGTCGTGCGGATGACCTCCTCCGCCGTCGTGAGCCCGGCGAGCACCTTGCGGATGCCGTCCTCGCGCAGGGTGCGCATGCCCATTTCCCGGGCGCGCGCGCGCAAAACCGAGGAGGTCGCCTTGTCGTAAATCAACTTCCGCGATTCATCGTCAATGAGGAAAATTTCAAAGATGCCGAAGCGGCCGCGGCAACCCGTGTTCGAGCAATCGTTGCAGCCGCGGCCCTTCTGGAGCGTGGCGCTTTGCACCATTTCCGGCGTGAGGCTCAAGGCGCGCATCTCCGCGTCCGTGGGCTGATACGGTGCGGCGCATTTTTTGCAGACCTTGCGCACCAGCCGCTGCGCCATGAGGCAGCGCGTGGACGAGGCGACCAGGAAGGGCTTCACCCCGATGTCCATGAGCCGCGTGACGGCGCTCGGCGCGTCGTTCGTGTGCAGCGTGGAGAAAACCAGGTGGCCGGTGAGCGACGCGTTGATGGCGATGGTCGCGGTTTCCAGGTCGCGAATTTCCCCGATCATCACCACGTTCGGCGCCTGGCGCAGAATGGAACGCAGGGCCATGGCGAACGTCAACCCGACGCTCTCGTTCACCTGCACCTGGTTGATGCCGGCCAGGATGTATTCCACCGGGTCCTCGACGGTGATGATTTTCCGGTCCGGCCGGTTGATGAAGTGCAGGCAGGAATACAGCGTCGTGGTCTTGCCGGAACCGGTGGGCCCGGTCACCAGCAGGATCCCGTCCGGCAGACCGATGACCCGCTCAAACGTCTGCTGGTCGTCCGTGAAAAATCCGAGTTCCGGCAGCCCCAGCTTCAACCCTTCCTTGTCCAAAATACGCATCACGATGCTTTCGCCATGATACGTCGGCAGGCAGGACACGCGCAGATCGATCAGCTTGCTGCCCACCTTCGACTGGATGCGTCCGTCCTGCGGGATGCGATGTTCGGAGATGGACATGTTCGACTGGATTTTCAGCCGGGTGATGATGGACGCCTGCAACCGTTTCGGCGGCGCCTTCATCTCCTGCATGACGCCGTCAATGCGATAGCGCAAACGAAACCGCTTGGACAGCGGCTCCAGGTGGATGTCCGACGCGCGCATCTTGAAGGCTTCCACAATAATCTGGTTCACCAGCCGGATCAGCGGCGCGTCCGCGTCCACCGCCCCGCCGTCATCCGCGCCGGGCAGCGTGGCTTCCACGTGTTCCTCCGTCAGCTCCTGAATGACATCCTTGAAACGGGCGTCCTCGACAATGCCCTTTTTCTCCCCGCCGTAATATTTGTTGAGCGCGGCTTCCACGTCCTGCTCCGACGCCACGCGCAGCTCGATCTCCGCGTTGAGCAAATGCGTCAGCGTGTCAATGGTGTTCAGGTCGGACGGGTCGGCAATGGCGACGGCGACCTTGCCCTCCGTTTTATAGACGGGAACGACGCGGTATTTTTTGGCGATGTGGCGCGGGATGATGGCGATGACGTCGTCGGGAATCTGGATTCCGGCCAGTTGAACCACTTCCGCGCCGAATTGCGCGGCCTTGGCCTGCGTCACGTCCGCCGCGCGGATGAGCTTGTTGGCCAGCAGCAAATCCACCACGCCCACGCCGGAAGCCTTGGCTTCGGCGCGCGTCACCGCCACCTGCTCGGCGTTCACAAAACCGAGGTCCACCAGCAAATCCACCAGATAATCGTCTTGTTCTGCCACGATGCTTTTCCTTACACGGTATCACAACGTCCCGCGAAATGCGCATAGAAGTTATTCAGCCGGGGCGGGCCATGTCAATGCACGGCTCCTGATTTTTATTGAATTTTTGACACCATTTTTTGTTGTGGTCGCTTCAGTTTGCATTTGCCTTGTCCCCGCCGGTCAAATACATGTGTCGGCATGGAAGCCGCATTTTTCCGCCGCCACTTTCCCGCCGCCACCCTGGCCGTCATTTTCAGTTTGAATTCACTGGCGGCCGGCCCCGCGCCGCGCGATTACCCCATCCAGCCCGTGCCCTTCACCGCCGTCCATCTGGACGACGCCTTCTGGGCGCCCCGCCTCGAAACCAACCGCGCCGTCACCATCCCCTATGCCTTTGGACAGTGCCAGGCGTCCGGGCGCATGGACAATTTTGAGCGCGCCGCCGCCGGGTTGCGCGGCGGGAACAGTGAGAACCGCAAACCGCCGGGATTCCCGTTCGACGACACCGACCTTTACAAGGTTCTGGAAGGCGCCTCCTATTCTCTGGCGGTTCACCCCGACCCCGAAATGTCGGCTTACCTCGACTCGCTCATCGCCAAGTTTGCCGCCGCCCAGGAACCCGATGGTTATCTCTACACCGCCCGCACCATTGATCCCGCACATCCGCACCCCCTGGCCGGCACCAACCGGTGGGTCAACGAGGAGAACCTGAGCCACGAACTTTACAACGCCGGACATCTGTTTGAAGCCGCCGCCGCGCATTACCAGGCCACCGGCAAAACCAACCTCCTCAACGTCGCGCTCAAGGAAGCCGACCTGCTCTGCCAAACCTTCGGCCCGGACACCAATCAGTTGCATCTCTGGCCCGGACACGAAATCGTCGAAATGGGCCTCGCCCGGCTTTACCGCGTCACCGGCAACCCGCGCTACCTCAACCTCGCGAAATATTTCATCGACGTGCGCGGCAGCCAGCCGGGCGGCGACGACTATCATCAATCGCGCATCCCGCCGGTGGACCAGACCGCGGCCATCGGCCACGCCGTGCGCGCCGGCTACCTTTACAGCGGCATGGCCGACGTTGCGGCCCTGACCGGCGACCCGCAATACGTCCGGGCGATTGATACCATCTGGGAAAACGCGGTGGACAAAAAACTCTACCTCACCGGCGGCATCGGCTCGCGCGCGCAAGGCGAAGCCTTTGGCGACGATTATGAACTGCCGAATCTCACCGCCTACAACGAAACCTGCGCGGCGGTGGCCAATATCTTCTGGAATGAACGCCTCTTCCTGTTGCACGGCGATGCCAGATACGTGGACGTGCTGGAGCGCACGCTTTACAACGGACTTCTCTCCGGCGTCTCGCTCAACGGCACGAATTTCTTTTACTCCAACCCGCTGGAATCCGACGGCTCGCACCAGCGCAGCCCGTGGTTCGGCTGCGCCTGTTGCCCGGGCAACCTCGCCCGTTTCCTGCCGTCCCTGCCCGGCTACCTTTACGCGCAATCGGGCGATACCCTTTACGTCAACCTCTATGCCGGCAGCTCGGCCGACATCAAACTGGAGAACAAACGCGCGGTTAAAATCACGCAGGCAACCCGCTATCCGTGGGACGGGACGGTCAAAATGACCGTCCTGCCGGACCGGCAGAAAAGCGTGAAGTTCACCCTCAAGCTCCGCATCCCCGGCTGGGCGCGCAACGAAGTCGTGCCGGGCGGCCTCTACAAATTTTCCGACGGGGTGAAGGAACCGGTCACCCTCGCCCTCAATGGCCATGACCTGCCGGTCAAGCTCGACCAAGGTTACATAAGCCTGGATCGCTTGTGGAAGTCCGGCGACGTGATTGAACTCAATCTGCCGATGTTCATCCGGCACGTGGCGGCCAGTGAAAATATCCCGGCCGACCGCGGCCGGATTGCGTTGCAGCGCGGGCCGATTGTTTTTTGCGCCGAGTGGCCCGACACGCCGGGCGGCAAGGTGCGCAAACTGTTGTTGCCCGACGACCAGCCGCTCACCACCCGGTTCGACCCGGCATTGCTCAACGGGGTCCAGGTCATCGAAGGCAAGGGCTTCAACGTGACCACCAACGAATTCGGAAGAAGCTACAAGCGCCTGCAGGACTTCACCGCCATCCCCTACTACGCCTGGGCCAATCGCGGCCCGGGTGAAATGATCGTCTGGATCGCCAACCTGGAAAGCGCGCTCCGGTCACCGTGACGAAGCGGGCGCGGACAAAGACCCCATCACGCCAGAAGCACGGCAAACAGTCTGACATTCCGTCTTCAGGCGGCCCGACAGGGTTTGCTCCACAGTGACCGACGGAAGGCGGAACTCCGAACGGTGCCGCGCCCATCGACACGCCATTAATTTTGATGACAGACCCTGGCATTGCTTTTGTCGGTTTGATTCTTAACTTCATCGGCCATGAAAGTCACCGCGTTTTTCCTCCGTTTTTTTGTCGGATTTGCCGCCCGGTGGCGCTTTATGATTGAATAATGACCAACACCAACCATCAACCATCGCCGGTTTGAACCCATTTGCCGCCACAGTTATGTTGTCTTTTTGACCAACACCAACCAGTTCGCCTCCCCATGAAAACCAAATCCTTCCCTGTCTTTCTGATGGTCCACCTCCTGCTCGCCGCCGCGGGTTTGAATTTGTTCGCCGCCTCCGCCGCCAGCCCGCGCGAACGGTTGCTGCTCGACGCCAACTGGAAATTTCATCTCGGCAATGACTGGGGCATCGCCCAGAACCTGGCCAAGGCCGGCTCCGGCAGCGGCCCGGCCGGCATCTGGTTCAGCGACGCGAGCTGGCGCACGGTCAATCTGCCGCACGATTGGGCGGTGGAGCTGCCCTTCGATAAAACCGCGGACGGCGCGCACGGGTTCAAAGCGCTGGGCCATGAATTTCCCTCCAACAGCGTGGCGTGGTATCGCCGCGCTTTTGAATTGCCAAAAGAAGATTCCGGCAAACGGCTCTGGCTGGAATTCGACGGCGTGTTCCGCGATTGCGATGTTTTCGTGAACGGCTGGTTTGTCGGCCACCACGAAAGCGGTTACGGCGGCTTCCGCTATGACATCACCGATGTGGCGGATTGCGGCGGCAAAAATGTGGTCGCGGTGAAGGTGAACGCTTCCGACTTTGAAGGCTGGTTTTACGAGGGCGCGGGCATTTACCGCCACGTCTGGCTGGTGAAAACCGCGCCGGTGGCCATCGCGCCGGACGGGGTTTTTGTTTACAGCGAATTTGAAAACAATGTGCCAGGAGGTTCTGCTGAAGTTCATGTCCAAACGAAATTATTCAATACGGAAAAAATCCAAGCCAAAGCGGCAGTGAGATGCGAATTATTTGGTCCCGATGGCAAGTCAATTACGTTTGTTAACAGTGGTACAAACCTAGTCCATACCGGCGAGAGCGAATTCGAACTCGGTGTTTTTCTGCAAGATACGGAAAAATATTATCCTGTGCTGGGCAAATCTTGGCATGAACCAGACCCCGGAGAAAAATGGGTTTTGGCCTTAAGTTCACCAATTCTCTGGTCGCCGGAATCGCCCAAACTCTACCAGCTCATCACGACGGTTGAAGTGGACGGCAAGGTGATTGACCGCCAGGAAACCGAGTTCGGCATCCGCACCGTGGCGTTTGACAAGGACAAGGGATTTTTGCTGAACGGCAAACCGTACGTTCTCAAAGGCACCTGCAATCACCAGGACCACGCGGGCGTGGGCGCGGCGCTGCCGGATGCGTTGCAGTATTTCCGCATCGCCAAATTGAAGGAGATCGGCATCAACGCCTACCGCACCTCGCACAATCCGCCCACTCCGGAACTGCTCGCAGCCTGCGACCACTTGGGCATGCTGGTCATGGATGAAAACCGGCTGCTCGGCAGCGACCCGCTGCATCTAAAGTGGCTCGAAGAGTTCGTCCGCCGCGACCGCAATCATCCCAGCGTGGCCATCTGGTCCCTGGGCAACGAGGAGTTCAGCGTGCAAGGCACTCCATCCGGCGCCCGCGTCACCACCTCGATGCAGGACCTGGTCAAGCATCTCGATCCCACCCGGCCGGTCACCTGCAATGCCGCCGTGGGCAATGATTTCCCCGGCATCAACGAGGCCGTCGAGGTGCGCGGCTGGAGCTACCACATCGGCACGAACAACATGGACGCCTATCACGCGGCGCATCCGAATCAGCCGAACGTCGGCAGCGAGCAGGGCAGCACCGTCAGCACACGCGGCATTTACACGAATGACGCGGCGCGCGGCTACGTGAGCGCCTACGACGACAACGCGCAACCGTGGTCGAACACAGCCGAACAATGGTGGAGTTTCTTTGCCCCGCGTCCGTGGCTGTCCGGCGGCTTTATCTGGACGGGGTTTGATTACCGCGGCGAGCCGACGCCCTACAGTTGGCCGTGCATCAATTCGCATTTCGGCATCCTGGACACGTGTGGTTTTCGCAAGGACAACTCCTGGTATTACCAGGCGTGGTGGACGGACCAGCCGGTGTTGCATCTGCTGCCGCACTGGAACTGGCCGGGCCGGGAAGGCCAGGAACTGGACGTGCGCGCGTTGAGCAACTGTCAGGAGGTGGAATTGTTCCTGAACGGCCGGAGCCTCGGCCGACAGACGATGAAGAAAGATTCCGAGTTGAAATGGAAGGTGAAATACGCGCCCGGCACGCTCTCGGCCAAAGGTTATAAAAACGGACAGCCCGTGGCCGAAACCAAAATCGAAACCACCGGCGCGCCCGCCGCCATCCAGTTAACACCCGACCGTTCCACCCTCAATGCCGACGGCGAGGACGCGAGCGTGTTCACCGTGGCCGTGACCGACGCGCAAGGCCGCGTGGTGCCGGTGGCGGCGGATTTGGTTCATTTCGAATTGAGCGGTCCCGGAAAAATTCTCGGCGTCGGCAATGGCGACCCCAGTTGCCACGAGCCCGATGTCTATCTGCCCGTCTGGTCAAGCCATTCGGTGGCCGTGGACGACGGCTGGCGCTGGGAGAAAACCACCCAGCCGTGGAACACCAACCTGCCGGAATTCGCCGCGGCATTCGACGATTCCACCTGGGCGCCGGCCGACGTCCAAGCCGTCACCAACCAGTTGGGTGACAATGAGCACGGGGTTTTCCGCACGCGCCTCAAGGTGACGGAAGCGGAACTGGCCGCCGACGCGGTCGAACTGTGTTTCGGCGCGCTCAACGGCACCGGGAAGATTTATGTAAACGGTCAAAAGGCCGGCGAGACGCATGGCAGCGGGGTGGTCTCGGCAGTGGATGTGAAACACCTGCTGCATCCGGGCGACAACCCCGTGGCCGTGCTGGTTGAAAATTATTCCAGTTCCGGCGGCATCATCAAAGGCGTGACCTTGCGGATGCAGGACAAACCGGTTCAGCCCGAATGGAAGCGCAGCGTGTTCAACGGCCTCGCACAAATCATCGTCCAATCCACGAAGGAACCCGGGGCCATCAAGCTGACCGCCAGCGCGGATGGCCTGTCGTCGGCCACGGCCTCCGTGTCATCGCAGCCCGGCACTTCCCGGACGGCGGTGCCATAAAAAAATGCCAGCGCGCTGAAAACCCGCTCAAATTTCCTTGCGGGTTATACAAAACTTTGTCGCATATGCGACAAAGTTTTGTCATGACGTGGATGGATTAAAGGCGCGCAATTGTCGCCCGGCTTCCCGGAGCACCTTGATTCGCCGGCGCCACACCTGTTGCCCCAAGTAACCGGACGGCAGAATTTTTTCCGGCAGGAGCGGATCATGTGTCACTGCGTCCAGCCACGCTTCGCGCTCCGCTGCCGCCCAACACCGTAACGCCTTGGCCGCCACCTCATTCCCCAGCACTCCGCCTGGTCGCTCGCCAAGGATTTTCAAATGCCGGGCATAACGGTGATTAATGCGTTCGAAGTCCCAAGCACCCGCGACGATTTCAGCGTCGGATTCCCCCGCGCACGGTCGCGCCTCCAACAGGATGAGTGATTCCACATTAATTTTACCGCCTGCGAGGACATGTCTTTCTTCCTCCAGTGAATCGGGTGTGATCCAGACGCTGTTTTGCAAATAGCCGAAGCCTTTATCGTGGAGATAGCGTCGCAATTGTGCGCGTTGTGAATTCTTCGTGGTTGGAACATCGAACAGCACGAGCCGCCAGCGACCGTCCCATTCGCGCGCCCATCTGGCCTGTGGGTCACGTCCGCCGATCGAGTGCAGGCGGCCCTGCCAGGTAAGTCGATACATACGATCATCAAGCGCAGTGGAGTCACGTTCAACCAGTTGCCGTGTCTCCAGTACAGCCACCTGCCGCAGCAGATTATTGCGATAGGCCCAACTCTCGTAAGAGTCCGTGAGGTTACGGAATGTGGGCCGGGCCAACATTTCGGCGGACCAGAGGAGAAAATTCAAAAACTCTTCGGTCTGGGGTTTCATGACCGGACATTGTCATGAAACGGCAAACGATGCCATACAAAACTTTGTCCCATATGGGACAAAGTTTTGTAATAGTGGACAGGGCCAGCGCATGACAAAAACAGGCGGGCGCACATTCATTGCGCCTTAAAAAAACTGTTGGCGCGACGGTGGGGTGTTGTAATCTCATCCCCATGAAGCGGGACGCTATTACTGCACTGGCGGCTCTTGCCGTTTGCTTTTCAACCACCGTCGCCTTCGCCGACGAGGAAACCTGCGTGGCCTGTGACCGGAAGGTCCTGGTCAGCGGCCAGTTTGAACATGGCCGGGGACATGAAAGCCTGGCGATTGAAGGCGCGCCGAAGCGGGGCGAGGAGGACTTTCGCGAGGAAATTTACGGAGCCAATTTCACCGTGTCCGTCCCCGATCTTCCCGCGGGCAAATACACCGTCCTCATCGGGCTGGCGGAAGTGGTTTTCACCAACGCCGGCCAGCGCGTGTTCGACATCAGCTGCGGCAATCAGACGCTCGCGCGCCAGCTCGACATTATCACCGCCGCCGGCGGCGCGGGCAGGGTCCTGCTGCTGACCAACCGGATTGATTTTGCCGGTGACGCGGCGCTTGGGCCGCTCACGCTCAGCTTCACCGGGCGCACCAACACGGCCAAGTTGAACACGTTTGAACTCAAGGATGCCTCAGGCCAATCCATCATTTCAATGTGCGCCGCGGATTTGATCGATGCCGAAAACACCACCGCGCTGCAACTGCCCGTCGTCGCCGGGCCGGAACTCTGGAAGGACGCCGCGCAGCCCGCCGCCGCGCGTGTGGACGACCTGGTGCGCCGGCTGTCGCTCGCCGAAAAAGTGCAGCAGATGCGCAACGCCGCCCCGGCCATTCCGCGGCTGGGCATTCCCGCCTATGATTATTGGAGCGAATGTCTGCACGGGGTTGCGCGCGCCGGCACCGCCACGGTCTTTCCCCAGGCCATCGGCATGGCCGCCACGTGGGACACGCCGCTCCTGCACCAGGCCGCCGGCGTCATTGCCACCGAGGCCCGCGCCAAGCACAATGACTACGGCAGCAAGCACAATGGCAACAGCGCGCGCTATTACGGCCTCACGTTCTGGACGCCGAACATCAACATCTTCCGCGATCCGCGCTGGGGCCGCGGCCAGGAAACCTACGGCGAGGACCCGTTCCTCACCGCCCGGCTCGGCGTGGCGTTCATCCGCGGGTTGCAGGGTGACGACCCGAAATACGTGAAGGCCATGGCCTGTGCGAAACATTATGCCGTCCACAGCGGGCCGGAACCGGAGCGCCATCGTTTTGACGCCGCACCGCCCGAGCGTGATTTCTACGAAACGTACCTGCCGCAATTCGAGGCTGCCGTGCGCGAAGGTCATGTCGGCGCGGTCATGGGGGCCTACAATTCGGTTTATGGCCAGCCGGCCTGCGCCAGCCCGCTGTTGCTCACGGACCTTTTGCGGAAGCAGTGGGGCTTTGACGGCCACGTGGTTTCCGACTGCGGCGCGATTTATGACATTTGCGCCAATCATAAGTTTACGGCCACGCCGGCGGAGGCCGCCGCCGCCGCGGTCAGGGCTGGCGACGATCTCTGCTGTGGCAAGGATTACAACTCGCTGGTGCGCGCGGTCAAAGACGGGTTGATTTTGGAAACAGAAATCAACACCGCCGTCGGCCGCGTGCTGGCAGCGCGGTTCCGGCTTGGGCTGTTTGATCCGCCGGAAAACGTGCCGTATGCGCAGATTCCCATCACGCAAAACGACACGCCCGCGCACGAGGCGCTGGCGCTGAAGCTGGCGCGCGAATCCATCGTGCTCCTGAAAAACGACGACCTGCTGCCGCTGGACCGCGCGAAAATCAAACGCATCGCCGTCATCGGCGCCAACGCGAATTCCACACCGGTGCTGCTCGGCAATTACAACGGCACTCCGGCCCGCCCGGTGACCATTCTCAACGGCATCAAAAACGCCGTCGGCACGAACGTCGAGGTGGTTTATGAACCGGCCTGTCCGCTGGCGTTGGGACAGGACGGGACGGGACGGCCCGATGCACAAACGTGGACCCGGGCCATTTCGTCCGCCTGGATGTCGGACGTGATTATTTATGTCGGCGGCATCAGCCCGCAACTCGAAGGCGAGGAGATGAAGGTGGCCTACGAAGGTTTCAGCGGCGGCGACCGGACGGAGATTGAACTGCCGGCGGTGCAAAGCGAGTTGCTCAAGGCGTTGCAGGCCACCGGCAAGCCCGTGGTGTTCGTCAGTTGCAGCGGAAGCGCCATTGCCATGCCGTGGGAAGCCACCAACCTGCCCGCGATTTTGCAGGCGTGGTATCCGGGCGAACAGGGCGGACGCGCCGTGGCCGACGTGCTGTTTGGCGACGTGAATCCCGCCGGGCGTCTGCCCGTTACGTTTTACCGGTCCACCGCCGACCTGCCGGCGTTTGACAATTACTCGATGTCCAACCGCACCTACCGTTATTTCAATGGCCGGCCGGACTTCGCCTTCGGCCACGGTTTGAGCTACACCAAATTTGATTACAACAGCCCGACACTCAACGGGACCAATTTCGCGGCGGGCGACACGATCAAACTCGCGTTTTCCCTGCTCAACTCCGGCGCGTGGGACGGCGATGAGGTGGCGCAGGTTTATTTCCGGCACGTGAACTCCAAACGGCTCCAGCCGAAACTCGCGCTGTGCGGCTTTGTGCGGATCCATTTGCAGGCCAGCGAGGGTGCCCGGCTGACCATGGACATCCCCCTGGAACGGTTCCGCAGTTGGGACCCGGCCAAAAAGCAATACACCGTCGAGCCCGGCAACTACGAACTGCTCGTGGGCGCGGCATCCGACGACATCCGCCTGCGCGTGCCGCTGAAAGTCACCGCCGCAAAATGACCGGGGCGGCTCGACCCTGTCACCGTTTGGAGTTCCGCGTTTACGCGGTAAAGCTTGTTTCCCCACCCGACCGCCTGAAGGCGGAACTCCAAACGGATTGTGTTCCGTCGTTTGCAGACGGCGTCGGATTACATCGCGCCACGACCCGGCCCGGTAAAAAATCTCGCAACTGGATACAGAAATGAGAGGATGTTTTGCATGAGCCGCACATTCAAACAATTCACGACCGCCGCCGGCGCGTTGTTTATTTCCATTTTGATCCAGGTTCACGGCGCTCCCGCCGGGACCCTGAATGCCCTTCCCACCTACACCGGGGATTTCCTGGGCGAGGCCCGCCCTCCGGCGGAGCCGTTGAGCCTGTGGTACCGCCGCCCCGCGACCAACTGGGTCAGTGCGCTGCCCGTTGGCAATGGCCGGCTCGGCGCGATGGTTTTCGGCGACATCGCCGGCGAGAAGCTGCAACTCAACGAGGACACCCTCTGGGCCGGCGGGCCGTACGACCCGGACAACACCAACGCGCTCGCCGCGCTGCCCGAGGTGCGCCGGTTGATTTTCGAAGGCAAATACGCCGAGGCGCAAAAATTGGCCGGTCAAAAAATGATGGGCAAGCCGCTCAAGCAGATGCCCTATGAAACGATCGGGGATTTGGTCCTCGAATTCCCAACCCCGGCGACCGTGGAAAACTACCGCCGTGATTTGAATCTCGACACCGCCGTCGCCAGCGTCACTTACACCAGTGGCGGCGTGAAATTCACACGCGAAATTTTCTCCAGCCCGGTGGACCAGGTCATCGTTGTGCGTCTCACCGCAGACCAGCCCGGCCAAATTTCCTTCACGGCCAGCATGAACACGCCACAAAAAGCAACGGTTGCAGCTGAAATGTTTGGAGCTTCAAATTCCATTGGCAAGATTCCGGACGGTGCCGAATTTGCCTCGGAACTGGTTATGCAAGGTACGAATGCCAAAGCTTACGGAATTAAAGGGGCTTTAAAATTCCAGGCGCGGGTCGGGATAAGTGGTCAAGGCGGCACATGGTTCACGGAGCCGGATTCCATACGCATTGCCAAAGCTGATTCTGCCACGCTGTTGATCGCCGCCGCGACCAGTTACAAAAATTATCAGGACGTGAGCGGCGATCCAGAGGCCATCGTGAAAAAGCAACTTTCATCCGCTGGCAAAAAAACTTTCAACCAACTGCTTGCGACACACATCGCCGAACACCAGAGACTGTTCCGTCGCGTGGAATTGAGCCTCGGCAAAACGGACGCAATGAAACTGCCGACGGACGAGCGCATCCAACATTTTGCCGGCGGCAACGACCCGCAACTGGCCGCGCTTTATTTTCAATTCGCGCGGTACCTTCTGATTTGCAGTTCACGGCCCGGCGGCCAGCCCGCGAACTTGCAGGGCCTCTGGAACAGTTCGATGAGCCCGCCGTGGGACAGCAAATACACCATCAACATCAACACCGAGATGAATTACTGGCCCGCCGAGCCGGGCAACCTGGGGGAATGTGTCGAACCCCTCACCGCCATGGTGCTGGACCTCGCGCAAACCGGCGCGCACACCGCCCGGGTGATGTACGGCGCGCGCGGCTGGGTGGCCCATCACAACACGGATTTGTGGCGCGCCACCGCGCCGATTGACGGCCCGCAATGGGGCCTGTGGCCGATGGGCGGCGCCTGGCTCCTGCAAAATCTTTGGGAACATTACCAATTCACCGGCGACAAAAAGTTCCTGGAAAAAATTTATCCGGCCCTGCAGGGTTCGGCGCAATTCTTCCTCGACGCGCTCGTCGAGGAACCCACCCACCACTGGCTCGTCACCTGCCCGTCGCTGTCGCCGGAAAACCCGCACACCAACAACGTGAGCCTCTGCGCCGGGCCGGCGATGGACCTGGAAATTTTGCGCGACCTTTTCGCGAATTGCATCCAGGCCTCGGAAATTCTTGGCCGGGACAAAAAATTCCGCGAACAACTCGCCGCCACGCGCGCCCGGCTCGCGCCGCTGCAAATTGGCTCCGCCGGACAACTTCGGGAATGGCTGGAGGATTGGGACGCGAACGCGCCGGACATTCATCATCGCCACGTCTCGCACCTGTACGGTTTGTTTCCCAGCGACCAGATTGATTTTTACACCACGCCCGAACTGGCCGCCGCGGCGAAGAAATCGCTGGAGCTGCGCGGCGACAAGGCGACCGGCTGGGCGACGGCCTGGCGCATCAATCTTTGGGCGCGCCTGCACGACGGCGATCACGCCTACGCCATCCTGCAATATCTGCTGGCCCCGGAGTTCACCTACCCGGACATGTTCGACTCATGCCCGCCGTTTCAGATTGACGGCAATTTCGGCGGCGCTTCCGGCATCATTGAAATGTTGTTGCAAAGCCAGAACGGCGAGATTGAGTTTCTGCCCGCGCTGCCGAAGGCCTGGCCCACTGGCAGCGTGAAAGGCTTGCGCGCCCGCGGCGGCTTCGAAGTGGACATGGATTGGGCGGACGGGAAGTTGACTGCCGCCACCTTGCACTCGCTCCTGGGAAATCCGTGCAAGGTCCGTTGCGGTGAAAAAACAGTTGAACTGAACCTCAAAACCGGCGGCACTGTCCATCTGGACGGCAGTCTCCAATCAAACCCCAAACCATGAAAAAACTTCTTCTTGCCACACTGATAATTCTGGGCGCCGGAGCGGCATTGAATGCCGGCGATCTTGTGCTGTGGTATCAGCAGCCGGTGGGAAGCGCGTTCGAGGCGGCGGCGCCGCCTTTCATCAATGAGGCGCTGCCCATCGGCAACGGACGCCTCGGCGGGCTGATCGCCGGCGGCACGGTTCGCGAGCGAATTGTGCTCAACGAGGACAGCCTGTGGACCGGCGGAGACAATCCCTCGGGCAATGACAACACGATGGGCGCCTACCAGTGCCTGGGCAACCTGTTCATCAATCTGCCGGGACACGAAAACCTCGCCGATTACCGGCGCGACCTCGACCTCGGCAACGCACTGGCGCACGTCAGTTACCAGTCGGGCGGCGTGAATTACCGGCGCGAATATTTTTGCAGCCATCCCGATGGCGTCCTCGTCGTCCGGCTCACCGCCGACCGGCCCGGCAGCTACGCCGGCAGCATCGAATTGAGCGATGCCCATGGCGCGCAAACCGTCGCCGGGAAAAATCGCCTGGCTTTTGCCGGCGCGCTCACCAACGGGTTGAAATATGAGGCGCAATTGATCGCAGTCCCGGACGGCGGTTCGCTGCAAACCAACGGCGCGACCCTTGAATTCAAAAATTGCAACGGCCTCACGCTCATCGTCGCCGCGGGCACGGACTACGCCATGGATTATGCCGCGAAATATCGCGGCGAAGACCCGCACGCGCGTGTGACCAGACAGGTCGAAAAGGCCGCCGCAAAAAAATCCGATGACCTCAAGACCAGGCACGAAAAGGATTTTCATTCGTTGTTTGACCGCGTCGCGCTCGATCTGGGCCGATCCTCCGCCCAACAGCTTGAATTGCCCACCGACGTGCGCAAGACCGTGGCCGTCGGCACAACGGACCCCGGCCTCGAGGAACTGCTCTTCCAATACGGCCGCTACCTGCTCATCTCCTGTTCGCGTCCCGGCGGATTGCCGGCAAACCTGCAGGGCCTCTGGAATGACACCAACAGTCCGCCGTGGCATTCGGATTATCACGCGAACATCAACGTGGAGATGAATTACTGGCCCGCCGAAGTGGCCAACCTGTCCGCCTGTCATCAGCCGTTCTTTGACCTCGTGCTGAGCCAGCTCCCGGCCTGGCGCAAGGCCACCGCCGCCTCGCCCGACTTCAAGACGCCCGCCGGCGCGATGACCATGCGCGGCTGGGCCATCCGCACCTCGCACAACATTTACGGCGGCATGGGTTGGAAATGGGACAAGACGGCCAACGCCTGGTATTGCCTCGGTTTCTGGGAATACTACGCCTTCACCGGCGACAAAAAATATTTGAAAAACACGGCCTGGCCGGTGATGAAGGAAACCTGTGAATTCTGGATGGACCATCTGAAGGAATTGACCGATGGCCGGCTGGTCGTGCCCAAGGGCTGGTCGCCCGAACACGGCCCGGTCCTGGACGGCGTGAGTTACAACCAGGAAATCGTCTGGGACCTGTTCAACAACACCGTCGCCGCGGCGGACGCGCTCGGCGCGGACAAGGCGTTTCGCGATAAAATCGCCGCGCTGCGGGACAAGCTGGTCACGCCGGGAACCGGCAGTTGGGGCCAGTTGCTCGAATGGATGACCGAATTGCACGACCCGAAATATCCGGAACTCGACACGACCAACGACCACCACCGCCACACGTCGCACCTGTTCGCGGTTTATCCCGGCCGGCAGATCAGCGTCGGCAAAACGCCCCAACTGGCGGCGGCGGCAAAGGTCTCGCTCGAAGCGCGCGGCATTGCGCCGGACAGCGACGTGCGCGAATGGTCGTTTGCCTGGCGCACCGCTCTTTTTGCGCGTCTGCACGACGGCGAAGGCGCGCAACAGATGCTTCAGCAGTTGTTTGCCGCGCGCAACACCTGTCCCAACCTTTTCGGCCTGCATCCGCCGATGCAGATGGACGGCAACTTCGGCATCACCGCCGGCATGTGCGAACTGTTGCTGCAAAGCGATCAACTCGAACTCCGAACTCCCATCCTTCGCCCAGAGGCTGCGGAGGGCAGGCCGAACTCCGAACTCCGAATTCTGGATTTGCTGCCCGCGCTGCCGAAAGCGTGGCCGGATGGCAGCGTGAAGGGCCTGCGCGCCCGCGGCGGCTTCGAGGTGGACATCACCTGGAAGGACGGAAAACTGGTTTCTACCACCATCCACTCGTTGCTCGGCAATCCCTGCCGCCTGCGTTACGGGGACGCGGCCCGCGACGTGAAAATCAAGAAGGGCAAAACATTTCAGTGGGACGGACAGGCCACACCGAAATAGCTTTTTGTTGCCGTCGTCCCTCATCAAAAGCGGTGCTAAAGCCACCGCAGTCCGGACGCTTCGCGAGATTTGGTGAAGCCCGGTGATCGCGTCAGCGTCTGGACTGCGGCGCGTTCACCGCCGCTTTGCGCATGGAGTTCAAACCACGCCGGGCAAATCTCTGCGAAGCATCAATAACTGGCGTGACTTGTTTTTTCGCCATCTGTATTTTGGCAACCACATCAATGAAAATGCCGCTTCTTCTTTTGGCCGCCCTGCTGCTTCCGACTTTGCTGTTGGCCGCCGAACCGCCGCGCCAGCAGCTCAACTTCAACCGCGAATGGAAATTCCAACTGGGCGACCCGCCCGGAGCGGAGGTGGCCAACTACGATGATTCGAAGTGGGATGACATCGGATTGCCCCATTCTTTCAGCATTCCCTATTTCCTCTCCGACAAATTCTACGTGGGTTACGGCTGGTATCGGAAACACTTTTATGTTCCGGCCAAATGGGCTGGCCAGCGGCTGTTCCTCGAATTTGATGGCGCGTTTCAGGATGCGGAAATTTTTGTGAATGGCCGGCGCATCGGCGAACACAAGGGCGGTTACACGGGATTTTCCCTGGACATCACCGGGGCGGTGAAAACCGGCGACAACGTGGTGGCCGTGCGGCTCAACAACCATTGGAATCCGGAACTCGCCCCGCGCGCGGGCGAACACGTTTTCAGCGGCGGCATTTACCGCGATGTCCGGCTGGTCGTGACCGGGCCGCTGCACGTCACCTGGTACGGCACGTTCGTCACCACGCCGCAGCTTTCGGCGGAATCGGGCATGGTGAAGGTGAAGACGGAAATTCGCAATGATGACGCGGCGGCGAAAGCGTGCGTGCTTCAGACGGACGTTCTTGATCCGGACGGAAAAACGGTCGCCAGCATTTCTTCCCAGCAATCGGTTCCCGCCGGAACGACCGTGACCTTCGATCAAACGACCGCCCCCATTGCCAAACCGAAGCTCTGGCATCCCGACCATCCATTTCTCTACACGGCGGTGAGCAAGGTTTATGACGGCAAAAAAACCGCGGATGAATTTGCAACGTCATTTGGATTCCGCTGGTTCAAGTGGACGGCGGACCAGGGATTTTTTCTGAACGGCGAACATTATTATTTCAAGGGCGTGAACGCTCACCAGGATCACGCGGGCTGGGGCGACGCGGTGGCCGACAGCGGTTTTTACCGCGACGTGAAGCTGGTCAAGGACGCCGGTTTCGATTTCATTCGCGGGTCGCATTATCCACACGCCCCGGCCTTTGCGGAGGCCTGCGACCGGCTGGGCGTTCTCTTCTGGTCGGAAAATTGTTTCTGGGGCACAGCGGGTTTCAAGAATCCCTGGGGCAGCAGCGCTTACCCGCCGGAGGCAAGGCATCAACCGGCCTTTGATGAGAGCGTCAAGAACAGTCTGCGGGACATGATCCGCATCAACCGCAACCATCCGGGCATCATCGTGTGGAGCATGGACAACGAAGTGTTCTTCACCCAGGGTTCGACGCTGCCCAAGGTGCGGGAACTTCTCAAACAGGTCGTGGCGCTTTCGCACCAGCTCGATCCCACTCGACCCGCGGCCATCGGCGGCTGCCAGCGCGGTGACATTGACAAACTTGGCGATATTGCCGGGTACAACGGCGACGGCGCGAGGCTGTTCATCAATCCCGGCATTCCGAACGTGGTGTCCGAATATGGCTCGACGGTGGCCAACCGGCCGGGCAACTACGAACCGGGCTGGGGCGATCTTCAGTCGGAACCATTCGCGTGGCGCAGCGGCCAGGCGCTCTGGTGCGCTTTTGATCACGGCAGCATCGCCGGCCATTTCGGCTGCATGGGCATGGTGGATTACTTCCGGCTGCCCAAACGCCAGTGGTATTGGTATCGCAACGAATACCGGCATATCCCGCCGCCCGACTGGCCCGCCTCCGGCACACCCGCCGGATTGCGGCTGACGGCGGACAAAACGACGCTCAAGAGCATTGACGGCACGGACGACGCGCAACTCATCGTCACCGTCGTGGACCGCACAGGCAGGGCCTTGAGCAATTCTCCGCCGGTCACGCTGACGATTGAATCCGGGCCGGGCGAATTTCCGACCGGGCCCTCCATCACGTTCGATCCCAATTCCGACATAGCCATCCGCGACGGCGCGGCGGCGATGGAATTTCGTTCTTACTTTTCGGGCAAGACCGTCATTCGCGCCACGTCGCCCGGACTTGTGGATGCGACAATCACAATCAACTCGCTGGGTGAACCCA
>CAWDPX010000021.1:0-269477 GCA_963804345.1 uncultured Verrucomicrobiae bacterium | reverse complement strand
CACCGATGTTTTCATCGAAATCAAATCCGTCCATTTCGCCGGCATCGGCGGCACGGCCATGGCCTCGGCCGCGGCGGCCATGCAGGACAAGGGCTTCGCCGTCACCGGCTCGGACCAGAATGTCTATCCGCCCATGTCCACGTTCCTCGCCGAGCGAAAAATCGAGGTGATGAACGGCTATGCGGAACGGAACCTCGCGCACAAGCCCGACCTGGTGGTCATCGGCAACGCCATTTCGCGCGGCAACCCGGAAGCGGAATTCGTGCTGGACCACAAATTGCGTTATTGCTCGCTGCCGGAATTGCTCAAGGAATTTTTCATCCGCGGCAAACGCTCGCATCGTCGTCGCCGGCACGCACGGCAAGACCACCACGACCTCGCTGCTGGCGTGGGTGTTCGAGCACAACGGATTGAACCCGAGCTATCTCATCGGCGGCATCCCGAACAATCTTCAGCCAGGGCGCGCGGTTCACGGACAGCGAATGGTTCATCATCGAGGGCGACGAATACGACACCGCGTTTTTCGACAAGCGCAGCAAGTTCGTCCATTACCTGCCGGAAATCGGCATCATCAACAACCTCGAATTCGACCACGCGGACATTTTTGAAAACCTGGACGCGATCCAAAAATCCTTCTCGCATTTCATCCGGCTCGATTCCGCGCAACGGCCTGCTGCTCGGCAACGGCGACGACCCGAACCTCGCGCCGCTGCTGAACGTGACGCATTGCCCGGTCAAACGGTTCGGCCTGGGCGAAGGCAACGCCATCCAGGCCTTCAACCTCCGTTACGGCCCGACGGCGACGGAGTTTGAAATTCCCAGCTTCAAATTCCATCTGAACATGGTCGGCGAATTCAACGTGCGGAACGCGCTGGCGGTCATCGCCTGCGCCAAGCATTGCGGGCTGAAGAACCAGCAAATCCAGTCCGCGTTCGACACGTTCAAGGGCATCAAACGCCGCATGGAAGTGCGCGGCATCGCCGGCGGCGTGACGGTGGTGGACGATTTCGGCCATCATCCCGACGGCCATTCGCGAGACGCTGAAGGCGCTGCGCCTGAAATATCCGCAGCGAGAAAATCTGGGCCATCTTCGAGCCGCGCACGAACACGACGCGGCGCAATGTTTTTCAAAACGAACTGGCCGCCGCCTTTGCCGATGCCGACGCGGTGGTGGTTTCGCGAAGTGGCGCGGCTGGAACAGATCGCGCCGGAAGAGCGGCTCGACCCGGAAAAACTGATGCAGGATTTGAAAACCGCCGGCAAGGACGCCGCCTATCTGCCCGACGTGGACGCCATTGTCGCGCACGTCGCCAAAAGCGCGCAGGGCGGCGACATCGTCTGCGTGTTCAGCAACGGCGGTTTCGGCGGCATCCACGGCAAACTGCTGGAGCGGCTGGGCCGGCGGTAGGGCGTGTTCAAAACGGCATCTGACCGTCCCCGGCCAAGCCAGTCAGTCAACCACAAGGCATCCGAAATCCCATGCATTCCAAGCTGTCGGAGTTGCGCGCCGAGGACGCACTCACTGGATGCTAGAGTTTGCCGCTATTGAACCGCCATAGCTTTCCCACGACTTACCCGGCGTAGTAACCGGTCTAATTTTTCCGGCCGGCGTGCGCTGTTTCCTTGAAAAACAGGAACTCCCCGTTCATTCTGAAGCATTATGAATTGTGCCGTGGCGGTTCCGGTGAAAAGTTCCCGGCCGCGCGGCACAGGAAAGATGACCATGTCCTATCGAGCCTGGTTTCAATGTATCAATCCGGAGTGCGGGCAGACCTACCCGCTGAACTCCATCGTGTACCAATGCCAGCGCTGCCGTTCGCTGCTGGAGGTGCAGCACGACCTCAAGGCGCTGAAACGCCGCAGCGCCGCGAGCTGGAAAAAACTTTTCGAAAAGCGCTACAAGAGCAACGAATGGCCCTACGGCTCCGGCGTGTGGGGCAAGAAGGAATGGATCCTGCCGCAGATCAAGAACGACGACGTCGTTTCGCTTTACGAAGGCGGCACCAATCTGTTCTGGGCCGAACGCTTCGGAAAAATCATCGGGGTGAACGAACTTTGGGTCAAACTCTGCGGCAACACCCACAGCGGCTCGTTCAAGGACCTCGGCATGACGGTGCTCGTGTCGCAGGTCAAGCAGATGATTTCCGAGGGCGCGCCCATCAAGGCCGTCGTCTGCGCCTCCACCGGCGACACCTCGGCGGCGCTGGCCACCTACTGCGCCGCGGCGGGCATCCCGTCCATCGTGCTCCTCCCGCGCGGGAAAATTTCCGGCGCGCAGCTCATCCAGCCGATTTCCAACGGCGCGCTCGTGCTCTATCTCGACACCGACTTCGACGGCTGCATGAAGCTCGTCCAGGAAATCACCCGGGACGAAACGCTTTACCTGGCGAACTCGATGAATTCGCTGCGCGTCGAGGGCCAGAAGACCGTGGGCATTGAAATTGTCCAGCAGTTCGACTGGCAGGTGCCCGACGTGATGATCATTCCCGGCGGCAACCTCGGCAACGTCTCCGCGCTCGGCAAGGGCCTGATGATGATGAAAGACCTCGGCCTGATTTCCAAGCTGCCGCGCATCGTCGTCGCCCAGGCCGAGCGGGCCAATCCGCTTTACCGGTCCTATCTGAAGAACTTCGAGACGTTCGAGCCGGTCCAGGCGCAAAAGACCCTGGCCAGCGCCATTCAAATCGGCAACCCGGTCAGCATTCAGAAGGCGATCCGCACGTTGAAACAATTCAACGGCATCGTCGAACAGGCCACCGAGGAGGAACTGGCCGACGCCGCGGCGCTGGGCGACCGCACCGGCATGTTCAACTGCCCGCACACCGGCGTGGCGCTGGCGGTGCTCATCAAGCTGCTCAAGGCCGGCAAGATTGACAAAAAAGAGCGCGTGGTCGTCATCTCCACGGCGCACGGACTGAAATTTGTCGAGATGAAGGTGAAGTATCACAAGCGGGAACTGGATTTTCCGTGCCGCCATGCGAACCAGCCGATTGAACTGCCGGCGCGGCTGGACGCGGTGAAGAACGCGCTCAAGCTGGCCCTCAAGGAAAGGAGCCGGTTCAATGTCTAGCATGTCCGGTTAAAAAACCATGCCGTTGTAGGAGACGAGGTAACGAGTCTCAAATTTTTCACGGTTTTGGAAAGGCAAGTCAGAGACTCCTCACGGCGGCTCCGACTTGTTTTTGAGGTAGCTAACTTCCGAAACAAGGATTTGTTCAATGACTTCTAAAATTCACAACATTGCATAAGTGGGGACCGGCGACGCTGGCGATTCACGGCCACGGCAAGCATCGCAAGGCGCACCACGCCGTTTCCACGCCCATCGTCCACACCTCGAACTACAGCTTCGAGTCCACGTCCGAAGTCTTCGAGTTCATGAAGGCCAAGGGCCAGGGCCGCGTCATCCGCGAGCACGAATACGGCCGCTACGGCAATCCCACCCAGCAGGAGACCGAGCGCAAGCTCGCCGCCGTCGAGGGCGCCGAACGGGCCATTCTGTTTTCCACCGGCATGAGCGCGGTCATCCTCACGCTCATGGCCTACATGCAAAAGGACGGCCACATCATTTTCACGAGCGATTGCTACCGGCAGACGCGCGATTTCGCGACCAACTTTTTGAAGAAATTCGGGATTCAAACCAGCCTGGTCGCGCCCACGGCGGCGGCCATCGAAAAAGCCATCCAGCCCAACACCAACATCATTTTCACCGAATTGCCGACCAATCCCTATCTGCGCGTGCCGGACCTCCCGGCCATCGTGAAGGTCGCCAAACGGCACAAGCTGCTCACGATGATTGACGCGACGCTGGCCACGCCCTTCAACATCCGTCCGCTGGAACTGGGCGTGGACATCGTCATCCACTCGGCCACGAAATATCTCGGCGGCCACAACGACCTGCTGGCCGGCGTCACGCTCGGCAATCACCAGCAGCTCGAAGACCTGAACAAACTGCAGCGGATGATCGGCTCCATTCCCGGACCGCTCACCTGCTTTCTGCTGGAACGCGGATTGAAAACCTTCGGCCTGCGGATGGAACATCACAACCGCGCCGGACTCGAAATCGCCCGGTTCCTCGAAGCGCATCCCAAAATCCTGAAGGTCTGGTATCCCGGATTGAAATCGCATCCGGATCACCGGCTGGCGAAAAAACAGATGCGCGGCTTCGGCAGCGTCATCAGTTTCCTGGTGAAAGGCGACGACCAGGAAACGCGGCGGTTCATTGACTCGCTGGAACTCTTTCTCATCACGCCCAGCCTCGGCGGTTCCGAGAGCCTCGTCACCCAGATGTCCATGATGTCGTTCTTCGACTATCCGGTGGCCTACCGCAAATCCCTCGGCATGGTGGACAACCTCGTGCGCATCGCCCTCGGCCTGGAAAACGTCGAGGATTTGATCACCGACCTGAAACAGGCGCTGGCGAAGATTTGAATTTGATTAAAGTTCTTCCCCCTTGAGCACACGCCAGCAAAATGAAAGGAAATTTGGCCGCTGGGAAGCCTTGCCCGGCGGCGGACGGCGCTATCGGCTGGAGGTGACGGGCCGGCTCGGCTGGCAGGCGCGCTATTTGAAGGAGGTGGATGCGAACGAAACCACCGTGCGGTTTTGGCAGGAAATTTACGATGACGCGGGCAAATTGGTGGAGACCCATGAAAAATTCCCGGTGGATAAAGGCCACCAGAAAGTGTAGGCTACAGCCATGACGATCACGAAACAAACCGTCGCCGACAAAATCGCCGCGTATCTCCACCACGAGATGACGCTGGCGCAGTTGGTGGATTGGGCGGAACAAGTCATGCTGGATGGCAAACTGGCCGAACGTGATGCCCAGACGCTTTCATCCGTGGTCGCCCGCCTCGGCGTGGCCGACGTGCGCGCGTTTGGCCTGGCCTGGGAAGATTGCGAAGCGCTGCTTCATAAACTCGGTTTTTCTCCGCGCGTGGAAGTGGTCGCGGCCTGATCGTGCTGCACGCCAGCAAGCGTTAAGGCAAGTTGTCGGTCTCTCAACCCTCAACCAAGAACTCTCATCGCCTTTCACTGCTGAACATTGTCGGCCAGATTCCGCTGGAAGATTTGGATTGGGTGGTGGACTTGACAAATCCGTTCATGTGTCCAGCCGTGGTTAAAAATGCTTTCGTGTGTTTGGTGTGTTTCGTGGTTAAAATTCCTGCGTGCAGAGTTCTGAATTGGTTTTTCCAGCCGCGTTGATGGTCACCGAGCAGACCATTGACCTCTCCGGCTTTTCCCCGCGGCAAAAGGCTTTTTATCTGAACCTGTTTTGGGAAACCGTGGATGTTTGCAACGCTGCCAGGAAGCCCCGCGTCGTCATCGGGATGGCCGGTCCCACCGGCGCCGGGAAATCGGTCGTGGCCGTCCTGTTCCAGGAACTGGCCAAACAAGCCCGCCTGCCGTTCGCGTTCGAGGCCATCACCATTGACGCCTATCATTATCCGAACCGCCACCTGCTGTCGCATTTTTCGGACGGCGTGCCGCTGAAACAGGTCAAGGGCCGGTTCGACACTTATGACGTCGCGGCCCTGGCCAGGGACCTGAAAGCTTTCGCGGCGGGCGAAACCGTCGCCTTCCCGGCGTATTCGCGAAAATTGCACGACCCGGTCCCGAACCGCATCCGGGTGGAGACGCCCGCGGCCTTGCTGTTGGTGGAGGGACTTTGGCTGCTGTCCGATCACGGCGACTGGGCGCAGGTGCGGCCGCTGCTGGATTTTTGCTATTTCATTGAATCCGACAAGGAGCGGACGCAGCAGGCGGTGATCAAGCGGCACATGACCGGCGGCAGGACTTATGAGGATGCGGCCCGGCATTACGCCGAGGTGGACGGCCGGAATTCCGATTTGGTGCTCCAGACCCGGCACAAGGCCGACAAGGTCATCCCGCCTTACTATCGGGTCGAATGAACCAGTTTGAGCAAAAACTTTCCGGCCATGGGTTGACCTTGCGCCGCGCCCGGCTGCAAACGCTCCAAATCAATTTGGGCCGCCAGTGCAACCAGACCTGCCGGCATTGTCACGTGGACGCCGCGCCGTGGCGCACGGAAATGATGCCCGCGCCGGTGGCGGAGCGGGTCGGGGAGTGGATTCGACGGCATCGGCCCGCGGTGGTTGACCTCACCGGCGGCGCGCCGGAGTTGAGCGAACACTTCCGCTATTTCGTCGAGACGGCCCGCGGCTGCGGCTGCCAGGTCATGGACCGCAACAACCTCACCATCATCGAAACCGACTCCCATCGCTGGCTGCCGGAATATCTCGCGGCGCACGAGGTGGAGGTCATCGCGTCGCTGCCCTGTTATTCTGCGGACAACGTGAACGCGCAGCGCGGCGACGGCGTTTTTGAAAAAAGCATTTCCGCGCTCCGGAAGCTCAACGCCGCCGGCTTCGGCACGCGGTTGCCGCTGAATCTGGTCCACAATCCGCTGGGGCCGAAATTGCCGGGGCCGCAGGCGGAACTGGAAGCCGATTACCGGGAAGTGCTGGCGCGCGAGTTTGGCATCGTGTTCACCAAACTGTTCACGATCACCAACCAGCCCATCGCGCGTTTCGCGGAGGACTTGCGCCGGCGCGGCCAGTGGGACGCCTATCTCGAACTGCTGGCCAACAGTTTCAATCCCGCGACCGTGCCGGGACTGATGTGCCGCACCACGCTGAACGTGGGCTGGCAGGGCGAAATTTACGACTGCGACTTCAACCAGATGCTCGGAATGCAGATGCGCAATGGCAAGCCGCTGCATCTCTGGGATGTGACGCCGCAGTTGCTGGACGATTACGAAATCCGGACGGGCGGGCATTGCCTGGCCTGCACCGCCGGTTGCGGGAGCAGTTGCACCGGCGCGCTCGCGTGACCGCCCTTTCCATGAACCGATGCGGACAGAACGGTATGCAAAACTTTGATTCACCTGCATCAAAGTTTGTCATCTGATTACGCGGATAGAAACTTGTAAAAACGCATTCTGTGCCAGCAGGGATAATCATTGAAACTGGATTCATGCGTCGCGCAGACGCCGCGCCCCACCAAACCAACTTTCAACCGGATGAACCGCCGGCTCGCATGGCGGCGCATTTGGCCGTATGCTCACCGAACATGAGCGGCGGCCGGCGCAGACTGATTTTGTTCGCGCGATTTCCCGAACCGGGATGCGTGAAGACGCGGCTCATTCCGGCGCTGGGCGCGGATGGCGCGGCGGCGCTGTATCGCCGGCTCGTCCTGCGCACGCTCCGCACGGCGCTCGCCGCCAGTCGCGCGTGCGATGCGGAACTCGAAATCCGCTTCACCGGCGGCGATGAAAACGCGATGCATCACTGGCTTGGCGATGAGGTGATTTGCCGCGCGCAATGTGACGGCGACCTTGGCCGGCGAATGGCGGGCGCATTTGAAGACAGCTTCCGGGAAGGCGCGCGCGCCACCGTCATCATCGGCAGCGACTGTCCGGAACTGACGGCGGACGTGCTGGCCGCCGCGTTCGACAAACTTTCCCAGGCGTCCGTTGTATTCGGCCCGGCCCGGGATGGCGGTTATTATCTGGCTGGCCTGACGCAGCCGGTGCCGCAACTGTTCCGCAACGTTCATTGGAGCACGGGGACGGTGCTGACGGAATCCATTTTTATTTCGAGGCAGGCGGGGTTCGAACCCGTTTTGCTGGCTCCGTTGAGCGACCTTGATGTGCCGGGCGATTTGTACGCGTGGAAACAAATCACTGATGCCGAGAATGCCGACTTGAGCCGCATCAGCGTCATCATTCCGGCGCTGAACGAGGCGCAGTATATCACCGCCACCCTGCAATCGGCGCAGCGGGGCCGGCCGCACGAAATTCTGGTCGTGGACGGCGGCAGCACGGATGACACCGTGGCGTTGGCGCGGGCGGCGGGCGCGCGGGTGATTCAATCCCAGCCCGGCCGCGCGCGGCAGATGAACGCGGGCGCGGCGCAGGCCGCCGGAAATGCATTGATTTTTCTGCATGCGGACACGCTGCTGCCCGCCGATTATCCGGAAGTGGTGGCCGGAACCTTGCGCGACCCGGCGGTGGCGGCCGGAGCGTTTCGATTTCAGATGGGCGAAAAACTGGCCGGCCAATGGCTCATCGAATGGACGGCGAACCTGCGTTCGCGGTGGCGGCAATCGCCTTACGGAGACCAGGCGCTGTTCCTGCGAAGATCGTTGTTCGAGGAGATTGGCGGATTCGCCGCCCTGCCGATCATGGAGGACTGCGAAATCGTGCGACGGCTGCGGAAGCGTGGCCGCGTGGTCACGGCCGCTGCCGCCGCCATAACGTCAGGCCGGCGCTGGCGCCGGCTGGGACTGTTCCGGACAACCCTCATCAACAAGCTCGTCATTCTGGGCCATCTTTGCGGCGTGTCACCGGACCGGCTGGCGGCATTCTATCGCGGACAGGAAAACCGGATTGGCAAATAAAAGAGGCGGGATATGCCGCCGCGCGTCCGTGTTTTAGCAGCGGCGCTTTGTGTGAGCGCCGGTGGAATCAGTGGCGCAGGCTGGCCAAACCAGCCCGAAGCCTGAAGCAACCGCCGACCCGTCCTCCGCAGTCCCGATAAATCGGGGACAGCCGCGCTCCAATCCGATTGCGTTCGGCGGCAGTGTCAGGATGAACCCATCTCTGCGAAGCATCAATAACTGGCGTGACTTGTTTTTTCGCCATCTGTATTTTGGCAACCACATCAATGAAAATGCCGCTTCTTCTTTTGGCCGCCCTGCTGCTTCCGACTTTGCTGTTGGCCGCCGAACCGCCGCGCCAGCAGCTCAACTTCAACCGCGAATGGAAATTCCAACTGGGCGACCCGCCCGGAGCGGAGGTGGCCAACTACGATGATTCGAAGTGGGATGACATCGGATTGCCCCATTCTTTCAGCATTCCCTATTTCCTCTCCGACAAATTCTACGTGGGTTACGGCTGGTATCGGAAACACTTTTATGTTCCGGCCAAATGGGCTGGCCAGCGGCTGTTCCTCGAATTTGATGGCGCGTTTCAGGATGCGGAAATTTTTGTGAATGGCCGGCGCATCGGCGAACACAAGGGCGGTTACACGGGATTTTCCCTGGACATCACCGGGGCGGTGAAAACCGGCGACAACGTGGTGGCCGTGCGGCTCAACAACCATTGGAATCCGGAACTCGCCCCGCGCGCGGGCGAACACGTTTTCAGCGGCGGCATTTACCGCGATGTCCGGCTGGTCGTGACCGGGCCGCTGCACGTCACCTGGTACGGCACGTTCGTCACCACGCCGCAGCTTTCGGCGGAATCGGGCATGGTGAAGGTGAAGACGGAAATTCGCAATGATGACGCGGCGGCGAAAGCGTGCGTGCTTCAGACGGACGTTCTTGATCCGGACGGAAAAACGGTCGCCAGCATTTCTTCCCAGCAATCGGTTCCCGCCGGAACGACCGTGACCTTCGATCAAACGACCGCCCCCATTGCCAAACCGAAGCTCTGGCATCCCGACCATCCATTTCTCTACACGGCGGTGAGCAAGGTTTATGACGGCAAAAAAACCGCGGATGAATTTGCAACGTCATTTGGATTCCGCTGGTTCAAGTGGACGGCGGACCAGGGATTTTTTCTGAACGGCGAACATTATTATTTCAAGGGCGTGAACGCTCACCAGGATCACGCGGGCTGGGGCGACGCGGTGGCCGACAGCGGTTTTTACCGCGACGTGAAGCTGGTCAAGGACGCCGGTTTCGATTTCATTCGCGGGTCGCATTATCCACACGCCCCGGCCTTTGCGGAGGCCTGCGACCGGCTGGGCGTTCTCTTCTGGTCGGAAAATTGTTTCTGGGGCACAGCGGGTTTCAAGAATCCCTGGGGCAGCAGCGCTTACCCGCCGGAGGCAAGGCATCAACCGGCCTTTGATGAGAGCGTCAAGAACAGTCTGCGGGACATGATCCGCATCAACCGCAACCATCCGGGCATCATCGTGTGGAGCATGGACAACGAAGTGTTCTTCACCCAGGGTTCGACGCTGCCCAAGGTGCGGGAACTTCTCAAACAGGTCGTGGCGCTTTCGCACCAGCTCGATCCCACTCGACCCGCGGCCATCGGCGGCTGCCAGCGCGGTGACATTGACAAACTTGGCGATATTGCCGGGTACAACGGCGACGGCGCGAGGCTGTTCATCAATCCCGGCATTCCGAACGTGGTGTCCGAATATGGCTCGACGGTGGCCAACCGGCCGGGCAACTACGAACCGGGCTGGGGCGATCTTCAGTCGGAACCATTCGCGTGGCGCAGCGGCCAGGCGCTCTGGTGCGCTTTTGATCACGGCAGCATCGCCGGCCATTTCGGCTGCATGGGCATGGTGGATTACTTCCGGCTGCCCAAACGCCAGTGGTATTGGTATCGCAACGAATACCGGCATATCCCGCCGCCCGACTGGCCCGCCTCCGGCACACCCGCCGGATTGCGGCTGACGGCGGACAAAACGACGCTCAAGAGCATTGACGGCACGGACGACGCGCAACTCATCGTCACCGTCGTGGACCGCACAGGCAGGGCCTTGAGCAATTCTCCGCCGGTCACGCTGACGATTGAATCCGGGCCGGGCGAATTTCCGACCGGGCCCTCCATCACGTTCGATCCCAATTCCGACATAGCCATCCGCGACGGCGCGGCGGCGATGGAATTTCGTTCTTACTTTTCGGGCAAGACCGTCATTCGCGCCACGTCGCCCGGACTTGTGGATGCGACAATCACAATCAACTCGCTGGGTGAACCCAAGTTTATTGCCGGCAAAACGCCGCCGGTGAAACCGCGTCCTTATGTGCGCTTCGGAGGACAATCTGCGCCGGTACCGGCGACGCCAACGAATTCCGTTTTCGGTTTCCAAAATCCGACGCAAGCCAGCAGTGAAGCGCCCGGCCACAACGCCAGCCTCGGCAACGACGGCAACGCCGCCACGTTCTGGCAGGCGGGCGCCGCCGATTCCAATGCGTGGTGGAGCGTGGACCTGGAACGCATGGTGACGGTCAGCCAAACCAGGTTAACCTTTCAGACGGAAGCCAACTGGCGTTACCGCATTGAGATATCCAACGATGGCAGCACCGGCTGGAAGCTGGTCGCCGATCAGACTCAAAATACCAGCACCGACAAAGTGCGCACCGACGCTGCGCAACAGGATGCAAGCGGACGTTTCCTGCGCGTGACCTTTACCGGTGTGTCCGGCGGAAAATCCGCCGCGCTGGCTGAAATGGAGGTCGTGGGCCGTTTGGCGACGCCCTAAACCGGTCGGTAATTTTTACAATCCCTGCCGCCTGCGCTACGGCAACGTGACTCGCGTAGTGAAAATTCCCACGGGCGGAACGTTTCAGTGGGACGGAAAGTCCGGAAGTCTTTGACGACGTTTGTCGCAAAGGCGTGTTGAAAATTCCCCAAATAATTCTTGGCAATTTCCGGTGAAGGGCGTAGAACCGCATTGTCATACGGAAGTTCCAAAACGAATGTAAAAAACAGAACCCAAAACCATATTGCGTAGCTTTGGCTACGGTCTGACTCGAAACCGCGAATTTCACTCCTCAGGACCGACCAAGCACGCGCCCATCGGGCGCGGCTTGGCGTGCTTCTGGGGAAGGCGCTTCGCGGTGCCTGAGTCAGGGTGCGTTGAGTTCGCGCCCTTTCAGTTTCAGGTAAATCGATCCACGCGAGGAGATCAAACTTAGAAGGGCAAAATTGTGAAGACCGAAAAACAAGAATGGCGAAGCACTTTAATATTCAGAATTATTTTCGTTACGATATTGTTTGCCGCGCTTAACTTACGCGCTCAAAACGTCCCTGCCGACGATGTCGCCAATGCGCTTGACTCGCTCAAGCTACAAGCCGTCGCCAAGATTGACCAAGATCTGGATGCCAACGCACGAGCCTTCGCCGACGCCAGGAACTTCGACGTGTCCGCCCGTTGGAGCGATTGGTTCAGTCCGTTCCTCGATATTGCCCGTAGTGTTTATGACGGTTTGACAGCCATTTCAATCAAGCAGCCGACGTCGGTTCGCTCGTGGGTCAACGCCTCGTTACAGGTCACAGATTCAGCCCAAAAGGTCTTTTCGCTGGGCACCACCTTCGACCGCTTCTGGCAGGATGGGCAGAACTTGGCTCTCGCCATCGACGGCCCGGCCTACACCAGCAATGTGGACACCATGCTGGACCGGGCTGACGCTACATGGTTTCTCATCTTCGACTACGACAGCTATCGCTCTAGCATTCAGAACGATTTGAACGGCATCGCTGGATGGAGTCCCATGTGCGTCGCCCACAAGACCAGCACAGCAGATCGCAGCGGAGGGGAAATCTTGCCCACGGTGTATGCCGCCAAAAACTACATCTACGACCAACTGAGAACCCTGAGTACAGAGATGCACCAACGACAACTTCCGCCAGCCCGCATTTCGGAACTCACGGCGTTTATTGAGGCGCGTCGGCGTGATCTTCAAAACTCCAGAACTGGCAACTCCCAAGTGAGCTATTCGGCCTACCTTCTCAAGGATTCGTCTCCGGTGTTGTGCCCGGTCAACTATTCGCTGGGAAGCATCAGCGCCTTGCGACAATGGGATTGGACCATGCAGGCAGCCTATGCCGCCAACTTGGACATCGAATTCCGGGTACGCTTGGCAGAAACCGCCGACACCGCACTTTCCAGCGCGGCGAACCTGCTAACTGAGCAGGTCAATCTCAACCTGAGCGTCGAGGCGGTGATTGCTGGCCAACCTGAAGCCAACGAAATCTTGAAGAACGCCACATCACTCGGCTTCTCATTTGCAAAACCGGACGTCGGAACCTTGTTCAACATGGCGCGCACAAACGCCAGCAACGCCCGCGAGCAAGTCAACATGATCCCGCAGCAGATGATGGACGCGCTGCCGGGCGAAGTCTCCAAGGTACTGTTGCTAGTGGATGACACGATGCAATACGTGCGAACACTCAGCAACGCTCCTCCATCGCTTGTCATTACTTCGGTGTCACCTTCTGTTCTTACCGGCCTGCCACTGCCACAAACGCAACTCCTCCACATTTATGGCTCCGGGTTCACTAGCAGTTCCACGTTGCTCTTCAATGGCACTATCGTCTCCGATCCGGCGCGCTTGTATTTCATCAGCCCGAATGAAATTGATTACTACATCAGAACCGACACGAATGCGGCGAATTGGACAGTACGGGTCATCAACGGCAGCCAGCAATCTGCGGCCTTCAACTTCACTGTTGTAGCACCACCCCCGCCGTCAAGTGGAACACTTTCAGTCACGCTACAGCCAGCTGGGGTGGTGTTGGCCGGCGCGCAGTGGCAGGTGGACAGCGGTAGTTACCACAACAGCAGTGACGTTGTTACAAATCTCACTCCCGGCTCTCACATCATTTCGTGCAAGGCCATCGCCGGCTACACCGCACCCGCATCGCACTCCGTTTCCATCACTGGCGGCGTGGTCACGAGCGATACTGAGACTTATTCGGTCGTTGCGCCGAGCACCTACACGCTCACATTGAATCAAGGCGGTAGTATGGGTTACAGCATCAATTCACCGTCCGGCACTTGGAATGGAAGTGCCTATGTTTATACGGCTGGTTCACTGGTGCAACTGACGGCCAATGCAAACATTGGCTATCACTTCGCCGGCTGGAACGGCGACGCCAGCGGCACGGGCAATCCAATCACGGTTACGATAAATGGAAGCAAAACCGTGAGTGCGAACTTTGCATCCGGTGACCCTAACCTTGGAACGCTCACGGTAACGATTCAACCATCGGCAGCAGCAGCGGCGGGAGTGACATGGGGTTTTAATGACAACGATTTTCGCGCCAGTGGCAGCAGCTACACGACGTTCCCCGCCAGCTATTTTATCACCTTGCATCCAGTCGCAGGTTGGCTTGGCCCACCAATGCAACTAATGACGATCACGGCGGGACAGACCGCGAATGTTACGGTCACTTTCACGCCGGACACGACCCCGGGTTTGCTTACGGTTACGCTTTCGCCGCCAGACGCGGTGGCGGCAGGAGCACACTGGCATGTCAACGGTGGCACGTATGGCAATGGTGCTTCTGCGTCATTGCCACCCGGTAATTATACCGTCACTTTCGACACCCTTGCTGACTGGTCTGTTCCTGCCAACCAAAATCTGACAATCCAACGCGCTCAAACCACAGTCATTTCCGGCAATTACACGCCCCCAGTCGGCCAGCCAAGCATTATCAGCATCCAACCGAGTATTGGCGCATTGGCAGGTGGCACGGAGTTGACGATTCAGGGTTTAAACTTCACTGCTCCGGCAACTGTGCTGGTCGCTGGACAACCCGCAACCAACGTCACCGTGGTGAATAATTCGCAAATCACCTGCTTCACGCCGTCAAATTCTTTTTATGGCACCGCTTCTGTCGTGGTGCAAACCGCAAGTGGTAACACGACAAATCTGAATGGTTTCGCGTATGGATTCCCCCGTGGCAACGGCATTCAACTTGCCGGAAGTATTGGCGGCTACTTCGCCGCGATGGCCGCGCAAGGCAACTACGGTTACGGCGGGGAAGGAAGTACTTTCACGGTGTTCGATGTCTCGAATCCTACAGCTCCAACGCCGGTCGCGCGTCTCGCCATGCCGGGGTTAGTTCAGGACATTGCCCTATTTTCGTCATCCGGGCGACAATACGCCGCCGTTGCCAACTACGATTCAGGGCTTCAAATTGTTGACATCACGACTCCCACCGCACCCGCTCTGCGTGGTTATTACAACACCGGAGATTATGCTTCCGGTGTTGCTGTGCTTGGTACTAATGCGTATGTGGCAAATGGTAACAGCGGTTTGATGGTGTTCGATATTTCCAATCCAACCCAACCGCAACAGATCGGCTCACTTTCTATCGGCAACAGCGACCGGCTACTGGTTCAGACTTCCGGCGCCAACATTTTTGCATACGTGTCCACAGGAGGCGCACTGGCCGTCGTGGATGTGACCGATCCAAGCGCTCCGACGCTGCGGGGCACGACTGCTGCGATCACGCAATCGTGGGAGGCGCACTGTATGGCCTTTTTGAACAACCGTATTTTCTTTGCTGACGGCTTTGGCAATCTGCAAGCGGTTGACGTTAGTAATCCAAATGCGCCAGCGGCACTCGGCTCTGTCAGTTCGGACGGGCCAAGTGCGGTTGCGATCGCAAATGGGCGCATCTACACGTGGGGCAATTTGGGACTGCAAATCTATAATTTCCCAGGCGGGGCCGCGCAGAGGGTCGGTTTCGTTTCTGTCAGCACGGCACTACCTCAAGGCAACACAATGGCGATTCTTGGCGGAATCGCGCTTTGTACAGGCGGGGAGAGCGGTTTTCAGATTTACGACGTAAGTACACCAAGCAGTCCTGCCTATCGCGGTGCGTTCGGCGCAACTGCGGGGTACTACCTTACAGAAGCAATCAGTGTAAACAATGCGTTCCTTGTCACACAAAACAGCGGCTTGAAGATTCTCAACGTCAGCAACCCTGCCGCCCCAAGTCAGTTGTCTCAGTATGTTCCCTCTTTGAACGGCGGTTTTGGTGGGGAGAAGGTTCAAGTCTCTGGAACCCGCGCCTATTTTGTGTCTACGCACCAGATCAATGTCTTAGACGTATCGAACCCTCAAGTGCCGGCGTTGCTCGGCACAAACACGACAAGTCAATTTCTCGCCGATGACCTGTATCTTCTCGGCAATTCTGTTATTGTCGTGGGTTTCGACGAAACGACGGCTCCCTTCAGCCCGGCGATTGAAGTTCTCAATGCCAACAATCCGGCCTCCATCACAATCCAGTCTAAGTTGGATTTTGCGACACATAACGGAGCGGCTTGGGCGGTTGCGGGCAACAACAGCATCGCTTGTGTTGCCATACCGCTCACGAGTGGAAACAATTTTTCGCTTGCGGTGGTTGACGTGAGCAACTTGTCGAGTCTGCAACAGATCGGTCAATTGCCTGACATTGGGATTGTCAGCACGATGAAGCTGTCTCCAAACAACCGCTATTTGTATGTCGGTTGTCAGTATGGGGATACCAGTTGGAAAATTATTGATTTGATAAACAGTAATTCCCCCGTGTTGGTCAGTTCAAATAACGCCGGCGTGGCGGTCTTTGGGTTTGATTTCTCCGGTACGACTGCCTACTTGGCAGCGGGAAGCGGCATTTTGGTTTACGATGTTAGCAATCCGAGCCAGCCCATACTTCTACGGTCATACAGCATGCCGACAATCCCACAGGACGTCAAAGTGTCGGGGAACAATCTGTACATTTCGGATGCACGCGGTGGATTCAGTATTCTTACGCTTTCTGATATCAATCCACCTGAAATCTTCATTGCAGCGCCTACGTCGTCTCCAGTCTACACGACCGCGGCCAGCACGCTGAATTTAAGCGGTACTGCCGACGACGACCTCGGGTTGGCTCAAGGCATAGTGGCGGGCGTGACGTGGGCGAACAGTCAAGGCGGTAGTGGTTATGCGACTGGCACAACCAATTGGTCTGTGAATGGTATCACACTCCTACCCGGAACAAATATCCTTTCAGTTGCTGTTACTGACACGTCTGGCAACAGCAGCAACGCCACGCTGACGGTGATTTATCAAACGATAAACCAAAACCAGACCATCACATTTACGACCGTTGCGGATCGCACTTTTGGCGATCCCCCCATCCAGCTTTTGGCGGCGGCCAGTTCTGGTCTGTCCATCACGTTTAACGTCGTCTCGGGGCCGGCTATATTAACCAGCAGCAACGTCCTGACTCTGACCGGTGCTGGGGCTGTAACCGTCCAAGCTAATCAAGCGGGGAATGATTTGTTCAACACCGCTCTGCCAGTAAACGTGAACTTCAACGTGGCAAAAGCCAATCAATCGATTGCGTTTGCCCCCGTGCCGATGAAGTCGGCGAGCGACGCGCCATTTGTGCTGACGGCAACGACAAGTTCCAGTTTGCCGGTGTATTTCGACATTGTAAGTGGTCTGGCAGTGGTGGACACCAACATTGTCACGCTGCTGGGTGGCGGGGCAGTAACGGTGAGAGCGTGGCAGCCGGGTAACTCGAATTACAACGCGGCGGCGGCAGTGCAACAAAATTTGACCGTAACCAAAGTGCCGCAGACCATCACCTTCGGTGCGTTGAGCCAGCAGACGGCGGGAGACGCCGCGTTCTTGCTCACAGCAACGGCAGATTCCGGTTTGCCGGTTAGTTTTTCCGTGTCTGGTACTGCGGTGTTGAGCGGGAACATCGTTACATTGACCGGTTGGGGGAATGTCACCGTGACCGCATCGCAGCCGGGCAATAACACATACGCGGCAGCAGCGAATGTGGCGCAGTCATTCTTTGTGGTTCCGCCTGCCAATACGCTTGCCAGCGTCGGCCTTGTTACGAATGGTTTTCAAATGGATTTTTACGGCACAATCGGAAGCAATTATACGCTTCAAGCCTCAACGGATTTGGCAAATTGGACATCTGTGATGAATTTCACCTGCACCAATTCGCCGACAATTGTGGTTGATCCCGGAGCGAATTATTTGGGCTGGCGATTTTATCGAGTCGCGCAAGGAACGTTGCCAGTGATGCTGAAGTTGAACCTAAACACGCCTATTGCGTGGGCTACGAATGGGTTGAGATTGAAACTCGAAGCACCACTGGGTTTCAACTACGCGATTCAAGTTTCGAGCAATCTGGTGAATTGGCAGCCGTTTACGAACCTTGTCGGAAGCAATTCGCTTCTGAATTTCAGCGATCCGGCAGCGAAAAATTTCAAGCAACGGTTTTATCGTGCGGTGATGCCGTGAATTATAAAAATAATTTTGCACCGTCCTCGCGCACAAAGCTGCGAGGCAGAAAACAATGAAAGGGAAAAATGAAGACAAATTCGATCACTCGATGGGGTCTCGGTGGAGCATTGTCGCTGGGGCTGTTACTCACTCAATCCACATTCGGCCAAACAAATCTGCATTTTACCGCAGTTTCAGCAACGGATGAAGGAGCGATTCGCTTGTCTTGGACGAGCCAATCGAACGAAGTTTATCAAGTCCAATGTGCCGATGCGCTCATTGACACCAATACCGGCAGTATCACCTGGCAAACTCTTTACGACAATTATCCGTCCCAGGGCACAAACACATTCTGGCTGGATACGGGAGATTATCTTCTTCACGTGCCGCCCATTGTGCATCCGAAATACGCGCCGATGCGTTTTTATCGGATCGTGGATAAAGAAGCGGATACAATCACCGACGAGACTGTTTCCATCGTTTCGCCGGCAAATGGCGCTCTCGCTTCCAATGAATTGACTGTAACCGTTGTCGCCAGCACCAATCACGCATCGCTTTCAACAAAACTTTATGTTGACGGACAGGAAATGTGGCCGACAAAAGACGGCTCTAACTATGTCATCAATACGTGCGAATGGGGAAACGGCCCGCATATATTGTTTGCAACTGCCGAATGTCTTTCAGCGCCGGCAGGCGGGCCGCTTGGCTCTCCTGCGGTTTCGGTTGGACACGCGGTTTCTCCTTTCGTGCCGGTGACTTTCAGCAATTTGGTGACAAGGATTTCGTTCTCTGAACCATTTTTTCAACCTTCATTGGGGCAAACACAACAAGTCAGCGCGGTTTTCGCAGCCAATGTGGATTGGACGCTTCAAATTCTGAATAATTATAGCAATCTTGTCCGTACGGCTACGGGCAGCGGCACTTCAATGCTGTTCAATTGGGATGGTCAAGGCGATGGCGGGACAAACATACCCGCTGGAGTTTATTATTATTATATTTCAGCGCAGACCAACGGACAGGCCTATCAAAATGCAGGCAGCGGCGGCGATTCGAGCGGCGGAAGTGGAGGCCCGCCTTCACCTTCGTTTGCGTCTGCGTCAACTGGCGAAACTGCCGACTCCATGGAATTGTGGGCAATGCCCGGAGACGGTTCAGGATCCGCCGTGCCGTTTGCCATTTATCCGCCGGGGTTTGACACAAACGATCTTTTAATTTTCGAGGCTTCAAGATCGGACATGCAGCCGCAACGCATGTCGTCACGCACCGCTGAATTCAGTGTTTCCATGGACAGCAGCAGTTCTTATAGTGGCCAATCATCTCAAAGCACAGGACCTGCGCCATTGAAGCCGCCCACAACTCCCACGCTCAATTCTCTTGGAACGTTTGGCATTGCCTACCAAACTTATTCGGCAAACGGAGCCAGTGGATATCAGCCCGCCATGCTCAAAGATAATTTAATTGGCCTTAACAGCTTTGTTAAAATAGAGGGACATGGAACAGCCAATCCTCCGATTTACTATCCCCTTCGTAATGCAGATACGGAAGCGATTCTCTTTGGTGGGGAAATGTCAAAAGGAGACTGGTCGCCGGGGCTTCCAAAGCCTGAAGACAAGCTGCAAATTTCGGATTTGAGAGGCAGCGGCAATCCATTCAATCAAGTGGATATCGGCTATCTTGGCCTTCATTGCGCTTACGGCACTACGACGGATTCCACACCGGGCGCTTCCGTCAAGCAAATGTATTTTCCCATAGCGGCCGGCGCCGGTTCTCAATATCTCCGAATGTCCGAAATGAATTTCGCCGGCCCTACTCGGACCAACGGCCTTAAATGGATGGTTCTCGATGCATGCACCAGTCTCTATCACGTTAATTGGTCAAGTATGCAAAGCCAGAACGTCAAACCATACAACAGCAATTTGCATCTGCTGTTGGGAGTCGATACGGACGATAGTGTCGAGCCTCTTATTGGACAATATTTTGCAGATTATATGCTCGGAGACCCATCTGTGCCTCGGGCTCCAATGACCATTCATGATGCCTGGTATGCGGCTGCACGCCAAGCTTACGCTGATGGAAGCAGGAATGGAACTTCTTATCAGGTAAATCCAATGATTTACGCTATTGCCGGTGATAGTGCATGTTTTTCCGACTATTTGCAAACCAAGACCAACACTGTGCTAAACGGCGGTTCCTGGACCAGGGATACTTCACAGGTTTATCCCTAAAAGGTGATGAAAAAAATAATCCTTCTGGTCTTGCTTCCATTCTTCTGGACGGCGGGCTTTTCCCAAAGTCTGCCCTTCAAAAGCGTTGGAACCCCCATCCAGCGCACCAACCTTCTGGTGCATTGGAATGCGCCAAAGCATCCGTGGCCGAAAACGTTGTGGGTCTATCACATGGTGCCTACAAAGTTTTCTCCAACGGTCATCTCAAATCTGATGGCTCTGGGTTCATTCACAGAAAAAGACCGGACGTATTCCAACACCAATGGACTGATTTTTGGGAATGGCCAAAATCTGTCAATATCCTTCTCCATCGGCGAAATCGAATATTCAAGAGGCGAAAATAATTGGACAACCAATTTAGCCAAAGATGTGCCGGGGACAAATCAACTGTTTCAACTGACAGCAGATTTTTTACCTGAACTTGGCATCAGCCTTTCCGATCTAACAAAAACAGAAAATGGCAAACCCAACATTGTTTTTTACAACGATGTCGGAAGTATTTATCTCCAAGATAACATCTGGATCACCAACATCTGCGCTCGTGAAGTCAGTTTCGTTCGTGCGGTGGATGGCGTGGAATTTAGGGCAGGCGGCAATTGCCTGATTGATTTTGGCGAACACGGCCAAGTTAACAAAATCTCGTTGTCATGGCGAAGTTTGGAACATGACAAAATATATTCCACAGCCACGCCGGAAACGATTATGAAATGGATGCGCGATGGCAAAGCTGTCCAAAAACGGATGTTGGATAAATTCGGCGGCGAGACGACTATTGATTGGGCGACGGTAAAAAGCGTGACGATCAAGAAAGCAATTGCTTATTACTGGGGCGAAGTATTTTTAGGCGAACGCGAGCACCGCCCTATTTTCCCAAGTTGGGTTCACCCCTTCGCTACCCTCTGGGCAACTGTTGACACCGGCCATGGAAACGTTGACGTGGAAATAGATTGCCCAATCATTGATGAAGCCGAGACAAATTGAGCGATGGAAGCGCCATTACCTCGATTTGGAGACTGCTGGCAGCAAATGAAATAATAAAACGCCCCGCGATTGCTTGCGCGGTGTTTTTGTTTGGCGGATTTTTCAAGAACACCAAGATTAAACCGCTTCGCCAATCTGCTTCAACGCCTCGCGTTCGCAGCGGGCGTATTTTTCAATCAACTGGTCATAGACCTTTGCGGCCTTCGGATTCGGGCGGATTTCGCTGTTGGGAATCGGCGCGGTGAAATCGGCCACGACGTTTTCCCATTTCGGTTTTTCCCCGGCCTGAACCAGCCAGCCGTGCGCGGCCCGCAACGCGGCACCCAGCGCGGCGCTCTTGGCAACTTCAATTCGCAGGACGCGGCAGTTCATCACGTCGGCCATCACCTGCAACAACGACACGTTGTCCGACGCGCCGCCGGTGGCGTAAATGCAGCCGGGCGCGACTTTCATCCATTGCGAGTGCAGCCGCATGGACATCATTTGCCCCTCGACGATGGCGCGGCAGTTGGCGGCGGCGTCTTTTTCGTCGAGATCGAACCGGTGGATGCCGGGTTTGTTCACGCGCGGAACAATTTCCGCGTCAAACCACGGCAGCAGAATTCCGCCGTTGCCGCCCGGCTTCGTTGCCGTGAGCGCCGCGCCAAATTTTTTCCAATCCTTGATGCCGTAGGCGTCGCGGATTTTTTCGCGGGCCAGCGATCCGTTTTTGAAACAAATCAGCGTCATGTAATCGCCCGTCGGCGAGCCGAACACGTGGCCTTCGCCGTGCGCGTCGGTCTGGCATTGCTTCATCGAGCCGAAGTAGGTGTCGCTGGTGCCGAGGCTGATGGCGACCATGCCCGCCTTGATGAGGCCGAGGCCGATGACGCTGCACGGATTGTCGCCCGACCAGGCGATGGTTTGGGCGTTGGGATTCACGCCGAATTTTTCGACGAAATACGGACTAACCGCGCCGACGACCTTCCAGGATTCGGCCAGCGGCGGCAGTTTCTGCTTCAAATCCGGCGCGGTGGCCGCCAGCGCGTCCGGGTGCCAGACCTTTTTGCGGATGTCCATCAGGTTCATGCCCGCGCCATCGCCGTGGTCAATCGGAGCAATCTTTCCGGCGAGCAACGACGCCATGAACGAACTCACGAGCGCAATATGCGAAGTTTTCATGTACGCCGCCGGTTCCGTCTTGGCGAACTTGCGGATTTGCGGGCCGGTGAACCGCTCAAATGCGTCGGACCCGGTCGCCTTGGCCGTGGCCTCGATGCCGCCGAGTTTTGTCCGGATTTCCGCACACTCTTCCGCCGTGGAGGAATCCATCCAAATGGGCGACGTCTTGCGCGAGAAAACGCCGTGTAGATTCTCGGCGAGTGACTGGGTTGGGTTCAGATTCGCCAGAATTTTTGCGGCTTTGTTATTCAGATAAACCGAGCCGTGTTGCTGGCCGCTGCCACTGATGGCGAGGATTTGGCCAAGCGGGACGCCGTCCTTTTTCATTTCGGAAAAGAGCAAATCCAGCGCCTCGGCCCACATCAGCGGCGAGCTGTGTTTGACGAGTGGATCGGCATTGGGCAGGACGCCGTTCTGTGTGCCATATTGCGGCAGCGCCTGGTCAAAGTTCAGTGATTTTTCATACACCACCTTGCGGCGGTCGGCGTCGATGATGACGGCGCTCAGGCTTTGGGTGCTGGAATCGAGTCCGAGAAATAATTTGGCCATGGAAATTATGTGTTGTTTGCTTTGGATTGATTAGCAACAAAGTCCGTCCAAGCCAATGAAAAATACGATGACTTGCGGTACCGGCCCCCCAGGCAAACCCGAATGCCTGGTTCGACCGGATCGGGAGACTGGTTGTGAAGCCGGCAAGGAGCTGTGGTCGGTATTTCATCCGACTTGTCTTGCGGCGGGCTTTCCTTGATTTTTATCCGCTCAAAACCATGCAACCAAAAACCAGATTCGGGTTTCACTGCACCGGTATTTTGACCCTGTTGCTGGTGACCGCCGGGTCCATCGCCTTTTCGCAGCCGGCCATCCTTACGCCACCGGCCCCGGACACGCCGCGCATCAACGGCCCGAACATTTTCGGCGTCCGCCCCGGCTCGCCGGTGCTTTACCCGATCCCGGCCACCGGCCGGCGGCCCATGACCTTTTCCGCAACCGGTCTGCCGCCCGGACTGAAACTGGACCCGGCCACCGGGCGCGTGACGGGCGTTTTAAACCAGCCCGGCAATTACGACATTGTTCTGCGCGCAAAAAATTCGCTGGGTGAAACCGAAAAAAAATTCCGCCTGGTCGCCGGCGACCAAATCGCCCTCGCGCCGCCGATGGGCTGGAACAGTTGGAACTGCTGGGCGGGCGCGGTGGATCAGGAAAAAGTCCTGGATTCGGCGCGGGCCATGATCGCTTCGGGCCTGGCGGAGCACGGCTGGACTTACATCAACATTGACGACACCTGGCAGGGCAGACGCGGCGGGAAATTCAACGCCATCCAGCCCAACGAAAAATTTCCCGACCTGAAGGCGTTGTGCGACGGAATCCACGGTCTCGGTTTGAAGGCCGGCATTTATTCCACGCCGTGGGTGACTTCCTATGCCCGGCACATCGGCGGTTCGGCGGAAAATCCCGCCGGCGACTGGACCAACGCGCCCACCAAAGCCCCGCGCAACAAAAAAGTCCTGCCCTATGCCGTCGGAAAATATTCCTTTGCCACCAACGACGCCGCGCAGTGGGCGGAGTGGGGGTTTGATTATTTGAAATACGACTGGAATCCCATCGAGCTGCCGCAGGTGGTGGAAATGGCGGGCGCGCTCCACGCGGTGAAGCGGGACATCATCCTGAGCCTTTCCAACAATTCGCGCGACCGGCTGCTGGATCGCATCGCGGAAATCGCGCCCTTCGCCCAATCCTGGCGCACCACGGGTGACATCAGCGATTCCTGGGGCAGCCTGAGCGGCATTGGCTTTTCGCAGGAGCCGTGGGCGCAATTCTCCGGGCCGGGCCACTGGAATGATCCCGACATGCTCGTCGTCGGCTGGGTCGGCTGGGGGCCGAAACTGCACCAGACAAAACTGACGCCGGACGAACAATACACGCACATCAGCCTCTGGTGCCTGCTCTCCGCGCCGCTGCTCATCGGCTGCGATCTGGAAAAGCTCGACGCGTTCACGCTGAACCTTTTGAGCAATGACGAAGTGCTCGCCGTGGATCAGGATGCGCTCGGCAAACCGGCGGTGCGCGCCGCCAGCCAGAACGACCTGGACGTTTTCGCCAAACCGCTGGCGGACGGTTCGCTGGCCGTCGGCCTGTTCAACCGTGGCGCGACGAATTCAACCATCACCGCGAATTTTTCCGATTTGAAAATAAACGGGAAACAAACCGCGCGCGATCTCTGGCGGCAAAAAGACATTGGAACTTTCTCCGACAAGTTTGAAGCGCCCGTCGCGGCGCACGGGGTTGTGCTCGTCCGCCTGATTCCAAACCCATGAAAACTTCATCGCGGCTCATTGCCATCGCAACCCTGGTTTCCATCGCCGTAATCCGCACCGCTCCGGCCCAGGCTGCGCCGGATCGGATTGACCGGCACGCGCTCGTGACCCGGCACAACGTGGTACTGCGCCAATTCGACGCGGACAATCCGTTGACCGTCGGCAACGGCACATTCGCCTTTACCGTCGATGCCACCGGGTTGCAGACCTTTCCCGGGGCGTTCGAGCACACGACACCGCTCGGCACGTTGTCGGACTGGGGCTGGCACACGATTCCCAACACGAACGGCTGGAGCATTGACACTTTTCGGTTCAAGGAATTCGCTGACCTGAACGGGCGTAAAGTTCCTTATGCCGACGTGCCGCACAACCAGCAGACGCCGGAAATCAAATGGCTGCGCACCAATCCGCATCGGCTGCACCTCGGCCAGATCGGTTTTGTACTCAGGCACGCCGACGGCTCACTGGCGCAGATAAATAATCTGACCGACATCGAGCAGACGCTGGATTTATGGAACGGCGAAATTGTCAGCCATTTCAAATTCGACGGCCAGCCGGTGGAAGTGGAAACCGTTTGCGATCCAAAACTGGATGGCATCGCCGTGCGCGTCGAGTCGCCGCTGCTGAAACAGGGACGGCTGGCGATTCAAATTCATTTTCCCTACGGCACGGGCGACGTGAAGACGGCGGATTGGAGCCAGCCGGACGCGCATGAAACCATTTTCTCGCAGGATAAAATCAATGTTGGACATTTTGAACGCAAACTCGACAACGACACCTACGTCGTGGACGCCACATGGTCGCCAGGTGCGACCATTACCAACACGGCCAGGCATCAATTTGAAATCCGGCCGGACAAAAAATCGGATTCTCTGGAACTGGTTTGTGAATTCGCCCCGAAATCAAACAGCCAACTGACAAGTTTCGGCCAATCCCGCCAGGAAGCTGCAAAATATTGGAGCCAATTCTGGATGACCGGCGGTGCGATTGACTTGTCCGGCAGCAAGGACCCGCGGTGGTTTGAACTCGAACGCCGCATCGTGCTGTCGCAATACCTCACCGCCATTCAGGACGCGGGCGCCCATCCGCCGCAGGAAACCGGCCTGACGTACAACACCTGGGAGGGCAAGTTCCATCTGGAAATGCACTGGTGGCACGAGGCGCATTTCGCGCTCTGGAACCGGCTGCCGCTGCTGGAAAAAAGCCTCGGCTACTATCAAACCATTCTGCCGCGCGCGGAAGGCACGGCAAAAAAACAGGGCTTTGCCGGGGCGCGCTGGCCCAAGATGACCAGCCCCAGCGGCGCGGAATCCCCTTCCCCGGTCGGACCCTTCCTCGTCTGGCAGGAACCGCATCCGATTTTTTATGCCGAACTGTGTTATCGCACCCACGGCGACCGGGCCACGCTGGAGAAATACAAGGACATCGTTCTTGCGACAGCCGATTTCATGGCCAGCTATGCCACCTGGGATGAAGCGACGAAACGTTACGTGCTCGGCCCGACGTTGCAAAGCGCGCAGGAAATTTTCCCGAAGGACAAAACCTTCAATCCCACGTTCGAGCTGACGTACTGGCGCTGGGGGCTGGCCACGGCGCAACAATGGCGCACGCGCCTGGGCCTGCCGCGCGTTGAAAAATGGGACGCGGTCTTGAAAGACCTGGCCCGGCCGCCGGTGGGTGACGGCAAATATCTGTTTACCGAAACCGCGCCGGATTCCTACACGAACCCGCGCTGGAACAAGGACCATCCCGCCGTGGTCGGCGCGCTGAGTTTCGTGCCCGGCCCGGGAATTGACGCGGATACCATGCGGCACACGCTGGATTGGGTCTGGAAAAACTGGAACTGGCCGGACACGTGGGGCTGGGATTATCCGATGCTGGCCATGTGCGCCGCGCGGCTGGGCGAACCGGAACGCGCCGTGGATGCGCTGTTGCTCGACACGCCGAAAAATCATTACGCGCTCAATGGCCAGGTTTATCAGCGTCCCGGTCTCACCATTTATCTGCCCGCCAACGGCGGCCTGCTTTACGCCACGGCGATGATGGCGGCCGGGTGGGATTCGCCTTCGCCCGGAAGCTCCGGCGCAACCAGCGGTTCACCAAAACGGAACGCGCCCGGTTTTCCGGACAACGGCCAATGGAACGTGCGCTGGGAAAACCTGTCCCCGGCGCCATAACCCAAAATGATGATTGCCTTCGTTGGCGCGTTTTTGAGATATTTCACAGCAAAATAAAAACCACAGCAAAATACAAATTCCACCCTAACCCCCACTAACCATGAGCTCGCAAAATTCCATTGAAAAATCCTTCACCCTGGCCAAAGAACGTTACGCCGAACTGGGCGTGGACGTGGATCGCGTGTTGAAAAACCTTGAAAAAGTCCCCGTGTCCCTCCACTGCTGGCAGGGTGACGACGTGGGCGGGTTTGAAAATTTCGGCGGGACGCTCGGCGGCGGACTCGTCGCCACCGGCAATTATCCCGGCAAGGCCCGCACGCCGCAGGAACTCCGCGCCGACGCCGAGAAGGCTTTTTCGCTAATCCCCGGCAAACACCGCTTCAACCTGCACGCGTTCTACGGCGATTTCGGCGGCAAGAAGGTGGACCGCAACCAAATCCGCCCCGAACATTTCCAGAGCTGGATTGACTGGGCCAAATCCATCGGCATCGGGCTGGATTTCAACCCCACCTGCTTCTCGCATCCCAAGGCGGCCGACGGTTTTACGCTGTCGCACGCGGACAAAAATATCCGCAAGTTCTGGATCGAGCACTGCATCCTCTGCCGCGAAATCGGCGCCGCCATGGGCAAGGCGATCGGGTCCCCCACCGTCACCAACATCTGGATTCCGGACGGCATGAAGGACACGCCCGCCGACCGGCGCAGTCCGCGTGAACGGCTCGTCACGGCGCTGGATGAAGTGTTCAAGAAGCCGCTCGACCCCAAGCACAACCTCGACGCCATCGAAGGCAAGCTGTTTGGCATCGGCGCGGAGAGTTACACCGTGGGCATGCACGAGTTTTATCTCGGTTACGCGGTCAAGAACCAGAAGCTCGTCTGCCTCGACGCCGGCCATTTTCACCCGACCGAAAACATGTCGGACAAGATTTCGTCCGTGCTCTGCTTCGTGCCGGAAATCCTGCTGCACGTCAGCCGCGGCGTCCGCTGGGACAGCGACCACGTGGTCATCCTGGACGACCCCCTGATGGCCATCGCGCAGGAGCTGGTGCGCGGCGATTATCTCGGCCGCACGCACATCGGGCTGGATTATTTTGACGCCAGCATCAACCGCATTGCGGCCTGGACCATCGGAGCGCGCAACATGCTCCGCGCCCTGTGCATCGCCATGCTCGATCCGATTGACAAGCTCAAGAAGCTCGAACTCGCCGGCGACTACACCTCGCGCCTGGCGCTGATGGAGGAAACCAAGTCCCTGCCGTTTGCGGCAGTGTGGGATTATCATTGCCTCAAGCAGGGCGCGCCCATCGGCGAGGCGTGGCTCGTGGAAGTGAAGCAGTACGAGAAAAGCGTGCTGTCCAAACGCAAATAACGCAGCTAAAAACCCGGCCAAGGATGAAAACGGGCTGCGGCGGGACTGCCGTTGGTCCGGGGTTGTCCGTGGCCTTTGAAAGAAAAAAACTATGAACGAAATGGTTCAACCCACGACCAACCCAGCCCTGGGCATCCTCATCTTTGCCCTGGGCGGACTTGCCGGCGCGGTGTTTTATCTGCCGCTCAAAAAAGAGAAAAACTGGGCCTGGGAAAGCTACTGGCTCGTTTGGGCGCTGTTCGCGCTGCTCATCGTGCCGTGGGCGCTGGCCTTCATCAAATCGCCGAACACGTTCAGCGTCCTCAAAGCCGCGCCGAGCAAGGAACTTTGGTATTGCTACCTTTGCGGCGCGGCGTGGGGCTTTGGCGGATTGACTTGGGGGTTGATGATCCGTTACCTCGGCGTTGGTCTTGGTTTGGCCATGGGTTGCGGCCTCTGTTCGGCGGCGGGAACCATCGTGCCGAAAATCCTGAAGGGCGAATTCGGCCAGTTGTTCCAATCCAATGCGGGAATTGCTTCCTTCGTTGGCGTGCTGGTGTCGCTCTTCGGCATCGTGCTGGTCGGTCTGGCCGGCATGTCCAAGGAAAAGGAACTGCCGGAAGCGGAAAAGAAAAAATCTGTGGCTGAATACAACTTCAGCAAAGGGATGCTGGTCGCCCTGTTCTCCGGCTTGATGAGCGCCGCGCTCGGCTTCGGCCTGGTCGGCGGTCCCACGATTGAGAAGCTGGCGTTGACAACCCAGCCGGTCACGCCGTTGGCTTGGGCCGGAATGCCCGTGCTGGTCATCGCGCTGCTCGGCGGGTTCACGGTGAACTTTCTCTGGTGCCTCTTCCTGAACGCCAAAAACAAGACGTTCGGCGATTACACCAAGAAGGACGCGCCGATTGTGCCCAACGTCATCTTCGGCGCGATTGCCGGCGCCATCTGGGTTTGCCAGTTCGTTGCCTTCAAGACCGGCGAACCGCAGATGGGCAGCCAAAGCTACGTCGGCTGGGCGGTGCTGATGGCCAGTTCGATCATGTTCAGCGGCGCCCTCGGCCTGATCCTCGGCGAATGGAAAGGCACCAGCAGCCGGACCCGCGGCCTGCTCGGATTCGGACTTGCTGTGTTGCTGGGCTCGGCCGTCCTCTCCGGTTACAGCGGCAAGCTCGGCCAGGACACCGCCAAACAGACGGTTCCGGCCCCGGTTCAAAACGCGACGCCGCCCGCAACTCAATAACGCTTTCAGGTTCCAACGAATTTGGCCGCCCCCACCGGAGGCGGCCTTGTTAATTCACTTCGCTGCGCGGAAAATCGCACACCATTCCTCATTGTAATTCGGTACATTGGTGGGGCGCGTCACTCCGTGCGCGCCGTGGACCACATTGGAACGGGCGGCGGGCAGAGGACTGCCCGCCCTACCGGAATTTATTCCAGCCGCCAAGAAGTTACGCCGTAGCGGCGCGTCGGCAGACCGCCGCCATTTTTCAAATAAAACTAAAGGGCAAAAACTGGTGATGATTGATATATGGCGGCTTTCTCCCGAAAGCCGCTACGAAACAACCATTTTACTTCCCGCTCACCTGCTGCATCCACTTCGCGCGGTAAGCTTGCAAAACCCGGGCCATTTCGCCGGTGTAAGCCTGCACCTGGCGGTATTTCACACCCAAGGAAGCGGTTTCAACTTTGTAAGGATGGATGCCCAGACATGCCGCCTTGCCGGCAATGGCAGCCCCAAGGGTGGTCGTCTCGGTGACCGCCTGGCCGCTCCGATCGAACATGGCGTACACCGGATGGCCGGTCAACGTTGCCAGCAATGTCCCGAACAGCGGATCCTTTGAACCGCCGGCGGTCAGCACGATGGGCACGCTGGCATCGGATGAAATGGCCGCGACCTGATGGGCCGTGGTCATTGCGGTGAGCAGGTTGCTCATGAGGTGGGCGGTGATGCCATCGGCGAAGAATGCCGCCTCGTTGATGATCCTTCCTTTGACTTGCGGGAATGGACCGGTGCCGTGGTTGGATGGATTGATGTTGGGCAATACAAAGCAATCAGTCGTCTTCAAAATCTTGACCATTGTCGAGACGGTCTTGGCATGGTCGAATTCGAGATTCCTGGACTGAACGAGTTTCTTGAGGTGCGAGAAATCCGCGCCGCCGCCATAACGCGCGGTGACGACCGGTTCGCCGTCCACGGTTCCCTGAATGATGATGTCGCGGGTGTAACCATCGCCCGGCACTTTGGCCGCGCCGCCCATCAGGGCAATCATCGTCCAAGTGCCGGCTTCCACCTGCAACACCGGTTTGCCAACGGCGGCGGGATAGGCCTGATAAAACGTGGATAGAATGGGCAGGTGCGACAGGCAGGTGTCGTGCCCGCCCGGAATCACCAGCGGCGGAGCGGAAAGTTTCAGATGCTTCGCCTGCGCGGCGGGCATGGTGCCGATGGATTTGTAGCAAACCGACGGCGGCTGCGGCACGAGTCGCTGGAAGCCTTTGACCTGCCGGCTGGCCTTGCTGGGCGTGCCGGGTTTGCTGCGGACATCGCGCGTGCCGGTGTGACACATCCAGTAACTGTGTTCATTGCCGGCCTGCTTGATGGCGGCAAGGAAATCGTCGCCGATAAAATGGCCGCCCATGAGCGCCCCGTACTGGCCGAAGCCCGCCGCCCCGGCCAGCAACTGCGGCCGGACCATCTCCTCGTACAACAACCGCTTCAACAGCGTCAACGAACCCGGAAAATCCCGGATGGAACCGGTTTCCTGGAAAAATTCCTCGCGCGAGCCGGCCAGTTTGGCGAACTGCTCGTTGACCGCCTCCGGATACCCTTGCGTGTAGGCCAGCGTCAGCCGCTGGCCGGGCACTTCCATGAGCGTGTTGTCGGCGCCCACCAAACCGCCCGAAGCGCCGCGCGCGACCGGCGCGACCACGGCGGCGGCGCGATATTGCTCCGGCAATGACTGGATGATTGAATCAAACCAGTCGAATTCCCTGCCGGTGGCGTTATAGGCCAGGCCGCCGGATTGGGCGGCCGGAGTTTCGGTGGTGGCGGAATGCACGGTGGCCAGGGTCTCGAAATCCAGGGTTTCCAGCTTGATGTTCGAGGCCCCATCCACGGGAACCAGAATTGTCTTGGCGCTCATGTTGTCTCCAGTTTGATGTCCGCGATCCGGTGGCATCGCGGATTGGAATTATTTTCAGTTTAATGCCGGTTGCTCTGCTGTTTCGCTGTCATGAATGAAAGCACCCGCCGGGACTGTTTTGGTAAAGTTAGTCAAACGGGCGGCAAGGAACAAGCGGCAAGTCTCGCCGGTAGCGGGCCGGCTATTGGTGTTCACGCCGGGGTGCTTCAGGATGAACCGGGACCACGGGAAGCGGATAACATTGATGTCGGGCCGGCAGCGGAAGCCAATTGGCACGATGAACTTTTTGAATCGCCGGGGAATCCGTTTTCAAGGAAAAGCCGGCCTTGCAAAACCAGAATGGTGCCATTATGGTTACGGGGTATGGCGAGCATAACCTTGAAAGACATTCCGATGGAACTGCACGCGCAGTTGAAAAACGAAGCCGCCGCGAATTTCCGCAGCATCACCCAGGAGGCCATGAGCCGTCTGGAACGGACATTCCAGATTGACGCCGCGCTGACAACCAGGCGCGATCAAAAATGGATTGATGAGGCCATCGCCAGCGGGCCGGAAACGCCATTGACCAAAAAGGAAATGGACGCCATCCGCGACCGGGTATTGCGAGGCAAAAAGTGAACGCCGGCAAACGCCCGCGCTTCCTGCTGGACCTGGCCGAGGAATTGTTCTGGCTGAAAGACAAGGCCGGGACAGAGGTGGCGGAACGCTGGTATGACGCTCTGCTTGTAGCGGTTCAATTCATCGAGAAGAATCCTTTTGTCGGGCGCGAACGCAAGGATTTGTCCCCGGCTGGCATTCGTTCCTGGCGGGTGCGCGGGTTCCCGCGTTGGCTGATTTTCTATGCGGCAACTTCCCAAAAGGAAGTCGTCTTTTATCGGGTCCGTTCCGGCACCATGAATCTGGTGGTAATGAAAATGGAGTCCTGAGGTTAATTTTCTCTATTCGTTATAGAACAGGGCGCAGAAACCGATAACGTATGGTTCATCCGTTCGGGGCATGGCATTCGGCTCGGCGGGCATGACCAGGGAGCTCATGTGCGTGGCCACCAACTTCAGGTCCGGGTGTTGCTCGAGGAATCGGTTGATCTGTTCTTCGAGGGCCGTCACCGGCGACTTGCCGGTGGGCAGCTTATGGAGGACGACTTCAAATGTTTTTACTTTCATTCCGGTCTTTGTGTAATCCGGCGATTTGCCGGCTACAAGGTCAAATGCTTGGGGAAATCATCCTTGCATTTCGTCCCGGATGTGGGAAATTCCTACTTATGGAAGTTTTATACATGACCGAAAAAGGGCAAGTGACGGTTCCCAGCGCGGCGCGGGCACGCCGGAAGCTGGGTTACAAGTCCACGCTGGTGTTTTTTGAAAGCGCCAGCGGCGACATGATTTTGCGTCCGTCAAAAGCCAGCCCGGAACTTGATTTGGTGGATCACCTGCGCCGTTTCAAAGGGATTGAAATTCCCGAGCGCAAGCACCTGGCCGTGCCGCGCGTATGAACTGGCTGCTGGATACCAATGTGGTTTCCGAACTCACGCGGGAACACCCGTCGGCGGCAGTGCTGGCTTGGTTGAAAGAACGGCGGGGACAGTGTTATCTCTCCACCATCACCCTTGCCGAGTTGCGTTATGGTGTGGAACGACTCGCCAACAGCAGGCGCAAAAAGGAACTCGACCAGGAATTCCAGTTTCTGATGGAAGATTATCAAGGGCGCTTTTTTGATGTGGACGGGAATGTTGCCACCGAATGGGGGCGCTACGCGGCGGAACTGGAAAAGCATTACGGCAAGGGCTGGTATCAGCAATTCGACTACCGGGACACGATGCTGGCCGCGACAGCGCGCGAATACGGTTTAGGCTTGGCCACTCGCAACACCAAGCATTTCCCGTTTTGCCCCACGGTGGAAAATCCCTTCGGAACGTAAAACCCCTCACCTGACCAAGTTTGTCGCACATCAATCGCTGTCACTGCAACAGGATGGTACGATAGAACTGTTGATTTGCGTTTGGAACCGCTGAATTTGTAAAACTAAATATTCCATTCACGGGATAATTGGTGCTGACGTCCACCCAATTAACGAGATCTGGGGAAACTTCAATTGCGTAAGAATGGATGTCAGGTTTGACAATTTATGGGCGGTTGGTCATGTTTTGAAATATGCTCATCACTATTTGCCTCACCGTTTTGGGTTTGCTGATAGCTCTAATAGGAATTGAAATGGTGAACACTCCTCCCAAAAAAAATGGCAAAAGTGGTTTTGGCGTTGGGCTTTCATTGTTCTTGGTGTAATCATAATTGTTCTCACATGTGTTCAAACTTATAAGCAAAACAACGAGACACACAGACAACAAACCGAATTTGGCGAACGGCTTGACACTCTCAGAACAAATCTTACTCAAATTGCGGAAAAGGGGAAAAGAGAGGTTGGTGAAAAGTTTGATAAGTTGACAGCCAAGCAAAATGCCCTTCTGGAACAAAATCGAAATCTTCAAGAACAATTGCTCACAAATCAATTATTCAATCCAGACTTAAGATCCCGTATCATTGAATCCAGCAGAAAATTTGAAGAACTTGATTCGGACGTTTCGGACGCAACCAATTGGTTGAAAACGATCCAAGACCAGTTGCAATATGACAGGGCATCCGCACAAATTCAAAATCAAAAAGAGCGACAACAGCGAATAGAAGCAGCCCAATCTTTATGGGAAAAGTGTTCGCCAGATTATGAATATGCCGTTAGAACTCTTGAAGGTTTAGTTCGTAAGATGGCCTCAACGTTAGGAGATAAAGCTATTTCAAATTATCGTGGTTTGCCTCCTTCAATAGATATTGATATAGGGGACACAAATCTAGCGGAGATCAAATTTCAAAACAATTCCAATTGGTGTTTTAATGTCGTTATTCTCCATATAGATAATGACCGCCGATTAATGACTATTACATGTGACGGCGGTGATTTGCTCATGGGCCCCTTTTTTCAGGGGGGCAGGTATGACACATATCTTCACACCAAAACTGGAGAAACCATACAAAACTTCCAGCCGTTTGAAGACAGAAAAAAAACCATAAAAGGTGCATTGGAGGGCTTAATCGCTTTGGAGTATGTAAAATCTGTTGCCACAAATAAATAATCTATGCCCAGTAACGCTTGTCGCGCATCTGCCGTTGGCGGAAGCGGCGGATCTGTTGCGAAGTTCACCACGAAAAAAGGGACACAAGATTTAGTCGCGGAGGGACATTTGCTGTCATTTGCTGGCGCGAATGCTTTTGGGAACGAAACCCATGAAGACGTTGAAAATAAAAGCGGCTGTCACACATTGGCGCTGGCTGGCGCGGAGGGGCAGGAATTGGAGCTGGTGCACCCATCAGGAGTTGAACCTGAAACCTGCTGATCCGTAGTCAGCCGCTCTATCCAATTGAGCTATGGGTGCAACCAAAAAGGAGTTGTAAGTTACGTATCGGAGCCCGTCCGCGCAAGGAATTTCACCCGGCCCGCGATTCAGCCTTTGAAAATGTTCCGCAGCGCCAGCGTCAGGATGGTCAGCACCAGCATCAGGCCGCTGGGCATGAATTTCTTCGTCTTCGCCAGCCGGATGGCGAAAACCACCAGCAGTGCCGCCAGGAGCACGTTCACCAGCAGGAGCGACACCGACGGCTTGAAAATCCCGGTCTGGGTCAATACCAGCACCGCCGCAAACACCGACGACGAAATGAGCGACACCCGGCTGTTTGCCTTGAAGAAGCCGATCAGCCCGCCGACCAGCAGCAGGATGATGTAAACCCAAAGGACCGTGTTCGTAAAATTATGCACGGCCGCAGGCTGCCTCAATTTCCCGCCACGTCCAAGCTCAGAATTTCACCCGGCTCGCACTCGGCCACCACGTCGAACGGATGGCAGCATACCTCGCAGTCCGTTGTGAACCGCTGGCTCGGCACGCTCGTGTCCACCACCATATCGAACGCCTGCCCGCAGAATGGGCACTGGATTTTTCCGGAAACTTCCATCTTGCAATTTAATCCAGTGACCGGAAATCGCAACCGTTACCCCGCGATCGCCCCGGATGCACCTCGACACCGTCACGGGAACGCGATCGGATTGGAGCGCGGCTGTGTGCAAAGCACCAGCCGCAGCACAGGGAAAGGCTCTGCGGCATCAAGCATTTTTCAGCAGGCTGGTTTGGCGAAGCTGCTGCGGCTGGTCTTCGACACAGCCGCGCTCCGGGGGCAGTGTCCGCGTACGCTGCCGCATCGCAACTGAATAAAAAGGGCCGGCTGGGCCGGCCCTCCCGCAAACAGGAAATGTAGGAGACGAGGTAACGAGTCTCAAATTGCTTTGAGCTTTTAATTGAAGTTAGAGACTCCTTACGTCGTCTCCTACTTGTTTACAAGTCGGCTAAAACCGCTTGGTGAGCGTCAGGCAGACGGAATTGCCCTGCGCCCGGCTATACGCCATGAATTCGTAATTGTAGCGGAGGGACGCAAAGAACATCACCTGCGGGAAAGCCACGCTGATTTCCGGGCCGACGGCCGCCACGCGGTTTAGCCCGCTGAGCGGGGCGGGCAACCCAATGCTGTTGCCGGTCACCTGTTGCTGGTAATAGCCGACGGCTCCCAGATCAATGACTTTCGCCATCGTCTTGCTCACGCCCCACTCCAGCGTGTAAGCGTCGCCGTAAGTAACCTCTGTAAACCGCTGCTCGGTGTTGAACTCGAAGCGGTTCAACGCCGATACCGCCCAGGTCTTGTCCTCGTCAACATACCAGGTGGCTCCGGCGGTTTGCATGAACGTCCAATAGCCCAGGCCGGGCTCCGTCGAGGGACCGTACTTGCCTGGAGAATTCCCCGTGGGCATGTCCACGCCGCTGCCGACCGCAAAGTCAAACTGCTTGGTATGCCATGACAAAGTGCCCTCGACAAATAAATCGCCGATGCCAAACGTGTTGTTTCTGAATCCCGGATTGACATTAACCTGCTGGGAAACGATCGGCAAAAAGCCATCCACGCCCACATACCCGCCGAGGAACTTTGTGTCCGTAATCCACATCAGCCGGGGCAGGTTGGCGTAAGTGAACGCGTAGAGGCTGGCCGGCCCGATTTTGTTGCCGGATGAATCGTTCAACGAGTTGGCCCAGTAGAAGTAATTGTAGTCGCGGACATAAAATCCCGGTGGCGGCAGCGAGGCGCCTTTGATGCCTTCCACACCCGGCACGTAATGGGCCGAGGGTTGGGCCTGCAATATACCCGGCAGCGCCGCCAGTGACGCGGCCAGGACAAGGAATTGAATTCGAATTTTCATGGTTGTGTTTTTTGAATGTTGGAGTTGAGGGTTAAACATCCTGCATCTTGCCGGTGAGGTAGGTTTCGTACGAGCTCAGGTCGAGCAGGCCGTGGCCGGACAGATTGAACAGAATGACGCGTTTCTTGCCCGCCTCGCGGGCTTTCACGGCTTCGTCCACCACCGCGGCGATCGCGTGCGCGGATTCCGGCGCCGGCACAATGCCCTCCGTCTGCGCGAAAAGTATCCCGGCCTCGAAAACCTTTGTCTGGTGGTAGGCCTGGGCTTCAATCAGGCCCAGCTTGAGCGCGTGGCTGACCATTGGCGACATGCCGTGATAACGCAGCCCGCCCGAGTGAATGGACGGCGGCATGAATTTATGGCCGAGCGTGTACATCATCAGCAGCGGCGTCATCTCCGCCGTGTCGCCGAAGTCGTAGCGCAGTTCGCCTTTCGTCAGCGACGGACAGGCCGACGGTTCGACGCCGACGATGCGATACTTCTTTTTCTCCGTGATTTTTTTGTGAATGAATGGAAACGCCAGCCCGGCAAAATTACTGCCGCCGCCGCAGCAGGCGATGATCGAGTCCGGCTCCTCACCGGCCATTTCCATCTGCTTGATGCTTTCCTGGCCGATGACGGTTTGATGCAGGCAAACGTGGTTGAGCACGCTGCCGAGCGAGTATTTCGTATTCGGATGTTTGACGGTGTCTTCGATGGCTTCGCTGATGGCGATGCCGAGGCTGCCGGCGCAATTCGGATCGTCGTGGAGCATCTTGCGCCCGTATTCGGTCTGGTCGCTTGGGCTGGGATGTACCGTCGCGCCCCAGGTGTGCATGAGCATGCGGCGATACGGCTTTTGCTGGTAACTCACCTTGACCATGTAAACATTGCACTCCAGGCCAAAGAGTTTGCAGGCCAGCGCCAGCGACGAACCCCACTGGCCCGCGCCGGTCTCGGTGGCAAGTCGCTTGGTGCCGGCGACCTTGTTGAAATACGCCTGCGCGACGGACGTGTTGACCTTGTGGCTGCCCGCCGGGCTGACGCCCTCATATTTGTAGTAAATGTGTGCCGGCGTTTGCAGCGCCTTCTCCAATCGCACCGCGCGGAGCAGCGGCGTGGGCCGCCACAACGTGTAGATGTCGCGGACCTCATCGGGAATCGGCACCCAGCGGTCGGGGCACATTTCCTGTTTGACGAGATTTTCCGGGAAGATCGCGAGCAACGCCTCCGGCGGGATTGGCTGTTTGGTGCCCGGATGCAGCGGCGGGGGCAGCGGTTCGGGAAAATCCGCCAGAAGATTGTACCATTGCGTGGGAATGTCCTGCTCGCGCAGCGTGAAGTTGATTTGTGTTCTCATAATGCAAAAAAATGCCGGTAATAAATTAACGCCGCCGAACCACTTGTCACGCAATTATTAGTGATAACTTGAACGTTAATAATCAAAACCAGATGAAATTATTTAAGAACTCCGGATCGCAGCGGCGGCTCGTCCGTAGCCTCGCCCCACTGAACCTGTGCCACTATCACCTTCCTCATTGATTTCACATCCCAAACCGCCACAATGGGTTGACTCACCGGATAATTCGGTGATTCAAACTCTGATGAATATTGCGGACAAAGTCAGGCAGGCCGGCGTGGTCGGCGCAGGCGGCGGCGGGTTTCCCGCGCACGTCAAACTCGCCGCCCGGGCCGACACCCTCATCGCCAACGGCGCGGAATGCGAGCCGCTGCTCCACAAGGACGCCGTGCTCATGGAGGAAGAGGCCGCCGCGCTGGTGAAAGGCATGCAACTGGCCGCCGAGGCCGTCGGCGCGAAAGACGTCGTCATCGGCATCAAGGCCAAAAAAAAACACGCCGTCGAAGCCGCCACTGAAGCATCCAAGGGCATCAATGTCCGTATCCATTTGCTCGGCGATTATTATCCGGCCGGCGACGAATACGATTTGGTTTATGAAGTCACCGGCCGCCTGATTCCGCCCGCGGGCATCCCGATTAATGTCGGCGTGGTGGTCAACAACATCGAAACCTTCATCAACATTGCGCATGCCGCCGAAGGCAAACCGGTCACGCACAAAATGCTCACCATCGCCGGCGCGGTGAAATCACCCGTTACGCTGCGCGTCCCCATCGGCACCAGCTACCGCGACGCGATTGCCGCCGCGGGCGGTCTCACCACCAATGACCCGGTGCTGTGCATCGGCGGCTTGATGATGGGCCAGCACACCGACAACCTCGACACGCCCATCACCAAGACGGCCACGGGCGTGGTGATTCTGCCGCGCGACCATCACGTGATGGAGCGCAAACTCAAACCGAACAAGGTCCAGGCCAAAATCGGCAAGTCCGCGTGCGACCAATGCCGTTACTGCACCGAATATTGTCCGCGCTTTTTGCTCGGTTACCAGGTCGAGCCGCATGCCGTCATGCGCAGCCTCGCCTTCACCGCCACCGGCGCGGATTATTGGAACCAGTTCGCCGCGCTCTGCTGCTCGTGCGGACTCTGCACGCTCTACGCCTGCCCGGAGGAATTGTATCCGAAGGAAGCCTGCGACGATTCCAAGGCCGGGATGCGCCGGAAAAGTTTGAAATGGACCGGCCCGATGACCGTCAAACCGCACGGCATGCGCGACGGCCGCCACGTTCCCATCAAGACCCTCACCCGAAAATTGCACGTGCAGCAATACGACCTGCCCGCGCCGTTTTACTCCGGGAATATCGAACCAAGCCGGCTCGTATTGCCGCTTAAACAAAGCGCCGGCACCGCCTGCCTGGCAAAAGTGAAAGCCGGCGACCGCGTGTCCGCCGGCCAGATCATCGGCGAACCCGCGCCGAACGCGATGGGGGCCATCCTGCATGCGCCGTTGGCTGGAAAAGTGGCCGAGGTGACTGAACAGCAAATAATATTGGAACGATAATGACAACACTGGTAGGGCGGCGCTGCCGCGCCGCCGGCCGAGCGGCAGCTCGGCCCTACCAATTTTTTAATTTATGGCTGAGAAATCCATTGGGTTGATTGAACTGTCCAGCATCGCGGCCGGGTTCCTGGTGGCCGACACGATGCTCAAGGCCGGCAACGTGCGGCTGATTTTGTCCCGCTCGATCTGCTCCGGCAAATACATGGTGCTCATCGGCGGCGAAACCGCCGGGGTCGAATCCGCCGTGGCCGCCGGCGCGGAAGCCGCCAACGGCTGCCTCATTGACAAATTTGTCGTCGCCAACGTCCATCCCGACGTCATCGCCGCGCTGGGCCGCACCTCGCCAATGGAACCGACCGGCGCGCTGGGCATCCTTGAATCGTTCAACGTGGCCACGCTGTTGCAGGCCGCCGACGCCTGCGCCAAGGCCGCGAACGTGACGCTGATGGAAATCCGCCTGGCGATGGCGCTGGGCGGCAAGGCGTTTGTGACCCTAACGGGCGATGTCGGTTCCGTGCAGGCGGCGGTGGCGGCGGGCCGGCAGGTCATTGCCGACGCCGGCGTGCTGGTGAACGCCATCGTTATTTCCCGCCCGCACCCCGATGTTTACCGCGAGGTGATTTGAGCCGGGTCGGACGCCGCGCTGCGGTGTCCGGGCAGTGCAGCGGGCTTTCCCTGCCAAAAGGATTGAAACACGCACTGAACGCCTATCGAGCGCCTCCCGTTTTCCGATTTGCCAGCAACGTGTTTCATAGAACCGTCAGTAAACACCGATCTTCTGCCATTTCCCCGAAATGGTCATTGAACCGCCAACAACGCTCCAAGTGCCGTTCAACGTTCCACTCCCACTTAGGTTGGCATGATTCGAGACGGTGATATAGCTGTAATACTCTGAGAAATTCAAATAGGAATAATATGTTTCCGTGTCCTGACCCTGAAGTTCCAAGTCAGTAAAAGCTGACGGATCGGTGTCGTCGTTCCGGTAAAGATGGAAGGTAATCATTTGGTAAGAGGTGTTGGAATAGTATTCCTGGTTATTCACCCCTTTAAACCAGCCGTCATGGACGGGGGATCCGGTACTGATGATCTGGAGGGAAGCATTGTTGGTTTGGTCAACGTAATAACCTTCGCTGCAGTTCCAGAGGGGATTGCCATCCTTGTCCAGCACATAAAGATACCGGAGAATAACACCCGGGAACAAGTCATAGCGGTACACACCCAATTGGGCGCCTTCCGGCCATTCGGTGTGAAAAGCGGCCGCTAGGAATTTCAGCAGATCCTTGTTGCCGAGCTTCATGGTTTTTGCAGTCCAGCGACGGTCGAAACCGGGCCCCTCGCCGTTCGAGTCCTGCTGATGAACGACCAAGTTGAACTGGATTTTTTCAAACGGGTTGGAGCCACTGGGGATAATCTGGCCGGGCGAAGTGCCGGTGGCCAGCACGGCAAGCATGAAGGAGAGAAGGAGCAGTGTCGGTTTCATATCAGGATTTCATCAATGATTTAAGGCGGATACTCTCCGGTCACGCGGAATACGCCAAGCAGAAAGTCATATGACCGGCGTATCGGTGTTATTGCGAAGGCAAAGCATTTTAACCGGATGACAGGGTGTTACCCCTTCTTTTTCCGATTTGCCAGCCCGTCCCGTTTCGGGAATACTAATCATCCGTTTTTACGGGCATTTTATGAAACCTCAGGTCGAAATCTATGACACGACCCTGCGCGACGGTTCGCAGGGTGAAGGCATCAATTTCTCGGTCGCGGACAAGCTCCGCATCGCCGAGAAGCTCGACGCGTTCGGGGTGCATTACATTGAAGGCGGCTGGCCCGGCAGCAATCCCAAGGACATCGAGTTCTTCGCGCAGGCCAAAAAGAAAAAATTCAAAAACGCGCGGCTCGCGGCGTTCGGTTCCACGCGCAGAAAGGGCGTGCCCGTTGAGCAGGACGACCAGGTGCGTTTGCTTATCGAGGCCGGCACCCCCGTCGTGACCATCTACGGCAAGACTTCCATGTTGCATGTGAAGGAAGTCCTGCGCTGCACGCCGGAAGAAAATCTCGCGATGATCGGCGACACCGTGCGCTTCCTCAAGGACCACGGGAAATTTGTCATCTACGACGCCGAGCATTGCTTCGACGGCTACAAGCTTGACCCCGAATACGCTCTCGCCACCTGGCAGGCGGCGGAAAAGGCGGGCGCGGATTTCATCGTGCTCTGCGACACGAACGGCGGCTGCCTGCCGGACGAAGTGGCGGCCATCACGAAGGTTGCGCTCGGCCAATTGAATTGCAAGGTCGGCATCCATACGCACGACGACATCGGCCTGGGCGTGGCCAACGCGCTCGCCGCGCTCGAAGCCGGCGCGGTGCATGTGCAGGGCACTGTCAACGGCTACGGCGAACGCACCGGCAATTGCAATCTCGTCAGCGTCATCCCGTGCGTGGCATTGAAGCTGAAGAAAACCTGCGTGCCGGTCGCTTCGTTGCGCAAGTTGAAGGAGCTTTCGCAGTTTGTGGATGAAATCGCCAACCTGCGCCACAACCCGCGCCAGCCGTGGGTGGGCTCCGCCGCGTTTGCGCACAAGGGCGGCACCCATGTCAACGCCGTGCAAAAGCTCTCGGCGAGTTACGAGCACATTGACCCGTCGCTCGTCGGCAACGCGCGCAACGTGCTCATCAGCGACCTCGCGGGCCGCAGCAACATCGTGATGAAGGCGCAGGAACTCGGCTTCAAGCTCACGAACGACACGCCGGAGTTGAAACCGATTCTGAATCGCATCAAGGAATTGGAACACGCCGGCTATGAATTCGAGGCCGCCGAGGCGTCGCTCGCGCTGCTCATCGGCAAGACGCTCAAACATCGCGAACCGCTGTTTCACGTGGACGCGTATCACGTTTCCATGCGCCGCGATGGCGTGGAATCCGTCTGCGATGCGACGATCAAAGTCCGCGTTGGCAACCAGCGCGCGCAAACGGTGGCCGAAGGCGACGGCCCGGTGAACGCGCTCGACGGCGCGTTGCGCGCCGCGCTGGTGAAGTTTTACCCGCAACTGAAAAAGGTGACGCTCACCGATTACAAGGTGCGCATCCTCGACAGCGACACCGGCACCGCCGCCAAGACGCGCGTGCTCATCGAATCCAGCGACGGCAGGCGCGATTGGGGCACCGTCGGCGTGAGCGAAAACATCATCGAAGCCAGCTTGCAGGCGCTCGTGGACAGCATGGAATTCGCGCTGCTACGCAAATAAATCCATTTTTAAGGACATCTTGACATCTATACATCGCGATGTATAGTTATCGCCATGAAAGCTCGAAAACCCATCAAGTATCCGCCGCACAAGAGTTCTGGCGCGGAACTGAAGGAATCCGCCGTTGCGGAAGAGGTGCAAGCCGCGCCGATGGTTCGCACGCAAATTTATTTGAACCGGGAGGAATACGACTTTGTGCAGACCGAGGCCCGGCGCCGCAATGAGCCGATGGCGGCGGTGATCCGGAATTTCATTGATGAAAAGATGGAAATCCCCGAGGACGCCTGGACGAACAATCCGATGCTGCGTCCCTGGCCGCATGATCCGGACTGGAAAGGCCACGAAGACGGCGGGATCAATCATGATCATTATATTTACGGCTGCCCGAAGAAGTGGATTAAAGTCAAAGGCAAATATGTGGAGGCTCCGCCTCTGCCGGAGGACTATTACAGAAATCGCGCCAGCGGGGACGCTTACGACAAATTGATACGCGAACTGGACGAAACCGAATGAATGGCCGCGCCTTTCTTGATGCTTCGTTTTGGATCGTCTATCGTGACGAAAAGGACAGCAATCATCTTGTGGCGCGCCGTGCCATGAGCGAGCTGTTCCGGCAACGAACTCATTTTGTGACAACGCTTCCGGTGGCTTGCGAAATCCATGCCTTCTTCGCGCGGGAACAACCCACGCGCGAATTGGTTTTGAAAGACCTTTTTGACAACCCGGTTCTCACGATTGAAAACGTTTCGCCTCAAGACCAAAAGGCCGCCCTTGAAATTCTGCGGCTTTACCGCGACAAAACTTATTCGCTATGCGACGCGCTTTCATTCATCGTCATGCGTCGCTTGAACCTTAAACGAGCCGTGGCCTTCGACCAGCACTTTCGCCAATTCGGCGAATTTGAAATTATTCCCTGAAAAACTTTCATGTCTGAAATCCCCAAAGCCTACGAACCGCAGTCCGTCGAGGACAAGTGGTATGACTTCTGGCTGAAGCAGAACTGCTTCACCGCCGACCCCGCGCGCGTGTCACCCAAGCGCCCGGCGTATTCCATCGTCATCCCGCCGCCGAACGTCACCGGCGTGCTCACCATGGGCCACGTCCTCAACAACACCATCCAGGACATCCTCGCCCGCAAGGCGCGCATGGACGGCAAGGAAGTCCTCTGGCTGCCCGGCACGGACCACGCCGGCATCGCCACCCAGACGGTGGTGGAGAAAGTTCTCAAGAAATCCGGCACAATCCGGCATCGCGACGACCTGGGCCGCGAAAAATTCCTCGAACGTGTCTGGGCCTGGAAGGAAAAGCACGGCGGCATCATCATCCAGCAGCTCAAGAAGCTCGGCGCCTCGTGCGACTGGACGCGCGAACGGTTCACGATGGACACGGAATATTCGCGCTGCGTCCAGAAGGTGTTCGTGGAGCTTTACAAAAAAGGCCTCATCTATCGCGGCAAACGCATGGTGAACTGGTGTCCGGCTTCGCTCACCGCGCTGTCCGACGAGGAAGTGACCATGAAGGAGCAGAAAGGCTCGCTCTACTATTTCAAGGTCGAGGTCGTGGATAAGCCTGGGAGCGCTGGCGTCTCGCCGGCGAGTTCCCAAACGACTCAACACGCCGCCGGGACGGCGGCGCTCCCAGGACCGGATGGCAAAATCTGGCTGACCATCGCCACGACGCGTCCGGAGACGATTCCCGGCGACACCGCCGTGGCCGTGAATCCGAAGGACCCGCGTTACGCAAAATACATCGGCAAGCACGTCATCCGTCCTCTACCCGCCGAACTGCCGCGCGAGCAGAAGCTCATCCCCATCATCGGCGATGAGCACGTGGATTTTGAATTCGGCACCGGCGTGCTCAAGGTGACGCCGGCGCACGACAAGGCGGATTTCGAAATCGGCCAGCGCCACAAGCTCGCGCAGATTGAAGTTATCAGCGCCAACGGCCACATGAACGAGCTGGCGGGTGTGGATTTGAAGGGACTTGACCGTTTCAAGGCCCGCAAAGTTGCCGTGGAAAAGCTTACGGAGCTTGGTTCGCTGGAAAAAGAGGAACCGTACACGAACAACGTTGGATTCAGCGAGCGCGCCGATGTGCCGATTGAGCCGCGGCTGAGCGAGCAATGGTTTTTGAAATATCCGAGCGTGGAAAAATCCCGCGCATGCGTGGAGCAAGCTGATGGGAGCGCCGAGCACCGGCTCGGCTCGGACACAGCTGACGAAACGCGCCGAGACGGTGCTCGGCGCTCCGATAAAATGCAATTCCATCCGCAGCGCTGGGCGAAGGTTTATGACCACTGGATGGGCGGCATTCAGGACTGGTGCATCAGCCGCCAGCTTTGGTGGGGACACCGGATTCCGGTGTGGTATAACCAACCGGGAATTGGCCGTTTGGATGAAAAGAAAGTGGCGGTGATCGAAGTGGAGAAGGATTTGATTTCGCGCCCAACTTTGCACGATGCTCGCGACGCGACATGGCAATTTCTTGAAAAACAAGGTTGGTTAAACAAGGCTTTTCGGAATTTAGACACTGGTTACGACTTCATTGTGACCAAAACCGGGCTCAAACACGCGTTTAGCCATCCGGGTATTGAAAACATCATCGCAGCCACGGTGCTGCCTGATTTAATCCGCACAGCTGTGTTTGTTGGCGAAACCTGGCATGAGCCGAAAATCCCGGAGATCAAGCGCGTTCTTCAATTGTTCGCAGCCATGCGCTACGAAAGCGCATTGATAGCGGTAAAAATTACGGTCAAAGAATATCAGGATGGCTCGCGTGTTTATGACCACGAAGCGGAAAAAATTAAAGCGTCTGACGGTAAATCTCCGGAGCGGCGCTCCGATGACGGAGTGTTGCGCGACCGGCCTACATCAGACGCTGGCATATACTTACGCCGATTAATCCCGGACGTCAACCGCGAAGCTGCCTTTACCCGTGTCCAGGAAAGTCAGCCGGGCGATGGTTGGGTGCAAGACCCCGACGTGCTCGACACTTGGTTCAGCTCGTGGCTTTGGCCGTTTGCCACTATGGGCTGGCCGGAGCAGACGCCCACGCTGAAGGCGTTTTATCCGACCACCGACCTCGTCACCGGGCCGGACATCATTTTCTTCTGGGTCGCCCGCATGATCATGGCGGGCTACGAGTTCATGCACGAACTGCCGTTCAAGAACGTTTATTTCACCGGCATCATCCGCGACAAGCAGGGGCGCAAGATGTCCAAGAGCCTCGGCAATTCGCCCGACCCGCTCGACCTCATCGCCAAGTTCGGCGCCGACGCGCTCCGGTTCGGCACCATGCGCAGCGCGCCGCTCGGCCAGGACATTTTGTTTGACGAACAGAACGTCGAATTGGGCCGCAATTTCTGCAACAAGCTCTGGAACGCCTGCCGTTTCCGGCAAATGGTAGGACAGGCTTCCAGCCTGTCTCCAACTAATCCGGAAATTGCTTCAAAGAATGAGACAGGCGCGACGCCTGTTCTACAATACGAAGTTCAGGGCGAGATTGATCCCAAGCTTCTCACGTCCGACGACAAATGGATTCTGCTCAAGCTCGACGCCGCCATTCGCGAGATGAACACAGCCTTTGCCGAATACAAATTCAGCGACGCTACGGCCACGCTCTACCGCTTTTTCTGGAGCGAGTATTGCGACTGGTATGTCGAGGCGAGCAAGGCCGTGCTGACTTCCCGGGACGCCAAATCCGAGACCCAAGACCCGCGCGATGCGATGCATCGTGCCAACTCCCTGGCGGTTATCGACTTCGTCCTCAGCCACACGCTCCGCCTGTTCCATCCGTTTCTGCCGTTCATCACGGAGGAACTCTGGCACGGGATGGGTTACAGCACCAACATGCCGGACAACCAGGGTGGCAAAACTATCATGTTCGCGCCGTGGCCCAAACCGCTCGACGACGATTTCAAAACGCACTACGGCCTGACCGGGCAGGACGAAAAGCACATCGAGGCGCGGAACGAACTGGTCACACAAGGCCGCAACCTGCGCCGCACGGCGAATATTGCCGCGAACAAGAAAATCAAGTTCATCCTCAAACCGGCGCGCGAACTGGCGGCGCACGACATCGAAGTGCTCAGGCTGCTGCTCAATGCCGAGGACGTCGAGGTGAGCGCGAATTATCAGCCCGGCAAAAATACAATGACCGTGCGCGCCGAGCTGGGTGATTTGTATCTGCCGCTGGAAGGGCTGATTGACAAGGAAGCCGAGACCGCGCGGCTGAAAAAGGAACTGGAAAAAATCGAAGGTGAGATTGCCAAAATCGAGCAGAAGCTGGCCAACCCGAACTTCACGCAAAAAGTCCCGGCGAACGTTTTGGCAGAACACCAGCAGCGCCTCGCCGAATGGCACGGCAAACGCGACCACGTGAAGACTGCGCTCGCTACGCTGCAAGGTTGAGTGTATCAACCACGAAATACACGAATCACACGAAAAGATTTTGCAATTGGAGCGCCGGCCTCCGGCACGGCCGGACGCCAGTCAACATCCAACAATCAACATTCAACATCGAATTTTCATTTTTTGCCTTCGGACCATTCATTGGATGTTGGCGTTCGATGTTGAATGTTCGATGTTTTCCCGCTGCTTCGCGCTGTGCCGGAGGCCGGCGCTCCGTTCCCCTCTCTCAACCGGCAAAAATTTGGTTTGCTTTCCCGCTGAAGAGCAATAAGCCTTCCACCAGAATGCAACGAATCTTTTCATTCTTGCTTCTCCTGTTCCTGCCGGTGGCGGCATTGGCCGACGGCATGGTGGTCCCGACCATCGCCTATCCCGCCAAAATCACGATTCCCGACCAGCGGGTGCTGATCTGCTACACCAACGGCACCGAACGGCTCGTGATTGAAACGCGCTTCACCGGCGCGGGAACCAATTTCGCGTGGGTGGTTCCGCTGCCGGGCCAGCCGGTCATTGAGGAATCCACCACCGGATTGTTTCCCACGCTGCAATATCTGTTCCGGCCGGAAATCGTGCATGAAGTCCCCCAATATTACATTGGAATCCTGTTTGCGCTTGGATTTGTTTATTTGCTCAGGCTGGCCGCAAAATCCGTATCAAACGCTTTTACAATCGCTGTTGTTCTTCTGCTGCTTGTAATACTTGCAGCGCTGTTGCTCCCCGCACTTTCCGCTGCGAAAACAGCGGGAATGAGTTCTATGACTTCCAGCCAAGCCGTTTCCATCATCGACCGCAAGCTGGTCGGCATCTTTGATACCACGACCATCACTTCGCGTGACGCGAAAGCGTTGCAAACCTGGCTCTCGGAGAATGGATATTCTGTGCCGACCAATGCAGAACCGGTGATTGCCAGCTATGTCAAAGACGGCTGGGTGTTCGTAGCCATGAAAGTCCGGCGCGACAAACCGGACAGCGAGACCAGCACGCCGCATCCGCTCTCGTTCATCTTCAAGACCGACAAGCCGGTTTACCCGATGCGCCTGACCGGTTTGGACAACGGACCATTGAGCGTCGAGCTTTACGTGTTCGGCCCTGATCGCGCAATAGCATCGCATTTCAAAGTCGAACGCTGTACGCGGCCAAATTATCCGGAACCGCCGCCCAATGATTTCTGGTCGTGGAATTGGTCGCGCTGGACACCCGAAACGCCCAACATTGTTCATCCGCTCTTGCGCAAATGGGTGATTGGTTCGCCAGTGGCCACCAAACTCACAGCAACACTTTCACCGGCAGATATGCACAAGGATGTCTGGATCAATTGGATGCCGTTTTGGGAGGCAAGGAACCTTTTGTTCAGCTATCAGGGAGCATTGATAACCGCGTTGAATTGGGGAACGGGTTTATTTGCCACCGGCTTGGTCGTTGTTTGTTTTTTGGCGTTTACCGGGAATAAATATAAAATAAAGTTACCGCGACTTTTTGGTGGTGTGTTCCTTTCTAGTCTCTGCCTGGCTGGTTTAATTTATCAGTGCCTGCCAAAACTTGAAGTCCGCACTGTCAAAGTTCCACGCGGGATGGAACAGCAAAGCCTCTTTCAGCTTGGGGAATATTTGTTTGACGACAATCCGGTTACCCGCGTTGAAATTAGTTCTAAAGCACAACATTTGTTAATCAATCCAACCAATGACGTTGAGTGGAGCAATTTTGCTGGGCGTGCGAAGAATATGGACAATTATCTGATTGGCGGACGCGTCCACGAGGAAGATTCCCCCGGGAATTTTATACTCCGGGAAAATGGCAACCAACTCGAATTTGTCACTTATGATGCTCAAGGAGCCGAACACGTTTTGCCAGAAGAATTGAGACCGCCTCTGAAACGTTAAATCTCGACCGGAAGCCTTTCTGCTGGCATCAAGTTGGTCTGTGAATTTACAAGCCGCACAAAAAGCCGCCGTCCAGGCCGCGCGCGCCGCCGGCAAGCTCATGCTGGCCAACTGGCATGCGCCCAAACGTGTCAATTCCGCCTACGCCCACGACATCAAGCTCGAACTCGACGTGCGCTGCCAGAATCTCATCGAAAAAACTCTGCGCACCGCGTTCCCGCAAATTTCACTGCTCGGCGAGGAGGGTTGCTCCGGCGATGCGAACAGCGAATACCGCTGGGTGGTGGATCCGATTGACGGCACGGTGAATTATTTCCACGGCATGCCGCATGCCGCAGTTTCCATCGCCTTGCAGGTCCGAAGTCCACAGTCCACAGTCCAAAGTCGGGCAGTCACGCCATCCTCCATCCTCCACCCCTTGGCGCGGCGAAGCGTAGCGAAGACGGCTCCATCCTCGCACCAAACCATTCTGGGAGTGATTTACGGTCCGTTCACGGACGAGCTTTGGACGGCCACGCGCGGCGGGCTGACGCGCTTGAACGGCCGCGCCGTCCGCGTCAGCCGCTGCGCGCGCGTGGAGGACGCCGTCATCGCGATGGGATTTTCCAAGAGCAAGTTGAACCTGGAGAAAAGCCTGCCGCACGTGAACCGGCTTTCGCGGCGCGCGATGAAAATCCGCATCATGGGTTCGGCGGCGCTTGAGCTGGCCTATGTGGCCTGCGGGCGGCTGGATGCCTATGTCGAGCGCACCATCAATTTGTGGGACATCGCGGCGGGCGCGTTGCTGGTGGAATGTGCCGGCGGCGAATTTTACACACGGCCCGCCCCGGGCGGGAAATTCCGCATGGTCGCCGACAACGGCCGGCTGCGCCGGAAACTCCAGGTCGGCAGTCTGCTCAAATAGACGGTGGTGTTCTCATCTGGTGGCGGCGGTGCTGCCGCACCGCCGTGCGCCGCGGCAGCGGCGCACCCACCACCTGCATATCAGGATGCCACCAAAAAACGGCCAATTGCACGCTATTTCAGGGTATGATATAATCCTGTTTGTATCAGAACATGAACCACCGACGTATCCTCCGTAACGTTTTGTTTTTTGGAACCTTGGTATTTTCGGCCTCCGCTGCACCGGTGATTGATCCGATTCCCAGCGCGAGCATTCCCGCCGGCAAAACGCTGATCCTGCCGGTCACCGCTTCTTCGCCCAATGGCCGGCCGTTGACCTTCACGGCCACCAGCAGCACCAATCGCATTACCATCGAAATCCACACCAACAATCCATTCTGGAAAATGTCCGTGGTGCAGGCGGCGGCGGGGAATCCGCCGGGATCGTTTCCAACGCCATTCCGCGGCGGCGTGGTGACCGTGACGAACGTCGGCGACATGACGTTCATGCTGTTTCGCGACCTTGCTCCGCATACCGTGGACGTGATCCAAGGACTGACGGCCAGCGGCCTGTACACCAGCAACACCATTTTTCACCGCGTCATTGCCGGGTTCATGAACCAGGGCGGCGACCCAATGACAAACGGCACTGGCGGTCCGGTATTTCGTTACAACGACGAGTTCAATCCGAAGGCGATTTTCAGCGGCAATGGCCAGTTGGCGCTGGCCAACTCCGGGAAAGACACAGACGGTTCGCAATTTTTTATCACCGTCGCGCCGTACCGGTCTGGTGATTTTGGTTACACCCTGTTCGGCCAGCTCCTGCGCGGATTCAATGTGCTTTCGAACATCAACAACACGGCAACCGGCGCCAACAACCGTCCGCTTGCCGATGTAATCATCACCCGGGCTTCATTCGTGCCGGACAACTTTGACACGGTCCTCACTCTTGCCGGCACCAACGCCGTCGGGGTTGCCGGAACGATCAGCGTCGTCGCCGATGACGGCGCGGGAGGGCGCGCGACCAATTCCTTCACAGCCACCACCGTTACCGACACACAAAACGATCCGCCATTTTTATATCCAAACACGGTTACCAACCTCGTCGCGCCGGTGAATGGCCGGCTGACCAACATTGTTACTGCGCTCGATCTCGAGAGTAATACGCTCTATTGGTGCATTATCAATTTGGATCTAAACTCGACCAATTCTGTTGCAAGCATTAACAATGGACAATTGCAGATGGTCGTAGTTCCCAACACCAATTTCGTCGGGTCCACAGGCTATTATTTTGTCGTAGCTCCCTCCCCCTATTGGAATAGTTATCCTCTTTCGATCTGGTTCAACAATCCCAGTACATCAAGCTCTTTTCCATACGACCAGCAGCTTTACACATTCGCTTTCGGCGACACGGTGATTTCCGCGGTTCCGACCAATTTCACTGCGACGGCGCGCATACCATTTACCAACCTGCTTCTCGCCACGTTCACCAACGGCGTGCCGAACAGTCCCACCAACAACTTCACCGCGTCCATTAATTGGGGCGACAACTCCATCGGCAGCGGCGTGATCAAAACCAATCTTGGCGGGCGGAAAGAGGTGCGCGGATCGCACACCTACACCAACGCGGGGAATTATCCGGTTTATCTCACTATCCAGAGTACGAATAGCGCGAGCGCGACGGTCGTATGCACCGCCAGTGTTCCGCCGGTCGTGAGCCTGACGCGGACGGGCACAAACAGCGTGGTGCGCTGGCCAGCCTGGGCGACCGATTATCAGCTTCAATCCGCCACCAACCTCGCCGGGCCGAACTGGCCGGCGGTCACCAATTTCTCCGTGCTGACCGGCTATGACAGCGCAATCACCAACAGCACGACCAACGCCGCCATTTTCTTCCGTCTGAAAAAGTAAAAGGGCGGGGGCGGAAATGATTTTCCCCGGTAGAGACGAGTTGTCGCTTGTTCGAATACCGGCGTCGTGCGGTCGAGACTGTTTCAAAAGTATCGGAGGGGGCGAGTTATACGAGCCCCTGACTCATCGAACGTCTCTGAAAATGGGGCTCGTGTAACTCGCCCCTCCGACAAGAAATTGTTTTGAGTCAACCCTGCTGTTATTTGTTGCTTCGTTCCTTCGTCGTTAAAAACTCCTTCAGCTTTTCCAAAGCCCTGGCGCGGTGGCTCAACCGATTTTTCACGTCCTCATCCAGTTCGGCAAACGACTGCTCGAATCCCACCGGCACAAACAGTGGGTCGTAGCCAAAGCCGTTTTTCCCCTGCGGCGCGAAACCAATCCGTCCTTCGCAGGCGCCATCAAACAATTGTGGATTGCGAATGGCGGATTGCGAATCAATCGCCACCAACGCGATGACGCAGAGAAATCGCGCCCGTCGCTTTTCAAACGGTACGTCCTTGAGCAGTTGCAACAGCCGGGCGTTGTTGTCCGCGTCGGGTGTATTGCCGGATTTGGCAGAATCCGGTGCGGCAAAGCGCGCCGAATGGACGCCCGGCGCGCCGCCCAGCGCGTCCACCTCCAGTCCCGAATCATCAGCCAGCACAAAAAGAGGTGACGAACGGCGGGTGGGGGGAAAATTGACGGCAAGCCAGCGCGCCAGTTCAACGGCTTTCTTCGTCGCGTTGCCGGCGAAGGTGTCGGCGTCCTCCACGACTTTGGGCGGGTCGGGAAAATCGTCAAGCGTGAGGAATTGGGGCGCGCCGCCAAGGATGGCGCGGATTTCGCCCACCTTGTGGGCGTTGCGAGTGGCAATCACGATGGTCATCACGCGGAAACGATAGCAGTCAGACGTTTGGGCGCAACCCATCAGCTTCGATGGCAAATTTCGCGGCAGGCACTGGCCGGGTTTGACCCGCGACCCGGCCAGATGCGCGGGGAATATCAGGTGCCCGCGTGCTTGGCTTCGGCGGTTGATTGTTTGTGCTCCCATTCGGCATGCGCCTTCTCCAGGCACTGTGGACAAATGCCGTGGGTAAAATCAGCGCCTGCGTGTTTTTGGAAGTAGGTTTCAACCTGATCCCAGTATCCCTTGTCATCACGGACGCGTTTGCACCAGGCGCAGATGGGCAGCATTCCCTGCAACGTTTTGACTTGATCGAGCGCATCCGCCAGCCGCGCCGAAACCCGTCTTAACTCCAGCAGCGTCATGACCTGCCGCGACAGAGCCTGCATCGTCTTCAGTTGATCGGAGGAAATCCGGCGCGGTTGACGATCAACGACACAGAGTGTTCCCAGCGCCAATCCTTCCGGGTTAATCAGTGGAAAGCCCGCGTAAAACCGGATATGCGGTTCGCCCGTGACCAGCGTACTTTCGGCAAACCGCCGGTCCTTCATTGCATCTCTGACGATGAGAGGTTCGTTCTGGAGAATCGCATGCGCACAGAAGGCGGCGTCACGAGACGTTTGTTGCTCCTCCAATCCCACTCTCGATTTAAACCACTGCCGGGCTTCGTCCACCAGGGAAATCATGGCGATGGGAACCTTGCAAATATGCGACGCCAGAATAGTGATGTCTTCGTAGGACTGTTCGGTCCCGGTATCGAGAATATGATATTCCTTCAGGGCCGCGAGCCGTTCGGCTTCATTGGTTGGGAGCGGGGTTTTCATCTTTCAACGGCTTTCAATGCGGAACAAACCGCGACCGGCGCCGTCAGGGCCAAAACGGCATCCCCATTCGGGATCATGGCTGGCCGGTCGCGATGAGTCATAAGTAAAACGACGTAATTGTCATATTCATAGTAACTTATCACAAATTGCTCGAAATCAAAGTATTTGTTGTCGCCGGAAGTTCCGCCGGCTGGATATTTGCGCCGCAAGTGTTGTAGCCGCGCTTGTGAAAGCGCGGTCAATGTGATCCGCATTTTCACAAACGCGGCTGCGGTGATTCAGGACTTGACCTGCCAAAAAGCGATGATTTGTTTCCAGACATTCGGCAATCGTTCCATGACCGATCCATGGTCGTCCAGTGGAAATTCCCAAAGGCGCTTCGGCCCGGCATAACCATCGTAAAGGCGGCGGCCCAATTTCTCCGGCACCACCTGGTCCTCGCCCGCCACCAGCACTCCGACCGGACCGTGATAGTTGCGCAGATAATCCTCCGAGGGGAAACGATCCACGAGCAGCAAATGCACCGGAAGCATTGGATAATGATATTGCGCGGCATCGGCCAGCCGGTTGTAGGGCGCAAACAAAACCACCCCCGCAACCCGGTCGGGATGAGTTCCGGCCAGATACGCGGCTACGCCGGTACCAAGCGACTCGCCCACAAGATAAACTGGTCGGTTGGTGGCGAGCAGTTGAAATGCTTCATTGGCGGCGCGAAATAAACTCTTCTGGTTCGGTGAACCCGGACGGTCCGCATAACCGGGATATTCCACGATGAACACATCGAACGCGGCAATGCCCTGGATGACGTCCGCGTAATGGGCGCAGCCGGTCGCGCAACTGCCGTTGCCATAGACAATCAACACCCGGCCCACGGCCGGTTGTCTGGGCGACGGGCGTTTCATCCCGATGGCTTGCCCGGCGGGATTCTTCCAGCGTTCAAGCTTTGCCGTCCGGGCCATTTGCTCCACCTGTTCTGAAGGATAGACCGGAGGAATGTAGATCAGCCGCCGTTGGAAAATTGCAACGACCACGCAGACCGCCAGATAGAATACCAGGCCAGCCCGCAGCAGCCAAACGACACAATCGAGGCATCCGCGGAGTGTGAATTTGGCGCGCCGGGCGGTTTGGCTCATGGAAAGCAATAATCACAAAATCCAGGTCAAAACACGAATCGAAAAAACGCATGAGGAGCCATTCGCTTTTAGATGTAGGTCAGGCATCTTGCCTGACTCTGACTGATTGGAGACAGGCTGGAAGCCTGTCCTGCGCTTTTAATTTCAAATCCCGATCAAGGCGGCGCCGATGACGCCGGAGGAATCGCCGAGCTGATGCTTGACGATGGGCGTTTCGAGGCTGTCGCTGAAAACCTGTTCTGCCACTGCTGCCACGCCTTCGGTGTAGAGCGCGTCAAAATTTGAAACGCCGCCGCCAAGGACGATCACGTCCGGGTCCAGCACGTCAATGAGGTTGGCCAGCGAGCGACCGAAGTTGCGGAAGAAAATTTTCATGAACTCCACCACCTTCGCATCGCCGGAGTAATAATCCTGCACGATGTTCTTGAACGGCCTTTTTACCCCGAACCGTTCAGCGTAACGCGCCTCCAGTCCGCCGCCGCTGATCAACGTCTCCACGCAACCGTGTTGGCCGCAGTAGCATTTCGGTCCTTTGGGATCAATGGACATGTGGCCCCATTCACCGGCGATGGCCTGTGGGCCGGTGATGACCTCGCCGTTGTGGACAATGCCGCCGCCACAACCCGTGCCCATGATGACGCCGAAGACCAGTTTCTTTCCCCGGCCCGCCCCGTGCAGCGCCTCGGCCAGCGCAAAACAGTTGGCGTCGTTTTGGATCTCGATTTTCCGGCCGAGAATCCGTTCGAGGTCCGCTTTCAACGGCTGGCCGTTCATGCAAACCGTGTTGGAATTTTTCAACAACCCGGTGCGTGGAGAAACGGCCCCGGGCGTGCCGATGCCGAACGTATGCGCCGCGCCCTGGATGCCGGCGGCCAGTTCGTCATACAGCCCCTTGATGCGGTCCAGAATGTGGGCGTAACCCTTTTCCTGCTGCGTCTCCACCCGCTTGCGGAAAAGCTCCTTCCCTTTGGCATCCAGAACAATGCCTTCAATTTTCGTGCCGCCGAGGTCTATGCCGATGCGGTATTTTGACATAAGATGTAAATCCACTGTAAATTAACGGGATTGACACCAAAACACAAGAGCCGGAACATTGAACCATGTTTGTTAAATGTTCATGCGAACACTGCAACGGACACATTGAATTTGACGACAGTTTTGCAGGGGTGCCAATCGTTTGTCCCCACTGTGGAAGTGAAACAAAACTCCGAATTCAAGAATCGCTGCCTACCCCCAAAATCCAACCAAAGACGACTCCAATCCCACCACTACCGAAGACGACTCCAGCCATCCAACAGGACACACCACATCATAGTTTTAGTTTTCAAAATGACATAATGCCGGGACCGTGGATGGATGAACCCATGACGGAAAAACAAAAGGCCATGTTCATTCTGTATGGTATGCAGCCGAAAGATGGAATGACGAAAGGTGAAGCCGCACAGTTAATAGATGCAGCTATAAATTCAGGAATAAGGCCAAACAACGAAACACAATCGAAGGTTGGGGAATTGTTTTGGAAAATCAGACTGAATGACGTTATAAAAGAGATTTCAGATTCTACTAAAACTGTCGGAGATGAGACCGCTACGATAACATCCTTAAAAATTACAAAAAGAAATGTTAAAGCCACTTTTAAAACACTGACAGATATAATTGATAGACGTATTGAAACGATTCAAAATATAAATAGGGAAGAATGGTTGAGAAAGAACGGACTATAATATGAATATATTGGCTACAGTTAAATGCGGAGAACCACAAATCACCCAATCGTGGAAATTTTTAGCAGATGAGCCATGAGAGGTTTTGGAAGGTAAGCAAACTGACTTCCTTGTTATAATGGTGACTGAAAATAAAAAATGCCTCGCAATTCCATTGGACAAAAATCTTATAAGGGAGTTCGAAGGCAACAAATGTTATCTCGGAACATTGGATATTTCTAACGCAGTAATTGTTTATCTTCAAACTTAGACACCTACGCAAGAAAAACCCCCTTTGAGATTTGAATCTGTTTGGTGGCAGTAATGCGTGTGCGAGTGCGTTCCGGGACATATTTTTCGTCGAATTTCGGCCCGCGTGGGCTTAGGATGTGACCATGTTTCTGGCCCTGACGAACAAAGCGAAACGGTTGCTCTACCTGGGCTACGTCCAACAGGTGCGGACCAAGGACCTCCAGCGCGGACTGGAAGAGATGCCGGCGCTGCTGGCCGATTTGCCGCCCGGCTTCCACTTGCTCGTGGACCTGGCCCGGCTGGAATCCATGGAACCCGCCTGCGCGACACAAATCGGCAAGGTGATGGAATTGTGCGATCAGCACGGCGTGGGACTGGTGGTCCGCGTCATTCCCGATCCGGCCAAAGACATCGGGCTGAACATGCTTTCCATATTCCATTACCCGCACCACCCGCGGGCGGTCACCTGCAAGACCATGAGCGAGGCGGCCAGGCTTCTTTCGATTTAGGATGTTATATTCAGTAGGACAGGCGTCTCGCCTGTCTCTGAAATCCAATTTGTCTCTGTTCCAGAAACGAAGGCCCCACCACGAACCATCACCGACCGGTGAGTGAGAGTCGTGAAGATGGAGACCGGCTGGAAGCCCGTCCTGCGTTTAATATCGGCCGTTCTCCGGCTGGTTCAGATCAGTCCCCGTCGGCGCGCGATGTCCCTGCCAATGCCGGGTTCATGGAAGTGGCAATAATCAAATTGCATCAGCCGGCTCCGTTCGTTATTGTCCGTGGCCATGAAATCACTTTTTTTTCGTCCCGGACTGGCCGTTCTCTTTTTTTCATTCGCTTTTGTCACCCTGGCTGATACTGCCAATGGGCCGGGCGACCGCGTCTCCTTCAACGCCGGCTGGCGGTTTGCCCGGTTCGACCCCATCCTCGACGGCTCGGTTCCGCCCAAGCCGGTCCAACCGGCCGGAGCGATCACGGCTTCGTCGGAGGAAACCGACAAAGGCAACACGGCGGGCATGGCGTTTGACGGCGACTCCAACACACGGTGGTGCGCCGCCGATGGAAGCATGAACCAGTGGCTCGCGGTTGATTTCGGCAAAATCACACCGCTCGGCTCGGTGGAAATCGAGTGGGAATTCGAACTCGCTTATCAATACAAGGTCGAGGTTTCCGACGACGGGCAGTCCTGGAAAACCGTGGTGGACCGCACGCAGAATCAAGACGTGGCGCGCCTCGACAAGGCGGCTCTTGGCAGCATGGGCCGGTTTGTGCGCGTAACGGTCACCGGCGTGCCTGAAGAAAAATGGGCGAGCATTTGCGAACTGCGCGTGCTCGATCCGGCGGGCAACCGGCTCCAACCCGCCGGGGGCGTGCCAGTGACTGGTGACAAACGGCTCCAGCCGGTTGCGCCGGTGGATGGCGCGGCGGTCTTTCCAGAGAGCACGGTGGAGTTCAACGATTCCGACTGGCGCAAGCTGAACCTGCCGCACGACTGGGGCATCGAAGGACCGTTCAAGCAGGAGTATCCCGGCGAGACCGGCAAACTTCCGTGGTGGGGCACCGGTTGGTATCGCAAACACCTGGAGATTCCCGCATCCGACCAGGGCAAAAAAATTTATTTGGATGTGGATGGTGCGATGTCGCACGCAAAAGTCTGGCTCAATGGCCAGCTCGCCGGCGGCTGGCCCTACGGTTACGCTTCGTGGCGCGTGGACCTGACTCCGTTTGTCAAGTTTGGCGCGGATAACGTCATCGCCATCCGCCTCGACAATCCACGGGATTCCTCACGCTGGTATCCGGGCGGCGGCATCTACCGGAACGTCTGGCTTGTCAAAACCGCGCCGATCCATGTCGCGCATTGGGGAACCTACGTCACCACGCCGGAAATCAGCGCCCGGGCGGCGACGGTAAAAATCCGGGTCAACGTGGACAATGATACGGCTTCCGATTCCGCCGTGACCGTAAAAAATGAAATTTTCGAGCTGGGCGCGGACAACGTCAAAGGAAAATCCGTCGCGTCATTGGCCACCGAGGGTGTCAAAATTGCCGCGCACCAGTCCCAGTCGAGCGAAGGCCAGATCGTCATTCCCGATCCGAAATTATGGAGCATCGAACAACCGCAGCGCTATGTCGCCGTCACCTCCATTGAACAGAACGGCAAGCGGGTGGACAGCTACGAAACACCCTTCGGCATCCGCACCATTCAGTTTACGGCGGACAACGGATTTCTGTTGAACGGCAAACGCGTGCCGCTGAATGGTGTTTGCGACCATCACGACCTCGGCGCGCTCGGCGCGGCCATCAACACCCGCGCATTGGAACGGCAGATTCAAATCCTCAAGGAAATGGGCGGCAACGCCATCCGCACCAGCCATAATCCGCCGGCGCCGGAACTGCTCGATTTGTGCGACCGCCTGGGCATGGTGGTGATGGACGAGTCGTTCGACTGTTGGAAACGCGGCAAGTCGGGGAACGATTATCACCTGCTGTGGGACGATTGGCACGAGAAGGACTGGCGCGCGGAACTCCGCCGCGACCGCAATCATCCCTGCATCATCCTCTGGAGCATCGGCAATGAAGTCGGCGAACAAGGCTCGCCCGCAGGACTGACGATTGGCGCGGAACTGACCCGTATCGCCCATGAGGAAGACCCGACCCGGCCGACAACGGCGGCCTGCAGCGACGTCCGCGCCGCGTTCAACGGTTTCCAGAAGCACATGGATGTCTTTGGCTATAATTACAAGCCGACCGATTACGGCCGGGCGCATGAGACCAATTCAACCCTGCCGATCTTCGGCAGCGAAACCGCGTCGTGCATCAGTTCGCGCGGCGAGTATTTCTTCCCGGTCAGCAACAACAAAAACGATGGCCGGGCCGATTTCCAGATGAGTTCCTACGACCTTTACGCGCCGCCCTGGGCGACGCCGCCGGATTGGGAATTCAAGGGGCAGGATGAATTTCCCTATGTCGCCGGCGAATTTGTCTGGACCGGTTTCGATTATCTTGGCGAGCCGACGCCTTACAACGGCGACATGAGCAACCTGCTGAATTTCACCGACCCGGCCGAAAAAGCCCGGATGCAAAAGGAACTGGAAGCGCTGGGCAAAATCAAAGTGCCGTCGCGCAGTTCTTATTTCGGCATCATTGACCTTGCCGGTTTCCCGAAGGACCGCTACTACCTCTACCAGGCCCGCTGGCGTCCTGATTTTCCCATGGCGCACATCCTGCCGCACTGGAACTGGCCGGACCGCGTCGGGCAAATCACGCCGGTGCATGTTTATACTTCCGGCGACTCGGCGGAACTTTTCCTGAACGGCCAGTCGCTCGGTCTGAAGAAAAAGGGACAATATGAATACCGCCTGCGGTGGGACGACGTGGTGTATCAGCCCGGCGAACTCAAGGTGGTGGCCTACAAAAACGGCAAAAAATGGGCAACCGATGTGATGAAGACGACCGGCCCGGCGGCCCGGCTCAAATTGCAGGCCGACCGCAATACCATCCGGGCTGACGGCCAGGATTTATCGTTTATCACCGTGACCGTTGCGGACAAGAACGGCCTGCTCGTGCCGCGCACAAACAACCGGGTCCACTTTGACATCACCGGCCCCGGCGAAATCGTGGCGACCGACAACGGGGATGCGACAAGTTTTGAATCGTTCCAATCGCACGATCGCAATGCGTTCAACGGGCTTTGTCTGGTGATTGTCCGTGCGAAGGCCGGTGAGACGGGGAATATCACGCTCCGGGCCACGGCCGAAGGGCTGGCCGCCGCCGAGATTCCCATTGTAACCATGGCGGCCCATTAACTTTTTTCCTGCGCGCCGGGCGCGGGAATTGTGCCGTTTGGAATTCTTGCCATCAAAAAAGGCGAACGGTTTCCCGTTCGCCTTTCTTGTTCCGTAGCTGCGTCTCGTAAGAGCGCGGCAAACTTTTTCAATACCGGTAGTGCTCCGGTTTGTAGGGGCCTTCCACCGGCACGCCGAGGTAGTCGGCCTGTTTCTTCGTGAGCCTGGTCAGCTTCACGCCGATTTTTTCCAGGTGCAAGCGGGCGACTTCCTCGTCCAGCTTCTTGGGCAGACGATAGACGCCGATCTTGGCGGTGTCCTTGTTCTTCCACAAATCCAGTTGCGCCAGGCACTGGTTGGTGAAGCTGTTGGACATGACGAAGCTCGGATGGCCGGTGGCGCAGCCGAGATTCACCAGCCGGCCTTCAGCCAGCAGGTAAATGCTATTGCCGCCCGCAAAGGTGTATTTGTCCACCTGCGGCTTGATGTTGAGCCTAGTGACGCCCCTGGCGTTGTTCAGGCGGTCCACCTGGATCTCGTTGTCGAAGTGGCCGATGTTGCAGACGATGGCCTGGTCTTTCATCTTCGCCATGTGTTCGAGCGTGATGATGTCGCAGTTGCCGGTGGTGGTGACGTAGATGTCCGCTTCGCCCAGCGTGTCCTCGACGGTCTTGACTTCAAAACCTTCCATCGCGGCCTGCAAGGCGTTGATGGGGTCAATCTCGGTGACGATGACGCGGGCGCCGAACCCGCGCAACGAATGCGAGCAGCCTTTGCCGACGTCGCCGTAACCGCAAACGCAGGCGACCTTGCCGGCGACCATCACGTCGGTCGCGCGCTTGATGCCGTCGGCGAGCGATTCGCGGCAGCCGTAGAGGTTGTCGAACTTGGACTTGGTGACGGAGTCGTTGACGTTGATGGCGGGCACGAGCAGCTTGCCCTGTTCGAGCATCTGGTACAGGCGATGCACACCCGTGGTGGTTTCCTCGGAAACGCCTTTCCAATCCTTCACGACGGTGTGCCAGAAACCGGGGCGTTCCTTCGCCACGCGTTTGAGCAGGGCCTTGATGACGGCCACTTCATGATTGTCGCTGGGCGTGTTGACCCAGTTGTCGCCATTTTCGAGTTCGTAACCCTTGTGGATGAGCAGGGTGGCGTCGCCGCCGTCGTCCACGATGAGTTGCGGGCCTTTGTTGCCCGGATGCGTGAGCGCGGCGAGCGTGAAGTCCCAATATTCCTCGAGTGTTTCGCCCTTGTGCGCGAAGACCGGCGTGCCGGCAACCGCAACGGCGGCGGCGGCGTGGTCTTGCGTCGAGAAAATGTTGCAGCTTGCCCAGCGCACAGACGCGCCGAGTTCGACCAGCGTCTCGATGAGGATGGCCGTCTCGATGGTCATGTGCAGCGAGCCGGTGATGCGCACGCCTTTGAGCGGTTTCAAGGGGCCGTATTTTTTGCGGATGGCCATCAGGCCGGGCATTTCGTGCTCGGAAACCTGGATGGTTTTGCGTCCCCACTCGGCGAGCGAGAGGTCGCGGACTTTGAAATCCGGTTTGGCGGTGCCGTTGCCGTTGGTCTTGGCAATCTTGGCGCGGGACGGAGGTAATTTGACTGCGGGCATAACTGGTTGAGTGTTGAAAGTTGAGAGTTGAATGTTACTTCAATGCTCGTTTGAGTTCGTTGACCTTGTCGGTCTTCTCCCACGTCAGCGCCGGGTCGCTCTTGCCGAAGTGGCCGTAGTTGGTGGTCTTCAAATAAATCGGACGGCGCAGGTTGAGCTGGTCAATGATGTCCGAGGGCAGGAAGCTGAACACGCGGTTGACGGCGCGGATGATTTTGCTCTCCGGAACGGTCGCCGTGCCGAAGGTGTCCACGCTGACGCTGACCGGATCGGGATAACCGATGGCGTAGGCAAACTGGATTTCGCATTTCGTGGCGAGCTTGGCAGCCACAATGTTCTTGGCGACCCAGCGGCCCATGTAAGCCGCACTGCGGTCCACCTTCGTCGGGTCCTTGCCGGAGAATGCGCCGCCGCCGTGACGGCCCATGCCGCCGTAGCTGTCCACGATGATCTTGCGCCCGGTCAAACCGGTGTCGCCCTGCGGCCCGCCGACGACGAAACGCCCGGTCGGGTTGATGAGAAACTCCGTTTTCTTCGTGAGCAACCGTTTGGGCAGAACTTTTTTGACGATGTTCTCGATGCAGAATTTTTCAATTTCGCGATGTTCCACGTCCGCGCTGTGTTGCGTGGAAATGACGACGTTGGAAATGGCGACGGGTTTGTCGTTTACGTAAACAACGGAAACCTGCGACTTCGCGTCCGGGCGCAGCCACGGCACCTTGCCGGTCTTGCGGATGCGGGTGAGTTCGCGGCCGAGGCGATGCGCGAACATGATGGGCGCGGGCATCAGCTCGGGTGTTTCGTTGCAGGCATAACCGAACATGAGACCCTGGTCGCCGGCGCCCTGCTTGGAAGTTTTCTTGCCCTTGGCCTTGCGCGCGTCCACGCCCTGCGAGATGTCGGGCGATTGCTGCGTGATGATCGTGTTCACGAATACCTTGTCGGCATGGAACACGTCGTCGTCATTTACGTAGCCGATTTCGCGGATGGTGTCGCGGGCGATCTTGGTGAAGTCGAGCTTGGCGCGGGTGGTGATTTCGCCGCCAACGATGACGATGTTGGATTTGGCGTAGCATTCGCAGGCGACGCGGCTGAATTTGTCCTGCGCCAGGCAGGCGTCCAGCACGGCGTCAGAAATGGTGTCGCAAACCTTGTCCGGATGGCCTTCGCCGACGGACTCCGAGGAAAAGATGTAGTTTTTGCTCATGAATGAATTGGTTAAAATGTCATATTGACGTATCAAGATAAGATGATATATCTTTTCTGGAGCGCGTCAAATGGTTTTTTGTGAAAAGATTGGCGGATGTTTGAAACGCGAGCCGCGGTTTCCTCTCATTAGCACCGGGCTTCAGCCCGGTGTGGGCGACGAGCGGGATATTCAAGCCGTTTTAACGGCTTCGTGCGGGCGAAAAACCGTTGAAACGGTTTTTAGTTTCAGCATCACGTGTTCACCGGGCTGAAGCCCGGTGTTAATGAGAGTGGCCGATAGAGCAAGAAATATAATTACACAAAAATGTCCTCAACCTTGAAATCGCTGCGGGCGCTCTCCGACCCGACGCGGCTGCGCATTGTGGCGTTGCTGGAGCGCGACGAGTTGTCCGTGAACGAATTGCAGGAAATCACGCGGCTCGGCCAGTCGCGCATCTCAACGCATCTCGGCCTGCTCGCGGACTGCGCGCTGGTGCAGGCGCGGCGCGAAGGCAAGCGGACGTTCTACAAGCTGAACCCGCAGACGGATGGCACGGCGGGCGAATTCATCCAGCTCGCCATTCGTGGCGCGAAGGAGCTGCCCGAGCACGGCGGCGACCAGATCAATCTCAAGCGTGTGGTGAACCGCCGCCGGGAGCAGGCGCAGGTGTATTTCAACCAGGTCGCCGGACGCTTCGACCGCGTCTATGGGCCGGGCCGTTCCTGGCAGGCGTTCGGGCATTTGCTGCTGCGCATTCTGCCGCCGCTGGTCGTGGCCGACCTCGGCGCGGGCGAAGGTTTGTTGAGCGAACTGCTGGCGCGCCGCTGCAAAAAGGTCATCGCCGTGGACAATTCGGAAAAGATTGTCGCGTTTGGCGCGGCCAAGGCGAAAAAGAACGGGTTGAAGAACCTGGAATTCCGGCAGGGCGATTTGCAGAATCCGCCGATTGATGCCGGCAGCGTTGACCTGGTGATTTTGAGCCAGGCGTTGCATCACGCGGAGGAGCCGGCCCGGGCCATTCGCAGCGCGCATAAAATTTTGAGGAACGGCGGGCAGATTTTGATTCTCGATTTGCTCAAGCACAATTTCGGGAAGGCGCAGCAGCTCTACGGCGACCGCTGGCCGGGTTTTGCTGAAAGTGATTTGCATCGCTGGCTGGACGAAGCCGGGTTCAAAAAGATCGAAATCAGCGTCGTGGCGCGCGAGGAACAGCCGCCGCATTTCCAGACCATGCTGGCGAGTGGCGAGAAAAACTAACCGCGTAGCCGTGGACGTCAGTCTGCGCCGATTTCGTCTCCGGTCCGGTCCTCGATCGGTTTAGCGCCGGCTGATCCCGCACCGCGGGACGGCTACAGGGGATTTTGCGATGACAAATTCATGCCGGCCGAGTCTTCTTCATACATGACGATGGCCTGGCAGATTTGAACTTTTTCACCCGGAACAACATAGGGGCTGCCGTAGGGTTGGTAGTCGTCCTTCACAAACGCTTCAATTTGCTTGTCCAATCCCTTGATGTCCGTGTCAACGGCGGTGAAGTATTCGAGGATTTTTTTGTTCATGGTGCGGTTCCAAGCTTGAGGTTAATCAACCAGCGACAATGTTCACCAGTTTTTTCGGCACGACGATGATTTTCTTGATCGTTTTGCCATCCGTGAATGGTTTCACCTCGGCGGAATTTTTCGCGGCCGTTTCCAAATCGGCTTGCGTGGCGTTCGCGGGAACTTTGATCACCACGCGCAGCTTGCCGTTCACTTGAATCGGAATCTCCAGCGTATCCTCGACGAGTAACACGGAGTCAAACTTGGGCCAGACCGCGTAGCTCAGGCTGGTTGGATGTTGGATGTTGGATGTTGAATGTTGAATGTTCAATTTTTCCCACAACTCTTCCGCAATGTGCGGCGCAAACGGCGCGAGCAAAATCAGAAATTCGCGCAAAACGGAAACCGGTTTCGTCTCCCACGTTATCGCGTCGTTCACAAACACCATCATCGCCGAGATGGCGGTGTTGAAGCGCATCCCGTCGAGTTCTCCAGTGACCTTCTTGATGCAGGCGTGGAGCGTTTTTAACTGCGCAGGTGTCGGCGGTGTGTCCTTGATCGCGGTGCTGAGTTTGATTAGTTCCAGCAATTCTCCGCGTCTTTGCGTCTCTGCGGTGGTTTCCGCTTGTTCGAACTCCATCTCGCTCGCCTCATCCACGAACAAGCGCCAGACGCGGCCCAGAAAACGATAGACGCCCTCGACACCCTTGGTGTTCCACGGCTTCACCATTTCGAGCGGGCCCATGAACATTTCGTAAAGGCGAAACGCGTCCGCGCCGAATTCCTTGAGGATGTCATCGGGATTCACCACGTTGCCGCGCGACTTGGACATTTTTTGTCCGTCTTCGCCGAGAATCAGGCCTTGATTGACGAGTTTGAAGAACGGTTCGGGCGTCGAGACGTGGCCGAGATCGAAGAGAACCTTGTGCCAGAACCGCGCGTAAAGCAGATGCAACACGGCGTGCTCCGTACCGCCGACGTATAAATCAACTCCTGGTGTTTCGTAGCCGCCGACGTCAGTCGGCGCATTCTTGTCTGGGGAGGAAGATGGCGCGGACTGACGTCCGCGGCTACCCATCCAATACGATTCCGCTTCCTTGCTGACGAACGCATTCGGATTTTTCGCGTCGAGGTAGCGGAGATAATACCAGCAACTGCCGGCCCATTGCGGCATGGTGTTCGTTTCGCGCACCGAGCCGTCGGGCAGATTTACCCAATCCTTGGCGCGGGCGAGCGGCGGCTCGCCGATGGCGGTGGGCTTGTAATCCGTGAGCGCCGGCGGCAAAACCGGCAACGCGGATTCGGGCAGTGCTTCGTGGCAGAGGTTCCCGGCGACCTTCTTCCAGACAATCGGGAATGGCTCGCCCCAGTAACGCTGCCGGCTGAACAGCCAGTCGCGCAACTTGAAGTTGACCGTCTTTTTGCCGAGACCTTTCGTTTCGAGCCAGGCGGTAATTTTCTTTTTGGCTTCAGGGGTGGAGAGGCCGTTGATGTCCACTCGGTCTTCTGGATTAAGGATAGGATATCCTCGTCGCAATGCTCCGCCTATGCTTGGAGAACCCATGGCGATACCTTCGCCGCAAAACGCTTCGGTCAGTTCAGGCAGCATAACTCCGCCTTTTTTACCGCCACCAATGTCAATCGGTTCGATAGGTCGATTAAGTCGCACGACTTGCCTGATGAGGAGATGAAATTTCTTTGCGAATTCCCAATCTCGCTCGTCATGCGCTGGCACAGCCATGATTGCACCCGTGCCGTAGCTGGCTAGAACGTAATCGGCAATCCAGACGGGAATTTTTTCCTGATTGACCGGATTGATGGCGTAAGTGCCGGTGAACACTCCGGTTTTTTCCTTCGCGAGTTCGGTGCGCTCCAAGTCAGATTTGCCGGCAGCAGACGCCTTGTATGCTTCAATTGCCCGCTTTTGTTCCGGAGTGGTGATTTGATCCACGAGCTTGTGTTCCGGCGACAGCACCATGTAAGTCGCGCCAAACAAAGTGTCCGGGACGCGTGGTGAAAACGGTGATTTGAGATTCGGAATTTGAAATTTGAAATTTCACCTCCGCCCCTTCACTCCGCCCAATCCAGTTTCGTTGCATTTCCTTGAGCGAATCCGTCCAGTCAATCGTGTCGAGGTCCGCCAGGAGTTTCTCGGCGTAGGCGGTGATGCGGAGCATCCATTGGCGCATCGGCTTGCGGACGACCGGGAAATCCGCCGACTTCGCTTTTACCGTCCACGACTTCTTCGTTTGCGAAAACTGTTCCAAGTTGTTCGCACCACCAGACCGGTTGTTCGCTGACGTAGGCAAGGCGTTTCGAGTCGCGATAGGCGCGGCGGCGGGATTCGAGTTCCGCATCATTGGTAGGGCTGACCTGCCGGTCAGCCAGGACGCGCGGCAGCGCGTCCCTACCAGAAAGCTCCGCCGGATACTTCAACGTCTCGATCGGCTCGGCCTTGTTCGTTTCCGGGTTGAACCACGAATTGTACAGCTTCAGGAAAATCCACTGGGTCCACTTGAAATAATCGGGGTCGGTGGTGGCGAGTTCGCGCGACCAGTCGTAGCTGAAGCCGAGGCTTTTGATCTGCTTCGTGAAATTGGCGACGTTCACCTCGGTGGTCTGGCGCGGATGCTGGCCGGTCTTGATGGCGTATTGCTCCGCCGGCAGGCCGAAGGCGTCCCAGCCCATCGGATGCAGCACGTGCCAGCCCTGGGCGCGTTTGTAGCGCGCGAGAATATCCGTGGCAGTGTAACCTTCCGGATGGCCGACGTGCAGGCCCGCGCCGGACGGATACGGAAACATGTCGTGCCAGCCCTGGGCGCGTTTGTAGCGCGCGAGAATATCCGTGGCAGTGTAACCTTCCGGATGGCCGACATGCAGGCCCGCGCCGGACGGATACGGAAACATGTCGAGGATGTAATATTTGGATGGCAACTGCGCGGCGGCCACCTTGCCGGAAAGTTGATGGCGCCGGGCAAACGGGTGCCCGTCCGGAAGGACTTCGCCCGGATTAAAGGCGCGAAAGGTCTGCTGGTCGTCCCAAAATTGCTGCCATTTTGGCTCGATCAAATGAAACGGATATTGTCTGCGGCTGCTCGACATAGAAGTTAGATTTTGCGGAAAGAGTCGCGGCGGGGCAATGGCAGAGTTTCCGGCGACAAGCAAAAAGTTCAAGCCACGCCCTCCCACATCCCGGCCTTCTCCCCAAGGAGAAGGAGAATTGTCCGCCGTCTCTCTGAAAAACCTGCGACTAAATTTGCCGAACGCTCATCCGCAAAACCAAAACCGGACTTCGGCTGTCTCCTCTCCTGGGGGGAGAGGATAAAAGGTGAGGGCGGACGTAAAAAAACATTCCATTTCCATCAAGGTAAGGACGGTTCAAAAAAAGCGACCCTGCCGGGTTTTGCCTCGATTTGGTGAACGAGCATTGACTGATCGCAGATTCCTACCGAGGGCTTGCCAGAGAATGCGCCGCTGCCCACGTCAATCGCAAACCTTCCAATGTCAGATTCGGTTCCACGGCTGAAATCTCCGGCAGTTTGGACGCCATCAGCTTCGCGTAACCGCCGGTGGCCACGACCGGCAATCGCTTCACTTTCAATTCGCGCTTCAGTTCGATAATCAATTCCCGGACCAGCCCGCGATACCCATGCACCGCGCCGACCAGCATCGCTTCCTCGGTGCTTTTGCCAATGCTCGTTTTAATTTCGTGGATTTTGATGCGCGGCAGCAAAGCCGTTTTTTCGTGCAAATAATCCGTCATCGCCGCCAGCCCCGGCGCGATGATGCCGCCCGCGTAATTGCCGGCGCGATTGACCACATCCAGCGTGACCGCCGTGCCGAAATCCAGCACCACCACCGGCGCGCCAAAATGATGTCGCGCGGCGATGGCATTGGCCAGGCGGTCGGGGCCAATGGTGTCCGGCTTGGGATAATCAATGCCCACGCTGCACAGCGTTTTGGGCGTGAGTTCGAGCATGGGAACGCCGGTCTCCGACCCGGCGTGTTGCCGAATTCTCTTTCGAGCCGAGCCGGTGCTCGGCGCTCCGAGTTGGGCGATGATTTTGCGGACGAACGGCGTCGCGCGCGGCACAACGCTGCAAAGCGCCACGCCATCGGGCCGGGCGCGGCCGACGAATTGTCGCAACCGCTTCGGTGCCGCGCCGTTGAACCAGCCCGCCGTGGGAATATTGGTCTGTTTCACGATCCGCCGGTTGTTTGCCAGGCCGACGTGCGTGTTCGTGTTGCCGATGTCGAAAAGTAAAAGCATCATAAAAAGTCCGAATGACGAATGACGAATGACGAAAGAATGACGAAAGCCGAAGCCCAAAGTCCCGGTTCGCCAGTTCGCAAATTTTTTTTAATTCGGGTTTCGGCCTTCGGGCTTCTTTCGGCATTCGGCATTCGGCATTCGGATTTCATCTTTATTTCTCCAACGTCACATCGCCGCCGGTGACGCGCTCCAAATGCCCGTGCTCGGTGCGCAGCAGCAGGGCGCCATCGTCATCCAGCGACTCGGCGCGGCCGCGAATCCTGCGCTCGCCGGTTTGAATCGTCACGTTGCGGCCAATCGTCTTGCAATGCGCTTCCCACTCGTCCGCCACCTCCGCGAAGCCGCCGCCGCAAATCCGCGCGTAATCGTCATCGAGTTCGCGCATAATCGCCGTCGCCAGTCCGGAGCGCGAAATCGTTTTGCCGGATTCAATTTTGAGCGAAGTCGCCAGCCGGCGCAACTCCGGCGGAAACTCGCCGGGGCCCAGGTTCACGTCCACGCCGATGCCCAGGATGACGTGCCGAACCCGGTCCAGCTCCGCGTTCAGTTCGGTCAAAATGCCCGCGACCTTTTTCCCGCCGATCAAAATGTCGTTCGGCCATTTGATTTCGGGATGCAAACCGGTTTCGGATTGAATCGCGCGGCGCAGGGCCGTGGCGGAAGCGACCGTCAATTGCGTCGCCTCCTGCGGGCGCAAGTCGGGCCGCAGCAAAACGGAAAACCAAAGTCCCTTCCGCTCCGGCGAAATCCATTTGCGCCCGAGCCGACCCCGGCCCTTCGTCTGCGACTCGGCAAAAACGACCGCGCCCTCCTTGACGCCGTCGCGGGCGAGTTTTTCGATCACGTCGTTCGTTGAGGTCGTTTGCTCGAACACGCGGATATCGCGGCCGATGACCTTCGTTTTGCCGAGGCGGGCGAGCAAATCGTCGGCGTGCAGCACATCCGGCGCGCTGACGAGCCGGTAGCCGAAATGCGGACCGGCCTCGATTTCGTAGCCGAGCTGGCGCAACTGCTCGATGCGTCCCCAAATCGCCGCGCGCGTGACCTCCAATTGCCCGGCAAGGTCCGCGCCCGATACGCCGGCGGGATTTTCGCGCAGCGCCGAAAGAATTTTAGCGTCCGTGGTCATTTTATTTTAGCCACGGATTGAACACGGATGAAACACGGATAAATTTCATTTCAATCAGCCTGGTCTTTCAATTGTATGCCAGTGTTGCAAGAAATCTCCCATGCCGTTTCCTCGACAGCTCGTTGCGAATTCCAACAGCCTTCAACCCAAACTGTCCGGCCGGTCTTGTGGCACAAACCCAGGCGAAATTTGGTATCGCCTTCGCCATTGTCGGCATGGACGTAAAAAACGTGGATAAATTCGCTCAAGGGCGTGACCCGTTCCGCCAATAGTTTTTTCCCGAACAAAAGAGCGCGCTCACGAACGACGCCGTTTGTTGGTTCGATCACCGGCCACCAAAGCACGGCAATGCTGGCCAATGAAATGAGCAAACAAGGGATTGCCCACCAATACCAGGCTGCCGAATAATATAAGCCAACACCAACCACGACACCGTCCAGCAACAGCAAAGCAAGAAAAGATTTATTATCAATCTGCACAACCCCTTTGTAATTACGAGACACGCTTGTTTTATCTGTGTTCATCCGTGTTTCATCTGTGGCTAAAGTCAATTTTCAAAATCCAAACCGATGTCCACCGCCCGCGCGGAATGCGTTAGCGCGCCGACGGAAATGAAATCCACGCCGGTTTTCGCAATCGCGCGGACATTTCCAAGGTTTACGCCGCCGCTGGCCTCGGTTTTGGCACCGCCTTTGATTTTTTTCACTGCCAGCCGCAACCGCGCCGGACTCATGTTGTCCAGCAGGATGATGTCCGCGCCCGCGGCGGCGGCCTGCCCGGCCTGCTCCAGCGTGTCGGCTTCGACCTCGATTTTCAGATTCGGAAAATTTTCGCGCGCGCGCCGGACGCCGGCGGCGATGGCGTTCGGCTTCGCGCCGCGCAGCGCAACGAGGTGATTGTCCTTGATGAGCACCAGGTCGAACAGGCCCAGGCGATGATTGTGTCCGCCGCCGCAGGTGACGGCGTATTTCTCGAACCGCCGCCAGCCGGGCGTCGTCTTGCGCGTGTCGAGAATCTGTGCCGGCGTGCCTTTGATGGCATCAACGAACTGCGCGGTCAAAGTGGCAATACCGGAAAGTCGCTGGATAAAGTTCAACGCCACGCGCTCGGCGCTCAGAATCGCGCGCGCCGGGCCGGAAATTCTTAGCAGGTTCGCGCCCGTTTTGACGCGCTGGCCGTCCTTGGCCAAGCGCTCAATTTTGATTTCTGCTTCGGAGGGCGGAGTTATACGACACCCTGATTTGTTTTTAGATTTTTGGGGCTCGCAGAGCTCGCCCCTCCGATTAATGAATTCAAAGACTCCGCGAAAAGCGGCCTCGGCAAAATCGAGTCCGGCGACGATGAGCGGTTCCCGCGCGCGCAGGACGGCCCTGGCCGTCGCGGTTTCGGGCACGGTGGCCAGCGTCGTGACGTCGCCGCTGCCGATGTCTTCGGCGAGGGCGGCCTGGACGGCCTGGCGGATTTCTGCGGCGGACAATTCCACACCGTCAGGATGAAGGCGAACGGAAAAAGGGAAAAGGAAAAACGGGCGGCGCCGGGCGCCGTCATTGGCCGGCGACCTGTTGCGCCGCGGTTTCATCGCGCAACCGGGCGGCTTCCATGAGCAGGGATTCCCACTGGCCTTTGATGGTGCGCTGCGGCGGCGGCTCGAAGGGCAGGAGTTCAAACGAACCGCCGGCCAGGGCCAGCAATTGTTGCAGCGCGCGTTCACCCGTGCCGTCGCCGGCGGCGGCGTGGATGATGCTGCCATTTTCAATGTAAATCCGCCCGCGCATCTGCTGGTCTTGGACTTCAAGAATGGATGAGTTGCGGCCCAGGCATTCCATCTGGATGACGTCCTGCAAACCGACGCGGCGCAGCACTCCCTGAAACCCTTCCTGCGGCGTCCAGGTGATCAATTCGTCCAGCATGACGAAGATGGATTTCAAACCCTCGGACGAATGGGGTTTCTCAATGAACAGGTCGGCACCGTTGGCCAGGCAGTCGGAACGGTTTTCCTCGGTGGCATTGCCGGTCAGAATGGCTTTTTTCAAATCGGGATAACGCCGCTGGAGGATGCGTAGAAATTGCGCGCCATCCAGCACCGGCATGACGATGTCCACGATGGCGAGTTCGATCTTGTTCGTTTTCAGGATGGCCAGGGCCTGGTCGGCCGAGGCGGCGCAATGGACCCGCCAGGTGTTATTGCTCAGCATGACGAACAAATTGCGGACGGTTTCCTGGAAAACATCCTCGTCATCCACGAACAAAATCTGGCGCTGCTTCGGGCCGCTCATGTTTCCATCACTCAACGGCGCCGCCGGTCGCAAATCCCGGTCAGAGTTGATGGGCAAATCGGCCGGGATGGGCGGGGCCGCTGCTGGCAAATCACGGGCCGGTGGTGGCGGCAACGCCGCGGGTGGCACCGGTTCCACGGCATTCAGATCAACCTGGAGTTGTTCCAGCAACTTGGCGGCGCTGTTCCGGATCCAATAATCTTTGTGATTCAAGGCCGCCTTGATCTCCGGCAGCGCCTGCCGGACGCCTTCGGCATTCTTCCAATGCCGGTCCACGTTCTGCAATGAGTTGGCGGCGGCATTGCGGATGCAGCTCTCGGGATCGAGCAACGACAAGACCAGCAGGTAAATCGCCCGCGAATCGCAGATTTGCCCCAAGGCCACGATGGCGCTTTCCCGCACATCGCGGTCCCGATCGCGCACCAGTTCGCAAAGTCCCTCCACCGCCGAGGCGCCGCCCAAAAGTCCCAGCGCCTTGGCGGCAGCCCGGCGGACCTCCCAGGAGGAATCCTTCAAAATGCGCAACAACGGCGGCACCGCCTGAACTCCACCGCAACGGGCCACGGCATCCACGGCGGCGCCACGAACATTGGCGTTGGAGTCCCTCAACAACCGTTCCACTTCGGCGTAAGTGGACGGGTCGGCGAATTGTTCCAAGGCTTCCAGCGCCGCGATGCGCACGGCCGGGCTGCCTTTCTTCAACGCCCGCAGCATTGCATGGACGACCGGCGGTTCGTTGATTTCCCCCAGGGTTTTGACCGCTTCGAGTTGTTTGTTCGGCGGGCCGGTGTCCAGCATTTCCAACAGCGGTTCAATGGCTTCCGCCCCCAATGCCGCGATCTGATGTCGTTTGCCCGTCGCCAGAATTTGCAGCACCCGCTGGGAATCCGTATCGGGCCGCCAGTCGAGTTTTTCCAAACTGCGGGAGGCGATGGTGCGCACCTGCGGATCGTTGTCCCGCAGCATGGCCACCAGCCAGTTCACCGCCTGCGGGTCCCCGAGTTTCCCCAAAGCTTCCGCCGCCGCCGCCCGGGCCAGCGGAACCGCGTCGCGGAGCATCTGGACCAAAGGTTCCGTCGCCCGCCGGTCTTTAAAGCGTCCCAACGCCCGCGCGGCCGCACAACGCACGCCGGTGTCCTCATCCTTGACGGCAAAAATCAGCGGCCCGACGGAATCGGCGTTTTCCGATTGCGCAAGTTTTTCGACCGCCGTCAGTCGCGTTGAGGCATTGCTGGCGCGCAGTTGTTGATACGTCCACCATTGCATGATTTAGGCGAGAAGAGAGCTATTTTTAGACCAATTCTCCACCCAATTGCCCATTATCGATAATAATCAGACGCCTTGGTGCCACGCACGTTTCCTTGGCTTGGTTAAACAATCAGCGGCGGAGAATACGGCTGAAATTGCATTGGGCCAGCCGGAGGTGGCAGCGCCGTAGGCGCGACATATTTGTAGAAAATTTTCCGCAAAACGTTTTTTAGCCCGGCAATTTTTCAAACCGCATGGCGGCAGCGTCCCATTCCGCAGCCGATTGCGGCGTGATGGTTTTCAGCGCGAAGGAATTGCGCACGACTTCGCGCGCGGCGGCATGCGACGGCAGATGGCCGAGCGCGATGGCCTGAATCAAAAGGTTGCCGGTGGCGGTGCACTCGGTCGGGCCGGCCAGCACGGGGATTTTCACCGCGTTGGCGGCAAATTGATTGAGCATCATGGCCTGGCTGCCGCCCCCGACGATGTGCAACCGCTCGATTTTTTTTCCGATGAGCCGTTCCAACCGCCGCAGGACGGCGCGATAGGACAACGCGAGGCTTTCGTAAATGCAGCGCATGAATGCGCCGTGATCGGCCGGCACGGGTTGTCCGGTTTCCCGGCAAAACCCGGCGATTTTTTCCGGCATGTCGTCCGGGCTGAGAAAGCGCGGGTCGTTGGGATTGATGAGCGAGACCAGCGGCGGCGCGGTGGCGGCAAGCTGTTCGAGCGCGGCAAAATCGTATTTTTTGCCCTCTTTCACCCACTGGCGGCGGCATTCCTGCACCAGCCAGAGCCCGACGATGTTTTTGAGCAGGCGCACGGTGTTGCCAAAACCGATTTCGTTGGTGAACCCGAGATCGCGGCCCGTTTCGGTGATGACGGGATGCGGCCATTCAACGCCCATGACCGACCACGTGCCGGAACTGAGGCAGGCCCAGTTTTCCCCGCTCGCCGGAACAGCGGCGACCGCCGCGCCGGTGTCATGCGAGCAGGACGCGATGACTTCGATCTGCGGCAGGCCGGCCTCGGCGGCGAGATTTTTTTTCAGCGGGCCCAGCCGGGAGCCGGACGGGCAGAGGGGCGCGAACAATTCCTCGCGCAAACCCAGCGCGCGGAAAAGTTTCTTCGACCACGCTTTGGTCCGCGGATTGTAAAGCTGCGTGGTGCTGGCGAGCGAAACCTCGTTTCTCGCCACGCCGGAGCAGAAGTAATTGAACGCATCGCCGATGAGGAGCAGTTGCTTCGCGCCGGCCAGGCGGGCGGGCGGCTCGGCGGCGAGCTGGTAAATCGTGTTCAACGCCATGAACTGGATGCCGGTCTCGGCGTAAATCGTCGGCCAGTCCACGCGCGCCTTGACGTTGGCCACGCCGGCCGCGGTGCGCGAATCGCGGTAGTGCCACACCGGCGGCAGGATTTGGCCGCGCTCGTCGCAAAGCACGTAATCCACGCCCCACGAATCGGTGCTGATGCTGGCGATGGGCAACCGGCGCGCGGCGGCTTTTTTCAGGCCGGCCTTCAACTCGTCGAACAGGCCGTCGATGTTCCAGTGCAACGCGCCGGAAGCCTTGACCGGGCCGTTGGGAAAACGATGCAGTTCCTCCAGGGAGATTTTCCCGTTGTCGAGCGTGCCGAGCATGAGGCGTCCGCTGTCCGCACCGAGGTCGCAGGCGAGATAATGTGTGGGCATAATGAAAAAATCGCTTTGCAGTTTACGCCGCGCCATTGCGGTGTCAAAGGGATTGGGAATCAGATCGTGTTTTGATTTGTCACGGAGCGCGGATGGTCCTCAATCCGCAGCGGCCGGGCTGGCGGAAAATGCTGCGAGTCGGGACAACTCGCGCTCCGGCTTTAACCTCGGAATTCAAATTAAGACGCCACCGGGAATCGAAAAATGGATTTCCCGTCAACCGCAATGGTAAATTTCTCGACTTCGGCGGTGTTGTTTGCTAGAATGGGGCATGGATGGAGACGAGCGCGATATTTTTCAATTCCTCAAAACCCGGGGAACCGACTTTGTCGGCGCAATGGAGATTTGCCGGCGTGCCGGCAACAAGCAAAGATTTTTCCAAGACCCCAACTGGGCCAAAGTGGTCCTGATGCGGATGGGGGAACGCGGCATTCTGGAAAGCGACAGTCAGGGCCGCTACCGCATCAAACCGATTTCCCGAAAGGATAAAAACAAGCGCTGGGTCGCGCCGGACATCGCCAAAATCCTCAACGAAAGCGGCGTGGAAGCTGAAGCCGGCGGCGACATTGCCACGGACGAGTATTACGACGAACTCTGACCGCTCATCCGCCCGGCGCAGCCGCCAAACCGGATTTGCCACGCCAAAAATTTCCCGTTCGCACCCGACATGTTCGCCGCGCTGCTCACCACCCTGTTGTTTTCCATCTCCGCCATTTGCGGCCATCGCACCTCGACGCGGCTGGGCGGCGTGGAGGCGAATTTCTGGCGCATCTGCGGCGCCCTGTTTTTCCTGGCGCTTTGGGCCAACACGTTCGGCTCGGGCACCAGCGGCAGGGCGTTTCCCATTTTTGTCCTGAGCGGACTGGCCGGCATCGGCCTCGGCGACACCGCGTATTTTCAGGCGCTGCCGCGGCTCGGCAGCCGGCGGACGGTTTTGCTCACCCAATGCCTCATCGCGCCGTTCGCCATGTTGATCGAATGGCTCTGGCTCGGCACCCGGCTGAACCTCGCGCAAATTGTTTGCGTGGCCGTGATTCTTGCCGGCGTGGCCATCGCGCTCGCGCCGGGCGACCATTTGAAAATCGCCCCGCGCCGGTTGTGGACTGGCATTTTGGCCTGCGCCATTGCTTCGCTCGGCGGCGCGTTCGGCGCGGTGTTGAGCCGTAAAGCCTACTTCGTTGCGCACGCGGCGGGCGAACATCCCGACCCCGGCACCACCGGCTACCAGCGCGTTGTCGGCGGCGCCGTTGTGCTCGGCCTGGTTTTCCTGATGGTGAAATGGCGGCATGCCCGCCGGCGCGGTGATGATGCGCAAATGATGGATTCCTTTTCCGCGCGTGAAAAATTCAAGCTCTGGCCGTGGGTCCTGGTCAACAGCCTGGCCGGGCAGACGATTGGCGTGAGCTGCATGCAATGGGCGCTCGAAAACACGCCCACCGGCATCGTCACCGCCATCATCGCCACGACGCCCATCCTCATGCTGCCGCTGGCGCGCATTTTTGAAGGTGAAAAAATCACCGTGCGGTCGCTTGCCGGCGGCCTCATCGCCGTCGCGGGCGTGTTGGGCCTGACATTTTGGCATTGAATCATTTTGAAAAACGAATTTTCATTCTTCCTCCTCCTCGAACAACGGTGGATCACGAATGAGGATGAGGGTGAATTTTAATGAAAACGGAGTTGCAAACGGCGGTTGAATCGCTCGGCATCGAAAAATTCCGGCGCCACATTTTTCTTTGCGCCGACCAGACGGAACCGAAGTGTTGCGCAAAGGAGCAAGGGCTGGCCGCCTGGGAATTTTTAAAGCGGCGGCTCAAGGAACTGGATCTCGCCGGCCCGGACCCGCCGGTTTATCGCACCAAGGCCAACTGCCTGCGCGTCTGCGTGCGCGGGCCAATCGCCGTCGTTTATCCCGAAGGTGTCTGGTACCACTCCTGCACGCCGGAAGTGCTGGAACGCATCCTGCAGGAGCACCTGATTGGCGGGAAAATCGTCAGGGAATTTGCCTTTGCGCAAAATCCGCTGCCGTAAATCCACCGCGTCCGGTTGACATAAATTCCCAAGCTTTATCGCCCGGCTGCACCCCTCATTTTCCGCTCGACTTTTATTCGCCGGGGGCGCAAAATTAATCAGTTTCGGAGGAAACATGGCCAGACTGCTCATCAAGACCGGGGGGTTTGAAAACCAGACGTATGAGCTGCGTTTTGGCGCCAATCGCATCGGGCGCGATCCCGACTGCGATTTCGCCATTGATCATCCCACCGTGTCTTCAAACCACTGCGAACTGGTGTTGTCGAGCGAAGGCGTGTTGATTCGCGATTGCGGCTCGACCAACGGCACGTTCGTCAATGGCGATCCGGTCAAGGAAGCGTGGCTGCTTCCCGGCCAGACGGTGAATTTGGGTGACGTGGAATTATTCATCGAATCCACCGAGGTCAACGTTGCAATCCCCAAGTACGAGCGCGAGCGTCCCAAACCGCCGGTGGTGCTTGAAGGCGGCGTGATTCTCTGCCCGCGCCATCCGCAGGTGCCGATCACTTACAAATGCACCCACTGCAACGAGGTGATGTGCAATAAGTGCGTGCATGTGTTACAACGCAAAGGCGGCCTGCCGCTGTTCCTCTGCACGCTTTGCAGCCACAAGTGCGAACGCATTGAAGCCGTGAAACCGGAGAAGAAAAAAACGTTCATCGGTTTTTTGCGGGATACCGTCAAAGTCCGGTTCCGGAACCCCATCAGACGCGAGAAATTTTAAAGACCCGACTTCAGGATGGTGACGGTTTTTCCATGAACCGCCGGACCATTTTCTCCAACGCGGAAATCCAGAGCGGATGCCCGTTCAAACACGGAATTTGCGCGAACCATTCCCCTCCCGCCGACAAAAACGCATCGCGCCCGCGCAGGCCGATTTCCTCCAGCGTTTCCAGGCAATCCGACACGAACGCCGGGCAGATGACCAGAAGCTTTTTAAATCCACGCTTGGGCAGCTCCACCAGTTCAAAATCCGTGTAAGGCTTCAGCCACGGGTCGCGGCCGAGCCGGGATTGGAACGAAATGGAACATTGGTTCGCCGGGATGCCCGCCTGCGCGATAAAGGCCGCCATGGTTTTGAAACATTGCGCACGGTAACACGTCGCGTGCGCCGGGCTGGCGGTTTCACAACAATTCGGCATGGTCAAACAATGGCTGCCGGTCGGGTCGGACTTGTGCAGATGCCGTTCCGGAATGCCGTGAAAACTGAACAACAAATGGTCAAAGCCCGCCTCCAGATGATTGGTTGCGCTGTCCACCAGCGCCGCGATGTAATCCGGCGCGTCGCCATAGGGCGGCTGCACGACGATCTTCATGTTCGGCGCAAGCACCCGCGCCACTTCCTGTACGCGGACCACGGCGGTTTCGTAACTCGACATCGCGTAATGCGGAAACAGCGGAATCAAGAAAGTCTTGTCAACCTTCTGCTCCTTGAGCCTGCGGATGGCGCTTTCGATGGATGGATGCTGATACCGCATGGCCAGTTCGACCGGCACGGTGACCCGCTCCTGCAACTTTGCCTGGACCTTGCGGCTGGTAACGATGAGCGGCGAACCTTCCGGCAGCCAGATTTTGCGGTAAGCTTCGGCGGATTGCTTCGGCCGGTTGATGAGAATCATCCCCACGATGAGCCGGCGCAACGGCCAGGGCGTGTCAATCACCCGCCCGTCCATCAGAAACTCGTTCAGATAACGCCGCACGTCGCCCACCGAGGTTGAGTCCGGCGAGCCAAGATTGACCAGCAAGACGGCTTTGTTCATACACGAGAATTAAACCACGGATGGACACGGATGGACACGGATAAAATGTAGCGCAAATTCCGGCGGCATCCAAATTTTTGCCGGTGGATTCCGCAGTGCGGGCCCGACGCTACAGTCACATTTTTGCGCCAGTTACCCGCCCCAATCCGTGTTCATCCGTGTTTATCCGTGGTTACAAAAAATTTGTGGCCCGTTCGACAATATTCACGCCCGACAGGATCGAATCGCCCAGCGAAACACCGTCGCGATAATGGCCGGCAAAGAAAAAGCCCGCCGCCTGGTTTTCGATCCCGTTCATCAAATCACGGTAACGGCCGTAGCCGACGTTGTATTGCGGGATGGCCTTGGGATAAAGCACGCAATGCTGAAACACCGGCTTGCCGGTCACGCCCAGCAACACCCGCAGATCTTCACACGTCAGCGCGACCAGTTTCTCCGTTGGCAGCAGGGCGAATTCCGGATAACGCTGGCCGCCGATGTAACTCGTCAGCGTCAAATGACCGGTGGGCGCGCGATTGGGAAACAGCGACGACGAGAAAATCGTGCCGAGAATTTTGAAGCCCTCGATTTTGGGAATCAACATGCCGAAGCCCTCGCACGGATGCGCCACGTCTTCGCGGCGAAATCCCAAAACGACGCTGGCCACCGGCGGATAACGGATTTCGGAGAACTCTTGGAACGCCGAGCACCGGCTCGGCTCGAAGGTGTTGGGTGTCCGAGCCGAGCCGGTGCTCGGCGCTGCAAGCTCCACCTGCAACTCAGCCAATTTGTGCGCCGTGCCGCAATAAATCACCGCGCTGTACTCCGCTTGCGTTTCATTTCGGAGGGGCGAACTCTGCGAGCCCCCATCTGAGTCTGGAGAGTTTGGGGCTCGTGGAACTCGCCCCTCCGAAAGTGTGAGGGTCCAGCCGTCAGCCGTCTGCGTCAGCTTGGTAACCGTGATGTTCAATTTCACCGCCTCGCCAAGTTGCGCCGCCAGCGTATCCGGCAAAACCTGCAAGCCTTCGTCGAAGGAAAACTTCGGCGCGCGGTCCTTGGCCACCTCGCCGGATTTTTTGCGGTCGCGCGCGCCGAAAATCTGGCCCTTGATCAGCGAGCCGTAATTGTCCTCCAAAGCCTTGAGCTTGGGAAAAGCGTGTGCCAACGAAAGCTGATGCGGATCGCCCGCGTAAATTCCGGCCACGAGCGCGTCAATCGCCTGGTCGAGAAATTCCTGGTTCAGCCGGCGCACAACAAATTGCGCGATGCTTTCCTCGACGCCATCGCGGCGGCGCGGCCTGAACGGTTCGCGCAACACGGCCAGCTTGGCATTGGCGGTGAAAAGATTTGTCGTGAAAAATCCCAGCGGCGAACCGGGCATGGCGATAGGACGCTGGTAACGGACGACGTACCGCGCTTCGGCCTTCGGGTCCGGATCCAGCCGTCGCGGCTGCAAACCGGCGTCGCGGACAAGCTGGCCGATCTTCGGTGACGTTTCGAGCAGCGTGTTCGGCCCGAACTCGGCGAGCCAGCCGTCCTGGCGCAGCGACTGAATCACGCCACCGACGCGCCCGCTGGCTTCATAGACCGTGACCGGGATGCCCTTGCGTTTCAGATAAAACGCCGCGGTCAACCCCGTGATGCCGGCCCCGATGATGGCGACGGATTTCATTCAGTCAAAGCAGCCGGAATCGTTTCTTTCGGAGAGGCGAGTTCCACGAGCCCCTGACTAAAAACAACATTTGGGGCTCGCAGCGCTCGCCCCTCCGATTTTTCGTCACGTTGCGTCATGCCACGGCAATATATTGAGTTCACCCTGGTACGGCCAGTCTTCCGGCTGTTTAACCAGACCATCCTTGATTGGATTTTCCCAGAGATAAAGCCACTTTTGATGATAGCTTTCGCCGTTCCGCAACTGCCGGTCGAAAAAGTCTCGTTGCCAAACAGGCTTTTCCGCCGGATATGGCCAGCGACGGGTTGCCTCCGACCGCCAAAAACGAACCCATGGTTTCAGCGGCGTGACCGGCAATTTCACCGGCGCGCAAAAAAGGTGCAAATGGTCGGGCATGATGACGTAGCGTCCCACCAGCCAATGATCCGCTTTGCGCCAACAGTCGAGCAATAGCGCGACAATATCAGGTTTGGCCAGCAAAGGACGGCGTTTGTCTGCACAAACGGTGACATATTGGAGAATGGTTTGATTCGGAAATTCCAACGGAGCCAGATGTGGGAGCGCAAGACGGCCTGGTTCTTGGATTGGCTCTGGCATGAAGCCAGATTGAGCCGCATCTGGATTGTCCGGCAAGTTGAAAATGGGGGCTCGTGGAACTCGCCCCTCCGAAAGATCAGGTTAAATCGTCCTCGAATGTTTTCGCTCGGCCACCGGCGCGAGGGTGTTGTCGAAGCACATCGCAATGTTGCGGATGAACAGGCGGCCGGTGTCGGTCACCTCCAAGCCAGTTGGCGAGCGGCAAACTAGGCCGTCGGCTTCCAGCGGCGCGAGCGACGCGAGTTCGGGCGCAAAGTGTTCCGCGAAGTTGAGGCCGAGCTTTTGCGACATCGCGGCGTAATCGAGCGAGAGGTCGCACATCACGCGCATGATGGTTTCGCGGCGGATTTTGTCTTCGTCGGTCAGGAAATACGCGCGTTGCAGCGGCGCCCGGCCGGCTTCCACGGCCGCCTGCCATTTCGGCAGTTCCTTCTCGTTCTGCCAGTAGGCGTCGGGAATCTGCGAGATGCTCGACATGCCGAACGCGTAGATGTCCGAACCGGCGCGCGTGCTGTAGCCCTGGAAATTGCGCTGGAGCTGCTTGTTGCGCTGCGCCACGGCCAGTTCGTCGTTGGGCCGCGCGAAATGGTCCATGCCAATATAGACGTACTGGTTGTTCGCGGTGAGTTTTTCAATAACCAGCTTGAGCACCTGCAACTTGGTCACGGCGGCGGGCAGATGCTGCTGCTGCTCCAGGATTTTTTGGGCGGGCTTGACCCACGGCACGTGCGCGTAGCTGAACACGGCGAGCCGGTCCGGCATCATTTCCAGCACGGTGTCGAGCGTTTCGTTGAACGACTCCGGTGTCTGGTGCGGCAGGCCGTAGATGAGGTCGAGGTTGATCGAGCCGTAACCCAGCTCGCGCATCCAGTCCATGGCCTGTTGCGTCATCTCGCGCGGCTGGATGCGGTGGACGGCTTCCTGGACTTTCGGGTTGAAATCCTGCACGCCCATCGAGACGCGGTTGAAACCGATTTCGCGCAACGCAACCATGTGCTCGCGCGTGAGCCGGCGCGGGTCCACTTCCACGCTGGCTTCGATGTCCGGCGAAAATGTGAAGTGTTTGTGTATGATTTCGCCGAGCCGACGGATTTCTTCCGGTTTCAAAAAAGTCGGCGAGCCGCCGCCGAAGTGGAGTTGCCCGGCTTTGCGTTGCGGGTTCAAGCGCGGCGCCATCTCCGCCACCTCGCGGCCAAGGGATTCCACGTAGGCCATGCCTTTGTCGTGATTGAGCGTGATGACGGTGGTGCAGCCGCAAAACCAGCAGAGCGTCTCGCAGAATGGGATGTGAAAATAAATGGAAAGGTCGCGGGTTGTCTGGTTGTTCGCGGCAATTTTTTCGGCCAGGTCCGGCCACGTTATCGTGTCGGTGAACTTCGTTGCGGGCGGATAGCTGGTATAACGCGGCCCGGCCACGTTGTATTTCTGCACCAAATCGAGATCAACTTTGAGCGTGCTCATGGATTGAGAAAATGGAGATATAATCCGAGTCCGCCCTCGCCCTGACCCTCTCCCCCGGGGAGAGGGAACAGCCATCGGACGCATTGTTCTTCACGGTCAACCGCCCGGCAAATCCAATCGCAGAACATTTTGTAAGACGGCGAATCATTCTCCCTCTCCTGGGGGAGAGGGCCGGGGCGAGGGCGGACGTTTATCTGGCCTCCGTTCATCATTTGAAATTCCGAACCGTCTCGACCAACGCGGCGATGTTTTCCAATTTCGCATTGGGCGGCACACCGTGGCCCAGGTTGAAAATATGGCCCTTGCGGCCGCGCATGGCTTCGAGCACGGCCTGCGTTTCCGTTGCGACAACGTCTGGCGTGGCGTCGCTGAGCAGCGCGGGCGCCAGGTTACCCTGCAAACCTATATTTGCGGGCAACAGCCGGCGCGCGTGAGCCAGCGGAAATTGCCAGTCTATGCCCAGCACGCTCGCCCCGGTCGCCAGCAGGTCGTCCCAATTCCCGTGTGTCCCGAGGGAGAAAACAATGACGGGCGGAGCGCCGATCTCCGGCCCGGCGTGAGGATCTATCGTGGAGGAACGAGCCGAGGCGGTGCTCGGCGCTCCAATGCCGGCGATAATGTCCCGCATCCAGCGACCGGAGGCTTCCTGAAAGTCCGTCGGCGCAAGCTGGCCGCCGTGACTGTCGAAAATCTGGATTACGTCCGCGCCGGCGCTGATTTGCATTTGCAGATAAGCGGTGATGGCGGCGGTGAGTTTTTCGGCCAGCTGGTAAAAAGTTTGCCGGTCTTCGTGAAAAAGCTTCAACGCGCGGGTATATTTTTCGGCGCTGCCGCCTTCCATCATAAACGTGGCCAGCGTCCACGGCGAACCCGAGAAGCCGATGAGCGCGGTCCGGTCGCCGAGTTCCTTCCGGACCAGACGCAACGCCTGGTCCACGTAGCTGAGACGTTCGACTACGCGCTCGACGGAAAGGCGCTCGATATCGGCTTTCGTGCGCACGGCAAAATTCATGACCAGGCCGCCGGTGTCGCGGAAACGGTAGGACTGGCCCATCGCTTCGGGAATGACGAGGATGTCGCTGAACAAAATCGCCGCGTCGAATCCGAATCGCCGGACCGGCTGGAGCGTGACTTCGGCGGCCAGACCGGGCGTTTGGATCAATTCCAAAAAGGAATGCTTTTCCTTCAATTCGCGATATTCCGGCAAGGCGCGGCCGGCCTGCCGCATCAGCCAGACCGGCGCGCGATCCACCGTACGGCAGTGGCAGGCGTTGAGAAACCGGCGGCGGTTCGTCAGTTTGCCTGAAGCGGCGGGCGTGTTGGCGTTGGCATTGGATGCAATGGCGGTCATGGTTTTTAGCGCTTACGGCTGCGTTGTTATTAGCATGCCCGGTTGGTTTTGAACAGCCAGTTGCGCTTTCAATTTTTTGAGCAACTTTGTCCCAACCACGGTTTTTAACCAGAAGCGAGACCATGAAAGACAACGAACAACTTTCCCAACTCCGCGAATCAGGCTGGCGGCGGAAACTCACCGAAGCCGAACAGGCCGAACGGCGCGCCCATCTCGCCGCGAATCCCGCCGCCCGCGCCGATTGGGAAATGGAATCGGCCTTGAACGCCACGCTCGCCCAATTGCCGGATGCGAGTGTGCCGTCAAATTTCACCGCGCGGGTGCTTCAAGCGGTCGAACGCGAAGAGGCCGGGCCCCGCGCCTGGAGCTGGCGTTGGAACTGGCACATGTTGGTGCCGCGCGTCGCCTTTGCGGCGGCGGTGATTATGTTTGCCGGTTTGGCCTTTCAGCATCATGAAACCTACCGGCAGCGCATCACGCTGGCCAAAAACGTTGTGCTCCTGACCCGGGGCCAACCGATGCCCAGCCCGGAAGCGCTGGAAAATTTTGACGCCATTCGCCGCATGAGCCAGCCCCAGCATGCGGATGACGAGTTGCTGGCCTTGATGCAATGAGCCATTTGTGGCAGGCGCGTTGCTGGCTGGCCACGGTTTTCGCGGTTGGGCAAATCGCTGTTTTCCAGCTCGGCGCTGGAACAGTCACGAATGCACCGGCTCCGCAAAAATTATTTTCCGCGCCGGCCAATCTCTTGTTGCCGCCCCTGCCGCGCTCAACATCACCCGTGGATGTCTTCCGCAGGCTGCTGGCAATGACACCCGCCGAGCGGGAAAATTCCCTGACGAATCGCCCGCCGGAGATTCGCAACCGCATTCTTACCAAGGTGCGCGAATATGAGGCGCTCGACCCGAACGAACGTGAATTGCGCCTGCGCGCCACCGAACTCCGCTGGTATTTGCCCCCCCTCATGCGCGAATCCCCGACGAACCGCGCCGCGCGGCTGGCGGCCGTGCCGGATGATTTGCAGCCCCTGGTCAAAGCGCATCTCATGCAATGGGACATCCTGCCGCCGCCATTGCAGGAGGAATTTTTTGAGAGCGAGCACGCCCTGCGTTACTTCACACACGTGGATTTGCCAATCAGCCCGCCGATGCCGCCGATGCCGCCGGACCACGGCTGGCATCACGGCCCGCCGGAACCCGATTTGGCGCGCTGGAACACGCTCCCCGAAGACCAACGCCAGAAAATCACCGCTCAATTCAACCAGTTTTTTGAACTGACGCCGATGGAAAAAAAGAAAACGCTCAACACCCTGTCGGATGCCGAGCGGCAGCAAATGGAAAATACGCTGGAGACGTTTGGGAAATTGCCTCCGGTGCAACGCCTGAAGTGCCTCCGCGCCTTCACGGAATTTGCCGGCATGAGCGCGCAGGAAAAACAGGATTTTTTGAAGAACGCCCAGCGCTGGTCGCAACTGCCGCCGAAGGAACGCCAAACCTGGCGCGATCTCGTCACGCACGTTCCCGAATGGCCGCCGTTGCCCCCGGCGTTGATGCCGCCGATGCCGCCACAATTGACGCAGCGGCTGCATCCGGTGGCCGCCACCAATCCCGACTGATTCCGGCGAATTTCAATTCCCATTTCCGCCGCCACACCTTAATTTCCCGCCGTGCATCCGATTGCATTTCAACTCGGCGACTTCAAGATTCATTGGTATGGCGTGATGATCGCGCTGGCATTCCTGGCGGGGCTTGGGACGGCCACCCGCCGCGCCCGGCGCGAAAACATCTCCGGCGAAAAAATCGCCGACCTCGTGTTTTGGATCATGCTCGCCGGGATGGTTGGCGCCCGCACTGTTTATGTGACGACCTATTGGGATGAATTCGCCCATCAGCCGTTTTCGGAAATATTCATGATCCAGCACGGCGGACTGGTCTATTACGGCAGCCTTATCGGGGCGGCGCTGGCCTTCATGATTTACGTCCGCTGGAAGAGACTGCCGGGGTGGAAAATCGCCGACATCCTCGCGCCGAGCATCGCGCTGGGAAACGCCTTCGGCCGCATCGGCTGCCTGCTGAACGGCTGTTGTTACGGCCGCGTGTGCCATCTGCCCTGGGCCATCCGCTTTCCCAATCAATCCGCCGCCTGGCAGCAACACTTCCAGGCGGGTCTGGTGGGAAGTGGCGCCCCTTCATTGCCGGTGCATCCCACGGAAATTTACGACGCGCTGTTGAATTTTGCACTCTATCTCGGTCTGGCCTGGCTGTTCCGCCGTAAAAAATTCGACGGCCAGGTGTTCGCCACCTATCTCATGTGCTACGCCGTGGTCCGATCCCTGGTGGAATTGTTCCGTGGCGATTACCCGCCGGACCACATCCACAACGGCCTGACTTCGGCGCAACTGGTCAGCATTCCCATCTTTGTTGCCGGTCTCTTTATCGCGGTCATGCTCTCACACCGTGGAATCAAGCGAGGATAGAGAATGGAGGATTGAAGATGGCAAAATCCGATCTCCCATCTCCGATCTCCCACCCCCCAATCCTCATCGCCGGCCCGACCGCAGTTGGCAAATCCGAAATCGCCCTGCGCCTCGCGGAGCAGCTTGGCGGCGAAATCATTTCCGCCGATTCCATGCAGGTCTATCGCGGACTCGACATCGGCACGGCCAAGCCATCGCCCGCCGACCGCGCCCGCTTGCCGCATCACCTCATTGACATCCGCGATTTGACCGAGTCGTTCGATGCCGCGCAATTCGCCCGGCTCGCGCATCGCGCCGTCGCGGAAATCCAGTCACGCGGCCACGTGCCGGTTCTCTGCGGCGGCACCGGGCTTTACCTCAAAGCCTTTCTTGAAGGCCTGGGCGAAGCGCCGCCCGCCGACGCAACATTGCGCGCCGAACTCGAAGCTGTGCCGCTGGAAAATCTGCTGGCCGAACTGCGCGAACGCGATCCGGCGGCTTACGAAAAAATTGACAAACAAAATCCGCGCCGCGTCATCCGTGCCGTGGAAGTGATTCGATTAACGGGCAAGCCGTTCTCTCAAGTCCAAAGCCCAAAGCCTAAAGTCCAAGGTCAGAAGCTGGAATTTTTCTGTTTTACGCGTTCTTCAGACGATTTGCGCCAACGGATTGACGCCCGTGTGGATGCGATGTTCGCGCGCGGCCTGGTGGAGGAGACGCGCGAATTGCTCAAGCACGGCCTTGCGGAAAACAAAACGGCCATGCAGGCCATCGGCTACCGGCAGGTGGTGGAACATCTGCGCGGCGAACGGTCATTGGCGGAAACCATCGAACTGGTGAAAACCCGCACCCGGCAGTTTGCCAAGCGGCAACTGACCTGGTTCCGCGCCCAGAAAAATCTGGAGTGGATTGAATTGAAGCCGGATGAGCCGGTGGAAGCAGTTGCGGAGAATTTGCGTCGCAGACTTGACGCAGCTGGAGCGCGCTGTTATATATAACATCATGAGTAAAGTTACATATACCGTTTCCGAGGCCCAGGCGAATTTGCCCGGCCTCTGCCGGACAGGGCGGCGGTTCGTGATTTCCCGGCGGGACAAGCCGGTTTATGTGGCCATGCCGCTGGAGGATTATGACGCCCTGTTGGAGACGATGGAATTATTGAGCAATCCCAAGGCGGTGGCGACACTGCGGGCGGCGAAGGCCGGCAAGCTGGCTTACAAGGAACTGGATCTGGCCGATGAAAATTTTGGCCTCTGACCTGGTGCAGCGCTGGCTGATTGCGCTGCCGCCGGAAACCAAAAAACGCGTGCGCGCCGCCGTGCGCGGATTGGAGAAAGGACGCGGTGACATCAAGGCGTTGCGGGGCGAGTTGGATGGCTTTTGCCGTTTGCGGATTGAGGGGCTGCGGATTGTTTATTCGCAACATCGCGGGCAAATCATCCGGCTGGAATACGCCGACAGCCGCGACGTGGTCTATGAAACCTTCCTGAAAGTCTTGCACGAACGGAAAATGCAAAACCCGCGAACGCAAGTTGAAATATCCCGACGGGATTAAATCATCCAGCCCAGCGTTGACGGATGAAATCCGGCTACGCCGGGTGAATCGTGGAAAATATATTCTACTCCGAAGGAGTTGAATCAAATGGTGGTGGACGGCGATGCAACTCCGTTGGAGTTAATGCTGATTTGGAACGATGACCCAGCGTAGGCGCGGCGCGCCAACGCTGGGCTGAAAGATCGAATCCTGTTGGGATTCGGAGCGCGCATTAAATCATGCCGTTAGAGATTCAAATCTTTGAGATGTTAACACCGTATCGGCAAGTGTACGTTCGCTTGAAACATAACACCGCGGAATAAGATTGGATCCGTAATTTGCGAGGTCTTGAAGAAAATCAACCCAGGTAGAAAGGTTTTCTTTTACAAAAGCTTGTGCTTCGTCCAATCCATAAATTTTTTGGTGCGGATTGTCAGGCATGGCGCAAATGTAATTCAACTTTCCCTCGGCCGGCGGACGACGACATCAATTCCCGCCTTGTTCTTGGCAATCATGTTTGCGGGGAGGATGCCGCGCCAGAAGACGTTCGGGTAAACCACCGCGCCGCGCCCGAGGATGCTGCCGGGGTTCAGCACGGCGTTGCAGCCGGCTTCCGCGCCGTCGCCCAGCAGCGCGCCGAACTTGCGCAGGCCGGTGTCGAACGGCACGCCGTCCACCTCCACCTCGATGCTGCCGGGGAACATCTTGATGTTGGATATTTTCACGCCCGCGCCGAGGTGCGCCTTGTGGCCGAGAATCGAGTCGCCAATGTAATTGAAGTGCGGCGCCTGCGCGTTGTTGAACAGCATCGAGTTTTTCAGCTCGCTGGAATTGCCAACGACGCAGCCGTCACCGATGATGACGTTTTCGCGGAGGTAGGCGTTGTGGCGGATCTGGCAGCCCTGGCCGATGATGGCCGGGCCTTTGATCATGACGCCGTCCTCGACCACCGTGTCCTTGCCGATGAAAACCTTTTCGCCGATAAAGGCCCGGCCCGCGCACTGGTTGTGCAGGGCCGGTTTCAAATTGGCGGCGAGGTAGCCCTCGATTTTCTTGAGTGCTTCCCAGGCGAATTTGCAGCCGTCGAAAATGGCGGCGTGTTCGGTCTGGCTGAGGTCAAACAGGTCGGCTGGCTTGAACATGGCGGCAGGCTAGGCGAAACAGCGCCGGCGGAAAAGCGAAATGGCGCGGGCTTGCCATTCGCGGCGGCGGGAGTATTTTCACCGGCGATAGCGCGCTCCCGTAGCTCAAATGGATAGAGCAGCGGTTTCCTAAACCGCGGATTCCCGTTCAATTCGGGACGGGGGTACCATTCAACCCGTTGCGCCGCAGAAACACGCGGGACGGGAACATTTTCCGCAACTAATGCATCGTAACCATGTTATACTCTCTGGCGTCTTAAACTGACAACAACCGGATTATGAAAATTGAATTCTTCAAAAGGTGTGTTTGGGGGACGACAATTGCGGTTCTAGGTTTGACGGGCGTTCGTTCACCGTTTAATTCCGCGGCGCAAGCGCAACCCGCTCCACCTCCATCGGACAATGCAACGGCATCCAGCGCATTGCCACCAAACATTTATCCGACCAGCCCGCTGGCACAGGTCGTCCGGCTTACGCAGGCCGGCGTGGATGAAGGAGTCATCATGACTTACGTCACGAATTCCGGCAGCACGTTCAATCTCGATTCGGACAAAATCATTTATTTAAAGGACATTGGTCTGCCGAACGAAGTGGTCACCGCCATGATGCAGCGCGACCAGCAGTTGCAGCAGCAAATGGCCGCGTCGGCATCTCAACCCCCGCCGCAACCCGCTCCCGCTCCCGACCCAGCCGATCAACCGGAAACCGCGCCGCCGCCGCAACCGGTGGAGCAACCGGCGGAAGTCACGGTGAATAATTTTTATGACACGCTTGCGCCGTATGGGAGTTGGGTGGACGTGGACGGCTATGGACGGTGCTGGCGGCCCAGCGTGGTGGTTTACAATCCCGGCTGGCAGCCGTATTGCGATCACGGACATTGGGTTTACACCGACTGCGGCTGGTATTGGTTTTCGGATTATTCGTGGGGTTGGGCGCCGTTCCACTACGGGCGCTGGTTTCAACATTCACGTTGGGGCTGGTGCTGGGCGCCGGACACGATCTGGGGTCCGTCATGGGTGACGTGGCGGTATTCAAGTGACTACTGCGGCTGGGCGCCACTGCCGCCGCACGCGGTGTATCGGGAGGGCGTTGGATTCTTTTATAACGGGCTCGCCGTCAGCGTCGGTTTCGATTTCGGCCTGAGTTGGAATTGTTTCGCGTTTGTGCCAATTGGACATTTTTGCGACCCGCATCCGCGCCGTTATTGCGCGGCACCAGCCCAGGTCCCGCAGATTTATAATCACACCACGGTACTCAACAATTTCAATGGTCAGGGCCGCACTCTTGCCAACCGGGGGATCGATCCGGAACACATCACCGCCGTTACCCATACACCCATCCGTCCCGTCGCCATCCGGAATACCACCTTCCCGTCCGGACACGGCGCGCGCGCCGACCAGCTCAGTCGCGATGGCGGCACGCTGATCGTAGGCCGCCCAAGCTCCATGAATGATCCGGCTCCCGGCGGAAACCGAAACAATCGCCCGTTGCAACCCGGGTTTCCGCCACAAAATCATTCCCCGCAATCGAACAACAATTGGCCGGCGTCTCAAACACGACCAGTCGGACAGCCGCAGGAACGAAACAATCCCTCCGTCCCAAACCAAAACCCAATGCAACGCCCGCCGCCATCCGCCAATTATTATTCATCACCGCCGCCGGTTGCGCCGGCGCCAAACTATGACAACCGGACTTATTCTCCACGAGCACGGGAGCAACAACCATCGGGAACGCCGCACAACAACACGCGTAATTCCGACGCTCCGGTGACCATACCTCCCGCCAACCAGGGTCAATCCGGCGCTTCCGAAGCCGGCCGTCACAACGTACCGGCCGCCGCACCCGTCGAGCGCCCGCAACACAATGATTCGTCGTCGTCATCAAGATCGTCAGAACAAAATCAGAACCAAAACAGTTCTGGCAACAACCCCAACAACAGTCCTGGCAATGGTTCGGGTCGCGGTCCGGGACATTGACTGGCAGTCGGTTTTAATTGTCAAACGCCGCGGCGCGCAGGTTGCGCCCGGCGTTTTTGCTTTTGCAACCCCTCCGCCGCTGGCAAAATCCGCCCGTGGGCATCACGCGGCGGCAATTTGAACAAATGCAGGAACGCCTCGGCGGCGCTTCCCCGCGCGCGGTTTCGCCGGTTTTCGCATCGGCCTTGCGCGCCGCGCCCGGCGCTCATCGCGTCATTCTCGGCGTGGACCCGTCCCTGCGCGGCACAGGTTACGGCATCATCAAACTGGCAAAGCCGTTTCCCGAAACTTTGACACATGGCACGATTTCATGCCCGCCCGGCTGGGAACGCTCGCGCTGCCTCGTAAAAATTTCCCAAACTCTGCGCGAAACCATCCAAAAACATCGCCCGACGGTTTGCATCATCGAAGGCCTTTTTTACGCGCAAAACCTGCAAACCGCGCTTATCATGGGCGAGGCGCGCGGCGCGGCGATCGCGGCCGTTGCCGAAGCCGGACTGGAAATTTTTGAAATCGCCCCGCGCAAGGTGAAGCAGGCCGTCGTCGGCTACGGCGCGGCGCAAAAATCCGCCGTCGCCAAAATGGTTCAGCGGATGTTGAATTTGCCCAAATCACCCGCGCCCGACGCGGCGGATGCGCTGGCGCTGGCGCTCGCGCACGCGCAGGAAAATTCACGTTACAATTTGACGCCACTGAAGAAAATTTAGGTTTATGGAATTTCGTTGCCCACATTGCAATGCCCCGATTTACAGCCGCAAAAACAAAATTTGCGGTGTTTGTGAAAAGCCATTGCCCGAGGAGCTTCTATTCTCCGACCAGCAGGTTGCTGATTTGAAAAGGCAAATGGAAGCGGAAGAAAAGCGAACCAAACAATTCAAACAACAGTTGGACGATGTCGGTCCACATGACGACGGAACCGGCATCGGTGGCATCGCGAGCTTTTAATAATGATCACTTTTCTCCAAGGCAAACTTGTCGAGGCGCTGCCCACGCAGGTCGTTGTGGACGTCAACGGCGTCGGTTATGAAGCGCTCATTCCGCTGTCGTCATTCGACAAACTGCCGCAGCCGGGCGGGACGGTGAAACTGCTCACGCAACTGGTCGTCCGTGAAGACGCGCATGTTCTTTACGGCTTTGCGAGCGCGGCGGAACGCGATTTGTTCCGGCTGCTCGTCAACAGCGTCAGCGGCATCGGACCGAAAACAGCGCTGAACATCCTGAGCGGCATCAGCGTGACCGCTTTTCGCGGCGCGGTGGCCGGCGGCGACGTAAAGGCGCTCTCGCAAATTTCCGGCGTCGGCAAAAAGACCGCCGAACGCATCATCGTCGAGTTGCGCGACAAAATCGGCGCGGCGGGCGCTTGGGAGGCCGCGAGCGCGCAACGGGCGCTTTCGCCGGACGGCCAGAAAATCAACGACGCCGTGCTGGCGCTGATGGCGCTTGGTTTCAAACAGATTGACGCGCACGACGCCGTTCGTGCCGCCCAGACCATGCTCGGCGCGAAGGCAGCGATCGAGGACCTGGTGCGCGCGTGTTTGAAGAAAGGATGAGAGTGGGAAACCCTCGAACATTCAACATTCAACGCTCAACATCCAGTGAATTGTCATTGTGGATCGCATTGAGCGTTGAAAGTTGGGTGTTGAATGTTGAATGTTTTTGCTTCTCTTGTTGATTCAATGCCAGAAATTTCTTCCCAGCCTTCAAGCCCCGGACGCCTGCCCCGGAAATCCGGCGTGATCGTCCCGCATCAGGCGAAATGGCATCAGCGTACCGGTGCATTCCTGGTGTTCGTTTTGTTGCGCGCGCTCATGGTCACGGTGCGCTGCCGCCTGCGTGACCGCTCGGAATTTTTTGCGCCCAACGCCCCCGGCCCGGCGATTTTTTGTTTCTGGCACAACCGGCTCGCGTCCTGCATCAAAATTTATGAAGGCCACCGCAAACCGCACACGTCCGGCAGGGGCATGGCGGCACTGATCAGTGCCAGCCGGGACGGCGCGTTTCTCGCGGGTATTCTGGAACGGTTCGGCGTGCAGCCGGTGCGCGGCTCAACCAGCCGGCGCGGCCCGCAGGCGTTGCTCGAACTCACCACCTGGGCCGAGCGCGGCTACGACCTGACCATCACGCCGGACGGCCCGCGGGGACCGTGTTACCAGATTCAGGAGGGTGTGATGTCGCTGGCGCAGGTGACGGGTTTGCCGGTGGTGCCGGTGGCGTTCAACGTGGGTTGGAAACTGCGCGTGAAAAGTTGGGACCGGTTTCAAATCCCGCTGCCCTTTGCACGCTGTGAAGTTGTCGTCGGCCGGGTCCTGCGCGTGCCGGCCGAAGCCACCGATGCCGAGCGCGAATCGCTGCGACAACAGCTCGAAACCGAGTTGCGCCAAATCGCGCGGGATTGAAATTCGGAGGGGCGAGCTCTGCGAGTCCCAAACTTCACTCTTGGAACAATCAGGGACTCGTATAACTCGCCACTTCGAAAATGGTTTGGCGTCACGGTTCTTGACACACAACTTTCAACCCTCAACCCTCAACTCCGCATGATTGCCCGCGTCAGCCTTGAAATCGCGCTTCGCAAGGAGTTCGATTATTTGATTCCACCCGGACTGGCGGGGCAAATTGAGGTCGGCAGCCGCGTGCAGGTGCCGTTTGGCCCGCGAAAAATTCTGGGTTGCGTCACCGCCCTCGCCGAAGAATCCGCGCACGCCCATCTCAAACCCATTCTCAAAGTCATCGGCGCCCAGACGCTCGTCACACCGAAGGTCCTGAAACTCGCGCGCTGGATCGCCGATTACTACTGCTGCGCGCCGGAAACCGCGCTGAAATCCGTTCTGCCCGAAGCCGTGCGCAAGGAGGAATCCGGCTGGCGCGAACGACTGTTTGTCCGCGCGCTGCCGATGAGCGGCGAATTTCCAAAACTGCCCAAGCGCCAGCAGGAAGTTTGGAACATCATTGAAGAACGGCGCGAGCTGCCGTTGTCAGAACTGGTCGAACTGGCCGAAACCACCGCCGCCACCGTCCGCAAACTCGAAGATCGCGGCCTGGTTGAGATTGCCCAGCAAATTTCCGAGCGCGATCCCTACGCCCGCGAGCATATTTTACCGTCTCAGCCATTGGCATTGAATGATGCACAGGCAAAAGCGTTGGGGGAAATTATAACGGCGATGGATGGCTATGGTAGCACCCGCGTCCCGCGGGTGGAGGCGGGCGTCACGCCCGCCTCTGGTCCGGCAACCAAACCCGGTCCGATTTTAGAAACCACCGTCCGCAAACGCAGCCTGCCGCATTTTGAAATTCCGGGTTTTACCTATCACGTCACCTGGCAGACGCAGGACAAACTCCTTCTTTCGCCCGAGGCACGCGCCCGCACACTGGATGCCTGTCATCATTGGCACGGCAACAAAATCAAATGTTACGCCGCGTGTGTCATGCCCGACCATATTCATTTGCTGATTCAACCTCTGCCAGTTCAGGAAGCCGGGAAAGAAGGCGTCCATTCGCTTTCGGAAATTCTTCACAGCATCAAATCATTTTCCGCCCATGAGGTGAATAAGGCAATGAAACGCAGCGGTCCGGTCTGGATGGATGAATCGTTTGACCGGATGATCCGTTCGGAGGCCGACTTGCACAAGACTTGGGATTACATCTGGAACAATCCACGCCGGATTGGATTGGTTGGACCGATGGAGGAATATCCTTACCTTTGGACACCAACCGCATCCGACGCGCCCCAAAGTGTCCGGCGCGACGCCGGACACGACCCGCGGGACGCGGGTGCTACACCACAGACATCGGACGGCGCAAAGTCATCTCATGTTTTCCTGCTTCACGGCGTCACCGGTTCGGGCAAAACCGAGGTTTATCTTCAAGCCCTCGCCCATGCGCTCGAAAAGGGCCAGGGGGCCATCGTACTCGTGCCGGAGATTTCGCTCACGCCCCAAACCGTCGAGCGATTCAAGGCGCGGTTCAGCTCCGGCAAACTCCAGACGCTCGTCGCCGTGTTGCACAGCCACCTGTCCGCCGGCGAACGCCACGATGAATGGCACAAGATCCGCCAGGGCCGCGCGCGCATCGTCATTGGCGCGCGCTCGGCGATTTTTGCGCCGGTCGAGCCGCTCGGCCTCATCATCGTGGATGAGGAACATGAGCACTCTTACAAGCAGGAGGAGGCTCCGCGCTACCACGCCCGCGACGTGGCCATCATGCGCGGCCGGATGGAAAACGCCGTCGTCGTGCTCGGCTCGGCCACGCCGTCGCTGGAAAGCTATTACAACTGCAAACACGGCAAATATACGCTGCTCGAACTGCCGGAACGCGTGGACGACCAGAAAATGCCGCACGTCCGCGTCGTGGACATGCGGCAGGCCGCTTCCCGCCAGCGCGGGAAGGAAGGCATCCCCATTTTTTCGCCGCAACTCAAGGAAGCCATCACGCAACGGCTCGAAAAGCATGAGCAGACGATTTTATTTTTGAACCGGCGCGGCTATTCGACGTCGCTGCAATGCCCGAAATGCGGTGAGGTCGTTCAGTGCCCGAATTGCAGCCTCGCGCTCACATTCCACCGGCAGGAACAAAAGCTTTGCTGCCACATCTGCGGCCACGTCGCACCCGTGCCGTCGGTTTGCCCGAACGTAAAATGCAAAAACCCGGCGATTCGTTTTGCCGGCATGGGCACGCAGCGGGTCGAGGAAACGCTCGCCAAACTTTTCCCCCAAGCGCGCATCAAGCGCATGGACGCCGACACGATGAAGCGCAAGGACGATTACCGGAAGGTGCTCGGCGATTTTCGCACGGGCAAGACCGACATCCTCGTCGGCACGCAGATGATTGCGAAGGGGCTGCATTTTCCGAACGTCACGCTCGTCGGCATCATTTACGCCGACCTCGCGCTGCATCAGCCGGATTTTCGCGCGGGCGAGCGCACCTTCCAGCTTCTCACCCAGGTCGCCGGGCGTGCCGGGCGCGGCGACGTTGAGGGCGAGGTGTTCGTGCAGGCGTTCGCGCCGTTTCATCCGGCGATCCAATACGCGCGCCGCCATGATTTCACCGGCTTTTATGAACAGGAGATCGAATTCCGCGAGCAACTGAAATATCCGCCCGTCAGCCGCGTGGCGCTGCTCACGCTCAAAGGCCGCAACGAGGACAAGGTGAAATTCTCCGCCGAACATTTGAAACGGGAACTGGAGAAAAGTCTTAAATCTTCGGATAACGAAAACGAACCCCTCATCCGGCCTGCGGCCACCTTCTCCCCGTTTGGCGGGGAGAAGGAAAACAAAGCGCAACACTCCCTCGCCCCGCAGAGCGGGGAGAGGGCCGGGGCGAGGGGTGCGTTCAAAGATTTAATCATTGCTGGGCCGGCGCCGGCGCCGTTGCTGCGCGCGGAAACTTTTTACCGCTACCAAATCATGCTACGGACGCGCGCGATGAGCAAATTGAGCCAGGCCTTGGCGAAAATCATCGAGACGCTTGCCCTGCCGGAAGATGTGACGCTGGCGGTGGATATTGATCCGGTGAGTTTGGGGTAGCACAGGTCTCCGGCCTGTCGTTTCGGGCGTCCCGCCCGAAACTGTTGCGGGACGAACGAACGTTTCACACTTGCCCGATTGCCTGCAACCAATGTCACACAACGGAATTCGGCGGGACGCCGAATTCAACCCGCGAGACGCGGGTGCTACCGTAAATTAAGATTGAATTCCGCGTGGTTTTATCCAATTGTGAAAACGTGAAGAACACCGCCACTAAAAAACCGAAGAGCGAAGCCGAATTGATTCACCAAGCAACGTGCAATCTCTTGAAAGCCATCAAACGTATGCGGATCAAATTTGAACAGTTGTCGCAAAGCAAGAAGATGTAATTAAAGCTCATTTCGCAAGGGCGTGGCTTTTAGCTGCGCCCTTTTTATTTCTTCATTCCCCTTTGCCACAAATCGAAATGATACAGCGCAACGACGACCAGGGAATGGCCGATTTTCTCGTCGGCGACGAGCTTCGGAATTTCCGCCACCGGCACCAGCCGCGTCGCCAAATCCTCGCTGTAATCGAACTGCACGCCGTGTTTCAACCGGCAGTTTTCCACGAGCACGGTGAAGCAGGTGTTGGTCAAAATGGCCGGGTTGGCGTGGATGCGGCCGAGCAGACGTGCCTTTTCGCCTTCGTAACCGGTCTCCTCGCGCAATTCGCGCACGGCGGTTGCCACCGGGTCGGTCTCGCCCGCGTCCATCATGCCGCCGGGGATTTCGAGTTCCACCGTGTTCGAGCCGTGGCGGTATTGCTCAATCATCACCAGTTGTTGGTCGGGCGTAACGGCGACGACATTGACCCAATTAACGCTGTCGAGAACGTAAAAATCGTGTTCCTTGCCGGTGCGCGGCGAAATTTTCACGTCCGAACGCAGCTTGAAGATGCGGAAATCGCCGATGAGCTTTGAACTGATTTGTTTCCAGGGCCTGATCATTTACGATATACGATTTTGGATTTACGAGCCGGCTTTGACTGCCAGCAATTGATTCATGGCGTCAATCGTAAATCGTAAATCGCAAATTCAAAGTCCTTTTCCCCGCGCCGCCCAGCCTTGTTTCATCAAATTCAGCAGGTGCTGGAGCGCGTCGTTGTAACTGCGGCCCTTTTGTTCAGCGAGCTGACGGGCGCGCTTGTCGAGTTGCGCGGCCATGGCGGCGGATTTTTCGACCGGGCAGCCGAGCGTGGTCAACCGTTTTGCGAGTTCAGAAATTTCCATGGTTCTCGGGCAGGGCGGCATTACCGCGCGGTTATGGGGTTTCGATTGCCTCGCGCACCTTTTTGGTCAAATCCAGGGGATTAAACGGTTTTTGCAGAAAGAACGTCCCGGGTCTCGACATGGCGTCCCGGACCGCGTTGTTGTTGATGTAACCTGAAATAAAAAGCACCCGGACTTGCGGATTCACCTGCCCCAGCCATTCAGCGAGCGTTTTTCCGCTCAGGCCGGGCATGATTACGTCGGTGAGCAAAAGCTGGATTTTTGCGCCGTTCGCCTGCGCCAAGGCAAGGGCTTGATGCCCATCGGCCGCTTCCAACACGGTGTAGCCCTGGGTCCGCAACACCCGGGCCATGAGTTGCCGCAGCGACGATTCATCTTCGGCGAGCAGGATCGTTTCTGTGCCTTGCGGCAAACTAACCGGGGCCTCGCGACTTGAAATGGACTCCTCCACCCCTCGAACGCGGGGCAGGTAAATTTTAAACTCTGCTCCTTTGTCCACCTGGCTTTCGGCGTAAATATGACCGTTGCTTTGCTGGATGATGCCAAAACAGGTGGCCAGTCCCAAACCGGTGCCTTTGCCCTGTTCTTTGGTGGTAAAAAAAGGTTCAAAGATGTGTTGTTTGACTTCGTCCGTCATGCCCACACCGGTGTCGCTGACACTGACCATGACATAGTCGCCGGGAGTGATGAGGTGCCGGCGCGCATAATCTTCGTCAAAGGTCACGTTGTCCGTGCGGATGGTCAGGGTGCCGCCATCGGGCATCGCATCGCGGGCATTGACGACCAGGTTCAGCAACACCTGCTCGATCTGGCCGGGATCGGCTTTGATCTGGCCCAGGTCGGGCGCGGTTTGCGTCACCAGCTTGATGTCCTCGCCAATCAAGCGATGCAGCATCTTGTTCAGATTGACAATCAGTTCGTTCAGGTTGATCCGGCGGGGTTCAATGACCTGCCGTCGGGCGAACGCCAGCAGTTGACGGGTGAGGTTCGCCGCGCGCTCGGCGCTCTCCTGGATGCACTCGAGATTGGAACGCAAGGGGGCATCGGGTGATAATTGCGCGAGCGCCAGATCGGTGTGGCCGCAAATGACCGCGAGGATGTTGTTGAAGTCATGGGCTACGCCGCCGGCCAGCCGGCCGATGCTGTCAATCTTCTGTGTCTGGCGGTATTGAACTTCCAGTTCCAGTTCATGAGAGATGTCGCGCTTGATGGCAATGTAGTTCGTGACGGCGCCTTTCTCGTCGCGAACGGGAGCAATGACCGCGTCTTCAGTGAACAGCGTGCCATCCTTCTTTTTGTTGATGAAACGTCCGCGCCACACCTCGCCGGCATTGATTTTGGCCCATAGTTCCCGGTAAAACGCGCTTTCTTGTCTGTTGCTCTTGAGCAGCCGCGGATTTTGGCCGATGGCTTCGGCCCGGTTGTAACCGGTGACCCGTTCAAAGACCGGATTGACGTAAAGAATGCGCCCTTGGGTATCAGTGATGACAACGCTTTCCGGGGTTTGCTCAATGGCGGTCATCAGGCGGTTGAGTTCGGCTTCCGCCTGTTTGCGCGCGTCTTCGTTGCCGATGGCGGAAGCGATAATTCCAAGGATTCGACGGTCGTCGCCGGTGGGCTGGTAGTCGGTGCCGTAAACCACGCAGAGCGACCCTACGGCCTTGCCTTCGCATTTGACTGTGCACCCCATGTAGGTTTGCAGGCCATGCGCCCGCACATTGGGATCGGATTCGGCGTACGCCGTCCGGGGCAGATTGGTTATGACCACCGCTTCCTCCCGGTTGTTGCGTATGACATCGTAACAAATATGGCCGGCGGGAGCGTCCTCAGACTTGAAGCCCGGCGGTGTGTGCCACTGGCCAATGGAACATAGCAGGTCGCCTTGCAGCCGGTTATACAGAGCACAAGTCGCTTCGAGCAGTTCGCCGCAGAGAGCGGTCAGCCGGTTGATGTTCGAGTCGTGGTCGGGCCCCAGATTCAAAAGACAACTGTTGATCCGGCTCAAACGGTCGCTGTTCTTTCCCTGGGACTCTTCCGCCCATCTGCGGTCAGTAATGTCCTCCACAAACTCTTCAACCGATACCGCCTCATTTTTATCGTTGCGCAGAACCCGCATATGCAGATTGGCGATGAAAACCGAGCCGTCCTTGCGCCGATACTGCACCTCTTGCTGGACGTATTTCCGCGACTCCAATGCCAGCCGTACGATGTCGCGTCGTTGCTCGGGGCGGACGAACAACTGCTTCGAAACATCAGGTGTGGCGGTCAACATTTCCTCCGGGGAGTCGTAACGGAACATCCTGACGGCCGCCGAGTTGACGGTCAGAAGCCGGCCTTCGATGGTGGATTGGAATATGCCGATGGGTGCATTCTCAAAAATGCTTCTGAACTTCCCTTCGGACTCGCGCACCGCCTCCTCCGCCATTTTTCGTTCGGTGATGTCCCGGCAGAGGGCGAGGATTTGAACGCCCTGGCTGCTTTTAACCACTGTCGCGTTGATTTCAACCGGAACAATCCGACCCTCCCGGCTCAAGTAATCAATTTCCAGATTTCGGACGAAGCCCTGCTGCAGGCACCTTCTGATTTCAGCGGCATTCCGTTCGCGATCGTGCGCCGCTGTCCATTCAACCACGTTTTTACCTAAAATTTCCGCCAGGGCGCCATGTCCCGTGAGCCGGACATACTCCCGGTTGGCACCATACACCTTGCCTTCCGCATCCAGGATCACATAGCCCGTATCGGTGGTTTCAAGCAGCGTTTTGTATCTCTCCTCGCTCTCGCGCAAGGCCGCCTCCGCCTGTTTGCGCTCGGTGATGTCCCGCCCAATTCCGACCAGACCCTGAATCCGTCCCTGGCTGTCCCGGAACGGCACTTTGGTCGTCAGGAACGTGCCCTCCCGGCCACCCGGGCTGACGCCTTTGGCTTCCTGGTCAATGAGCGGCTCGCCGCCAAAGACTTTCAATTCCTCGGCGCGGAACCTGGCGGCCAGCTCGGCGGGGTAAAAGTCCGCGTCCGACAGGCCAAGCATTTGGGCGGGACTTTCCTGGCCGAAGTGTTTGGCGAGAGCTTCATTGGCGACCAGGAAACGGCTGTTCAAATCCTTGATGTAAAAAATATCGGGCAGCAGATCAATCAGCGTGCGGAGCAGTTGGCGTTCGTGGACAATGGTCTCCTCCGCCTGTTTGCGCCCGGTGATGTCATGCGAAATCCCGAACAGCACCGTTGCCCCGCGCCATTGGCCATGCAGGATTTTCGTCTCCACCGGAATGCGGGTCCCGTCCCTGGCCTGCAACGGGATGGGGCAAACTATGATTTTACCGGCCATCATGCCGGCCAGAAGTTTTGCGGCTTCCGGCCGTTGCTCCGGCGGGTGGAGATCAAGCGCGGTCATCCCGGCCAGCTCTGCCGGGGTGTATCCCAACTGACTTTGCACCGCGGGATTTGTGAAGAGGATGCGCCCTTCGGGTTCAAAAACGAACACCAGATCGTCCAGCGCATTAAAAAAGGCTTGCAGATTGTCTTCGTTTTCCGGTGAAACTGCCGGGAGGGCGGAAGATTGTGCCGCGGCACGCCGGACCGTCTTATTTTCACGATCCGGTCTTGATTGACCAGTTTTTTTGACCTTCATAAACGCCCAATATACAGTGCCTGACGCCAATCATTGTAGCGAGCAGGAAAGACTTTGTAAGCAGAAAGCCTGCCGAATAAGGAGTTTGGAACGACGGCTGAGATCCATCTCGTTCGTGCAAAAAACCAAGCCAGCCGGTGCGTTGGTCCGCTCCCGATGCGGGTGTTATGCCCCCCACTTGCGGGTGCATCTTGACACCCGCACCGAACGGAAATAACCCCCTCTCCCCGCCCAAACGGGGAGCAGGGCTGGGGTGAGGGGTTCGTGCGCGTAAACATTGGCTCCTCACCCCGGCCCTCTCCTCCTTGAGGGAAGAGAGGGAGAAAAAATGGTGCGGGTGTCCAGGCGCCCCCCACTTGCCGGCGTTAAATTCAAAATTTGCCACTGCCGAGTAAAACTTTTAACCTCTGGGAACCTTTATGCCACACCTAAAAACCGCCGATGCCGCCACGCCCGCCAAACTCGGCTGCTCCATGCCCGCGGAATGGGAAAGGCACGAAGCCACCTGGCTCGCCTGGCCGCATCATGAGGCCGATTGGCCGGGCAAGATGGAAGCCGTCCGCTGGGTCTATGGCGAGATGGTGCGCAAAATTTCACCGGGCGAAATCGTGCGGATTCTCGTCCGGCACCGGGCCGAGCAAAAATTTGCCGCCAGCTATTTGAAACGCGCGGGCGGCGATTTGAAGCGGGTCGAATTTGTGGAGCATCCGACGAATCGTGGCTGGATCCGCGACAGCGGACCAATCTTCGTGAAAAGGAAAAGTCCACAGTCCAAAGTCCACAGTCCAAAGTCGGACACCGCCATCGTCCATTTCCATTTCAACGCGTGGGCAAAACACGACGACTGGCAGAAGGACCGCAAGGTGCCGGAGATGGCGGCGCGCCGGTTGCGTAAACGGCTTTTCCGCGCTGAGTTTGATGGCCGGCCTTTTGTCATCGAAGGCGGCGGCATCGAAGTGAACGGTCGCGGCACATTGCTCACCACCGAGGAATGTTATCTCCACCCGAAAATCCAAGTTCGGAATCCCGGCCTGACCCGGGCGCAATACAACGAAACGTTCCGGAAATATCTCGGCGTGAAAAACGTGTTCTGGCTGCGCAAAGGCCCGGCCGGCGATGACACTCACGGACACATTGACGACATCTGCCGGTTTGTGAACCGGAAGACCGTCGTGCTCATCCGGGAAAGAAACCAGCGCGACGTCAATTATCGTCCGCTCGCGGAAAACTGGGAGCGCATCAAGGATTTGCGGCTGGAAGACGGCTCGAAGCCTGAAGTTGTGCCGCTGCCCATGCCGGCGCCGCTGTGTTTTGCCGGCCGCCGTCTGCCCGCAAGCTACGCGAATTTTTACATCGCCAACGCCTGCGTCATCGTGCCGACGTTCAATGATCCCAACGACCGGGTTGCGCTGGGCATTCTGGGCGAATTATTCCGGGACCGGCCGGTCGTGGGCATTCATGCCGTTGATCTCGTGCTTGGCTCCGGTTCGCTGCACTGCCTCACGCAGCAGCAGCCGGCGTAAAACAGCGGTTCGCTGTAATGTTGGGAAAAGCGGTGGAGGGCCACCGCAGTCCAAGACGCTGCGCGCGGCACAATGATTTCTGAAATGCGCGAAGCGTCATGGAGTGCGCCAGCCCTCTGGCGCTTTGGGGCGGCGCAACGATGGTTTGAACGGAGCGCGGGCTTCAGCCCGCTTCAATGTCCGTGGCGGAGCGATGCAGAAAATTTTCGAGCCACCGTCAATTCGTGCGGTGAAGCGGCGTGAACGCCGCGCCCCGATTGTGCCGGGATGCCGCCGCCGGGGTGATTTTTTCTGGACAAAATTCTTGCCGGGCGCAAAGTCAAATTTGTGAAACGAAAACGCCATTGAAATAATTTTGTTTCGGCGGCAGAAATTTAACTGAACAATCCTGTTAAAAATCAGCGCGTATGCCCAGACCCATTCAACCTCTGAGTTACCAAGGCCAATGCATTGTATTGGTTCTAGCTGCGCTTTACGAAATGCGAGGCATCAAAACCAAGCAGGAGACAATTGCTTTTATCGAGGAACATGGATGGTTCAACCTACAGCCAAATGATACAATTGAATATCCAACCCACCCATATGAACCAAGATGGCATACATGGATTGCTTTTGGTCGACAATGGGCTATTGACCGGAATTTGATGTCCCACTTCGGGGGCAGAGACCAGTGGGAGATTTCCCCGAAAGGAGTAGAGAAATTCGAGAGCGTGCGAGATAAGTTGAGGTGCAACCAATATAATGTGAGGCGCGGTTATTTGTGGTCGCCGGTTTTCAAAAAGTGGCTTTGCCCTGAATACGAACCGTCTGGCAACGATGCCAAGAGACCACCAGACATAGATGACGAATTCATATGAAAGCACCTGAAGACCTCATAGATCAAATGTCCGAAAAGACAAACGACCAGTTGTTGGCTGTGCTTAAACAACCGGACGATTGGCTTCCCGATGCGCTTGATGTCGCGCGAGCCGAACTTCAACGGCGTGGTATTGACACAAACTCTATAAGCGTGGGGCCTCCGCCGATGCCAGCCGGGCAACCTCTATTCTTTCCTGTTTCGCCACTCAAGCTTGTCGTTATGTCCACCGTCACTTTTGGAATCTATGAACTATATTGGTTTTACAAAAATTGGAAGCTCATTAAACAGCGGACAGACAGCGACATCATGCCCTTTTGGAGGGCGTTCTTCGGAGTGATATTCTGTTATTCATTTTTCTGCGAAGTGCAAGACGAGTCAGCTTCTCGCGGGATTTCGTTTCCTTCTCATCCATTTTTACTTACAGTTGGCTGGATTATTTTGACGTTTATGTGGCGGCTACGAGACCCTTATTGGCTTATATGTCTGTTATCGCCGCTCGTGCTGGTTCCTGTCCAGAAAACCATCAATCGTTTGAACGCTGCCGTCGCGCCAAGTCACGACCGTAATTCACGGTTTTCAGGTTGGAACATCGCAGGCGTTGTGATCGGCGGGATACTTTTTGTGTGCAGTATTATCGGTGCGCTTTTACCACAGTAGATGCACATGCCAACATGAGAATAGGCTGCATGGCTCTTTGATGGATTTTTTGAAACAAAAAAGCGCGGACAGCTTTTGGCATCCGCGCTTTGAATTTTTCAACGACTAGACTTTGAATTGTTTGACGGCCTCGACGCACCGTCCGCAAATCGTCGGATGCTCTGGATTCTTGCCGACATCCGTTTCCCAATGCCAGCAGCGCTCGCATTTCTGGCCGTCGGCTTTTTCAATCGAATAGGTTTTATAATCTCCAAGCGGCAGACCGTTTGAAGAAACCCCAATTTGCGAAACATTCAACAGTTCACGCAAGTCTTCTAGGTGACGCTTTTCTATTTCAACAGAGGAATCTGTGCTTCCTGAAATTGCCAGTTTGGCTTCGAGAGATTTACCAATCAGTTTTGCCTTTCGCTTTTCTTCCAAGAACGGAAGTGTTTGTTCTCGTGTCTTAAAAAGTTCTTCCCATTCAACTTGTTCGCCGATCGGCCAGTCGTATTCGATTCTTTGCCAATTCGCTTCGTGAACCGAATTCGTTTTCTTTCCCGGCACAAACTCCCACGCCTCGTCCGCCGTGAAGGCCAGGATCGGCGCGAGCATCTGGCACAGGCCGGTCACCAGCCGGTGCAGCGTGGTCTGGGTCGAGCGGCGGCGATGCGAATTCGCCGGGTCGGTGTACAGCCGGTCCTTGATGACGTCGTGGTAAATCGAGGACAGCTCCACGGCGATGAACTGGCTGACTTTTTGATAAACGACGTGGAATTCGTAGTCGTCGTAGGCCTTGAGAACTTCCTGTTCGAGCTTGGAAAATTCGCCGAGAATCCAGCGGTCGAGGCCGGTGAGTTTGTCCTCCGCCACGGCATGCTTTGCCGGATCGAAGTCGTAAAGGTTCGAGAGCTGGTAGCGCAGCGCGTTGCGGATGCCGCGATAGGTTTCGCCGACCTTGGCAATGCGTTCCTCGCTCACGACGATGTCGTTGCGGTAATCCTGCGACGCGACCCACAGGCGCACGATGTCCACGCCGTATTTTTTGACGTAAGCCTCGGCGGTCTGCGGTTTTTCGTAGCCACCCTGGGCCTGTTTGCTCTTGGAAATCTTCTCGCGGTCGGCGTCCACCATGAATCCATGGGTGAGCACGGTCTTGAACGGCGCCGCGCCATTGCCGGCCAGCGAGAGGAGCAATGACGATTGAAACCAGCCGCGATGTTGGTCGCTGCCTTCGAGATAAACGTCAGCTTGCCATTTTTCGGTAGGGACGCGTTCCACCGCGTCCCCATCTTTCCTGATTGAAGTTTGGGACGCGGTGGAACGCATCCCTACCAAATGCTGCAGTTCGGCCCGGCGCATCAGCACGGAGCGCGACGACGAGCCGGAATCAATCCACACGTCAAGCGTATCGTTCGATTTGTTGACGGCTTCCGCGCCTTTCCAAGCCTTTGGTTTTACGAGCGACCAAAGTTCAGCGGCGGATTTTTCGAACCACACGTTCGAGCCGTGTTTTTCAATCAAATCGGCGGTGTTGCGGACGATTTGGACGTCGAGAATCGGTTCGCCTTTGGCGTCGTAAAACGCCGGAATCGGCACGCCCCACGTGCGCTGGCGAGAAATGCACCAGTCAGGACGCGTTTGCACCGCGCTTTTAATGCGGTTGACGCCCCAGTCCGGCACCCACTTGACGCGATCAATTTCGGCAAGAGCGGCGGCGCGGAAGGTATTTGTCGGAGGGGCGAGCTCTGCGAGTCCCTGACTTATATTTGGGGCTCGTGTAACTCGCCCCTCCGAAATTACGTGATCAATCTTGATAAACCACTGGTCCATCGCGCGGAAAATGATGGGCGTCTTGCTGCGCCAGCAATGTGGGTAGCTGTGATGATAATTCTCCTGATGCAACAGCGCCTTGCGAGCACGAAGTTCGTGCAAGACGGCCTCGTTCGCATCGCTCTTGCCGTGTTTTTCGAGAATGGATTTGCCGATCATCTCGGCGGGCATCTGTTGCTCGACCGGCAAATCGTTCGTGTAGGCGAACTTGCCGTCGTCGTCCACGGGCGAATAAATCGGCAGACCGACGGACGAGCCGAGGCCGTAGTCTTCCAAGCCGTGGCCCGGGGCGATGTGAACGAAACCCGTGCCGGTGTCGCTGGTGACGAACCCGGCAGGATAGAACTTGCTGGTGCGATTGCAGAACGGATGCTGGTATTGAAGCTGGGCCAGTTTTTCGATGGCAAATGGCTGTTCCGTGTAGCCGCTCCAGCCGCACTTCTCCGCAACGGCGGGCAGCAGGCTGCGGAACAAAATGTATTTTTCGCCGCCGATTTCGACCTGGACGTATTGGAATTTGTCGTTGTAAGCAACGGCGAGATTGGCCGGCAACGTCCAGGGCGTCGTCGTCCAGATCAGCACGAACGTGTTCGGCTGGCCGACGACGGGAAACTTCACAAATATACTCTGGCTGACATGGTCCTGGTATTCGACCTCGGCTTCGGCGAGCGCGGTGCGGCAGGGAATGCTCCAATAGACCGGCTTTTTGCCGCGATACACGAAACCTTTTTCGACGATGTCGGCGAACAGGCGCAACTCGTCGGCCTCGTATTCCTTGTTCAGCGTGAGATATGGGTTGTCCCAATCGCCAAGGACGCCGAGGCGTTTGAATTGCTCGCGCTGGATATCAATATATTTGCGGGCGTAGGCTTCGCAGGCTTTGCGGATGGTGGCGGCGTCGGCGCTGGTGTCGCCAGCCTTGCGCATTTCCTGGGAAACCTTGAATTCGATGGGCAAACCGTGGCAATCCCAACCCGGCACGTAGGGCGCGCTGAAACCCCGGAGGGTTTTGTACTTGATGATGATGTCCTTGAGAATTTTGTTCAGCGCGGTGCCGATGTGGACATCGCCATTGGCGAAGGGCGGGCCGTCGTGCAGGACAAACTTTTCCGCGTTGGCGCGCGCCGCCTGGATTTTTGGGTAAAGCCCGGCCGCCTGCCATTTTTTGAGCCGTTCCGGTTCGCGCACGACGAGGTCGGCTTTCATGGGAAAGTCGGTGCGCGGCAGGTTCAAGGTGTTTTTATAGTCCGTCGCCATTATTTGGAGTGCGAACGGTAGCAGCGGCAAAATACGCTGTCAATGAACGCGGGAGTTTGAAATTCGCCGGACACATCAAATTGGGGAGGAAAATCCGAGTCAATCAGTCAGAGAAGGGTGCAACCGGGGGCACGATGCCGCCGCCACGCAAATGGGTAAGAATGGAACGCCGATCACCAGATCGGCTCGAACCGGCAAAAGTCACCGTCAGGCCGGATTGGTGTTTGGCGCTCCGGCGGCGGTGTCAAATTGCTCCCGGTGCAAGCGGGCTAAAAATTCCTGTTTACAGCGCGGGGTTGGCTGTTAACATCCGTTTAGAAAGATTAACGCGGACGAGGTATGAAAAAAATTGAGGCCGTCATCAAGCCGTTCAAACTGGAGGAAGTCAAATCCGCGCTGGCTGCCCTGGGGGTCCAGGGCATGACCGTCGCGGAGGTAAAAGGGTTTGGCCGCCAAAAAGGGCACACGGAAATTTATCGGGGCAGTGAATACACGGTGGATTTTCTGCCCAAGGTGAAGATTGAAGTGGTGCTGGCAGATGCGCAGGCCGCCGCCGCCGTGGACGCGATCGTCAAAGCGGCCAAGACGGGCAAGATCGGTGATGGGAAAATTTTTGTGAGCGCCGTCGAGAGCATCGTTCGCATTCGCACTGGTGAAACCGGCGAGCAAGCGGTCTGAATCAAATATTGCGTGTCAGAAAGCAATGGAAAGCAGGCAAATCCTTGATTTAGGCCCCTGTGAATAACTCGTGAACAAAAGTTAATATGTTATCCTAGATACTTTCGTTCCAATTGCATAAAACGCTCTCGTTAATTGAAGTTGTTTGGGGCGTCTTATCATTTTTACCAGACATTTGACGGTGGTGTGATTTTGTTTTTCGTAAGATGTTGAAAATAAGCGGGTTGTTTCGATTGTTAAATGACGCTTTTGGCGGTAGAGTTGAGGGTATGTCTGCTTTCTCGGGGTCATGGCTCTTTGTCAAGGCGAACATGGTCGGAAACTGGCGGCCAACCCTGAGTCGGGGGGCTAGGTGAATAAACCGCTTAAAATACGGGCTTTTTGAAAGAGTGGAAATGCAACTTTCGGCTGAAAAAATTTGGAATTCTGCACGGGAACATCTCCGTTCCAGGCTGAATAACGACACCTACAACATGTGGTTCGCACCGCTGCGAGCCTGCGCAATCGACGGCAACAACGTGACACTGGAGACGGCCAACGAATTCAGCGGAGTCTGGCTTAAAGACAATTATCTCAGTCTCTTGCAAGACGCTTTTGCCACTGCTGCCGGACGCCAACTCCAGGTCAAATTCAAGATTGCCACGGGAAGCGCGCCGGCTCCGTCCGCAGCCGCGCCAGCTCCAGTCAAAACCAAAGCCCCGGAACCGGCTCACGAGCGCCCGGCCAACAGCGAGCTGCATTTCAATCCCAAAAATACCTTTGAATCATTCGTCGTCGGCAACAACAACAATTTCTCCTATGCCGCCGCATTGGCCGTCGCCCAGGCGCCCGGCAAATCCTACAACCCGCTTTTTCTTTACGGTGGCGTTGGACTGGGCAAGACGCATTTGCTTCACGCCATTGGCCAGCACGTTTCGGGAAACAAAAAGGGCGCGCGGGTCGCCTACCTTTCATCCGAGAAATTCACGAACGAATACATTGACGGAATCCAAAACAACCAGCTCGCCAAATTCCGCAAGAAATACCGCCAGACGGACGTGCTGTTGATTGACGACATTCAATTTCTCGCCGGCAAGGAACGCATCCAGGAGGAATTTTTCCACACCTTCAACGCGCTGCACGAGGGGCACAAGCAAATCGTGCTCACGTGCGACCGGCCGGCCAGCGAAATTCAGGGGCTCGAACACCGCCTCGTCTCGCGGTTCGAATGGGGTCTGGTCACCGACCTGCAACCGCCGGATGTTGAAATGCGCCTGGCCATCCTCCAAAAGAAGGCGCAGATCATGGGCGTGACCCTGTCGGACGACATCATGAATTTCCTGGCCAATCGCATCCGCACCAATGTCCGCCGGCTGGAAGGCGCGCTCATCCGCGTGGCGTCCTACGCCTCGCTCACGGGCAAGAAACTCACCATCGAAGTCGTCGAAGGCTTGTTGCGTGAAATCCTGCACGAAGAAGGCCGTTTTTCCATCAATATCGAAGTCATTCAGAAGAAGGTCGCGGAACATTTTGACATTCGCCTGGCCGACATGACCAGCAAGCGCCGCCCGGAAAACATTGCCTTCCCGCGCCAGATCGCCATGTATCTTTCGCGTCAGATGACGGAAAGTTCGCTCAACACCATCGGCGAAGCCTACGGTGGGCGCGATCACGGCACGGTGCTGCACGCCTGCCGCCTGGTCAAAGACCGCATGGAAGTGGACGCCAACGTCCGTCAGGTCGTCCATTATCTTGAGAAGCAGTTGATGCGGTAGTCGGATGGGTGAGTCAGACCGATAGACGGAGGCAGGTCTTGCGGAGACCAAAATTCCTAAATCCGAATGACGAAAGAATGCTCAAATGACAAAAGCGCGGCTTTGATGACCCATTCGGGCTTCGTCATTCTTTCGTCATTATGGCTTAGGAATTCGTCATTCGCCACCCGGCCGCGCAAAGTCACAAAATAGTTTTCCCTTTCTGCGTTTTTTGTGCTTTTTTGCGGCCACCTATGCCCGTCATTGAAGTCAACGGCCTGACCAAGACCTTTCGCACCTACAAAAAGCTGCCGGGGTTTGGCGGCGCCATCAAAGGGCTGTTCCACCGCCAATACGAACAAACCATCGCCGTCAACGACGTCAGCTTCAAGATTGAACCCGGCGAACTGGTCGGTTTTCTCGGTCCCAACGGCGCGGGCAAAACCACCACGCTCAAAATGCTCGCCGGGCTGCTGTATCCCACCGGCGGCTCGGCCCGTGTGCTCGGTTACGTCCCGTGGGAACGCGCCGACGGTTATCGCCGCCAGTTCGCGCTCGTGCTCGGCCAGAAAAACCAGCTTTGGTGGGACCTGCCCGCCCGCGAATCGCTCGAACTGAACGCGAAAATCTACGGCATTCCCGCCGACCGCTTCGAGCGCACCGTCACCGAAATGAGCGAAATGCTCAACGTCAGCGACAAGCTCAACGTCAGCGTCCGCGAGCTTTCCCTGGGCGAGCGCATGAAGATGGAACTGATCGCCTCGCTGCTGCACGAGCCCAAGGTGTTGTTCCTCGACGAGCCGACCATTGGCCTGGACGTGGTTTCGCAAAAGATCGTCCGCGAATTCATCCGCCGTCACAACACCGCGCAAAAGACGACGATTTTGCTCACGAGCCATTACATGGCCGACATTCAGGCGCTATGCGACCGGGTTATCATCATTGACCACGGAAAAATCTTCTTCGATGGCCGGCTGGCCGAAATCCTGGATCGCTTTGCTGATTTCAAACTCGTCACGATTCAATCTGAAAAGGCAAATGATTATCCGGCGGAAAATCTGGCGCGCTACGGTGAAGTTGTTGAAAAAAACGCCGGCGCCATCACGTTCAAGGTCAAACGTGACCGCGTCATCCCGGTTTGCAAATCGCTGCTCGACGATTTGTCGGTCACCGATATAGACATTCAGGAAACGCCCATCGAAGACGTCATCCGCCAGATTTTCGCGCGATAAATATTTCTCGGAGGGGCGAGTTATACGAGCCCCTGACTCAAAGAATGCTCTAAAAATGGGGGCTTGTGTAACTCGCCCCTCCGACAGCGCCCCTCCGACGGCCCTCCGACGGCTTGTCATTCAACCGGGCACATGCTTCAATCCGCGCATGGATCCATTTCTTCAAGCGGCGATTGAAGAAGCCCGAACCGGGCTGGCCGAAGGCGGCATTCCCATTGGCTCCGTGCTGGTGCTCGACGGCAAAATCATCGGGCGCGGCCACAACCAGCGGGTGCAGCACGGCAGCGTCATTCACCATGCGGAAATGAACTGCCTCGAAAATGCCGGGCGGCTCCAGGCGCCGGTTTATCAGCGATGCGTTTTGTATTCGACGCTGTCGCCCTGTCCGATGTGCAGCGGCGCGATTTTGCTCTACAAAATTCCACATGTTGTTGTCGGCGAAAACGTGACGTTCCAAGGTTCGGAAGAATACGTCCGCTCGCAAGGCGTGCAGGTGGAAGTGCTGCAAGACCCGGCCTGTATTCAACTTATGCGCGATTTTATCGCCGCGCGCCCGGAACTTTGGAATGAAGATATCGGGGTGTAATTAATGGTGTAAATTGTAATTGGTTAGCTGGACATGTTGGGCTAATCTCAAACCCATGAGAGCCCAAACCATAGCCAAACTAATCGGCGTAGCCATCCTTATCTTTGTCATCGTCATTGCCGCGTCCACGAGCAGTTATGTGGTGCAGCCGGGCGAACGCGGTGTGGAAGTCACGCTTGGGAAAGTGTCGCCCGTGTTCAAACCGCAGGGGTTTGGATACAAGACTCCATTCATTACCACCATCATACCGGTGACGATCCGCCAGCAGACCCGTGAGCTTACGGCTGACTGCTATTCCGCCGACTTGCAGCAGGTGAAGATGGAATTGCGCGTGCTGTATCGGATACCGGAAGCCTCGGTGGTGCAGATTTACCAGGGTTATGCCGGTGATCCGTTCGACAGTTTGATCGCCCCGCGCGTGCAGGAGGCGCTGAAGGAAGTGACCGCCATGGAAAGCGCGGAGCAAATCGTGAAAAACCGCGAGATGATCAAAACCAAGGCTCTGGCCGGGGCGCGGGAAAAAATTGGCACGATGCTGGTCGTGGAGGACGTCGTCATCCAAAACATCGACCTCTCGAAGGAATTGGAGACGGCCATTGAAGCCAAAATGGTGCAGGAACAGGAGGCCGCGAAGGCAAAATTCACCCAGCAGAAAGCCCAGATTGAAGCCGACACCGTGGTCATCAAGGCCAAAGGCGACGCCGAATCAATCCGGATTCGCGGCGAAGCGCTCAAGCTGACTCCGGCGTTCATTGATTTGCAGATCGTCGAGAAGTGGGATGGCAAAGCGCCGTTGGTTGTCGGTGGCAACACTGGCGGCGGAGTGAACATGCTCTTGCCACTGGCTGATCTGGAAAAGAAACGCGCCCAATCGTCCGCACCGTAAATCACTCCATGAATCCGCGCTGGGTCTTTTTTTTCAAGCTCTGCGGCCTGGCGCTGGTCGTGCTCGCTTTGATTCTACTTTTTCCGCCCGTGCTTGAATTTGTGGAAATGGGCGCGCGTGAACTGCGTTACCTTTGGTGGCTGGTTCTGCTCCTAGCGCTGGCCGTCTGGCTGATTTGGGGACTGGGGAAAAAGAAAGAGTAGCCGCCCAGATTGTTTGTAGGAAACGACGTAAGGAGTCTCGTGACCTCGACTCCTACGGAATAACAAAGTGCTCCAGGACCCCACGCGCATCCAGCTCATGAGCGATTTCATCAAAGCCCGGCCGGAGCTTTGGAATGAGGACGTTGGAGTGTGAGTTTTTGCAGAAGGCTACTTGCTTGGCGGTGAAGGAATGATCCCCATGGCTTTCTGCTTCCACCATGTTAAGTCCGGCAAACCATCCAACATCCTCTTCACCTCGTCTACCTGCCTTTCGTCTAAAATGTGCAAGCTGTATTCATTTGGAGGCCCACCCGCGATGGACTGCTCTCCGATTTCAATCAGAAGCATGACGTGCTCTTCGGCAGATACATGGATAGTGAATCGAAACCAGTTATTGATGCCGGCATCATGCAGGCCAGGACGAACTTCTCCCAAGTTCAAGGAAATCGGAAAAACCCGGCGTTCTGACATGGTGAGTCGGTAGGAATTAAACATATCGAGCTTTTGCCTGACGTAAACCAATTGGCTGATGTGGAATGACAAGAAGAAATCGGACCTGACCGGTTTTTTGTCGCGCAGTTCGAAGGGGAACGAAAGCATCACGCTGCCGTTCTCAGAAAGCATGAATTGGGGTTTGTTGGTTGAGGCATATAGAGACATCAGTGGATCTGGGTTGAGGTAACCGCATATCGGAAATCTCTCAATTTGGGTGACCTTGATTCGGTTGGTCCACGAAAAATCAATAGGGATTGTCTCTATCCCCTTGCGGTCTGCTGGTGAAAACTGCACGGTATCTTGGGGGAAGGCCGTCTGGCCGATGGCGGCAAGAAATATAAAAAGCAGTAGTTTCATATGCGAATGTTTGGCGTCTTCTTTTCAAGTTTCGGCTGTCGTGCTGCGATGATGGCACTTCGTAATCTTGATTCAAACTGCAAACGCTTACCGTGCCGCACTGTACCGAAATGCCATACCCGCTTGAGAATGCTGCTTAACTCGTGTGTGTATGTTGACAGGAGACGGTAAGCATCCCACCCCAAAGCTAAAACTGTTGATGGACGTAAAAGTTCTACTTCCGTGCGAAAGATTTTCAGGTGCTCGTCAAAATCCTTTGGTATTCCATTTTCCCGTAATTCCCCAGCGTGACCTCGGCGCTTGTAGAGGTCAGTCAAATGACAGTTCCCAGCACCTTCCGCCGCCAGAAGATCATAGAACGCACGCCGATGTTCATGATCAAACTCCCAAGGGTCAGTAGATGGCTGGTCGCCCACAATGAATATTGTGCCAGTGCCTAAAAAACCTTGGACTGTAGTTTCTGCCGGAAAGAGCCACCAATCCTTATGTGAAGAGATGCTCGCCTTCAACTCAAGAAGGGCCTTTTTCTTTTCATTTGTGGATGTAGGAGTCATATACGAGATCGGACACATAACAGTAATTCGGTTAAACTTTTTCAGCCTATTTCTGCGCCGACGGAGTGGGTGCCGGGCTTGCGACGTTTTCGGTTCACAATATTAACTTTGTGTTCGTCAAAAAAGTTTGTCCAGAAAAACTCACACCAGCGGTGGCTGCGCGAGGCAGTGCAGCGAGCTGAAAACAGGTCAGCCCCGTCAGGGGCAACATATTTGTAGAAATCCAGCCCAAAATAATTTCAAGCTCCGTCAGGAGCGGCATATTCCGTTTCTCAACCAGACGATGTCGCTCCTGACGGAGCTTGTGATATTTAGGAAACGAAAAACTACAAATATGCCGCGCCTACGGCGCTGGCCCCGGCTTGTTGGTGCACAAATTGGATTTTACCGCACGGATTGACAGGCGGGACGCCCGTCCTACTTTTCACGCCGCTTTCTGGTCCTGCTTGCGCCGCACGATCGGCTGGCTTTCGCCGCGCGCGACCGGCCGCGTGATTTTGACGTGGATGATGTCGCCGCCGTCCGGCGCTTCATACATCAAGTCGAGCATCAGCTTCTCAATCAACCCGCGCAAGGCGCGCGCGCCGGTGCCTTTTTTGAGCGCCTGAGCCGCCAGTTCTTGCAGCGCGTCGGGCGTGAATTCCAGTTCCACGCCTTCCATGGCCATGAGTTTGGCGTATTGCTTGGTCAGCGCGTTTTTCGGTTCGGTGAGAATGGAAACCAACTGTTCCTCGGTCAATTCGGCGAGCGTGGTCAGGATCGGCAATCGGCCGATAAATTCGGGAATAAAACCGAAATTGAGCAAATCCTCCGGTTCGGCGTGTTGGAGGATTTCATTGCGAGCTGTGCCGGCGTTTTTTTGCGCTTCCCCAATTGCGCCAAAACCAATTACGTGCCGGCCCAGCCGCCGGTGGATGACTTTTTCCAAACCGATGAACGCGCCGCCGCAAATGAACAAAATGTCGGTCGTGTTCACGCGGATGTATTCCTGCTGGGGATGCTTGCGCCCGCCCTGCGGCGGCACGTTGCAAACCGTGCCTTCGAGGATTTTCAGGAGCGCCTGCTGCACGCCTTCGCCCGAAACGTCGCGGGTGATGGACGGGCCGTCCGCCTTGCGCGCGATTTTGTCAATTTCGTCAATGTAAACAATGCCGCGCTGGGCGCGTTTTACGTCGTAGTCGGCGTTTTGTAGCAGCCGCAGGATGATGTTTTCGACGTCCTCGCCCACGTAGCCGGCCTCGGTCAGGGTCGTGGCGTCGGCTATGGCGAATGGCACGTCGAGAATTTTTGCGAGCGTCCTGGCCAGCAGCGTTTTGCCGGAGCCGGTCGGCCCGATCATCAAAATGTTGCTCTTCTCGATTTCCACGTCGGCGTGCGGACGCGGCGGCTTGGCAGCCTCCCCGTCTTCCGCCTCCGGTTCCGGCTGGATACGCTTGTAATGGTTATGTACCGCGACGGCCAGGGTTTTTTTGGCGTGCTCCTGGCCGATGCAATAAAGGTCAAGGTGCCGTTTGATAACCGCAGGTTTGGGAACGGTGAATTTGGGCTGCCGCTTCTGATTTTGGACCTGAAGTTCGCGGTCGAGGACGTTTTTGCAAAGGATGACGCAGTTGTCGCAGATGAAAACGCCCGACCCGGCGATGAGCTTGCGCACTTCCGCCTGCGTTTTGCCGCAGAAACTGCACATCGTGATGTTGTTCGGCCGGGCCACGGGGAATTTACGATTTACGATTTCGTTGGAGTTCAATCCCGCCCAGCGGAATTGTTCCCGCAAGGCACGCTAAAGCGTGAACTCCAACAATAATGCAATTTTTTCACACAACCACCGAAGTTTTCTCCGCTCCCGGGATTTCCTTGCGGGATTGCACCACTTGATCCACGAGGCCGTATTTTTTGGCCTCCTCGGACGACATGAAATTATCGCGGTCGGTGTCCTTGCCAATGTTTTCGACGGATTTCCCGGTGTGTTTGGCGAGGATTTCGTTGAGGCGGTCCTTGAGCCGCAAAATTTCCCTGGCCTGGATGCTGATGTCGCTGGCCTGGCCCTGCACGCCGCCCCAGGGTTGATGGATGAGGATGCGCGCGTTCGGCAGGGCATAACGTTTGCCCTTCGTGCCCGCCGCGAGCAGCACTGCGGCCATGCTCGCCGCCTGCCCAACGCAATAGGTGTTCACGTCGCAGGTGAGATATTGCATCGTGTCGTAAACCGCCAGACCGGCCGTGACACTGCCGCCGGGCGAATTGATGTAGAGATGAATGTCCTTTTTGGGATCGGACATTTGCAGGAACAAAAGCTGCGCGATGATGACATTCGAGACCATGTCATCCACCGGCGTGCCGAGGAAAAGGATGCGGTCAACGAGCAGGCGCGAATAAATGTCCCAGCTGCGCTCGCCGCGGCCGGTCTGTTCAACCACAATTGGAACCAGAAAATCTTGCATGGCTCAATAACTACTCCATTTTGGCCGCAAGTAAAGGCGGGAAACGTTTTTAACCACGGATGGACACAGATAAACACGGATAAAACAAATCACCCGTGCCGCTTGAGACGGCACCGATTCTCCCTCTCCGCCAACGGGAGCTGGGGGAGAAGGTCGGGGCGAGGTGGCGCGTTATGCCAAATTAAATTTCATCCCCCGTCTCTACGGCTAAATATTTTCCCCAGATCAGCCGGAATGCGCCCGCGAAATCCCCCGGCTTCTCCGCGATCCAATGGGTGATTTTTTCCGGAGCGAACCATCCGCCGCGCTCGATTTCGTCCGGATGCAATTGAAATGGACCTTCGGCCTGACAGCGATAGACCCAGACAAATTCCGCGTCCGTTTCCGGGCACGCGGCGATTTTGAACAGTCTTTGCAGTGGCGGCGACGCCCTCGTCGCCACAGCTCCGGGGTTTACTTCCAATCCGATTTCCTCGCGCAATTCGCGCACCGCGCAGGCGTCGTAATTCTCGCCGGAATCCACATGCCCTGAACTCGATGAATCCCATTTGCCCGGCTCGCGGTCTTTGGTCATCGAGCGTTTTTGGAGAAAAATCTCGCCGCGCGCATTAAACACCAACACATGCACCGCGCGATGCTTCAAACCGAGCCGATGCACTTCGCGGCGCGTGTTTTGTCCGACCACCTCGTCGCGCTCGTTGACGACGTCAAAAATTTCTTCAGGCATAATTTTTGCAATTATGCACAAGCTTGATTCAACGCAGTTAAAAATTCCTCATTCGTGGATGGAAGCGAAAGCCGAATGACATCTTCTTTTCGCACGACATAGCCACTCCCTTGTCTGCGCAAAACCCCGATGCCAATGGTTTCTCTTTCAGCCGAAAATAAAGCGACACTTTGATGAAGCCGGCGAAAAGCCCGCTCTTCTTCCTTGGAATAGGTGGCCATCTCTGGTTTCTCTTCACTTCGGTGAGGAGGTTCACCCCAAAGGCATTTTGCAATAATTCCCAATCCTTGTCCCTGCATTTCTGCCGTAGAGACCCTCATGAATTTTCCGACAGCATAAGTGCCAACAAATCTTTCAATTAAACAGTCTCCCGTTTTACGATTTCGATAAAGAGTTAGAGACATGTCACTCATAGACTTTGCCATTCAGTTGTTTGGTTAGTTCAACAAACTTTTCCAAGCTCAATTTCTCCGCGCGTTCCTGTGGCGGGATGCACAATTGTTGAAATACCTGTTTCAATTTTTGTTCGGGCCAATCCTGCTTCAACAGTTTCAGCATCATCTTCCGCCGCTGTGAAAACGCGCGCTTCACAATCTGCACAAAAGTGATCCGCTGGTTTTCGGGCAAAAGCGGCTGGGCGCGGCGGATTAAAACCACGCAGGCCGAATCCACGTCCGGCGCGGGGAAAAAACAGCCTGCCGGAATTTTGAACCACTCGCGCAGCTCGTAATCGAGTTGCAGCAACAGCGTCAGCACACCGTAATCTTCGTCACCGGCTTTGGCCATGAGCCGGTGGGCCACTTCGAGTTGCAATGTCGCGACCATCCGTTCCGGTCGTTTGGGTGATTGCGCCAGTTCCACAAAAATGGTTGAAGCGACAGAGTAGGGCAGATTGGCCACGAGCTTCCAGCCGCCCCAATCGTGCGGCTCGCGGCGGAAAAACTCCAGCGCGTCGGCGTGGAGCAAAGTTAATTTCGGAGGGGCGAGCTCTGCGAGTCCCTGATCTTTTGTGGTGGGAGAGTTTGGGGCCCGTGGAACTCGCCCCTCCGAAACGGATGGAAATTGTTCGCGCAGGAATTCCACCAGCCGGGCGTCCTTTTCGATGGCCAGGACTTCGTGGCTATTTTCCAAGAGCAATTCCGTGAGCGGCCCCAGTCCCGGGCCGATTTCGAGAACTTTGTCCGTCTTTTTCAATTCCGCCGCCTTGACGATGCGGCGGAGCTGGTTGCCATCGTGCAGGAAATTCTGGCCGAGGGATTTCGTCAACTGAATCCCGCGCTTGGCCAGAAGTTCCCGCATTTCCGAAAGCTTCATCGGGAAAGATTAAACCACGGACAAACACGAATGGACACGGATTGAACACCGAAGTGCGAAACTGCGTTTTCTCCCTCTCCGCCAACGAAGTTGGGAGAGAGGGCCGGGAGGTGGCGCGTGAAACTCAAACCCCCTCGCCCTGTCCCACTCCCCGCTTGGGCGGGGCGAGGGGAACAGAACATATTCCATGCGCCGTTTTTATCCATGTTCATCCGTGTCCATCCGCGGTTAAAACCTTTTGGAGTTCGGCGACGGCCTTGGCCAATTGCGCTTTGGTAATGGTAAGCGGTGGGGTGAAGCTGATGACGTTGCCATACTCCCCTTCGGGCAACAGAATGAAGCCGCGCTGCAACATGGTTTTAATGGCCTGCATGGCCGCATCCGTGGCGGGCCGGCCGTCGGCCAGATGCAGTTCCACACCGGCCATCAATCCCAAACCGCGCACGGCGATTTGAAATTTCGGATTTGAAATCTTCGATTGCAGTTCGCCAAGCAGGAATTCGCCAAGTTCCGCGCTGCATTCCGGCAATTTGAGTTTTTCAATTTCCTTGATTTGTGCCAGCGCCATCGCGCAGCCGACGGGATGGCCGAGGAAGGTGCTGGTATGAATGGCTTCGCCGCGCGACGCCGGCCACGCGGCATCCATCAGGGCGGCGCGACCGACGCAAGCCGAGAGCGGGAAACCGCCGGTGAGCGCCTTGCCGAGGCAGATGAGGTCAGGCACGACGCCAGTGTGTTCGCAGGCGAACCATTTTCCGGTGCGGCCAAAGCCGGTGAAAATTTCATCGAGAATCAGCAGCGCGCCCAATTCGTCGCAAATTTTTCGCAACCGCGGCAGAAATTCCACGGGCGGAACCTGGATGCCGCCGCGTCCCTGCACCGGTTCGACCAGAATCGCCCCGATATGTTCGCGGTGAAAAATCCGGCGGATGGACCATTCCACGTTGGCCAGATCGGCGGATTTTTTGGGAAACGGCACGAAGTGTCCAAACTCGCGGAGCTGAAAATGAAACGGGTTGCGGAAAAAATTGCGGTGGGTGGCGTTGAGCGCACCATAGCCGAGGCCATGATACGCGCCCTCGAAGGCAATCACCCCGCGCCTGCCGGTGGCCAGAAGCGCGGTTTTGAATGCGGACTCAACGGCTTCAAAACCGGAATTGCTGAAAATGGTTTTCCCGCGAATCGGTGAACCGGCGAACCGTTGAATCGGTTCACGATTCAACGGTTGAACGGGTGAAGGGTTCAACGATTTGCTCCATCGCTCGAAGGTAATCCGGCTCAAGTCGCGGGCGAGATCCGCCTTGCGCGCGTGCGGATGCACGTCGCCCATGGCGTGCAAAAGCCGGGACATTTGTTTTTGACCGGCCTTGACGACAGATGAGTTTGCGTGGCCGGCGGCCGCGACGCCAAACGCGGCGGTCAAATCGAGGTATTTTTTTCCGTCAGCGTCCCACACGTGAACGTCTTTGGCGCGGTCCCAAACAATGGGCCAGGAGCCATCCGGCTCCATGAACACAATGTTGCGCGACTCGTAATCACGCAGCGTCTCAAGAACTTGACTGGTTTTATTCACTAAACTCCCCGTTGTTCCGGCGGCCAGATGATTTTGTGCATCTGCACTTGAAACCGCACCGGCAGCGCGTCGGCGATGATTCGTTCTGCCAATTCGCGCCGCGAAACCGGTGTCTGGCCGGCGGGAACCGGTTTCAATGATTTATTTTGCTGCTCCGGCGCGAGCGGATGCGCCCACGAAAAGAGCAGAGGGCATACCAGATTCAGCCGGTGTTTGGCAATTTGCCGCCTGGCCCACTCATAATCTTCAACCGTACCGATGACGAATTTGATTTCGTCGGTCGCTTTCAGGAGTTCGAGATTGGCCCAGCGATTGCGTTCAGCCTCGCCGCTGCCGGGGCATTTCAAATCCATGATGCGCCGGACGCGCGGGTCAACCGGCGAGAGGTCATGCGCGCCGCTGGTTTCGAGCAACACGGTGAAACCCTCATCGCAAAGCCGTTTCATCAACGGCAGGGAATTTTTCTGGAGCAACGGTTCACCGCCGGTAAGTTCAACCAGCGGCAGGAGACGGTTCGACGGGGCGGGTTCCACGCGCCCTTGATTTTGGGGACTCGCAGAACTCGTCCCTCCGAAAAACGGTCTGGCCAGCCGCCGAACCTCCGCACAAATTTCTTCGAATGATGTTTTCTTGCCTTCGGTGAAGGCATAGGCAGTGTCGCAATACGAGCAGCGCAAATCGCAGGCGGTGAGCCGGATAAAAATGCACGGCAGCCCGGCAAAGGTGCTTTCGCCTTGCAAGCTCAAATAGATTTCGTTGACAACCAGTGTGCCGGACACGCTGGCAGTGTAGCGGTCCGGCATAAAAAGGAAATGGCGGTGATTTGCTTTGGTGCGATTCGCGGTTATATTCCGGGAATCCGCAACCACCTTAACTTCAGATGTGGGGTGGGAATTGGGGCATAAAATTTGCGGCAAAAAATGAAAATCCCATGAAGTTGCGCGGCGCACAATTCCTCCTGGCCCTTGTTATCTTGGAGCAAATGGCCGCCCGCGCATCGAATCTCGACACCATCGGCGTCACGCTGTTGCAAGCGGTGACGACCAATGTCAACGGCGCGGGCATCCACGTGGCGCAGCCGGAGGCGGGGTACGGAACCGCAACCAATTGGGAAGTCAATCCCGGCGCTGGCGGGGTCGGACAGCCGGCAAGTCTTTTCACTTACTTCTCCAGCAGTGGCACGGCAAATAATTTCCCGAATGCCGTGGGGGCTGAATCGGGTCACGCGGACGCGGTGGCTGGATTTTTTTATGGCATTCCCGGTGGCGCGGCGACCAATGTCGCGCATGTGGACAGTTACGATGTGAACAATTTTGTCCAGGTTTCCGTCCGCATCATCGGTTCTTCCACCAATTACACCGTGTCGCTACCCTCGACCAATATCAATGATCCGGTGGCAAACCAAAGCTTCATTTTTCTGAATTCGGATTACACGCATGTCCCGACAAAAGAACAACAGGCCATTGATTCGGCGTACGACAATTACGCCGCGCAATACAATACGCTTTTCATTTCGGGCGTGGGCAATGGCGGGCCGGTAAACCCACCCGCGACGTGTTACAACGGGATCGGCGTCGGCGCTTACGGCGGTGGTTCGAGCGTGGGGCCGACGCTGGACAACGGCCGGGCCAAGCCGGACATCATGGCCCCGGCCAGTGAAACAAGCTATTCCACGCCGCAAGTCGCGGGTGCGGCGGCGGCGTTGATGCAGGCCGGATTGCGTGGCGACGGCGGCAACGGGACGAATGCCGCCGCGGACATCCGCACGGTGAAAGCGCTGCTGTTGAACGGCGCCATCAAACCTGCCGATTGGACGAACAGTCCTTCTTCGCCGCTCAATCCGCTTTACGGCGCGGGGGTGTTGAACGTTTTCAATTCCTATAAGCAACTTGCCGGGGGCAGTCATGTTTATATTGTTTCCACCAGTGTTTCCACCAGCGGGATGCATCCCCCCACTGGTGCCAGTGGCACGGTCAGCACCTTAAGCGGTTGGGATTTCAACACCAACACCAGCAGTTCCAAGTCCGACGGGGTGAACCATTATTATTTCAACGTCACCAACGGCGACAGCAACGCCACGTTCACGGCGACAGCAACGCTCGTTTGGAACCGGCAACGAAACCAGACGGCCATCAACAACCTCAATCTGTTTTTATACAACGCCGCCAACAGCAATCTCGTGGCAGTCAGCACCAGCGCCGTGGACAATGTGGAGCACCTCTTTGTGCCGAACCTCGCGCCCGGGCGGTACGATTTGCAGGTTTGGAAAGCCGGCGGGAGTTTTGTCAGCAGCAGCGAAACCTACGCGCTCGCATTTGAATTTTTCTCCCTGCCGTTGGATATCGCCAGGTCCGGCACCAACGTCATTCTCATCTGGCCGATTTACCCGGCGGGGTTCGTGCTCCAAGCCGCCACCAATCTGGCGGCGCCGGTTTGGAATACAAACAACCCGGCTCCCGCCGTGACCAACAATCAAAATTCCGTGGTGGTGGGCGCTACCAATATCAGTCAGTTTTTCCGGCTGTGGCGGCCGTGAAGATTTCGCGCGCTCAGGGAAAATGTCCGAGCGCGGAATATTTCCCGATGCGATAACTCCGCATAATGGCTGCGGTCACGTGGCGTTTGCCGATTTCAACCGCATGCGGCAAATCATGGTTCAGCGCCAGCGCGGCCACGATGGCCGCCGAATAAGTGCAGCCGGTGCCGTGGGTTGAGACGCCTTTGATAAACGGCGCGCTTAACAGCAATTCCGTCCGGCCGTCAAAAAAAATGTCCACCGCATCGCGCATATCATGCAAATGGCCGCCTTTGACCAGCGCGGCGCAGCCGAACCGCGTGTGGAGTTCCCGCGCCGCCACACGCATATTTTCAACGGAGGCGATTTTACGTCCGGTCAAAGCCTCGGTTTCGTCAAGGTTCGGTGTGACCAGGGTTGCGAGCGGCAGCAATTTTCCCAGCAACATTTTTATCGCCGCCGGTTTCAGCAATGCCGCGCCGCTGGTTGAAATCATGACCGGATCCACCACGAGCGGCGGGCACTTTTGCTTTTTGAAAAAATCAGCAACGGCGCGGATGATTTCCGCTGAAAACAACATTCCGGTCTTTACCGCCGCCGGCCGCAATTCCTCGAACACGGCTTTCAATTGCCGCCATACGATTTCAGGCGAACACGGTTCGACGGCGAGAACGCGCCGGGGATTTTGTGCGGTGAGGCAGGTGATGACACTCGCGCCGTGAACGCCAAGCGCGGCGAAGGTTTTCAAATCGGCCTGAATGCCGGCGCCGCCGCCGCTGTCGGAGCCGGCAATGGTCAGCGCGACCGGCCATTTCACGATCCGTGACATGAGTTTGAACTTACCGGCATTCGCACAAAACGGCACGAAAAAAGACCGGCAGGCGCGGGCCTGGGTTGCCCGAACGCTTCAAGCGGGGTGTTTGTCCGACGCAGTAACCCGGAGAAGCAAGTCGTTTAGTTCCTTCATGCGCGGCGGCTTGCCGATTACGGCGTCCACTTCCGAAGCGGTTTCTCCCTCTTCCCTCATTATCGTGCCCCAGCCGGTCATCATGATGATGGGTGTGTTGGGGGACTCCGCTTTGATGGTTCGGGCCACCTGGTGTCCATCCATCTTTGGCATGCCCAGATCCGTAATGACCACTTCATAAGGCTGGTTTTTCTGCATGGCGGTGCGGAACAATTCCATTCCGTGCTCCCCGCCGGTGGCAACCATCACCCGATGATTGTAGTGAGTAAGACAGTCATCGAGTAGTTGCCGGACCTGCGCGTCGTCATCAATACAGAGGATGTGAAGGGAGCGCTCCGGTTTGACTTGCGGCAAAGTGCTCCGGACGGTTTGCGAAGATTTTTCTCGAACGGGAAAAGTGAGCCGGAAACAGGTGCCGCGGCCGGGAGAACTTTCAATCTCAATGGTGCCGTCGTGGCGCTGCATCATTCCGTAAACCATCGCCAGACCGAGTCCGGTGCCGCCGCGCTGGGCCTTGGTGGAAAAGAACGGCTCCAGACAACGTTGCCGGGTTTTTTCATCCATACCGATGCCGTTGTCCTTCACTTCAACCTGAAGCTGCCGCTCGGCGGCTCGACTCTCTTCCGAAACGGGACCGCTGATGGAACGAGTGACAAAAGTGATGGTGCCGCCTTGCGGCATGGCGTCCACCGCATTAAAGACCAGGTTGATCAGAGCTTCCCGGAGTTCGCTGGGATCACTCAACAGCCGCGGCAGTTGGGGTTCCAGTTCGTGCTGGATCTGGATGGAGATGCCCTGGCGTTGTGAAAGATCGCGCCAGCGCGGCCGGGTGAGTTCGATGACTTCTTCGATGATCTGATTGATGTTCAGCGGGAGCAGTGGTTCCGCATCAGAGCGACGCCGGTAGAACTCCCGCATGCGGGTGACGATTTGAGCTATGTCTCCGCCCGCCTGGTTGATGGTTTGCAGGTAATGCCTTGAGACTTCCGGCAAATCCGGCAGCGTACTCAGCAGCAGTTCCGAATAGGCGACGATGGGAGACAGCGCGTTGTTGACATCGTGGGCAACCCCGCTGGCCATTTGTCCCAAGGCGCGGAGGCGCTCCTGCTGCACAACCATTTGCTGGGTCCGGCGCAACTCTTCATAAGCTCTCTGAAGTCCCTCGGTGACGCGCACTTGATCATAAAGGCTGCGGCATTGCTCCTCGGTGGTGATGACTTTGACCTGCAAAGCATCCTTTTCCGAACGAACCGCCGCAATTTCGGCAAGCGTCTGCTCATTCTTGTACCGAACCTCCTCCAAGACGAGCACAATCATGCTGACGGCGATGAAGAGCTGTAGCACCGCAGCCACAAAAAAACCAGCGCTGAACAGGTTCTCGTATTGCTGTGAAAACGGATAACTACCCAGGTATAACCCCCACAGAAAGAATCCCAGCGCCAGCATGCCCGCGCCCACAAACGGCATTTTCTTCCGCAGCCGGAAGAAACAAGCACCGGCAAAAATACTGCCGGAACCAATCAGAATAAAGACCGGCATCTGCATTTCCAATGTACTCGAGAGGATTTGCGGACTGACGAGGGTCCAAACCAGCAGGAACGCCATAAACAAACCAAACAACCTCTGTCGAACAGGGAGACTGAGAAAAAGCAAGCTGCCCCACAAAAGAAAGACCGCTGAAATCGCCACACACCACTGCTTGATCATGAAAAAGGTGCTCCCAGGCGGAGTATTCTGCATCTGGAGGCTTAACGTCAGCCACAGCGCATAAAACAACCATGCCGCCGTCCACACGGTGAAATACTCCCGTTTGGTGTAACGATTCAGGTAGTAAAATAGACCCACCAGCACCCACACGCTTAACAGCGACACCATCAATGCCGCCCGCATATATTCCCGGGGAAATATCAAATCCATACCTTTAAGTCCTGTTATTTCATTTCCGGCTGCTTTTTATCAATCTGACCACCTGGATTATTAAACTTTCAGCTTGTTGCATAAGCCTTTCCGAGCAATTTAAATATACCTAATCACAAAATCAGGTTCTGTCAATCTTTCTGACCGGCGGTTTAGGAAGCATTTTTCGGGCCGGGAAGGAACTTGCGCCTTCATTTACTTTCTCTTTGGAACCCGTTTTTATACGCTTATACTCAAGCGCATGGACAAAGAGCAAGTCGCGGAAATTTTGGTCGAAATCGGCACCCTGCTGGAATTAAAGGGTGAAAATCCGTTCAAGACACGTGCCTACGCGAATGCCGCGCGAACGATTGAAAGTCTGAGCGAGCCGCTGTCAATAATTGTCGCCGAAAATCGGCTTGGCGAAATCAAAGGCATCGGCGAAGCCCTTACGAAAAAAATCACCGAAATCGTCACCACCGGCAAATTGAAATATTACGATGAGTTGAAAGCTTCGATTCCACCCGGTTTGATTGAGATGCTGGAAATTCCCGGGTTGGGCCCGAAGAAAATCCAGGCGCTCAACCAGAAACTCGGCGTGGATTCGGTCGAGAAACTCGAAGCCGCCTGCCAGGCTGGCAAAGTGGCCGAACTCGACGGCTTTGGTGAAAAAACGCAGTCAAATTTGATCGAAGGCATTGAGCGCCGCCGCATTTACGCTTCGAAACATTTATTGAGCGAAGCGTTGCGCGCCGCCGAACCGCTGCTCGACGGTTTGCGCGGGCATCCCGATGTCATCCGATGTGGCGCTGCCGGCAGTTTGCGGCGGGTCAAGGAAATCATCGGCGACATTGATCTGCTGGCATCGTCGAAAAGGCCGGCGGAGGTGATTGGGTTTTTTGTCGCGCAGCCGGATATCATCAAAGTCACGGCCAAAGGCGAAACGAAGGCGAGCGTCATTTTGGACGGTGGCATTCAATGCGACTTGCGCGTGGTGAGCGACAGGGAATTTCCGTTTGCGCTGGCGTATTTCACCGGCAGCAAGGAGCACAACATCGTCATGCGCCAGCGGGCGATTCAGCGCGGCCTGCGGCTCAACGAATACGGCTTGTTCAAATCGAAGGAAGAGACGCGCGACCCGAAGCTGCTCGTGCCGTGCCGTGACGAAACGGAAATTTTTGCGAAACTGGATCTGCCGTTTGTGCCGCCGGAACTGCGTGAGGATCATGGAGAATTTGCGGCGGGCGAAAAGCACGATTTGCCGCGGCTCATCGAATGGACGGACTTGAAAGGCGCGTTGCATAATCACTCGACGTGGAGCGACGGCCACAATCAGCTTGAGGAAATTGCCGAATACATGGAAGAGCTGGGCTTGGCATACTGGGCGATCACCGACCATTCGAAATCATCGTTTCAGGCGAATGGTCTCGACGCAAAACGCGTTCGCGAGCAAATCAAGGAAATCAAAAAGATTAACGGGCGGCGGGCCGAACGCGGCAGTGATTTTCGCCTGCTCACCGGAACCGAAGTGGACATTTTGCGCGACCGGCTGGATTTCAACGACGAATTGCTCGCGGAACTGGATGTGGTGGTGGCCAGCCTGCATGTTCCAGCCAGCGGCGAAGCGGAGAACACCAAACGCCTGATTCGGGCGGCGGAAAACAAATTTGTCCACATCATCGGCCACCCGACCGGCCGGCTGCTTTTGGAACGCGAACCGTATCCAGTCAACGCGCAAGCGGTGATTGATGCGTGTGCGGAAACCGGAACCTGGATTGAACTGAACTGTAATCCACACCGGTTTGATCTGGACTGGCGGTGGTGGCCTTACGCAAAAAGCCGGGGCGTGAAATGCGTCATCAACCCGGACGCGCACCGGAATGAACACGCTGGTTTTCTCAGGCTGGGTGCGGGAATCGCGCGCAAAGGTTGGCTGGAACAAACAGACGTCGTCAATACTCTTACCTTGGAATTGCTGCGGAAGGAATTAAAATACAAGCGCTTGCATGATTGAGACTGGCAAGATTTTAAGGGCTTTTTGCTGCCCAGAATAAGCATAAAAAATGCTTTGACTGTGATAAGGTTTTGTTGGTAGCGTTATCAGAGTCATTGGCTTTTTGCCTTTTTTTGAATGCTAAAGGGCGTGAACGGTCTAAATAACGATCCGGTGTGATAGCGATATGAGCGATATGAGGATATGAAGAAATTTTTTGTCTCTGTGGGACTCATTGCTGTCGGGACGGCCAGCCTTCAGGGGGCCTATGCTCCTGAATGGAACTCCATGGAGGCCTCCATGTGGAGTGTTTCAGGCACGTTGCGGGGGTTTTATGATGACAATTACAATACGGCGTCATCGGCGTCATCGGTGGGAGGCAAAAAAAGCAGTTTCGGTTTCGAGGTTTCTCCCCAGATAAATTTAAACGTGCCACTGCAACAGACTGAGTTGGGGCTGCGTTACGGTTACGGAATGTATTATTATCAGGAGCGGGAACATCTTGGCCAAAATCCGATTGACCAGAGCCATCAACTCGATTTATGGGTGGATCACGCGTTCACCGAACGCTGGCAGGCCAAAGTGCTGGATTCGTTTGTCGTGGGACAGGAGCCGGAATTGATTGACCCCAATACTTCCAGGGCTCAACGCACTGACGGTAATAACATCCGCAATACAGGCACTGTGGCTGTGAACACAATTTGGACGCGATTATTCAGCACCGCGTTCAACTATCAGAACTCGATCTTTGATTACCAGAACAGCGGTGCCACCAAATCCAATTTCTCAACCGATGGCCCCAGCCTTGCCGGTGAGTTGAATCGCATTGACCAATCGGTTTCGTTGGATTTTCAATGGCATGTCGCGCCGGAAACCATGGCCTTTTTTGGCGGCGCGTTCGAGTGGGTAAACTATACGGGGGATGAACCGATTGCTCAAACCGGGCCCACCAGCTTTTATTACAGCGACGCCCGCAACAGCCTTTCGTATTTTGGATATGCGGGTGTCCAGCGCAGCCTGCTTGCGAATTTGAGCCTTACCGGCAAAGCGGGAGTTCAATACACCGACAACTATAATGCTCCTTCTGGCTCGACCTCATTGAATCCCTATGCGGATATTTCGTTGGTTTACACCTACTTGCCGGGCTGTTACGCGCAAGCTGGTTTTACCCAAATGCAGAACGCAACCGATAATGTTCAGGTTAATAACAACGGCAACATCACTTTGAACACGGAAAGTTCCACGGTTTACGCTTCCATCAACCACAAATTGACACCCAAGCTGCTGGGCACAGCCATCGGGCGTTGGCAGCATTCGGACTATAATCAGGGGCCTTACAACAATCAGGCGGATGATTACTATAGTTTGGGTTTGAACCTGACGTACAGTTTCACTCCACATTTTTCGGCTGATGCCGGCTATAATCTTGATAATTATGTATCCCCGGTTCCGAACAACGGGTACAAGCGCAACCGCGTTTATTTGGGGGTTTCAGCCGCCTATTAGCCAGCCGTGTTAAACCAAATTGTTTTGAACGTTTAGACGGAAGCCGGGTCAATGGTCTGGCTTCCATTATTTTTTTCCGCTATATGGATTCATTACAAAATCAGCCGCAACAGGAAACCAGGCTGCACTTCCTGGACTATTGGCGCATCATCCGCATTCGCAAGGCCATCATCATCACTGTTTTTTTGATTACCGCCATTGTCGCCACAGCGGTAACGTTCCTGTTGCCCGAATCCTACGCCAGCACGGCCCGAATTAGAATCGAACCCGACACCATTTCAGACATTCGAGGTGTTGGCGGCGAGGCGCCATACGCGTCTTACGACCCCTATTTCATTCAGACTGAATTTGAAATCATCCAGGATCGTGTTGTCTTGGGAAAAGTCATAGAAGCCCTGAACCTGAACGTCGAGTGGGGCAAAAAATATTTTGGCGGCGAAATGCTCAAAACTCCCGAAACCATGGAGTTTCTCAAAAAACGAATGAGCCTGATGCCCGTGCGCAACACCAAGCTCATTGGAATCACCGTCTATAGCGAAGACAAAAACGACGCGGCGCGCCTCGCCAATGCCATTGCCGAAGCCTACCGCACTTACCGCCTCAATCTGCGCAAGCAACTTACCCTGAATGGCATCAAGGTTTTGGAGGATCAGTTCCAGTCGGAAGGAGAGCAAATCCAAGCCGTTCAAACCAACGTGGACAACCTGCGCAAGGAATTGGGCGTCAATGAAAGTGATCCCAACTCCATGACCCCCACGCCCACGCTCTCGCAGGAGCAATTGCGCAACTACAATGCCACGCGCCTCGAAGGCGAGACGCGATACATGAAACTACAGAAACAACTGACCCAGCTTCAGGCTTTAAGCCCCGACAAGCTGAGGGACGTTCTGCCCACGTTGATACCAGATGTGGCACTGTCCGATTTGTTGAACAAACTGCATGAGTCTCAACAGACATTCGTCACTTTGACAAACGACTATTCACCGGCAGATCTGCATATCGCCCGCGTCCAATCCCTGATTGACGAGTTGAATCGCCAGATTGACGCCCGGGTCGCCGGCATCATGGCCAGTTTGGAAAACCAGTCTCAGTCAGAGAAGGCGGCGCTCGATGCACTCACCGACAGCCTTGAGACAGCCAAAGAAAAAGATCAAACGGATTTCACCAAAAGCCAGCCCTACTGGGAGAAAAAACGCGAACTGGTTGACAAGATCGAATTCCACAAACTGCTTGGCGTCAAAATTGCACAAGAAAAGCTCGACGTTGAAATTCCCAAAACTTCAATCGTGGAAATTACCGGCCCAGCCGAGCCCGGAGACAGTCCCGTCAAACCAAACAAGACGTTGAACATTGTTCTCGGGGTTGTCATCGGCTTGATCATGGGGGTCGGATTGGCTTTCTTCATTGAATATCTGGATACCAGCGTCAAGACGATTGACGAGGTGGAACGTGCGTTCCAATCGCCGGTGCTGGGCGTCATCCCGCAAAACGTCGGCTACTTGGTTGACGAAGGCCTCGAAAGCCCGCACGCCGAGGCCTACCGCGTACTGCGTACGAACATCCTGTTCTCACGCAAGGACGAAAAACTCAACACCGTTGTCGTCGTCAGCGCCGGCGCGGGAGAAGGCAAGTCCATCACGGTGGTAAATCTGGCCACAGTATTTGCTCAAGCCGGCCAGCGCATATTGGTCGTGGATTCCGACCTGCGCCGTCCGACACTGCATAAACTGTTGCACGTCAGCAACAATATCGGCCTGACCAATTATCTGCTGAAACAAAACAAACTCGAAGAAGTCATCCAGGCCAGCAGCGTGCCGATGCTTGACTTCATGGCCAGCGGCAAACTGCCGAGCACTTCGATGAGCATTCTTGGTTCGGCACAGATGAAGGAAATGGTTGCCGAATTGAAGCAGCGATACGATTTCATCTTCTTCGATTCACCGCCCATTCTGGGTGTGAGCGACGCCTCGGTCCTGGCCAGTGAAGTGGACATGGTCATTCAGGTCATTCAATACCGCCGCTATCCGCAACCTATGAGCATCCGCGCCAAACAATTGATCGAAAAAGTTGGCGGCAACCTCATCGGCATCCTCCTCAACAACATCAACATGTCGCAGGACGAAAGCTATTACTACTACACCGGCTACTACCACGGCAATTATTACTATACGCGCAACGAAGATTCTCAGGAAACTCCCGCCACGGGAAAAGATTCCGATGACACCGACACGATCGGGATTAAACAAAAGTATTGATTGTGCGGCCGGTTTCGTAAGGATTAAAGACAATGAAACAATTTTGGAAAGCGTCAGGTTTGGGATTTTTTGCTTTTGGCCTGCTGTTTACCGGTGTGATTTTCACCGGATGCTACTCGTCACCGAGTGATCCCATCTTTTCCGACACCCCCACTCCGCCGGTAATGACTGGTTCGCCAGCCACAGGCTACACCGGAGCGGAGGTCGCCCGGTTTCATGTCGGGGACATGGTCTCGGTGACCTTGACCGGCCTGCCGGAAATCATAGAACCACACGTAGAACCCATCAAAGAGGATGGCACCATCACCATGCCCAATATCGGCCACGTTCAGGCTGCGGGTAGAACTGCGGGCGAACTTCAAAATGAAATATATAATCTCTATGTGCCGAAACTTTACCGCCATCTCACGGTCGCCGTGAATACCGGAGATCGCGTCTACTACGTCACCGGCGAAGTCAAACAACCCGGCCGCCAGTTGTACGTCGGCCAGATGACCGTCACCAAAGCCATTACCACCGCGGGCGACTTTACCGACTTTGCCAATCACAAAAAGGTCAGGCTGATCCGCGCCAATGGCCAAACCATCAAAGTCAATTGTGACAAGGCGCTTCAGGACTCGTCCCAGGATCCGCCGGTTTATCCCAACGACCAAATCCAGGTGCCGCGTAAAATTTGGTGATGATTCAACTCAACATCCTTGCGGGAAGAAAGGCGGGCGCTCAATCGGCAGCCCGCCGTTTTCCTTTCTGCATCGGACGGGCGGCGGGAAACGAACTGCAACTCGAAGACGACGGCATATGGGATCAACACCTCACACTGGAATTTAACCGGCAGAAAGGTTTCACGCTTACCACCGCGCCCAACGCACTGACCACCGTTAACGGCGAACCCATTCAGGCCGCGATTCTTCGGAACGGTGACATCATCACCCTCGGTTCTGCCAAACTCCAGTTCTGGCTTGCCGCCGCCCGCCAGCGCAGCCTGCGCCTGCGTGAGGCCTTCGTCTGGGGGTTGCTGACCGCTGTCACGGGCGCCCAATTTGCATTGATTTACTGGCTCATCCGTTAATGACGGAAATGCCGCGTGCCGGTGAATGCCATGGCCATGTTCCGTTCGTCCGCCGCCGCGATTACTTCCGCGTCGCGCATCGAACCGCCCGGTTGAATCGCCGCTGTTGCACCCGCTTCCGCCGCCGCAATCAGACCATCCGGAAACGGAAAAAACGCGTCGCTGCAAACCACGCTGCCCTTGAGCAGAAGCTTGGCCTCGCCCGCCTTCCAGACCGCAATCCGGCTTGCGTCCACGCGGCTCATTTGTCCGGCGCCAATGCCCAGTGTCCGGTCGTCCCCCACATAAACAATCGCGTTTGACTTCACGTGCTTGACCACCTGCCAGCCAAAAAGCATTGCGCGCAATTCATCGTCCGTCGGCTGCCGGCGGGTGACGATTTTTAAATCCGCGCGCGCCGTGGTCTTCAAATCGCGTTCCTGCAACAGAAACGAATTTGCCCCGACGCTTCGCACGTCCAGCAACCGCGCGGCGAGCGGCGGCCTCAAGACTTTCAGCAGCCTTAGATTTTTTTTCTTTTGCAAAATCGCAAGCGCTTCCGCTGAAAAATCCGGCGCCACGATGACCTCGCTGAAAATTTCCGCGATGGCCTCCGCGCAGGCCACGTCGAGCGGACGGTTCACGGCGATGATGCCGCCGAACGGCGCCTGTTTGTCCGTTGCAAACGCCTTGTCCCAAGCCTCACGCAAATTGGCCCCCTGGCCGACTCCGCACGGATTGGTGTGCTTCAAAATTGCCAGCGTCGGCGGATCATCCGAAAATTCCGCAATCAAATTCGCCGCCGCCGTCAAATCCAGAATATTGTTGTAGGAAAGTTCCTTGCCATGCAGTTGCTGGAAAAATTCGTTGAAGCCGCCGTAAAGCGCCGCCGCTTGATGCGGATTTTCACCGTAACGCAGCGGCTGCGCCAGCGGCGCGAAAATATTGAGCGCCGGGGGCAGGCTGGAGGCTGGTGACGGCTGAAATTCTTTTTGCAGATGTGCGGCAATGGCGCCGTCATAAGCTGCGGTGCGCGCAAAGACTTTCGCCGCCAGTTTGCGGCGCAATTCCAGCGTTGTGTTGCCATCTCCGGAAATCTGTTTCGCAACCTCCGAGTAATCAAACGGGTCCACCACCACCGTCACGCTGTCATGATTCTTTGCCGCGCTGCGCAGCATCGAAGGCCCGCCAATGTCAATGTTCTCAATCGCGTCGTGCAATGTGACATCCGGCTTCGCCACCGTTTGCTCGAAGGGATAAAGGTTCACGACGACGAGGTCAATCGGCTGAATCTGATGCGTGCGAACGGCGGCTTCGTGCGTTTCGTTGCCGCGAATGAACAGCAAGCCGCCATGCACTTTCGGATGGAGCGTTTTGACGCGGCCATCGAGCATTTCGGGGAAACCGGTGTGTTCGCTGACATCTTTAACCGTGAGTCCGGCCGCGCGCAACGTTTTGGCAGTGCCGCCGGTGGAAATAATCTCGATGCCGGCTTTGGCCAGAATTTGTGCGAACGGAACCAGGCCCGTCTTGTCCGAAACTGAAATCAGTGCCCGTTGGATTTTTGTCATAGCCCGACCAAAATCCTCGATGACAGCTGCCCCCGTCAACGGCAAATCACGGGTTTGTCGGCGCAGGCTTTTGAATGATGCCCTTGCCGATGGCCCGTTCAAACCGGGCACGCGCGGCGTCATAATCGTGCAACGCCTGCACCTGTGTGCTGCGTGCCTGTGTGAGCGAATTCTCGGCGTCAAGCACATCGAGTTGCGTGCCGGTGCCGGCGTCAGCACGGGCGTTGGCTTCGCGCAGGGATTCCTCGGCCTCGGTTTGCACGGTTTTTTGCGATTCCAATACTTCCTGCGCTTCAAGGAAATCAGAATAGGTGGTGCGCACTTCCAGCTCGATATTGCGCGCTTCTTCGTCCACGGCGGTTTTGGATTTTTCGTAAAGTGCCTTGGCTTGGACAACCTTGCCGTGCGTCAACATTCCGTCAAAAATATCCCAGCTCACCTGCGCCCCGGCGTTCCAGCCGTTGATGTCATGATTGAGTTCGACGGGCGGCGTAAATTGCGCGTTGAACCAGTTATAACCGGCAAAAACCTGGAGGTTCGGTTTGTAGGCGGACGAGGCGGCGGTGATGTTGAGTTTCTGCAACTCCTCAGCTTTGCGCAAATCGACCAGTTCGGGGCGTTTGTTCAACGCTTGCTGAAGCGCATCGGGCAGATCGATTTGATATGGCGTGGCGTCGAGTGCATCGGTCAGGTCCAGCGGGATGTTGTCCCAGATTTCACGCGGCAGATTGTAACCCAGCAGATTGCATAAATTGTTTTTGGCGATGCGATAACTATTCTGCGCCTGAATCAAGGGCGGACGCGCGTTGGCCACGGAAACTTTGGCGCGCAGCACGTTGAAATGCGGCACGGTGCCCGCGTCGTAACGGCGTTGCTGATCTTCCAGTTCCTTTTCCAGCAGGTTGACGGAAGCCTCGTTCACCGTGATTTGTTCCGCCGCGAGCAAAATATCGTAATATGCCAGACGCACGGCCAGCAATGTGTCCGCGAGCGTTGTCTGATATTGCGCCAAAGCCTGCTCCTTGGTAACCTTGGCCGAGCGCACAGCCGCCATCAACTTGCCGCCTTGATAAATGGATTGAATGATTTGAACCCCCGCAGTCCAGTTTTGATTGGGCTGCGTCCCACCACCTGGAAAACTTTCGATTGCGCTCGGATCTGTGTCCTTGTACTGGCCGGTGGCTTGGATCTGCGGCAGGGCGACGGCGCGCGTCTGCACCACCACGCCGTACTGCGCGTCCAGATCGTTCTTGGCCTTGAGGATCGTGGCGTTTTGCTGGAGCGCGATGTTGAGACAATCGGCCAGCGACAGTGGACGCGTGATCCAGCCGGGCAAACTGGTATTGGTGTTTTGCGCTGTTAGGTTCCAGACAAAACAAATGGACAGCCCGATGCAGTATAACAACTTTTTCATACGGCCATGAATCTATCATTTGGGCCATTGAGCGCAAACTTGCAATTTTTTGCCGCATGGGCTTTCCTTTGCCGATGTGGCGGCGAAGAATTTTTATTGTAACCTTCAGTTTTGCGCTGGCCGCGCTTTTTGCCGCGGGTTGTTCCCCGAATTCTTCGGGCGTCTTTCAAGGCTACATCGAAGGCGAATACGTTTACGTGGCGTCACCACTCGGCGGCGCGCTGACGAACCTGGCCGTGGCGCGCGGCGACGAGGTCAAAACCGGGCAGATGTTGTTTGAATTGGAACGCGGGTCGGAAGCCGCTGCCGTCCAACAGGCGGAAAAAAATCTCGCGCAGGCGAAAGCCAGTCTCGCGCTTTCCGAAGCCGAATTCGCCCGCCGCCAGCAATTGCGCAACGATCAGGGGGTGATTTCCGCCGAGGAACTCGACCAGACCCGCGCGCAACGCGACGCCGACCTGGCCCAGGTGGAATCACAAACCGCCGCGCTGGACAAAGCACGCTGGTCGTTCGACCAAAAACAGCAATTCGCGCCCACGAATGCGCTGGTGCAGGACACCTTGTATCGTGCCGGCGAATGGGTGGCGTCGGGCAATCCGGTCGTCGAGCTGTTGCCGCCGGCTAATATCAAAGTGCGCTTTTTCGTGCCGCAGGCGGTGTTGCCGCAAATCAAGCCCGGTCAAACGGTCAGCGTGACCTTCGACGGCGGCCCGCACCCCTATTCGGCCACCGTCAATTATATTTCCACGCAGGCCGAGTTCACGCCGCCGGTGATTTACAGCCGCGAGAACCGCTCCAAGCTCGTTTTTATGATCGAGGCGAAATTTTCCCCGGCGGATGCAACCGACCTTCGTCCCGGCCAGCCGGTGGATGTGAAACTTGAACAATGAAAACGGCAACCAAGATAATTGCCTATTTAGTCTGGTTTGGATTTGCTCTGGGGCTTTCCGTTTTGTTTTTTCAACTGGTGGTGTGGATTGAAAATCGCGCTGGAATATTTTCGGAAATGCGGTTCTGGATAATGTTGGTTTCTTGGTTCGGATTTGTCGTGCTGATGGCTTGGCTTCCGGTTTGGCTCATGAAGAAACGAAACTTGGATTCCGCAAGATTAGCGGCAAAAGCTGCAACATTTTTAGTTGCATTACTGTTCTGCACCGTGCTTTGCACTTTTGTTTGGGAGAATTTGGTAGTCAGTAAACTTTTTAATTGCACTGACTCACTACCGTTCAATTTCTTGAATCCAGGCGATTGGGTTCATGGTAATTACGTTTCCGTTCCTCGAATTAATCCAAGCGATCCGATGGACAAGCCGGACAGTATTAAAGAAGGCTGGAGTATTCCAAAATTGTGGCTTTTGTGGTGGTCATTTGTTGCTGCGTCTGTCGCCATTAGTACCTCGTTGACGTTTTTGATTTTTCATCGTCGAAAATCAAACGCTAGCCAGACAATTTCGCAATGAGCGATTCCAACTTCGTCATTGATGTGCAAGGAATCACGAAGCGGTTCGGCCACCGCACGGTCGTGAACAACATTCCCATGCAGGTGCGGCGCGGGGAGATTTACGGTTTTCTCGGCCCAAATGGCAGCGGCAAGACGACGTTCCTGCGCATGTTATGCGGCCTGCTCCGGCCCGATGGCGGCAGCGGACGTTGTCTGGGCTTCGACATTCGCAGTGAATCCGGCGAGATCAAGAAGAACATCGGCTACATGACGCAGCGATTCAGCTTCTACGAAGACCTGACCATCGAGGAAAATCTGGATTTCATCGCGAAAATTTACGGCGTGCCAGAACGCAAGGCAGCCGTGGAAAAAAGCCTGGAACAACTCGGCATGACCGCGCGGCGCAGCCAGCTGGCCGGCACGCTTTCGGGCGGCTGGAAACAGCGGCTGGCACTGTCCGCCTGCCTGATTCACGGGCCGAAACTGCTGCTGCTCGACGAGCCGACGGCGGGCGTGGACCCGAAGGCGCGCCGAGATTTTTGGGAGGAAATTCACCAGCTTGCCGCCGGCGGACTGACCGTGCTCATCACGACGCATTACATGGACGAAGCCGAGCGTTGCCACCGGCTGGCTTACATCGCCTACGGCAATCTGCTTGCCTGTGGCAGCGTTGCGGAAGTCGTGAAAGCCGCCAAGCTGACCACCTGGGAGGTCACCGGGCCGGATTTGCAGGAGCTGGCGAAAAAAATCCGCGGCCAACCCGGGGCCGAACAGGTGGTCGCATTTGGCACGACCCTGCACGTGAGCGGACGCGACGCGGCGCGGCTGCGCGAAAGTGCCGATCCTTGGATGACTGGCGCCTATCACTGGCGGCAGATTGAATCCGGGCTGGAGGACGTGTTCATCAGCCTGATGGAAACGGCCAAGGACAATTTTTCGTGAACCCAAAAAATCACCGTAGCAGCCGACGTCAGTCGGCTCCAACTGATCTTTGTGAAAAAAGTCAGAGCCAACTCACGTTGGCTGCTACAAAACAACCTGGGGGATTGCCGTGAAACTGCGCGAATTTAACTGGCGGCGATTTTGGGCGATTGTCGGCAAGGAATTCATCCAGATGCGCCGCGACCGGCTGACGTTCGCCATGATGATCGGCATCCCACTGGTCCAGCTCATCCTCTTCGGTTACGCCATTAATTCCGATCCGAAGCATCTGCCCACCGCCGTTTATTCGGCGGACAACAGTATCTTTTCGCGCACGTTTGTTTGGGGTTTGCACAACAGCAGCTATTTCGACATCACCCGCGAGGCGAAGAACGAGGCGGAAATTCAAAGACTGCTCGCACAGGGCACGGTTCAATTTGCGGTTCACATCCCGGTGGATTTTTCGCGCAAACTGCTGCGCGGTGAACGCCCGGATTTGCTGCTGGAAGCCGATGCAACCGATCCGGCGGCCATCGGCTACGCCGTTGCCGCGATCAATCTGCTGACGACCACCGTGCTGGACCGCGACCTCACCGGGTCGCTGGCGAAATTGCGGGGAACGCCGCCGCCGGTCAATCTGGTGGTGCATCAGCACTACAACCCGGAAAACATCACGCAGTATAACATCGTGCCCGGACTCATGGGCGTGATGCTGACGATGACCATGATCATCATCACCGCGCTGGCCATCACGCGTGAACGCGAACGCGGCACGATGGAAAACCTGCTTTCGACCCCGGCGCGTCCCGGCGAGGTGATGATCGGCAAAATCGTGCCCTACATCACGGTCGGCTACATCCAGGTTTTTCTTATTTTGCTGGCGTCGAAGTTTCTGTTCAACGTGCCGATTGTGGGCAGCGTGCCGTTGCTGCTGGTGCTGACATTCTTCTTCATCGTGGCGAATCTTGCGGTCGGCATCACGTTTTCGACCATTGCCAAAAACCAGCTTCAGGCGGTGCAGATGGCATTTTTCTTTTTCCTGCCGTCTTTGCTGTTGTCCGGCTACATGTTTCCGTTTCGTGGCATGCCGGGCTGGGCGCAGGACATCGGCGAAATCCTGCCGCTGACGCATTTCCTGCGGGTCGTGCGCGGGATCTTGTTGAAAGGAAACGGCTTCGCTGAAATCGCGCCCGACCTTTGGCCGATTGCGCTGTTTCTGGTCGTGATGCTGGCCATCGGCATCAAACGTTACCGGCAGACCCTGGATTAGGCGTTTTTTAATGCGTAATTCAGTGTCATTCAAGTAGTTGCCGGCTGAACTTGCAAATTGGGCTCATTTCGGTTCTCCTTATCTAAATGTGGCGATTTAGTTGCTTGGTTTTAACAATCGGACTGGTGCTGGCTGGCAATGTTTTGATGGGTGCGGAATCAGCCCAGGTCAATTTGGATTATGTGGCGCAGCGCGCTCTCGAACGGGCGCGCCAGCCTTTCCACTCGCCGCGCGCCGATGTGCCAAAGGTGTTGCGGCAGGAAAATCTCAACTATGACAAGTATCGTGAGATTGAATTCCGGCATGACAAGGCATTGTGGGCGGTGGATGGTCTGCCCTTTCGCGTGGAGTTTTTTCATCCGGGCTACCTTTACCAGGAACCGGTGCATGTCTATGAATTCACGGCGACACATGTCCAGCCCATCCGGTTCGTGCAGGACTTTTTCAATTATCGGGCGTTGCACATTCAAAACGAAATCCCCGCAGATACGGGTTACGCCGGGTTCCGCCTGTTGAATCAATTGAACGACTCAAACAAGTGGGATGAAATCGGCGCGTTTCTCGGCGCGAGCTATTTCCGACTGCTCGGCAAGGGGCAGCGTTACGGGCAGTCCGCACGCGGGCTGGCCCTGGACTGCGGGGAACTGGATCGTCCGGAGGAATTTCCCATTTTTACCGACTGGTGGCTGGGCAAGCCGCAACCGGACGCCCGGGGACTGACCTTGTTTGCCATGCTCGACAGCGTCAGTTGCGTGGGGGCGTATCAACTGTTCATCCGTCCCGGTGAGACCACCGTGGTTGACGTGGAGGCGGTACTGTATTTGCGCGAGACGAACATGGTTCAAGCCGTGGATGCAAACCGGCGGCCCATCAGAACCATCGGCCTGGCGCCCTTGACGAGCATGTTTTGGTTCGGCAAAAATTCCGAGCGCAAATTCGATGATTACCGTCCCGAAGTTCATGACACCGACGGCCTGCTCGCCCGCATGGATGGTGGCGAAATGCTCTGGCATCCGCTGGACAATCCCGCCGTCATGCGCCACCAGGTTTTTTTCGCGCCGAACATCCGTGGCTTCGGACTGTTCCAGCGCGAGCGCACCTTTGCGGCATATCAGGACAGCTTCAACTTCTACCATCTGGTGCCCACCGTGTGGGTCGAACCGCATGGGAATTGGGGCGACGGCGACCTGCATCTCGTGCAATTGAGCGCGAGCTACGAGGGTTTTGACAACATCGTCGCGTTTTGGGATCCGAGAGACAAACCCGCGCCGCTGAAACCATTTCGCTTTGGATACACACTCTCCTGGACGCGCGGGGCGGACCTGAAACTGTCCGACAACAAGGTTGTGTCCACGCGCATCGGCCTGGGCCCGAACTGCGTGAATTGCCGGCAAATCGTGATTGATTTTGCCGGGCCCGGGCTGGACACCCTTTCTGAAGGTGATCCGCCGCAGGCCATCGCCAATTGCAGCACCAACGCGGCGATTGTGGACAATCAAGTCTTTCATGTTCCCGAATTGAACGCCTGGCGCGTCATTTTGAAAATGCAGCCCAACTCCGGCAACACCGACCCGGTGGACCTGCGCTGCACGTTGCAAAAGGGAACCAACATTTTGAGCGAAACCTGGACCTACCAATGGAGTCCGCCATGAACGGCATTGGCGCGCTGACCGATTCCTACGGCCATCTGGCGGGCCGCCGGCTCGAAGAGTGGAACGCCGCGTATGAGAAGGTGGAGAATTATTTCCACGCCCTGCGCGTCCGCAACAAAGCCCTGCTCGGCCAGCTGGTGCTCCGGGTGCTCGAACGCGCCGCGCACCGCGCGCCCGTCGAGCCGGAACGCTCCGCCACCCAGCTCGCCGCCGAGGAAATGGACCGTATCGTGATTGAGTGGTTCGCCGAGGTGTTGCAGGAACCGCCAACCAACGCCGACCAGATGCTCTCCACCCGCGGGCGGCTCGCGTTGCTGCTCGCCGATATGCCGGGCCGATGGCAGGAACAATTTTTGCGGCCCGGCCCGTGGCCGGAGGAATTCATCAGCGCCATGCGCGAAACCTATCTGCGCGCCGGGCCCGATTTCCAACTCTCAAAAATGACGCCGCGCCCCTTCGATCTTGGCCCGATTACAACCCTGACGAATCTGGGCAGGCTGCCCTATCTCAAAATGGTTCTGGCCTGGACGTTGTTGGCCCTGCTGCTGGTGGCCATTTTCATCCTCACGCACTGAGCCATGTCCGGCACTGCTCCATCCGACCCCGCCTCAAGCCAGTCACCGCCGCTGCGGGTGATGTCCGCGCCGTTTATCGAGCGTCATGGCTGGCGGCTGTTCATCTTTTATTCCTGCGCGCTGCTGCTGACCGGTTTGGTCTCGATGCTCTTTGCCGATTTGCTGTGGCGGACGGGCTGGTCCGCGTCGCGCACCGTGCTGCTGGTTTTGTTTGTGATTTTGTTTTGGTTCATTGCCATCGGTTGCATGCATGGCCTGTATGGTTTTGTGTTGCGGATGTTCGGCGACGACCGCTGCATCACGCGGCTGAAGGAATATCGCGGCCAAAACATTGCCGGCATCAGCACGGCGATTGTGTTTCCGGTTTACAACGAAGACGTCGTACGCGTCTGCGAAGGCTTGCGCGCGACGTATGAATCCCTGGAAAAAACCGGCCAGCTTGAGCGTTTCGACTTTTTCATCTTGAGCGACTCCAACAATCCTGACAAATGGATCGAGGAGGAACGGCACTGGTACGATTTGGTTCATGAACTTGACGCGCTGGGCCGCATTCACTATCGCCGCCGGTTGAACAACGAAAGCCGCAAGAGCGGGAATGTGCGCGACTTCCTCAATGCCTGGGGCCGCCGCTACCGCTATTTCCTGGTGTGCGACGCCGACAGCGTCATGCGCGGCCAAACGCTCGTGGACCTGGTGAAATTGATGGAAACGCATCCGGACGTCGGATTGATTCAAACCGTGCCGGCGGTGGTCAACGCCGAAACCCTGTTCGGACGCATCCAGCAATTTGCCAACCGCCTTTACGCGCCATTGTTTATTGCCGGATTGAATTACTGGGCGCTCGATCTGGGAAATTATTGGGGGCACAACGCCATCATTCGCACCGAGCCGTTCATGCAATTTTGTGATTTGCCGCAACTGCCCGGCCGCAAGCCGTTCGGAGGCCAGATTCTCAGCCACGATTTTGTCGAGGCGGCGCTGATGTTGCGCGAAAACTGGGAAGTCTGGTTCGCTTACGACCTCGAAGGCAGTTACGAGGAAGCGCCACAGGCCATGATTGACAATGCCCAGCGCGAACGCCGCTGGTGTCAGGGCAATCTGCAACACGGCCTCGTGCTCTTTGCCAAGGGACTGCGCGGGGTGAGCCGGCTGCATCTGATTCTGGGCATTTGCGGCTATCTGGCCGGGCCTTTATGGCTGGCATTTCTGCTCACTTTTAACTGGATCTGCTGGTTCCACAAACATACTGGTCTTTCGGACATCACCGTGCGGGCGTTCACGCGATCCTTGGGCAATTTTAGCGGCACCGCCCATGCCCTGCTCATTTTCGTCATCTGCATGGTTTTCATCATGCTGCCCAAGGTGCTTGCGCTCATTGACCTTTCGTATGATTCGCAACGACGGCGGGCGTTCGGCGGTCTGGCGCGCGCCACCACCGGCGTCTTTTGCGAAACAATTTTTTCCACGTTGCACGCGCCGCTGCTGATGCTGTGGCACACGCGGTTTGTCGTCACCAATCTGCTGGGCGTCAGTGTCGGTTGGTGGCCGCAAAAGCGCGCCGCCGGTGGCACGGCGTGGACCTATGCCATCCGGCGGCATTGGGGGCACACGTTGTTCGGGCTGGTTTGGGGCGCATTCATGTGGTGGCTCGGACCGTCGCTGTTCTGGTGGTTCACGCCCGTGCTGGCGGGAATGGTTTTGTCCATTCCCTTGAGCGTCTTCACCAGCCGGCGCAGCCTCGGCGCGCGGGCGCGAAAGCTGGGATTGTTTCTCACGCCGGAGGAAATCGCACCGCCGCCGGAACTGGTCGCGCTCCGGGCAAACATGAAAGTCCATGAAATCACCGAAGACACTTCCCCGCGCCCTCCCCACGCGGGGCTGGCGGAGGCGGTGCTCGATCCTTACGTCAACGCCATTCACGTTTCGTTGCTGCGCGAGAAACAACTCAATCCGGTTTACGCCGAGCAACTGGCGGCGCTGGGTGTCGGAAGCCCGGAAGTCCGAGCGCTGGGCGAAAAATTGCTGACTGCCGGGCCGGACAAATTGACGCCCGTCGAAAGGCTTTTAATCATGGCCGACGAGCGCACCATGGTCTGGTTGTATCATGAAGCCTGGCTGCGTCAATCGCTCGCGCCATGGTGGAAAGCCTCGATTCGCGAATACAGCCGCCAGGATGAGTCGTAACCGCGGCTTCCCGCTGCGGCTACAGCAACTCCAGCGTGCGCCGCAACTCCGCATCGATGTTGTAAAAATGCGGCGAGAGGCGGATGTGGTTTTGTCCATTGCGGTCCGCGCGCAACGACGCCACGACGCCGGCGTCCGTCAATTTTTTGTGCAGCGCCGCGAGGTCTTTGCCCGCCTGATGAAAGGAAATGATGCCGCCCGCGTTTTCAATTTTCGCATCCGCGCTTAATATCGTAAAACCTTTCGCCTGCAAGGCCGGCACAAGCCACGCGCGTTTGCGCAGCAGTTCGGCCGCAATGTTTTCGACACCGATTTCCAGCACGAGTTCCATGGCGGCGATCAAACCTGCCAGGCCGAGCAGATTGTGCGTGCCGGCTTCGTATTTCGCCGCGCCGTTGTGAAAAACAATTTGTTCCTGCGCGATGAAATTCGGGCAACGCACATTGTGCCAGCCGTAAATCGGCGGGTTCAGTTTTTCCTGCAACCCGCGCCGGACATAAAGCAGGCCCGCGCCGCAGGGGCCGAGCAGCCATTTGTGCGCGTCGGCGGCGAGAAAATCCACGTGCTCGACCGTTGTAGGAAACGCGCCGAGCGTTTGGATGGCATCGAGACAAAATAAAATCCCGCGTTCGCGCAGGAATTTGCCGATGGCCTGAAATTCAATGCGATAGCCGCTGATGAAGTGGCAGGAAGCGAGCGCGACGAGCCGGGTGTTTTCGTCCACCTGCCCCATCACATCCACCGGACGGATGACGCCGAGACCGCGCGTGTTGAGCAGGCGGACTTCGACCCCGCGTTCGGCCAGCGCCATCCACGGATAAACGTTGGTTGGATAATCATCGTGATAAATGAGGATATTGTCGTTTTTTTTGAATTTCAGCCCGGCGGCGACAAAGCTCAACGCGAGCGACGTCGGCCCGACCAGCGCGACCTCCTCCGGCTGGCAACGCAACAATTGCGCCCCGAGTTGGCGCGCGTCATTCAGGCGGTGCAGAACGAAGGCTTCCTGGTCGCCCAGCGTGCCGCGTTGGGCGCATTCGGAAACGGCGGCGGCAACGCGCCGCGGCAGCGGGCAAACCCCGGCATGCGCGAGGAATATCTTATCGCGGGCGACGGGGAATTCATGTTGGCGAAGCTCCTCGTTCGCGAGCAATTCGGTCAATGTCATGCGGCGAAAGTAACGGGCAAAGGCGCAAGGGGCAAAGCGGAATTGAACCGAACTCCGAAAATGAATTTCTGCGTTAACAAAGTGCGGCCGTCCCGGCCGCAGCCAGGTGGGACAGGCGGGCGGTTGGGAAATGCTCCGTGGCTCGAAGGAAGCCAGTTGCTGCGCCCGGGGACGGGCGCACTCCAGCATGGCCTCGTCCGCCCCACTTCCTTTTCTATTTCGGAGTTCGGGTTAAAAGTGGCTCACGGCGTTGATTTCGTTGAAGTAACCCAGATAGAAATGGATCACTTCGTAGGCGATCAGCAACGCGACCAGCATATAAATGAGCCGCGGCATCCAGGTTGCGAAGGCGTTTAGCTTGCGCGCGCCGTCCTCGTTGTAGATCCGGTTGATTTGGCGGAGCGAATCATCCAGTTTGCCGCTGACCTCGCCGCTGGCGTAAAGGTTGGCGAAGGTTCCCGGAAAGAGCGGACAGAGGTTGACGGCTTCGGAGGGCATTTGACCGGCAACCACGCGCGATTTCCAGGCGGCGACCGCCCGGCGCAAGGCGGGCGAGCCGCTGGCGGTGGCGGCCAGGTCCCAGGCTTCAAAGATGTTGACCCCGGCGCTGATGAGCGCTTCGAGTGCCGCGGCGAGCCGGGATAGGGCGAGGTAATGGCGGGCCGTGCCCAGGATGGGGACCCAGCGCAGAAAAGCTTCGATCCGGGCACGCCAGTTTTCACCGTGTTTGCTTTGCGTGGCGTAAATCATCAAGCCGACGGCGCCATAAATCGGTGAGAGGATGAGTGCGGCTTTGGCGAACAGCAGGGGCAGGCTGGCATTGAACTGTGAGTGAGCGAACGGAAGCACGATTAAAAAAACGAAGGCGGCCAGGTGAACCAGTCCGACGGGATACATGAGCTGGGCAATCACCTGCCGGATGACCCGGGCGCGGTCGTTGTAGTAATCAGCGAGCATGCGGAAACAGGCGTCGAGTCGTCCGCTCTGTTCGCCGGCCCCAATCAATGCCAGGTCGAATGCGGGCAGCCAGTCGAGACGCTGCAATGATTCGGCCAGCGTTGCGCCTTTGGCAATTTCATTGAGCAGGCGTTGCAACGGATTGTGGTAGGCAGAGGCGGGCGGACGGCGCTCGATTTGCTCCAGTGCATGAACGATGGGAATTCCGGCGGATGTGAGCTGGTTGAGTTGATGATACAATTCGGCCCGCTGCACAAATTGGCGGGGCGTAATGATGAGCGGCATAATCCCGCCTCGCGGGACCGGCAGCGGTCAGGCCGCGACGCGGTCCAGGCTGGCCTTGAAATCGCGCCGGCTTTTGGCGCCAACCATTTGCTCGGCGATTTCGCCTTTGTTAAAAAGCAGCAGGGTGGGAATGGCGCGGATGCCGTATTCGGCGGCGAGCGACTGATGTTCGTCAATGTTCACTTTGCCGATTTTCACCCTGCCATCGTATTCGTCGGCCAGTTCGTCGAGGAGCGGCGCGATCATTTTGCACGGGCCGCACCATTCGGCCCAGAAATCCACCAGCACGGGCACCGGCGATTGCAAAACCTGCTGCGCAAAATTTTCCCGCGTGAGCGTGACGATTAATGGAGAAGCCATACGTCAAATAGGATAGTTTTGGGCCGAGAAACAATGCGATTAAAACCGGTTTCAGCCGATGGCATTTTTGAGAATCAGGAACATCCAAAACACCGTGCCGGCGGCAACCAATCCAGCCACAACCGCGAAGATGACCAAAGCGTTGTCGAGCGCGCCAATCGTGGGAGCGGCGGCAGACGCCGCTCTTTGAGCCGGAGCGGAACGTGTTTGAGCCACGGGCGCGGCAGCGGCAGCAGCAGCAGTTCGTGGCGCAGCCGCCGGTGCCGCTGAAGTTTTTGGCGCGCTGGTTGACAAGGGCGCCGCGCTCGGAGCGCCGGTAGGACCGCCGGGCGGCAGCGTCGGCAGTTTGATGGTCGGCGCCGTGGATGGTTTCGGCGGCAAATTGATTCGGACGGTCTCTTTTTTGGGCTGGACCTTGCCGGTTTCTTTTTTCACCGGTGGCACAGCGCCTGCGGGCGCGCCTGGTATGTTCGAAGGAATGTCAGCCATAATATTTAGAGGTTTAAGATAAACGGCGGACGGCGGCTGTCAAATGTAATTCTGGGAACAATGGGAGTCGGCACACACCCCCATCAAGTCTTTTCCTCAATCAATTCACGCCGTGCACCGCCGAGCAATTGTTCGACGAAACCGGTCGAATAAACGCCCCGCCGGAAATTCGGGTCCTGCATGATGGCTTGCTGGAAGGACACGGTGGTTTTGATGCCGGTAATCATATATTCGGCGAGCGCCCGGTTCATACGATCCATCGCCTCACGCCGGTCTTTGCCCGTGGTGATAAGCTTGCCCAGCATGGAGTCGTACGTCGATGGGATCGTGTAACCCGCGTAAGCATGTGTGTCCACGCGCACGCCGCGGCCGCCGGGTTGAAAATACATCTCGATCCGTCCCGGGCTGGGACGGAACTCGTCAAACGGGTCTTCGGCATTAATGCGGCATTCGATGGCGTGCCCTTTGATTTGAATGTCGCTTTGCGAATGTTGCAGCAGTTCGCCCATCGCCAGCAGGATTTGATAGCGCACGAGATCAATGCCCGTGACTTCCTCAGTGACCGGGTGCTCGACTTGAATCCGCTTGTTGACTTCGAGGAAATAAAAATTGCCGTGATTGTCCACGATGAATTCGACGGTGCCGGCGTTGGTATAGTGTGCGGCCTCGGCGATTTTCACGGCGGCCTTGCCGATTTTGTCGCGTAATTTGCGGAATTTATACTCGAGCAATGGCGACGGCGCTTCCTCGATAAGTTTTTGGTTGCGGCGTTGAACGGAACAATCACGTTCGCCCAGATGAATAATGCGGCCCTTTTGGTCGCCGAGAATCTGAATTTCGATATGATGCGGATTTTCGATGTATTTCTCGATATAAACCCCGGAATTGCCAAACGCTTTTTCCGCCTCGTTTCGCGCCGTGTGATAACCTTTTACAAGCGAAATGTCATTATGCGCCACACGCATTCCGCGTCCGCCGCCGCCGGCAATGGCTTTTATCATCACCGGATAACCGATGTGTTTGGCAATGACCAGGGCGTCCGATTCTTTTTCAACAACGCCGTCCGACCCTGGCGGGACGGCCACACCGGCTTTCTTGGCCAGTGCCCGGCTGACCGCTTTGTCAGCCAGCGCCTGCATCGTGCGCGGATTGGGGCCGATGAAACGAATGTTGCAACTCTCGCAAACCTCGGCAAAATGCGTATTCTCCGAAAGAAAACCGTAACCGGGATGAATCGCGTCCACGTCCGTGACTTCCGCCGCACTGATGATGCGGTCAATGCGCAGATAACTTTCCGATGCCGCCGCCTTGCCGATGCAAATGGCTTCATCGGCCAGTTGCACGTGCATGGAATTGGCATCCGCCTCCGAATAAACAGCCACGGTGCGGATGTTCAATTCTTTGCAGGCGCGGATGATCCGAACGGCTATCTCACCGCGATTGGCCACCAGAATTTTTTCAAACATGGGCTTTCAGTGAAAGCAAACAGGATTAACGGTGTTCCCGTCACCGAAGTCAGGCCGGCCGCACTTTGAACAACGGCTGGCCGAATTCCACCGGTTTGGCGTTTTCCACCAGAACCTGCGTGATGACGCCTTTGACTTCAGCTTTGATTTCATTCATCACTTTCATCGCTTCGATGATGCATACTACGGATTCAGGGTTAATTTCAGTGCCAATTTCAACGTAGCTGGCGGCCTCAGGGGATGGCGCACGGTAAAAAGTGCCGATCATCGGTGATTTGACCTCAACTTCGCCGGTGGCTGGAACTGGCGGCACTGCTGTCTGTGTTGATGCAACAGCAACCGACGGCAGAGCTGGAACAGCCCCCGCAGCCATCATCGGTTCATCATACTGAACAATAGGTGCGCCGCCATTTGAGCCGCGCTTCAGCCTGATTTTTGAATCCTGACGTTCCAGTTCAAACTCCGTTATGGAGTTTTTCTTCATCAGATCGATTATGGCCTTAATATCTTTTATATCCACGGCACGTTTTCGTTAAAGTTAACCCGAATTCCAGTTTTTAAACAAAAAACAACAGAAAAATAGCTAAAGTCAGGCTCTTCTTAAACCATTTATTAGCTTGGATTGAATTCTAATCAGTTAAATGATAATCGTCAAGTCGCAAAATAGAAAAATTTGGATCAAATAAAAAACGATACAATTGCCACATAAACACTGTTTTATTGCCGATTTCTATCAGCGTTAACGTCAATGGATGCTTCCAATGCCAAAATATAGGATTTTTGGCCAAAGCCGGTGATTTGGCCGCAACAAACCGGCGCAATCACCGATTTGTGTCTGAATTTTTCTCTCGCATGAATATTTGAAAGGTGAATCTCAATGGTCGGTACTCCTACTGCTGCAATCGCGTCCCGCAACGCAATGCTGGTATGGGTGTAAGCGGCGGCATTGATGACAATCACATCAAACTTCCCCTTTGCCTGCTGAATCCAGTCAACCAGCTCGCCCTCCAGATTGGATTGCCGGAATTCAATCCCCACCTTCAACTGCGCGGCACGTTCACGCACTTTTGCCTCGATGTCGGCCAAGGTCACGCGGCCATAAACCTCTGGTTCGCGCTGACCCAACAGATTCAGATTCGGCCCGTTGAGAAAGAGAATTTTCATGTGCGGTGGGGAGAATAACTGCTCACCGGATGCTTGTCGATTTGATTTCCGCCAGCAATTTCATGTGAACTCGAGATTCAACTCAACCAAAATTCGGCCTCACGCGCTCCGCTGTGACGGTAGTCCACTAAAACGGCGGGTAACTCCAACAGATATGGAACCACAAAAGCGCGTACACCAGCCGTCCAAATGGGTTGTTTGGTTATTTCGGAAGAAACACAAAACATTCCTTGCTTTTGCAATGGCAAAGTCAGCGCGGTGAAAACGGCGATAATAATCTCGGCAATTCACGTCCGAGAGTGTAAATTTCCTGGTAAGATCTCAAATTAGAACGTGAAAACTTGGGTAAACAAATTTCTCGCGTTGCCGTCCGGCGCCGAGACGGGCAAGCGATTCTGGCTTCCAGGAATGTGTGTTTGGCTGGCAATGTTTTCCAATGCATCTGCCAGAACGGTGCTTAATACCGACGATCCCGTTGGTTTCTTTACGACCGTTGCCGATAAAATGCTGCGGAACACTTTCAATTTTGGCGTGACCAATATCCCCGTCGAGACTAATGGTGTTTTTGTTTATTCGCCTGCCGTCCAAAGGCTGTTGCAACTTTCGGCGAACATTTACGACGCTGCCACGACCAATTTTTATCCGACCGTGTTCCGCCCGGTATTCAACCGAGACACTTCCGGGAATGTGTTCATCATCGGCTATCAGCAGGTTGCCGGCGTGAACGGGGCAAATGACCCGCAACTCGCACTGCCGATGGATGTGTCGGCTTTGTCAACCGGCATAAGTTCCAACCTTAATGTTTATGGTGTGCCGTGGATCATCGGGGCGAAGAAGGGCTTTCCCAACTTCAACGAATTTTCGATGGAAAGCGTCGTGCAGACCACCCGCAGATTGCAGGTTACCAGAGATGTCACCAACCAGCCGCCCTCGGCCACTCACTATCAGACCAATCAGATGTATGTCTATAGCATCACCAATTCAATCGGAGTCGAATGCTGGAATTCCTACACCAACAGCTATACCAATACCGTGCAGATTGTGTTGAATGATAATCTCTCGATGACGTTGACCAATAATGGCTCATTGGTCATTTCGAGCAATTATTTCATTTCAATTTTTACCAATGTCACCCTATGGCCAGGTTCTACTTGGGCTAGTGGTGCGTTGGATTCGCTCGCCCCAAGTCCTTTCATCATTCCGCTCCAGACCAACGTTGCTTTCATGCCGAACTCCGTATATTCATTTGTGAATCAGTATTTTATACCTACAAATCATATCCCCCCACCCGCTTGGGAAACCAATATCAATCTTACCGTGCTGCCGCATTTTGGTTTGTGACCTCGAATTGGTTGCAGTTGTTCATGCTCGACGGCACCAACGTCATTGATTATGTGCAGTTCGCCGGCCCAAATAGTCTTCGCGATCTCAATGCCGAGCTGACAAGTCCGGACCAACTCGATCCGAATGGTCTGTGGCAAACGAATCTTCTGGGGGTCTTTAACCAGCTCAATCTGTCCAAAGGATCTTTAAGCCCGAATCAAGTGCCTCCCGAAGATGGTGGTCAATGGGTACCACCGCCGGTTCCCGGTATTATCTCCATCCCACAAATGCAGGCTTACTTTCAGGGGTTGTTTATGCCGAACAATATAGGTACGTCTTATAATTGGGGTAGCACTCCCGGAGCAACCGAGACGAACCATTCTTTTGGCACCCAGGCGCCTTACACGCCCACCCGCACCGTGGTCCAATATATTTCTTGGCAGGCCAACGACCCGCTGGTTCATTACGTGGCCAGTGACTTGAATTATTCGGGCAATGAAGAGGGCATTCTTTTCACCGGCATAACCAACTCTGACAGGATGGAAATCCCGATATTGCCCGACTTGGGCAACGTAAACGACCGTTATCAGCCGTGGGGCATGAATTCCCAAATGGCCGAACTACCCAATGTTGATTCCAACGCATTCAATCTCGCGTTCAAAGATCCGCTGGTGTGGAAGCCTGATGATTGGAATTTTCCCAACGGTAATGGCCTGCCGCTGGCCACGCTTGGACAGGTTCATCGCGGCACACCGTGGCAGACGGTTTATCTCAAAGCGTCAAATCTGCTGAAGGAATTCATTAAGAATGGCGTAAACACTAATTATATCGGAACCAATACTTGGGCGCAGTGGACAGGTGACACCCAATTGACTTATGGCCAATACATTGACGCCGCGCTGTCAGCTCCAGCCAACGACTGGCGGCTGGTTGGTGTGCTGGTGGCATTGTTGAGCACAAACGACCCGACACAATTGATGTCAGTGAATGACAGAAACACGGCTGATTGGTTAAATGTCCTTGGCAGCATTACCGTGCAAACAAACTCCACTCGGTTTCCATATTGGTTTATTGTTCCACAGTTCGAATCCTATGTCCTGTCAAGCAACTCGCCGCAGGCGCTGATTATTGCCAACGCCATTGCACAATCCAAAACAATCCAGCCGAACCAGACGTTCAATTCCCCGGGAGACATTCTGGCGACGCCTCAATTGACTGTCAATTCACCCTGGCTGAACACAAGCACCGTTGGTCAAGTTGAATACGGCATTTCGGACGAAGCTTACGAGGCGATTCCCGCTCAATTGCTCCTGCTCCTGCGACCGGATTCCGTGGGCGTGATGATTCAGGTCAACAGCGGGTGGAACATTCAGTTCTCCGGCTCCGATGGCTATGCCTACGCACTGCAAACTTCCACAAATCTCGTTAACTGGGATGTCGTGAGCACAAATTATCCTGTGCAAGGCAGTTTCAGTGTGCCCATCCCGTCGGTGCCAAATTCACCAGAACGGTTCTATCGTTCAATGCTGCTTCCCTGATGGCGTGCGTCACCATCCGACGAATTGCGGTTAGATTTGTTTTGCAGCACCCCCAACAACGTAAAGGCCGTCCAGGCCAGCGCCGGAACGTAGAGGCTAAATTCACCCAACCCCTGGATAAACCAGGCAAATACTCCCAGAAAAATGGCGAAGCTTGCCAGGTCGGCAGAACGCCAGACGCGCCGTCCGATCGTCAGCAGCGAAAGCACTATCCAAGCCCCATAGAGCGTTCCGCCGGCAATGCCCGAATCTGAAAATTGTTCGAGGTAGTCATTATGCGCCAAGCGGGCCATTTCGGCGGTGGGCGATTTGAGTTGTGCATAGGGCCGTTGAAAAGTGCCCGGGCCAGTGCCCAGCAACGGATGCTTGAATGTGGTTTCCACCGCCGCGCGCCAGTAATCAAACCGCGCGCCGACGCTGGTTGCGCCGGCGGCAAAATAGCTGTGAAATCGAACCGCAAAAATTCCCAGCCCGATCAGCAAAATGCCTGTCAAAGTCGCCAGTTTTAATCGCATCGGCCACTTCAAACGAAACATACAGGCGCCGCCTAGCGCCAGCGCAATCAACCAAGCCAGCTTCGAACCGGTCCAAAAAAATGCCGCGCCGCCCAGAAAAAGGGTCAGCGTGATTACCGTCGCGCGAATGGGTGGTCGCAGCCGTTTTGTGCTGTTGAACGCGAAAACGAGCGACATCGGCAATAACAGCAGAATCAAGCCCGCCAGGGCGTTGGGATAAACCATTGTGCCCATGACGCGCCCGCTGGCAAACTTGGCGAGAATGGCCGGATTGGGCACGTCCACGGCATTGGTGGTGATGATGACCCGGTCGCGTTTCATCTCCATAAACTGTTCCGATGGAAAGTTTGTCCAGCCGGTGCGCCCGCCTTCCACCAACATTTGCCGGCTTTGCGGGAACTCGAACAGACGCTGGTTGATTCCGCGGACAAGGCAAAAGGCGAACGCCGCCAGCACACCGATGAGCAGCCAATGCCAGGCGCGTTCACGTCCGAAAATAAAAGCGCCGATGAAATAGCAGGCGAGGCATCCGGCAAATTGACAGAGCGTCGTTGCGGTAAGATTGCCATCCACGGTTTGCGTGGCGGAAAGAAGCTGCCAGCCGAACCAGAGCAACGGCAGCAGCCAGAGCCGACGTGTTCCCGGCCAGCGCGGCCGGCTCGCGAACCCCAGCGCCGCGCCCGCCAGTGCCAGCGGCAACAGAATCCAGTTGCCCCAATGAGTGGGCCAGGCGTCCGACCAAAATTCGGATGGCGAAACCGGCGGCGCGATTTTTTGGTCGAGGATGACCGGATTGCCAAACTTCAAAATCGCCAGACCGAGAAACAATCCGAATCCGAGCGCGTAAAACCCCGCTCCGGTGAGTTTTTTATCAGACTTCATTGCGAGATTGCGTTCGCAACCGGTTAAAAACGAAGTTTGAGCAGGCTTACCTCCAGCGCCAGCGCTTCCTGCACGTTGGTGTGCAACAGCCGCTGGGCTTGCTCCAGGGTTTGCATATTTTCCAATGCCTGCCGTGGGGTGATGCGCCGGGCAACGGCTTCCGCGCCGGAAATTTCAGGGAATTTCAGCAGGCTTCCGCCGGCGGCGAGCGTGCGCAGCCACACGTCGCGCAACCACCATTGCACGAGCAATAGCGCCTCCGCCCGCTGGCGGCGATATTCCGCTTCGATGGCCGCAGCCAGTTCATCCTCCCACTTTTCGCGCAGGTCTTTTTCGATTTCATCATGCTGTTGCAATGGCGAGCGCGCGGTCAGGGTTTCTTCCACACGCGCCCGGATTTCGCCGAGCCTTTGCAGCAGCGCGTCAAGCAGCCGGTAGCGCCCCAGCAAACTTTTTTGCTCATGGGCCGCCAGCGCGTCAAAACGCGCGAGCCATTCCATTTGCGCCGGGTCAGGCGAACGGCTGCCTTCGCCGAAAAAATTCAGGCGCAGACAGCGCGACAAGATGGTTTCCAAAATCCGCTGCGGCTCGGTCGAAAGCAAAATCAGAACCGACTTGCCAGGCGGTTCTTCGAGCGTTTTCAAGAAAGCATTGGCGGCTTGAACATTCAGCCGGTCCGCCCCCGCGATGATCGCCACCTTGTATTCAGCCTCGGTGGGTTTGAGCTGGATTTCGCGCATCAACTCGCGCGTTTGCTCGACGGTGACGGTGCGCGATTTGGACTCGGGCCGCGCCCAATGCACGTCAGCATGAGTGTCGTGGTCAATTTTCCGGCAGCTCAAACAGGTGTCGCAGCAATCGGTTGCCACGCCGCCGGTTTTGGCGGGGTTTTGGCAGTTCAGCGTTTTGGCCAGCGTGCGGGCGAGTGATTCCAACTCTTCGAGCTGATCCCCGGCGAACAGGTAGGCGTGGCCCAGCCGCCCGCGGGCGAGCGAACGCTGGAGCAATTCGACGCCTTGCGTCTGTTTCGCAAAATGCTTGAAGGCCATGCGTGTTTTCGAAAATATTGCAGGCTGGTGCCGACGGAGGGGGTCGAACCCACACACTCTCACGAGTACCAGATTTTGAGTCTGGCGCGTCTGCCAGTTCCGCCACGTCGGCAACCACATTATACAAAGCACTTACGATCGAAAGTGCCAATTGACCTTGACGTTGTGCTGGCGTTGCGTCATGAAAACAAATGCACCCGCCTGCAATGGCAGCAACCAGACTGTTTTTTTGTCCACGTCAACATCGGATGGCAACATACAAGAAGGGGCTGGATCAACGCAAGCGTCCAATCTGCGGACTGTGGCAGCGTAGGCCGATAATACGCCCCAATCACCATCGCGAGACCCAAACACCGGCTCAAGGGTGACAAACGTGTGCCGCTGGAGGGCGTGAACACGGATGCCCAAGCCGTCGCTGAGTTGCCCCCATCATTTCCCCGCATTGCCAGCCGCCATGCTTCTGCTAGTCTCGCGCGCATATGGCTTTTGCATCCTTCTGCGAATTCGTCAACCAGCTTGACCGCGCCGGCGAGTTGAAACGCGTTTCGCAACCCGTCGCGACCGAACTCGAAATTACCGAGCTGGCTGACCGTGAAATGAAATCGCCCGGTGGTGGCAAGGCGTTGCTCTTCGAGAAGCCGACCGTCAACGGCACCGTGTCGCCTTTTCCGCTCGCCATCAACACAATGGGCTCGCACAAGCGCATGGCCATGAGCCTGGGCGCCAATTCCGTGGACGAAGCCGCAGTCGAACTCGGCGCGCTGATGAAAGCCAAGCCGCCGACGAGTTTTCGCGAAGCCATCAAACTGCTTGGCCAGGCGCTCGATTTGCGCCACGCCAAACCGAAGCTCGTGAAAGACGGGCCGTGCAAGGAAGTCGTGCATCGTTTCGATGCTCCGCCAACCCGCACTGAACCGTGGCCGAAGGCGGCGGACATTCTCGGTGTCGGACCGGCGTCGCGCCTGTCTCCATCTTCTTTGGAAAATATTAGAGACAGGCGCGACGCCTGTCCTACGCTGGCAAACTTACCCATCCAGAAGTGTTGGCCGTTGGACGGAGGCAGATTTATAACTTTGCCCTGCGTCGTGACGAAAGACCCCGACACCGGCGAACGCAACGTGGGCATGTATCGCATCCAGATTTACGATGACCACACCACCGGCATGCACTGGCAGTTGCAAAAAGTCGGGGCGCGCCACGGTCGCCGTTATTACGAAACCGGCACGCGCATGCCCGTTTCCATTTTCCTCGGCGGCGACCCGGCGTTCATCTTCGCCGCCACGGCGCCGCTGCCGGACGGCCTCGATGAATTCCTGCTGGCGGGTTATCTCCGCAAAAAATCCGTCGAGCTTGTCAAATGCGAGACCAACGACCTCGAAGTCCCGGCCAACGCCGATTTCGTCATCGAAGGCTACGTGGACCCGAAGGAACCGTTGCGCGAGGAAGGCCCTTTCGGCGACCACACGGGCTATTACACATTGCCCGAGCCGTATCCGGTTTTTCACGTCACCGCCATCACGCATCGCAAGGACGCGGTGTATCCGGCGACGATTGTCGGCATTCCGCCAATGGAGGACTTTTACATCGGCGGCGCGAGCATGAAACTGTTCCTGCCGGTGTTCAAGATGAATTTCCCGGAGATCGTGGACATCGCGCTGCCGGCGGAAGGCGTGTTCCACAACCTGGTTTTTGTGAGCATCAAGAAGAGCTACCCGATGCAGGCCTACAAAATCATGCATGGCCTGTGGGGGATGGGCCAGATGATGTTCACGAAATACATCGTGGTGGTGGACGACGACGTGGACGTGCATAACACCAGCGAGGTGCTTTTCCGCCTCTGCGCCAACACCGATCCGCAGCGCGACAGCATCTTCACCAAAGGCCCGTCCGACGTGCTCGACCATGCCACCAGCGAAATGGCCATCGGCAGCAAACTCGGCATTGACGCGACGAAGAAATTGCCGGGGGAAGGCTTCAAGCGCCCCTGGCCGCCGTTGATTAAAATGGATGCAGCGGTGAAGGCGAAAGTGGAAAAGTTGTTATGACCAAAGGCATTCTGGAAAAATCTTACCAAATTGTCGTTCCGCCCGAGCAAGCAATGCCGTGGGACACTTACGTTGGAATTGTTGATCAAGAATGGCAGGCATTACTCGCAAAGACAGATTCGGTTGAAAAAGACTTTCAAGAATTCTTTGAGAGGCATACCTGTTGTCTACCTCAAATGTATCCAGTTTTCAAGCGCGGCGCGCATGGTCCATATCCGGGGGCAATAGTTTCACAACCCGTGCTACCCGAATTCACGCGGAAAGTGCCTGACTTCCTTTACATCACTCGCGACAGCGCAACAGTCTATGCGGTTCTGATTGAAATTGAACACCCCGCGAAACCTTGGGCTACTGCCGGTGGTCAGTCGTCGGCTGAATTTACCCAAGCAGCAAATCAAATCGCCGATTGGAAATCTTGGTTTAACGACCCTTTGAACGTTGCTCAATTCCAGAAACATTACCGAATACCTTCCGATTGGATTCAAAGCCGGACTTTTGAGCAGAGGTATTTTCTCATCTATGGCCGTCGAACGGATTCCAGTCTCACAGAGGCATTCAACAAGAAGCGAAAACATCTTGAACGTGAGAATGAGTGCCACATGACTTACGACCGTATCCAACCACAGAGAGAAATGGACTGTCTTTGCGCCAAGCTGGATGGAAACGGTTATCGGGCGCTTTCAATTCCGCCAACATTAGAACTCGGCCCAAATTTTGCCGGCTATTGGAAACTGATCCACGACAAAGAAGCGGCTGTTCGCGCAAATCGCTATTTATCCAAGATCCGTAAAGAGTTTCTGATTGGGCGCTGGCCCTATTGGGACACTTGGAATCGTGCTGGTATTATCGATTCCAAAGACCGCGAGTAGGCTTGCATTCTCCAGCCCCAACGGGGCTGCGTCCCAAAGCCCAGGGTTGCGAGGCACGAGCTACCCTGGGTCATCGTCCACAAAAAATTCCCAACCGCAACGCGGTTGTGGCCAATCCATTTCCGCCCGCACACAAACAACGGTCGCAACGCCGTTGGCGTTGTTTCCATTTTTGAACGTGTACCCAAGGTAGCCCCGAATAATCGGGGCAACCTTGGGCTGGAGGCCACAATCCCTTTGGGATTGGCGAACGGCCACGGTTTGGACATCTTCACGTCATGCCACAGTCCCTTTCCGCCGTTTACATTCATCTCGTCTTTTCCACCAAAGACCGTCGCCCGCTCCTGCGCGACAAACCCACGCGCGACGCGCTCCACTCCTATCTTGGCGGCATATCCAAACAACTCGATTGTCCGCCCATCCTCGTCGGTGGCGTGGAAGACCACATCCACCTGCTCGCGCGGTTCGGGCGCACCATCACGCAGGCGGAATGGGTGAAGGAGTTGAAGCGTGTCTCGAACATCTGGCTCAAGGAGCGCGACCGTGAATACACGGACTTCGAATGGCAGGGTGGTTACGCGGATTTTTCCGTGAGCCAATCGAATCTCGAACCAGTGAAGCAATACATCGCCAGCCAGGAGGAGCATCACCGCAAGATAAATTTTCAGGATGAGTTGCGGGCGTTGTTGCGCCGGCATGAAATTGAATGGGATGAGAAATACGTTTGGGATTGAACCCACCTTCGGGGGATTCGCCGCAACCGCGTTGCGGTTGAATTCATTTACGAACCGTGACCCAAGGTAGCTCGTTCCTCGCAACCTTGGGCTGGAGGTCACAATCCCGTTGGGATTGAGGCAACACGATTGCGTCCGGAGTCGTGCTCACACACCGGGCGGCGGCAGAAATTCCAGCCCGAATTTACTCTCCATCTCGCACGGGATGTCCTGCTGTTGCTGCGGGTCTTTGCAGACGGCAGTCTTTGCAGACGGCCACCGCTGCGCCACCTTGAACTGGATGTAAGCGCGCCGCTCAAGTAAGTTCCTCAATCGATGATGTTGCCGGACGATCCCAACTGGCAGATGACCGTGTTTCTCCTGCTCGCGCTGGTGGTGATGGAATTCGTGATGAAGCTGGTGGCGTTGCTGCTGCCGGCCAAACGTGAAATAGAGCGAAGAGCCATGTCGTGGGTACTGGTTTCGCCTGACTCGGTCTTGCGTGCGCAACGGGCAACCGGCGCTGGGCCGGTGGTGCTGCGAATCTTGATGCTGTTTGCCGCTGTGTTGTTGAGTTATTGGGTCTATTGGCAACTGGTCCGTGGTTTTCAAATTCACGGAATTCTCCTGAGCTATCTTGCCGTGCCATTGCTGCTTCTGATCGGAGAATCGCTCGTTGCCATTATGAACCTGTTCCTGCTGCCCTGCGGCTGCCTGCTTCCCGCGCTGCATTGCCGTCCGTGGGCGGCGCGGAGCATTGCGGATTTTTGGGGCAACCGATGGAATCTTTGGTTCAGCGACTGGTCTCGCTACGTCATCTTCGGCCGATTACGCCGTCGCCCCATGTTTGCGCTGTTCCTGGTCTTTGCGGCTTCCGGCATCATGCACGAATGCGTGATTAACGTCCCGCTTTACCGTGTCACGGGCAGAATTCTCTTCGGCACGATGATGGTTTACTTCCTCCTTCAAGCGGTCGGCATCCTTGTGGAACGCCATTTCCTGAATGGCCATCCGCGCTTGAAGGTGATCTTTGTCTGGCTGGTGGTTTTTGTGCCATTGCCTTTGGTGCTGAACGAAGGATACCTCCGGGCGCTTCAGCTTTGGCCGGAATCCAACTAGATTTGTATTCACGCGCCGGGCGGGCGGCACAGGAATTCCAGCCCGAATTTACTCTCCATCACGCGCGGGATGGTCTGCTGTTGCAGCGGACTCAGCGTGCCGATTTCCTCGAAAAGCAACTGGAAAACACCCCTTGATATGGGTGGAGAACCATGCGAATATGGGTAGCCATATTATGAAGACGACCATCGAAATTGCCGACGATCTTTTCAAGCGCGCCCAGCGCGTTGCGCGGAAGGAAAAGACCACTTTTCGTTCGTTGACCGAGCAGGGATTGCGGATTGTGCTCAAGGAAAAACAGGCCAAACCCGCAAAATGGAAATGGAAGCCCGTGACGTTCAAAGGCGGCGGATTGACGGATGAGTTCAAGAACGCTCCGTGGGAAAAAATCCGCGACGAAATTTACAAGGGTCACGGCGCATGATTGCGTTGGACACCAACCTGCTGGTGTATGCCTACCGCGAAGATTCGGAATTTCATTCCGTTGCGATGGAACAAATTCGCCCGGTCATCGAAGGCGACAGTCCGTGGGCGTTGCCGTGGGCGTGCGTGCATGAATTCATCGGTGTCGTTACCAGTGGTCGCGTCTATAAGCCAGCCTCGCCGCTGCCCAGTGTTCTTGGTTATCTCGATTCGCTGATGGCTTCGCCGCAACTGCATTTGCTGGCCGAAAGTCCGGGCTATTTTGAAAAGCTGCGCGAACTGGCGCTGGCCGCGAAATTGTCCGGCCCGCGCATTCACGACGCCCGCATTGCCGCACTGTGCCTGCACCACGGCGTGCGCGAACTCTGGACCGCCGACCGCGACTTCTCCCTGTTCCCGAAACTCAAGACGCGCAATCCGCTGGTGAAAAAATGAGCCGCTTCCCAACGCTCAAGCCGGACTCCCTTCCATCGAGTCGTCCGGCTGGTCCGGACAGCCGCTGGACGATCCCGGCCACCCCCTCACATCAAGGAACAAGCGGGATTGCGAAATTCCTGCAACCTTCGCGGAATCAGGATTGGTTTCTGGGCCTGCTGCTGGTAGCCGCCATCATTTTTGTTTACCAGCCGGTGTGGCATGCGGGGTTCATCTGGGACGATAACGCGCACGTGACCAAGCCCGCACTTCGTTCGCTGAATGGTCTGGCACACATCTGGACGCAGCTTGGGGCCACCCAGCAGTATTATCCCCTGGTTCACAGTGTTTTTTGGGCGGGACACAGGCTCTGGGGCGATGCAACGGTGGGTTATCATTTAATCAACATTCTGCTGCACGCTGTTTCGGCGTTGTTGCTGGTCAAGCTGCTGCGGCAATTGAAAATACCCGGGGCCTGGCTGGCGGCGGCCATCTTTGCGCTGCATCCGGTGCAGGTGGAATCGGTGGCGTGGATCTCGGAACTCAAGAACACGTTGTCGGGGGCATTCTATCTGGGTTCGGCGCTGGCCTATCTGGGATTTGATCGCAACCGAAGCGGAGGGAATTATGCGCTGGCTTTGGGATTGTTCGTGCTGGGATTGCTGTCGAAAACCGTCATCGCCACCCTGCCGGCGGCGTTGCTGGTGGTTTTCTGGTGGCAACGCGGGAAGTTATCCTGGAAGCAGGACGTGCGGCCGCTGCTTCCATTCTTCGTTGCGGGGATTGGGGCAGGATTGTTCACCGCGTGGGTGGAAGGGAAGTATATCATCGGCGCGGAAAGTTCGGAGTTTAATTTTTCCATCATCGAACGGTTTCTCATTGCCGGGCGTGTCACCTGGTTTTACCTGGGCAAACTTTTCTGGCCGGTAAATCTGGTCTTTGTTTATCCCCGGTGGCATGTCAGCCCGACGGTGTGGTGGCAATACCTGTATCCGGGGGCGGCCTTGCTGTTGTTGGGGGTTTTGTATTGGCAGCGGGGGCGGTGGCGCGGGCCTTTGGCGGGGCTGCTCTTCTTTGGCGGGACGCTGTTTCCGGCCTTGGGTTTTTTCAATGTGTATCCGTTCCGCTTTTCGCTCGTGGCTGATCATTTCCAGTATTTGGCCGGCATCGGTCCCATCGTGCTGGTGGCCGCCGGGGTCAGCACCCTTTTCAGTTCATTCCGGGAGCGGAGGCGGTTTTGGGAACCGGCGCTTTGCGGGACCTTGCTGGCGGTGCTGTGCGTGCTGACCTGGCGGCAAAGCCGGACTTACCAGAATGACGAAACGCTTTGGCGGACGACCCTGGCCCGGAATCCAGATTCCTCCCTGGCCCACAACAACCTGGGCAATTTTTTTTTACAAAACGGGCGGGGGGATGAGGCCGTGGAACAATTTCAAAAAGCCCTGGAAATTGAACCCCGATATGCGCTGGCCCACAACAACTTGGGCGCTGCTTTTTACCAGCTAGGGCAAGTGGATGAGGCGGTCACTCATTACCAAAAGGCTTTGGAAATTGAGCCCCGGTATGCCCAGGCCCATAACAATCTCGGCATCGTTCTTTTTCAAAAAGGACGGGTGGACGAGGCCATTGCTCATTTCCAAAAAGCCCTGGCCATCCAGCCCAACAATGCGGAGATTTACAACAATTTTGGCAATGCTCTGCGGGAAAAGGGGGAAGTGGACGAAGCGCTCAATTGTTTCCAGAAAGCTGTGGCAATCGCTCCTGACTTTGCCGGAGCCCAGGAGAACCTCGGCATGATTCTATTTCAGAAAGGACAGTTGGACGAGGCGATTGTTCATTACCAAAAGGCCGTGGCCGTCCAGCCCGTTAACGCGGAATTTCAATACAACCTTGGTTACGCGCTCTTCCTAAAAGGCGAGGCGCGCGGTGCGGTTGCGCACTACCAAAAGTCTTTGGAACTCCAGCCGCAAAATGCGATTGCCGGCAAGAACCTGGCTTGGATACTGGCCACCTGCCCGGAGGCCTCCGTCCGAAACGGGCGCAAAGCCGTCGAATTGGCCGAACAAGCGGCCCGGCTTTCCGGCGGCACGAACTCAATATTTATCGGCACGCTGGCGGCGGCTTATGCCGAGGCCGGGCGATTTCCCGAAGCGGTGGAAATGGCGCAACGCGCCCGGCAGTTGGCTGCCGCCCAAAACAATGCCGCGCTGGTGGATGTCCTTCAGATGCAGATTGGACTCTATCAGGCGGGCTCTCCATTTCGTGATGCCAGCCAGACCAATGCCCCAGCCCACCTTAAATGACCTTGACCGCCAATTGCGCGCCGATTTTGCGGAGCGGGATGTCGGGCGAGCCCCGATTGGCGGGTATGACGCGAGGTTCATCTGCACTGTTGCATCCCTGAAGAATCATCGCGTAAGTTGTCCAGCCTGTGACCAAAGCAAATAACCGCCAACGCCCCTTGCGGGTCGGCTTGATTTCGCTCGGCTGCGCCAAAAATCTGGTGGACGCCGAAATCATGCTCGGCGCGCTGCTCAAGGACGGCGTGGAAATCACCAACGACCCCGCGCAGGCCGACGCCGTCATCGTCAACACCTGCTCGTTCATTGATGCCGCGCAGGAGGAGAGCGTGGACGCGATTCTCGAATCCGCCGAGGTCCGCGCGGCGAAAAATCGCGGCCAAAGTCTCATCGTCTCCGGCTGCCTGCCGCAGCGGTTCCGCGACGAACTGCCCAAGCTCCTGCCTGAGGTGGACGCCTTCATGGGCATTGACCAGGTCGCGCAGGTCGCGGACATCGTCCGGCAGGCGGTGGCAAGACGCGCGGACCGGACGGGGAAACATTCAACATTCAACATTCAACGTCCAACATCGAAAGGCAAAATTACCGGCCGATTTGCGGAATTGGAGAAGAGTTGCCCTGTTTCCAAACACGAAAAGGAAGAATCCATCCGTGGAACCAAAAAATCTGGCAAAACCAAAACCGTCGTTGAACCGGCGAGGCTATCCTCCACCCTCAATTCTCCATCCTCGCCGTTGCTGGCAGTCACCCAGCGCCCAACCTTCATCCCAGATTTCGGCACGCCGCGGTTCCGGCTCACGCCCAAACATTTCGCCTACGTCAAAATTGCCGAGGGCTGCAATCATCCGTGCAGCTTTTGCATCATTCCCCGCATGCGGGGTTCGCATCGCAGCCGCCAGCAGGCGGACATCGTCGCCGAGGCGAAGGCGCTGATCGCCGATGGCGTGAAGGAACTGAACCTGATTTCGCAGGACTCAACCTACTACGGCCTCGATTTTCGGCCAAATCACAGTCGGGCGATTTCGTCGCCGGAAAAATTTTCCGCCGCGGCCAGATCGCTTTCCGCCGATGCCACGACCATTTGCACACTGCTGCGCGAGCTGAATTCGCTCAAGGGTGATTTCTGGATCCGCCTGCTTTACACCCATCCGGCGCACTGGACGGACGAACTCATCCGGACCATCGCCGATTGCCCGAAGGTGGCGCGTTACGTGGACATTCCCCTCCAGCACATTCACGAAAACATGCTGGAGCGGATGCGGCGCGAGACCTCGCAACAATACATCGTGGATCTGCTCCGGAAAATCCGCGCCGGCGTGCCGGGCATCGTGTTGCGTACGACGTTCATCGTCGGCTTTCCCGGTGAAACCGAGGCCAGCTTCAACACGCTGCTCGATTTCATCCGCGAGACGAAATTCGAGCGGCTGGGTGTGTTTGCATATTCCAAGGAAGACGGTACGCGCGCCGGGGCGATGACCGGGCAGATTCCCGACAAGGTGAAACAGCAGCGCCGCAAGCTGGCGATGGCGGCGCAACACAAAATCGCCCGGCAGGTTTCCGAATCCTTCGTCGGCCGCACTCTCAAAGTCCTCATTGAAGGCAAGGCGGATGAAAAACAATTGCAGCAAGCCAACATTTCATCGTGGGAACACGGCTTGTTGCGCGAACGCGAATCCCGTCACTTGTCACCCGTCACCCGTCACTTCTTCGCCGCTCGCGGCGAAGCCGACGCGCCGGACATTGACGGCCGGGTTTACGTGCGCGGCAAACTGCCGATTGGCGAATTCGCCCAGGTCAAAATTGTCGGCCACACGGATTACGATTTGTTTGCCGAGACGGTCCGGTAGGGCGGCGCTGCTGCGCCGCCTTCTGTCTGACCAGCAGGTCAGCCCTACCATTTTTTCCTACCATTTTTTCCTTGGCGTTCTCGGCGTCTTGGCGGTTAATTCCCACATGGCCACCATCGTTTTTGACATCGAGACTTCCGCGCTGCCGCTGGAAAATTACGACGAGGCGCAGCGGGAATACCTGTTCCGCGAGGCGGAAAAAATCGCCGATGAACCGGCCCGCGAAACCAAACGCGCCGAAATCCGGCAGCAGTTCAACCTCTGGCCGTTCACCGCGCAGGTCGTCTGCATCGCCATGCTCAACGCCGACACGCAGCGCGGGCAGGTGCAGTTTCTCGCCGAGGATTTTGAGGAGGCTGGCGCCGAGGCGGGGCCGGTCGAGTTCATGCCCTGCGCGGATGAATTTGAATTGCTCACGGCGTTTTGGGACGTGGCGAAGCATTACGATTCGGTCGTGACCTTCAACGGCCGCGGCTTCGACGTGCCGTTCATTTATCTCCGCTCGGCGCTGCTCAACGTGCCCATCTCGAAAAAGAACTGGCTGGGCTATCGTTACGCCGTCGAACCGCATTGCGACCTGGCGGAACAATTCACGTTTTACGGCGTGAGCGGGCGCGAGGGCGCGGCGCGGCGGTTCAACCTGGATTTTTACTGCAAGGCGTTCGGCATCGAATCGCCCAAAAGCCACGGCATCACCGGCATGGATGTGAACACGCTGATGGCCGAGGGCAAGTTCCGGGAGATCGCCGAATACTGCCTGTGCGACGTCCGCGCCACGGTGGAGCTGTACCGCATCTGGAAGGAAAGGTTGGCGGGGATAAAATGAATGACACGACGGATAAAATAATTCGGCTTTACCGATACTTGTCTGCCGAGGCTGCAATCAAAACGATTGAGGCGCGGGCTTTGCTCGTTGGACGACCAAAAGAATTTAACGATCCATTCGAATGGCGACTGGGGGTTCACAAAATTGATCAACCTTCTCCACACGAAATCGAAAAAGAAAAACAACGCAATGAAAAACTGATTGACGTTTTGAGCGAAACATTCGGGATTGTTTGTTTTTCATCCATTCTTGACGAACCGGCCCTATGGAGCCACTATGCGAAATCTCATCATGGCATCGTGCTCGAAGTCGAATGTTACAGAAAAGATATGATTGAAGTCACATATCGAACCAATGAACTCCCTCAGGTGCCTGCGGATTATGGAGAGAAGCTGCTTGATGATGAATCCGTAAACATACTCAAGGAAGTTTTCAAAAATCAAGTTCGGCAAAAAGCTCCGTGTTGGAGTTATGAAAAAGAATGGCGCGGTATCGTAGAGTTAAATTCATGCCAGGTAAGCGGCGGTAAATATTTTCAAAGGCTTAACAGCGACGATATTACTCGCGTAATTGTTGGATGTCGTTCCCAAATAAGCCCAAACTATATCCGCCGAGCTTTGGAAACAAATGGTTGGAAAACAAATCAGGTGGCAAAAGCACAATTGAGTTCTCAATATTACAAGATTGAAGTTCCGTGAAATATGAAAACTCCATTAACCATCACTTTGCTTGCTTGCATCTGCATTTTTGGGTTAGATAAAACGCGAGCACAAGATCTCATTCAAACATTCAAGACAAAAGAGGGTTTCACCTACAAACTTCCAGCCGGATGGAAGCGAATTGGTGCTCAAACGCTGGAAAGCTACACCAAAGAAATGAGTCAAAAGATGCCCAATGCACAATTGCCCTTACCTTCAGATGGTTTTGAACCTGAAAGCATTCAAAGTGGAATTGGCTATCCAAACATTCTGGTTCTGCCAACAGTCATGCCGAAAAATGTCGGAGCTATTACAAGTGAAGATTTGAAAAGACTGGCAAACAAAACAAAAGAGCGATTACAAAAAAAGCTAGACTCAAAATTTCAAGATAACTCGATGGATGCTACGGTCAGCGTCAAAGATGTAAGTTATGACGAAAACGGCCAATTCGTGCGCATGGTTACAGTGGGTGAAGTGCCAGACATGGGCACAATTCATTCCGTAAATGTCCTTTTTGGGACTAAGGATGGGATGCTTACGTTTCAGTTTAATTCAAGAGAATCAGATTACGGCCAGTATACGGATTTATTTTCTAAAATAATTTCAGCAATTGTAAAACCAGTGGCATCTGTTGCAACCGCTGGTTCAGCAGGTGCGAATTCAATTGCAACAAACCCGCCAGCAGAAGAACCAGCCACAAATTCCAAAGAGGCAGAAGATAAAAGAATTGATGCAATCGCTAGCTGGATTGGTCGCGTAATTCTCCCCGCAATTATTATTGCAGTTATTTGGCGCTATAAATCAAAGAAGGTTAAAAGCATGCCAGAGGATTCACAAATTAATGAGGCTTCAAAAAATGAATGAGTTAATTGGAACAAAGCACCAATTTTGACGCACGCCAAAAAGTTAGAAAAATGTCCACACTCGTCTGCTTCGCGCTGAAAGAAGAAGCCGCGCCGTTTCGGAAAATGGCGGCGGGCACGGCGGCTGCGGCGCCAGCCGCTTCCATTCTCATCACCGGCATCGGACGCCGGAACGCCGAGAAATCCCTGCGCGAATTTCTTGCCACCCATTCACCGGAACTGGTGCTGACCTGCGGTTTTGCCGGCGGGCTGAATCCGGATTTGAAACCGGGTGACGTGGTTTTTGAACTGACCGATCGGAGGGGCGAGTTACACGAGCCCCAAACTGAAAAGGAGTCAGGGACTCGTGTAACTCGCCCCTCCGAAAGCTCGCCCCTCCGAGAGAAACTTTCCGCCGCCGGCGCAAAACCGGCCAAGTTTTTCTGCGCCGATCGCATTGCCACGACCGTTGCCGAAAAGAAAAAATTGCGCGCGGAAACCGGCGCGGACGCGGTGGAAATGGAGTCGGAGGCAATTCAGGCCGTCTGCCGCGAAGGCGGGATTCCCTGCGCGACCGTGCGCGTGATTTCGGACACGGCCAGCGAGGATTTGCCGCTGGATTTCAACCAACTGACCAAGCCGGACAGGAACCTGGACTTCAGCAAGCTGGCGTGGGCGATTGCAAAATCACCGGGAAAAATCGGCGCATTGTTGAAGTTGCAGAAAAAGACCCGGTTCGCCGCTGAAAAGCTGGCGTCCGTCTTGGGAAAAATAATTTGGTAGGGCCGTGCCGCCGCGCGGCCCAAAATTTGGGCGGCGCAGCAACGCCGCCCTACCGTGCAATCGAATCGGCCTCGGCGGCTGGCGGCGGCGCGGATTTTTCCTTTTGATGTTCGCTGTAGCTGATGAAGGCCGCGCCGAGTATGATGAGCGCCACCCCGCTCCAGCGCACGGCGTCCACGCGCTCGTGCAGGAGAAATTGCGCCGCCAGCGTCGTCATCACGAAGCTGATTGCCGTCAGCGGCCAGACGAAGCTCACGTCGCGCTGGCCGAGCAGGTATTGCAACAGGACGAAGAAAATCGTTTCCAGCAGCAGGCCGAACAAGATGTCCTTGTTCGTGAACCAGTTGCCGACGAGCTGGACGACGTTCTTCCAGACCGGCGTGCCGGCTTCGCGCTGGGCGTATTGCAATTTGATTTCATCAATGCCCTTTTTCAGGGCGATGACGCCGAAGGCCTCGAAGGCAAAGGTGATGAGCAGAATGATTAGAATTTTTGTCATAAAATTGTGGCGGCGGTCTGCGACCGTCGCGGTTTTGGTTCGGCGCTCACAGAGCGCCGCTACAGGTCTTGGTAGCGAATCAGTTCGATGCCGAGTTTTTTCACCAGTTCCTTCACCCGCGGACTGACGAGCGCATCGAACTCGTGCTTAAATTCGTCGAGCGACGGATGCGAGTAAAGCTCGGAATCGCCCGGCGGCAGTTCCGGCAGCAGCTTCAAAACGTAATCTTCATCCACCCGCGAATCCTGCAACAGGCCAAAAGTGATTTGGGCGTGTTTGATGCCGCGCTGCCGCAGCGGTTCGCGGGCGCGGCGGGAGAGCCATTCATAAATCGCCGCATGTGAAACCCGGTAAAACCAGCGTCCCGCTGTCAGGCGCCGGCTGCGCGCAAAACAGTCGCGCGTGAGCCGGAGGTGCCGGATGCCGAGCCTCTCCGCGTCTGCCATCAGGATGCGGAACACGACCGGGTGCAGGTGCAGATGCAGATGGCCGTTGACGTGGTCGGGGGGCAGGCCGGTGGCGCGGAATTTTTCAAATTGCGCGTGAATTTCGCCCCGGAGCTGTTGCTGGAGGCCGCGCTGGAAAAAATAACGAAAACCGGTTGCGACGGGATTTTCAGAAAATTCACCGCGCGGGTTTACGAGACCGGGGATTTTTTCCGGCGGCAGAGCAGCGTGTCCGCAGAGCAGCGTGAGATGCAGGCCGACGCCAAGCCTCGGATTCTCCTTTGCCAGTTTGACCGCCTCATCGAAGCCGGGTTCGTTCACCATCAGGCTGGCGCCGGTTAAAATTCCCTCCTGATGAGCGCGGACGACGGCTTCATTGATGGAATGCGAACGGCCAAAATCGTCCGCGTTGACGATGAGGCGGCGGACGGAATCAGGTCTTTCCATAGCTGGGCGCGGTTGAGCCGGTTGCATGGCGAATCCAGGAGAGGAACGTCAGCATGAGTTTATATTGCTTGCTCAAACGTACGGGGGGCGAGTCGAATACTTTGAATTTCTTCGCTTCCAGTTTTTGCAGCAACCGCCAGTAAACCGAGCCCATCAATTCGGCGGCGACCATGGAGCGCCGGTCTTCGGCGGGCAAGGTTTTTTGTGCGAGCCGGTAGAAATTTTTTGCAGAACTGGCGATATGTTCCGCAAGTCTGCAATAACGGTCGGAATATCTGGATTGCAAAATTTCGTCGGGCTGAACGTCAAAGCTTCTCAAATCGGCAAGCGGCAGATAAATCCGGCCGCGTTCGGCATCGGTGCGCACGTCGCGCAGGATGTTCGTGAGTTGCAGCGCCTTGCCAAGATAAACGGCGTAATCGCGCGTCGCGGGATTTTTATAGCCGAAAATTTCGATGCTCAAGAGGCCGACGACGGAGGCGACGTGATAACAATACTTTTCCAGTGCCGCAAAATCTTCGTACCGGTTTCTCGCCAAATCCATCTCGCAACCTTTGAGCAAATCGTCAAACAGCTCAAAGCGCAGGGCGAATTGCCGGATGACCGGATGCAATTCGCGGTTCACGGCAAATTGTGGAATTACATTGGCGCAGGCGAGCTGCACGTCGGCGCGCCAGCCGGCGAGCTGGGCGCGGCGCTTTTCCGCAGGAACGGACTCATTGTCGGCGACATCGTCCACTTCGCGGCAAAAGGCGTAGAGCGCGGACATGGCGTCACGTTTGGCTCGCGGCAACATCACAAAGGCCAGCGCCAGATTCGAGGCGCTTTTGCGGGTGATCGCGCGGCTATGATGCATTTACGGTTGAGGCGTTGGTGGCGGCCGGCGGGAAGGGGTTTCTGCCCGGCGAACCGGCGGCAGCCCGCCATTTTGGGCGAGGGTGGGATTGGGCGAACGATGTTCATGGCGATGGCGGTGTTTGCGCCGTCGTTTTCCCGGTTTGCGAAAGAAAAAAATCCAAATCAGCGTGCCGATCGCCACCAGGGCAAAGACCCCCGTCATGATGAAAAAATCCGCCCAAGCCGGCGACAACCTGCCTATGGCTGGTAGTGCGTCATCCATGATGTTAAGATAAAATCAGTTCTCAAGAATTTGCCGGTTAAAAGTTACGGGCTTTCATCCGGGGTGCTGTCACCAAAATCCATATTAAGCCGTTGCATCCGGTAACGAAGCGAATGCCGGCTTAGCTTAAGCCGTTCGGCCGTGCGCGTCGGGTTAAAATTGTTTTGTTCCAGCACGTTGGTGATTAATTCACGCTCCAGACGCGCCAGCGCGTCATCGAGCGATTCATGGGGTGCGGCCTGGGTGGACGTGGCCGTGGTTCTTTGCAAACGCGTTTCGACCTGGAAATCCGGCAGGCTGGACGCCTGGATCTCGTGCGTCGTTTCCAAAATCAGCGCGCGTTCGATGACGTTGCGCAATTCGCGGACATTGCCGGGCCACGTATGCGAAAGCAGCTTTTGGCGCGCGGCGGGCGTGATGGTGTTTATATTTTTATTCATCGCCGCGCGGAACATTTTCAAAAAATACCCGGCCAGCAGCAAGATGTCCCCGTCCCGGTCGCGCAGCAACGGAAGACGGAATTGCACCACGTTCAGCCGGTGAAACAAATCCTCGCGAAACTGGCTTTCGGCGATGGCCTGCACGATGTCGCGGTTGGTTGCGGCGATGAGGCGGACGTTGACGCGAAGTTCGTGCGTGCCGCCGACGCGCGTGAACGTGCCGTCCTCCAAAAACCGCAGCAGCTTGGCTTGCAGCGGCTTGCTCATGTCCGCGATTTCATCGAGAAAAATCGTGCCGCCATCGGCTTCCTCAACGCGGCCGGGTTTTTGTTTCAGCGCGCCGGTGAACGCGCCTTTTTCGTGGCCGAACAATTCGCTTTCGAGCAGCGTGTCGGGAATGGCGGCGCAGTTGATGCGAATGTAATTCGCCTCGCGCCGCTGGCTCAATCCGTGCAAGGCGCCGGCGACCAGTTCCTTGCCCGTGCCGCTTTCGCCCAGAATGAGCACGCGCGCGTCCGTGGGCGCGACCGTTTGGATCAACTTCCGCAGCTCGCGGATGTTTTGCGATTCCCCAACGATCTGGTCAAGGGTGAAGGTTTCATTGGCGCGCGAACGCAGCGCGGCATTTTCCCGCAACAGCCGGTAACGCTCGGCGCAGCGGGTGACGGCGTGAAGCAGCTCCTCCGGCGCGAACGGTTTGGACACGTAGTCAATCGCGCCGGCTTTGATCGCTTCCACGGCGAGTTTTGGCGTGGCGTAGGCGGTGAGCATGAGCACCGGCAGGTCGGGCCATTGGTTGTGAATTTTGGCGAGGAATTCATAGCCGCTCATGCCGCCGAGCCGGGCGTCGGTGATGACCATGAAAAAATCCTCGTGCGCCAGCAGGGTCAACGCTTCCTCGGCGGATTCGACGGCGCGGGCGGCATAGTCTTCGCCCTTCAGCACCGTCTGCAAGGACAGGCGCATGTTCTTCTCGTCGTCCACGACGAGCACGGGTGGCAACGGTATGGTCATTGGGCCGGGTTCATCAGCGCTTTCGCCGGAAAGATTAACGTGAATTTCGCACCTTTTCCAAGCTCGGATTCAACGCGCACCTTGCCGCCATAAAGTTCGACGTTATGTTTCACGATCGCGAGTCCCAGACCCGTGCCGCGTTCTTTGGTGGTGTAGTAAGCCTCGAAAATCCGTTCGATCTTGTCGGGCGCAATGCCGGGACCCTCGTCGCGCACGGAAATTTCAATCGAATGATCGCGGTGACAATCAGCCGTGACAAACACGTTGCCTTTTTCGACCAGCGCTTCGCGGGTATTTTTCAAAAGGTTCACCAGTATCTCGGATAAATGGCCGTGCTGCATCAGTAATGGCGGAAAATCGTGGCCGAACTTGCGATGGACTTGAATGCCCGTCGGCACGACGGACGGGAACACCTGCGCAATGGCGCGGTTGAGTTCCGCGATGACGTTGAGTTTTTCGACATGACCTTCGCTCAATTGCGCGTAGCCCATGATCTGGGTGATGACCTGATCGGCGCGCGCGACTTCCTCCTGAATGATTTCGATTTGCTGCGCGACTTCAGTCTTGGCGCCGTGCAGGGCGCGTTGCAGCGAAAATGCGGTGCTGTTGATGACGGCCAGCGGATTCTTGAGCTGGTGCGCGATTTCCGCCGCCAGCCGGCCAGCGGAATGCAGTTGTCCTTCGCGCATGGCAAATTCGTGGGCTTCCTCCAATGCCCGGCGCTGCCGTTCGGCCAGCACCTGCACGCCGTAACAGCACGCCGTCAGGAGCCACAACACGAAAAGCCGCGGCAGGTCCGGCCCGCTGGCATTTTCCGGCGGCATGGAACTGTAAGGCAGGTCACTCACCCGGATTGGCCGGATCGGGCGGGAAATCCGGTTGGTGCCCGGCATCGATCGGATCAAGTTTGTATTGGCCGGATGGAAGGCAATCGGCGGCAGACTCCCCGAGGTCGGGTCGGGCACGTTGGCATACAATATTCCCGCACTCAGGTAGAAGATGCTCAAAAGGAGGTTCAAAGCAATTTGCGGTATCGCCAGGGGAATGCTGATGGCATTCAATACAATCAAACCGGGGAACATCCAGTAAACCGTGCTGTCAAATCCATCGGTCAGGAACGTCAGTTCCGCCGCCAACAGACCGTCCAGCAGCCCCAGCGCAAACACCAGCCACAGAAAAATGCCCGGCGGAAACCGGCGCCAGAGCAGCAGCACAACGCCGGCCACGGCGTTGCATACGATATAAATCAGAAAGAATCTTTGCAGAGTTTGTTCCACCACCCAGCGGGTGGTCTGTTCCTCGGTCAACCAGCCGGCGTAAAACAGGTAGTAGAGCACGACGGCGATAACCCCCACCTTGACCGGCAAAACGATGTGAAGTTGCACGGCCACGATACGTTCGGCCTGTTGCGGCGGTTCCGCCGGGGAAGTCGCCAGCAGCTTGGGCAGGCCTTTGAACGTTTGCCAATCCAGATATTTCATGGGCAAAACCGCGCTCGAATGGGCGGCGACTCAAGCCAGCAGCTTCAAGGCCCGCGCCGCCACCTGTTCCACCGGCCACATCCGGCCAATGCCTTCGTAACCGCACGAAAGCATTCCTTCATCCGGACCGATGAATTCCGCGCCGCGCGCTTTCAGCGTTTTCACATTCTGCTGTGTGGCCGGGTGCCGCCACATTTTGCCGTTCATCGCCGGCGCGATTAAAATTTTCGCCTTCGGATTCAACGCCAGCGCCAGGCACGTGAGCGCATCGTCCGCCAGGCCGTGCGCCAGTTTTGCGATGACATTCGCCGTCGCCGGCGCGACGAGCAAAAGGCCGGCCTCATCGGCCATTTCAATGTGCGCCGGCTTCCAACCCTCCTCCTCGGCGTAGAGGTCAGTCACCACCGGATGGCGCGAGAGCACCTTGAACGGCAATGAGGTGATGAACCGTTGCGCGTCGGCGGTCATCACCACGCGTACGCTGCATTTCTGTTTCGTCAGGAGGCTGGCCAGGTCCGCCGCCTTGTGCGCAGCAATCGAGCCGGTCACGCCGAGAATGATGTTTCGGGAATCGTTCATGTCAAAGTTTAACCTAAAATCTGTCTGTTACACAAACCGCTAATCTGCGCTAATTGACGCTAATCTTTGTTGTTCCGGAATGAATTCGGACAAAATAAACCGCTTCCATTCCAGCGTGTCCTTGTGGCCAAAATTGATGAGCGATGATCATCGCTGATTAGCGGTTAAAATTCCGGGGCTTGCACCCTGGCCGCGCGCATTTTTTCCGCCTCGACAATCGCCAGCATCCGCCGCAAATCCTCCGGGATCGTCGAGCTGATCAAAAGGTAATCGAAATTCTTCCACTGCGCGATCTCCTTCCGGGCGACGCCGAGCCGCTTTTGGATTTCCTCCGGCGCGTCCGAAGCGCGTTTTTTTAATCGTTCTTCCAGCACGGTGATGGACGGCGGGGTCAAAAACACCGTTACCAGCGCATGTTTCAATTCCGGATCGGCCAGCGCCCGGTCGCGAATTGTCGCCGCGCCCTGCACGTCCACGTTCAGCAGCACATCCTTGCCCCGCCGTAATTTATCCAGCAGTTCGGAGCGCAAAAGGCCGTAACTGCGGCCGAAAACCGTTGCGTGTTCGATGAACTCGCCGGCCTGCACGCGTCCCTGAAATTCCCCCTCGTCAAAAAAATAATAATCCACGCCGTCCTTTTCGCCGGGCCGCAGCGCGCGCGTCGTGCAGGTGATGGCGCGCGTCATGTCCGGCCGGGCGGCGAGCAACTGCTGGCACAATGTCGTCTTCCCACCGCCCGACGGGGCGGAGATCAGAACCAAAAGCGGATTGGAATTGGCTTTGTTCATCACTTGTAAAATGACTAATGACTAAATCCTAATGACGAAAGAATGACGAAACCCGAATGGCAAAACCGCGGTGCGCCTGGTTGTTTCGGATTTCGTTATTGGGAATTCTTTGGTCATTAGGATTTAGTCATTAGTCATTCCAAATGTCATTCCACATTCTGCGCCTGCTCGCGGAACTTTTCCAGTTCCGCCTTCAGCGTCACGACGTCGCGCGAAATCAGCGCGTCATTGGCCTTTGAGCCGATGGTGTTGATTTCACGGTTCATTTCCTGCGCGAGAAAATCCAGCGTCCGGCCCACCGGCTCCTTCGATTTCCGGCAGTCCTCGAACTGCTGGAAATGGCTTTGCAGCCGCGTCAATTCCTCCGAAATGTCCGAACGGTCGGCGAACAGGACGACTTCCTTCAACAAACGCTCGTCGTCCGGCGCGGGCGATTCCAGCCCCGCGCTTTTGATGCGCTCGATGAGTTGCTGGCGGTAGCGCTCCGCCGTTTGCGGCGCGTGTTTTTGGATTTGTCCGGCGCATTTTCGCAGGATGCCAACGCGCGCGGCCAGGTCCTGCGCGAGATGCGCGCCCTCGCGTTCGCGCATTTTCACCAGCGCGGCCAGCGCCTGCGACAGGGCCTTTTCCACAATCGGCCAGATGGTTTCGGCCTCGACCAGTTCCTCGTCCGTCTGAAAAACCCCCGGCGCGCGGACGATTTGATCCAACGTCACTGCGCCGGGCAGCTTCAATTGTTTCGCCAGGCGGTTAAGCTCGGCCGCGTAAGCCTTGGCAAGCGGCAGATTGATGTGCATGCGCGCCGACAATTTGCCCTCGGCGGCGTGGATGGAAATCCGCGCCGTCACGCGTCCGCGCGCGACGTGGCGGTTGATGGCGTCGCGCACCGGCGATTCGAGCATTTCCAGTTCGCGCGGCAGGTTCACGGAAATTTCCGTCTGCCGGCGGTTCACCGCGCTGAGTTCCACGGTGATTTTGAAGCCGTCGCGCGCGCACTCGCCCCGGCCGTAGCCCGTCATGGATTTCATCGGGGTGGAATATGCAAAAATCCCGCGCGTCAGGCGAACAAATTTTCAAGAGCGCCGTTGGAGTTCAAGCTTCAGCTTGTCCGTAAAACAGGCTAAAGCCTGAACTCCAACAGCGCTGTGGGTGAAATGAAAATCAAACTGGACGCGGCGAAAATGGAGGTTTAGCGTCCGAACAATGAAATCGTTTTTGCCATGGGTGATAATTCTTGTTGTCCTCTCCGGCTACGCGGAAAGCCCAACCGCTACCAATAATATCAAGGGTTATCAATACACCGTTCCAGAAAAAACAAATGATGGATGGGAAACCGCTTCTTTAAGCAGCGTAAATATCGGTGCCGGCTTGATTAAAGAATTGTTTGAACGAATTGGCGACAATAGTTACAAAAACATTCACAGCGTGCTGCTGGTTAAAAACGGCGAACTCGTCGTCGAAAAGTATTTCCCGGGCCAGGACAGCTTCGGGCAATATCGGACGTTCACGCGGGATACGCTTCATGAGATGCATTCAGCGACGAAAAGTGTGAACTCCATTTTAATCGGGATCGCGATTGATCAGCATTTGATTCGTGGCGTTGATGAAAAAATTTCCACCTTCTTCCCGGAATATTCCGACATCTTCACGAATAAGGGAAAGGACGTGATTTGCCTGAAAGACTTGCTCTCCATGACGGCAGGCTTGTCATGGGATGAGTGGAATTATCCAGACACTGATCCTCGCAATGACCTCGTTATGATGGCCAGCAAAGCCGATTTCTTTCGATACGTTCTCGAAAAACCGGTTGCCACGACGCCGGGCGCGAAATTCGTCTATAACAGCGGCGTTTCTCTCATGCTGGGTGAAATCATCTACAAAGTCTCTGGATTGAGAGCGGACAAATTTGCCGAGCGCCATCTTTTTTCGCCGCTTGGCATTACAAACTATTCTTGGGGAAAAGCTCCCAATGGCGTCGTCAACACATTGGGAGGCCTCGCATTGCGGCCGCGTGACATGGCGAAAATCGGTCAACTTTATTTGAATGGCGGACGCTGGGCGGAAAAACAAATCGTGAGCGAAAAGTGGGTCAAAGAATCCACGAAACAACAAATTGGCGCGAGTCAGCTTCCGACGTGGTTTTTAGCCGATGGATATGGTTATCAATGGTGGCTCGGTTCATTTCATGTGCGCGGTCAAACCATTGGGTCATACAGCGCGCGGGGCAGAGGCGGACAGTTTATTATTGTCTTTCCAGTTCTGCAAATGGTCGCTGTATTCACCGGCTGGAATGACAATGAGTTGTTAGGACAGCCACTCGATATGCTTCAGCGATGTATCCTGCCAGCAGCTATTCGCAATTAAATTCATTGGCCACGGCCAACACCCATTGCCAGTCAGTTTCATCTTAAATTGCAGCGCGTCCAAAAATTGCCGCTTCAAACAAACTCAAAATCCACGTCGGGGAAAGTCTTGGTCCGGCGGCGGTCATTCGTCAGGTGGGGAAGATTCATCACCGCCGCCTGCGCGCGGATGAAAAAATCGGGCAGCACCGGATCGTCGGAATCCTTGCGGCGATATTGACGGAACGCCATGCCCGCGCGCCAGGTGGCATCGGTATCCAGCGGGATTTTTTCAAAATCACGCAAATCATCCTCCACCGCCTCGCGCGTGCGTCCGCCCGCCGCGAGTTCGCCATAAGTCACCGAACTGACCGCGAGCTGTTCGCGTTGCGCCCAATGTTCAATGGTCTTTGCGCACGCGTGATGCTGCGGATGATTTTTGTCCAGCCAGGCAACGATCACCGAAGTGTCCACGAGAATCACGGACGGGTCCTCCGCAATAGTTCTTCACCGGAAATGTCCCCGTCCCAGGTTCCGGCGCGGGCGCGGATGTGTTCCACAACGGCGTTGCGTGCCGCCGGGTCATGACGAACATAATTGGCCGCCGCTTCGCGCAAAACCTCGGTGGGATTGGTCTTGGCGGCGCGGGTCTTGGCGCGGAAATCCCGCGCCAGCGATTTGGGCAAACGAATGGTCAGCGTCTCTGTCATACATGAATTGTAACACGACAAGGCGAGGGGTCAAGCCCGTAGGAATCTGAGCGCTTCGCGAAAATCCTTCGGCAACGGTGCTTCAAAACTCATTTGCTCCTCCGTGCGCGGATGGATGAACGAAAGCTCGCGGGCGTGCAGCATCACCCGCGGCGCGGCGTAGTCTGTCAATTCCTTCAACCGCGCATTCTGCCGCGCACCATAGATTGCATCGCCGACCAGCGGATGGCCGAGGAATTGAAAATGCACACGGACCTGGTGGGTGCGCCCGGTGTGGATTTGCACCTCGACGAACGTGGCCGAGTTTAATTTTTCCTGCACGCGGTAACTCGTGTGGGCGGCCCGGCCGGAATCGTCGTCGCGCGCCGTCATGCGCTTGCGGTGTGACGGATGCCGGGCGATGGCGACTCGGATTTCGCCGGATTCACGCGCGAGTTCGCCGCACACAATCGCATTGTAAATTTTTCCGACCTGCCGTTTGGCGAATTGCGCGGAAAGGGCGACGTGGGTTTCGTCGTTTTTGGCGACGACGAGACAACCGCTGGTGTCCTTGTCGAGCCGGTGGACGATGCCGGGCCGGGCGACGCCGCCGATGCCGCTGAGCGAGCCCTGGCAGTGATGGAGCAGGGCGTTGACGAGTGTGTGTTCCTCGTGTCCGGCGCCGGGATGCACAACGATTCCGGCGGGTTTGTTCAGCACGAGCAGCGATTGGTCCTCAAACAGAATGGTAAGCGGGATTTCCTCCGGCTGGGCTTCGGCGGGCATTGCCTCCGGCCAATGGACTTCAATTTGTTCGCCGGCGCGCGGGCTGTGCGTGGGTTTGACCGTGTGACCATTGACGAGGATGTGGCCCTGTTCCATCAGCCGTTGCAACGCGCCGCGCGAGGCGGCGGGAAATTTTTCGCGCAAATAGGTGTCCATCCGCCCGTATGGGAGCGATTTTTCGACGGTGAAATTTTCCGTGCGAGCAGACATCAGCGGGCAGTTTTGATTCTGACAACCACTTGAAAAATACAAGCGGCAAAAATACTCAACGTTCCGCCGAGATACGACGCGTTGTGCATATAACCCACGCAAAGGAAATGGCGCAAGTCAGCCACGTCTTTGGGAATGAACCAGTCATGATAATCTGCCAAATTGATGGTTTTTGTCTGAAACCAGCCATAAAGCAAACCGCCCAAACCGAACAAGAGAGTTATTGCAATGACCAGCGCGAACGCCAACAAAGAAATTTTGAGCATGCGCCAATGGCCGGGGTGTATGAAGCCGGTTCCGCCAACCATCAACCCGATGGGGATGCCCATCCACCATGAAGCGAGAAATCCAACGATTGAAGCGCGGGCTCGATCCGGCAGGTTCATGTCCGCGATTCCAAACTGCTGGAACTTAAATTTGGTATAATACTCCGGCGACACTGTGTAACTGATTTGATCATGAACCATGCCGTAAAGGCTGGACACCGTGATTGCCAGCAGAATCAGGAAAACGAAGACCAAAAACTTTTTCATAAGGTTTGGCCTCACGCCGGCGGTGTGGCATTTCTCAATCCGTGCTCGGTTTTCCAGGTGATGAGAAAAATCAGCCCCACGCCGGTGCAAATGGCGGTGTCGGCGACGTTGAAGGCGGGAAAATCAATGACGCGGCCGCCGCGTTGTTGCAGGTAAAAATAAAGAAAATCCACGACCGCGTGGCGGCCGGGCAACAGGCGGTCGGCGAGATTGCCGGCGATACCGCCGAAAATCAGGCCGAAGGCAATCTGGCCGGAGAGCGTGTGCGAACTGAAGTGGTGGCGCGTGAGAAACAGCGCGATGAGTGCGAACAGGGCGACCAGGGCGAGCGCGGCGTTGTTGCCGCTGAACAGGCTCCACGCCGCGCCGGTGTTGCCCCAATGAACCAGTTTGAAAAAGCCGGGAATGACCGTCTTTTCGTCGTCCAAAGCGAGTGAGCGCAGCACCTGCCATTTGGTGAACTGGTCGAGCGCAAACACCACCAGCGCGAGCGCGGTGATGCCGCGATTGGATTTTTGAAAAATGGTGGTGGTGGTGGCCATGTCAAATTGACGGGCACTAATTTAGACGCAAGGGCACAATTAAACCATCAAAATTGGAGCGCGGCTGTGTGCAAAGCGCCAGCCGCAGCATGTTGAAAAGTCCCGCGGCATCAGGCGTATTCCAGCAGGTTGGTTTCCCACCCGATTCCCAGACCGTTCGGCGGTCAACATCGTCAAACGGTTTTGGTGTTTCCGACACTCAATCGGCTCCCCCCTCGTTCCTGAACGGACACGCTGAAATAATCGGTTTGGGGACGGCGATGGCGTGGCAGAACACAATGGCGGGTCAAACGATGCAAGACTTGACTGCATCCGCCCGCGAGCAGGCCGTGCGTATTAGTGACCGTATCACTTTCTTGCCACTGATTGGAACTTTTCAAATGGGGTCTGCGGTTTGCTTCCAATAACGCAATTGCAGCAGGGTCAAGCCGAACAAACAGGCGAATGAAAGTGCGGATGGTTCGGGAACGGTGACGGCTGTAAATTGAAAGTTGGGACCGAAGTAGGCATAGTTGCTATAGCCGAATCCTTGATTAGCATTGGGGTCACCAAAGGAGCCGTCATTGCTCCAAGCAGGACACACATAAGTAATGTCTGGACTCGTCGTTACCGCAGTGGCTTGATAACGTAAATTGTCCGTAACCGCGGCACCACCATTGGGATAATATGCTTCGATATAATAAAATTGTCCGGCAGTCAAATTAAGGCTACTGTTAAGGGTCACCCAACGAACATCATCAGCCCCTTCAGGGTCTGCTGAGGTCACCGTGGTCGCCGCCAGCAAGTCCCCGGAATAGTCCCAAATCCCCACTTGGTGGCTAGTCTGCCATCCCCCTGCCCAACTTCCGAAATCATATACACCCAAAGCGGTGACTTGAATACTCGAATTCGCCTGAAACAACCAGCCCATTGTCCTGCCCTCGGCAACACCGAAACTTACTGTGGAACCACCAGTATAAGCTTGTAGAGCTTCCACGCTGCTCTGGGCTAAAGATGGTGTAGTGGCGCTTAACACGGCCAGACACGATATGATTTTTGTGAGTTGCGTCTTCATAATTTTCAGTTTTGCGGGTTTATTAGTTTTACTATAATACATTTCCGTTTGTCAATGAAAATATGACACATAGGCTGGCTGTAGGTTACCCTCGCATGTTGGGGTGACTCGTTGTGACCCGCATTAAAATCCGGCAATCGGCGAAAGCTGAATTTTGAGGTTTTTGTTCCGGTGAAAATCCTTGGTGGAAACTCGCAAATCTGCTTTCATAAACCCATGATAAAGGCCAAAGATGGAAAAATTACCCATGCACGGTGCTGTGCATGCTCTGCGGCTTGATAATAATGTTAGGCCAAAAACCTCGTGCGCATGAAATCCATTCCATTTGCCGAACGAGCAGAGTTCTGGAAGCTTCAGAGTGCCTCGGTCACATTCGAGATGGTTCGTAATGTCTGTAACTACATACTTCAGCATCAGCTACCGGAGTTACATCCGATTCACGACCCTCTCGTCACAGCCATCTACACACTTTATGGTCGGCCTTTTAAGCAACGCGCACCGCTGCGATTGAGTGAGGATATTGTTCCAGAGCAACACCGAACCACGCATTTCGGATTGATTACCCTACGTGACAAGATGTTCGCTCACACCGATATTGATGGCCCGAAGACCGTTGACGGTTACACCCTGAATGAGCTTGCCGGATTCACTCGCAACGCGCAAACGAGATTCGGGATTACAATCGTCACACCCATTTTACCATCCGTCAGAGACCTTTGTGTTGAGCTTTATAGCCACGTCCACTCCGAAGCCGAGGCGATTTGGCGTAAGCACATGTCCAAAGAGCGAGTGCCCGACGGAACGACTATTGTGAATCTTTCGACTAATGATGGACCATTTCTCGTTCCACATCCGGTTTTGGCCTAATCGCTGGCAACAGCCGCTGCCCGCCAGTTGCGATTGATTTATGAAATTTGTTTGCCATTATTCCATTCACTGTCCCACTCGGCGGCTGTGCCTGAGTTTGGGTCGTTAGGCGAGCTATGACTTGGCAAGGGCAGTACTATTCAGCGCAGATGTGCAATTCCGAAGACGATATTGAAGCCCTGTATCATTTTAGCCACGACCAAGGTGGTTTCGGCTTTTATCGTTCGCAGATTCCCGCGTCTAAGATTGGGCCGATGGCCGTGCTCCTTGATGTCGAGGTGCCGCATCAATTGCGCCGCCAAGGATTTGGCACTGCCGCCGTCCAGCAGTTCATTGGTGTGGCTCGCAGCAAAGGCGCGCTTCTGGCTTTTCTCCGCGTAAGTTGGTTCGGTGAGTTGTCGGAGCGTGATAGGATGGTGTCATGGTATCGGCGGCGCGGCTGGCAGCTACTACAGATTCCTCCAGTTGAGGGTTTGGAGATTCCTTTTATGTACCAAGAATTATGAGAGATTGTCAGTTCATGTCAGTCACAGTCCGCTCGCCTAAATCGCCGCAGCCTGTGCCGGTTGTCCATGTGTTCCACTATCAGAACGGAACCCTGCTCCACCTTTTCATTCTCCACCAACTTCAAGAATTGAGACAATGCGGATTCATTGGAAAAATTCTTTCCCTTGAATCCGCTAACCCCTTCATCCGTAAATGTGTCAACAAGGGTCAAACCGTGTTGTTTGCAAAAAACCGCTGCTGCACCGCTCTGGCGTTTGGTTGAATCCCCGCCCTTTTGTTTAATGGACGAGAACCTCTGATATGAATATGCTTTTCTCATGGCGTTGGCGCGCATTTTGGTGGACGGCTACAGCCTGCTGCACAACTGGCCGGAACTGGCTCCCGGACGGCCGCGTCATTCGGCACGCGCGCGCGAGGAATTGGTTCATGTGCTCACGCGCTATCACGACGCGATGGGCACGCCGGTCACGATTTTCTTCGACGGTTCCGGCGCGCCGGCGGGAACGCCGCCGCCGGAATCGAATCCGGCGGTTGAGGTTTTATTTTCGTGCGCCGGGCAGACCGCCGATGACATGATCGAGCGCGCGGCGCACCGGTTCAGCGCCTATGGGGAGGTGCTGGCCATCACGGACGATGTTGCCGAGCGCGAAACGGTCACGGGCCTGGGCGGCCTGGCGTCGAGTTGCGCGAATTTTATTCGCATGGTTGAAAATGCGCTGACAGAATTGCAGGATGAATTGCAAAATCACAATCGGGCGGAACGGAACCGTTTCAACCGAAGCCACAAGCGCGATTTGAAATGAAGACCCAAACGCACCAAAATCAAATGGTCCACCGCCCGTTCATTTTTGCGGTGCTGCTCGCTGGAATTATTTTGGCTCCGGCGGCGCGCGCGCAATCGGCGGCGCCGAATGTCAACGGCCGTTTTCTGCTCATTTTCGACACTTCGTCGGACATGAAGCGGTGCTTGCCGGCGGTGCAAGAGGCGCTCAACGACATGCTGGCAGCCGGCACGAACGGGCAATTGCATTCAGGTGACAGCATTGGCGTATGGACGTTCGACCAGGAGTTGCACGCGGGGCAGTTTCCGCTGCAACACTGGGAAGCGGACAGCGCGGGAATGATTGCCTCGAACATCAACGCATTCGTCGGCAAACAGCGTTACACAAAAACAACGAGATTTGAGGCGTTGCTGCCGTCGCTGAATCAAATTATGGAAAGGTCCGAGCGGCTGACGGTGCTGCTTTTCTGCGACGGCCAGGGAGAAATCCACGGAACACCCTACGACGTTGGGATCAATCAAACTTTCCAGCAACGGCGGACCGAACGGCAGAAGGCGCGGTTGCCAATCGTCGTCGGGTTGCGCTCGCAACGCGGCCAATACGCCGGTTGCATGGTCAGTTTTCCGCCCCAGCCGGTGAGTCTGCCGGCGTTTCCGCCCCTGCCCGAAGCCGTCCATGAGCCACCCAAGGCTGCGGATGCGTTAACGCCACGATCCAGCGCCCCGCCGCTTATTATTGTTGGCACAACCATCACCAATCATGTGCCGCCGCCCGCGCCGAAGCCACCACCCGTGCCGAAACCGGCGCTGACCAATCCGCCACCGATGGTCATAACCTCAACGCCCACACCCGTGGTTGCCAACGAGGTGAAACCACCGGCCGTTGAGCCATTCACACAAACCAGCGCCATTCCCGCTCAATCCCCAATCGCCGCTGCGCCACTGGCAACGACGAACGCCATTACCCCGCCGCCTGAAAGTCCCGGAATCGGCCGTAAAGGGGCATTGGCCATTGGCGTCGCATTTCTGGCGGGCGGTCTGACAGTATTCATGTTCCGCCGCACCCGCAAGACCGGCGGCGACAATCCCGGCGATCATTCGCTGAAAAAGGAGTGATTCCGCCCGTGACTTTTGACTGCGGGTCTGGAAAATTTCCATCATGAAAGCACGGATTTACATTTACGCCATCGTCTTGGCCGCTGGCATACTGACGGCATTGGCTGACGAACCCAAAACCAACACGCCAACCGGCGCAACCACGAGCATTCCCGCCAGCACCAACGAAGTTGCCGTCCCGCCGCCGATAACCGCGACGTCGGCGCCCGCACCCGCCATTGTCCACAAGGTGAAACCACCGGCGGTTGTGCCATTGACGCAAACCAGCGCCGTTCCCGCTCCATCCAACAGCGCTGCGACTCACCTGACAATGACAAATGCCATCATCCCGGCGCCGATGACCACCTCCTCAACGTCCGCACCCGCAGTTACCGGCGAAGCGAAACCGCCGGGAAATGAATCATTGACGGAAACGAGCGCCGTTCCCGTTCAATCGAATATCACCGCTGCGCCGCCGGCCGAAAGTTCCGGGATTGGCTGGCAAGGCACTTTGGCCATCAGCGTGGCAATTCTGGCGGTGGCGGGCGGTCTGGCGGTTTTCATGCTGCGTCGCTCGGGCAAAGCCGACCACGCCAGCCTCATCACACGCGCGATGGGCGAGCACAAGGACGAGCACAAGGACGAGGACAAGCACGAGGACAAGCCGGAGGAAAAACGCGAGCCGAAGAAAGAGACCCAAAAATTTCCGCCGCCGATGACTTGAAATGTCCAATTCCGCGCGTGACTTTTGGCCGCGGGTCTGGATAATTTTGCGCCCATGAAAACATTCAACCTGATTTGCGCCATCGTCTTTGCCGCTGGAATGGCGACGGCTTTGGCTGACGAAACCAAAACAAACACCCCAACCACTGCCACCATGAGCACTCCCGCAAACACCACCGAAGTCGCCGTCATCAACACCACCGAAGGCGAAATGGTCATCGAATTCTGGCCCGAGGTCGCGCCCAAGACCGTTGAAAATTTCAAAACGCTCGCCCAAAAAGGCTTTTACGACGGCACCTGTTTTCACCGCGTCATCAAAGGCTTTATGATTCAAGGCGGCGATCCGCTCACGAAAGATGCGGGCAAGGAAGACGTGTGGGGCACGGGCGGGCCCGGCTACCAGATCAAGGCCGAGTTCAATGACCGCTCGCACGTTCGCGGCGTCATTTCCATGGCCCGCTCGAACAATCCTGATTCCGCCGGCAGCCAGTTTTTCATCTGCCATGGCAACCCGACGTTCCTCGACCATCAATACACCACGTTCGGCAAGCTGATCAAAGGCGACGACGTTTTGGAAAAAATCGCCACCACGCCCACCCATCCACAGGACCGCCCCGACAAACGCATGGGCATCATCAGCATCAAAATCGTTCCGCGCGACGCGGTGAAGTGATTTGTGGCCGGGCCGTGCTGCCGGGGCCGTCTCAAAACATCCTCCCGTTGCAGCCGCCAACGTGAGTCGGCTCACCTTTCCCGGGTTTGCATGAGATTGGATCGGACTCGCAAGTTTTAAGGCGCTCTCTGCAGCGCGGTCCCGCCATTTTTTACCTGCGGATTCCCCCGAAGCAGAACAAGTCGTGCGCGGTCGCGAAGCAAATTGCCGGGAGGGTCCGCAGCGACAGGAATCTCTGACCCGACCGGCCGTGACTCCGGGAGGGCGATTGGGAATTGGTCACTGGCCGCGCCGGGCGGCAAGGTGGGAATCAATGGCTGCGGCGGCGCGTCGCGCGTCGCGCACCACTTCCACCAGGGGCGCCGGCCCGCGGACGATTGAGCCGCCGGCGAAGACCCCGGGAAAGTTCGTCATCCGGTTCGCATCCACCTGCAAACAACCACGCCCGTCCACGGACAACCGGGCGAAATCATCGCTGTCCGGTAGCCGGGGCGCGGTGAAACCGTACGCCACGAACACCGCGTCCGCCGGAATGTTGAATTCCGATCCCGCCACCGGCTTGACCGCCGGCCGGCCGGCGCCGTCGGGCCCGGCCAGTTCCATCCGGAGGCAGCGGACGTGAGTCACCCCGCCCGCCGCATTGCCGAGCACGGCCACCGGCTGGCTCAGGAACAAAAATCGCGCGCCTTCCTCCCGGGCATTCGCATATTCCTCCGCATCGGCCGGCACGCTGGCCTCGTCCCGGCGATAGAGGCACAGCGCGTCGGCGGCGCCGCGCCGGATGGCGATGCGCAGAACGTCCATGGCGGTGTCGCCGCCGCCGAGCACCACCACGCGTTTGCCCCGCACGTCCACAATCGGCTGGTCCATTTTGGCCCCGGCGACCGGACCGGACCGGTCTGGCATCGGCCCGCACGCGGGCTGCGCATTTTGGATGACGAACGGAAAGGCCTGGTAAACTCCGCGCAATTCCGCCCCGGGCACACCGAGCGGCAGGGCATCGGCGAGGCCAAACCCGAGAAAAACCGCGTCGTACTCGCGCCGCAGGTCACTCAGTTTCACGTCCCGGCCGAAGGTGACGCCCATTTGAAAACGGATGCCGCGCTGTTTCAACAGTCCGAGGCGGCGTTCGACCAATTCCTTGTCCATCCGGAATCCAGGCAGGCCGTTCATCACCCGTCCACCGGGTTTTTCGCGGGAATCGAAGACGGTGACCGCATAGCCTTTGCGCGAAAGGGCATCGGCCGTCACCAGACCGCCGATGCCGGAACCAATCACGGCAACGCTCTGGTCTTTGGCGTGTTCCACCGCAGGTTCGGCCAGGCCGTGTTTCCAGCCGTAGTCCAGCAGGAACCGCGTGATGGCGCGGATCGGCACGGCCTCGGATTTTCCCGCCAGAATGCAGGCCCGTTCGCAGACGCGGCCGCCCACGCAGGCGTGGGACGCGATCTCGGGAATATGATGCGAGGTAAAAAGAAGTCCGGCGGCTTCCTTGAACTGGCCATCGGCTGTCAGCAACAGCAATTCCGGGATGGGGCAGTCCAGCGGGCAGGCTTCGACGCAGGCCGGATTCGGACATTGGATGCAGCGGCTGGCCTGCTCGCGGGCGGTGGCTTCGTCGTAAGGGACGGCGGCTTGACGAAAATCGGAAACCCGGTCGGCCGCCGGACGTTTTGGCGGTTCGGCGCGGTCAATTTCACTCCAGGCGTATTTTGCTTTCCCACTTGGCGAGGAACTTGGGTTCATGCTCCGCCTTTCGTTTGGATGGGATCAGAAAAACTCGCGGTCGCGCGTCACCGCCGGGCTGCCGTGGCCCGTGGCCAGCTCCAGCGATTTCTTGGGGCAAATTTCCACGCAGTAGCCGCAGGTGATGCACCGCAAACGGTCAATGGCCCATTTCTTTTGCGCGCGATTCACTAGCAACGCGCCGGTGGGGCATTTCTTGGCGCAAACGGTACAATAGACGCAGTTGTCCTTGGTGAAAACCAGCTGGCCGCGTGAGCCCGCGATGGGGTTGCGCGGCTCGAACGGATAGCGGGTGGTCGGCGGCTTCGTGAGCGCCCACTTCAGGGCCAGCTTGGACATTTCGAAATAACCCATATCACCTTTCCGTGCAACTGATGCAGGGATCAATCGTGAGCACAATCATCGGCACGTCGGCCAGGTCGCAGCCCGGCAGCACCTGCAACATGGCCGGGAGGTTGGCAAATGTCGGCGTGCGCACACGAAACCGCTGCAAATATTTCGAGCCGTTGGCTTTCAAATGGTAAACCACCTCGCCGCGCGGCTGTTCGGTGCGCGTGATGGTCTCGCCGGTGGGATTGCCGGTGACTTTCACGGCGATCTCGCCATCGGGAATCTTCGCGAAGGCTTGCCGGATGATGTTGACCGACTGGAAAAGCTCTTCGCAACGGACGGCGCAGCGGGCGTAGGAATCGCCCTCGGTGCGCGTGACCGGTTCCACCGGGATGTCCTTGAACGCGGCATAACCAAGCTTGCGCATGTCCTGCGCCACACCGCTGGCCCGGAGCATCGGGCCGACGCAGCCGAGGTCATAGGCTTCCTGTTTCGAGAGCACGCCGATGCCGCAGAGCCGCGCTTTCACCGAATGGTCGTTGAGGAACACGCTGGTGAGGCTTCGCAGGTCCTTCTCGATTTCGTCCAGGTCCTTCAAAATGGTTTTGATCATGTCAGCGTTGATGTCGCGCCGCACGCCGCCGACCTTGCACGAGCCGAAAATGACGCGGCCGCCGGTGGTGGCTTCGATGATGTTGAGCACCTTTTCGCGCATGCGCCAGGAGTGCATGAACAGGCTTTCAAAACCCATGCCGTCGGCCATCAACCCCAGCCAGAGCAGATGGCTGTGGATGCGCGAGAGTTCGCCCCAGACCGTCCGCAGATACAACGCGCGCGGCGGCACCGCGATGTTCATGATAGTTTCGACCGCCTGGCAATAGGTCTGCCCGTGGATGAAGCTGCAGATGCCGCAGATGCGTTCGGCGACATAGACGAATTCGATGTAATCCTTCGTCTCCGCCAGCTTTTCTAGTCCGCGATGAATGAAACCGATGGACGGCCGCGCCTCGATGACTTTTTCGTCTTCGACGACGAGATCGAGATGGACCGGCTCCGGCAACACCGGGTGTTGCGGGCCAAAGGGAATGACAGTGCGTGCCATAAAAATCTATTTGGGTGCTCCCGTGGTTGCCGGTGGCGTTGTCGCACCAGGTGCCGCGCCGGCGGCTGGGGCCGCCGCACTGCTCGCGCAGGGAAGCTTGGCGGTGGCGAACGGGAACTTGATGGCCGTCTTGTAAAATTTGCCTTTGAAATCAATCGCGATGCCGGCCACCTGCACGCCGAACAGGTCGTGAATTTCGTTCTCGTACAGGACGGCGCAGAGATAGATCGAACTGATGCTCGGCAAATGCGGCTCTTCGCCGGGCAGCGACAGGCGCAAATTGGTCAACTGGCTGTTGAGATCGAAGCTGTAGGTCAGCTCGATCTGGCCGGGCAGTTGCGTGGCGCTGATTTGCACCAGCCGGCAGCCCTGGTCCTTTTTGGCCCGGACTTTTTCCAGCAGCGCGTCAATCGTGATCAGCTCGATTTGTTCCTGGCTCATTTACGTTCCTTTTGCAGATAGACCCACGTGATGGCGGGCGTGAACGGCTCGGTCTTGAATTCCTGATAACCCGCCCGGCCCAGCAAATGCAGGCTGCGTTTGTTCGGCCGGCCGGTGAAAGCCTCAAAGCGTTTCGCCTGGGGAAAGTTTTTTTCAAGCTCCTCCACCAGACGGCGGCCGATGTCACGGCGCTGGAAGTAAGGATGGACACTGATGCCGCTCACCAGCGCGGTATCGTCGCGGGCCTGGCCGCGCACCGAGCCGATGATCTTGCCGTTGACCACGGCCTTGATGAAAACCGCCTTGTCAAAATCGTTCTGGAGTTCCTCGAACGTCTGCTGCAAAGCCGGCAGGTTTTCGTCGTTGTAAACTTCCGCCTCGCACTGGCCGGCGGTCTTTTGCAGAGCGAGGATTTCCGGCGCGTCGCTCTTTTCCGCCCGCTGGTAAAGGACGTTGTCCATGTTGCTGACGGCGGCCTGGGTATCCTTGTGTTTTTGTTCCAACACGCCGAGGGCCTTGACCACGCCGTCCACAATGGCTTCCGGCCGCGCGGCGCAGCCCGGCACATACACATCCACCGGAATCACGCTGTCCACGCCGCCGGAGATGTTGTAGCACTCGCGGAAGATGCCGCCGCTGGACGCGCAGATGCCCACCGCCACCACCACCTTCGGCTCCGGCATCTGGTTGTAAATGTTGCGGATAACATCCTTGCTCTGCTCGTTGACCGCGCCCGTCACCAGGAAAATGTCGGCGTGCTTCGGGTTGCCGGTGTTGACCACGCCCAGGCGCTCGACGTCAAAAATCGGCGTCAGACAGGCCAGCACCTCGATGTCGCAGCCGTTGCAGCTCGAGGCGTCGTAGTGGATGATCCAGGGTGATTTTGAAAGGCCGGACATGATTCAATTCCTCCGGGCGATGGCGTTGGCGTTGTTCAAGACCGGCGTCGCGGCCGCGGCAGGAACCGTCCCGCTCACGGCGGGTTGGGTGACGGCGGCAGCGGGGGCGGCGGGGATGGCCGGTTTCGCGGACAAAAGCGAGAGCACGAGGATGTTGCCGAAGCCGAACACGGCCGCCACAATCCACGCGCTGCGGATGGCCGTCTGCCACTTGAGCCGGGCGAACACGTTGTCCACCAGAATGACGAACACAAACACGAACAACGACATGGCCACGCCCAAAACCGGCATTGAGGCGAAGAACAGATAGACCCAGCCCAGCAGGAACACGTTTTCGTACCAATGCGCGATTTCGATCAGGGCCAGCGTGCGTCCGGAAAATTCGGTGGTGATGCCGCGCACCAGCTCCTGATGCGCGTGGTGCGAGCAGGACAGGTCGAACGGCGATTTGCGGAACTTGATTTCGAGCGTGTAAAGGAAGCCGAGGAAAATACCCGGCAGCGCCAGCACCAGCAGCGTGGGATGATTGGCGATGTCATTCACGGCAAAGCTTTTGGTAACCATGTACATCCCGATGGCCGTCAGCAGCACCATCGGTTCATAGGCCATCATCTGGATCAATTCGCGTTCCGCGCCGATGAAGCTGTAAGGCGAACTGGCCTTGTACGCGCCGAGCACGAAGAAAATGGCCGCCAGCGTCAGCGCAAAAATCACCAGCAACAAATCCGACCCGCCAAAGAACAGCGCGCCGGTGAAGACGACCATCAGCAGGAAGAACCCGATGTAAAAGTTCTGCGAGCGGCGGACGACAATGTTTTGTTTCGACCACAGTTTCTGTACGTCGTAGAACGGCTGCCGGATGGGCGGGCCGCGCCGCGACTGCATGCGCGCCGAGATCCGGCGATCCCAACCCGCCAGCAATCCGCCGACGATGGGCGCCGCGACCAGATAAATCAAAATTCGAATCCAGGGACTCATATACAAAACAAATGCAAAACGGCAGGGACGCGCTGCTGCGCGTCCTGGCCGACCGGCAGGTCGGCCCCACCCAATTGCAAAACTTTTCCGGTGATTTTCTTCATAAACATGCCACCACCAGCATCACCGTCAGCATCGCCGCGCAGCCGATCACGCCCCAGCGTGAAAGCCAGGCTTCACTGAAAATGTTGCGCAAATAGTAGTTGCCGATCGCCACGGCCTGCACGCTGTCGGCGGTGCTGCGGAATTGCACGCTGCTGTGTACGTTCGCGCCGCCCAGATAAGCATCCACCACCTTCACGCCTCGGCCGTAGTTCATGAAACTGAGCGGGAAGAGCATGACCATCGCCATCATGATCGTCATGATGATGACGTTGCCCTCGCCCAGCGAGGCCGACTGGCCATAAACCGCGTAGATGTACGGTTCAATGAAATGGGAGGAAATGAGCGGAAACAACAGACAGGCCAAAGCCGTTGCCGCCGACAAACCGTAAAGCGCAATGGCCTCGCCGAGAACCAATTCTTTCTTTATCCGCTCAGCCGGTCCGACGACTTGTATCAGTTTGCCCATCCACTTGACCCAGAAAAACAGCGTGGCGGCGCTGCCAAAGGCGATGAAGACCGACAGCGAAGGATAGGCATCCACGACCGCTTTGAGCACCGCCCATTTGCTGATCAACATGCCGAACGGCGCCAGGAACATGCCGGCCATGCCAATCTGCATCATGATCGCCACGCGCGGCATGCGCACGACCAGCCCGGACATGTCCTCGATGTTCCGGCTGTGCAACTTGTGTTCCACCACGCCCACGCACAGGAACAACAGACATTTGGCCACCGCATGGAATATAATCAACAGGATGCCCGCCCAGACCGCCTCGTAAGTTCCGATGCCGCCGCAGAGCACGATCAGGCCGAGGTTCGCCACCGTGGACCAAGCCAGAACCCGTTTGGCCTCGCTGGTGGTGATGGCCGCCAGGGAGCCAACGACAAAAGTGACCGCGCCGACCAGCGCCACCATCATCCCGACTTTTGTGCCCGCGACCAACGGCGCCATGCGCAGGACGAGATAGACGCCCGCCTTCACCATGGTGCTGGAATGCAACAGCGCCGACACCGGGGTGGGCGCCACCATCGCGCCCAGCAGCCAGCTGGAGAAAGGCAGTTGGGCGGATTTCGTGATGCCCGCAAAGCACAGCAGCGCCGCCGGCAGGAGCACCAGCGCCTTGTCGGGGGAGTTGATCATCGCCTGCAATTCGATGCTGCCGGTTTTCTTTTGCAGCCAGACAATTGCCACCGCAAAGGCAAGTCCGCCGGCGAGGTTCATCACCAGCGCCCGCAGCGCATTGCGCTTCGCCTCATCGGTCTGCGTGTAGCCGATCAGCAGGAACGAGCAGAGCGTGGTGATCTCCCAAAAGAGGAACAGCCACACCAGGTTGTTGGCAAAAATGAGGCCGAACATCGCGCCCATGAAGATGAACAGCAGCGCGAAAAAGAGCGGACGCCGGTCCGGCACGTCGCGATGCGCCACTTCATGGTATTCGCGCATGTAGCCCAGCGCATAAATGCAGATGCCGCCGCCCACGATGCCGTTGATGAGGGCCATGATGACGGTGAACTTGTCCACGAACAGGTTCTGCGCCACCTCCAGATGCGCACCGGCGGTGAATTCAAACCAGACCATCAGCCCCGCCTGGGCCAGCGTGAGTAATACAATCAGCGGGTTTTTCGCGCGCACACCGACGGAAATAATGAACAGGCTCATCGCGATTTCGACGAGCAACATGCCCAAGTTGATCCCATGCTGACTCAGGGGAAGCTCACCCAGATTGAGCGGCGTGGGCAACAGGGCCAGGGCCACGGAACCGCAGCAGACTGCCAGCGTCACGATGGACACCAGGATTTTGCGGGGCAGGTCGGGCTTCAAGCACAACAGCAACAGCCCGGCGGCCAGGGGGACCAGAATCAATGTTAAAACCAGCATCACAACGGTTTCGGTGTTAAGAGTGTTTCTTGCAGCCATTATGGGCGTTGGCCCTGGCCGGCACGAGCTTTTCCGTGCAAAACCTTTATCAAATTCCTCAAGGGAATACAACTTACCGGCCCGGTTCCGATTGGCTTTGCGCTATTTGGCAATTAGCCACCATTCTTTGTCAGTGATCCGGCTTAACTGAAGAATCAGCCGGACGAAAAGCAAAACGACCCGACTTTCCAACCACGGATGGACGCGGATAAAGACAATACCATTCGCAGGTAGGGCGCGTCACTCCGTGCGCGCCGTGCTTTGTTTTTTGACGGACGGCGGGCAGGGACTGCCCGCCCTACCAATCAATCCGTGTCCATCCGTGGTTTAATGGAATAGATACGGACTAAACGCCCAACGGATCACGCGCCTTTATGGCCTTGTGCTGCTGGATGAGAAACTTGCACCAGTCGTCCATGCCCTGGCCGGTCTTGGCGGAAAGTTCAAACACGGGCGCCTTCGGCGCCAGGCGGCGGAGATTGGCCAGGGCTGTTTCCCGGTTGTAATCGCAGGCGGTTGCAAGGTCCAGCTTGCTGACCACCGCCGCGCCTGCCGACTGGAACATGGGCGGATATTTCAACGGCTTGTCCTCGCCCTCGGTGACGGACAGCAGAACCACCCGCAAATCTTCGCCCAAATCGTACGAGGCGGGACAGACGAGGTTGCCGACGTTCTCGATGATGAGGAGATCGAGGCCTTTCAAGTCCAGTTGCTTCAAGGCGTTCGCCACCATCTCCGCTTCGAGATGGCACACCGTCCCCGTGGTGATCTGCACCACCGGCGCGCCCGATTTGCGAAGACGCTCGGCGTCGTTGTCCGTGGCCAGGTCGCCGACGATGACGCCGGTCTTCAGGCGTTTGCCCAGCGCACGGATGGTTTCGCGAATAAACGTGGTCTTGCCCGAACCGGGCGACGAAAGAACGTTCAGCACCAGCAGGCCGCGCGCATGGAAAAATCCGCGGTTGCGCTCCGCCAGCCGGTTATTCTTTTCCAGAATCGCCTGGCGCACCTCCAAAACCCGATGCTGGCCAGCAACGTCTCCGTGCGAGTGAGTGTGGTCGGCTTCCCCGTGTGAATGGGTGTGGGAATGCGGGTGGTCGTGGTCGTGATGATGGTCATGGCCATGGCTGTGGTCGTGGTCGTGATGGTGGCCGCTGATACCCACCGGGTTTTCACCGGGCAATCCGCATCCGCAATCCTGGCACATCAGTCAACCTCCAATGAAGTGAGTTCCATTTCGCGTCCCGCGCGGAGTTCGCCGCTGGGACGATGGCAATCGGGACATTCGGCGAACATCCGCGTTGCCTCAAATTCATAGCTGCACGTGGCGCACCAGAACCGCGCCGGGACATCCTCGATGAGCAATTGTGCGCCTTGCGCCGGCGTGCCGTCGGCGAGGGCCTCAAAGGCGAATTGCAGCGCGTCGGGCACCACGCCGCTCAGGGCGCCGATGCGCAGGCGGATGGCATGCACCCGGCTGGCCCCGGCTTGCCGGGCCTTTTCGAGTACCTGATCCAAAGCGCTTTGCATGATGGATAATTCGTGCATGGTCTGCCGAAAACAACGAACCGGCCAAGCAGCCTGCCAGGGCCGGGTTCCACACGCTCAAGGTATATCGCCCGTCGCAGACTGACAAATGAATTCCGGGCCGAAGCCGCTTTCTAAACCACGAAATACACCAAACACACGAAACTTGGGAGGGGCGAGTTCCACGAGTCCACAACTTCCCTGTTTTTAATTTTTCGTGTAGTTCGTGTGTTTCGTGGTTAATAAACTAAAACCAAAACAGCCGCATCCTGCGCCGACTTTACCACCTCCTCAAACTTCCGGTCAGCCGTGATTGGTTCTTTCAGTTTGGCCGAAACCGCCGGCACAGATTCGAGGAAGCTCAACAGAAAACTGCTCTTCACGGCGTAATTGACATTCTCCGGCAGCGCTCCGCTCGCCGCCAGCGCCACCGACGCATCCAGCTTGGCCGACACCACGCCCACAACGTTGCCGTGCTCATCCACCAGCGCACCGCCCGAATTGCCCGGCTGCACCGGCACGCTGATCTGGAAATACCACGCATCATCCGCCGCGCCGGACAGCGACGCGATTTCGCCTTTGGCCAGTTTGGGAGCAAACCCCTGCAAACCAATGTTTGGAAAACCGACCGTCGCCACCGTGCCGCCCAATTTCACTGTCCGGCTGGATGCAATTGGCAGCGATGCAAAACGCCCGTCCGCTTTCAACAAAGCCAGATCATTGGCCGCATCCACCCGCACCACTTTGGCGTCAATCGTTCCGGCGCTCGTGATCAAACGAACCTTCGCCGCATCCTTGACGACGTGATAATTGGAAATCAAATAACCATCGCCCGTGATGAAAAATCCCGTGCCGGTGAATTTTGGCCCAGCTATACTTTCGGATGAATTGCCAGAACCCGATTCTAACTTTGGTGTAAACTCGTGAGCCAAACGTTGACCTCCCGCAATTTGCTCCCGCGTCATTAAATACTCCACTTCAGCCACACCTTTCTTTGCAAGTTCATTACCCTGCCCCGCCGCTAGTAGAAACCATTTGTACGCTTCTACATAATTCTTTGTCACTCCTTGACCGTTAGCGTAGATAAAACCCAGATCGTTTTGACCTAGGGCGCAACCTTGCTCGGCAGATTTGCGATACCATTTTACCGCTGCCACGTCATCTTTAGTTACGTGAGGTGGACCCCAAAAACTGGACCACAGGTTAAGATGGACTTTCGCTGGTCTGCTGGAGAAAAGAAAGCAGACTATGAAAGCAAAACGGAAACGGCATAGTGCGGCCTTCAAGGCCAAAGTGGGATTCGAAGCCCTGGTTGGGCTGAAGACGGTCTCGCAACTGGCGAGAGAGTACGGGGTGCATCCGACGCAGGTGACGCAATGGCGGGCGACGATTCGGGATCACATGCCCGAGTTGTTCGAGCCCGGGCAACCGGGGACGGAAGATCAGGAGGAGTTGATCGCGCAGTTGCATCAGAAGATCGGCCAATTGACGGTGGACTTGGACTGGCTTAAAAAAAAGTCCAGACAACTGGGGTTGTAACATGTCTGCAAGAACTGGTCAGCCCGGATCCGAAGGTCAGCGTACGGCATCAGTGCGAACTGCTGGAGCTCTGCCGCAGCAGCTACTATTACCAGTGTGCTCCGGAGACGGAGGAGAACCTGGCGCTGATGCGGCGATTGGACGAGTTGCACTTGGAGCATCCGGTTTATGGCAGCCGCAAGCTGGCGGTGCTGTTGCACCAGCAGGGTTTGGCCGTCAATCGCAAGCGGGTGGTGCGGCTGCTGCATTTGATGGGGATCGAGGCGATTTACGCCAAGCCGCGGACGAGCCTGCCGGAACCCGGTCACCAAATTTATCCGTATCTGTTGCGCGATTTGGAGGTGACGGGGCCGGATCAAGTCTGGTGTTCAGACATCACCTATGTACCGATGGCCACGGGCTTCATGTATCTGGTGGCGGTGATGGACTGGTGGAGTCGTTATGTGTTGGGCTGGCGATTGAGCAACACGCTGGAGGCGGCATTTTGTGTGGACGCCTGGGAGGCGGCGTTGCGGGTGGGACGGCAGGCCCCGCTGATCTCCAACACCGATCAAGGTTCGCAGTTCACCGCGCCGATGTTTATCGATGCGGTGGAATCGGCGGGCGTGGATGTGAGCATGGACGGTCGGGGGCGGTGGATCGACAACCGGTTCATCGAACGGCTGTGGCGGAGCGCCAAATATGAAGACATCTATTTGCAGGACTATGGCGACGGACTGGCGGCCGGACGCGGGCTGGGTCGGTGGTTTGACGGCTATAACCAGGAGCGTCCGCACCAGGCACTGGGTTATGCGACGCCGGCAGAAGTGTATTTTGATCCTGGTGCGCATGGTGCCCAGCCAGCCAGTTGGGAAGCGATGCAACCCCAGAACGCACGGCCGCGAAGAAAGACTTGAAATCGGACCGCCTTCGGCGGTAAGTATTGAAACCCCATTAAACGGGAGAGGGAGGGCGGGTAGTGCCCAGCACGGCTCGCTCTCTCTTTTCCAAATGGATTTAAAGCGCAGACTGAACGAGAGACAGACAAAAGTAACCATGACAGCAGACCGCGAGAATCCATCTTATTTTCTGCGCTCAGTGGTCTAAAGAATGGGGGCCGCCTCAACGCCTTGACCGTTCCCGTAACAGTAGCCGAGGTTGTGTTGCGCTACTGCATTACCTTGATCTGCCGCTTTACGATACCACTTTACAGCTTCAACTTCGTCCTTTGTCACACCCTCACCATTGGCATATCTGAATCCAAGGTGGTTTTGAGCCGCGCTGTAATTCTGATCGGCGGCTTTACGAAACCATTTCACCGCTTCTACATCATCCTTCGCTACACCACTACCGTTTAGGTAATAAATGCCAAGGTTGAATTGGGCTTCTGGATTTCCTTCTTCGGCAGCTTTACGAAACCATTTTGCGGCCTCGACATAGTCTTTTGTAACTGTTTTACCATCATCATAAATTTCAGCGAGAACACATTGTGCCATTGCATCCCCTTTTTCAGCTTTTGCTTTGGTTTCCTCGAACGACTTACGGTCGGCGTCAGCTTGTTGCGCGGGCAATCGAATAGTGACGGCCACCAGCACCAGAAACACGCACGTCATCCATTTCAATTTCATATCGGCATCTTATGCAGTTTCAATTTCCTTGCAAGATTCCCGTGATTCTTAAACAGGTTTCAATTCGCCACACGCTGTCAAAAATTCAATTGTATTGTTGAGTTTTTTGTCCGATATGGAATCAAGATGCTTTTTGTGTGCCTTAAAGCATCGAATTATTTGCTCACGAGATAATACTGCGCCGTATTTCAATAGGTAGCGTTGCGCTGAACCGCCTTTAACAGGTGTGTCGTGAATCTTAAATGTTCCGGGTGTTAAATGTTGTAAAACTTTACTTTCAGACGAAGGCGTAAGCGCACAGGCGGCAATTTCGAGTGTGTTCGCCAGTTCGTGGGCATCAATGATAGGTTGGCCGACAAAAATGATTTGGTTTGGCTTTTTCTGTATAAAAAACTTACCGGCTGCGATTGCTCCTCTTGCCGGCAATCCATTTATAAGCAGACCGAAAAAAAAGAGATTACAGAAACTCGTAAAAACAAATACTCCAATGTCTGTTAAATTTGGTAGGACAATCAATATCGAATCTGAAATCACAAATGTTTGTATCTTAAATTGTGGTCCGTGCATCCTTTCGGTTTGAGCGAGTTCTTTCAACATACAGGTGTTGACGATATGCAGAGATTCTTCCGCCGCATTTGCTGACAATATTTGTTTGAATCCCAAGATGTCAAAAAATGCCACGAGTCCACTCTCAACTGGAATAGTTTGCAGATTTTCTCCTTCTTTGGTCATGCCCAATTCAAATGCCAATTGCCCCAGTCGTCCATCCCAAACTGATATTGGCAGCGGCAGTTTTCTTCGCCCGGCGCGGCAGTTTCCCCCGACCTCCAGAGTGCGCCCGTCCCCGGGCGCAGCAACGTGGCAAAGCGGGCCGGCATCGGTTCGGCCAAAGCGCGTCGCCGTTCGTGCATTGCTGTGGCCGGGGACGGCCACACTCCGACGTCCATTTTGTAGGAGACGAGGTCACGAGACTCATTTCCAATTCAGGGTTTCAGTCAAAGCCTCCTTCCGCCTTCGCCCGGCTACGGCGAGACAAGCACATCGGCTCCTACAATCTCAGGTTTCGCGCGGCAGGCGGTTCGCATATTTCGCGTCGTTCGCGGTTCCATCCGAAAGCGCCAGGGGGCTGGCGCACTCCAAGACGCTTCGCGCGGTTCTTTTCCTGCCGTTATTTTGGCGCGTGCGCGATGCGGTGGCGGATTTCAGCCAGCAGCTTCCGGCCGCGGGCGGGGTTGCCGCGCTTCTGGCGCACCACAAAACGGGCTTCCGCCTGGCGTTCAGCGATGACGTGCGTGACAAAGTTGTCGAACAGCCTTTGCACGCTCGTGCCGGTGGATCGCACCGCGCCGAGCAAAGCCTTGTGCCGGGAATCGTCACAACGATAGGGGATGGTTTTCATTTTATGCTTTTCAGATGTTGCGCCGGTGTCACCACGCGCGGCGAGGCAAATTTAAGTTCGCCCCGCGCAAAGTCCCGCGTGTTGTGGGTGACCAGATGTTCCACTCCGCCGGCAATCGCCAGTTCCAAAACGTGGTCGTCATCCGCATCCGGCAGGTTGGGCCGCCAGCGGAAATAAATTGGCTGCCAGATCGCCGCCGCGCAGAAATCGTCCAGCAGCGCTTCGCGTTCGGCCAGCGTCACCGGCACATCCCGCCACAAGCTTTCCCGTTGCACCAGTTGCTCGTATTCCGCAAACAGGGCCGCGCCCATGACGGCTCGATCGTCACGCGCCAGACAACGATCCAATACTTCCGCGCTCGCGCCTTCCTGACTGCGCAGGGCGGCAACGAAAACATTGGTGTCTTGCACGATTTCCATGTGGTATAAAATGACATCACGGGTGATACCAGTCAAGTGGGAACTTAATATTGAAAGCATCGCCGGAATTGACCGGCCGGAACGCTAAATTAGGTTGCCCGCCGCTTACGCTTTTAATTCGGAGGCGGTTCGGACAAAATCCCCGCGTGAACCAAGCCGGACCAGCCAGCCAGCGCACACGCCTGAAACTCACCGTTCGCGGTGCGGTGCAGGGCGTCGGCTTCCGTCCGTTTGTCTTCCGCCTCGCCGCGGAACTCGGATTGGCCGGCTGGGTCAACAATTCCCCGCAGGGGGTCTTCATTGAAGTCGAAGGCCCGCGTGCGGAACTGGAAAAATTCCTGCTCCGGCTCGAAACCGAAAAACCGCCGCGAAGTTTCATCCAAAGCCTCGAAGCTTCGTGGCTTGACCCCGTTGGCTGCACGGCATTTGAAATCCGCCCCAGCGAAATCGGCGGCAACAAGACCGCGCTGGTGCTGCCGGACATCGCCACGTGCCCGGATTGCCTGCGCGAAATCTTCGATCCCCAAAACCGCCGCCACCGTTATCCGTTCACCAACTGCACCAATTGCGGTCCGCGCTTCAGCATCATCGAATCGCTGCCCTACGACCGCGCGAACACCTCGATGAAGGCGTTCACGATGTGTCCACAATGCCGGGCCGAATACGACGAACCACACGACCGCCGCTTCCATGCCCAGCCGAACGTGTGCCCGGTTTGCGGCCCGCGGCTGGAATTGTGGGAAAGTGGGACAGGCATCTTGCCTGTCAGTGACAGGCTGGAAGCCTGTTCCACCTTTTCTCCACCGCGCGATCACGGCGTCCTGCTCGCCGCCGCCAATGCGATTCGTGAAGGAAGAACCGTCGCGGTCAAGGGGTTGGGTGGATTTCACTTGATGGTGGATGCGCGGAACGACAACGCAGTTCAACTTTTGCGCGAACGAAAGCACCGCGAGGAGAAACCGTTTGCGCTCATGTTTCCATCGCTGGAGAGCGTAAAAGCTGAATGCGAAGTTTCGCCCCTGGAAGAACGCCTGCTCCGCTCGCCCGAAGCGCCCATTGTTTTGTTGAAGAGGTTGGTCCGCCCTCGCCCCGGCCCTCTCCCCCAGGAGAGGGAGAATCATCCTCCGATTCCTCGCGAAAGTGCGACTGACGACAGCTCAACCAGCGTGGAACAAATTAGCCCGCGCAATGTCTGTTCCCTCTCCCCAGGGGAGAGGGGCAGGGTGAGGGCGGGCGTTGAACAAAATTGTTCGTTGGCCGCCCAATCCATCGCACCTAATAATCCGTATCTCGGCGCGATGCTGCCTTACACGCCGTTGCACCATTTGCTGATGGCCGAACTTGGTTTTCCCGTCGTTGCCACGAGCGGCAACCTCAGCGACGAACCGATTTGCACGGATGAGCGCGAGGCGCTCGAACGGTTGCGCGATATCGCCGATGTTTTTCTCGTCCACAACCGCCCCATTCTCCGGCATGTGGACGATTCGATTGTGCGCGTGATGTTGGACCGCGAACTCATGTTGCGCCGCGCCCGCGGCTACGCGCCGCTGCCAATTACCATCGGAGGGGCGAGTTCCACGAGCCCCAAACCTCAACACCAAAAAGATCAGGGCGTCGTGGAACTCCACCCTCCGAAAATTGTATTGGCCGTCGGGGCGCATCTGAAAAACGCGGTCGCGCTATCGGTCGGGAGCCAGATTTTCATCAGCCAGCACATCGGCGATTTGGAAACCGAACAGGCATATTCCGCCTTCCGTCGTGTCATCGCCGATTTCGAGAAATTATACGAGGCCAAACCACAAATCATCGCCGCCGACCTGCACCCGGATTATCTCTCGACGAAGTTTGCGCAGGAGACCGGTAGGGCCGAGCTGCCGCTCGGCCAGGACGCGCAGCAGCGCGTCCCTACCATAATCAGCGTCCAGCATCACATCGCCCACGTCCTGTCGTGCATGGCGGAAAATGAAATCGCGCCGCCCGCACTCGGCGTTTCGTGGGACGGCACGGGTTACGGAACGGATGGAACGATTTGGGGCGGCGAATTTTTCCTCGTCACGGACGACCGTGTCGAACGCATCGCGCATTTGCGTCCGTTCCGCTTGCCGGGCGGCGACAAGGCGGTCAAGGAACCCCGCCGTACTGCGCTCGGATTGCTCCACGAGTTGCCCTCTGTCCAAAGCAATCTTTTGATGCAGGTGCATCAAAAGATTGCATGCGCCTTTTCACCGGGGGAACTGGCCACGCTGAAAACCATGCTGGCGAAAAACCTGAATTCGCCGGTGACCACGAGCATGGGCCGGCTGTTTGATGCCGTCGCCTCGCTCATCAATCTCCGCCAGCAAATCCGGTTCGAAGGCCAGGCCGCGATGGAACTGGAATTCGCTCTGGACGGAGTTGAAACTGACGAACATTACAACCTGTCACTCGTCACTCGTCACTCGTCACTCATTTTGGACTGGTCGCCGATGATTGAAGCCATTCTCCTGGATGTTCAGCAAGGTGTAAGCGTGGGCATCATCTCCGCCAAGTTCCACAACGCATTGATGGAAGGCATCGTTGCCGTTGCCAAACGCGCCGCCCAGGAGCGCGTGGTGCTTTCCGGCGGCTGTTTTCAAAATCGTTACCTTACGGAGCGCGTGGTGCGGCGTTTGCAGGCGGAGGGTTTTCGACCGTACTGGCACCAGCGTGTGCCGCCCAACGACGGTGGGATTGCGCTGGGACAAGTCGTTGCCGCCTTGCGACAGATGGAGTAGAATGGAAAACCATGTGTCTGGCCATTCCAGGAAAAATTGAAAGCATCAGCGGCGATGACCCGCTGTCGCGGATGGGCAAAATCAATTTCGGCGGCATCCTCAAGGAAGCCTGTCTGGCCTACGTGCCCGAGGCGAAGGTCGGCGATTACGTCATCGTCCACGTCGGCTTCGCCCTCAGCCGGGTGGACGAAGACGAGGCGCACAAGGTTTTCGAGTATTTGAAGGAGATGGAGGAACTCGCCGAGTTGGGTGACGGAAAAGCCGGCCCATGAAATATCTCGATGAATATCGTGATGGCGAACGTGCGCAACAGTTGGCGCGGGAAATCCACCGCGTCACGACCCGGCCGTGGAACATCATGGAAGTTTGCGGCGGCCAGACGCACGCCATCGTCAAATTCGGCATTGATGAGCTGCTGCCCAAACAAATCACGCTCATACACGGGCCGGGCTGTCCGGTGTGCGTGACGCCGCTGGAAATGATCGACAAGGCAATCGAAATCGCGGCGCGACCCGGCATCATTTTCACTTCGTTCGGCGACATGCTGCGCGTTCCCGGCAGCACAACGGATTTGCTCAGCGTCAAGGCCGGTGGCGGCGACGTGCGCATTGTTTATTCGCCGCTCGATGCCTTGAAATTCGCGGAGCAGAATCCGGACAAGGAGGTTGTTTTCTTCGGCGTTGGTTTTGAAACCACCGCGCCGGCAACGGCGATGGCGGTTTTTCAGGCCGCGCACAAGGGATTGAAAAATTTTTCCATGCTCATCTCGCACGTGCTCGTGCCGCCGGCGATTGAGGCGCTAATGTCGTCGCCGAACTGCCGGGTGCAGGGTTTTCTCGCCGCGGGCCACGTCTGCGCAGTGATGGGCTATGAGGAATACCCGCCCATTGCGGCGAAATATCACGTGCCGATTGTTGTCACCGGCTTCGAGCCGCTGGATATTTTTCAGGGTGTGCTGATGGTGGTGCAGCAATTGGAATCCGGCCGGGCCGAGGTTGAAAATCAATACGTCCGCGCCGTACGCCGCGAAGGCAATCAGCCGGCGCAGGAGCTAATTCGCAAAGTTTTCAAGGTCGTGCCGCGCAAGTGGCGTGGCGTCGGCGAAATCCCGCAGAGCGGTTTTGGTTTGAACGACACCTACGCCGCGTTCGACGCCGAAAAGAAATTCGGTCTGGCGGATCATCGCGTGGAAGAGTCGGCCGAATGTCTCAGCGGCCTGGTTTTGCAGGGACAAATCAAACCGCACGAATGCCCGGCCTTTGGCACGCGCTGCACCCCGGAGCATCCGCTCGGCGCGACGATGGTATCAAGTGAAGGCGCGTGCGCCGCTTACTACCGTTATCGAAGGAAATGAAATCCGAAATCCGAATGACGAAATCCGAAAGAAACCCGAAGCCCGAAATCCGAATTGTGCCGGCCTGGCGAAGTTGTTTCGGGCTTCGGATTTCGGATTTCTTTCGGCATTCGGATTTCGGCATTCGGATTTTTTGAAACAGCTCATGCCCATGCAGAATCAATTTGCTTTAAATTGTCCCATTCCCATCTCGCAATACCCGCATGTCCTGATGGCGCACGGCGGCGGCGGCAGGCTGATGCACCAGCTCATCGGCAAAATGTTCCTGACGGCATTCAACAACCCGCTGCTGGAAACGCAGCATGATTCAACAGTGGTCGAATGGACCGGCAAAAAACTTGCGTTCACGACGGATTCCTACGTCGTACGGCCGATTTTTTTTCCGGGCGGCGACATCGGCTCGATGGCCGTTTACGGCACGGTGAACGACCTCGCCATGAGCGGCGCGCGGCCGCTCTACCTCAGCAGCGCGTTCATCATCGAGGAAGGACTGCCGATGGAAACGCTCTGGCGGGTCGTCAGTTCCATGAGCGACGCGGCCCGGCGTTGCGGCGTGCAAATCATCACCGGCGACACCAAGGTCGTGGACAAGGGCAAGGGCGACGGCCTGTTCATCAACACCGCCGGCATCGGCGTCATCGAGCATGAACAGAAGATCGCGCCGCAAAATGTGCGGCCCGGCGATGTCGTCCTGGTCAGCGGCGATTTGGGGCGTCACGGCATGGCCATCATGGCGGTGCGCGAAGGTTTGGCATTCGAGAGCCAGATTGAAAGTGATTCCGCGCCGGTGGCGGATCTGGTTTTGGAACTGCTGCGCGCCGGAATTGAAATCCACTGTTTGCGCGATCTGACGCGCGGCGGCCTGGCCAGCGCGCTCAACGAAATTGCCGAAGCCTCCGCGGTTAAAATTGAAGTGGTGGAAAAATCCGTGCCGGTGCGCGAAGACGTCCACGCGGCGTGCGAGATGCTCGGCCTCGATCCGCTGCACGTCGCGTGCGAAGGACGTTTTGCTGCGTTCATCGCGGCGAAGGACACGGAGCGCGCCCTGCAAATCATGCGCAGCCACGCTGTCGGCACGGGGTCGGCGATCATCGGCCAGGTTGCCGAAAGTTCCGCTCCGCTGGTCACGTTGAAAAGCGCGATTGGCGCCAGCCGGATTCTCGACATGCCCAGTGGCGAGCAGTTGCCAAGGATTTGTTGAAAGCGGAGCGCCGAGCACTGTCTCGGCACGAACAGGCGATTTCCAGCGAATCTTGCCGAGGCGGTGCTCGGCGCTCCGGAGGTAGTGTCAAGTTGCGCCCCGCTCCCAGGACCACCCAACACTCTGCTTGTCGTCGAAATCCTTTTTGTTACGCTGCGTGGAATGCGAAAATTTCTTTTCAGCTTCTGGTTAGCCGCGGTTTTGCCGGCTGCCGGCGCGGAAATCAAAATTGATTTCGGCGACGCTGCGACCAGCCTGATGCCAACCAATTTCCACGCCGCACTGGCGGGTGGCGGCCGGCCCGGCGAATGGAAAATCATCATGGATGAGGTGCCGCCGCTGCTCGCGCCGCTTTCGCCGCAGGCGCCGGTGGTCACGCGCCGCGCCGTGGTCGCGCAAACGAGCACCGACCCGACGGATGAGCGGTTTCCGATGCTGATTTACGACGGCGGGACATTCAATGACTTCAACCTCACGACCCGGTTCAAAATCGCCGGCGGCACCGCCGAGCAAATGGCCGGCGTGGTGTTCCGTTACCAAAATGAATCCAATTGTTACGTCATCCGCGCCAGCGCGCTGGGGAACAACGTGCGGTTTTACAAGGTCGTGAACGGTGTCCGTTCCGACCCCATCGGCCCGGAAACGGACATTGCCACCAACACCTGGCACACGCTGGGCGTGCAATGCCAGGGCAATCAAATCATCTGCTGGCTGGACGGCAAACTGGTGATGCCGACATTGCACGATAATTCGTTCACCACCGGCAAAATCGGTTTTCGCACCAAGTCCGACGCGGTGGGTTATTTTGGCGACACGACCATCGTTTACACGCCGCTTGTGCCGAAGGCGCAGGAGGTCGTGCAGGGCATATTGAAGGAACAGCCGCGCATTGTGGGGCTGCGCCTTTACACGCTCGACGACCAGGGCCGGTCGCACGTCATCGCCAGCAAGGTGGAAAAGGAAATCGGCCAGCCCGGCACCGACGCGGAAAAAGCCGCCATCACCGACGGCAAGATTTATTTTGGGCGAGGCCAAGGCACGGTTGCGGTCACATTGCCGTTGCGCGACCGGAACGGCGATCCGATTGCGGCGGTGCGGGTGGAATTAAAATCATTCCTCGGAGAAACGCAGGACAACGCCCTCACCCGCGCCACGATGATCATCAAAGACATACAGGCGCAGGTCACGTCGAGGGAAGAATTGACGCAATGACCGGCGCGCTCAGGGTTTCACGGGAGCCGCGGGCACTTCGTTTGGCGGCTTCACCACCGGCCCATCGCTTGGTTTCACCCGGCGCGCGCCGCCAAGGACCGTAATATTGCCATTGTCATCGGTGTTCAAACGCGGGCGCGTGTTGAAATAATCGTAATTTTCCTGCCGCACGATGTCGCCGTCAGGACTGACCACCGAGTAAGTGAAGATGCGCGCGCCGCTTTGATAGATCACGTGCAAATTGCTGAGGTGATCCAGTTGCGCCTCCGGCTGGCTGAACGAAACCATCGGGCCAATCGCGCGAACCTTGAAAATGCGCGTTTCGGATTCGTCGCTCACCTGCACATACATTCGCAGTTGCGAACGCAGATAATTTGCCTCCTCCAGGGTATATTTGCGGACTTCCGGCGGGCGATTCGTCACCCCGGCGGGCATGGGCAGGCCAAATGTTTGCGACCACAATTTTGCGCCGTCAATCACGTTAAAAGATTGAGGCGGGCTGGGGATTTCCGCGTTCCAATCCTTGATGCGCACGGTGGCGGTGACCCGATAACCGCCCTGCCGCGTCAGCGCAAAATACGGCGCCAAATCCACACGCTTGGTGGCCACCTGCGACGAACCCACATCAAATTCACCCTGCACCGGCACGTCGGCTTTTCTGACGACCACCGGACCGTCCACCGATTGCACACTAAACGTCAGCCAGTTCGCGTCTGCGCCCAAATGCAGCGGCTGGCCGGAACGGTTCGTGATGCGCACCGCCACCGGCAGCGATTCGCTGGGCAGAAATTGTTCCTGATCCAGCACCACGTCCACGGTCACCTGCGCCGACGCGCTGCAAAACGTCAGCCACGCCAGCCCGAGAATGGGCAATGAAAATTTCATTCGAACGCTGAACACTCTAAACCGTGTCACCCGCGTGGCAATCTTAAATGGTGGGAACGCCCTGCCGCCGCGTCTGGGTCTGGCGGCTGGGATCTGGGGAATCCGCCTGCCGCGGCGAAGCGCCCGGGAAGGCATCCGCCGGCTTGAGTGTTCCCCATGTTATCCAAGCGATTGGTTTTAAAGGCGCTCCGATTACCGTTTTATTGCACCTCCACCCGGAAGAAGCGATGCGGAGAGGCGCTGATGTTGTTCGTCACGGTGGCAATCGCATCATTCCCAATCACGGGATTACTCAGAGGGGCCCAAGCGGTAGTGACAAGGTCGTCTCTGTATTCGAGTTGGTAGGTGTAACCGGTGACCGTCTGCCAACTGACGATGAATTGATTATCCCCATTCACGCAGACGCAAGCACCGCTCAGTTGCGGTGTCGGATCCACCGTCAGTTGTCCGCTCACATAATTGATCGCATAGTTGGCAGCGGCCGCGCCACTGGCGGTAATTGGATAGGTTCCCGCATCACTCGTGGCCGTTGCCGTCGTACTCAAGACCACTGGTGACGACAATACGCTGGCGCTCTCACCACCGACAAAGCCGTTGTAACTGGCTGTCAGCGGCGGATTGGTCGTCCCGTAAATCTTGGTCTTGTTGTCGGCTGTCACCGTCAGGGCCGCCTTGTTGATGACCAATGTGTTGGTGGCACTGCCCTGGTAATTGGCGTCATTGATCGTCCCAATCACCGTGTAGCTGCCGGCATTGGTCGGCGCATTTGCCGCACCGTTGTAGGTAAAACTCACCGTCAATCCAGGCGGGGTCGTACTTGCTGTAACCGGCTTGGCAGTGCCACTGTAAGTTTGGATCAGGCCGCCGAACACGATTTCGTCTGGGGCTTGGGTGATGACCAGCATGTTGGTTGCGCTGCCTTGATAGTTGGCGTCATTGATCGTCCCAACCACCGTGTAGCTGCCGGCGCTCGTCGGAACATTGGCCGAACCGTTGTAGGTAAAGCTCACCGCCAACCCGCTCGGAATCGTCGTCGCTGTCGCCGGCTTGGCTGCGCCAGTGTAAGTCTGGCTCAGGCTGCCGAGCGTGATCGAGCCGGAGGCCTGGGCGATGACCAGCGTGTTGGTTGCGCTGCCCTGATAATTGGCGTCATTGATCGTGCCAATCACCGTGTAGCTGCCGGCGCTCGTCGGAACCGTGGCCGAACCGTTGTAGGTAAAGCTCACCGCCAGCCCGGTCGGGACCGTCGTTGCTGTCGCCGGCTTGGCCGTGCCACTGTAAGTCTGATTCAGGCTGCCGAGCGTGATCGAGCCGGAGGCCTGGGCGATGACCAGCGTGTTGGTGGCGCTGCCCTGGTAATTGGCGTCATTGATCGTCCCAACCACCGTGTAGCTGCCCGCGTTGGTCGGAACATTGGCCGAGCCATTGTAGGTAAAGTTCACCGCCAACCCGCTCGGAACCGTCGTCGCTGTCGCCGGCTTGGCTGCGCCAGTGTAAGTCTGGCTCAGGCTGCCCAGCGTGATTGAGCCGGAGGCTTGGGCGATCACCAGCATGTTGGTTGCGCTGCCCTGATAATTGGCGTCATTGATCGTGCCAATCACCGTGTAGCTGCCGGCGCTCGTCGGAACATTGGCCGAACCGTTGTAGGTAAAGCTCACCGCCAGCCCGGTCGGGACCGTCGTTGCTGTCGCCGGCTTGGCCGTGCCACTGTAAGTCTGATTCAGGCTGCCGAGCGTGATCGAGCCGGAGGCCTGGGCGATCACCAGCATGTTGGTTGCGCTGCCCTGATAATTGGCGTCATTGATCGTGCCAATCACCGTGTAGCTGCCGGCGCTCGTCGGAACATTGGCCGAACCGTTGTAGGTAAAGCTCACCGCCAGCCCGGTCGGGACCGTCGTTGCTGTCGCCGGCTTGGCTGCGCCAGTGTAAGTCTGGTTCAGGCTGCCCAGCGTGATTGAACCGGAGGCTTGGGCGATCACCAGTGTGTTGGTCGCGCTGCCCTGGTAATTGGCGTCATTGATCGTGCCAATCACCGTGTAGCTGCCGGCGCTCGTCGGAACATTGGCCGAACCGTTGTAGGTAAAGCTCACCGCCAACCCGCTCGGAATCGTCGTCGCTGTCGCCGGCTTGGCTGCGCCACTGTAAGTCTGGCTCAGGCTGCCCAGCGTGACTGCGCCCGAGGCTTGGGCGATCACCAGCATGTTGGTTGCGCTGCCCTGGTAATTGGCGTCATTGATCGTCCCAACCACCGTGTAGCTGCCCGCGTTGGTCGGAACATTGGCCGAGCCATTGTAGGTAAAGTTCACCGCCAACCCGCTCGGAACCGTCGTCGCTGTCGCCGGCTTGGCTGCGCCAGTGTAAGTCTGGCTCAGGCTGCCCAGCGTGATTGAACCGGAGGCTTGGGCGATCACCAGTGTGTTGGTGGCGCTGCCCTGATAATTGGCGTCATTGATCGTCCCAACCACCGTGTAGCTGCCGGCGCTCGTCGGAACCGTGGCCGAACCGTTGTAGGTAAAGCTCACCGCCAACCCGCTCGGAACCGTCGTCGCTGTCGCCGGCTTGGCTGCGCCAGTGTAAGTCTGGTTCAGGCTGCCCAGCGTGATTGAACCGGAGGCTTGGGCGATCACCAGTGTGTTGGTGGCGCTGCCCTGGTAATTGGCGTCATTGATCGTGCCAATCACCGTGTAGCTGCCGGCGCTCGTCGGAACATTGGCCGAACCGTTGTAGGTAAAGTTTACCGCCAACCCGCTCGGAATCGTCGTCGCTGTCGCCGATTGGGCCGTGCCGTCATACGTCTGGCTCAGGCCACCAAGCGAGATCAAACTCATGGCCTTGTTAATGATGCCTGCGGTACTGGTCACGGTGCTGATCGTGTAATTGTTGCCGCTGTTGCCGTCATTGACCGTATAGGCGCTGACACTGAGTGTCTTGCCTGCGCCCGCGTCCGGCGTGTCGTACGTCTCAGCCAAGCCGGTCACGGTGTCGCTGCCTTTCAGACCGCTGGTTATCGGAATCACCGCTGCGCTGGTGGAACCGTCGTAAATCTTGGCATTCGCCGCGGCTGTAATCGTCAGAGTCGCCGCCGTGATGTCCGCCGCCAGGTCCGATGGCTGTGTCAGGATATAGTTGCCGGCATCCGCCCCGGTGATGGCATATCCGCTCACGGTAACCGGGATGCCCGTCCCCACGTTCGGGCCGGCAAACGCGGCGCTCACGCCGTCGGCGACCAGGCTCACATCATCGCCGCTCACCTCTCCGTTCAAAGTTGGTGTGCCATTCAATTGCGCATTCGTTGTTCCGTCATACACCTTGGAGGCCGCCGTCACGCCGCTTACGGTCAATCCAGCCACCGCGATGTTCGCCGTCACGTTTGTCGGATCCATCAGCGTATAATTGACCGCCGCGGCTCCACCCAGAGCCAGACCCGTTATCGTCACCGGTTTGGTTGCACCTACATTCTTGTCCGCAAAACACGCCACGGCATTGGTCGCAACCAATGTCACATCATCGCTGTTTAATACGCCCGCCAACCCGGCATTGGTCGCATCCAGCGTGGCGTTCGTGGTGCCGTCATACACCTTGTCCAGAGCCAGCAGATTCGTCACTGTCAGCGTCATGGCACTCACCGTGATGTTCACCGAACCGTTCGCGCCAGCCAGCGTGTAGTTGCCCGCTGCTGTCCCACCCAATGCCAGGGTTCCAAAGGACATGATCGCCTCTGACCCGACATTCGCGCCAGCCAGCGTGCCACTGCCCGCTGACACCGTCACGTTGTCGCTTCCAACCTTGTTCGCCACCGACAAAATCCCCGCCGCGACCGTCGTCGTCCCGTCATAAGACCGGGTGCCCGCCAAATTCACCGGCAGCGCATTAATCGTCAGCGCTGTCGCATTCCCGGCCGCCTGGACGAACGTGTAATTGCCGTTGTTGGCCGTCAGCCCGGTACCGTTGATTGCGTAGCTGCCCACGCCGCTGGACGAAGTTGCCGCCGCCGTGAACGTCAACGCGCCCGTCGTCGCATTGCCTTGATTGTCCGTGCCCATAAACCCGCTCACTGAACCGCTCAACCCTGGCATCACCGACCCGTATGTCATGCTTGCCGCATTCGCCGTGTAGGTCAGCGTCGCCGCATTGATTACCAGCGTGTTGGTCGCGCTGCCTTGATAATTGGCGTCGTTGATCGTGCCAATCACCATGTAGCTGCCGGTGCTGGTCGGAACCGTGACCGAACCGTTGTAGGTAAAGCTCACCGTCAACCCGCTCGGAACCGTCGTCGCTGTCGCCGGCTTGGCTGCGCCAGTGTAAGTCTGGCTCAGGCTGCCCAGCGTGATTGAACCGGAGGCTTGGGCGATCACCAGTGTGTTGGTGGCGCTGCCCTGATAATTGGCGTCATTGATCGTCCCAACCACCGTGTAGCTGCCGGCGCTCGTCGGAACCGTGGCCGAACCGTTGTAGGTAAAGCTCACCGCCAACCCGCTCGGAACCGTCGTCGCTGTCGCCGGCTTGGCCGTGCCACTGTAAGTCTGATTCAGGCTGCCGAGCGTGATCGAGCCGGAGGCCTGGGCGATCACCAGCATGTTGGTTGCGCTGCCCTGATAATTGGCGTCATTGATCGTGCCAATCACCGTGTAGCTGCCGGCGCTCGTCGGAACATTGGCCGAACCGTTGTAGGTAAAGCTCACCGCCAACCCGCTCGGAACCGTCGTCGCTGTCGCCGGCTTGGCTGCGCCAGTGTAAGTCTGGCTCAGGCTACCCAGCGTGATTGAACCGGAGGCTTGGGCGATCACCAGTGTGTTGGTGGCGCTGCCCTGATAATTGGCGTCATTGATCGTGCCAATCACCGTGTAGCTGCCGGCGCTCGTCGGAACCGTGGCCGAACCGTTGTAGGTAAAGCTCACCGCCAGCCCGGTCGGGACCGTCGTTGCTGTCGCCGGCTTGGCCGTGCCACTGTAAGTCTGATTCAGGCTGCCGAGCGTGATCGAGCCGGAGGCCTGGGCGATGACCAGCGTGTTGGTGGCGCTGCCTTGATAATTGGCGTCATTGATCGTCCCAACCACCGTGTAGCTGCCCGCGTTGGTCGGAACATTGGCCGAGCCATTGTAGGTAAAGTTCACCGCCAACCCGCTCGGAACCGTCGTCGCTGTCGCCGGCTTGGCTGCGCCAGTGTAAGTCTGGTTCAGGCTGCCGAGCGTGATCGAGCCGGAGGCCTGGGCGATCACCAGCATGTTGGTTGCGCTGCCCTGATAATTGGCGTCATTGATCGTGCCAATCACCGTGTAGCTGCCGGCGCTCGTCGGAACATTGGCCGAACCGTTGTAGGTAAAGCTCACCACCAACCCGCTCGGAATCGTCGTCGCTGTCGCCGGCTTGGCTGCGCCAGTGTAAGTCTGGTTCAGGCTGCCGAGCGTGATCGAGCCGGAGGCCTGGGCGATGACCAGCGTGTTGGTTGCGCTGCCCTGATAATTGGCGTCATTGATCGTCCCAACCACCGTGTAGCTGCCCGCGTTGGTCGGAACATTGGCCGAGCCATTGTAGGTAAAGTTCACCGCCAGCCCGGTCGGGACCGTCGTTGCTGTCGCCGGCTTGGCCGTGCCACTGTAAGTCTGGTTCAAGTTGCCAAGAGTAACCGTGCCGGTCGCCTTGTTCACCGTCAATGTCGCGCTGTTGGTCGCGCTGCCGACGGTTCCGTTCACGATCACCGTGTAAACTCCGGCCTGACTGACAGTCACGTTGTTCAACGTCAGGCTATTGGTGGCGCCAATCACCGAACCGTTAAACAACCATTGATAGCTCAATCCTGTCCCGGTCGCCGTCACGCTGAAGGTCACGTTGTTGCCCACCACTGCTGTCTGGTTGGCGGGCGGCACAGTCACCGTCACCGGTACGTTCACCGTTAACGTCGCGCTGTTGGTCACGGTTCCCAAGGCACCTCCCACAATGACGCTGTAAGTAGCCGCGTCGTTGGTGGTCACGTTGCTCAACGTCAGGCTGCTGTTGGTTTGGCTGCTCATGGCCGCGCCGTTTTTCGACCACGCGTAATTGTACGGTCCGGTTCCCGAAGCCACCGTGCTGAACACCACGTTGCTTCCCACCACGGTTGTCAGGTTCGACGGCCCGGTCGCGCTCACCGGAACGGTGAGATTGGTAACCGCTTGGGGCACGTTGCCTGAGAAATTAAAATTGGCTGGGAAATTGGTGCCAGCGCCGACCAAATTAATGGTGATTTGGTGAGTGCTGCCATTGGCGTTGGTCCCACCAGTAACGAAGCTGCTCAGGTCGAAGGTCGCCAGCTTGGGGGCCGGGTTGGTGGAAGAGCCCAGATTGATGTAAACCCCGTACATGTTTGAACTGGCGTTCATGAGTATCAGGTAGGGGTAACCGACGGCTTCTCCCATCCGCGTCGCAACACCGGTTGTGGTGCTGATCTGATAAATATCGGTGTTTGTGCTCGTATTGCTGACGTAGAGATTTCCATCCTTCGCAAAGCGGATATTCTGCCCGGTGGTGCCAAGGTTGGGGGGGGTGCCATAACTTCCGACTGAAGTAGCCGTCCCGTTGGCGGGATTGACTGTATACAATTTGCTCGACGTGGCTCCGAACAGTGCTCCATCGCTGGGCCGAAAAGCCAGTGATTCGATGCCGGTGACACTCAGGTTGGCGACCTTGGTCATGGTACCGTTGGTTTGATTGAACGTCACCAGGGCTGAGGTGTTGGATATGGCATACAACGTTCCGTTTGTGGGGCAGTAGGCGATGTCGTTGATCAACACGGTGCCAAAGGAGGAAATCTTGGTGAAGGTGCCGTTCAAGAGGTTAATGGTGCCGAAACGATTGGTGGACTGATTGTACTCCGCGGCATAGACAACATTGCTCTGCGCCCGTGCGGACAGGGTCAAGCCGTCGGTCGCCAGCAGGGCTCCGACTAAAAACAAAATCCATGACTTTTTCATAATTATTTCCTGTTTAACCCCCAAATTTTTCACCAGGCAACCGACCGAACTGATTCATCAAATTGTTATTTAACAGAAAAGGGCTAATACGTAATGAATAAGGGACACATTGCGGGGTTTTAGGGGTGAATTGCGCCTTTTGGGGGGCGGAATTCAGGAAGAAAAGGAGGGCCGGGCGGCCCGGATCAGCACTTCAAACTCAGGGCATCACGCCCAGTTGCCGGAGTTGTTCACGATAACCCCGGGTGAGCGTCGCACGCGTGCCGTTGCGCAGCGAGACCATGTATTCGCCATGAAACATGGGATGCAATTCCTTGACCGATTCGATGTTCACGATGGTCGAGCGGCTGATGCGCACGAAGCGGTCCGGGGGAAGCTTTTCCTCAAGCGCGGTCATGGTTTCGCGAAGCATATGCGTTTCCTTGCCGACGGACAGCTTCACGTAGTTGTCCGCCGACTCCACCAAGTCAATGTCCGTCAGGCGCAGGAACACAATCCGCCCGTTGGATTTGACAGCCAGTCGCTCCGGATATTTTGAAACGGCTTTCAGGTCATCCAACAAACCGTCCAGCTTCTGTTGGATGTCACCGTTCTGGTTGCTTTGGATTTGCTGCCGGGCCCGTTGCACCGCCGACTTCAGGCGGGCCAGCTGGCAGGGCTTTACCAGGTAGTCCAGGGCGTGCGCCTCGAAAGCCTTCAATGCCAGATCATCGCGCCCCGTCACAAAGATGATCACCGGCATCTGCGGAAGCTTGATTTGGGCCACCACCTCGAAGCCGTCCACCTCGGGCATTTGCACGTCGAGGAATACCAGGTCGGGCGCCAACTGGTTTATGGACTCGACAGCTTCGCGACCGCTGGCAGCCATCCCGACGATTTCAATATCCGGTTCGGAATGGTGGAGCATGTCCCGCAGCACTGCCAGCCCGGTTGGCTGGTCATCCACGAGTATTGCGCGAATTTTCATTTCGTTGTTCGATATTACCAAACCTGCAAATTTTGTCGTTCAAAACGTTAAACCTGATAACGGGTTAATTGTCATGAAAAATTTGAGCATTTGCCATGCCTTGACCCCTGTTTTCGCGGGCAATGTCTTGATTTGAGATTCGTTGATTGCAAAGCCCCGGAAACGCCAAAAAATGAAGACAATCCTTTGAAAACCAAAAGGAAATGAACCCATAAAAAACCGCCGGTTTTGCTCCATTTGAGACACGGATGTTCAATTTCATTGACAGTGTCACTGGAAAACCCGTTTGCCGATAAAGCGGCCCTTCGCTCCGTCATTTCCAATAATTCCAATCCACGTCGGGGAAAAGGTTGTCACGAGATTCGATTTCTCGCAGCCATTTTTCGTCCACCTTCGTGACGGTGAGTTGATCGTGTAGCGCGATAAAGCGGAGCAGATGGTCCTTCACGCGGCGGCGCGCGTAATCGGGACTCGTGCCCGCGCGCAAAATGAACGGCCAGTCGCTGGCCTGCGCCAGCAGCAGTTCGCGCGCGGCCTGGCGCAACGCCCGCGCCTTCAAACCGGCCGCCGCCGGAAATTTTTGCGCCAGAGTGGTCATCCATTCCTGCGCAACCTGCAGGTGCGGGTAAATCCATTCGTTGTTTTCGTTCAGCCACGCGCGCCAATAACCTTCCTCACCCCAGCTGGATGCGGCAGGGGTGGCGATTTGATTGGTCGGATGCCGGCGCAGATAGTCGCCCGGTGTGATAAGCGCGACGGTTTTCTGGTCGTAAATAAGTTTGCGCGCGAAGTAATCAAGAAATTCCGGCCCTTCATACCACCAGTGGCCGAACAATTCCGCGTCATACGGCGCGACGGCGAGCGGCGGACGATCCAAAAGTCCGGTGAGCTGCCGTGCCTGGTTTATGCGTTCGTTGAGAAAGTGTCCGGCGTGTCCGGCGGCGGCCGACAATGCGGCGTCGCGTTGATAAATTTCCTTGTCCCCCGCGCCGCCGGTGATTCGGTAATACTTGATGCCCGTGAACCCGCGATTGTCCGGCGAGGGCAGATGCGGCTTCACGTAATCGAAATCCAGATCAAACCCGACATCGCGGTAAAAATCACGGTAACGCGCGTCCCCGGGATAACCCTCTTGCTGGCTCCACACCTGACGCGAGGAATCGAAGTCCCGCCCGAAGGCGGCGATGCCGTTGGGCGTGAATATCGGCGCAAAGGTGCCGTAGCGCGGACGCGGACGCGCGTGGAGAATCCCATGCGTATCGAGAATGAACCAGCGGATGTCCGCCTCCTGCAAAAATCGTTCGATGCCGTCCGCGTAAGCGCATTCCGGCAGCCAGATGCCGCGCGGAGCGCGCCCGAAACAACCGCGGTAATGATCGCGCGCGGTGAGAATTTGCGCGCGGATGGACGGCGGATGACTGGCCAGCAATGGCAGCAATGCGTGCGTGGCGGCGGTGGTGATGATTTCAATCCGGCCTTCGTCCTGGAATTGCCGAAACGCGCCCACGAGATTGCCGCCGCACGCGCGCCACGTGTCGCGCGCCAGACTGAAGCGGTGGTGATACATCCACGCCAGTTCGTGAAACGCGCGGTCCCAGTGGGTGCGGTGAATTTCCTTCTCCGCCAGGGCGATGAGGCTGTCCAGGTGCCGCTCGTAACGCCCACGCAGGAGCGGGTCGAGCAGCATCGTGCATAGCGTTGGCGAGAGCGAAAGCGTCAGGGGCGCGTTCATGCCGTCGCGCCGCCAGCCGTCGAGTATTTGCAGCAGCGGAACGTAGGTTTCGGTGACGGCCTCAAAGAGCCAGCTTTCCTCCAGAAATTTTTCATGCTCCGGATGGCGCACGAACGGCAGGTGCGCGTGCAGAACCAGCGACAGATATCCTTGAGGCTGATGAAGCGCGCCGTTCATTCGTCAAGTTTGTTGGCAACCCATTTCGCAACAGCCCGGGCCCTGACCAGGGCGGCCACTCCCAGCACGAAAAAAATCAGCAGCAGACCGGAGTGAACCAGCCCCACCGGCGCATGATTTTTGTGGCATTCAGCCAGATACAAGCCAAATTCCAGCAAACTCAAACCGATGAGGGCGGCAGCAGCAAAACAAACGAGCATCAAGGCTCCGCGGGGAGGTGCGTCCATGGGTTCAAACATTTTCCGGCAGCGGCGGCTTGAGCGCGGGGTCCTGCGGATGCGCGCCGACATCGCCGAGATATTCGGTTTCGCGGCTGAATTTCAGATTGGCTGCGCGCGCGTCCGCGCCATCGGCGGAAACGGCAACGGCGGGCAAATCATATTTTCCGTCCGGCAACGCGAAGCGGTAGCTGAACGAGCCGTCGGGGCGCAGTTTGATTTCGTGTCCGCCGAGCGTGACCTTGGCCCCGGGTTCGGTCGCGCCGTAAATGATTAATTCGGCGTTGATGTTGAACCAAAAGCCCCCGGGCTGACCGGCGCCGCCGAACGGGCTCGAAAGGCTTGAAAGACTTGAAATGCCGGCCGACGAAATTTCATGCGCGAGCCGGCGGCGGATGAGTTCGGTGATTTCGAGCGAGCCCATCCAGACGCGGCGCACTTCGTCAATATTGACGACTTTGGCCAGCGCCTGTTCCTGCTGCGGCGTCCAGGTCGCGCCCGGTTTTCCTTTGGCGCGCGGCAATTCCGGATGGCCGTGGCGGCGCAGCTCTTCAATCGCCCGCGCGAGCGGGAGATGTTCGCCCACGGCGGATTTGATGATTTCAATCAGCCGGGCAAACGGAAATTCAAACGGGATGGTGGCAAACTCAATCTCGCCTTCCGCGGAAACGGCGTCCGGTGGCGTGACTGTGGCGCTGGAAACAGCAACGCGCGTCCACCGGCGAGGCGTTGAATAATAGCCCAGCTCGGCAGCGTAGGAATTTCCGGCGCGCTCGACATGCGCGAACCAGTGGCGCGATTCCGGATGAACGTGGATTTCGCAAATCGGATGGCCTTCGACCTTGCGGACGTAAAGGCGCAGGATGAGATGGCCGGCGGCGGAGCGCGCGTTGAGCTGCAACTGCTGCTCGCGCGTCAAATCCCAATGCGCGTAAAGCCAGTGCGGGTCGCGCGCGGTCAAAAAAAGTTTTTTCGTGCCGTAAGCTTCGGGCAGCTCGGTCTCCGCCGGTTCAAAATGTTGCGACGGCGGCACGGGACCGAGCGCGTATTTCCGGCCGGGGCCGCTGGCAGACGGCGGCGCGGGCTGGTCGCCTTCGAGCAGGAGCGGCGGGACTTCAATTGTTTTGCGGCGGACGTAAGCGCGGCGGGCGGTTGTGGTTTTTGGTTTGGCGGCGCGGCGCGGGCGCACAACCCGGGTGGGCGTCTTTTTCCGGGCTGCCACGCGTGTTGGTTTTGTTTTCATAACCGCAATTCCCTGTTTTTGGCATAATGCACTGCCAGGGGAAAAGTTACGGCGGGAATTTGCCGGGCGCAATGTGATTTTTTCCGGCCGGGTGTGGATTTTTATTTGAAACGCGCTTGCCAGCAGGCGTGCGGAGGTGTTCCTTATTCATAGTTATGGCAGATTTGAACGGCCCGCCACCCAACAACACGCCGGTCACGATATTCGTCGTGGACGATGAGCCGATGTTGCTGGAGATGGCGGTGATGATTCTTGAACCGCTGCATTACCAGGTGCGGACGTTTCGCGATCCGCAAACGGCGATAGCGGAGTTTTCCGCGGCGAATCCGCGGCCGGCGCTGATCGTGACGGATTACGCGATGCACTCGATGAACGGCATGGATTTGATTCGTGAATGCAGGCGCATTCATCCGAAACAAAAAATCATTCTCCTGAGCGGAACGGTGGACGAAAGCATTTACACCAAAGCGGAGGTAAAGCCGGACCGTTTTCTGGCCAAGCCATATCAGGTCAGTGATTTTGTCACCCTGATTCAATCACTCGCGACGGGTTGAGGGCGGGCTGCAATTTGCCGGCCCAAGCGGTGGCGGAGTGATTTAAGCCGGATTAAATTTATGATGAGAAAATTATTCCTGGGCGCCGTCGTCGTGTTGGTGGTTTTAATCGTCGTTGCGATGATTGTCATGAGTTTCTTTCTCGGCGCCATCGTCAAAACGGGCATGGAAACGGTCGGCCCGAAAATCATGCAGGTTTCCATCAAGGTGGACGCCGTGAATTTGTCGTTGCTGACCGGCTCGGCCGGGGTCAAAGGCCTCGTCGTCGGCAATCCGGAAGGTTACAAAACGCCACAGGCCATCAGCGTCGGCTCCGCCGCCGTGGGCATGAACCCATTCTCGGTCTTTTCAGACAAAATCGTCGTGCGCTCGGTGCGCGTGGAGGCGCCGGAAATCACCTTTGAAGGCAATCCCTTCAGCGGTAACAACCTCAGCACCATCATGAAAAACGTCAACGCGGTCACCAAGGGCGGCGGACCCGGTTCCACGAATGCCGCAGCCATGCCGCCCGGCCAATCCGGCAAGAAAATGGAAGTGGACGACTTTTTGATCACCGGCGCCATGGTTCACGTCAGCCTCACCGGCATGGGCGCCAAGGAAATGACCCTGCCGCTGCCGGACATTCATCTCACCAACCTGGGCAAGGACAACGCCGGCATCACCGCAACTGATTTGACGCGGCGCGTGCTCGACGCCATCACCAGCGCCACCATCAAGGCCGTCGCCAACGCCGCCACCGACATCAGCCGGGGCACCGGAAAAGCAGTCGGCGAAGGCGTGAACAAAATCACCTCCGGCCTCGGCGGTTTGTTCAAGAAATCAACCAACTAGCCGGCCTGTTTTTATTTGCCATCACATCTGCGATTTTTAGTTGTCGATTTTTAGATTGCATGTATGGCGGCCAGCTTTTAGAATCCGGTTGAAGCCCGTGAGTTAAGGTTATGTTTTTTGGCGTTGATTATTATCCTGAGCAGTGGGTCTTCCCTTACGCCGGCACCGCCGACAACCCCGAGGGTGCCTGGGAACGCGATGCTGAATTGATGACCAAGGCCGGCATCAACGTCGTCCGCATTGGCGAATTCTCCTGGGGGCTCTGCGAACCCAAAGAGGGCCAATACGATTTCCTCTGGCTGCGCCGCGTGATGGACGTCATGGAACAGCACAACATCAAAGTCGTTCTCGGCACACCCACCGCCGCGCCGCCCATCTGGCTCGCCAAAAAACATCCGGAAATTCTGCCGATCGATGAGTACGGCCGGGTCAAGCACGAGGGCACGCGCCGCGCCGTTTGCTTCAACAACGACATTTTTTGGAACACTTCCAAACGCCTGGTCGAAAACATGGCCCAAGCTCTGGGCGATCATCCCCAACTGATCGCCTGGCAGATTGACAGCGGCCTCGGCGGACATCAAACCGAGTGGTCGTTCAATGAAGATTCGCGCCTGGAATGGCAAAACTGGCTCAAGTTGAAATACGAAACCGTCGAGAACCTCAACGACCGCCTGGGCTTGCGTTATTGTGGACAGGTGGTTTCCTCCTTCGACGAAGTGCCGATGCCCATGCATGCGCCAACCGCGCACAATCCCGCGCTGCTGCTGGATTGGAATCGGTTTTGCAGCGACACCATCATCGCCTTTGTCCGGATGCAGGCTGATGTCCTGCATGAAATTTGCCCCGACCATCCCGTCACCGTCAACCTGCGCGCGCTCCGCCGAAAATTCGATCACTTCGACATGGCCGCCGCCGTGGATTTCGTCTCCGTTGAAAGCAACGCGGCCATCAAGACCAAATCCTCCGAACTCGCCTGCGACATTGACATCCTCCGCTCGCTGAAAAAATCGGACATCAAAACCCCCGACGGCGATTGCGGCTTTTGGGTCATCGAACAAAAGGCGGGCCAGGTCAACTGGCAAGACGTCAATTCGCTCGTGCGCCCCGGCGTCATCCGGCTGTTCACCTACCAGTTGATCTCGCGCGGGGCGTGCGGTGTGCTTTATTATCGCTGGCGGCAGCCGCGCATCGGCAATGAAAAATTTTTCGGCGCGTTGTTGCCGCACCACTTGGACGGCAATATGCGGGTCTTCAAGGAAATCAGCCAGATCGGCGATGAATTAAAACTGCTCGCCCCCGCCATCAAAGACACCAAGGTCGTGGCCGACGCCTGCATCCTTTTCACACACGACAACGACTGGGCGCTGCAACAGTCAATGCAGCCAAACAAATTTTTTGACCTCCGCGAGCACATTCAACTCATTTACAACGCGCTTCATGACCGCAACATCTCCGTGGATTTTGCGCGGCCCACGGAAGACCTTTCGCAATACAAAATCGTTTTCGCGCCATCGCTGCACCTGCTGTCCGCGGGCGAGGCTGACCGGCTCAAACTTTACGTCCAAAACGGCGGCACGCTTGTCGGCACGTTCAATACCGGCCTCGTCAATGCCCATTGCACCGTGCCCGACACCGGCTACCCGAACGACTTGATTGATATGTTCGGCCTGGAAGTTTTGGAATTCGACCCCATTCCGCCCGGCGAGGAAAATCATCTCACCTTCAAGGGCGCGTTCCCGACCAGCCATTTGCATCCCGCGCGGCTTTGGTGCGACATTATTGAGCCGCAGGGTTGCCAGATTTTGGCGACTTACGCGAAGGACTTTTACGCCGGACGTCCCGCCGTGACCATGAACAACTTCGGCCTCGGCAAGGCCATTTACATCGGCACGATGAGCCACCAGCATTTTTATAATGACCTCGTCTCGTGGCTGCGGCAGATGTGCAATTTGCATCCGTTGCTCAAAGTCCCAGAAAACATCGAAGTCAGCATGCGCGAAAAGGAAGGCACGCGCGTCTTCTTTTTGCTCAACCACCAAAATTCGCCCGTGCGCATCCAATTTTACAAGCCCATGCACGATTTCCTCACGGGCAACACCTTCTCCGGCAACTACGACCTGCCCCCGCATGGCGTGCTCGTCCTTGACGAACATCCCGAAGACAAAATGTCTGGCGGCAACGCCTGATTTGCGGTTTGTTTTGCGGCGGTGAATTTTCCCGAAGCCACTTTCGCCGCCCTGGCGCTGTTGAGCCTCGCACTGGTGTTCTGGCAATGGCTCGCCGCCGTGCGATTTCCACTGCACCGGCGCGTCGCCGATTTGTCCTTTGCCCCCGCCATCAGCCTGCTCAAACCGCTCCAAGGCTGCGACGCCACCACCGCCGAATCGCTCCAAAGCTGGTTTCAGCAAAATTACTCCGGCCCGGTTGAAATTCTGTTCGGCGTTGCTGACGCCGGTGATCCGGTTTGCAAGATCGTCCGCGAACTCATCGGAAAAAATCCCGGCCGCGATGCGCAACTCGTCGTCTGCGCCAAATCGCTCGGCGCCAACGGCAAAGTCTCCACGCTCATTCAACTCGAACGGCTGGCGAAACACGAAATGATTCTCGTCAGCGATGCCGACGTGCGGGTGCCGCCGGATTTTCTCGCCAACATTGCCGCGCCGCTGCGCGATCCCAAAGCCGGCCTGGTCAACTGCTTTTACCGGCTGGCAAATCCCGCGACGGCTGCCATGCGTTGCGAGGCCGTTGCCATCAATGCCGATTTTTGGAGCCAGGTTTTGCAATCCACCAGCCTCAAGCCGCTCGATTTCGCCCTCGGCGCGGTCATGCTCACCCGGCGCAAATTGCTGACCGAAATCGGCGGCTTCACCGCGCTGGCAAACTGCCTTGCCGACGATTACCAGCTTGGCCATCGCATTGCGCAAAACGGCCATCGCATCGCGCTTTGCCCCGTGGTTGTGGACTGCTGGCACCCGTCGATGAGCTGGCGCGGCGTCTGGAAACATCAGCTCCGCTGGGCGCGCACCATCCGCGTCTGCCAGCCCGTGCCGTATTTTTTCAGCATTCTGTCCAATGCCACGCTCTGGCCGCTGCTGTGGCTTATGGCGTCGCTGGTCCTGTCAAAAACATTTTATTTCCCGCTCATTGCCGCCGTGTGTTTGCTGGTCCGGATGGGACTCGCCCAAAATCTTCAGCGCCGATTCATGCAATCGCGCGACAATCTCGCCCCGCCGTGGCTGGTGCCGTTGAAGGACCTGCTGCAAGCGGCGATCTGGCTGGGCGCGTTTCTGGGAAACACCGTTGAATGGCGGGGACAGAAAAAGCGTTTACGGCCGGATGGAACATTGATTGAGGAAAAGTAGCCGCCCGCGCTCCGCTTCGAAAAGGTTGGCCTGCCATCCGTAGCTCGCAGCAAAGCGGAGAGCGAAGGATGGTGGGCGATGAGGGATTCGAACCCCCGACCGTCTCCGTGTAAAGGAGCTGCGCTGCCACTGCGCCAACCGCCCAACCGCAGATACATTACCAAAACCCGGCGATAACAACAAGCCTCTGGCGATGGTCGAAAATTGCGGCGTAAGAATACAACTGGAATTTGCCTATGAAGCGAAACGCTTTTACCAGCTTACAACTGACGGGCGACGCGCATTGTCCCATTTGAAACCATCCCAAAATTCCGCCCGACGTTGTGAGTTGAGTCGTGCTGGAACGCCGACCGAGCGCAACGCGGCAATGTAGATTATTTCAAAACCGGTTTCATCAGTGATTTGTTTTAGCCAAATCTCAGGCACATCGTGGGGCAAATCCGGCATAGCGGCGATGGTTACTCGTTCGCGCAGATGTCGCACGACAATCTTGGCGGCATCTTCCGGTGAAGATTCGTGGCGGATGCGGGGGTAAAACTCCTCCCACAACGGACGACGCCAATTGAATAAGGTTGAAGGTTGACCGGTCGTCGCTCCGCTTTGACCCGGCAAGAGGTTGAGGGTTGAGAGTTCGATGATTGGCGACAACACATAATCGTGATAGATCTTATCGTCTAGTTGCCAGTTGATCAATTCGCGGTTGTAGCCGGCCAGTTCGACATGTTCCAACAAGGTTTTCAGCCGCTGATTATGCCAGATGGATTGGCCGGCGAGATTTTCAAAATCAGCATGCTCTTTCGGTTGCACCAAAAACCGCCGGGCGATGGAGAGCGTTGTATCGTTGACGGAAAAACGAGGCGTAACCAGATGAATGGCTGTTTCGGCCAATGCCCAAGTTGCCAGAATCACTGCCAGCCAGCGGAGCGCGATTTCCGGGCGACTGGGTTTAATTTTTTCTGACGGATCGGCTTTGCGACATCGCCACCAGATAAACCAACCACCAATCCATGCTGCCGCTGGCAGCCAGAACAACCAGAGCGGCGGTACGGTTGCCTGCCATTGTGAAATGGAGTGATAATTCTGCCAGGCATCCTTGCCCGCCAAATGTGTCAAACAGTATTCACCGATGCTGCGGAAAACCACGCCGCGTTCCGGCTCCATGCCATGTGAGATACCGGGAATGATTTTCAACTCTGCTGGCAGGTCATTGGCTTGCAAAATTGAGGCCAAGCGTTTTGTGTCTGACAATGGAAACACTTCATCCTGTTCTGCGTGAACAAAGAGAAGAGGACAGCGTATTGATTTCAATTTGCTGTTGGTTTGACCTTCCGGCGAGCCAGCACCGCTTAACTGGATCAGCAATCGTGGCTGCTGTTCCGGGTGTTGCAGAGCGAAGTCAAACATTCGGTTTGCGCCCAGACTGAAGCCGACCCACGCAATTGCGTTTGTGTTTGCCCAACGTTGTCGGCCTAAATAACGAAGCAATGCTTCTAACTGTTCGTCGAACGCAGTCTCATTGGTTTGGTTGTATTCCAAGCTCACGACGGCCAGACCCAGTTCGGCCATTTGTCGCAAATCGTTGCCGTCATTCATCAAAGTGCCGCCGGAGCCGTGCGCATAAATGATGACCGGGTATTGACGAAGCGGCTTAGGCAACACAGAAACGCATTTGACGGAACCATGGTCCGCGGTTTTGAGTGTGAACCATTTCCGCGAAAACGGGTCTTGTCCTTTGGCCCAAAACAATGCCCCGAGAAAAAGCAGGACTAGAATAATGCCTGACACGAATTTCACGGATTGACACGAATTAAGTAACTTCATTTGTGCTTTTTGCGCCTTCTAGCGGCAATTGTGTCACCGGTCACTTCAAAACCAGCCAGTCGGGGTCGAATCAAAACTGGCCACTCCGAGGCGGGGATTTCATAACAGGTTCATGGATTAATGCAAGGGATGTTTATTTGGAACCAGCCGGGACTCCATTCTTAGCGAAATCAGCCACGCTGGGCTGGTGATGTCAACTGCGAATTCGAACACTGCGAATTCGGAACCAAAAGCGGTCAAACGGCGTTGGTTTCGGTGACTTGATTGGGAGGAATCACTTCAGTTTCAAACGCACCTCGAAAAGTTTGGGCCACTTTTTTCCAGTGACAAATAGACGGTCTTCTGTGGCATCATAGGCGATGCCGTTGAGCACATCCGTATTAACAGTGCGATCCTGCGCTGCAAGCAAGCCCGTGAAGTCGATCACCCCTATAACTTTTCCGGTCGCCGGGTCGATGCGTACCACGTAATCGGCACCCCAGACGTTCGCAAAGATTTCTCCCTTGATATACTCCAACTCGTTCAACCGGTCCACTGGCCGGTCTTGGTACTGGACGTGGATCATCCGCCTTATCTCGAAGGTGACCGGATCGAGAAAACGGATTTGATCGGTTCCGTCGCTTAAAATCAGCCATTGACCATCCGTGGTCAGGCCCCAACCTTCGCCCTCATAGGCGAACTCCTTTTCCAATCGGAAGCTATCGAGGTCATAAACGAATCCCTTGTGATTCTGCCAGGTGAGTTGAAACACCTTGTCCCCCAGAACCGTCAACCCTTCCGCAAAGTATTGCTCCGGTACTTCCACCTGCTTCAACACCCTGCCGGTTTTCAATTCAACTTTTCGCAAGGTGGATTGCCCGTTCAAACCGGTGCTCTCCAGCAACGCGCCATCGAGAAAAACCAATCCCTGCGTGAACGCGCCGGGGTCATGCGGGTAGATGTTGACAACATCGTAGGCATAAATCGGAATCTCGGCGGTCGCTGCGTTTGCCCCTTTTGGCAGCTCGTCCTTTGCCGATTGGAGTGTGTTAATGAGAGCATTTGTCAGCGTTGGATTCGGCGTGGGTGATGATGGGTTCTTATCGCAGCCGGTGAATAGAACCAAAACAGCACAGAGTACACCCAGAAGCAAAATGTGGATTGGAACTCTCATTCTCGTGATGACGCACCCAAGAAGTCACGCCGGGCAAGTGATGTCAACCGCGAAAGCGGGACCCACCTGCCGAATAAATGAGCCGGGGCCGAGCTGCGAGCCTTAACTCGCGGCCCCGGCGGTCGCGGGTTCGTTGGCCTTCCGACTTTTCTTGTTTTCCCGGCTGACTCCCGGCGCTTCCTTGACGCGATAACTTTTGCCGGTGATGGTGATGACCTGCCCACTGTCTCCCGGTTGAGATCCAGTTCACGCGCAATCCGCCGGTGCGACCAGCCATGCGCCGCCAAGGTCAAAATCGAATGTTGCAGGCTTACTTTGAGTATGTTCATCGCGTCTTTGTGCCGTTCTCACGGCACTCAACGCAATGCGTCCCTCAAAGTGGCTGGTTTTCATTCGACCCTCCCTGGCTGGTTTTGACCATCCGCTGACAGCAATTGAACCGTTCCCAATTCCAATAAAATCCAAAATGTGGAAGCCGTGGCCAATTTGAACAATCCGCCGTCAAACCAGAAGCCGACGAGCAAAACAATTGCACCAGCGCGGCACGTTGCAGCCAAGAGGATGGAGAATGGAGGATGGAGAATGGAAGGCGGCAATGCTGATTCTTGGATTCCGGCTTCCGGTTTCTGATTTCCATTTCGCACGCCGCATTCCACATTCCGCATTAAACTGAGCCAGAGATACATTCCAAAACAAAATAGCGCAGGAATTCCGAGGATGGCACCAAGCATAAGATAATCATTCATCGCAATAGCAGCACTTTCGGTTAATTTGGGCGACAGATAGTAATGTTCATACAACGGCATCGGCTGGTTCCAGTCTGTGCCAAACCACGGATGTTCCACTGTGATCTGCAACGCCCCCTCCCATGCCGGGAGACGGTTACGCCAGGAAAAGTCAACGGTGTTGACTGCTGAAAACGCGCGTCGTGCCGGATGCCATTCCGTCTGCCGAAAATGCCAGAAGAGAAGAATGCCGACACAGAAAACAATCGCTGCTAATGACAGCACATTTCGATGAAACCAGTTTAGTGTTGCAGTTGAATGTTGAGGGTCGAGGGTTGAGGGATCCACAAATGGAGCCTCGTTACCTCGGCTGCTACGAAACAAAATACTTTCGCGGTTAACGCACTGCCAAAGCAAATATGCTATTCCGCAAAAGGTGGCCAGCCACGCTCCTCGGCTGTAACTGTGCAAGAGCCCGCGAGCCATCAAGCCGGCCGCGAACAGGAACATAATGACAACCGCGTATTTCCCAACTCCTAACTTCCAACCTCTAACTTCGGCCTTGCTTGAAACCCGACACATGACACATGACACCGCGCCGCCTGCGGCGAGCGCCATGCCCACTCCCATGAGCAGCCCAAAGGTGTTTGGATTATCCCAAGGGCCGGACCAACGTGCATGGCTGCGATACTCAAAGAAATGGCCCGAATCGACATTCCAAACCGCCTCCCGCGAAGCCCCTTTTCCTTCTGTTCACACGAAAAGCGCGGTTTCCCGCCCTCAGTATCACAAAAATAAATGCCAACGCCCTCCGTGGTGTCCTGGCAAAATACCAAGCGCGTATTGGCGCTGTTGGGAATCAAGTCCTGCTCGAATTGGGGTATGGAGCAAAGTTCCCGAACAATCATAGGTTCCCTAAAATATTGAGCTGCCATCACCAATGCCCTCCAGCCCAAGACGAACAAGAACCCAGCGATAACAATCCAAATGGTGGATTGTTTCATGGCGAATGTTTTGGATTGGATGGTCATAAATTCAGGATCATATTCCAATTCCAATAAAATTCATTGAGGCGGCCACGGTGGGGGTTGACCAATCGCTGCGGGGCGAACCTTTGGCGGCACATAATTCAGATGCCATGAAAAACTCCACAAACTCTCCAAGGATGCCCATTCCGCGTGCCCGTCCATAAATGAGAGGTTGATGAATCCTGGAAGCGGTGTGGTGCCCGCCATGTTTCTGGGGACATTCCCGGGAGAAATACCGTGTCGCGCAATGGTGATGCGTCCGATGTCCGGTGTAACCGCCCCCCTCGTCAAATCAATTGCCGGACCCCGATATTTCATCGGGCCAGACGTCTGCCCAGATGGAATCACAAAAAAACGGAGTCGTGGAAGGTTTTTGCACAGCGGAAAACATTTTGAAATAGTATCCGTTGGGGTCTGGCAAACCCGTGTAAAGCCAGCCATTCATGGCATAGCTATCAACGATAACCGCAAATGGTTCCAGTCAGGTTCTCACCCGAGAAATGGCACATACCTCTCAAGATTGGGAACTGCGCCATGACATACAGGCAGCCAATGCCGTAATCTACAATGCCAAGCAACTAAATGTTGAACTATTAGTTCAACACGGATCAGACCAACCTGAGACTCGGTCTGTCTCCGTCAAAATAATGAGTCTCAATTATTAAGAAGGATTAGATAATGATAAAGAAATACATAGTAGGCCGATTCGACGGCCCCGGAGCCGATGGGCCAGCCTCGTTTTGCGATGGCCTGATAGTGCATCCGACCGGCATGGGTAGCAAAGTAGTTCTGTTCGCGCCGAATCACCTTGCCCGCTTCACCGTGTCGCTTCTTGAGTTGAGCAATCTGGCGCAAGACTCGTCGTTCCTGACCATGTCGCACTTGATGCCGCAGAGGTTCGACCCACTGCGCGAGCGTCGGTTCCTTTTCACCGTGTAACGCCCGTCCCAAATTCCACAGATGTTCGCTGCCGTGGAAAAAATCCAGCAGTTCCACCGCCTCCTTCCAGCGATCCTGCTTCAGGTTCCAAACCCATTCGGCACCATCGCCCAAGTACAGCAACTGCTCGGCACGCCCCAACCCTTCACGCAAGGCTGCCGTGGGGACCATGGGCCACCCTATCCCATGCCCGTTTGGGTGACAACGGTGAATATCTTTTCCGTCCAACCCGCCTGATTTTTCGAAATTGGGTTCCGAGCCAAAAACCAGCCCGGTTAATGCGGCGGGGCGGAGCACCCAATCCGCCCGATTTTTTGCCGGGCTAAATTTTTTTTGAAAGATTCTGAATTTTTAAACGTAAGAGCTGTAATGCGCTGTCGTGCCGTGGTGTCAGATTTAACTGATATTGAGGTTTCACTAAAAACCAGCGATCGCAAATGGTTGTAAATCAACCGTGAAGCCGCGGTGGCAACGTTTTATACCAGCCCCGATCCTCAGGGCTAGGGATAAAAGGGCAAAGGGAAAAGGGCGGGGCTGGTATTCATAAAATAAAAAACAATGGCGCAGAATCCATGCAACAGACGGGACGAAACCGAAATTTTATTCCCCTGCCCGCTTGCCGCCGGCAAGAAACAACCCTGATGTCCCATGCACATTTTGCTTTTAGAAGACAACCTGCGCGACCGTCAACTGCTGGAAAAAACTTTGATAAATGAGGGGCTGGTGTGCCAGATAACCCATGCCGGATCAAAAGCGGAATTTCAGGCGGCTTTGGAACAAGCCGAATATGATTTGATCATCTCGGATTTTACCCTCCCGGGTTACAGCGGAATTGCCGCACTCACCGCCAGCAGGGAACTTCAGCCGGACACACCATTCATTTTTGTCGCCGGATCCATCGGCGAAGAACAGGTTGTGGAAAGCCTGAAATCAGGCGCCACGGATTTTGTTCTTAAAAACCGCCTCAATCGGCTGGGACCGGCCGTACACCGTGCGTTGCGCGAAGCCCACGAACGAAAGGAACGGCAGCGGGCGGAAGAGCGGGTGCGGGTTCAATCCAGCGCCCTGGAAGCCGTTGCCAATGGCATAATCCTGACGGACGCGGTGGGGAAAATCCTTTTCGGCAACAAGGCTTTTTGTGCAATGACCGGTTATGCCCTGGAGGAAATTCTGGGCAAAACCCCCAATTTTCTCAACTCCGGGAAACACAACGCCGGTTTTTTCAGGGCCCTTTGGAACACCATCCTGACGGGCCGGGTCTGGCAGGGCGAATTAATCAACCGGCGCAAAGATGGCACCCTTTATAACGAGGAAATGACCATCACACCCGTCCAGAGGAGCAATGGAGAAATCAGCCATTTTATCGCGGTAAAACAAGACATCACCAAACAAAAACAGCGCAAGGAACAACTGCATCAGGCGCGAAAAATGGAGGCGATTGGCCAGCTCGCCGGCGGCATCGCCCATGATTTCAACAACCTCCTCACCGTCATCCATGGCAATGTCCAATTGGTGCTGATGGATGAAAGTCAACTCAAGGAGGAGAACCGTCACTGTCTCAAACAAGTCACCGCCGCCACCGAACGCGCCGGGGATTTAACCCGCCAATTGCTCGCTTTCGGACGGAAACAGGTCGTTCAATTTCAACCCCTCGATCTAAACCACGTCATCAGCAATTTCACCAAAATGCTCAAGCGCGTCATCGGCGAGCATATTGCCCTGCAGTGCCGTTGCGCCGAGAATCTGCCCTGCGTCAGCGCGGATATCGGCATGGTCGAGCAACTTCTCCTGAATCTGATCGTAAATGCCCGCGATGCCATGCCCCAAGGCGGGTCAATTGTCATTACCACGGAGGCCGTGAGCATCGATGCCTCCCACGCTGAAACCCATCCGGAAGCGCAAACCGGTGAGTTTGTCTGTATCGCGGTGGGCGATACGGGAACGGGCATCTATCCGGAATATCTGCCGCGGATTTTTGAACCTTTCTTTACCACCAAAGAAGCCGGCAAAGGCACCGGTTTCGGCCTGGCGACGGTCTATGGCATCGTCAAACAGCATCGGGGCTGGATCGAAGTAACCAGCCAGGTTGGAACTGGAACCACCTTTAAAATTTTTCTGCCGGCCAGCGCCTCCAATGCGGCGAAAAAATCAACTCCTAAAATAGGAACGATTCCTGCCCGCGGGCACGAAAAAATATTGCTGGTCGAAGACGATGCTGACGTCAGGATGGTCACCCGCGGCTTTTTGGAGGGATCCGGTTATGAAATTTGGGAAGCGGCCAATGGCTTGGAGGCTTTGAATGTTTGGAAGGCCAACGCTTCACAAATTGATTTATTGCTGACCGATTTTATCATGCCGGGCGGCCTTAATGGCTGGGAATTGGCAGACCGGCTAAGGGGGGACCGGCCGGGCTTGAAAGTGATCCTGATGAGCGGGTACAATTCTGATCTGTCAGGGAAAATTCAACCCCACAGCCATATTTTGCCAAAACCATTTTCATGGGAGAGCCTTACGGAAACCGTGCGGAGCTGTCTGGACACGGCGCGTCCGGCTGGTTGATATTTTTGGCAAAATCGCGGGCGCAAGGACTGACGATCAACCCGCTTCCAATTCTCTTCGGGCCTTTTCCAGGGCGAGGTGCATTTCCGCCGCCGAGGCGTAACGCTGCGCCGGGTCCGGCTGACAGGCCTTGAGGACGACGGCGTTTAACGGAAAGAAATCCGCCGGATCCCCGCCTTCAACCAGGGTCGTGGCAATCTCCGGAAAATAGGCCGTACTGCGGCCGGTACTGAGCACGTAAAGCACCATGCCCAGGGCATAAATATCCGCCTGCGGTGTGCCCGGACGTTCCGGGGGGGGCGGCATATAGCCGGGCGTGCCCACCAACGTTCGCTCCTGGTCGGGAGGCCGGATGTCGGTGATGAGTCCCAAGTCCGCCAGTTTGGGCTGGCCGTTTACAAAAATAATGTTCTGCGGTTTGATATCGCGATGCGTCAGCCCCTGGCGATGGAGAAAATCAAGGGCGTCGCTCAGGGCCAGCCCGATCCGCACGCATTCCCGCACCGGCAGCCTTCGCCGGTTGGACCGGGCGCGTTCACTCACCAAATCACGAGGTTTGTAGGTGGAAGGCTCCTGTTCCCAACCCGGCTCCAGCGGGTCACCCAATTCCATCACGTAATAAAAATATCCCGCCTGCTTCTCGCTGACAAATTCAACGCGCAACAGGCCGGGATGTTTGTCGGAAACCGGCTGGTATTTTTTGATGCCGTTGAATTCGCGTTCGTAGGGGTCGGTATTCTGGTCGAAGTTTGCCAGATAGACGGCTTTCAGCGCCCGCCATTGCCCGGTCGTGTTCCGCGCCAACCAGACTTTTCCATAAGCACCCTCGCCAAAGGGTGGATTGAACAATTTGTAATCCGGGGCATCCGGCATCTCCCCGACCGGAGCGGGCGGGCGGGGAAACGACAGGGAAACTGAAACCATCTTTTTTTTGAGCGTATGACGAATCCTCACGGCCAGCGCCCAAGCCAGGGCACAGGGTATTTGTCCGCCCACAATCACCAGCCAGGGAAACCAATAATTGGTGAAGTAACTCCAGGAAATCGCCCCGAAGGCCACCCCCAGGGCCACCGCCACCGCCACCGCACCGGCCACAGGCAGTCGCATCCGGCACAATCCGCCTCCCAACAACAATCCGGCGGTCACCAGCGTCAAGGCCTCCAGCCACCAGGCCGGCCGCTGCAACCAGTCGCCGTTCTTCAGGTTAAGGAAGGCGGTGAGCAGGATTTCCACGCCACCGGTTGATTCATGGGTCCAGCGAGTGTACGGTGTCCGAAACTTGTCGGCTTCACCATCGTCAGGCACTGATGTTTTTGGCGCCGTACCGATGAACACGATCTGGCCGCGGAAATAATTCGTCGGCTGGGTCAGCGCAAAGCGGTAACTCAATCTGGTCGCTGCGCCATCGCGGCCGTAGTAACGCAACCACCGTTCTTGCGGGTTTTCGCTCAACGACGCCCCGGCCAGCCGCGCGGCGGTCCAAGGCAGACTCGGATATGGCCCTGGGGATGGAAACGGCCAATGCCGGCGCACAGTCGAGTCGGGGTCGAGGCAGGCGACACCCCAATTGGTTCCGGCAGCGTCGAGAAACAGTTCGGATGGCAATGTTGGCTGCGCTCCGGCCAGCCCCGGGTACGTTACCTCCGCCTGCTCGGACATCAACACCATGCGTTGCTGCCGCCGCATGGCTTCGGCCAAAGCCTCGTCCGTTGTGGAATCGCATGGTTGCCGAAAGAAGGAGTCAAACACCACGAGAGCGCAACCATCATCCGCCAGCCGGTTCAGCAACCGGGCGTGTAATCCACGGTCCCACGGCTGGCCACGGATTTGGTGAAAATGATCGTACGCCTCATTATCCATCGTGATCAAGGTCACCCGGTTGGTAACCGCACGCGCACCGAAGCGGACCAAACAATCGTAGCTGGTGTTCACCCAAGGCTCGCCCAGCGGCATCTTCCACAACATGAAACCGCAAAGCACCACCATCGCCGCCCCCAGCGCGGATTTGAAAAATTCATGTTGTCCGATGGCTTTGACCTTCACCGCTGGCCGAGTGTAGAAAAAAACCGGCAAGGAATCAGTGATTTTTAACATGACCAGTTGAAAGGGGGGAATGAACGATGCGTGGCGGCCGGTCAGTTTTGTCCTTCCATCATAACAATTCAGCCCAAATGCCTGAAAGATTGGCCCGGCAGCTGCGTATTACCGGATGTACGCTCTCAGTGTAGAGCAAACAAACTGCTGTGCCGATTCCAGGGGCTGTCAGGGCGGGAGACCGACAGCAAAACAACCATAAAAACCATGAAAAAACATATCTCTCATATCATCACGCTGGCGGCAATCACAGGATTTCTTGCCCTTGCACCAAATACCACTTATGCCCAGACGACTGACTCCCTTCTGACCGACTCGCTTGATCAGTCCGGGTTCCCGCAGATAACGGCCCAACCCGTGGACCAAACCGTTCCCATTGGAGCGGATGTCGTGTTATCGGTGCAGGCAATCAATGCCGATGGCTATCAATGGCTGTGCAATGGAGTCCCGCTTGACGGACAAACCAACAGTGCGCTCGTCATTCAAAGCGCGGGAATCAGTGACGTGGGATTATACTCGTGCAATGTTTTCAATGGCACCGAGTCCGTACCGACCCGCGCCGCCAATGTGTGTGTTTATATGACCGGTTCAAGTGTTGTCGCAACCAAATCGAGCCTTGTCGCGGCCAGCTCGAAAGTTATGCAGGCCGCCATGCCGGGTGGCGGACCCATCACCGTGTATGGCACTCCATTACTCAGCAACGGCTCGTCGGCTGGTTGCCCGGGAAAATATGCGGGCTACGTCATTTATTCCAAACCGGTTTCCCAAGGTTGGGGATGGACGCCTACCGGCACGGTGCATACGGTTACCGACACTAATCGGACAGATACAAAAGTCCAATACGTCGGGGCGTATGGCGATATCGGGTGTGCTCAAACCACCGTTTCAATCCCCAATCCCACGTTCAGCCCGGTTTACGAGTTTTGCATCTATTTTACCAATAATGTCCCGACGAATGCCTATCCCATGGTTCTGCTGACCGGGTTCAATCAATGACCTAATTCGGCGGGGGAAAAAGCAGTAGCCTGACTTTCCGTCCGGCAGCGCGGGAAAAATCGCTCTATAGGGGTGTGACCAAATGTGTCGCACAGGGGACAACATGAGCATCCCGCCTGCCGGGCGGTTCTTTGCAAAAGTGTTGTTGGTAGGACAGGCGTCGCGCCTGTCCCTGACTTTAAAACCGGCGGACTTTTGAGCAATTTGTCTTCCGAACGTGCTGCACCAAACCGGAAAACATTTCTGGAAAGTGGAAACAGGCGCGACGCCTGTCCTACGGGGTGATTCGCTAAAAATTGACTTGCAGGCGCAGGGCAAGCGTCCGGCTGCGCGGAAGTTCGTCGTAAAGATTGAGCGGGTTTAAATTATAATTTTGATCCGTGATGTTGAGCAGGCCGAGCGACACCTCGGCTTTTCGACCCGGGGAACGGTAGCCGATAAACGCATTGAATTGCCAGAAGTCGGCGCCCGGCTCGCCGAGGTTGTAGCCGCTGTTGTTTTGACCGCACCAGTGGGCTTCAGGCTGGGCAAAGAAACCGCAGGGATGGTTGTAAACCATGAGCAAATCCACCTGATTAAGCACACCCTCCTGACGTTGGCTCGCTGGAGAATTGTTAACGAGAACGCCAGCCGGCAAATCCGCGAAGCTTTCATTCAAAACCGCCTCGCTCAGTTGATAACGCGCGGTGAACGCCCATCGCTTGCCCACCAACTGGCTGGCCGTGAACAGGAGCGATTCCTCCCGATAATTCAGATCCTCAGTCAGTCCGGGCGACGGAACCGCGGGAGGAGACAGGAAGTAATAATTGAATGCTCCAACCGTCTGCCCAACATCGGAATATAACAGGTTGCCGGAAACGCCGAGATAGGTTCCCGAGGTAAACTTCTGTTCCAGCGAGAATCCATACGTTTCGAAATTCGCCCCGGGAACCGGCCCAACCACTGATTCCGGAATGATGCTCCGGTAGGATTGGATGAAGCCCGCCACCTGTGAAGGCTCCAGTTGATAGCTTTGGTCCAGGCTCGCGCCGGACAGCGAGCGGGTATAGGCGAAACGGAAGGTGGTGCCGTCCAGTGGTGTCCAGATCAAGCCGGCTTTGGGGGAAACCTTGTTTGCGGTCTGGCCGGCTCCGGAAATGGGGGCGATCGAGAAATTATCAGGGAAGCTCAACCGGTCATAGGCCACGCCGCCAATCAATTGCAGGGGATCAAAAACCTGCCATTGATGATAACCATACACGGAAATGTGGTTGAACTGTGAATCGAACTGCTGTTGTGCGGCACTGGCCGGCGGAGATGGAAATAAAAGAGCAGCATTGTATGGTCCGTTTTGGAGGTTGTACGTGTCGAAATCGCCATACTGAATCCGCGTGCCCAGGATGGTGGTATGCACGGGTGTCTGCCAGATTTGTTGCAGTTCTCCTGAATAAATCGTCAAATCACCCTGATATTGTTCGTGTGTCGGAGTGCTCGGTACCGCGGTTATCGGCCCAAATGGCGTCTTCAGGAATGCAACCAGAGTTGGATAAGCCGGGTTGGTCACCGAAAGCGAATCTTCCAACCGCGTTGCGAAGAAAAGCGTATGAACGCCCGGACTCCAGTCATGATGATATCCCAATGCAACGATCGGGTTTTGATCTTCACTCACGCGAGCACCCGGATTTGCATTGGTCTGATTGTAATATTGGAACAAATCCCCGCTGGTTGCATGGTACTGCTTGACCTGCAAATAAACGGTGTCCTGCGACGTGAATTGGTACTTGAGCGCCGCGGACAATTGGCGTTGTTCAACGTCATTGTTCTCCCGCTGACCGGGGTCGGTACGGTAGTATCCTTCCACGTCATAGCCGAAGTTTTCATAGGTGCCGAATTGCGCGCCCGACTCCGTCCAGGCCCCGCGGCTCAGATATTCCGTGCTCGAAACAACCCCCAGCCGGTCGCGCTCGAACAGGGGGGAGTATTCCTGCTGGGAAATGGTGGGTGACATGGTGCCGGCACTCACCGGGGACAGCAAATTCGCCAGCAGATATTCGTTCTCCGCAGGAGTTTCGTACCGAAGATTGATCAGGTTCGGATCGCTGAGTTGACTATAGCTGTTCGCCAAAAAAAGGTGCGCCGAGTAATTCGCGTAATCGTAGTTCACCGCCCGGGCGGCCTCGCGCACGGCCACGTCGGACATGCCGTCGTCCTGGTACATCGCGGCCAGGTTGGCGCTGCGCACCGCCTGGTCCTGGTCCAGCAGCAATTGCGAGCGATAGACGCTCCGGTTGTCATTCAAGGCCTGCGATTTTTCCAGATCCCCAATCGCGTCGTTGATCCGGTTGTTCTCCTGGTTGAGCAGGGCGGAATAAAGCCACGGCGTCGGGTCCTTGGGATCCAGTTTTTTTGCCAGTTGAAGCTCTTTGGCGGCGCGCGGGTGATCGCCCGCCGTCGCATAAGCCTTGCCCAGATAATTCCGCAATTCGGCGCGCTGCGGCTCCAGCGCCGCGGCCACCAGCAGGTCTTCGCGTCCGCCCCTAGTGTCGCCGCGGCGGATGCGGCAAAGACCGCGCCCCAGCCACGCGTTGCCGAGCGCGGAGTCCACCGTCAGCGCCTGATCGAACCAGCCGATGGCTTCCCGGGTGTGATTTTGTGCCGCGAGCAGGAATCCCTTCAGCGCGAGAGATTGGGCATCGCGTGGCGCGAGGGCCAGGCTTCGGTCGAGCGCTTCAAGCGCCTGGCTGGTGCGCCCGAAACTGAATTCCAGTTCCGCCACCCGTTCCCAGCCGAAACCGAAATCCGGCGAGTTGGTCACGGCCTGCCGGGCTGAATCCAGCGCAACCGGCAATGAAATTCCAAGGTTGGCGCGTGATTGCTGATAGTAGGAATCCGCCAGGAACTCCGTGGCCAGTTGCGGACGGACCACCGCGGGATTCGGCTGTCGCTTCACGGCCGCGATGAGCTGGCGCAGGGCCGTGGCAATCCGTTGCGGGCGGCTGGAAGCATCGGAGACGGACAACGAAGCCATCACCGCTTCGGCTGGCTCAACCTGCCCGACACCCAGCAGCAGGCCGGCGTAATAAACCCGCTCGGCGTCGGAGCCGGGTTGCCGCCCGGCCGGATATTTGGCCAGTGCCGCCAGCAGATCGCCCGAGCGGTAGGCCGAGAGGGAATCGCCAAGGATTTTTTGTTCTTCCGGTGTGAATGGCAAATCGTTCAGATCAATCACCGCCGGGTAGTAAAAACACCATTGCAGGACGTTGTTGGCAATGAAGCCCGCGGTGCGAACGGGCGCCTGGCCCGGCTCGGCGACGGCCTGCTGGCCGTTGGTCAGCAGGAGCGTGGCCTGTTCGTTGCCAAACCGGACCTTGCCGTCAATCACGGACAGGGTCGTGCGCTCCGTTTCATCCGCGGTCACGACGAATTCCGTGCCCTCCACGCCGGCAACGGCGCCGCGGGTGATGACCCGGATGCGTCCCGGTTCGTCCCGATGGAAAAAAGAGACGATGCCCCGGAGCAAATGCAGCCCGCATTGCGCGTCGGACGAATCCGGCGGCAACACTTCGACCTCCGTCAAAGCGCCGAAAGACACGACGCTCCGATCCGACCAGAGGAGTGCCATCCGGCTGTTTGCGCCAATGCGCAACCGGTCGAACGGATGCACGACCTGGTTGGTTTGCGCCGGCATCCAAGTCGTTGCAGTGGCGGGAGAGAATTCCGCCGTGCCTTGAAGTTCCACAATCCGGATTTCGTTCGTGGCCGTGCGGCCTGTCGCTGGCTGCGCCCCGGATATCTCGATGCACGTCAAGAACCCAAAAAAAAATGCGACCGTCAACAGGTCGCTGCCAGTTTTAGGAAACAAGTTCAAGCCTTTTTATCAATTTGCGCATCTGACCCATGAATGCAGCCAAGACAAGCATATAACCCCCTTTTCTTCAACAATTTTCGGGAGGATGGTGTATTTTATTGCCAACCGCGATTTAAGACCACATTACTTGTTAAATGGCAGAGCCGATGGATGAATTGATTCCGACGCGCGCAACCCTGATCCAACGCCTCAAAGACTGGCAGGATCAGTCGAGTTGGCAGGATTTTTTTGACACGTACTGGAAGCTCATCTATGGCGTCGCCCTCAAAGGCGGCTTGACCGCGGCCGAAGCGCAGGACGTGGTGCAGGAGACGATGATCTCGGTTGCCAAGCACATGCCCACCTTCGAATATGACCCGTCAATTGGTTCCTTCAAGACCTGGCTCCTGAACATGACCCGCTGGCGCATCACCGACCAGCTCCGCAAGCGCGGACCTTTCGCCGCCGGCCATCCCGCTGGCGAGGACACGGCGACCGGCACACGTACAATGGACAAAGTGGTCGATCCGGCAAGCCGGGATTTGGACGCGCTGTGGGACGCGGAATGGGAAAATAACCTGCTCGATGCCGCCCTGGCAAAAGTCAAACGCCAGCTTGACCCGCAAAAGTATCAAATCTTCGACTTGTATGTGAACAAGGAATGGGCACCCGAAAAAGTGGCCGCCACGTTCGGCATATCGGTGGACCAGGTTTATCTGGTCAAGCATCGGACGACGGAACTGATCAAGGAAGAAGTCAAAAGGCTGGAAAGCAAGGTGAGTTGACTGGCTAACGAAGCTCGCCCTTGAATCCTTGTTGTCTCAGCGCCTCAAACAACACCAGCGCCGCACAATTTGACAGGTTCAGCGAACGGGCTTTGTTGTTGAACATCGGAATCCGCAGCCACCAATCACGGTTTTGTTCCAGCAACTGCCTCGGCAAACCGGCGGTCTCGCGCCCGAAAACCAGATAATCATCCGCCCGGAATTTCGCCCCGGTGTAAATCTTCGGCCCGCCCGATTCAACGAACCAGAGCCGCGCGTTCGCCGGAAGTTTTTCCTCGAACGCTTTCCAGTTCGGCCACCGATGCCATCCGACGTGCTGCCAGTAATCCATGCCCGCGCGCTTGAGTTGCGCGTCATCGAGCTTGAATCCGAACGGCTCAATCAGATGCAGCGTCGTTTTCGTGGCCGCGCAAAGGCGCGCCACATTGCCCGTGTTCGGCGGAATTTCCGGTTCGACTAAAACAAGGTTCATTTCAAAGTAACAACCAAGGTGCAAAGACACGAAGCCATCGGGTAATTATTGTGCAACACCTGCGTCTCGCGGGTTGTTTTGGGCGTCGCGCCCGAAACCGTTTGCCAAGGCTGATTGCCACTGTTCACCTGGACAAACCCGATCGCGTGCGCGCCGTGGCAATTCGGCGGGACGCCGAATTGAACCCGCCGGAGGCGGGTGCTACACACAGCATTCGTAAATTCTGTTCTCATTTTCTTTGCTTCTTTGCTTCTTTGCTTCTTTGCGTTGAATAAAAAACTTTCCAAAGCACCAGGCCGTGCGCCGGGGCGGTCATGCCGCCCATGCGCCGGTCTTTCTTGGCCAGCATCCGCCGGATTTCATCCGCCGGGAACTTGCCCAGGCCGATCTGCACCAGCGTCCCCACAATGCCGCGGCACATCTTGTAAAGAAAACCATCGCCTTCGATGATAAACGTCAGTTTCGGGCCGGACTTTTTGATGTCACAGCGGGTGAGCCGGCGCACGGTGGATTTCATCTCGTAATTCCGGCTGGCGGCGAACGATTTGAAATCACGCCGTCCCACAAACAGCGGCGCGGCGGCGCGCATGGCTTTTAAATTGAGCGGACGCGTCACCTGCCAGGCGCTGTGGCGCAGCAGCGGATTCATCGCCGTGTGGTTCCAGACAAAATAGCGATATTGCTTGCCCGCCGCGTCGAAGCGCGCGTGAAATTCTTTCGATGTGCGGGCGGCGGAAAGCACGCGAATGTCTTCCGGCAGCCACGCGTTGATCGCCAGCGCCAGCCTGCGCGTGGACATCTTAAATTCAGCCCCGGGAATTTCAAAATGCGCGACCATGCCGAGCGCATGAACCCCGGTGTCCGTGCGGCTGGCGCCATGCAAGCGCGGCCGGCTCGGGAACAACTTTGCCAGCGCTGTTTCGACGATTTCCTGAACGCCGGTGCCGGTTTTCTGCACCTGCCAGCCCTCGTAGCCGGTGCCGTCGTAGGCGATGGTCAGTTTGAATTTTAAGGTTTCCACAGGAGCATTTAACCACGGATGAACACGGATGGACACGGATGGACACGGATGAAACCCAACGCGGCTGGTTCCGCAACAACTTTTTTTGGACTGCGGCGGGAAGCGGAGCGCCACGCCGCTTTTGGAAGCCACCGGCCGGGCGGAAAGCGGTGTCGCCGCTACGCTCTGCCACCGCAGTCCGTATCTTTGTCGTCCGTTCCCCAATCCGTGTTTATCTGTGTTCATCCGTGGTTAAAAATCAAATCCCATCCAGATAGCTTTGCAATAAAATGGCCGCCGCAGTTTGGTCCACCTTCTCCTTGCGTTTGTCCCGGCGCACACCGCCCTGGATCAACACACGGTTCGCCTGCGCTGAGGTCAACCGCTCGTCCCAGGTTTTGACCGGAACGACCACGGCTTCCCTCAGCGCGGCAACGAAAGTCTGCACCTTTTCCGCCGCCGGGCCGTAGCTGCCGTCCATGTTGCGCGGCAGGCCGACGAGGATCAGGCCGATTTCTTTTTCCCGGATCAATTGCCGGAGCCGCGCCAGAAAATCCGCGAACGGCCCGGCGGGAATGTATTCCAGCGGCTGCGCGATGGTTCTGGTTTCATCGCTCACCGCAACGCCGATGCGTTTGCTTCCGTGATCAAGGGCGAGGATTCGCATGACGCGCACAGTTTTACAACAAAAACCCGGCGTGGCGAGCCGATTTCAATTCCAAAAAAACAATGGCGCGGATTGCGCAGAATTTAACGGATTCAATCCATGTTATTTTGCGCAATGCGCCTGCCGCGCCGACTTGTCGCGTCGAAGCTTTGCGAAGACGGAAGTGGAGTGCCGCAATGCTCCAATCACCCTTTCCAATTCAGGGACTCGCAGAACCCGCCCCTCCGAACAAAATCAGACGTTGAATTTGAACTGCAGCACGTCGCCGTCCTTGACGACGTAATCGCGGCCTTCAATGCGGTAGTGCCCGGTTTCGCGGGCGTGGCCAACCGAGCCGCACTTCACCAGGTCATCCCAATTCACCGTTTCCGCCTTGATGAACCCGCGCTCAAAATCGGTGTGGATGGTCCCGGCGGCTTTCACGGCCGTGTCGCCGGCGTGAATGGTCCACGCCCGGACTTCTTTTTCGTTGAAGGTGAAAAACGTCCGCAGGCCGAGCACGTGATACGCGGCCCGAATGAGCTGGCCGGCGCCGGATTCGGCAACGCCGAGCTCCTGCAAAAATTCCTTCGCTTCGTCCGGCGACAAATCCACCAGGTCGCTTTCAATCCGGGCGCTGACGACGGCTTCGCACGCGAGGTGCGTCTTCACGTGGTCGCGCACTTTTTGGACGAAGGGATTCTGGCCGGCGGTGGCGAGGTCGCCCTCCTTGACGTTGCAGACGAAGACGGTCGGCTTGTCGGTCAGGAGGAAGAAACTGCGCAGGATGATTTTCTCATCCGGGGCCAGCGGCAGCGCGAGCGTGTTGGCCGGCCTGCCCGTGTCCAGATGGGCGCCGATCTTTTCCAGCAGGTGCTCCTCCAGCATCGCGTGCTTGTCGCCGCGCTTCACGTCCTTGGCGATTTTTTCCCGCCGCTTTTTGACCGCCTCGATGTCGGCCAGCACCAGTTCGGTGGTGACGATTTCGATGTCGCGCACCGGGTCCACACTGCCCGTAACATGGACGATGTCGGGGTCCTCGAAGCAACGGACGACATGCAGGATGGCGTCCACCTCGCGGATGTGGCTCAAAAACTTGTTGCCCAAGCCTTCGCCGTGCGACGAGCCTTTCACGAGGCCGGCGATGTCCACGAATTCAATCGTCGTGGGAATGATGGTTTGGGTTTTCGCGATCTTGGCGAGCGGTTCGAGCCGCGGCTCCGGCACGGAGACGACGCCGAGGTTCGGCTCGATGGTGCAAAAGGGGTAATTTTCCGCCGGCGCCTTGTGCGAACGGGTGACGGCGTTAAAGAGCGTGGACTTCCCGACGTTGGGCAGACCGACGATTCCAGCTTTTAACATGATTTGATGGCGGAAAAAATTTTGCGCGGCGTCGGTTCAAATTCCATGTCGATGCCGCGCCAGCTGCCACGCGATGTGCCCGCCGTGATAAAATCCCAGCACGAGCAGGCAAATGCCGGAGAAATGCTCCATACGCAGGAGCGTTTGTTCGCTCAACCGGCCTTGACCGCGCGACGACATGTAGCTCACCACAAAAAACCACAGGTTCGCGCCCACCGCAACGCCGGCGATGCACGCGGACTTCCCGGCCAATGTGTCATCCACCCAATCGCGCGACATGAAGTTGGCCGCGAGCACGATCCAAAACAGCAGCACGCCGAGGTTGCCCAGCACGCGGGTGAAGCCGATCATGAACGCCGAGTGCGGATGCATTTTTTCGCCGATGCGTTCTTCAATCCGGCTGGCCGTCGCGCCGAGCTGCGTGGGCGCGGCCACGGTTTTTGCCAAAAGAAATTTTACGCCCAGGAACAGCATGAACACGAAGCTGAACACTTCCATTGAAGCCTTCACGATGCGAATGCCGAAAAAGGACGAAAACCCCGTAAACGCGATGGTGCAGTAAATCACATCCATCGTCGCCGCACCGAGGCCGATGAGCAGCGCCCATTTGAACCCGCGCTGCGCGCCGCCGTTGATGATGGTGAGATTCACGGGGCCGACGGGCATCGAGAGCAACAAACCGCTGATGAAGCCCGTCAGGGCGGAAAATAAAATGGCCTGGAGTTCCGTCATGGTTTTCAGTGCGCCGGGTCCGGCTCGTCGTCGTCTTCATCTTCAATTTCCCGGCGCATGGCGCGCGAGATGCTCGGGCGCACAAAGCCGTAAATCAAATACGCCGTGAAAAACAGCGGCAGAATGAACACCAGAATTTTTTCCTGCAACACCAGCACGCAGCCGACGAACAGAATCGCCACCAGCGTCTTGGTAAAGGTCCGCGTCGCGCGCAAATTCAGTGATTTGAAGCTCGGATACCGCACCTGGCTGACCATCATCCACGACAAGAACAGCAGCAGCGCCGGCAGCAGATACCGCCACCGGCCCTTGGTAAAATCCTTCTCCTCCACCCACATGATGAAGAGCGTCAGCGACGCCACCAGCGCCGCCGCCGAGGGGATGGGAAAGCCGACAAATTCCCGGCCGCTGCCGCCCGGCTGCATGGACAGCACATTGAACCGCGCCAGCCGGAAGGCGCCGCAAATCAGATAAATCGAGGCGATGAACCAGCCGAGTTCCGGATGTTGCACAAACACGTCGCGCAGCACGATGCGATGCACCAGGAACGCCGGGGCGACGCCGAACGAAATCAAGTCCGCTAGCGAATCGAATTCGCGCCCGAACGGGCTTTCCGCGCCGCCCCAGCGCGCCGCGCGCCCGTCGAACAAATCGAAAATGCACGCGAGCAAAATGAACGCGAGCGCGAGCTTGATCTGGCCGTAGTAGGCATCGCTCAAGGGATCGGCCTCGACGATTTTGGTCAGCGCCACAAAGCCGCAGAACAGATTGCCCGCCGTCAGCAGATTTGGCAGAAAATAAATTTTCAACCGGCTTTCGTCCGAATCGTCGGGCAGCGTTTTGAGTGGAACGGATTCGCTCATGATTCAAATTCAATCAAACGCGGCGATCACGGTTTCACCGCCGATCACCCTGTCGCCAAGCTTCACTTTGATTTTGGCGCGGCGCGGCAGATAAACCTCCACGCGTGACCCGAATTGAATCAGGCTAATGCGTTCGCCGCGCTGGACGGTGTCGTTTTGACTAATCCAGGGCACGATGCGGCGCGCGATGAGGCCGGCGATGAGGCGCACACCGACCTTTTCGCCGCGCGGCTCGGCGGCGTCAAGACCAATGAGCACGTTCTCGTTGAATTTCGCGCAGTCGGTCTTCATCGCGTTGAGGTACTGGCCGGGCCTGTGCTTGAAAAAAACGACCCGGCCCGTCACCGGCGCACATTGGACATGTACGTCAATCACGGAAAGAAAAATCGCAACGCGCTGGCATTCGCCACCCATGAATTCCGTCTCGGTCATCGTGTCAATCACGTCCACTTTGCCGTGGCCGGGCGCAATGACGAGGTCGGAGCCGGTCGGCACCATCGGGTTTGGATCACGGAAGAAATAAAAGGTGAAGGCGGTGAACAGCACCCACAGCGCAACGAGCACCCACTTCAAATATTCCAGCACATACGTCCCGATGTACTTGGCCAGGAAGGCGCCCGCCAGCAGCGCGATCACCGCCGCACCGGCCAGGCCGATGAGGCGCAGCGCGGCAAGCAGGGCTTTTCCCGAATGTTTCACGCGACCAAGGTAAAAGCTTCATGCGCGACTTGCAATTCGGCATTTTCAGGGCATTTTTTAGCAAGTCTATAAATGGAATGCGACAAAATGAAATCAATCCACAAACCAAAACAATTATGTCATTGCACACTCCTGATTTGACGAAGCAACCGCCGCGCAGCGCGCGGGTGCGGCTGGGCGGTTACGTGATTCTGCCGCGCATGTTGGATAAAGGCCGCGCGACCATTGCCGGCAAAAACGGCGAATACAACTACGCCTGCCCGCTTGACCAAAGATTCCTGGAATTTGCGGGCATTGACCCCAAGGCGTTGAAGAGGCAATTAAAGAAAAGCGACACCGAGATTCTGGCCTGGATCAACGTCCATGCGAAGCATAAACGCACCCCTCCGGAAATCGTCGCCTGGTCGGCGTGGCAGGAACAGCGCGCGCCGGACAATCCGGAATCACGCGAGTATTTCAACAGCGTGCATAAGGCCGGCGCGCCCAAGCGCACGGACATCGTGACGTGGTTTGACTTGCTGGACCTGGATGATTACGTGAGTTTCGGCGGCAAGGCCTGATTTCAAAACCAAAGTGGCAGCCGGCGCGAGCCGGCTCAAACTCCTCCAATCAGAGCGGACTCGCGTCCGCTGCTACAGGAACAGAGTCTTTGTTTGAATTTTATGGAGCCGAAACGGCCGCCGCCGTTCCATTCGGCGCAGCGGCTGCCGCCTTGAAAGCCTCAATGCGCTCGATGCGATGCCGGCGTTTCGCGCCATGCAACTCAAATTCCACTTCGTCGCCGACTTTGTTGTTGAGCAATGACTGCGCGACGGGCGAGAGATAGCTGATGACGCCTTTGTCCGGATCGGAATCCCAGGCGCCGAGAATCGTGAACGTTTCCGGCTGGTTCGCGTCCAGATCGGTGGCCTGCACAATCGTGCCAATGCTGACGATGTCGGTGCGCACGTTGGAAAAATCCGTGCCACGGGCGCGGGTGAGCTGCGTTTCGAGTTCGTCCTTGCGGCGCATGAGCATTTTCTGCATTTCCTTCGCCGCCTTGAATTCGTGATTTTCGCTGAGGTCGCCGTAACTGCGGGCCGTGGCGATTTCCCTGGAGTTGGCGGGAATTTTCTTCTGCACCAGTTCCTGATACTCGGCCTTGCGGCGTTCGAGACTCTCCCACGAAACCAGCATGGAGGTGTCCTGTTTGGACTGTTCGCCGGTGATGAGCGATTGGACGGCGGGATGGCTTTTGACGAGCCGCGCCAGCAGCGAACGTTTGTCCATGTCATCGAACACCGGCGACAGTTGCAACGCGCGGGTGAGGTCCTTGACCACGTCGATGTCGGCGGACGCGGTCAGCTCGGCGAGCAATTCGTGGTCATCCAAAATGAATTCGCGCAGCCGGTTCGAGCGTTTTTCGTTGAATTGATCCCGTTCCATCGCGGTGAGCATCGCGCGAAAAACTTCCGGCCCGAGAATGTCGGCGAAAGCATCGCTGCGTTCGCGTCCAAGCCAGAGCAACAGTTCGCTGCTTGCCGTGTGCTGGTTGACCAGCCGCGCCAGCGTTTCCTTGAGCAAATCCATTTTGCCTTCCGAAATCAGCAAATTGGCAAATTCGCGGCACAATTTCGCGGAAACATAATTCAACGAACTGCGCAGCACTTCATGCCAGCGCTCGGGATTCGCCGCCCGGAACGACTGTAGGGCATGGTGATGTTTTGCCGCGGGAATTTGTTCCAGCACCGGACCGAATTTGAAGTCCTGCAACCAGAGTTGCGCGGCGGTGATTTCATCCGCCGCCGGTTGCAATCCGGCGATCTCGCGCAATTCGTCCCGCGCAAAAACAGCTTCCAGCGCGACCGACGGTTGCGTGCGTTGATACGACGCAATGTCCGTGTTCAGCCCCGCGATGATTTCACCGGCGGCGGCCTGCTTGTCGGCCAGGTCCGGGGCGCTCTTCGACAATTCGGCGACGACCGCCACCCGCGCCTTCAAACCCTTCGCTGCGCGAAAATTTGTCATTAACCGGTCCTGCAAAGAAGTTTCCCGGGTCTGATAGACGACCGGTTCGGTTTTTTTCAGCGGCACGATGAAGTGTCCGTCTTTTTTCATTTCGCGCCGCGCGGTTTCCCACCATTTTTTCCAATCGTCGCGAATGACATCCGGCACGAGTGCCTGCTGAATCTGGTCCGCCGTTGCCTTGCCGCCGTAGCTGTTCAGCACCAGCTTGATCAAATCGAGATGGTGCGCGGCCAGCTGGCGCACGTTTTCCAGGTCGTTGGCCTTGCGCGCGAAAATGTGGTCCTTGGGAATCGGTTTGAGGCTTTCGACGGCGAAGCCCAAATCCATCGTGTGTCCCGGCTTGCCGGCGAAATCAATGGTGAACCGCGAAAAAACCGTGTCCACCGTTTTGATGCGCCCGAAGCCCCAACTGCGATGCATGCAGCAGCCGCTTTCCGCCAGCAACGTCAGCGGTTCCACGTGCCGCCCTTCGATTTTTCCCGCCGCCGCCAATTTTTCGAATTCTTCTCTCATAAAAGCCTTTTAATCTCGCGTCCCTAAAGTCGTATGGCATTATTAAAATTGGTGGGCGGACAAAAACCAAGAGAAATCGCCGTGCGCGTTTTGCAACAACGACGCACCGGGGGCAAATTCATTGAAGATTTGCTCGAAACCGCGCTATATGGCGCGCAACTTTCGTCCGCTGACCGCGCGCTTTGCCAGGAAATCGTATACGGCATCGTGCGCTGGCAGGCGACGCTCGACTGGCTCATCGCCCGAAAAACAGATGGGCGCGAACAAAAGCCCGCCTTGCAAAACTTGTTGCGGCTCGGCCTCTACCAAATTTTCCGGCTCGACCGGATTCCCGACCACGCTGCCGTTCATGAAACCGTCGAACTGGCCAAGCAGAACGGTTTTGGCGCCCAGGCTGGTTTCATAAACGCTGTTTTACGCGGCTATTTGCGTGAAGCCGACGCGACCAAAAAAATGCTCGGCGAACTCAAAACCACGCAGCCCGCGCTCGGCTGGTCGCATCCCGAATGGCTGGTGGCCCGCTGGCAAAAGCGCTGGGGCATCGAAAAAACCGCGTCGCTCCTGGAATGGAACAACACGCCGCCAAAAACCTTCACGCGCGTCAACACCCTGAAATTTCGGAGGGGCGAGTTACACGAGTCCCAAACTTCCGGAATAAAATCAGGGATTCGTATAACTCGCCCCTCCGAATTTAAAGACGCCGGCGACCTGCTCACCCGCTGGCGCGACGAAAATGTGGAATACGATTTCGTCCGGCGCGACTGGCTGGAGGAAAACCTGGTCTTTGAGTTGAAGTCGCATCCACCGCTATCGTCGCTGGCGAGTTTTCGAGACGGCTGGTTTTACATTCAAGACCCAGGCACGCTGCTCGCCGTTTGCAAGCTCGGACCGCAGCCCGGTGAAACGATTTTGGATTTCTGCGCCGCGCCCGGCGGCAAAACGACGTTCATCGCGCAGTTGATGGACAACCAGGGCCGCATCGTCGCGCAGGATGTTTCCGAGGAACGGCTGAAATGGATTCAGGAAAACTGTGCGCGGCTGGGTGTAACTTGCGTAGAGACAGTGGTTAGTGATTGGGTTCGCCCTCACCCTGACCCTCTCCCCCAGGAGAGGGAACAGCCCAGTGCGACCCGTGAAATTTCCAACCGTGTTCGTTTCGCCGACCGACTGACGACAATTCCCCCTCTCCCCGCGGGAGAGGGCCGGGGTGAGGGAAAATTGTTCGACCGTGTTTTGGTGGACGCGCCGTGCTCGAACACGGGCGTGATGCGCCGCCGCGTGGATTTGCGCTGGCGGATTCAGCCGGAAGAAATCGAACGCCTCCGCACCGCGCAACTGGATTTGCTTCAGCAGGCCGCGACCCGGGTGAAGCCCGGCGGCATTCTGGTCTATAGCACGTGCAGCCTTGAGCCGGAAGAAAACGGCGAAGTCGTGAAACAATTTCTAGGCGACCACGCCGGTTTCAAACTGGAGAGCGAACGTGAGCTGCTGCCGTTTGTGGATAATGTGGATGGAGCTTATGTAGTGCGGATGAAGCGGGGGTAGCACCCGCGTCTCGCGGGTTAAATTCGGCGTCCCGCCGGATTTCGTTGCAGAACTCTGATATGTATTTTCGTCCGGTTGTCCGGCTGCTGTCCCTCATCCATTGTTTCCGGCGGGACGCCGGAAACAACAGGCCGGAGGCCTGTGCCACCAATTTACATCCCCATGATCTGGTAGCCGCAGTCCACGTAAAGCACCTGGCCGGTGATGGCTGCCGCGCCGTCGCTGGCGAGGAACACTCCGGTGGCGCCAAGTTCGTCGGGCAGCACATTGCGCTTGAGCGGCGAGTGAACCTCGTAATGCTTGATCATTTCGTTGAAACCGCTGATGCCACGCGCGGCCAGCGTGTTGACCGGGCCGGCGCTGATGCAATTGACGCGGATTTTTTTCGGGCCGAGATCGTAGGCCAGGTAGCGCGTGCTGGCTTCGAGCGCGGCCTTGGCCACGCCCATGACATTGTAATGCGGCACGACTTTTTCCGCGCCGTAATAGCTCATGCCGATGATACTGCCGCCGTCGGTCATGAGCGGCAGGGCGGCGCGCGACAACGCGACGAGCGAGTAGGCGCTCACGTCGTGGGCGATGCGGAACGCCTCGCGGCTGGTGTTCACGAATTCGCCTTCGAGCGCGGTCTTGGGCGCGAACGCCACCGAGTGCAGGAGCAAATGCAGCTTGCCGAATTTTTCACCAACGGTTTTGAAGACGCCGGCAATTTCATCGTCCTTCGTCACATCGCACGGCAGGATAATTGTGTCCGCCCCGAACTCGCCGGCAAGTTCCGCGACACTTTCCTTGACGCGATCGCCCTGATACGTGAACGCGAGCTTCGCGCCTTCGCGCGCCCACGCCCGCGCGATGGCCCAGGCAATGGAACGTTGGTTGGCGACACCGAAGACGATTCCGAGTTTTCCTTCGAGTAATGGCATAAATTAACCGTTAAAATGTTTAATGGGCAAAAATCTGCTTAACCAAGGAATAAGATAAATTGACCGCCACGTCCAGCCTCGACTCATGCGGGCACGGAAGTTAAGCTGGGCGCACATGGATGCAAATTGGATTATTGAGGGTTTGATCAGCTATTTGGGGCTGATTGTGCTGCTGACGTTTCACGAATTCGGCCATGCGTGGACGGCGGAAAAGTGCGGCGACGACACGGCTCGATTGCAAGGCCGCTGCTCGCTCAATCCCGTCGTACATATTGATCCGATTGGCACGGTCCTGTTGCCGTTGATGATGATTTTTCTTTCGCCGGGCATCAGCCGGTTCATGATCGGCTGGGCGAAACCCGTGCCGGTGAATCCGCACAACCTGCGGAATCCGCGGGTGGATGACATCCTGGTTTCTATGGCCGGCCCGGCGATGAACCTGATTCTGGCCGTCGTGCTGGTGGGCTTGGCGCGGGTTGGGCTGCTGGCCCACACGGGGCAATTGACCGGTTTATGCGTGCAGATGGCGGCGTTGAGTTTGCTGCTGTGCTTTTTCAATCTCATCCCGATCCCGCCGCTGGACGGCTCGCACGTGCTGCGCAACCTGACCGGCATGAGCTGGGAAGCTTACGCGAAATTCGCGCAGTTCGGTTTTATCGCGGTGATTGTCGTGCTGCAAATTCCGCAGGTACGTCAGGCGCTGAGCCTCGCCGTCAACGGAACGCTCGTGTTGCTGGGAACGATTTTCGGCATTTCTTGAAGCCGCTCACTTCTTGAAATAAAGCTCCTCAGCGTTCCAGGTCACGCGGTAATAAGACAGTGCCGTCGGCCGCAGATTTCCGATGTCTGAACGCGCTGCGGCATAATAATAGGGCGTAACGGTAAAAATCAGCGGCTGTTGTTCAGCAATAATTTCCTGCACCTCATCGAAATCTTTTTTCCGTTTGGCGAAGTCGAGCGTTTTGTTCACATCGTTCATGAGGAAGTCCAATCGCGCCTCCCATTCAGTGGACGGCTGCTTTTGCCGCGGGAACCATTGGTGCGTAAAGCCGTCGGATTTGACAACATTCGCGTGAAAGGAAGGATCGGGATCGCCACCAGCCAATCCCATCAAGACACACTCGTATTCGTGGGTGTCATCTATCTTGTGGATGAGCGTGTTGAATTCAACGGGTTGCAGAACGACTTTGAAGCCGAGCTTCTGCAAGTCGGCCTGGATGAGCACCGCCGCCTTCATGCGCGAGTTGTTCTCGATGTTGGTGTTGAACACGAACTCCATCGGGTGGCCGTCGGCGTCCTCCAGGGTGCCGTCGCCCTTGCGGTCCTCGATGCCGATTTCCTTCAGCAACTCGCGCGCCCTGGCCAGATCATGCGGATAGGTTTTGATGTTCGGGTCGTACCATTTTTTGTTGCCGGGCGTCACAATGCCGTAGTTCGGAACCGCGCGGCCGGAAAAAACGGATTTGATGAGGCTCTCGCGGTCGATCGCATACGCGCAGGCCTGGCGGAATTTCACGTTGCGGAACCATTTCAATTTAACCGGGTCCACGCAGGGCTTGCCGGTCTTCGTGTCCACGTTGGTGTTTTCGTTGAACCAGAAAAAGTCGGTTTCCATGCCGATGCCCGGTTCGAGCAACTGGAATTTGCCATTGGCGGACTCGGATTTGAAATGGTCGTATTCGTTGGCGTAAATAAAATCATGCACGTCGCATTCGCCGCTCAAAAAGCGCAAAGAAATGGCATTGCGGTCGGGTACAATGGTAAAAACAATATTGTCGCAATACGGCAGGCGCTGGCCTTGGCGGTCCACCTCGAAAAACCAGGGATTGCGCTCCAGCAAAATGGACTGTGCCGGCTGGTATTCCTTGATGTTGTAGGGTCCGCTGCCGACAATGTCCTTCGGTTTCCAGTTGATGCCGTAAGCCGAGGCGAAGGTTTTGTCGGCAACCGTTTTAGCGAGAATATGCTTCGGCAAAATTGGCACCCCCGCGCCAAACCCCGTCAGAAATGGTGCGTAGATGTCCGGTGTCACTACCTGGATGGTCAGGTCGTCAACCTTCGTTACCGTGAATTTCTTTCCGTCAACGGTAAGCGCGTCGCGTGTGACATTGTCAATGTCCGGGTTGTAAATCACGTCGTTGAAGGTGAATATCACATCATCCGCCGTCAGTGGCGCACCATCGCTCCAGTGGAGATTTTTCCGCAGTTTGAACGTCCAGGTCTTGTTATCCGGAGCGACGCTCCAGGATTCGGCCAAACCCGGTTCAACCTCCTGACTGATTAAGTCGTAACCCAGCAATGATGCGTACAAAAACCGGAGGATGTCTCCGGACGATGATTCGTTTTCCGTGATGGGATTGAACGTTTTGGGATCGCCCGGCTCGGCGATGATCAGCCGGCCGCCCGGAATGCCCGGCTGGCAATCCGCCACCAGCGGCGGATCGGGCAAGGGATAACTGGCGGTGGTTTTGGGCGGGGCGGTTTCCGTTTTCCTTCCGCAGCCGGACAGACAAACCAGCAGCGCCGCAAAAAACGCGGCGTTTTGGATAAACGATTTATTCATGCGCATCACGTTAACATTTCCCTTGGTCTGCTAAAAGCCCCGTTTTGCAGCTGGCAGAGCGGCGCTGCCGGAACCGTCTCAAAAGTCTCGGAGGGGCGAGTTACACGAGCCCCTGACTCATGGAATGCCTCTGAAAATGGGGTCTCGTGTAACTCGCCCCTCCGACGAGAAATTATTTTGAGACAAACTCCAGCAGCTCCGCCCTACCGAAACAAAATCTCGCCCGCGCGGCAATTTTTTGCCACGTTTCATTTGGTATTGCCATGTGGTCCTATGTTTTCAAGCGGCTGTTGCACATGATTCCGCTCCTGGTGGGCGTGTCGCTGCTGACCTTTCTGCTCATGTCGCTGGCCCCGGGCGATTACTTCACCGCGCTTTCGCAAAACCCGCAAATCTCGCCGGAGACCATCGCCCATCTCAAGGCCCGGTTTCATCTCGATCAATCGTGGTACGTCCAATATTTCTACTGGCTCAAAAGCGTTCTGAGCGGCGACTTCGGCTATTCGATGGCCTACAAGATCCCCGCCACCTCGCTCATCTTCGGACGGCTCTGGAATACCTTCCTGCTTTCATTTGTTGCCATGATCATTGCCTGGGGCATCGCCGTGCCACTGGGTATCTGGGCGGCGGTGAAAAAAGATTCCTGGATTGACCGCGGTTGTTCGCTGGCGGCGTTTCTCGGGTTGTCCGTTCCCGACGTGCTGCTGTCACTGCTGGCGTTGTGGTTCGCCGCCGCCACCGGCTGGTTTCCGGTTGGCGGTGCGCAAAGTCCACTAAACGATTTGATGTCGCCAGCCCAACAATTTTGGGACCGCGCGCACCATTTGATTTTGCCCGCGCTGGTGCTGGCGGCCGCGGATTGGGCGGGCATCATGCGCCAGATGCGCTCGAACCTGCTCGACACGCTGCGCGCCGAATACGTCACCGCCGCGCGCGCCCGCGGCCTCGGCGAAGGCTGGGTGGTTTACAAACATGCGCTCCGCAATGCCATCAATCCCCTGCTGACCATCTTCGGTTATTCGCTCGCTGCACTGTTGAGCGGCGCGTTCATTGTGGAAAACATCATGGCCTGGCCGGGGCTGGGCCGGCTCACCTTGGAAGCCTTTTTTGCCAAGGATTCCTATCTCGTCGTGGATTGTGTGGTCATGGCCACCGGGCTGCTGGTGGTGGGAAATTTCATCGCCGACCTGCTCCTCGCGTGGAGCGACCCAAGAATTCGATTGAAATGAAACGATTGCAAACAACTCGGCGGCATATCTCTTCCAGTCCCAACGGGACGAAAGAAAATAGCCCGCCGTTTCAACGGCGGGATGCGAGTCAAAAATGCGTCGAGTCCCGGATGGGACGACAGAAATTGGCCGTCGTTTTCTATCGCCCCAGCGGGGCTTTCCCCATTTCGGCTATTATCCCACGGTTGAAACCGTGGGCTATTTTCAAATGTCACTCCGTGACTTTATTGGAAGAACCAAATCCAGCGGAGGGCTCGAAATAAAATGGAAATCGCCGCGCCCATTCAAAATCCGGCCGCCGAGCAACCGCTCTCGCCGTGGCAATTGTTCCGACGGCGGTTGAAACAGCGCCGGATCGCGATGACGGGCGGCGTGATTTTGATCGTGCTTTACCTGGTGGCGTTGTTCGCCGGATTCATCGCGCCGTATCACTTCGAACGCCAAGACCGTGACCGGTTTTTCCATCCGCCGATTTGGCCGAAGCTGTCAGGTTTTCGCCTGGTGGTGCCGCGTTACGAAGCGGGAACGGGGAGTTTTGTTTATCATGCCGTTGCCGGCGACACGAAGCCGCTGCATTTTTTCGCCCGTGGCGACAAATATAAATTGTTCGCCCTGGTGCCGGCCACCGTTCATTTATTCGGCACTGGCGATGATCAGTATCCGGTTTATCTGCTCGGCACGGACCAATTCGGACGCGACGTTTTTTCGCGCCTGCTTTACGGCTCGCAAATTTCGCTCTCCATCGGCATCGTCGGCATTCTGCTGTCGTTCACCTTTGGCATGATGATTGGCGGAGTTTCCGGATATTTCGGCGGCCGGACCGACACGGTCATCATGCGGTTGTGCGAGCTGATCATGTCCATTCCCGCGCTTTACCTCATCATTTCGCTGCGCGCCACATTTCCGCCGGGCATGAGTTCCGCGCAGGTTTATGCGATGATCATCATCATTCTGAGCTTTATCGGCTGGGCGAGCATGGCGCGGGTCATTCGCGGCATGACGCTGTCTTTGCGCGAACAGCAATTCGTCCTGGCTGCGCGCGCATTGGGACAGACGCACCTTAAAGTGATTGTGCGCCACATCCTGCCAAACACGTTTTCGTACGTCATCGTCGCGGCGACGCTGAGCGTGCCGTACTACATCTTGGGCGAAGTCGTCCTGAGTTTCCTGGGCGTGGGCATTCAGGAGCCGAACGCGAGCTGGGGCAACATGCTGACCGCCGCGCAAAACACGGAATATCTGCGCAATTATCCCTGGCTGCTGGCGCCCGGCGCGGCGATTTTTGTCACCGTTCTGGCTTTCAACTTTCTTGGCGATGGATTAAGAGACGCCGCGGACACGAAGTCATGAACCTGCTCGAAATCAAGAATCTGAAAATGGACTTCGGCACCGGCGCCGATGCGCTGCGTGCTGTGGACGGTGTTTCGCTGGCGATTGGCGCGGGCGAAACCGTCTGCCTCGTGGGCGAAAGCGGCTGCGGCAAAACCGTGACCGCGCTGTCCATCGCACAACTCGTGCCGGCGCCGCCGGCCAATTATGTCAGCGGGGAGATTTTATTAAATGGCCGCGATGTCCTGAAAATGTCGAACAGCGAACTGCGCAGTATTCGCGGCGGCGTGGTGAGTTATGTTTTCCAGGAACCGGGCGCGTCGCTGAATCCCGTTTTCCGCATCGGCAACCAAATCAAGGAATCGCTCAAGCTGCACAAACCGGAGAAATTACGGCCCCTCGCCCCGGCCCTCGCCCCGTTTGGCGGGGAGAGGGAGAATGACCCGCAATCGCGCGATGGCTTTCCTTCGCCCCGCCCAAGCGGGGAGAAGGTGGCCGAAGGCCGGATGAGGGGATTTGATCTTCAGCGTTTGTTCGGACTTTTCAAAAAAACTTCAGATGCGGAAATAATCCGGCTGCTCAAACTCGTTGGCATTCCCGCGCCGGAATCGCGCATCAAGAATTATCCGTTCGAGATGTCCGGCGGCATGCAGCAGCGCGTGATGATTGCCATGGCGCTGGCCAGCGAACCCAAACTGCTCGTGGCTGACGAACCAACCACCGCGCTCGACGTGACCATCCAGGCGCAGATACTCGAACTGCTCCACGACCTCAAGCAGCGGCTCGGCATGGCGATACTGCTCATCACGCACAACCTCGGCATCGTGGGCGACATGGCCGACCGCGTGGCCGTGATGTATGCCGGGCAGATTGTTGAATTGGCGCCCGCGAAGGAATTGTTGCGCCGTCCGCTGCATCCCTACACCAAGGCGCTGATCAACTCCGTGCCCAAACTGGCCGGCGGGGCCAGCCGCCTTTCGGCCATTCCCGGCAACGTCCCGCGCATCGGCAATTTCCCGCCCGGCTGCCGTTTTGCCCCGCGCTGCCCCATGGCCAAGCCGGAATGTTCAAAAGCCATTCCCGAGCTGGTCGAGGTCGAGGCCGGGCGATGGGTCCGATGTCCGTTTTGGAAATAATATTAGCAGCAGCCGTTTGATTTCCTTGAACCGCGCTTTTGCATCTCTGTGGCAAAATTCCGTGTGTTCAAGCTCCGCTAGGAGCGAAATCTTTGTAGAAAATTTCCCCGATTGCGAAAAGCTCCGTAGGAGCGGCATCTTCTGAAAATCATTTCGCCGGAATATGCCGCTCCTGACGGAGCTGAAAACATTTTGATTTTCGTTTCTACAAATATGCCACGCCCACGGCGCTGGACAAAATCCGGTTTTGCCGCATTGACGCCCTTCCCCATTGGGCTTAATTTTCCAGCATGAGCACGGTTGCTGAAATCAAGGCTGCGCTTCCTGCGCTGACGCTTGCGGAGCGCGAAGAAATCGCGCGCTACCTGCGCGACTTGGATGACGATGATTGGGATCGCCAGATGGCCGAGGACGCAAAGCCGGGCGGCAAATTGTATCGGCTGATGGAGCAGGCTGAAGCCGAGGCCCAAGCTGGAAAGTTGCGCGATTTCCCCGGTCAGGAACAGGAATGAATTCCAGGGCCGCCTCGACCTTCTGGAAAAGTTACGAAAAACTTCCGGCGGAAGTTCGCAAACTGGCTTTGAAAAATTTCCGATTGTGGCTGGCGAATCCCCGCCATCCTTCGCTTCACTTCAAACCTTTCAGGGAAAAATTTTGGTCAGCAAGAGTCGGCGACCATTATCGAGTCGTCGGTTATCACCGTGACCCGAATACATTCGTCTGGACTTGGATTGGCACGCACGAGGAATACAACAAACTTTGACACGCGTTATGCCATTGCTCGAAGTCAAAAATCTGAAGGTGCATTTCCCGGTGAAACCCGGGATGTTCAGCCGCGTCCATGAATTCGTGAAGGCGGTGGACGACGTGAGCTTTGCCATCGAGCCGGGCGAAACGCTCGGTCTCGTCGGCGAAAGCGGCTGTGGCAAGACGACGCTTGGCCGCGCCATCGTCCGGCTGGTCGAGCCGACCGCCGGCAGCGTTTTGCTCAGCGGCGAGGACATCACGCAAATGCGCGGGTCAGAATTGCGCGCGCGGCGGCGGAAGTTCCAGATGATTTTCCAGGATCCTTACGGTTCGCTCAATCCGCGCATGACCGTCGAGCAGATTGTCGGCGAGGCGCTGGACATTCACCTGTTGACCGACAGCAAATCCGCGCGACAAAAGCGCATTGTGGAATTACTCAAGGCCGTCGGCTTGGATGCGGTCTATGCTCAGCGTTATCCGCATGAATTCAGCGGCGGCCAGCGGCAGCGCATCGGCATCGCGCGCGCGCTGGCGGTCGAGCCGGAATTGATCATTTGCGATGAACCGGTGAGCGCCCTGGACGTTTCGGTGCAGGCGCAGATCATCAACCTGCTCCAGGATTTGCAGCAGCAGCGCGGCATCGCGTACCTCTTCATCGCGCACGACCTCGCGGTGGTGGAGCACATCAGCCGCCGGGTGATGGTGATGTATCTGGGCAAGATTGTGGAAACGGCGGAGGCCAAAAGCATCATCCGCGAACCGCGACATCCCTACACGCAGGCGTTGATCTCCGCCATCCCGGAAGTGGATCCGGAATCAAAACGGAAGCGCATCATTTTGCCGGGTGACGTGCCGTCGCCGATTCACCCGCCGCCCGGTTGCCCTTTCCATCCGCGCTGTCCGGTTTCCGAGGCTCGCTGCAAAACAGATGTTCCGCCGTTGCGCGAAATTACATCCAAGCACTGGGCCGCATGTCACTTGGCATAGCAGAATTAGCATTCTACCCGCCCTTTTCGAACCTTATGCACGACTCTGTAAAATATTTAGACACCAAAATCATAAAAATTCCATGATTGTCGTGTCTACGACTGGTTTTGTCTCATTATGTAATAATATGAGACATCAATTTGGACGATTGTGTATATAATATAGACAGTTTTTTAGATTGCTATTTCATGTGCCAAAGCATGTCGTTAAGATACGACTGCTATCAGGCTCCTATCGAAAGCGTGCTATTGCGAGCAGTTCCCTAAACAAAGGCATTTTTCGGGCATTTTGGATGGCCGACAATAAAGATTTGTTGTGCAATGCATTTTCGTAAAGGCGGTTAGCTATTGTTCTGCCATGCCAACCCTGTTTAGTTCGCAACTGGCTTAACGGATTTATTTCTACATCAACAAGTTGCGACAGAATCATTTCCCGTAGAAATATTGGTTGCGTACCACAAGGATGGTGGCATTCAAGTTGCTTGGAGACACCGAGTGTATCAGTCTGAGACAGCCAACTGGGAATACTTAAAATCAATAAGTGGTTAGCAGGAGGCTGGTGGAGCATAAGATTAAGGGGGAAACAATAACGGTTAAACGAGTACAAAGTCTATGTTAAATAAGATCAACAAAACAGTGTTGGGCGTGGTAGTGGCTGGCGGCCTAGCCCTCTCAGCGCGGGCGCAGAACGACGTTTATGCCGTTGAGTTCAACACCGGCGACAACGGTTTCGGCGTCATCAACCTGATGAACGGCACCTTCACTCAAATTTCCGATCTGGGCTCGACCCTTTACAACGACATCGCCTACGCCCCGGACGGCACCTTGTATGGCCTGGCCAACAATGGCGCGTCCTTGGTGACGTTTGACCGCACGACCGGCGACGTCACGCCGGTGGCCTCGCTGGGCGGCTCGGGCATTGAATCCATCGCTTTCAATCCGAACAACGGCGCGTTGTTCGGCGCCTCCGAGAGCGGCCTTTACACCATTGATCCGGCCACCGGCCAGGCATCGTATATTGGTGATTTTGGCAGCCCCTACGGCTGCAACCTCTGGCAGAACATCCGGTTTGACTCCGATGGCAACCTCTACTTGAGCAATACCAGCGGGAACACCGATATTTACCGGGTCAACACCGACACCGGCAGCGCGACCTTCGTTGGCGAAGCCGCAGGTTATGCAGACCTGATCCTCGAGAATGGCAGCCAGTACATGTATGGGGTCAGCATTCCCTCCATCAATGGCGCTGATGCCCATCCCGTGCTGGTCTCCTTCGACCTGGGCAGCTTTGTGGCGGGTGGGACCAACGCCGACGGCAGCATCCATCAGATCGCGGTCACCATGGTGGGTTCCGGCGGCGACTTCCCCGTTAACTTCAACTTCTCCGGTAATGTCCCCAACCCGCTCCCGGCGAACATTCCCGACGCCAGCACAATTTCCATCACCGCCACGCCGAATGGTCCGGCCATCACCCTCTCCGGCAGTCCCGACCAGTCTTACGTGCTCGAGGCCTCCTGCGACATGCACAACTGGACGGCCATCAGCACGAATCTGACCGATGCCAACGGCCTGTTCACGTTTGTGGACTCCGACGCGACCAGTTTTCCCAGCCGCTTTTATCGCGGCTTTGCCCCCGCACAAGCACCGTAATCACCAGTCAACCCACCCGGCTTTATTATGAATGGGCCCTCCATGGTCGCCGATTCGGATGTGCCGGCGGTTTCCCAACAACATCTGCAAACCATCAATCAGGTGGGCGAGAACATGGCTCAAACCAAACCGAAACGCTCCCTGTACATCTTGTGCATTGATGACGACCCGCAGGTTCGGAAACTCCTGAATGATTGCCTCACGCATCTTGGCCATCGGGTGATGGTGGCCTCCGGCGGAAAAGAAGGGTTGGAAATGTTCCGCACCGCTCTGCTGAAAAACCAGCCTTATGAAGTCGTCGTCACCGATATGCGCATGCCGGACATTGACGGCCGGATTGTGGCCCGGACGATCAAAGCCGAATCCCCCAGTACGCCCGTCATCATATTGACCGGCTGGGGTGCGACCACGAGGGGTGACGCCGCCATCGCTTCGACCGTGGATGCCGTGGTCAACAAACCGCCGCATATGCAGGAATTGAACGATTTGCTCCTCCAGATGGCCACGCCCGCATAGAAAGGCGGAAGGCGGAAACAGGGAAAGGTGAAACGTGAAAATTGTATTTCATAAACTTTGACCTTGAGCCTTTAGCATTTTTAAAACACTGGCTGGTGCTCCGGCCTCATTTTCCTTGGGAATTCCATCCCTCACCGGGCGCAATTCACCCCTCAAATCCAGCAACATGTCCCTAATTCATTACGTTTTGGCCTGTTTCTGTTAAATAGTTTACCCGATGACACAAATGACTTCAGCCAGACGTTTAATTTGGGGCGGCATTTTCCTGACCGCCCTTGCGCTGCCTTCCTTCTCCCCGGCGCAAGCCCAGGGAATCACCATCACGGTCATTCCTGCCCTGGCACCCAATGTCTATGGTTCGCCCAATTGGAATGCCTGGATCTCCAACGCCACCACCGCCATCGCCAATGGTTATGCTTCGTATGGCGACCCGTCGTCACCGAGCTATTACCAACAGGCGCCCGCTGTGATTTCAGTGACGAATGACATTGTGACCGGTTTCCCGTCGTGGGACGGCCTGGCCGATCCGGGGGACGTTTTCGGCGCGAACTTTTCCCAGGAATTGGGCAACCGGCTCCAGTTCGGCATAGACATCAAAGGCGGGACAAACCTGATATCCATTTCGCAATTGTCGTTTAGCGCCCATTCCACCGACCCGGGCAACACGCTCGATTTTGCCTTCGCACAAGGTTCCTACAATTACAGTGCATCCTATGTCGGGATCATTTATGGCCCCGGCGGCACCAAGACCTACATCACCAGCGGCCCGGCAACGCAACTGGTCAATGAGATCATCGGTCGTGGTTCAGGCAATGCGTGGGATACGTATGACACGTCCGGCAACATTGCCAGCCAGCAAAGCAACATTGTTCTTTGCGCCTCGCAGGTTGGCCCCCAGCCCTTTAACTTCACGGGAACCTACACGATTGACGGGGTGTCAGGCTCCAATTCCGTTACGCTCAATCCAGTGGTGACCAATTCCGGCCCGGTATTGAGCGGAGGCATCACGATTTCGGTTTTCCCCGCCCTGGCACCGAACCGGTGGGGCTCGCCCAGTTGGAACGCCTGGGCTTCCAACGCAGTGACCGCCATCCTGAACGGAGATTCCTCCTATGGCGATCCGTCGTCGCCGACATTTTATCAGCAAATCACGAATGCGGTTCCGGTGACCAACAACTTGGTGACCAGTTTCCCGTCCTGGATGGGAGTCGCCGACCCTGGAAGTGTCTTTGGTCCGGCCTTCGCCCAGGAATCGGGCAACCGGCTGACATTTGGCATGGACATCAAGGGCGGGACGAATCTCATTTCCATCGCGCAGTTGTCGTTCATCATGGCCTCGACGGATTCCGGCAGCACGCTGGATTGGACCTATTCGCCCATTCCTTACTCGTACTCGGGTTTGAATACCGGCGGCGCCAATCCCGTTTATCTGGGAATCATTTACGGCCCGAACGGCCAGAACACCTATGTCACCAACGGCCCGCCGACCCAATTGGTCAATGAAATTGTCACCTGCGGCTCCGGCAATGCCTGGTGGCCGGACGGCACATCGGCCGACAGCATTGCCACCCAGCAAAGCAACATCGTCGCTTGCGCCACACAGATTGGCCCCCAGTCGTTTTTCTTCACCGGGACTTATGCCATCGACGGAATATCTGGAACCAATGCCGTAACGTTCAATCCGGTGGTAACGAATACGCCGCCGTCCCCATCCGGTTCGCCGATGTTGTCCCTCATGCTCACCGACCCGCCGGAGACCCCCACTGTGCTGGACAACGTCGTCATATCGTGGCCGTCATCCGCGTTGGGGTATGTGTTGCAAACCAACACGGATCTGACAACGACCAACTGGGGCGATTACACCGGAACGGTGGACAGCAACGGCGGGATAAATAGTGTCACGTTCAAAAAGTCTGAGGGATCCTTGTTCTTCCGGTTGAAACATTAGCCGTCACAATTACTTCGTCTCCGACGGACTGCCGCCAATCTTAAAATCGTGCCAGCCCCGGGCCTTGCCGGCGGTGACGAACAGGCGGTAGGCAACATTCGGCTGGAGCGGTTGCGGCTGTGTCCCGGACACGGCGGGTTTCAGGCCGCGGATGGGCTGGCCATAAACAAAAAATTTCACCGGCTCGGGATCGGAGTCCATGACCAGATGCCAGACGGGCGGGACGTCATGGTTCGTCTGCCATTCGGCGAGGAGAACGGCCTTGATTTCCGTCAGTTTATAGTCACCTTCGAGGCCAAACGTGATGGGAAAAGCCGGGCCGCCACGGCGCGCCTGCATGGTAAAGCTGGTGGGACGTGTGACGTGGTAAATTTTGATGGTCCCGGATTTGAACCAGTTTGCGAAAAACGCCGCGTAGGCGATCACCAACGCCAGTGCAAACCCAATGAATATTCGGCTTTTCTTGGTCATAAAGTTGTAACGATACAGCCATGCCATCCGTCAAATCATCTGTTGAAATGCGACAAGGGATCGAACGGTCATGAATATAACAAACCGACGGCGAACTGCCAGACGTGAAAATCATTTTTGCGCGCCTCCGGCTTTTACGCTGATTGAACTGCTGGTCGTCATTGCCATCATCGCGATTCTGGCGTCCATGCTCCTGCCGGTATTGAGTCGCGCCAAGGAAACCGGCCGACGCATCGCCTGCGTCAACAATCTCCGGCAACTCAACCTCGCCTTGCGAATGTATGTGGACGACAGCCAGGGTCTTTTCCCGCCGCGCTCGGATACCAACCGATGGCCCAGTCACCTTTACGACGACGGCAGCAGAAACATGAATATTCTGCTTTGTCCCACCGACATCGCCCTTCTGTCCGACCCGGTAACGGTCGGCTCGTCTCCCTCGAACAATGTGGCCGATGCTTCGCCGCGCAGTTATTTCATCAACGGCTGGAACGATTATTTTCAAAGCTCGAGCGACCCGCAAGGCCTGAACCTGGGAGACAGCATGAAGGGAAATGCCATTGTTTATCCGAGCGACACGATTGTTCTCGGGGAAAAAAGACATGACGCCGGCGATTTCTACATGGATTTATTGGAGGACAGCGGCAACGATTTTACCGGCATTGCTGAACAAGGACGGCACAGTAACAACGGCGTGACGAGCAATCAAAGCAAGGGAACGGGCAGTTCGGGCGGGTCCAATTATGCCATGGCCGATGGCAGCGCGCGTTTTATCAAATTTCCACAATCGGTTGATCCTCTGAGTCTCTGGGCCGTCACCGATGCCAGTCGCGCGGCCTACGCCATCATTTACTAGCAAATTGAAAACTCGAGCGGCCGATGGGAATCGAACCTCCGCCCGCCGGACATCTTCAAACGCAGTTGACAGGCTTGGCTGTGTGATACATATTTGTCTCACGATGAAAACAGCCACCGTCAGAGATTTGCGAAACCGCTTTCCCCGCGTTGCCGCGTGGATTGCCGAAGGCGAACCGGTGGAGATCACCAAGGCGGGGAAATTGTTTGCCCGCCTCGTGCCGCCCACACCCGCCAAAACGCCCAAGCTCGTCAAGCCCGACATCATGGCGCGGTTGAAAGAAACATGGGGCGACCGCATTTTTTCTAGCAAGGAAGTGGCGGCAATGCGCGCGGCGGAATTGGAAGGCGAAGAAGGATGATGGCCTTCCCGGACACGTCGTTTCTCTGCGCGTTCTACCGGCGGCAGGACAATTCCCCGCAGGCGGCGGCGTATTTCAAAGTCATGAGGGAAGCGTTGCAGGTCTCCGGCCTGCTGCTTTACGAATTTCGCCAGAGCGTCCGTTTTCAAGTCTGGCTTCATGCGCGGGACAAGGCCAAAGGCTACCCGCAGGCCGACTGCGACCGCGCGCTGACGGACTTGCAAACCGACTTGGACACCGGCGCGGTGGTGGTGGTGACTGCCGATTGGCCGGACGTTCACCGGCTGGCCGAAACGCTTTCCAAACGCCATACCATTGCCGGTGGGCACCGCAGCCTGAACGTTCTCCATGTGGCGACGGCGTTGCACCTGGGCGCGCGGGAATTTCTCACGTTCGACACCAACCAGCGCAAGCTCGCCGCCGCCGAAAAATTAAAAGTGAAGCCGTGAAAACGAATCTCACGCAACGTAGAATCAAGGCGCGCAAATCGTCCGCATGCGGCCTGTGCAAGCCGTGGAAGCAAGGATGGGCGGACAAAAAGACAGTGCGCGACATCCGGCACGCACAACGCGCCCAACAGCAATTCCACGAAGCTGGATTCTGACGATGCACCGCCACTGGCTGCGCCGCTGTCAAAAAAATCCCGTCCCTTGGTTCAAAGCAAAACACCCGCGAACAAAATTGACATTGCTGACGGTTTGGACAATTACTGCCACGGTGCGAAAAGCAGAAAAGGCTGATTATGAAAACCAAACTCATCATCATCGGGCTGGCCGTAGCAATTCGGGTTCAAGCCGACACAAACTTTTTTAATTTTCTGACGTGCGGAAATGTCACCTACACCAACGCCACCATCAATAACGTCACGCCGTCTTACGCTACCGTTAGCTTTGCCGGCGGCATTGTCCAAGTTCCGTTGCGCGATCTGCCTGAAAACCTTCAGCAGCAATACCATTATAACTCCAATACCGCTGCCAAATATGTTTTGGAGCAAAACGAAAAATCCAAGCAACTCCGTGCCGCCACCGCTGCTCGGCAAGCTGCATACGAAAAGGCAATGGCGGCGCAGATTGCACAAAGCAAAAAAATTCAGGTTTCTTCAATCATTGACGAAACCTCCAATGGTGGGATTCCGCTTTGTGCGGTTGGATATGGTGGTGGCGGCGGCGGTGGCGGAGGGGAAATTGAGCATCCAATTCCCGGTAGAATTCTTTTAAGTAACATGCCCTCCGAAGTAAGGGATTTTTTTGGGGGCTATCAAAAATTAAAATCAGATATTGCCACTTTGGAATCCGCGCCGGTTACTGTGACAGCTAAATCCACGGTTTACAATCCAGATGGCACTATTGACCAATTCGGCAGCCAACTCGCTTCTCAGAGCGCGGCGTCAGATGCTTATGATCAGGCAAAGGAAGCAAAGCGTGAAAAACTCGAACAAATGAAAAGCCATCTCGATGAACTTAAAGATTCGCAATGGGATCATACCACTGTTCAGGCTTACCCCACCGGCCAGACTTTTGGTGGCTATGAAATTTGGACTTGCATCGGCATGGCGCGATAAAGACAGAGAGCAAGCCACAGACAATCCGTGAACGCCCTTGGGGCAAAATGAAAAAGCGCATGCCACAGAAATCAATCAATCGTAGGATTGACGTTGCGCCGGAAGGCGGGACGTTGGCAAAACTTGGCTTCTACACAAGGCAAGTTCAAGCCGTAGTCAGAAAATGGGGTGGCAAAGTGCCGCGCGAAATGCTGGAAGATTACTTCAGGGTAGTCGCAATGCCCGTTGTTACGTTTGGGTCGTGTAACGCTACTCTGCATTTTCGTTTTGTGATTCGTGAACATTGGCAACTCGTTTTTCAACTTGGCGAGGCCATTTCCAAAGTTGTGAATGACGATAGGAACATTGACAAGTGGCTGCTGGCACAGCCGATCTCCGTTGCGACAAACGGAAAATGGGATTCATGGGATTCACTGGCAGAATTTATCGGCAAGCGAGTAGGGCAATCGCGCTCAAAAGGCTTCACCGATACGGTGAAGGCGCGGGCAAAACGATTGCGACTTCTCACTCCGCCAGACGTAGCCGCTGATTTCTTGGCAACTTGGCCGTTTAATCCTGCCGTGACAAAATCCCCACGCAAAACGTAACGCCCATTCGTTAGAAATTTCAAAGCTATCGTGCGTAAATGAAAGCATGATAGTTGAAACTACTGACACCACCACCTGCAGCACGCCCGCCGGCAACAGAAGGCCCATGCCAGTCAAGGCACGGGAACTACTTCAGGTTCGCGTGGGGAATTTATGTTTGCGGTTTCACTCGCTTAAAGCCGACACGGAGGTTTGCTGCCAGTTCTGCTTCCTTCAGATATTCATCATAAAGCACAAACGCCCATGCCCGCACAAAGGGAAATGGGTGCGTTTGTTGCAATGCGTCCCATTTATCTACCGAACAATGAAATTTATTTGCTGGCTTATCAGCAATTAAGATTGGAGCGGGCGATGGGAATCGAACCCACGTGTGAAGCTTGGAAGGCTTCCGTTCTACCATTGAACTACGCCCGCCTTCGTCCCGCCGGACGGGACTTTGGCTTGTCGAGCCGAAGCTCAAAGAGCAAAGGCTGACGCGGCAAGCCCGACACACAGCAGCGAACCCAGCCGACTTGTCGCAAAAGCAGCATAACGCCCGGGCTTGCGTTGTCAATTCCACTCGTGTAGCCTCGCGCGCATGGCAGCGTTGCTTCTCACCGGCGGACGCGTCGTGGATCCGGCCAACCGACTCGACGCCAAAGCGGATGTTTTGATTTCGGCGGGCAAAATCGCGGCGGTCGGCGCGGACGCGGCAAAGCAGGCGCCGCGCGAAGCCGGGCGAATGGACGTGAGCGGCCTCATTGTTTGTCCCGGTTTGATTGACCTGCACGTACACCTGCGCGAGCCTGGCCAGACGGCAAAGGAAAATATTGCCACCGGCACCGCCGCCGCCGCGCGCGGCGGCTTCACCTCGGTCGTCTGCATGCCCAACACGTCACCCGCGATTGACAACGCCGGGACCGTCGCACTCATCCACGAACGCGCCGCTCAAAACGGTGTCGTGAACGTCTTCGTCACCGGCGCCATCACGAAAAACATCGCCGGCGAGGAACTCGCGCCCATCGGCTCGCTCAAGCGCGCGGGCGTCGTCGCCATCACCGACGATGGCCATTGCGTGCAGAACAACGAACTGATGCGCCGCGCGCTGGAATACGCCAAAATGTTCGACCTGCCGGTGATGGATCATTGCCAGGATTATTCGCTCGTGACCGACGGCGTGATGCACGAAGGATATTGGAGCACCGCGCTCGGTTTGCGCGGCTGGCCGTCGGCGGGTGAGGAAATGATCGTCGCGCGCAACATCCTGCTCGCCGAACTCACCGGGGCGCGCGTCCATTGCCAGCACCTCAGCGCGGCAGGCAGCGTCGCCCGGCTGCGCGAGGCGAAGAAACGCGGCGTGCCGATATCCGGCGAGGCCTGCCCGCACCATTTTACGCTGACAGACGCCGCGGTCGCCGGCAGCGAAAAGTTCTGGGCGGAGGACGGAAAACAAATTTTCCGGACTCCGGACTCTGGACTGCGGACTCCGAACCTGCCCGAATGGCCTTCCTACGACACGAATTTCAAGATGAATCCGCCGTTGCGCTCCGCGCGCGACCGCGAGGCGATTTTGGAGGGACTGGCCGACGGCACGATTGAAATTTTGTGCAGCGACCATGCGCCGCATTGCGATTACGAGAAGGAAGTGGAATTCGACTACGCGCCCGTTCGGCATCACCGGCCTGGAAACCGAACTCGCGCTTTCGCTCATGCAGCTTTACCACGGCAAACGATTAAGCCTGCTCGATTTGATCGCCAAATACACCGTCAACCCGGCGCGGCTGCTGAATTTGCCAAAAGGCACGCTGGCGTCGGTGCGGATGCGGACGTGACGGTCTTTGATCCCGATCGCGAATGGATTTTCGAGCGTGCCGAAACCGCGAGCAAATCGGCCAACAGCCCGTTCTTCGGCTGGAAACTCAAGGGCCGCGCGGTGGCCACCATCGTCGGCGGCAAAAAGGTCTGGACTGAACATGCCGAAGCGGTTGCGGCTTGAACCACGAATGGACACGAATTGACACGGAAGAACAGACGCGGCTCGTCCAACGTATTCGGAAGGCGCTTCGATTGACCTGATCGTATTTTCTGCCGCCCCTTCAGGGCTTGATATGTTTTTGGGAACGTGAACCCAGGGCGTCGCTCGCAGACTCGCTTTGCCCTGGGCTATTTTCTTCCGGGCTTTCAGCCCTCTGAAATCCGTGTTCATCCGCGTATAGCGGCGTGGCCGCCACGCGGCTTTACGCCGTCCATCCGTGGCTGAAATTTCTTTCCGTCTTTGCGCGGCTCACCTAGCATCCGTTGATTTTGATGAAAGCAATTCTGGCATTGGAAGACGGTTCCGTGTTTCACGGACAAGGTTTCGGCGCGCGCGCCTCCGCGTGCGGCGAGGTCTGCTTCAACACGTCCATGACCGGCTACCAGGAAATCCTCACCGACCCATCCTACAAGGCCCAGATCGTCACGATGACGTATCCGCTCATCGGCAATTACGGCGTCAACGAGGTGGACGTGGAGTCGTGGCGGCCGCACGTGGCCGGCTTTGTCATCCGCGAACTTTCGCCCGTCGTCAGCAACTGGCGCGCAGATTCTTCGCTGGCGGAATATCTGGAAAAGAACGGCATTCCGGGCATCCAGGGCATTGACACCCGTGCGCTGACGAAAAAACTCCGCGTGCGCGGCGCGATGAACGGTTTCATTTCCACCGGGGACATTTCGGAGGCGGAAGCCATCAAACGCGCCAAGGAATTTGTCTTCGTGGGTGTGGATTACGTCAAGGAAGTCACGCACAAGAAGGCGTTCCGCTGGGACGAAAAAGACGAGCAGAGCGCGAGCTTCAAACTGGCCATCGGCAACGAACCGGCCAACGCGCACCAGTTGCGCGAACCGCTGCCGGCGGCGGACATTCCCATTGTCGCCTTTGACTACGGGATGAAATACAACATTTTGCGGCGGCTGCGGCAGCACGGTTTTGCAACGCAGGTTTTGCCGGCCACGGCGACCGCCGCCGAGGCGCTCAAGCACAAACCGGCGGGCATTTTCCTGTCCAACGGCCCCGGCGACCCGTCGGCGCTCCATTACATCGTCCGCGAGGTAAAAACGCTCGTGGACAGCGGCGTGCCGATTTTTGGGATATGTCTCGGGCACCAGATTCTCGGGCAGGCGTTCGGCGGGAAAACCTTCAAATTGAAATTCGGCCATCGCGGCGCGAACCAGCCGGTGAAGGACTTGGAATCCGGCAAAGTCGAAATCACGGCGCAAAACCACGGTTTCGCGGTGGACGCGAAGTCGTTGCCTTCCGGCGTCGCGGTGAACCGCATCAATTTGAACGACCAGACCGTCGAGGGCCTGCGCCACAAGACCAAACCGGTCTTTTGCGTGCAATATCATCCCGAAGCCTCGCCCGGGCCGCACGATTCGACGCCTTTGTTCGCCGAATTCCGCACGCTGATTGAAGCACGGGGTTAAAAATCATTTTTGCAGATTTCAGTTTGACTTGAAACGCGCCGTGACCATAATCGGCTTATTGTAAGTCCATGGCCAAACTTGTTATTCTGACTCAGGGCCTGACCGGCCGCGCACACGAGCTGAACGTGGATCGCACCACGATTGGCCGCGTCGAGGATAACCTCTTTCAAATCGCCGAGCCGTCCGTCTCCAGCCATCATTGCGAAGTGTTGTTGCGCGGCAGTGATGTCGTCATCAAGGACCTCAATTCGACAAACGGCACGTTCATCAATGGCGAACAAATCAACGAAAGCGTTTTGAAGCCCGGCCAGACGCTGCGGCTCGGGCAGATTGAATTGAAATTGGAAACTGGAACGCCGGCTTCCGCGCCGGCCTCCGCGCCAGCCAAGGCCCCCGCTCCCAGCCTGGCCAAAAAACCGGCGGAAGCCACCATGGTCATCCCGCGCGGCGTCAGCTTGAGCGAATTGGAAGGCGGCGGACGGCCGCCGGGCTTCGACACCAGCAAGGAATTTTCCAAAAAACGCAACAAGGCCGGCATCTATTTCTGGATTGGGGTCGGTATTGTGGGGATTATCATTGTGGTCCTGCTGATCATCGCCGGGCAGACGGTCAATCACGGTAAATAAAGCCGGTCGCGGCCATGAAACCGCGCTTCTCCCATCAACGAAACCAAGCGCTGACACGGGTGGAAG
>CAWDPX010000020.1:0-41930 GCA_963804345.1 uncultured Verrucomicrobiae bacterium | reverse complement strand
TATTCCGTTTTGTTGGAGTTCACGCTTCAGCGTGTCACCATCAGCACAAGCTAAAGCTTGAACTCCAACCGGCGATGCCGCTCCTGAACGGAGCTGAAATGGTTGTTAATCCGGCAACTACAAATATGCCGCGCCGACGGCGCTGACAGGGCAAACCGATTTTGAAGACTCGCCTTAATCCTCTTGGAGTTTGATAAAGCGACTGACTTTTTCAAGCCGTTGGCCGGTTTCAGCTTGGGGAATTTCCGTGAAGCACTTCATGCAGCGTATTGAGCATCGTCTCGGCGGTGTAGGGTTTCGGAATAAAATGCTGGATGCCGGCGTTCTTTGCCATGGCCGTGCCACCGTCGGTGGCCAGGCCGCTGGAACTGACGATCCTGACCGCCGAATTGATGGCTTTGAGGGCAACGATGGTGGCCAGGCCATCCATGATGGGCATGGCCATGTCGGTGATGACCACGTCAATTTCATTCTGCCGGGGCGCGTAAAGCGAGACGGCCTCAGCGCCATCCGCCGCGAGCAGGACGCGGTAGCCAAAACGGGTCAGCACTTTTTGCGCAAGATTACGGATCGGCTCCTCGTCATCCACGACCAGCACCAGTTCGTTATGCCCCCGCGGCAGTTGGGATTGTTCCATGACCGCGTTTTCCGCGTCAACCAGCGTGGTGTTGGCCGGGAAATAGACTTTGAATGCCGTGCCCTTGCCCGGCGTGCTGTAATAGTTGATGAAACCGCCGTGACTCTTGACGATGGCCATGGTGGTTGACAGGCCCAGACCGGTGCCTTTGCCGAGCGCCTTGGTGGTGAAGAATGGATCAAAGATCTTGTCCTGGATGGCCTTCGGAATTCCCGTGCCGGTGTCCTCCACTTTGATGCACACGTACGGACCGGACTGGGCTTCCGGATTCATGCCGGCATAGATTTCGTCGAACATCATATTTTCCATGTGGATCGCCAGTACGCCGCCTTTGGGCATGGCGTCGCGGGCGTTGACACAGAGATTCAACAGGACCTGGTGGATTTGGGTCGGGTCGCCGATGATGGTCCAGAGGTCGTCGGGCGAATGAAATTCAAACTTAACCGACTTGGGGAAGGTTTCATGGACAATCTGTTTGATTTCGCGGACGATGTGAGCGGGATAAACCATGGCCCGCTCGCCGGTGACGCCGCGTCCGAAAGCCAGCACTTGTTTCACGAGGCTCGCGCCGCGCTGAACGTTGGTTTCCAGAACGCGCAGCAGTTGTTGCCCGTCGTCATCGGTGATTTTTTCCTTTAACATCTGCACCGCGACGAGGAGTGGTGTCAGCACGTTGTTGAGGTCGTGGGCGATGCCGCCCGCCAGGGTGCCAATGCTTTCCATGCGTTGCGAACGCAGGAACTGGGCTTCGAGTTTTTTCTTTTCGGTGATGTCGCTGAAAAGCAGAAGCAGGTGAGGTTCGTCGCCCCGGACAAAGGGGCTGAATTGACAGACCAGCCAGACTTCCCGGCCAAAAGTGCTGACAAAATGGGATTCATACTGCTGCGGGCTTCCGCTGGCCAGGGTTTTTTCCGCCAGCTGGAGCATGCCCGAATTGTGCCACGATTCGAGCTGCCGGAAATTCTGATTCAAAAGCTGGGGCACGGTGGCATTGAGCGTCCGGGCGGCTGCCTCGTTGGCCAATACGCACTGACCGGACGCCTTGAAGACGAGAATTCCCGCCGGAGCGTTCGAGATGATTTTCTGGTTGAAATCGAGCGTCTCAGCCAGGGAATGCTCCGTCCGCTTGCGTTCGGTAATATCTTCCTTGACGGCCAGAAAATGAGCGATTTGGCCATCGGCGCCGTAGATCGGGGAAATGGAAGCCCACTCCCAATAAAGTTCGCCGTTCTTCCTCCGGTTGTGAAATTCTCCGCGCCACTCCCCGCCGCCGCCGATCGTTTCCCACAGCCGCTTGTAATCCCCGGACGGCATTTCACCCGACTTCAAAATGCGGGGATTTTTGCCGGTCACTTCCCCGGTCGAATAGCCGGTCACCTCCACGAACTTCGGGTTGACATATTCGATGTTGCCGGCCTTGTCGGTGATGATGATGGAAACCGGACTATGTTCGACGGCGAGCGACAACTTGCGGACTTCTTCATCCGCCCGCTTGCGCTGCCAAATGACGAAGGCCATCACCCACAATACGCCGATGCCCATCAAACGGCTTACCATCGCCAAATGGGGATCAATCCCCGGCGGGGAAAGAAAGAACCCCGCCAGTATCAGCAACGAGAAAACAGCGGCGAGCAGAAAGGGGAGCAGCCGGCGGCCGACATAAACCGACAGCAGCAGGGGAATGAAATACCAAACCCAGTCGGAAATTCCCAATGGGGTGAACAGATCCAAAACAAACCCCCCAATGGCGAAAGCGGGAATTGCCACACGAGCAATCTTTCTAAGTCGCGCAGAGGTCATAATCCATGATATCCCTAAGATAACTTTGAATATACGTTATTATTATCGCTTAAGCAAGGTGAATTATCCTTGGATTCTTTTCAAAGCGACCCATGACCCGCGGCCAATAACGCTTGCCAAATGCGCGCGCTGTATTAAAGTGTGCGGCCACTTTTCAATTTATGGACATATATCGCGCAAACGGAATTTTGGCCCAGGCCACCGCGCCGCAATCGGGCCAGCCGCAGCAGCCGGTTTGGATGACGTTTGCCCCGATGATTCTGCTGGTCATCGTGTTTTACTTCATTTTGATCCGTCCGCAACAGCTGCGCGCCAAACAGCAGGCCAAATTGATTGCCAACCTCAAGTCGGGCGACAAGGTCGTCACGGCCAGTGGCATCATCGGCGTCGTCATCACGGTGAAGGACCAGACCGTTTCCCTCCGTTCGGCGGACGCCAAAATGGAAGTCACCAAAGCTTCAGTCACGGAAATCCTCGAAGGCGGCAATGCCGCAGAATCCTGAGCCAACCATGAGCCGAAACAATCCCTGGGTAATTCTTTTTGTTGTTCTGATCGTCTGCTGGTCGTTTTATGAAATGTACCCGCCGACGTCGCGCAGCCTGGTGCAGGAGTTTGAAACGCGGGCGGTGAACCGGGACACGAACTTTACGGGCATCGTGCAGCGGGTCCAGCCGTTGCAATCGGCGCGGCCCGAACGCGAGTTTGCCAATTTGCAGGAGGCCATCGGCACGAACAGCATCGCACCATATTTCCAGTATATCAACGTGACCAATGTGTTGCATCCCAATGTTTTCATCCTGAACCAGCTTCAGCGCGATGCGTCGGGCAAGATCAAGCTGGGACTGGACTTGCGGGGCGGCACGTCGTTCCTCGTGGAAATGGACACCAACCAGCTCGTTTATGTTGAGACGGTTACCAACACCGACGGCACCGTCGTAACGACCACCAATCTGGCCCGGGTGGAGGGCGCGTTGTCGCAGGCGGTCGAGGTGCTGCGCAAGCGCGTGGACGCTTTCGGCGTGGCCGAGCCCATCATCCAGGCCGCCGGGGGCAACCGCATTTTGATCCAGTTGCCGGGTCTGTCCGAGGCCGACAAGGCGGAGGCGCAGACCAACATCCAGAAATCCGCGTATCTGGAATTCCGGATGGTGAAGGACGATAGCGACGAAATCATCAAGAACAACGAGCCGATTCCGCCCGGTTACGAATTGCTCAAGCGCATTGAGCCGCAGCCCGATGGCCCGCCGATCATCGAACAGGTCATCGTGAAGAAAAAACCGGAGCATGGCCTGGCCGGTGACATCGTTGAAAACGCCATGGCGGTGCGCGGCAACCTGGGCGAGCCGCAGATTGAATTCCGGCTGAACAGTGAGGGCGCGAAACGGTTCGGTGAAGTCACCCGGAACAACATCGGGCAGCGGCTGGCCATCATTTTGGACAAAGAGTTGTATTCCGCGCCGGTCATCCAGAGCGCGATTGAAACGGGCAGCGGGCAAATCACCGGGCATTTCACACCCGAACAGGCCCTGCAACTGGCCAATGTCCTGCAAAATCCCCTCCGCGCACCGCTCAAAATCGTTTATTCCAGTGATGTTGACCCGACGCTCGGCCGGGACTCGATCCGCAGCGGCATCCGCGCGTCCGTGATGGGCGTCATCTTTGTTTCCGCCTTCATGCTTTGTTATTATCTGCTCGCGGGCATCGTGGCGAACATCGCGCTGGTCACCAACATCATCATCCTGCTCGGGGTGATGTGCTCCATCGGCACGACGCTCACGCTGCCGGGCATCGCGGGCGTGGTGCTCACCGTCGGCATGGCGGTGGACGCGAACGTGCTGATTTACGAGCGCATCCGCGAGGAACTGGCCAAGGGCAAGTCGTTGCGCGGCGCCATCGCCGCCGGTTACGCCCGCGCCTTCGGCACCATTTTCGACTCGCACGTCACGACGCTGATTTCCTCGATCATCTTGATTTTCATGGGCACGGGTGAAATCAAGGGTTTCGGCGTCACGCTGACCATTGGCGTGGCCGCCAGCCTGTTCACCGCGCTGGTGGTGACGCGGCTGATCTTCAATTTCCTGCTCGACCACAACTGGATCAAATCGCTGCGGATGTTCCATCTCATCCGGGCCACCAAGCTCGACTTTATGAGACTGGCCAAGCCGGCGTTCATTTTGTCCTGGACGATCATTCTCATCGGCATGGGTTACGGGATTTTTGATCGCGGCTCGAAATTGTTCGGCGTGGATTTCGCGGGCGGCGACAGCACGACGTTCAGCTTTAATCAAAAAGTGGATGTGGAGAAAATTCGCGCCGCGCTGACGCAGATCGGCGAAAAGGATTCTCAAATCCAATATCAAAAAGACGTGGCTGGCGGGGGCGCCGAGACGCTCCGCGTGACCACTTCAAACGGCTCCGCCGAAAAGGTCGAGCAGGCGCTCGCCAGTCAATTCCCCCAAGTGCAATTCAAAACCATCGGCCAGCAGCGCGTCGGCGCGGTGGTGGGTGACGAAATCAAACGCTCGGCCATCATCGCCTCGTTGTTGTCGCTGTTCGGCATTCTGATTTATGTGGCGTTCCGTTACGAATTTTACTTCGCCATCGGCGCGGTCGTCGCGGTCATTCACGACGTGTTCATGACGATTGGCTGCTATTGCATTGCCAACGGCGTTTCGGGCCGCGAATTCAACGCCACCGTCGTCGCGGCCATCCTGACCATCATCGGTTTCTCTACCAACGACACCATCGTGATTTTTGACCGAATCCGGGAAGACCTGAAACTCGGGGTGCGCGGCTCGTTCAAGGAAATCATAAACCAGGCGCTCAATCAAACCCTGAGCCGGACGCTGATCACCTCGGGCACGGTGTTTCTGGCCACAACGGCGCTTTACGTTTTTGGCGGCGGCGTCATCAACGATTTCGCGTTCACCTTCCTCATCGGCATTCTCACCGGCACATATTCGAGCATCTACATCGCCAGCGCGCTGGTGTTGTGGCTGCACAAGGGCGAACGCCCGGCCATCGGCGGCTCGCAGGTGACGGTGCAAAACACGGCGTCGGCGCGCGTCTGATGGCGTAACATCATGCCCGGTTTCGTTGAAATCACGCCATGGCACTGGGCGGGTTTCATCCTTTGTGTGCTGGTTTTTCTCGCGCTCGACCTGGGCCTGTTTCACCGCCGCGCCCGTGTCGTCACGTTCGGGGAAGCCGCCGCCTGGAGCGCGGTTTGGTTTGCGCTGGCAATGACTTTTGCCGGGGCCATGGCCCATTGGCGCGGACGGGAAGAGGCGGTTCAATTCACCACCGGTTATATCCTGGAACTTTCACTGTCGCTCGACAACATCCTCGTCATCGCGCTCATTTTCGCGTGGTTTCGCATCCCCGTAAAATTCCAGCATCGGTTGCTGTTTTGGGGCATTCTCGGCGCGCTCGTCATGCGCGGCGCCATGATTGCCGCCGGCGTGGAGCTGATCCATCAATTCGACCGGGTGCTGTATGTCTTCGGCGCGTTTCTCGTTTTCACCGGCGGCAAAATGCTTTTTTCCGGCAAGGAAACCGTGCAGCCGGAAAAAAGCCTGGCGCTGCGGCTCGCGCGAAAATGTTTCGTTGTTGCGCCGGACCTTGACGGCCAGAAGTTTTTAACCCGGCTCGATGGCCGCCTTGCGCTCACGCCGCTGGCGCTGGTGCTGCTGCTCATCGAGACGACCGATTTGATTTTCGCCGTGGATTCCGTCCCGGCGGTTTTTTCCGTCACGCGCAAGGCATTCATCGTTTTTACCTCGAACATTTTTGCCATCGTCGGCCTGCGCTCGATGTATTTTATGCTGGCCGGCGCGCTCGGCTATTTTCGCTATTTGAAAGTCGGTTTGTCGCTCGTGCTCGCCGTTGTCGGTGTGAAAATGCTCCTCGATCCGCACGGCCAGGAGCCGAAAGGGATTCAGGTCGAAATCCCGACGAGCGTTTCGTTGATGACGGTTGCCACGATCATTGTGATCGCCATTGTGCTGTCCGTCATGGTCGCGGAACGGGAGAAACGCACCGGCGCGGCCAATCGTCAAACCGTTAAGCCATGATGAAATTCCGCTGGTCGCTCGCGCCGCCGCAACCGCTTCTTGCCGGACAACTGGCGTCGCAGCTCAAAATCCCGCCCTTGCTCGCGCAATGTCTGCTCAATCGCAGTTTCAGCGAACCGTCCGCCATTGAAAATTTTCTCTCGCCGCGCCTGAAAAATCTCGCCGACCCGTTTCTGCTCCCGAACATGGCCGTCGCCGTCGGGCGATTGCTCCGCGCCCGCGAACAAAATGAATCGCTCGTCATCTTTGGCGATTATGACGTGGACGGCGTGACCTCCACCGCGCTCCTCGTCGAAGTGTTGCGGCCGCTTGGCTGGAAGGTGGATTTTTATCTGCCGAACCGCATGGACGAAGGTTACGGCCTCAGCGCCGACGGTGTCGAACATTGCCTCAAAAAATTCCCAGTAAAATTGCTGCTCGCGGTGGACTGCGGCTCGACCGCTGTGGAAACGATCAAGACTTTGCGTTCGCGGGGCGTGGAGGTCATCGTCCTTGATCATCACCAGGTTTCAAATCCCGCGCCGAATGCGGTGGCGCTGGTGAATCCACAGTTTGGAGTTCCGCCTTCAGGCGGTTCAAGTTTGGAACGGATGCCGCCTGAAGGCGGAACTCCAAACTTTCGGGAACTATGCTCGGTTGGCCTCGCGTTCAAACTGGCACATGCTTTGGTCAAACGCGGACGCGAGATCGGTTTGGCTGGCGCGGCGGATTTTGATTTGCGGCCATTGCTCGATTTGGTCGCGCTCGGCACCATTGCCGACCTGGTGCCATTGACCGGTGAAAATCGGATTCTCATTTCCGCCGGCCTGCAACGGCTCAACGCGACGCAACGGCCCGGACTGGTCGCGCTCAAACAGGTGGCGCAATGCCCGTCCAAACTTGGCGCTTACGAGGTCGGGTTTCAACTCGGCCCGCGTCTGAACGCAGCGGGGCGGCTGGAAACGGCCGAGGAATCGCTGCATTTGCTGCTCGCGCGTGATTTGGCCGGGGCCCTGCCCATCGCCCAAAGCCTCGACGCGCGAAACCGCGAACGCCAGAAAATTGAACGCAGCATCGTTGAAGAAGTCATGGGTGTCATAAAATCAAAATTTGATCCGCAGACTGATTTCGTCATCGTCGAGGGGCGGTTGCTCTGGCACATCGGCGTGGTCGGCATCGTCGCGTCGCGCGTGCTCCAGCAATTTTACCGCCCCACGATCATTCTCGGCGGTGAAGGTGATGAATGGCGCGGTTCGGGCCGCAGCATTGCGGGTTTCGATCTGGCCGCCGCGTTGCGCGAATGCGGCGATTTGCTCGTGCGGCACGGGGGGCACGCGATGGCGGCGGGCTTGAGCGTTCAACCGGATAAGATTGATTTGCTGCGGCAGCGGTTGAATGAACTGGCGCGGCGCGCGTTGAAGCCGGAGGATTTGCAACCGCTGTTGCGCCTCGATGCGGAAGTGGGTCTGGATGAAATGACTTTGGAATCGCTCGGCGAACTGGAGCGTTTGAAGCCGGCCGGGCAGGGGAATCCGCCGGTGCAATTTTGCGCGCGCAGTGTCACGCACCAACGCCCGCTCCAGCGCATGGGCGCGGACAAACAACACGTCAAACTTTGGGTGACAGATGGCGCCGTGACGCATGAGGCGGTTTGGTGGAATGGCGGCGACAAATCGTTGCCGGTCGGGAAATTTGATCTGGCGTTCGCGCCGCAGGTGAATGAATTCAACGGCCGCCGCACGGTGCAATTAAAAGTGCTCGATTGGCGGGCGGCTTCCTAAATATCGGAGAGAACTAGATAGCTTACCTTCGTGCCAGACTCCAGACATTGGCCGGCATAATTCGCACACGGTAGGCGCTGCTGCTTTTGGCGAGCAACCTTTGTGTCAGCGCCAGGGACCCGACTACGCATAGGAGAAAAATGGCCAGACAAATCCACAATGGATATTCAGGTGTTTTGGTGAGATGAAAAATTAGAGTCATGCCCAATGACACGAGACTGCCGGAAATCGCCAGCAGGAAAATAACAAGGTAAGTCAGAGAATCCAGCCCGCGCCAGACGATCAAGGGCACGATGACAGCGGTTTTGGCTCCGAGCATCAAAAAACCATTTGCGGCAGGCAAAATCACGGCTTTACCTGCCATAAAGCTTGCAAGTATTGTGACACTCATACCAACAGCGGCGATGGAATAAATCGGCGTAAGTAACAAGGTGGCAGCAAGAGCTGACGGAGAAATTGGCAAAGTCCGGAGAAAGCGTAGTTGGATAACAAAGAGACTCATAAAAAATGAAAGTGCAAAAACATAAGGAATTGAGCCAAAGTTAACAATCGTCGAGACAATCATTTGAGAGTGATTTTGGCCTTCGGAAAGATGAATCAATGACATCGACAATGTCATCCAGCTTGTTATCGCAAGACCGATGAGGGTGATTCGGACAAATATCTTCTGCACCAAATATGGCAACCCGCCAAAACCTTGCGGGATTTTATGTTGCGTCGGTTTTTTATTGGAAGATTGCGCGGTGGGCTTGAAACCAGCGCGCTGCAATACCATTCGCTCTGCGCGAAACCAGCCGAGGACGGACAGAATTGCATAAGCAGCGAAAATCAGTGTTGTCTGTGTCTGCGTCAGATTTGCTAGCTGAAGAAACATGACCCCAAAAACAGTAAACGCAAAAAGCAAGAAGGTGGGGAGCGTGCGAATTATGTCAATGAAAGTGTCCGGTATAGTCGTTGTCATAAATGTCAGCGCGCCGAACATTGCGCCGAGATAAAGTGTCGCAATAACCCAGCTCATCAAAGAATTATTCAACAAGAACATGGTGTTTGTTCCACCTGAAAAAAACAGAAGCGCAAACAAGCCAATAACGCCAAGTGCCATTGAGGGCAGTGCCACTGAAGCCAGCCAACAGGCGCGACCAATCCGTCTTGGTGTAATTGGTAAACTGGTCAACACACGGGGGAGGCCACGCTGAAAATCCCAAATCAATAAAAAGCCAAGCCACATAATGGCTTGAAAAACATACAAGCTGTGCACGGTGTTATTCATGTGTTGAATGGAAGCGACAGTCGAATCGGAGGATATTGGCGAGTTGTTCTTGCGGATGGAAACCGCCTGGAAAGCAAAGTAAGCGATAAGACTGGCGGTCAGTATCAGCCACCAGCGCCGGAAATGGTCGAGAATGATTCGTTTCATGCAACCTCCTCTTCCTTGACCAGCGCGACGAACAAATCTTCCAGCGTCAGGCGGGTAAGGGAGATCTGCTTTGCGCCGCGCGTTTGCAGCCAGTCGTGCGCTCCGCTCTTTTGGTCAATTAGCGCGTGCCACCGGCTTTCGTTGTGTTTCAGAATGATCAAGCCCTCGCGGTTTTGAAATTCGGCTCCGTTGTCGGTGAAAAATTCCGCGAGGCGGAAACGGTCCACAATTTCGTCGGTGCGGCCTTTAAGCAATAGTTTTCCGTTTTTAATCATGCCAATGTGGTCGGCAAAACGTTCGATGTCGCTCAACCCGTGCGACGAAATCAGCACTGTGCGTTCACCGTCCTCAACGGCTTTGAGGAGTTCAGAGAAAACTTGCTGCTTGGAAACGGCGTCGAGACCGGTGGTCGGTTCGTCGAGTATCAAAACTTCCGGCCGGCGAGCGAGCGCGAGCAGCAGGCTTAATTTTGTTTTTGCGCCGAATGAAAGTGTTGCAATCTTGTCGGCGTCGCTCAAATGGAACGCCTTCATCAGTTCGGCGCAATAGGCGTCGTCCCAATCGGGATAAAAGCCGCGCACGAAACGGATGGCGCGCCCCACTTTGCCCCAGACCTGAAAATTCAAATCGGGGCTGACGTAGGCGGCGCGGCGTTTCAATTCCACTTCGTTGGTGCGGTGGTCGAGGCCGAGCACCCGGATTTCGCCGCCGTCGTTCTTGCCCATGCCAAAAATCAAATCAATGGTGGTGGTCTTGCCCGCGCCGTTTGGGCCGATGAGGCCATAAATAGCGCCACCCGGCACGGTCAAATCGAGCGGGCCGAGTTTGAAGGTGGGATAATGTTTTATCAGCCCGCGGATTTCGATGGCGTTGTTGTTCATATTATTTTCCTTTGATGACTTTGTGGGCGAGTTCGAGAATTTCCGCTGGCTTCAATCCGGCTTCTGCCGCTTCGCGCGCGGCTTCGCGAAACAATTCCTGCGCAGTGTTCAGCTTGGCTTCGCGGCTGCGGTCGTGACCGTGGTCGGCAACGAACGTGCCCAGTCCCTGCCTCCGGTAGATGATGCCTTCGCGTTCCAATTCCTCGTAAGCGCGCTTGACCGTGATGACGCTCACCAGCAAATCTTCTGCGAGCGTGCGAAACGAGGGCAGCGTCGCGCCGGGTTTGAGCCGGCCTTCGCTGATTTCACGTTTCAACCGGTCAACGATCTGCTGATAAAGCGTGCCCACTGCCGCCGGAGAAATCGGCCCGATCAAAAGGGATATGCGGTCATGCGCCATTTGTATTTACAGTTTATACACGATATACACAGCCAGTCAAGACAATTTTTTACGGAATGGAAGTTTTGAATTTTCAGCGGCGGCACGGGGCTGGCAAGGAATTCAAGCCGAACGGGCTCTAAAAATTGACTTGCAATTGTTTTTGAAGCGGCTAGAGTTGCTCCGTCTGTTGGACAACTTGTCCTTTCGAGGCATGGAAAATCTTCAAGTGAACGTGGTTCAGTGATGATTTGAGACCCGATGGTCGGGAACAGTCTGGAAAAACGGTTGGTCTTGAACAGCAAATCATTAAATGAGCACGAAACTGTTTGTGGGAAATCTTTCCTTCAACACCACTGAAAATGACCTGCAGGAGGCGTTTGCCGCCCACGGCACGGTCGTCGAAGCCAACCTCATGATGGACCGGATGAGCGGCCGTTCACGCGGCTTTGCCTTCGTCACCATGTCCACACCCGAGGAAGCGCAAAAAGCGATCGCCGCCATGAACGGCGCGACGCTGGGCGAGCGTCAATTGACGGTTAATATCGCCCGTCCCAAAGAAGAGCGTCCCCGCAGTGACCGCGGCCCGCGCCGTGACTTCGGTGGCGGTGGCGGTGGCGGTGGCGGTGGCGGACGCCGGGATCGTTATTAATCATCTCCGCAATCAACTTTGGCCGGGGCGACGTTCTTAACAGGCGTCGTCCCGTGCCGTTTTATGGTGCGGTTTTTTTATTGGCTTTCACGGTGCTTCCCTGGATAAAATCCGGCATCTTTCATGGAAGAACACATTCAGATTGAGGGACGCATTTTGACGGTGCTGGCGGGGACGATGTTCCGCGTTGAGCTGGACAACAAACACCAGGTCCTCGCGACAATTTCCGGCAAGATGCGCAAACGATTTGTCCGTCTCACCGTGGGCGACCGCGTGAAAATGGAAATGTCGCAGTACGATTTGAACAAGGCACGCATCGTCTGGCGGTTGGGCTGATTGACGGAGGAAATTTTGTTGCGGCCGCGTTTGCGTCTGCAACCGGCAAACAAACGCTTTTACAGCATGAACGCCGCCATTCTTGTCGCCGCCGGCAAAGGCATCCGCATGGGCGCGGGTGTGGATAAATTGTTTCTCGAAGTGGCCGGACGCCCGGTCGTCGCGCACACCTGGCAGCGGTTCGATGGCGCGAAGTGCATCGGCGAAATCATTCTCGTCGTCCGCGACGGGATGGAAAAGACCTTCTCCGAACTTGCGGCAAAGTTTCATTTTCAAAAACCGTTTCGCGTCGTTGTGGGCGGGACGGAACGGCAGGATTCGGTCTGGAACGGGCTGGAGGCGTTGTCGGTGACGGCGGAAATTGTGGCCATTCAGGATGCGGCGCGCCCCTGCACGAGCGGGGAGTTGATCGCCGCAACGGTCAAGGCGGCGGATGAAAGCGGCGCCGCGGTGGCGGCCCAACCGGTGACGGACACCATCAAGGAGTCCGGCGACGGCAGATTCATTCAGCGCACGCTTGACCGGTCGCGGCTTTGGACGGTGCAAACGCCCCAGACGTTTCGGGTCGAGGTGATTCGCCGGGCGCTGGCGGAAGCGCGCCGCCGCAAATTGATTTTCACCGACGACACGGCGGCGTGTGAATTGATTGGCCAGCCGGTCCGGCTGGTGTCCAGCGTGGCGCCGAATCCGAAAGTCACGGTGCCGGGCGATTTATCATTCATTGAGACGTTGTTGAAGGACAAAACTTGATTTTGAAACATCCGGACATGACGCACCTGGGCACTGCGACGGAACGCCGCATTCATGCGGCAGCGGATCGTGAGATTGAACGCCCTGCCGGATAAATCCGGCGGTCCTTCCGAACGATGCTACGATGTTTGTTGCAGCGTCCAAATGTTTTGTGTCCGGTGGCCGTTGTGGTAGCTTGTTTTTGTTTATGAAGCGACGTTTGATTTATGGCCTGGTGATTGTGGCACTGGTGTTGAATCTGGCGATTGGCGCGCGGATTTATCTGGGGTCGGCACACGCGGCGGGCAAGCAGGATGCGGTGTATCCGAATCTTGAGTTGTTCGCCAACGTGCTGGAAAAGGTGCGCAAGGAATATGTGGACGGCCAGAATCTGACGTATCACGACTTGGTTTACTCGGCGCTCAAGGGCATGCTCGGCTCGCTGGATCCGCACAGCGAATTCATGGATGTGAATGATTACCAGCAGTTGCAGAACGACACGGAAGGACGGTTCGGCGGACTCGGCCTCGTCGTCTCGATGAGGGATAATTATGTGACCGTCATTGCGCCGATGGAGGATACACCGGGATTTCGCGCGGGAATTTTGTCCGGCGACCGCATCATCAACATTGATGGCAAGAGCGCGGAGAAAATGTCATTGCCGGAAGCGGTCAAACTGTTGCGGGGCGAGCCGGACACGAAGGTGACCGTGACCGTTCAGCGTCCATCGTCGGGACTGGTAAAGGATTTCACGCTCACGCGCGCCATCATCAAGATGGACATGGTCAAGGACAGCAACGGCAAAAAGGAGTTCCCGCTCGGCGACGACAAAATCGGCTACGTTCGCATCACGGAATTCGGCGACAAGGCCGGCGAAGAACTCGAAGCCGCCTTGAACAAGCTGAAAGCGCAGGGGATGAGGGCCTTGATTATTGATTTGCGCTGGAATCCCGGCGGCTTGCTGGATGAGGCGGTGGAGGTGTGCGAAAAATTCCTGCCTCGCGGCCAGTTGGTCGTCACCACCGAAGGACGCGATCCCAGCCAGAATTCCGTCCGCCGCGCCAACGGCAGCGGCGATGAATTTGCCAACAAGGACGGTTCCCCCAAGCCGATCGTCGTGCTGGTCAATCTCGGCAGCGCGAGCGCGGCGGAGATCGTGACCGGCTGTTTGCAGGATTTGCACCGCGCGGTCATTCTCGGCGAGAAAACCTTCGGCAAAGGCTCGGTGCAAAGCGTTTTCCCGCTCGATGACGGCTCGGCGCTCAAACTCACCACCGCCAAATATTACACGCCCAGTCACAAGGTCATTCACCAGCATGGCATCACGCCGGACATTGAAGTGCCCATGACCGAGGAACAGGAAGCGGCTTTGGTGCTGAAACGCACGCTCGGCGGGCTGGAATCCCTCAGCGAAACCAATCGCGCCAGCATCGAAAACATCCATGACATCCAGTTCGAACGCGCCCGGGATTTGCTCAAGGGCATCATGCTTTATAGCGGACGCGCGGCAGAGGCGGAAAAAGTGGCGGTGAAATGAAATTTGGTTGGAGTTCAAGCTTCAGCTTGTATTCCGACTTTTGGCGTTAATTTGTGACAAGCTAAAGCTTGAACTCCAGCACGCATGACGATTCTGGCCCTTGAAACCTCCTGCGACGAAACCAGCGCCGCCGTCGTGCGCGACGGACGGGTTTTGTCCAGCGCCGTCTCCTCGCAAATCAAGCTGCACGCCGAATACGGCGGCGTCGTGCCGGAACTGGCCGCCCGCGAACATCTGCGGAATTTGATTCCCGTCGTGCAAACCGCGCTGCGCGAGGCAAAAATTGGCAGGGCTGACCTGCCGGTCAGCCAGGACGCGCAGCAGCGCTTCCCTGCCGATTTGGAGTTGGATGCCGTCGCCGCCACGCAAGGACCGGGTTTGCCGATGGCCCTGCTCGTTGGACTCAAGGCCGCGCAAGCCATCGCGTTCGCCTTGCGGAAACCATTCGTCGGCATCAACCATCACGAAGCCCATCTGTATTCGCCGTGGATTTCTCAACAACCCCTCTCCCCGCCAAACGGGGAGAGGGTGGTCGGAGACCGGGTGAGGGGTAAAAATGTTGGCGGAATGTTTTTTGCCGACTTCACCACCTTTCAACCGAACGTTTCGCTCATCGTCAGCGGCGGGCACACGATGCTGGTGAAGGTTGAATCGGAGCTGAAACATCGCGTGCTCGGTTCGACGGTGGACGACGCGGCGGGCGAATGTTTCGACAAAACCGGCAAGCTCATGGGGTTGCCATATCCCGCCGGGCCGGAAATTGACCGGCTGTCAGAGCGGGGGAATCCCAAGGCATATGACTTCCCGCGTCCGCTGCTGAATGACCCCGGCGACGACTTCAGCTTCAGCGGCCTGAAGACCTCCGTGCGTTATTTTCTCCGCGATCATCGGGGGATTTTGGATGACACGCAGCGGATACGCGATTTGTGCGCCAGCATCCAGGAGGCCATCGTCGAAGTGCTCGTGAAGAAAACCATCCGCGCCGCGAAACGAAACCACGTCCGTTGTGTGACCGCCTCCGGCGGCGTCACCTGCAATCGCGCCTTGCGTCGCGAACTCGTGCGCGCGTGCGAGCGCGAAGGTTTCGAGCTGCGTCTCGCGGAAAAAAGTCTTTGCACCGACAACGCGGCAATGATCGGCATTCTAGCCGAACGGAAACTTCTGGCCAACGTCGCGCCAACATCACTTGACGAGGAAATTAAACCTGGCTGGGTTTTGGCGTAACGTAGGGCGGGCTTCCCGCCTGCCTCCAATCCCGTCCAATGTCCATCAGAACAAGTGTCCGAATAAAGCTTGTGCGAGTGTGAAAAGTGTGTATTTTAGCTTCATGGAAGCAACATTGACCGAGTTACGGCGGGACACTTCGCGGGTGGTCCGCGCGGCGGACAAGGGCGAAGAGGTCATTTTGACGCAGCATGGCGAACCGCGTTACAAGCTGCAACGTGTCCAAGCCATTGACTGGAAGAAGGCGGCGGCGGCTCTGCGCGCCATCGGGCCGGTGACATTCCTGCCGCGCAAATGAAATACCTTCTGGACAACAACGTCCTGTCCGAAGGGTGGAAGCCAAGCCCGGATGCGAACGTGGTCGCCTTTCTGGAACGCGGCGGCTGGCTCGTGCCCGCGCCGGTGATTGCGGAAATCCAGGAAGGCGCGGAAGCCGATCCCAGCCAGGCCCGCAAAGTTCAAATCAATTCCCGTCTGGACGATTTTCTGCGGAATTATGGTGAGCTGGTGATGGTGTGGGACGCCGAAACTTCGCGGACGTGGGGACGGCTGAAACATTCCAATCAAGTCAAACGCCAGCCGCAAGCGTTATGGGACAGTTTGATTGACGCCATGGCGGTGCGGAACGATCTGATTGTCGCCACGCGCAACGGAAAAGATTTTCGCCACGCCAAAACGCTCAACCCTTGGGATTAAATCGCCCTGACACTTTTCGCCTTTTCAGCGTTAGAAGGGTGAAACCGACCTCAAGAAAATTCCCTCCGGGGTATAGTATCGTTCGGGACACAGGAAATCGGCCATGATTGGACAACGATCATCAATTACGAAATTGCCCCCGCAGTCAGGGTGCTGAATCTTAAGGGTGGTGCGTTTTCCGTCAGGATAGCCAGTCAAGGGCAGTTCTTTATGATCGAAGGAGCCGCAGGAAAGGCACCTTGGCGGACTTTTGCGATTGGCAACGACGTAGTGGAGTCTCTCTGCCGATTCAAGGCGTTCTTTAGCCAAGAACTTGAATTTGGAGAACATTTTGCCCCATAAGGCGCGTTTTGCCTCCCGCATTCGCTGGCTGGTGGAAGTGATATCGGGCAGGTTTTCTGCGGCGCACAAGGTTTTGCACTGGTAACACCATTCAGCACGTTCAGGAATGCGAACGTGACCGCCGTCGGGCAACTCGTAGAGGCAATAGTATTCGAGGCAGGAATGGAGCCGGATTTCGAATGCGCAGCGGTCACACATTATTTTGGGTTGGCGCATAGAAGAAATTGGTTGGTACAGGAAGTTAACATCGTGGCTTTCGCAACGTCCTTTTCTCCCCGCGCGCAATTCGCTACGCTGTGCGCGTTCATGCCTGACCATTTGCCCATTTACGAAATCGAGCGCGACATCGTTGCCCGGCTGAAAACTGACCGGCGGCTGATTTTGTCCGCGCCGACCGGTTCCGGCAAATCCACGCAGGTCCCGCAGATGCTGCTCCGGCACGGACTGCTCGGCGACGGCCAGGTCGTGATTCTCCAGCCGCGCAGGCTGGCCACGCGGTTGCTCGCGGCGCGCGTGGCGCAGGAACTCGGCGTCCAGTTGGGCAACGAAGTTGGCTACCAGATCCGCTTCGAAAATGTCACGTCGCCGCGGACAAAAATCCGGTTTGTGACGGAAGGCGTTTTGCTCCGGCAAATGATTGACGATCCGAAGTTGCGCGGCGTTTCCGTCCTCATCTTCGACGAATTTCACGAACGCCATCTTTACGGCGACATCACGCTGGCCCGGGCGCTGGATTTGCAGGAGCAGCACCGGCCCGACCTGAATCTCATCGTCATGTCCGCCACGCTGGATGTGGAGTTGCTGGAGGATTATCTCAATTCTCGGAGGGGCGAGTTACACGAGTCCCAAACTTTGCCATCTAAAATGGGGCGTCGTGTAACTCCGCCCTCCGAATTCGGTTGCTCCATCCTTTCTTCCGAGGGCCGTGTTTTCCCGGTTGAAATCGAATATGCCGCGGAGCCGGGTTACGTGGACAAGCGTCCGGTTTGGGAGCAGGCGGCCGAGGCCTTCAGCAACTACGTCGGCTCCGGCGGGGAAGGGGACGTGCTGGTGTTCATGCCGGGCGGTTATGAAATTTCGCAGACCATCGAAGCAATCCGCCATACTTCGGAATCGAAAGGTTTTATTCTGCTTCCGTTGCATGGCGAGCTTTCGCCCAAGGACCAGGACGCTGCCGTGGCGCGTTACGGCCAGCGGAAAGTGGTCGTTTCCACCAATGTCGCCGAGACTTCGCTGACCATTGACGGCATCCGGCTGGTGATTGACAGCGGGCTGGCGCGCATCCCGCGTTACGATCCGTATCGCGGCATCAACACGCTGCTCATCGAAAAGATCAGCCAATCGTCCGCCGACCAGCGCACGGGCCGGGCGGGCCGCACCGCGCCGGGCGTGTGCATGCGGCTTTGGTCGCGGGAGGAACATGGACATCGGCTGGTCCAGGAACTGCCGGAAATCAAGCGGCTTGATCTGGCTGAAGTGGTGCTCACGCTCAAAGCTGCCGGAGTCGAGGATTTGCGGAAATTCCGCTGGCTCGAACCACCAAACGAACAAAGCCTGGTTCACGCGGAGGAATTGTTGCTGGATTTGGGGGCGCTGAAAATGGGGAGCGCGGCCGCCCCGGCTGCATCGGTCAGCGCCCCGCTGACCGAAACAGATAGCGCACAACGCCGTCCGAATGTTTCCGACGAGGCGTCGGAAACGACGCGCGAGGGCGCGCGTGCTCCCCAACTCCAAATCACCCCCATCGGCCGCAAGATGCTGGCCTTTCCGCTGCATCCGCGTTACTCGCGCATGTTGCTCGCCGCCCACGAGTATGGCTGCGTTCATCAAGCCTGCCTCGTTGCCGCGCTTACGCAGGGCCGCGATTTGCTTTTGCGGAATGTGGACCGAGACACAAACTCGTTCCGCGAGGATTTGTTGGGGGAGAAGGCGTCGTCGGATTTCTGGATTCTCATGCGCGCGTGGACTTATGCGGCCAAGAACCAATTCCGTCTCGATGCCTGTCGCCGGCTTGGCATCCACGCCGTGACCGCGCGACAGGTCGGGCCGCTGTTTGAACAATTCATCCGCATCGCCGAACGCGAGGGGCTGGACGTGAAACCACGCGAGGTGAAGGACGAGGCGTTGCAAAAGTGCATTCTCATCGGGTTTTCCGACCGGGTGGCGCGGCGGCTGGACCAGGGCACGCTCCGTTGCGAACTTGTTCACGGACGGCGCGGCGTGCTGGCGCGCGAAAGTGCCGTGCAACATAGTCAGCTTTTTGTTGCCGCCGAAGTCCGCGAAGTCGAGGGCCGGGAAGTGAACACCATTCTTTCCCTGGCCACCGCCATTGAAGTGGACTGGTTGCGTGAACTTTACCCCGAAGACATGGAAACCGACCTGCACGTCCAGTTCGATTCTACGGCCAAGCGGGTGCAAGCCGCGGAGTTGGTGAAGTTTCGCGGGCTGGCGTTGTCGGCCAAACGCATTGACCCGCCGCCGGCCGACCGGGCGGCACAATTGCTGGCCGATGAAATTATTGCCGGACGATTGCCGTTGCCGAATTGGGATCACAGCGTCGAGCAATGGCTGTTGCGGCTGCGCCTGCTTTGCCAGCATTGCCCCGAACTCCAGCTTCCTCCCATCACCGACGACGACCGCAGGCACATCATCGGGCAGCTTTGCCACGGTGCGGTGAGTTACAAGGACATCAAGGAACGCGAAGTGAAACCGGTCGTGATGTCATGGCTGTCCGAGGCGCAGCGCGGGTTGCTGGACAAGCACGCGCCGGAACGGTTGACGCTGCCGAATGGCCGCACGCCGAAGGTGGCTTACGAGGCGACGGGCGCGCCGTATATTTCGTTGCGCATCCAGGAGCTTTACGACGTGACCCAGACGCCGAGGATTGCGCTGGGCCGTGTGCCGGTGCTGGTTCACATTTTGACCCCGGGCATGAAGCCGATTCAGATTACCCAGGATCTGGCCAGTTTCTGGCGCGAACATTATCCAAAAATCAAATCGGAGCTGGCGCGCAAATATCCGAAACATTTATGGCGCTGAGGTGTTAACCAGAGTGATAGGAGCGGGGAATTGTTATTCATGAGAATCGCCACTATTTGTGTGCTGCTGCTGCTGGCCAGCTTGCCGTCGGCGCGGGCGCAGGACGACACAATCACGCTCGCGGACGTCCTTCAAGGTGCGCAGGAGTGGGCGGAGACAAATCTCGACACGAATGTGTTCGCGGCGCTGGAGAGTCTGGACCAGCAGAAAGTGCAACAGTTTTGCCGCGACATGCAGCAGCGGTTTCAGGGCGAATATGTGGTCAGCTTCCCATCGTTCCGGGATGCCGCCGAAGCGCTGATGCCCTGGCTGGAAAGTCTTCCGGAAATCCGGTCGTACGGCGACTGGCTGCAAGCGCGATTGGATTACTTTGCGGCCGCTGGAGAAATCCATTTCATGATTCCGCCGCCCGAAATTGAGACCAACCTGCCGCCCTTGCCGGTTTCCAACCCGGTTCTGGTCACATTGCAGGAGATGTGGCTGAGAAAAGTCGCCGGCGATTCCCTGCCGTCGGAGACCACGAATTATCTGGTGCGTCTCAAGGGAATCTTCATCACGCAAAAAGCCCCGCCGGAATTGTTCTGGCTGGCCGAGGTGGAATCGGACTTTGATGCCGGCGCTTGCAGTTCGGCGGGGGCGGTGGGGCTGTTCCAACTCAAGCCCGATACGGCCCGGCGTTTCGGGCTTTCCCTGGTGCCGATCGACCAGCGGCTGGACCCCGAGGACAACGCGCGCGCCTCCGCCCAATACCTGAAATATCTGCACGACCGTTTTCAGGACTGGCGGCTCGTGGCGGCCGCTTACAACGCCGGCGAAAGCACCGTTCAAAAGCTTTTGGACCGTTATCATACCCGTGACTACGATGTCATTGCCCGGCGGTTGCCGGCCGAAACACGAAGTTACGTGCCCCGGGTTGAAGCCATCCTGGAACGTCGCGAAGGCGTCAAGCTGACGGAACTGCAAACGCCGCCGGATGCGATTGTTCGGGAATTCCAGGTCGATGAATAGAAAAGCTTCCACCAACCCCGTTGCGCAGCTTTGCCCACAGTGCGGGTTGTGCTGCAACGGTGTTTTGTTTGCCGATGTGAAATTACGAAAGGGCGACGATGCCAAACGGCTGGCTGAACTTGGGCTGTCGTTGGTGAAAAAAGACCGCCAACAGGCTTTCGCACAGCCGTGCGCCTGTTTTGATGGCACGCTTTGCCGGATTTACAACGAACGGCCGAAACGTTGCCGGACATTTGAATGTGGTTTGTTGAAGCGCGTTCAGGCCGGCGAGCTTGACGCGGACGCGGCGTTGAAAGCGATTGCCCAGGCCAGACGGAAGGTGGAAAAAGTTTGTAAACTTTTGCATAGCACGGGCTCGGATAACGGACGGCTTGCGTTGAGTCAACGTTACGCGCTGGCCATGAGCCAGCCGGTTGATTTGTCTGCCGGGAAAGCGTCAGCCGGGTTGCCCGGAAAACTGATGGCAACCTATCGTGATTTGATGCAGACGCTCCAACGGGATTTTTTAACGTGAGTTTGGCCTATGCCGCTATCCTGCGGGACATTTTTTTTGTGAGTGTCACCCGCCAGGGATCGTCGTCGGCGTAGTTCACCTTGGCAAACCAGAGGTAATAAAACTCACCTTTGTCTTCAAACATCCACTGCTGCACCGGGTCTCCGGCTTTCATCCTGAACGTCATTTCGGGCTGGTCGCCCCAATCTGAACCCAAAGGTATCTCCGAATCCTCCATTTCCACCGGCCCGCCAAGCAGTTCCAGCACCTGGGAGGGGCTCCAACCTCCTTTGATCTGACTGAACTTCTTTTTGAATGACGGTTTAAACCACAACATACCCGGATTGTCTGATTGGCCCAAGTTGAACTCCGACGGGCTGGCGGCGCAAGAGGAAAATACAGGATCAAATGGTTCATATGCCGTAGCCTGATACTGTGGGACTATGTCGTTGACAAACAAAAGAAGTGCTTCGGCACGGGTCGTGCGGTTGGCGGACGAGAGCGGCGGTCAACCGCCGCAGTCCAAACGCTGGCGCGATTGCCAAGCGGCTCACTGGTCACGCGAAGCGTCTGGACTGCGGTGGCTTTAGCACCGCTTTGTTGTCTGACAGGGTCATGGTTTGTTAAAGCATAATCCCAAGATACTGCGGTGGAACGCCGCATTCATGCGGCAGTGAACCCGCACCATTTAACGCCCTGCCGGATAAATCCGGCATCCCTGCCGAAATGATGCGCTGGACTATGTCAGAGACAGGCTGGAAGCACTGTCCTACTTCACCAGCGTCTTGCAGAACCGCTCAATCCGTTCCAAACCCTTCTCCAGGTTCGCCATGCTGGTGGCGTAGCTGATGCGGATGTAATCGTCCGCGCCGAACGCAATGCCGGGCACGGCGGCGACCTTTTCCGTTTCGAGCAGTTTCGCACAGAATTCGGTGGACTTGAGGCCGGTTTTCGAAATGTTCGGGAAGAGATAGAACGCGCCTTTCGCGTTGACGCAGGAAATGCCGGGTATGGTGTTCAACTTCTGGTGCGCGAAACGGCGGCGCTTGTCGAATTCCGACAGCCAGGCTTTCAAATGATCCTGCGGGCCGGTGAGCGCGGCGAGGCCGCCTTTTTGGGCAAACGACGTCGGGTTGCTCGTGCTGTGGCTTTGCACGGCGTCAATGGCTTTTGCAATCGGCTCCGGCGCGGCGAGAAATCCCAAACGCCAGCCGGTCATGCTCCACGCTTTGGCGAAGCCGTGAACGATGATGGTGTGTTCCTGGTGCGCCGGCGAAAAGCTGGCGACGCTTTTGACCTTCGCGCCATCATAAAGCAGGTGCTCGTAAATTTCGTCGCTCATGATGAGCACGCCCTTTTCGATGCAGACATCGCCCAAGGCTTTGGTTTCCTCCGGCGTATAAACACTGCCGGTGGGGTTGCTCGGCGAATTCAGGATGAACAAACGCGTCTTCGGCGTGATGGCAGCGCGAAGCTGTGCGGGTGTGACTTTGAATTCGGTTTTGTCCGTGGTTTGCACAATCACCGGCTTGGCGCCGGCGAGCTTCACCATTTCCGGGTAACTCAACCAATACGGCGCGGGGATGATGCACCTCATCGCCTTCCTGGCACGTTGCCAGAATGACGTTGTAACAGGAATGCTTGCCGCCGCAGGAGACGATGATTTGCGATGGTTTGTACGTGAGGCCGTTTTCACGCTGGAACTTGTCGGCGATGGCCTGGCGCAATTCCGGGGTGCCGCTGGACGGCGTGTATTTGGTGAACCCGGCGGCGAGCGCCTTGGCGGCGGCGTCCTTGATGTGTTGGGGAGTGTCAAAATCCGGTTCGCCGACGCCGAAGCCCACGACATCCTCGCCCGCGGCTTTCATGGCCTTGGCCTTGGCGTCAATGGCGAGGGTGAGCGACGGTGACAGCGACGCGGCGCGTTGAGAAATTTTGTAATTCATATTATTGCGGCGGAAAGATTACGAACGGGGCGGGGGAGTGCAAGAAAGGAATTCTCGCTCCGGTTCGACTACGATTAAATCATTGACATAGCTGATAATATTTGCAAATATATTTGTAGTTCCTTATGAGAAATCGCCTTTATTTGGTACTCCGATCCTTTCTGGTGGTTGTTGTTATCCTGTTCTTGTTTGGGCTCCAGGCACAGGCGCGCATTTACTTCGTCACCGACACAAACGACACGACCAGGGTCACCAGCCTGCGCGGTGCAATCATTGACGCAAACCGCCATGGCGGGAACAACACCATTATTCTCATACAATCTGGCTTGCTTGGTTTCATTAGTCAGCAAGCCAATCACGGGGGAAGTCAACCACAGATTTTCCATCTGACAATTTCGGGTGCCGATGAAGACGCCGCACGCACGGGTGATTTGGACATCACCCGAGGCAACCTGACCATCGTTGGTGTCGGTACAAATGTGATCATTGATGCAACCGGTTTGGGCGACCGGGTGTTTCAAGTTTTTCTGCGAGCCGGATTAACGCTTGAAAATCTCACCATCACCGGCGGCACGGCTCCGGGAAACGGTTATGCTTATATCGAGGATGGAGAATCCGGCGGGGCAATTTTCAATGCAGGAGAATTGACTCTAAATAATTGCGTCATCATCGCCAATTCAAGTGGTGGCGGCAATTATGTCATGGGGAATGGAGGCGGCACAAGCGGTGGTGACGGTGGTGGCATTTATAGTTCAGGCATATTGACGATGAACAAATGTATTGTTGCTGGGAATTCTTCAGGTGAAGGCGTGGACGGTGCTTCCGGGGGAAATGGCGGCGGTATTAAAAACGACGGCACTTGTCTTTTAACGGATTGTGTCATTTCTGAAAACCAAAGTGGTGCAGGTGGTGCCCCGGAAGGCAACTTAGAAGGTGCTGGTGGAGGTGGTGGCAGCGGCGGTGGTATTTACAATTCTGGAACCATCTTATTAAACAATTGCATTGTCAGCACCAACGCGAGCGGACAAGGGGTCAGTGGAGGCGATCCATCGGGCACAATTAGTCTTCCTGCTCTGGGGGGATGGGGCGGCCCAGGTGGCAACGGAGCTGGCATCTATAATGACGGACAAATGCGGCTGACTTTTTCCACCGTTAATGGCAATTCGTGTGGCAATGGCGGAAACGGAGACGATTTTAGTTTGGGCGGAAATGCGGGAGCAGGTGGTAGTGGTGGGGGCTTTTTTAACGCTGGCAAGTTGAGCCTTAACACATCCACGGTCAGCGCAAATTATTGTGGAAATGGTGGTGCTGGCGGGACTGGGTTTTATTTTTCCTTTGGTAACATTGCTCCCAGCGGTGGCACTGGTGGCGGTGGCGGCGGAATCTGCAACGCTAGTTCATTGGATTTGACTTCATGCACCATAGCATTGAATCAAACCGGGGTTGGCGGCACGGGCGGCAATAGGCCATATTTAAACGAGTCTTCTACTAACGCCGCTTGCGGAGGGCAAGGCGGCGATGGTGGCGGCATTTTGAATGATACAAGCAGCACAAATGTTACTGTGTGCAACACTTTGGTCGCGCTCAATTTAATAAATGCCGGTGGACCAGGCGGGACGAATACAGAATTTTATCAAACAACGGAACAAGTAGGGAATCCTGGCGCTGACGGAATCGGCCCCGACTTGGCCGGTGATTTTACTTCGCAAGGTTACAACCTGATTGGGATGTCTGACGGCAGCACCGGTTTTACCAACGGCGTCAACGCTGACCAAGTTGGCGACAGCGCTTCACCGATTGATCCGCTCATCGGCCCATTGCAAATGAACGGCGGCCCCACGCCTACGCACGCGCTATTGCCCGGCAGTCCGGCGATTGATCAGGGCAAGAGCTTCGGGGTTCACACCGACCAGCGCGGACATCATCGGCCTTACAATTACACTGCCATTCCCGATGCGCCGGGCGGCGACGGCAGTGACATTGGAGCCTTTGAACTGGGCGCACACTGAGCGGTGTTGGTTTATTGCTTTGGGTAGGGCGGGCGCTGCCGCGCCGCCCCGATATTTGGGCTGCGCGGCAACGCAACCCTGCCACAAATCCTACTTCGTCAGATAATATTTCCGCGTGTATTCCTTGACCATGCGGTCGGTGGTGAAATGCGGCACGAGCGTGACCATCGCGCGGCGGATGCGCTGAATCCACTGGCGCGGAATGCCCTGTTCGTCGCGGTCGAAGAACAACGGAACGACCTGTTCGGTGAGCGTCTGGTAAAGATTGGCGCTGTCCACGCGATCCTGTTCCTCGACATTATTCGGGTTGGAATCGCCGCCGATGGCAAAACCGTTGGTACCGTCGTAGCCTTCGCGCCACCAGCCGTCGAGGATGCTGAAATTCAGGCAGCCATTGCAGCCGGCCTTCATGCCGCTGGTGCCGGACGCCTCCAGCGGTCGGCGCGGATTGTTCAGCCACACGTCGCAGCCGGAAACCATCTGCCGCGCGATGTGAACGTCGTAGTTTTCGACGAACACCACGCTGCCCGCCAATTCGCCCTTGCTGAGATGAATGATTTGCTGGATGAAACGCTTGCCCTCGTCGTCGCGCGGATGCGCCTTGCCGGCGAAAATAAATTGCACCGGACACTGTTTGTCCTTTACCAGTTTCACGATGTTGTCGAACTGCTGGAAAATCAGCGGGGCGCGCTTGTAAGTGGCGAAGCGGCGCGCGAAGCCGATGGTCAGCGCGTCAACGTTGAGCAAATGCTCGAAGCGGATGTAATCGCCGGGCGTGATGCGCTGGGTCTGGTGCAGCAGGCGGCGGCGGACGAACTCGATCATCTCGCGCCGCAGTTTGTAGCGCAACGCCCAAAGCTCCTCATCGGAAACGAAAGACGCGTCGGCCATTTTTTCCCAGAATTCATGGTGGTGAATCGCTGACGCCCAGTCGTGGCCGTATTTTTCGTTCCACATCCTGACCACGCCCTCCCGCTTGTCCTTCATTTTTTCCCGCCAGAACTGGCGCACGGAACCCTTCATCCAGCCGAGCAGGTGAATGCCGTTGGTGATGTGGCCGATGGGGACTTGTTCGACGGGCGTGCCGGGATAAAGGGATTGCCACATGTGGCGGCTGACGTCGCCGTGCAGTTCGCTCACACCGTTGGCGGCGCGCGAGGCTTTGAGCGCGAGCACGGTCATGCAAAACGGCTCGTGCGCGTCTTCGGGATGCACGCGGCCCAGCGACAGGATATCCTGAAACGGCACAGGCAACTGGTGCTGGTAAAGCGTGAAGGCAAAGTCCATCAATTCCGGGGGGAAGCGGTCATGTCCGGCTTCCACCGGCGTGTGGGTGGTGAAAATACATTGCGCCCGGGTCGCGGCGAGCGCATCGGCAAATTTTTGGCCGGCCACCAGTTTTTCGCGGATCAATTCCACCGTCAGGAAGGCCGCGTGGCCCTCGTTCATGTGAAAGACCGACGGTTGCACGCCGATTTTGCGCAGCAGGCGCACGCCGCCGATGCCGAGCAACATTTCCTGCATGACGCGCATCGTGTTGTCGCCGCCATAAACGCGGGACGTCAAATCGCGGAAATGCTGGGCGTTTTCCGGGCGGTTGGCGTCCAGCAGATACACCGGCACGCGCCCCACGTTCACGCGCCAGACCTGAAAGACGACGCGGTTCATGTCAATTTCCACGTCGCACACGACCGGCTGGCCGCTGGCGTCCAGGACGGGTTCGAGCGGCACGTTTTTCGGGTCCACCAGATTGTAGAATTCGGTCTGCCAGTTGTTCGAGTCAATGGCCTGCTGGAAATAACCTTCGCGATAAAACAAACCGACGCCGACGAAGCCGAGGCCGAGGTCGCTGGCGGATTTCGCGTGGTCGCCGGCCAGGATGCCGAGGCCGCCCGCTGAAATCGGCAGCGACTCATGAAAGCCGAACTCGGCGGAGAAATAAGCGACGGGATTTTCGAGCAATTGCGGCGCGTTCACGTGGCCCCAGGTGGTTTTGCTCTGGAGATACGACTCGAAATTGAGCAGCACGGCCACGGCGCGATGCGCAAAGTCGGCGTCCTGCAGGCGCGCGCGCAGTTCGTATTCCGAGACTTCGCGCAGGATGGCGGCGGCGTTGTGATAAAGATTTTGCCAGGCGCGCGGCGAGAGTTCCTGGAACAAATCCTGCGCCTCCTGGTCCCAGCTCCACCACAAATTGCGGGACAGCTTGTTCAAGCCGGTTACCAATCCGTTCAATTCCGCGCCCGCGAGAGGTTTCCTGGTCATACGTCTTTGGTTCCAAATGTTGCGCCGGCCGGCACAACGGCCGGCCACCGGCGCTGACACTAATTGCGGGCGCAAAATTCGGCAATAAAATTTGCATTCGCAAATTGGCGGAAGGCGGCTAGATTTCCAGCGCGATCGCAAAGGAATGAAAAAATACTGGCACGTCATCGGCATCGGGATTCAAAACAACCTGACGTATCGCGTCAATTACCTGGCGCGGACGCTGTTCGGCTTCATCCCGCTTTTCGCCATGCTGTCGCTCTGGCGCACCATTTACGCGGGGAAAGGGCAGGGGAGCGCGCTCGGCGGTTACACCCAGGCGCAGATGATTTTTTACTACCTGCTCGTGGCCGTGGTGGACGTGTTGACGGCGGTGAACGAGGACGACTGGCAGATTGCCGCGGACATCCGCGAGGGCAACATCAGCCAGTTCCTGCTCAAGCCGATTGATTATTTGTGGTACCGGCTGTGCCTGTTTTTTTCCGGGCGCATCGCGTTCATCGCCATGGCGTGCGTGCCGCTGGCGGTTTTTATTTTCTGTTTCCGGGATTATGTGGTCTGGCCGGCCGGCGGCGCGGCATTGCCCGCCTTTATAATCTCGCTCGTGCTGACGGCGCTGCTGCAATTTTTCATTTCCTACACCATGGCCATGCTGGCGTTCTGGCTGCTGGAAATTTCCACGTTCATCTTCATCCTGTTTGCCTTTGAATACCTGGCGAGCGGCCATTTGTTCCCGCTCGACCTGCTGCCGCCGGCGCTTGCAACAACTGCTGTTCTGCACGCCGTTTCCGTCCATGCTTTACGTGCCCATCGGCATTTACATGGGCAAGATCGCCGGGGCCGGCATCTGGCTCGGTTTGCTGGTGCAATCGCTTTGGTTGCTGCTCGCGTATGCGCTGGCGCGATTCGCCTGGCGGCGCGGCATCAAAAAATACGCCGCGTTTGGAGGCTAAATGAGTCCACAGTCCACAGTCGAAAGTCCACAGCCGGAAGGTGGCGTTACCCGTCACCCGTCACCCGTCACTCGTTACCTCGCCATTTACGCCGCGTTGTGGAAGACGTCGGTGACGCGCGAGATGTCGTTCAAGGGCAATTTCCTCCTCTGGATCATCGTCGAGCTGGCCTGGTTCGGGCTGCAACTCGCTTTCGTCGGCGTTATTTTCAGCCAGACCAGCACCGTCGGCACGTGGACGGTGTGGCAGGTCGTGCTGCTCACCGGCACGAGCAGTTTCATCCAGCAGATTTACCAGGCGTTTTTCCTCGTGAACTGCACGAACCTTTCCGAACTCGTGCGGACCGGCAAGATGGATTTCCTGCTGTTGCTGCCGGTCAACACGCGCTTTGTCGTCTCGACGCGGCAGGTGGACCTGCCGTCGTTTGCCAACGCCGCTTTTGCCGTTTGCGTCATGACTTACGCGGCGGGGAAATTGCATTTGCACCCGACGGTCGTTCAGTTCCTCGGCTTCGGCGCGTTGTGTGTCATCGGGCTTCTGGTGCATTACTCGCTCATGTTCATGCTGGCCTCGGTGAGTTTTTGGACGGTGCGCGCGCAGGGCATCGTGTGGGGCTACTACAGTCTGTTCAACATCGCGCGGATGCCGGACGAGGCGTTTCACGGCGTGTTCAAGGCGGTGTTCACCTTCGCGCTGCCGGTGCTGCTGGTGTCCAACGTGCCGGTGCGCGTGCTGGCGGACAAATTGACTTCGCCCGCCGCGTGGCTGGTGTTGATCGGCCTGGGTATCGTCTGGGCGCTCATATCCGAATGGTTCTGGCGGTTCTCCATCCGGCGGTACACCAGCGCGAGTTCTTAGAGATAGTAGTCCTGCTGGGTATTGCACAACGCAAATTTGCATAAAATACGCATAAAAATCCAGAAAACAGCGGCGGGCTAAACCGTTGCCAGCGAGCATGACCCCGCTATGGGTTGTTTCCGTACCAAGCCTTCCATTTAATTATGACAGGTTCCCAGCCGATGAGTCCACCACGGTCATAACAATCAGTCGCACTGATCTGAACGCTCAGGCGTTTGCCGTCAGCAGAAATTGATACGTCATCAGCGGGTAAAACTGCGGGGCCAATGTCACGAAATTCTTCACAAAGCCAATCATAGTTAATGTCAGCCGAGATGCTTCCAATTTTTCCCGTGTCATCAAATTGCGTGTAGATAATTTCCACTTCATAGTTGTCGGGGGTGATGGTGAATGGAAAGTTGTCGCTTTCCAAATTGGTCGTTATCGTATCCCCATTCGTAAGGCCAATATCGGACAGCCAAGGGTGATAAATATATGTCTTGGTTTGTTTGATCCACACTCGTTCAGCGGCGATGCAAATGTTTGAATCCACTGGGTCAAGGGCGGTGTTGTTGGACCAGCCAATGGTGCCTTGATAGACAAGGAAGAGCTTATATTGATTGGTTGGCAACGGGCCGGGAAAAGTCATGTTTGTGCTGGCGCCGCTCGCCAATGTTCCACTTAAACCGTTTGATTGAACCAGGGTTCTGACACCGTTCGTCTCCAGCAATAAATAAAACGAGCCGCCGCTGAAATCCTGGCTGGAAGTGTTCACAATCAGATTGGTGTATTGCAGTAAATTGGTGTCATAGCCGATGAGGCTCACGTCCATGGCGCCGCGGAAGAAATAATCCAGAACGCCTGCGCTGTATTCCACGGCTTTGGGGATGAAAATGTCATGGTAATTTGAGAGCACGTTGTCGTCGGCTATCGTCAAAATTGGCAAACCGCCGCTCTTGCCGGGATGTTCGGCGATCAGATAACTGAGCGCGCTGTGATAGGTTACGGGAACACCCGCGCCCGTCTTTTTTGAAATGTAAAGGCGCGTGCCGTGCTTAACAGGCTTCTGAAAAACCGGGTGTTTTTTTGCTGAACTGTAATTTGGTCATGGTTAAATCCATTACTGGTCACTGCGGAGCGCCGATTTTTACCCGGCGACTGCCGCGGTTGACTGCTTTGACCGGGTCTTTGGTCCGATCCCAGCAGCTCACTGACCGACCGTGTCCTTCATCCGGCCTGCAAACTCAATCCCAGGTTGGTTATCCGAAGCAGGTTGTAGGTCCCCGCCACGAAATAAGCCCAGGCCTGTGTCCGTTCCACCCCACGATATCGAGTTCGCCTCAACCCGCCTACCGTCTTCATCCAGCCAAAGATTTCTTCTACCCGTTTGCGCAGGCGTTGGCTGGTCCGATAACCGGTGCGACCGGTTGTCCGGCCATCCAGTCCGGCGACGCGACGCGCTTCTTTGCACGCCGTGTGCGGCGAGATTTCCCGCTCCCGGCATCCGGCCACAAATTTCTTTTGGTGATACGCCTTGTCCGCGCCGAGGGTCGCGATCCGGGCTGCGTGCAACTCCCGGTGTTCGTCCACCTGCGCCAATGCCACCGTCGGCTCGTCCTGGGCAATGGGATTATGCACCGTGATCGCCGCACACAGTCCATGCCGGTTCTCCATCAATACCTGCGTCCCAAAACACAGCTTGCTGGCCTGGCCATTGGCTTTCCGATACAGCACGCTTTGCGGGTCGGTCGTGCTTTGGTGTGTGTCGTTGCGGCGTTTCTCCCCGTGAAAGTTCACGGTCGGATTGCCCGGGTCGTCGTCTTTGGCCGAGGCCACTTTGGCCCCATCCTTTCCATCTTTGCGCACAAAACTCTTCAGGCTGGCCCACGCCTCGATCAACGTGCCATCGGCCGTAAAATGCTGGTCGCTGGTCCACCCTTCAGCCCGCGACAGATCATAGACCTCCACAAAAAACAGCTTCGCGATGTCCGCCGAAAGCACCCGGTCGTAATTGTGGGTGAATACCGTCGGGTCGAAACTCCCCTCATCCAGTTCCCGGTCCAGAAACCAAAGCCACAGGAGATTGTAGGCCAGTTGCTCGCAGAACAGCCGCTCGCTGCGCACCGAATAAAGCGCCATCAATATCCGGCTCTTGAGCAGTTGCTCCGGCGGAATCGACGGCCGTCCCTCATCGGCATACAACTCGTCAAACAATGGCGAAACCTTTGCCAACACCTGGTCCACTCGCGTCTTGATCCCGCGCAACGGATGGTCGGTGGGCACCCGCTGATTCAGGTTGATCGTCGTCAGAAACTCAGGTTGAGCTTGAGGTTTTCCACGCATCCTTCTCTGACCTTTTTACCTCGCCAGTATTCAAACTTTCTGGGAGTTTTTCAGCAAACTGTTAAAGTTCTCTAGGGTAACGTCACCATGAGTTGCCGTTTCCCAAAGACGGCCGTCCTTTAGATTTGGCTGTGTTGTGTTCAAAATAGACGGAAAGGGGAAATAATGAATGTCATTATGGTTGAAAAATTCGGCGTAGGTTGCACGCTGGCCGATGAAATTACCGTTACTGAACTCAGCCAGGCCTAATGTATCAGCGCCACCGTCCAAGTCGGCATTCAAAGCTGCGGCGCCTCCGGTTCTAAGGAAATCCCGATCCCAAAAATCTTTTAATTGGGTAAATCCGGAGTTTCTCCAATCCAACATATCGTGCGCATAATTCAAATTCGTCGAATGGTCGCGTCCATAATCTTCAAGGGCGCTGCGCGACCGCAAATTCTGATTTAACAATGGATCCTGATCCAAATGCTGTTCGTTGCGGACATGCTGCGGTTGGCTGGTGTCTTGCAAAAGGTGCATGACTTGTCCCACTGCGCGAAACATATTGGCTAAATTCGTTTGACGATCCAATCGATTGGTTGCGGTCAATCCGAGCCATTCATAGTAACGCGCATTCTGCCATGACCAGATATTATATTTTCCGCTTTCCAAATATGAATCTTTGCCGGGAGAATTGGAGATCGAAGCCCAAGTGAAAGAATCACGACCTATTGCCGCTGTGGGTAATGGCCAAGGCTGGTCTGTTAGCCCCAGCGGGGGATTTTTGGTTGGATCGTAAAAATGGTTTAACGACCGATAACCTCCGATAGGGTCTTGCTTGGCATTGTCATCTTCTTCATAGCTGCCCTGAACCATAACGTTGGTTGCACCATTCCGACCTGTATAAGCTAAATCCGAAGAAATCACATTAACAAAATTGGCATACGCAGACGAATACGTGTAAGCAGATTCCGCAGCATTTACCGTAATCGCCTGATGGACTATCTGGTCATGCGCGAATGAATTAGCTCCAAAGAAGCTCAAACAAAAAATCAGAATACACTTTGCCTTCATATTTTAACTCCGGTAGCCGCCTGTTGAATATTTTATTACCTTAATTCTTTTACCGTTTTTGTCATAAATCAAGACGTGTCGCCACCAAGTTCCGTTCAGACCTATTATAATCTCGACAGCGTGTTGTCCCGTTCCGTCTTGAAAATATTGACCAAAGTGAGCAAATTTTCTTTCATCTGGCGAAAGTTTTTGTAGATAGTCTTGGTTGTCTTTTACAATAGCTTGGTCAGGTTCCTCCTTAAATGCAATTTGCCAGCCTGCCAACGGATCGGGATGATGCACTAACGCGGCGCATCCCGCAGTCCAGACAAGCATTGCCAATATCGCTGGGAGAATTAACCAGAAGTGTTTAATGGGATTTTTAATTGCTGTTTTCATAGGTTTGATTGGTTGCGCTTAAATTGCCCGACGAAGGCAAGTCAGAAGAAACTGTGTTTAGGAATCCTGCGTAACCTGGAGAATTATCCAGTGCGGACTCGGCGGCATTCATAGTGATTGCTTGATGAACGATCTGGTCATGCCCGAACGAAGCGAATGCAAACATACCGAGGCACAAAACCGAAGTATATTTTGTCTTCATATTAGCTCTGATAGCCACCGCTTGCGTATTTTATTGCCTTAATTCGCTTGTTGCTTTTGTCGTAAATCAAAACGTGTCTCCACCAAGTTCCATTTAGAGGAATACTGGTTTGGACAGCGTGCTGGCCCGTTCCATCTTCAAAAAGAAAAATAGGGCCAACATTGTTCTTTTCTTCCAGTGGAAGCTTTTGGATGTAGTCCTGATAATCGTCCTTAATTGCCTCATCAACCTTTTCATAATTTCGCCCAAACAAAGGTTTCCAACCCACTAATGGATCAGAATGATGTATAAGCCCAGAACATCCAACAGTCCAGACCAATGCTGCCAATAAAATGCAGAGCGTGAAGCGTGTAGTATTCATAAAGTTGAATGGATTTGACATTAATGTTGGTTTAAGTTTTTCACATTTAGCTGCGATAGCCACCAGGTGAATACTTTATCGTCTTAATCCGCTTGTTGTCTTTGTCATAAATCAGGACGTGTTCCCACCATGTTCCATTTAGAGGGATTTCAATTTGAACAGCGTGCTGACCAGTTCCATTTTCGAAGGTATGATTCAGGTAAGCGAATTTCTTTTCTTTTGGTGGAAGTTTCTCGATGTAGTCTTGATAGTCCTTTACGATAGTTTGGTCGAGATCATGATCGAAATTAACCTTCCAACCGGCTAGTGGGTTCGGTGTAGCGCATCCAACGCTCCAAACAAGAGCCGCACATAAAGCGAGAAAAGTTAATCCGAAAAAGTTAATGGAATATTTAATTGATGTTTTCATATTGTTTAGAATGAGATAATTTTCCAGACACCGTTTTCCTTCATAAATTCCACAGGGAAGAGAATTGTGTGACCTTCGATGTTCTTTTCAAAGTAGTATTCAGCGGCATCATTTCTGATAAAAACAGGCGTCAATGTCCCAATTTGGCTGATATCAGAAGCCAAATCATTTGTTCCAATGTTAATAAAAGCCTGCCGGTAACCATTTTTCGTATCGCTGCAAAAGCTGGAAACGGTCCCGGGAATGTCCCCGGCGGCAACATGCGCCGCCATATTGTTCCAGACGGCTTGAAGTTCATCCTCGTTGTTGTCGGGCATTTGACACAGGAGAACCCGGTTGTGGCCCGTGTCCGCCACGTAAAACAGCTCGTTCGTCAGGTTGTCCACGGCGGCAACGGCAAATGGTTGGCTGATATTGGTGGAGACTGCGAATCTGACGTCGGACGGCGTGAAGCTATAAACGCCATTGGCGAGAAGGTCGAAACTCTGGATGCGATCGTTGCCGGTGTCAGCCACATAAACGCCGCGTTTGCCCACGCTGATGTTCACCGGCCCGCTGAATTGGCCCAAGTCTGCTCCGCTGGCGCCACTCACTCCAACGACTGCGGATGAAGAGGCCAGCACAATCCGGTTGTTCATCGAATCCACGATGTACAACGTGCCACTGGAATCATAAGTCAATCCCTTGGGCGTGTTGAACTGGCCAACGGCGCCGCCTGATGAACCGAACGATGCGACGAACGCTCCGTTTGCATCCGAGAATTGCTCAATCCGATTGTTGCCCGAATCCGAAACGGAGATTTGGGAACCGTCTGGCGAGACCGCGACATCGAACGGCGCATTGAACTCGCCGTTGTTTGCACCGGAAGCTCCATTCGTCAGGCCGATGCAGCCGCCGACGCCAAAGTTCGTATCGGCTTGAAATGAATTTGTGGTGGGATTGAATTTCCAGACCTGATTGCTGCCGGTCACCGCCACATAAACATTGCCAGCGGCGTCAACATCCAAGCCGGATGGATTCGAGCCGCTAGGAAGGGATAGAGAACGGATGGTGCCACTGGTGCCACCATTGGTGGCAAATTCATAAATGGCCGCTCCACTACCGGACAGGACATAAAGATGCGTTCCATCCCATTTGAGATCCACCGGGTTTTGAAAATAGGGAAGCGTCTCCGTTTGTGTCGGCGGACTCTGAACGTTGATCCGCACCGGCTGGTTGCTTGGGTCCAAAGACATGGCATTCCATCCGCCCACGCTGGAAAACCGCCCGGCATCTGTCTGGATCGTCACTACCGGGAAATACTCGCCATTGGTCGCGCAAGTATAAGTGAAAGAATCAAGATTGTTGGTGACAAAATCGGCAATGTCGTCGCCATTGAAATCATAGAGCACCTGTTGAATGGTTCCCGGCACATTGGCCTGAACCGAGAACGTGACTGGTAACGGTGCAAAGCCGGCGACCGGCGTTGCTTGAAGTTGGACCGGCGAATTCATGCTGCCGTCGGAATTGGTGGTTCCAATCACTGTGATGGAGGCAGCATTGGTCGTGCCGGTCAAATCCTCGATGACGGCGGTGATGGTATTTGGACCGGCAGCCAGCGGCACATTCCGGGCCTCGAAGTTTGTGCCGTTCACAAAGGCAAGAATACCGCTGACGGTGATTTGTTTCAGGGAAGCGGCGGTGAAATTCCCACAAACGTTCACCCTGGACGCATTCAAAGAGACAGAATTAACCGGGTTGGTAATTATAATCGTTGGCAAAACTGAATCCAGAACCAAGGTTGTTTCCACCCATGTCTGCTGCGCATTTGCCGGCAATCCCCGGAGTCCGACCCAAATGTCATGCGAACCATCGGTCGCGCCGAGATTTACGGTGACGTTTGAACTGTAAGCCGTCCAGGTTGCTCCCGCAAAATTGGTATTGTCCACCAGCACGGCCATGCTCGAAGGCACGCCGCCCAAAATGATAATGACACCATCCACCAAATTAGTCGTGACGTATTGGTTGAGCACCGAGAATGAAAAGCTGATTTTGTTCGGGTCGGCGCCATTCAAAAATTCCTGCAAATTGTTGGTGCCGTTATCGTCGTAATCGCCATAGGGGTCCAAACCCAAATGGCCAAAGTACAGCATTTGCCAGGCAGCCAATGTGCCGTTGGGATCCGCCTTATAATCCGGTATGCCAAACCAATAGGTATCAGCAACCGGAGTGCCGATGCCAGCCAAAGGACTGGCGAATGTTTCCAGTTCGTCAAAGGTGCCTCCGGCCTGGTTGTTTCCGTCCTGGTCGCTGCCGATTCTGAAACCATTGGTCAGTTCATCGGCATTCGGGAAATAAGTGATTCCATCTCCAGTGGCCAGCAGTTGGCCATCCACAAACAAGCTGGTGCCCGTGGGCGAGTAGGCCAGCGCAATTTGATACCACTGGTTGGAAGCCCATGAGATGGTGGCAGACAAATTCGTCATGCCGCCACCGTTGGTGGACGTGGCGAAGAAGAGTTGAGTGCCATCAGGACTCAAATACAACGACCACCAGCCAGAGGCGTTGCGTAACCATTTGTCTGAAGTGGTTCATAAAATCGGTATTTTCATTGTTGCTTCGGTGACGGGCGCCATGCCCGGCTGCGTTCTTGTTCTTTTGGAATCACAGTCCAAACGCCAGTAGTCGGGTCATACAATTCATGTCCCACAACCGGGTATTGGTCGAAGCCACCTTCATAAACCAGCACTTTGCCATCGCGTTGCAAGGCCATGTGTTCACTCCAATGCGAGTCATGCATCGAACCCGTAACCGTCCATTGCCCAGTCGTTGGATCGTATAGTTCCGCATTGGTCAAGTCATGCCCCTTCCCGTCAACCCCACCCGTTACCAGCACTTTCCCATTTCGCAGCAAGGTTGCCATGTGATAACAACGTTCAACGTTCATTTCTCCGGTTTCGGTCCATTTTTTAGTTGTAGAGTCGAGTAATTCTGTACTAGCAAGGTCTCGATTAGTTATTTTTGGGATTTCAGTGTGAATGCAGCCTCCCGCAATTAGTTCTTTTCCATTGGGTAACAATGTTCTCGTATAGCCATTGCGGGCATAATTCAATGGGCCGCTGTTGACCAGAAAATCCTCCGCCTTTGCGGCAGTATCCGTATCTATCGCCTTTAACGCTTCCATCAAGTCCACACCCAAGCTCTGGGCTAATCTTTCTTCCGGCCCGACAACTATGTTCGTAAACATGGATAAAAGTTTTGGAGCGGCGTTTTTGGCGGCGGGGCCACAGGCACCCAGCATTCTAGCAGCGGCGAATGCGTCGTGTCCGCTGCCGTCCAACAGTGGGATGAGCACTGGGATGACCATATCCGGGTCTTTGCCCCGGAGAAAACCAGCCGCGTCCAACCGGATGAATGTGTTTGTATCTTTGAGAGCATTTATAAAAAACTGCCTGACCACCTGTGGATCGCCACCGCCTTCCGCGCCAATCACCTGGAGCACCACATCCCGAACCCCCGCATCCGGGTCATTTATCGCATTGGTCAGCACGGAGAAACCCTTTGGTCCGACCTTGCTTAAGGCGTGAGCCGCTTGAAAAGCAGTTTCATTATCATATTCATGGAAGACTTTGGCGATCTGCGGCACGGCGCATTCCGCATTGGTTCCCAAAATGGCAAAACCGTCCACCCCCAGTTTTCTTAAACTCTCCTGGCTAGCTATAGTGTTTTCATCACATTTGTAATAAAACGTGAGATTTTTATCATGAATTTTTGACAAAACTTTTTTTACGTTCTCATCTTTTACGCCTAAAAGGTCAATCAGGATGGGTATGCCGTTTGTGCCGATTTGCTGGATGGCTTCCTGTGCGTCTGCTTTTTTAACCGGTTCCCCCGCCGGAGGGTGTTACGAAATTCGGAGCAAATGATTGGATTGAAGTGAGTTGCTCCTAAAAAATGGTGGTTTTGATTTCTGAGCGGACGTGCTTGGATTTTTCAGGTAGACCGTTGCGATGAAGCGGCGACTTCCTACCACCGGCACTGGCGCGTTGCTCGAATTGCTTTCACCTTACATTCCTGATGATTTAATCAACGGGTTTTGGAAACCACGGGCCAGACGCGGGCGTCCGGCCCTTTTCTCTGCGGCACAGTTGTTCCGCGTCCTGTTGTTATCGCTGCTCACGCCCGCGCATTCGTTCAATCTGCTGACGGAACTGTTGCCCGAACATCGAACCTGGCGATTGTTTGCCCGCTTACGCAATCGGCGAGCACTGCCCGATGTCCGAATGCTGCATGACTTTCGCTCGCGATTGGAGCTAAACCATCTGCGGCAGATCAATGAATCGCTCCTCCAAGGGTTGCTTGATGGAACCAGTCGCTTTACCAAAACCGTGGCGGTGATTGACTCGACAGATTTGCCCGCCGCGACCAACGCATATAAAAAAACTCCGGCGGGCAGTACAGCGCGCTCCGGGCCAACACCGGTGGTCGCAGCCGCAAAGAAGGCCAGAGCCGATATTTCATTGGATATAAAAAGCACACCCTCCGAGTCTGGCTGCGCCAGTGTGATTCGGGCATTTTGCTGGTGCCCTTAATCTCATGGATCGCCCCGGCAAATCGAGACGATTCGGTGTTTTTGGCGCCCAGCATCCATTATTGCAGCCGGCATCTGGACTGGACGCCAGACATCGTGGTCGGCGACATGGCTTACGTCAATCTGCACAGCCAGCGCAAACTTCGCGAAGGTCCACGCGTGGCACTGGTGACAAAACTCAAGCCCAATATGGTCTTGCCTGAAGAGTTTGACGACGCCTACACCATGACGTGCGAACAAGGTCAGGTATTGCGCTGGCTTGGGTTGCAGGAATTGGATCAATTACATTGGTTTGGCGTAACCGATCCCCAGCCTTTATGCACTTGGTGTTGGCAGCAAAGTTCCTGTCCGCAACAATTTTCATTCCCACCACACCGGCACGAGATTCTTTACGGTACGATCCCGCTCAGTTCCAGTGTGGGACAACGCTTGCTCCGGCAGGCACGATCCTGGATTGAAGCGACGCAATCCTACGAAAAGAACCAATTAGGGCTGAGCCAGTTCTTCTTAAACAGTTTGCGGCTAACCTGGGTGATCGGGTTGTTGGCCGATACGATTGCTTTGCTCAGGGCCTCGGCCATTCTGACCGAACCCAAAAACTTGCCGCTCCTGCACGAAATCACACCGCAACAAATGCAATTTGACCTTTTGGAAAAATAATCGCCGATTTCAAAAAAATACGAAATTGCCCAGTTATTCGCATATTCACGTTTTGAATTTCGTAACACCCTCCGCCGGGGTGTGCCCTGTTTTTAATATTAGCAGCCATTCACTTAACGGCTTGCCATTGCAGGTCGGCTCGCTGGATCGGGCATGGGAAACGGCAACCAGGCAAAAGATTGCCGGGATTAAAACAATGGTGAAACGGATGATTTGTTTTCTTGGCTTTTTCATAAACTTGGCTTTTGTTATTTAGAACTCCAAAATCTTCCACCCGCCGTTTTCCTTGACAAATTCAACTGGAAAGAGGAGGAGTTGTCCGCCGATATTGTCTTCACCTTCCTCAATTATGAAGCCGTCCCATGGTGCCATTGTCCCTGGGCGGCGCTATTTGCCCAGGGCTTTGGCGACGGCTTGCGTCAATTCTTCGCCCCGCAAATCCCGGCCGATGATTTTGCCGTTGCCATCCAGCAGGAAGGTTGCGGGGATGCTTTCAATCCCGTATTTCACGGCCAGTTTGTTCTGCCAGCCCTGGCCGTCAAAGTATTGTGGCCAGGTCATGTTCATTTCTTTGGTGAACCCGGTGAGTTTGGCCTGATCCTGATCCAGGCTGATGCCGATGATTTCAAATCCCTGGCCGTGATATTTTTTGTAGGTGGCAATAACATGGGGCAGTTCGGCGCGGCACGGCCCGCACCACGTCGCCCAGAAATCAATCAACACCACCTTGCCCTTGTAATTGGCGATGGAAAGCGGTTTGCCGGCCACGTCCGTTTCGTTGAAGTCGGGGAATGTGGCTCCCACCGTCAGCGCGGCCTGCATTTTCCGGGCCGCCGCCTGCGCTGCTTCGCGTTTTTCCAGCGCGGCGACGAATTCCGTGCCCTGGAAGTCAAGCTTGAGCTGTTTCACGAGCGCGGCGGCTTTCGCCGGGTCGTCAAGAATTTGATCATACAACATGGCCTGCATGTACACGATGTTGGCGACGGCATCGGTTTTTTCGCCCTGGTGTTCGGCCAGCAGGACATCGAATTGCTTCAGGTCGGTGGCCAGTTCCATTTTGTTTGTTTTGCCGTCGGCCAGGTCGGTCCTGATTTTCTCGACCAGGGCCTTGAGTTCGGTGGTGGCGTCGCTGGCAAACGCCGAAGGGGCGAATGGATTCGATGACAGCAGGACGGCGGTCGCGACAGCGAGCAAGAGTTTTGTTTTCATGATTCGGGCAAAATCAAGTTTGTTTCAACGGATGACTGGTCCGGCAAACCATCGTCTCCCGGCCGGGTTAAGTCAATGCCAACGGAATCCTGCTGAGACTCGCAAAAACGAGCAATGGCGCGCGGGCTTCAGCCCGCTTCACCGTCCACAACGATAAGATGCTGGAAATAATGAGCCGGCTCTCATTTCGCACGTTGAAGCGGCGTAAACGCCGCGCTCCGAACCCAGCGCGGGTTTGTCGCCCGTTTTTACGAAACACGACAGCCCGTTATTCGTTGTGCGGAATCTTGATCGTGCTCCCGCCGATGAATTCCCGGATCACGGCGTCGCCCGGGATGAGGTCGCCGGTTGAAAGTTGTTTCTGCGTGAAACCTTCCACCGATTCGAGCAGCGCCTTTACCCGGTCGAAACGGATGCGGGCATCGAGGAAACCCGCGTAAGGCGCGAAATCCTCCGGCCGGGGCAGCAGCCCGCCTTCCCCGATGAAGAACGGCTTGAGCGCGGGCAAATCGAAGGGGAACCCGCCGTTGATGATGTGATCACCCAGCCCCATGAGCGGAATGATGCTGAACAGCTCTCCGTAACGGACATAATGCCAGTGCAAAATGGTGCGCAGCGCGCTGTGGTTGCGATGCCGCGCGTCACGCAACATGCGCCGGATGAGACGCACGTCGGTGAACTGCGTGAGCCGGTTCGTGCTCCCGTCGCCTTCGTACAACATGTTCAGCGTTTCGATGTAGAGACGGAATTGCGCGGAGGCATCAATCCCCTCGGTGATGGGCGGATAAAACCCGTGCAGACAATCCAGCAACAAAATCTGGTCCGGTTCCAGCTTGACCGGCTTGGTGCTTACGCGCCGGCCTTCCATGAAACTGTAAACCGGTTTTTCAATCGTCTGCCCGTCGAGCAGCGCCCGGAGGTGCTGATTCAGCAACTGAATGTCCAGCGCTTCCGGCGTTTCGTAATTCCGGTCATTGATCCAGTCGGTCGGATGCTCGACCAGCGACCAGAAATAGTCGTCAAGATTGAGCATCAAAAAACGCAGGCCCTGTTTTTCGAGCCGCTGCGTCAGCTTGACCGTCGTGGTGGTCTTGCCGGAGGAACTGGGACCGCTCACCCACATCATCCGCAGACGGTTGCCGCCGTTGTTCAGGCGGGACAAAACCTTCTTGGCGGCCTCGTCCAGCGACGCCTCGTAAACCGCCAGCGACGCGGCGATCACCTCCTTGATGCGCCCGCTGCGAACCGCCTCATTGAGGCCGGCCACCGTGTCCACGCCCTGCTTGCGGTTCCAGTCGAGGATTTGCCCCATGCGCTCGCGGGGAAAACCATTGCCGGCGAATTTTTCCGGCGGCAGCGCTCCCTCCCGCAGCCAATGCCGTCCCCAGCGATAACATTCGTAGCCATCGGCGGTGTTCTGGAAACCGTAGCTGCGCAGCGTGTGCAGCACCTCGTCCTGGATGCTCTCTATCGTCGGCGGAAAATTCGATATCAGGTGATGCGGGTCGGAGTTGAGGCAGACGGTGGCGGCGTCCGCCAGAAACCCCGCGATGTCTTCGTCGGACCCCTGCGCGCTGAAAATCTTGTCGTTTATGCCCGGCAGAAAATCCGGCTGAAACCCGCCGATGGACTGCGCGGCGCGCAAAATGGCCCGGCCGATGCGGTCCGAATCGAATTTGACCAGCGCCCGGTTGCGCTTCTGGACTTTGACAATGCGGTTTTGAACTGGCA
>CAWDPX010000019.1:0-358054 GCA_963804345.1 uncultured Verrucomicrobiae bacterium | reverse complement strand
GCGTCCCGCCGCAGGCACAGCGGTAAACCTGCCCGCCCAGCGCCGGCGTGCGACAGCGCAGGATGGCCCGGACGGCGGCGCGTTGTTCGGGTGGGATCCACCGTCCGAACTTCGCTCCATAACCCGGCCACACCGCGCGGAAAATATCCGCCACGTCCACCACGGCGCCTTTAGCGGGTGGCGTTGTAAAGCGTGGCCAGCGCCGCCCGGGTCCGGGCCTCGTTGAGCGGCGTCAGATGCGTGTAAACGAGTGTCGTCTCCAGCGAGGCGTGCCCCAGATACTGGCTGATCAAACGCAAGTCCACGCTTTCTTCGAGCAGATGCGTCGCGTAGCAATGCCGCAACGTATGCACCGTGGCCGCCACCGGCAGTCCCGCCGTGGCCCGCGCCAGCCGGAAGGTGTTCTGCACCGCCGACACGCTCAGATGCGTGGTCGCCCGCGCCGCCGCTTGCGTGGCACTCAAGCCCCGCTCGCGCCAGTTCGTTCCCGGCCCGGGAAAAAGCCATTGCGGATGCCGGTGGATTTTCCACCACTCGCGCAGGTCTTTGACCAGCGGCACCGCCAGCGGGACGTAACGGTCCTTGCCGCCCTTGCCGCAGCGCACGTGCAGGCGGGGATGATCGGTCTGGGTGTCCTGGAGATCGCGCACTTCCACGCGCACGGCTTCGCCCACGCGCAGGCCGGTGTGATAGATGAAGGTCAGCACCATCTTCAAGCGCGGCTCGCGCACCGCCGCCAGCACGGCGGCCACCTGCTGGCGGTTCAACACCAGCGGCAGGGTCTGCGGCGGGGCGACGCGCAGCTCCTCGAACACCGTCCAGCCCTCGACCCGGAGCAACTCGCGGTAGAAACAGCGCAGGGCGCACTTGGCCACCTTCATGGCCGAGCCGCCGAAGTGTTTTTGCTGCCGCAGGAACAGATAATAACGCCGCACGTCATCCTCCGTGGCACTGGCCGGATCACGTCGCAGGTGATCGGCGAAACGCCGGAGGTAACGAACGTACTCCTTTTTGGTGGGCGGCCGGTAATCTTTGAGTTGGACAAGGTCAGCGAATTTTGCGATGGATGGATATGGATAGTTAGTCATAGGGCGGCGAGTGTGCCCGTGGATGCGGTAACACGCTCGCCGCCAATTAAAAAACACACAACCACCCGGAACCATGATCCGCCATCGCCCACAAGACCACCGTCAGGTCCGCCGCGCAGCGGCTGGGTTCAACAAGGCGCTGCACCGCAACAGCCGGTGGTCACTTTCACGTTCGATGTCTTGTTCTTCGTTGCGTTATCTTGCGGTGCGCTCCACCTCTGCCACCACTGGCGAGAGCATGAATCCTGGTTCCAGCTAGGCCAGTTTCGCGTTATGACACGGTACTCGATTTACATCTTGCGTACTGTCAGGTAGCCTTCTTTGGTGATATGGTTGGATGCGCACACGACGAGGCATTTAAGGCTGCTCGCATTGCAGGCCTGGATAATGTCGGCTTCGGATTATCGATCAGCCAAGCAGCTGTCAGCGACTATCGGGATTACGTCAAAAAGCTTCAGAGAAGAGCAGGAGTTGCCTTAGGCTTTATGAACGTTTCGAGGATGGACAAGGGCAGCACTGCTATTCGTCAGTGAGCAGAGCGTGATTGGCGACACTTCTTGTTGTCTTGTATTCATTGGTAACTGGGAGAATAAAAGTGATCAAGGTCCTGCAATCCGCGATCACAGCGGCCTAACCACCAAAGGATTGAATCGACCGGAGCGCGAGTGGGAGGTCCGTAGTTTGGGAGGGGTAGTCGCGCGGAGCGTCGAATCAATCCGTTGTTGAACCAGCCCCGTAAAAGCCTGCGGCTCACGGGGCAGGCCCGTCGAAGTTTTTGCCGCCGCCAGTTTTCCGTTTCCTTTGCCTTTTGCTTTTGGTCTCGTGACCCGGCTATAAACCCGTCGGGTTTCCCGTTTGGCCCGGCGAACTGCCCGGGTCCGGCCCCAAACCCCGCCGGCAGCACTTGCCACTCGTTTGGTGTCCGTCCGCACCGCACCGGCCCGGCACTTTTTGGCGGCAGTGACAACACCGCACCCTCCGCCCGCGCAGTTTTTTTGCGCGGGCGCTCTCAACCCTCAACCCTCAACCTTCAACCCTCCCCGGCGGTGACCGGGCCAGCGTCCCGATCAGGCGCATCACCCGGCCGCAAGCGAGGCACCGAATCGGTTGAGGGTTTTTAGTTGAGGGTTGAGGGAGCGGCGACCGCCAATCCAACAGCGCCACGATACGTTCCCACTTCGCCCGGGCCGCCGCCGCGCGCCAGCCAAAGTGGCGCACGCGTTGAAAATGTTTGGGCGGCACGTGTTGGAGCAGCCGCCGCACAAACTCCGTTCCGCTCACCGTGCCGCGCCGCTCCTGGCCCGCCGCGTCCCGGTAACTGAACGTGACGTTCCCGCCACTCGTCGCGCCGGAGCCGGACGCCGGCGGATCCCAGGTTTTGAGCCGCGCCGGATGCAGCGGGCCGCGATGGACATACGCCGCCAGATATTTCAACGCCGCCGCGCCCGAACCCACCGACTGAATGTCCACCACCCACTTGCGCCACCACGCTTTGGCCGGCACGGCTTGGAAAAGTTCAGGTTGCACTTGCTGCAACCACGCCTTGAGCCGGCCCTTGAACCGCGCCGCCAGCTTCTGTTGGGGCAGGAAGAACGCCGCGTCCTTCACCCGCCGCCAGTGCAAGCCGTCGGCCGAGAGTCCTCCGCCGGGCGCCAGCACGTGGACGTGCGGATGATACCGCAAATCCCGCGTCCAGGTTTGCAGCACGGCCGTCAATCCCAGTTCGGCGCCCAGATGTTTGGGCTGCGCCGCCAGGTCTTGCAACGCGCCCGCACTCTCCTTCAACAACGCCCCGTACCACACCTTCATCGCCGAGCGGATGGGTTCGCGCAGTTCGGCGGGCACGGTGAAGGTCACCAGGAAATAGGGCACGGGCAGCAGCCGCGCCTGCTGTCGCGCCAGCCAGTCGGTGTTGTCCTGCCAACCGCACTTGGGACAGGCCCGATGGTTGCACGAGTGATAGGCATAGTGCGTCCCGCCGCAGGCACAGCGGTAAACCTGCCCGCCCAGCGCCGGCGTGCGACAGCGCAGGATGGCCCGGACGGCGGCGCGTTGTTCGGGTGGGATCCACCGTCCGAACTTCGCTCCATAACCCGGCCACACCGCGCGGAAAATATCCGCCACGTCCACCACGGCGCCTTTAGCGGGTGGCGTTGTAAAGCGTGGCCAGCGCCGCCCGGGTCCGGGCCTCGTTGAGCGGCGTCAGATGCGTGTAAACGAGTGTCGTCTCCAGCGAGGCGTGCCCCAGATACTGGCTGATCAAACGCAAGTCCACGCTTTCTTCGAGCAGATGCGTCGCGTAGCAATGCCGCAACGTATGCACCGTGGCCGCCACCGGCAGTCCCGCCGTGGCCCGCGCCAGCCGGAAGGTGTTCTGCACCGCCGACACGCTCAGATGCGTGGTCGCCCGCGCCGCCGCTTGCGTGGCACTCAAGCCCCGCTCGCGCCAGTTCGTTCCCGGCCCGGGAAAAAGCCATTGCGGATGCCGGTGGATTTTCCACCACTCGCGCAGGTCTTTGACCAGCGGCACCGCCAGCGGGACGTAACGGTCCTTGCCGCCCTTGCCGCAGCGCACGTGCAGGCGGGGATGATCGGTCTGGGTGTCCTGGAGATCGCGCACTTCCACGCGCACGGCTTCGCCCACGCGCAGGCCGGTGTGATAGATGAAGGTCAGCACCATCTTCAAGCGCGGCTCGCGCACCGCCGCCAGCACGGCGGCCACCTGCTGGCGGTTCAACACCAGCGGCAGGGTCTGCGGCGGGGCGACGCGCAGCTCCTCGAACACCGTCCAGCCCTCGACCCGGAGCAACTCGCGGTAGAAACAGCGCAGGGCGCACTTGGCCACCTTCATGGCCGAGCCGCCGAAGTGTTTTTGCTGCCGCAGGAACAGATAATAACGCCGCACGTCATCCTCCGTGGCACTGGCCGGATCACGTCGCAGGTGATCGGCGAAACGCCGGAGGTAACGAACGTACTCCTTTTTGGTGGGCGGCCGGTAATCTTTGAGTTGGACAAGGTCAGCGAATTTTGCGATGGATGGATATGGATAGTTAGTCATAGGGCGGCGAGTGTGCCCGTGGATGCGGTAACACGCTCGCCGCCAATTAAAAAACACACAACCACCCGGAACCATGATCCGCCATCGCCCACAAGACCACCGTCAGGTCCGCCGCGCAGCGGCTGGGTTCAACAATTCACTGCAGCCAATGCCGGTTGGGTGTCTCAGTTCCGCATTCGCGGTTGACATCGTTCATCCGGCATGGCTGAGTTCTGGACGTTAGGCCACATCCGAATATGGACACACCAACAACACCGAAAGCGACATCGTTCTCACACCGAGCAGCGAGGCTCAGTTGGATTTGTCCCGTCATTAGTCTCATCGTCTTCGCGCTTTTCATATTCGACCGGCAGATTGTCGCACGAAAGATCATTCCGATTTTTATAGAGTTTGCACTTTTGCTCATTGCGGTTGGCTTGGTTTCCGGCATTGTGGCTTTGTTTGGCGTTTCCAAGCACGGCAAGAAAGGCATCCTTGTGCCAGCTATTGTCGGCATCATCATTAGTGGATTATTGATTTTGTTTTGTGTCGCTGTGGCCTAAGTCGCCGGAGCCCCTATGAGGGTTGTCAATAGGATTGAGGGATTCGAGTAAAAGTATTTTTGATTGAGGTGTATGTCACGCGGAGCGCAACGGAGTGGAGCGGAGACGTGCGCGAAGCGATGAGGTCGAACTAACCAGTAATCGCTTCGAGCTGTTTCCAAGCTCTAGTCCCTTATTCCTCTACCCAGCAGTTCCTTTCCCCGCCGTGATGGCGGTGTTCTTCCGGGAGTTCGTCGCGTGAGTATGATGGACCGGTGTCGCCGCTTGAACGCATGCCTGGCTAAGTCGCCACGCACCAGCTCCTATCCGGACAGTTGGGGCAAAGCCCAACGCCCATGGTGTCATACTTGTGTGACTGCGGCGACCGGGGGTTCCGCCCCTTCTAACCGACGGGCAGGGCTTGCGCCCACCAGCTCCGGCTGCGGGCAGGAACCGCCCGGTCGCAAATTCACTCACGCTCTGTTCTCTGGGATGGGACAAAATCAAATCCGGGGTTGAAGGTTAGGCGGGCATCCAGCCGAGTTCTGCCAGCGTGCAGCGGCCGGTGCGCCAGCGCCACAGGTCAATGGCCAGTTGCCGGGCCAGCGCAATCACGGTCTTTTTCTTCATGGCGGTGCCCGCGCCCAGCTTGGTTTTCATTTTCAGGGCCGCCTTCCAGTGGGGCTGCCATTGCAGGAAGCGCCACACCGCCTCGACCAGCAGGGCGCGCACCCGGCCGTTGCCCAGCCGGTCAATGCCGCCCACGCGCCGTTTATTGCCCGAACTATGTTCGCCCGGACAGCAGCCGGTGTAACTGCCCACTTGTTTGCGGTTGCTAAAGCGATGCCAGTTGCACACCTCGCCGTCCAAGGTCACCAGCGTCATTGCGCCCAGGCCCTTGGGCGTGACCTGATCTTTGACGCGCGCGAGCAGTTCGGCTTGGAGTTCCACCAATTGCGCCTCCAGACCCAGGATCAATTCGCGCAGCTTGGCCAGCACGCCCAGCACCCACGGATCGAGCGTGGCGAGCTTGGGCCAGTTGCGCGGACCCCACCAACGGTGCGGCAGTTGGGAATGACAATACTCGGCGACCTGGCTGTGCCCGCGATTGGCCAGACTGCGGATGGCCCCGGCCAGAAACTTCCGGCGCCGCGTGCCTTCGCGCTGGCGTTGCTCGGTTTCAGAAGGAATGCGGATGGGGGCGAGTTCATCGCGGTTGCCATCCAGCCAGCGGGACAGGCGCAGGCAGAGGGCGCGGGCATCGAGCTTGTCGGTCTTGCGCTTGCCGTTGAGGGCGATGGGGGTGATCAGAAAACTTTGAGCGCCGGCGGCCACCAGTTCGCGGTGGAGGACAAAGCCGAAGCCGCAGCTTTCCTGCACGCAGAAGACCTGGAAGCCTTCGGCGACCCACTTTTTGACCTGGGCGACGAGGAATTCGCGGGTGAATTTGCGGGGAGCCTGCGGATTGGCGTGGTCTTTCTGGGCCACGGCCATGATGAATTCGAGGTGGACGTCCAGGCCGAGCTTGAGCAGGGGTTTGCCGGGGTCAATGACGGCGGTGGGCAAGGGTTGGCGCGGCGGAATGATCTTGATGGTTGCTGGCTTGTCAAAGGACGTGCTCAGCGATACGGTTTGGGGTGTCATGATGGGTTTGAGAATGTATTCTTTCATAGATGTGATGATCGTTTGTTTGAATTACGTTCGCAGCGTGTCACTGAATGGTGCCGCGTTCAACCCATCATGGCATCTAACCGCCGTTGGCGCTTGCCGTTCCGCTATCGCGGTTCACGTCGCGAGTCGGCGGTGGCTCAGCTTTTTTCGTTAGGCGTCCTCGGAGCGTTTTTATGATACGACGATTATTGTTTTATTTGTTCGGATTGGCAGACGTTATCCTCGTCGCGAGGTTTGCGCCGAAGATGTTGGCGCAGCTTGCTTCCGTCAGCCACGAACCTTTGCCGGGCGCGTTTTCAGACATCCTGCGCTTGCTTTTTATCGTGTCACTGCTCGTTTCGGCAGTCGGGTTGTTTGGCATGAAGCGGTGGGCTTTGATTTTGTCATACATTCAGTTTCCGTTCCGGTTCGTGTTCATGCTTTTATCGTTCGGCTTCATTTCGATGCTGGCTCGCGTGTTCGATATGCCCGGTTTATATCGTCCGCTGATTTACACGGCCATGATTTTGGAGTGTGCGCGTTTGATATTTTCAGTGTTGATACACCGGACGCCTAACCACCAAAGGATTGAATCGACCGGAGCGCGAGTGGGAGGTCCGTAGTTTGGGAGGGGTAGTCGCGCGGAGCGTCGAATCAATCCGTTGTTGAACCAGCCCGGGGAACTAACCTGGCAACCTTCGCCAAACGTGAAACCGGCAGTCAAAAAAGCCAATGATTTAAAAGCGGCCCCCCTTAAACCCCCGGAAAAAATATGCCTTTTGCTTTTATCACATCCGCCTTGCTTTTGCCAGAACTTAATCCGATTCTGCCATCGAAATTTGAGTTTAAGTCCGAACCAAGTTGCATGAGCCGATCATCAACTCTTGACGCAGGATTGTCAACCAAGCGCCCGGCTTCCTGCCGCGCCAGCGGCTGGGTTCAACAAATTGCTGCAGGCAACAGCCGCTGCCCCTGCCAGTTGCGATTGATTTATGAAATCGTCCGTCATACTTTCATTTCCATGTCCAGCTCGGCGGCTGTGCCTGAGCTCTGGACGTTAGGCGGCTCGGCCACGTTTTTAGCAAACAACAATAACAAACAAAATATATGTCTGAACTAGATTACGATAAGATGGTTCTACTTGATGCCGAGGATCTCGCTGAAGCGGGCATTCGTGAGGCATACGAGTCATTATTGCCCGAGCTTCAGAAATATGTGCCACAGCCCGCACAGATTGAAGAAGTGATTGACAACGATGTTGGCAAGTATGCGGTCAAGTGCGGAGCTAGAGAGTTTGTCATCTACGCACCCGACTTGGAAGATACAGGAGGCGAGAGTTGGGGCAGAGCCACCGTAGCTTTCTTCACCATCGTCAACGACCAGTTGGCCCATTCGCCGTATCGCTTCTACGCCATTAACGGAGGCAATGATTTGGGAGGCATGTTCCTCACGCCATCAGAAGCGGAGGCCGCGAAGAAGTCGCTTCCCACCAAGACAGATTGGCCGTATTTTCCAAAAGATGAGCCGGACTGGTATGGTGCATATCACTGATTCTCTCGGACTCGTGCCGCCAATGACCAAAGGATTGAATCGACCGGAGCGCGAGTGGGAGGTTCGTAGTTTGGGAGGGGTAGTCGCGCGGAGCGTCGAATCAATCCGTTGTTGAACCAGCCCGGGGAACTAACCTGGCAACCTTCGCCAAACGTGAAACCGGCAGTCAAAAAAGCCAATGATTTAAAAGCGGCCCCCCTTAAACCCCCGGAAAAAATATGCCTTTTGCTTTTATCACATCCGCCTTGCTTTTGCCAGAACTTAATCCGATTCTGCCATCGAAATTTGATTTAAGTCCGAACCAAGTTGCATGAGCCGATCATCAACTCTTGACGCAGGATTGTCAACCAAGCGCCCGGCTTCTCCTGCCGCGCCAGCGGCTGGGTTCAACAAGTCGCCGGAGCCCCTATGAGGGTTGTCAATAGGATTGAGGGATTCGAGTAAAAGTATTTTTGATTGAGGTGTATGTCACGCGGAGCGCAACGGAGTGGAGCGGAGACGTGCGCGAAGCGATGAGGTCGAACTAACCAGTAATCGCTTCGAGCTGTTTCCAAGCTCTAGTCCCTTATTCCTCTACCCAGCAGTTCCTTTCCCCGCCGTGATGGCGGTGTTTTTCCCAGAGTCCGTCGCGTGAGGATGATCGACCGGTGTCGCCGCTTGAACGCATGCCTGGCTAAGTCGCCACGCACCAGCTCCTATCCGGACAGTTGGCGCGAAGGCCAACGCCCATGGTGTCATACTTGTGTGACTGCGGCGACCGGGGGTTCCGCCCCTTCTAACCGACGGGTGGGTTTGCACCACACCAGCTCCGGCTGCGGGCAGGAACCGCCCGGTCGCAAATTCACTCACGCTTGGTTCTCGGGAAGCAAACAAAATCAAATCCAAGGTTAAGGGTTGAAGGTTAGGCCGGCACCCAGCCGAGTTCTTCCATCGTGCAGCGGCCGGTGCGCCAGCGCCACAGGTCAATGGCCAGTTGGCGGGCCAGGGCAATCACGGTCTTTTTCTTCATGGCGGTGCCCGCGCCCAGCTTGGTTTTCATTTTCAGGGCCGCCTTCCAGTGGGGCTGCCATTGCAGGAAGCGCCACACCGCCTCGACCAGCAGGGCGCGCACCCGGCCGTTGCCCAGCCGGTCAATGCCGCCCACGCGCCGTTTATTGCCCGAACTATGTTCGCCCGGACAGCAGCCGGTGTAACTGCCCACTTGTTTGCGGTTGCTAAAGCGATGCCAGTTGCACACCTCGCCGTCCAAGGTCACCAGCGTCATCCCGCCCAGGCCCTTGGGTGTGACCTGATCTTGCACGCGCGCGAGCAGTTCGGCTTGGAGTTCCACCAATTGCGCCTCCAGACCCAGGATCAATTCGCGCAGCTTGGCCAGCACGCCCAGCACCCACGGATCGAGCGTGGCGAGCTTGGGCCAGTTGCGCGGACCCCACCAACGGTGCGGCAGTTGGGAATGACAATACTCGGCGACCTGGCTGTGCCCGCGATTGGCCAGACTGCGGATGGCCCCGGCCAGAAACTTCCGGCGCCGCGTGCCTTCGCGCTGGCGTTGCTCGGTTTCAGAAGGAATGCGGATGGGGGCGAGTTCATCGCGGTTGCCATCCAGCCAGCGGGACAGGCGCAGGCAGAGGGCGCGGGCATCGAGCTTGTCGGTCTTGCGCTTGCCGTTGAGGGCGATGGGGGTGATCAGAAAACTTTGCGCGCCCGCCGCCAGTAGTTCGCGATGGAGCACGAAGCCGAAACCGCAACTTTCCTGCACACAGAAGACTTGGAAACCTTCGGCGACCCACTTGCGGACCTGCGCCACGAGTTGTTCGCGGGTGAATTTGCGGGGGGCGTGCGGATGGGCATGATCTTTTTGCGCCACGGCCATGATGAATTCCAGATGCACATCCAGACCGAGCTTGAGCATGGGTTTGGCAGGGTCAATGACGGCGGTGGGCAGCGGTTGGCGCGGCGGAATGATCTTGATGGTTGCGGGCTTGTCAAAGGACGTGCTCAGCGATACGGTTTGGGGTGTCATGATGGGTTTGAGAATGTATTCTTTCATAGATGTGATGATTGATTGTTTGAATTACGTTCGCAGCGTGGCACTGAATGGTGCCGCGCTCAACCCATCATGGCATCTAACCGCCGTTGGCGCTTGCAGTTCCGCTTTCGCGGTTCACGTCGTGAGTCGGCGGTGGCTCAGCTTTTTTCGTTCGGCCACTCGATACGCATGGATACTTTCCTTCAGTCACTGCCTTTTGTAGCCGCCATCGGACTTTTAGTTGCTGGCGTGTTAAGACTACGAAGGTTTTTATTCGTCGCCTCGTTCCCAATGCTGCTTGGGGCGTGCATCTTTGCTCTCGCTGCCGATGGCACATCAGCTGCATTCAATTTCATGGGCGGCTTCTTTCTTCTTTTCAGCTTGGCTTGTGTGGTGTTGAGCCGTCGCTTGCAGCCGGGGGCTTTTGTTTCACGCGACGGACTTGGAGCGATTGGGACGCTTTTGTTCTTTCTCGGTTTGTTTGGATTGATGATTCTTTGAGTATGACGATGACGTGGCGCTGCAGCCAACCGCCGCTACGTCGGTCAGTTGGACGATTTTATGAAATTTAATTGTCAGGATTGCATTTGGAAGTCACGCTCAGCGGCGGTGGCTGAGCTCACGTTAGGCCACATGACGTGTTTGACCATAACCACCATCATCGAAATATGAATATTACAAACAAAAAAACTGTAGTTACTTTAGTTCTAACCTTGCTCTTGTGTTCTTGTGCGCTGGCGGAAACATTGACGGTTGACTCAACCACCCCGACTCCGGTGTGGTCTTCCCCACTTGTCTCCGGCACTCCCTACTGCATTCAGGCAAGTGGCTGGTTCTACTTTGCTTATTGGCCGGGTATTCCCGATGTGCGAGAAGGGGACGCGAACTTCTTTTTTTTATACAACGGGTATCCTGTGCAGGTTCTTAATGGATTGCTATGCATTGACAGTCAGAGCGTGTCTTGGTGCGGCACTGTGGATGGTGCCACCTTTTCTACAAATACATACAGCCCAACTCACATTTACAATTACTACTTTGTTGGAGACGGATTCTCTCACAGTTTTGTAATCGGGGATTCCGTTTATTCCGACAACGGCGGATCACTCAATATTTCCATATCACCTGTCCCTATTCCAGCCCTTACCATCACCCAGTCCGGCACGAACTGCTTGCTTTCTTGGCCTTCAAGCGCCATCGGCTTCAATCTTTATCAAAATGCAGACTTACTTTCCACCAACTGGTTGTTGGTCACTAATCAGCCAATCGTTGCTGCCGGGACAAATACAATACTCATTTCAGAGGCAAGCATCGGGAAGATGTTTTACAGACTGGAGTTTCCTTGATTAGTCGGAATATGAACCCGTGGCCTAACACCTATTAAGCCCGGACGGTCAACAAAAAAAAGCATTCCCTGACGGAAAAGATTTCTTTTCCGTTTTCGCGTCCTCAGAACAGGAACTCCGACTTAATTTCAGTTGGCAGCTCGGAACGGAGTTCCGGCTAAACACCTATTCGGACTCAATCGGGCCGGCGGCAGCAAGCGAGCCGCTACCGGTCTTCCAGCGCTGCGATCCGCGTAAAAGGCTTCGCAACGTGGCGCGATGCGCTTTACGTTGCTTCGCCTCACGCGGCCGCAGCACGGTCCAGAAACTCACAGCAGTAAACCCATGGGTTAACCGCCGCCTCGCCGAAGACCCAGCGCAGATACGCATTGCCCAGTTTGGCGCCGCGCAGGCCCTTGAGCTTGCCGGCGCTGGCCACCGTGCCTTTGACCAGGCGGCAATAACTCAGGAAGTCCTTGACCGGTGGGGAAGCGGTGGATGTCGCCGATTTCGTAGAGGAGCGTCAGACCCAGATGTTCGCCGATGCCCGGCACGGTCTGGAGCAAGGTGTAGTGCGTCAGGCCGTGGCCTTGGTGAGCTTTTGGAGTTGTTCTTCCAGGGCGGTGATCTGGGTGTCGTAATGGCGGATGAGCGCCAGATCGTTTTGCAGTGCGAGCTGGCGGATGGGATTGTCTTCTTGCGCCAGCAGCTTTTCTTCCCAGGGATCACGGTTGTAAGGGGTCTGGCGGAGGGGCGGACGATTGTAGGGCAGTTGATGGGACTGGATGCGGGCCAGCAGTTCACCAGGTTCAACACCCGTTTGAGATCGTACACTAAATGACGCATCAGACAGCCGGATTTTCTTAAAAGCAGGGTCGAACTTTGTCCAAGAGACGCCGCCATAAAATTCCGCTGTGGAATTGACATCCCCCGCCTCAATCCCTAGCCTCTTAGCGCAAAGACATGCGCTTTGCCCCGAATTCACGTTCGGGGATTTTTATTGCAGTGGGACAGGCATCCTGCCTGTCAAACAAAACAGAGACAGGCTGGAAGCCTGTCCCACCTTGAAAAACTATGGCAAACACAATTTTGGTTGGCGCTCAATGGGGCGACGAAGGCAAAGGCAAAATCATTGACGTGCTGACGGAAAATGCGGACATCGTCGTCCGCTACGCCGGCGGCAACAACGCCGGCCACACCGTCTTCATCGGCAAACAAAAATACGTCCTGCACCTCGTGCCGTCCGGCATCCTGCGCAAAAACAAACTGTGCGTCATCGGCAACGGCGTGGTCATTGACCCCGTCGGACTGGTTGACGAAATCAAAGGACTCCGCAAACTCGGCATCAAGGTCGGCGGCAACCTCGTCGTGAGCGAAACGGCGCACGTCGTCCTGCCGTATCACCGCGAGCTGGACGCCCAGCGCGAAGTGCTCAAGGGCAAAAATAAAATCGGCACCACCAAGCGCGGCATCGGCCCGGCCTACGGCGACAAGGCGGCGCGCGTCGGTCTGCGGATGATTGATCTCGTGACGCCGAAACGGTTCGAGGAAAAATTGCGCCTGCGCATCAAGGAAAACAACGGGGTGCTGCGCGCGCTCGGCGCCAGGCCGCTTTCCTTTGAACAGGTGCTCAAAGAATATCGCGCCGCCGGGAAATTTTTGAAACCCTTCGTTGCCAATACAGTTGTGCTGCTGCATGAAGCGACGCGGCGGGGCGACAACATTTTGTTCGAGGGCGCGCAGGGGACGTTTCTCGACATTGATCACGGCACGTATCCATTTGTCACGTCGTCGAACACTACGGCGGGAGGCGCGTCCACCGGGTCCGGCGTGGCGCCGAACAAGATGGACGATGTCGTCGGCGTGATGAAGGCATACACGACGCGGGTGGGCGAGGGGCCGCTGCCGACGGAGAACGCCGAAATCGCCGACATGCTGCACGCGATGGGCCGCGAATTCGGCGCGACGACCGGACGCGCGCGCCGTTGCGGTTGGTTTGACAGCGTGGCCACCCGGCATGCGACCATCGTCAACGGCATTGACAAGCTTGCCGTTACGAACCTCGACGGTCTCGATACGGTGGAGACGATCAAAGTTTGCGTCGCGTACCGTCACGGCAAGGCGCGTTACGATTTCGTTCCGAACGACGCGCAGACGCTGGCGGAATGCGAGCCGGTGTATGTGGAATTTGAAGGCTGGCGCACACCGACGGCCAAGGCGCGTTCATGGAAGCAACTGCCGCCGAAAGCGCGCGCTTATTTGAAGGCGATAGCCGAATTGACCGGCGCGAAGCTGGCCATTGCCTCCGTTGGTCCGAGCCGCGACCAGACGATTTTTGTTTAATATGGGAGGGTTGCCGTGTCGGCGACCCAAATAAATTGTGGACGGCGACACGCCGTCCCTCCCAAAAACTCTTTGATGAGAGAGAGTCCGACAGAAAATATGAAGCCGCGAGGTAAAAAACTTCGGGTCGTTTTGACGTGTGCGCTTTTAGGAGGATTGCTATTGATTGCGGTGATATATTTTTCAGAAAACGTTTGGCATATTGGATGCCTCCAAAGCTTTGCTTTTATTCTATCTCTTGTGGCGGATGGAGTTATGAACGGACTAGGAGTAAAAAATTACAATAATCCTGACGTTACTTATTTGGTGATTGGTTTAGCAGGCGCTCTTGTTTTTGGAATTATTGCGGCTTTTTGGCAATTCATTTTGAAAGCCAGCAAGAACAATTAAAATTCGTTTTGCCAATTTTCCATGAGTTCCGCCACTCCACATTTGAGCGCCGAAGCCAAAGCCTCGCTGCCGCGGCACGTCGCGGTGATCATGGATGGCAATGGCCGCTGGGCGAAGGCGCGCGGCCTGCCGCGCATCGAGGGTCATCGGCAGGGTGCGGAATCCGCGCGCACCATCATCCGCACCGCCGGCGAACTGGGCGTCAAGTATCTGACGCTCTACGCATTTTCCGCCGAGAATTGGAACCGGCCCAAGGACGAGGTGGATGCGTTGATGAAATATCTCATCCACTATCTCAAGACCGAGACGCCGGAGTTGAACAAAAACAACGTGCGGCTGGAAGTCATCGGCCAGATTTACCGCCTGCCGGAAAACGTGCAGGAACATCTCAAGAAATCCATCGCGACCCTGTCCAAAAACAGCGGCCTCACGCTCGTCATGGCGTTGAGCTACGGCAGCCGCATTGAAATTGTGGACGCCGTGCGGCGCATCGCGGAAAAGGCGAAGAGCGGCAAGCTCGAACCCGCCGACATCAACGAGGAGGTCATTTCGCAGCATCTTTGGACGCGGAACATTCCCGACCCGGACCTGCTGATTCGCACGAGCGGCGAGATGCGGGTGAGCAATTTCCTGCTTTGGCAGATTTCCTACGCCGAACTGGTCATCACGCCGACGCTCTGGCCGGATTTCCGCAAACCGCAATTCTTCGCCGCGCTGGAGGACTACGCCCGCCGCCACCGGCGGTTTGGCGGGGTGTAAAAGCCGGAGCTGACGCAATACCCCCGGCCTGGTTCTCGAAACTCAGGCTGTGGCGGGCGCCTTGTCACCGGCATCCTCGCCGAGCGTGGCGCGAATGGCGGCCAACAATGCGACACGATCAATCGGCTTGGGGAAGAACCCCACCGCCCCGGTGGCCAGGGCGGTCTTCTTGTCTTTCACTGACTTGTCCCCGGAAATGATGATAATGGGAATGTCCTGGGCTTTGCCCATGCGACGAAGCCATTCAATGATGAAGAACCCGTCCTGTAACGCCCCGCCGACATTCGCCGCATCGGGCGGAAACAGGAGGTCAAGCAAGATCAAATCCGGCCTTTCCCGGGCAACGATGCTGGCGGCTCCCGGCCCATCAGTGGCCGTGAACACCTGATAACCATTGGAGATCAACGTAATGGACAATGCTTTGAGAATGATCTGATCATCATCCACCACCAAAATCTTTTTGCCTTCCGGAATGGCTGTGTCAGGATTCATAGGCTCATGAAGTGTGCTTGAACTCGGAAAAAAGAACTGCCGAGATTATGGAACTTTTGTCTGTGCCAGACGAGCCGCAGCGGAGAGGGAATGGGTTCGCTCTCATCATGATGTGACACTGCGCGAGAGCGGCGCAGGTTTCAATACTATAATTCAACAAAAATATTGGTGATGAACCAGTCCCCAATGGGGTGAAATTGCACCCGGTATTCCGGGATAACCCTGACGGTGCGGCAAACCGCAAAGTAGGCCGGCCAATTGCCTCCGTTTCAAAAACACAGCACGGTCAGTTTTTTCGGGCCATGTGCGCCGAGCACCAGGATGCGTTCGATGTCGCCGGTGCGGCTGGGGCCGGTGATGAACGAAATCATGCTCGGATAATTGTCCGCGTATCTCTTTTTCAGCAAATCAAACGCGGCGGGCAAATCGGGCACCATCTGGTCCCGCCGCGCGAGCACGACGTGATGCGGCGGCAGCACGGACAGCGCGCGTCCGCCCGCGCTGCGGCTCGTCACCAGCACGCTGCCAGTCTGCGCGATGAGCGCGTCGCATTCGCTGATGCCCACGTCACAGGCTTCGAGCGCGTGAACGTCGTAAGGCCGGTCGGTTCGCAACAGCGGCAGGTCCAGGATCGGACAGATGGCGTCCGGCAGCATGCCGGAGTGGCAGGCCGCGCGTTTCCAGCCTCCCGCATCGCGCAAACGGATGAGCGCCCGGCGCATTTCGTCGGCTGAGTTCAGCATTTGAAAATCCGCCTTCAGGTCCATTGCATTTTTGCCGAACAATTCAACCCAATCTTTGAAATCTTTTCCAACCGCCGGCAGCCATTGGCGCGCGCCGGCAACGGGCGGTTGCGGCAACGGAGCCGCGTGGGTGCCATCATGCGAGCCGGGCAGGGGAGCCGGCGTCTTCAGCGCCACGCGGACGCGGGCCAGAATGTTTTCGCGTTCGGTCATTTCCGTTTCCTCCACCAATCCTTGAATGACTCGCGCGCAATGGGCGCCAAATCGCGGGTTTTTGTCCATGCCTGCGCCGGGTCGAGCACGGTGCCCTTGATGGGACGCTGCAGCGGCTGGAAGAGCCATCCCAGTTTCTTGCCGAGGGACCACAACGCCGTGCTGTTTGCGATGACGGCAAAAGCCCGGTGCGCCAGCCGCTCGAAGAACGACGGTTTTTGGTCCGAGGCGTTGCGGCGGTTTTGGAGCAGGTGATGGTGCAAATCAATCTTCACCGGGCACGCCTCGGTGCAGGCGCCGCAGAGGGACGACGCGAAGGAAAGATGTTTCCAGTCCTGCAAGCCGCGCAGATGCGGCGTGATGACCGAGCCGATGGGGCCGGAGTAGGTCGTGCCGTAGGTGTGGCCGCCGACGTTTCGGAAAATCGGACAGACGTTCAGGCAGGCGCCGCAGCGGATGCAATGGAGCGCATCGCGCTGCTCGGCGTCGGCGAGGAGGGAGGTGCGGTGATTGTCGAGCAGCACCACATGAAATTCCTCCGGGCCGTCGCATTCGCCGGGCTGGCGCGGGCCGCCGTAAAGCGTGTTGTAACCCGACATCGGCTGGCCGGCCCCGGCGGTCGCGAGCATCGGCAGAAACAGCGCGAGGTCCTCCAGCCGCGGCAAAACCTTCTCAATGCCGAGCAGCGTGATCATCGTCTTCGGCAGCGCGGCGGTGAGACGGGCGTTGCCTTCGTTCTCGGTGATGGAAATCATGCCGGTCTCGGCGATGGCGAAATTCGCTCCGGTGATGCCGACGTCGGCGGCGAGGTATTTTTTCCGGAGCACGCGCCGGGCGACCATCGTGAGTTCCTCGGGATTGTCCGAGGGCGCGTCGCCGAGTTCGCGCTGGAACAACTCGCGGATTTCACCGCGCGTCAGGTGCATCGAGGGAAAAACGATGTGATACGGCGGTTCGTGGCGAAGCTGGACAATGAATTCGCCGAGGTCGGACTCGACCACGTCAAAACCGGCGTGTTCCAGCGCTTCGTTCAAATGAATTTCCTCCGACGTCATCGCCTTGGACTTGATGATCGAGCGCGCCTTTCGGTCTCGCACAATGCCGGCGATGATGTCGCACGCCTGGGCGCCGGTGCCCGCCCAATGGACCCTGGTTCCGTGCGATTCGAGTTTGGCCGCGAGTTCGATGAGATGTTGGTCAAGGTGGTTGACGGCTTCCCACTTCGTTTCGGCGGCGGCCTGGCGCGCGGTCTGCCAGTCCTGGAACGCGGCCTTGCGTTTGTCGCGGGCGATTTCGTAATTGCGCAAGGCCGTGCGGATGAGCTGGCGATGGCGCAAATCGCGCGTCATGCGCCGCGCCTGCTCTTTAAATTGAGAGGCAAAGGCGCTCATTTGCCCGTCAGCACCTCGGCGAGGTGGATGGTTTTGAGTTTGCTGCCCTGCCGGCTGAGCAATCCTTGCTGGTGCATCAGGCAGCTCAAATCGTTGGACACGATGTAATCCGCGCCGGTCTCGATGGCGGAGGCACATTTGACCTCGCCCATCGCGGTCGAGATGGCCGGAAACTTCGCGGAAAACGTGCCGCCGAAGCCGCAGCACGTCTCGGCCTCGGCCATTTCGATGAGCTGCAAATCGCGGACCTTGGCGAGCAGCGCGCGCGGCTGCTTTTTGATGCCGAGTTCGCGGAGCCCGTGGCAGCCGTCGTGGAACGTGACCTTGGCCGGGAACCGCGCGCCGAGGTCGGTCACGCCGAGTTTGGTGACCAGGAAGTCGGAAAATTCCCAGACGCGCGTGGCGACCTGTCTGGCCAGTTCCGCCTGCGGCGTGCGGGCAAACAGTTGCGGATAAAAGTTTTTGACCATCGCGCCGCACGAACCGGAGACGATGACCACCGTCTCGGCGTCCTTGAGATGTTCCAACACCTTGACGGCGACGGCGCGCGCTTCGGGCCAATAACCGGAGTTGAAGGCGGGCTGGCCGCAGCAGGCGATTTCCTCCGGGCAAACGACCTTGTGGCCGAGGCGTTCAAGGATTTGCACCACGCTCATGCCCGCGCGCGGATACAGCGCGTCTATAAAACAAGGAATGAACAATGTGACCGTCATGTGTTGCCCCACATTGTTCACGTCGCGAAGCGGTGTGTCATTAAAAAAATCTCCAGTGCGAATACGAGGGCGCAACTTGCCATTGCCACCGGTTCCCTCTCCCCGCCCGAGCGGGGAGAGGGTTGGGGCGAGGGGATTTGAATCAAGAAAACGTGCCTCCTCTCCCCGACCCGCTCCTCCTTGGGGGGAAGAGCGGGAGAAAAATGGCGGCAGTGTCAAGTTGCGCCCGTCCCCATCTTTTAACTTGTTTTGAAGGCACGCTCTGTTATGCCAATGGTCATGGGCAAAAAACTTGGATTCGGGGTTTTGCTGTGGTTCGTTGGATTGACGGTGCTGGCGGCGTCGTCAGCCGATCAGGAAAAGCTGGCCTCGGCCAACACGGGCTTCGCGTTTGACCTGCTGAAACAAATCACCCGGGAAAAGCCGGGCACAAATGTCTTCATCTCGCCGTTCAGTGTTTCAACCGTGCTGCAAATGGTCGGCAACGGCGCGGGTGGCGAGACGAAGGCGGAAATGCAGCGCGTCTTGAAAACGGCCGGTCTGCCGGCGGAAACGCTGAATGCCGCCGGCAAGGATTTGAATCAGTCCCTGAATTCGCAAACCAACGTGATTTTGAATTTGGCCAACGCGATTTGGTACCAGGAGGGGTTTCACCTGAAGCCCGGATTTGTTTCCGACAACCAAAACTTTTTCGCGGCGAAACTGGCGGGGGTGGACTTCGCCAAACCTGAATCGGCGCAAACCATCAACGACTGGGCTGACAAAAGCACGCGCGGGAAAATCAAGCAGGTCGTCCAGTTTCCTTTTCCTCCATTGACGCGGGTGATTCTGGCCAACGCCATTTATTTCAAAGGCAAATGGGACCGGCCGTTTGACAAACAGGCCACCAAAGACCACGCCTTCAACGTCCAGCCCGGCGGGATGCCAAAGCAGGTTCCAACGATGTGGCAGAGCGGGCGCTTCAATTACCAGCAAGGTGAGGGCTTTCAAGCTGTGCGATTGCCTTATGCGGGCAAACGTTTGCAGATGTATCTTTTTTTGCCGGACACAAATTCCAGTCCGGCAAGGCTCCTGGCCGGCATGGACCACAACATGTGGCGGGACAAATTTGTTCCGGGATTTCGCGGCCGCGAAGGGACCCTGGCCTTTCCGCGATTCAAGCTGGATTACGATGTGGCGCTCAATGCCCCGCTGAAGGCGCTGGGCATGAGGCACGCCTTCGATGACGCCGATTTTTCCGCGATGGCAAGCGAACCATTGTTTATCAGCGAGGTGAAGCAAAAAAGTTTCGTGGAGGTCAACGAGGAAGGGACCGAAGCGGCGGCTGTCACCGGGGTTCACATGACCATGCTGGGAGTGATGCACGGACCGGAGAAGCCATTTGAGATGATTGTGGACCGGCCATTTTTCTTTGTGATTGAGGACGGCATCACCCAGTCCATCCTGTTCATGGGCGTGATCTATGATCCGGCGGGGTAGGGCGTTACGTAGGACAGGCAAAACGAGACTGTTTCAAAGGTGTCGGAGGGGCGAGTTATACGAGTCCCTGACTCATCGAATGCCTCTAAAATGAGGACTCGTGTAACTCGCCCCTCCGACAAGAATGTGTTTCGAGAGAAACTCAGACGTGCTGTCCAACCTGCTTGGAGTGCCGGTGCATCCTCACTTTTCCGCTTGTCTTAAGCGGTCACTCTGCTATTCAAGTCGCCGTGGGCAATAAGTTTCGACTGGGTGTGCTGGGTTCCGGCAAAGGCTCGAACTTTGTCGCGGTGGCCATCGCCTGCGCCACGGGAAAAATTCCAGCGGAAGTCGGCATCGTTCTGAGCGACGACGAAAGCGCGGGAATCCTGACCCGGGCGAGCGAGCGGAAAATAGCCGCGCACTTCATCCCGCCGGGGAAATTCCGCACGAAGCTGGACGAGGACGCCGAGCGCGCGTTTGTCGGGGCGCTGCAAATGTTGCAGGTGGATTTGATAGTGCTCGCGGGATTCATGCGGGTGCTGAAGGGCGAGTTTCTGCGCGCATACGAGGGGCGCATCGTGAACATCCATCCGTCGCTGCTGCCGTCGTTTCCCGGCCTCGAAGCCTGGAAGCAGGCGCTGGATCACGGTGTGAGGCTGACAGGTTGCACGGTGCATTTTGTGGATGCGGGCGTGGATTCCGGCGCGATCATCGGACAGCAGTCGGTTCCGGTTTTGGACAATGACACGCCGGAAATCCTGCATCACCGGATTCAAGCTGCCGAGCATGAGCTTTATCCGAAATGTATCGCGGCCATTGCGCGCGGGGAAATTTCGGTGGTGGGACGGCGGGTGATCCGGAAAAAGTAAATCAACCACGGATGAACACGGATAAACACGGATTAAAGCAAGCAGATGCTGGCCTCACCCAGCCTGTGGCCGTCTCCTCCAATCAGAAGGATGTGGGACGGACAGGGAATTATTTCATCCGTGTCCATCCGTGTGCATCCTTGGTTAAAATGAAAACAGCTTTTATTTTTGCCGCGGTTTTCCTTTGTCTGCTGGCCGGGTGCCGCACGAACCGGAAGGCGGAGGACCTCGGCAACAGCCGGAAACTTGAGGGCCGGGACGATTTCAAGATCGAAATGGCGGTTTACGGTAATTTGCTGGAAAATCACCCTTGGGGAAACGGTGATTATACTGCGATTTTTTTTGAAGGCAGCGATGCCTGGGTGGCGGCGCTGATTCGGAAATTCCCCAATCATGTTCCGCCCATCAAGCCGAGCAACCGGGCGCTACTGCGTCCGAACCAGGCGCCGGTTGACAAGGACACGGGCAAGCCGGCGCTGATCCTGAGCGCGAAGGCCATGGACCCGACGAACGATGTGTCCGAAGCCATCGGTACCTGGTACGCGGGCGAGGCGGTGTCGGGGCTGCGTGCCTTCGTGCTGATGAAAGTGGATGGCCAGTGGACCATTCAAAGTGCGAAGTAGCGTTGCACGGGGCCAACCGGACACTGCCACCGTAGCGGGAGCCAGGGATGGCTGCCGTATCGCCCGGCTTGGCCGGCTTCCAGCCGGGTGCTCTGATGTGGAAGCGAGGTCATGACGCGGGTCCGGTTTGCTGGCCCGGGCGGCAGGGATGCCGCCGGATACGGCAGGCAAGGATGCCTGCCGCTACAGATCGATGGCAGCGGCTGATTGCGCCAGCATTGACCGTTATGAAAATAGTGGCGTTTCCGCGCCGGAGTTGGCAGTTTAACCAGGCCGTGCACGGGAAGGATTCTCCGAGGCGGCATTCGCGTCCCCGCGCGAAACAGGATTTACATAAGTGGTAGGGACGCGCTGCCGCGCGTCCGGCTGACCGGCAGGTCAGCCCTACCGGAAAAAATCAATGAGCAAGAAATTAAGATTCGGTCTGCCAAAAGGCAGTTTGCAGGACGCCACCATCGACAAGATGGCCAAGGCCGGCTTCAACATCCAGATCAGCAGCCGTTCCTACATCCCCTATGTGGATGATGACGAACTGGAAATCCGGCTGATTCGCGCGCAGGAAATCAGCCGTTATGTCGAGCACGGCTATCTCGATTGCGGTATCACCGGCTACGATTGGATCATCGAGAACGGCTCGAAGGTTCACGAGGTGGGCGAGTTTTTGTTCAGCAAGGTTTCGCGCCGCCCGGCCCGCTGGGTGCTGTGCGTGCCGGAGGATTCGCCGGTGAAATCGGTCAAGGATTTGCAGGGCAAACGCATCGCCACCGAGGTGGTCAACCTGACGAAGAAATATCTGAAGAAAAACGGCGTGTCGGCCGAGGTGGAATTTTCCTGGGGTGCGACCGAGGTGAAGGCGCACGAATTGGTGGACGCAATTGTGGAAGTCACCGAGACCGGATCGTCGCTGCGCGCGAACAATCTGCGCATCGTGGACGAACTGCTCAGTTCCACGCCGCGGCTCATCGCCAATTACGACGCGTGGAAGGATTCCTGGAAGCGGGGAAAAATCGAAACGCTCTCGATGCTGCTGAAAGGCGCGCTGGATGCCGAATCGAAAGTGGGTTTGAAAATGAACATTGCCAGGAAAAATCTCAAGAGCCTGCTCAGGAATTTGCCGGCATTGCGCAACCCGACCATTTCCAATCTGAGCCTGAAGGGCTGGGTGGCGGTGGAAACGATCATTGACGAGCATGTGGTGCGCGAATTGATTCCGCAACTCAAAGCCGCCGGCGCGGAGGGCATCATCGAATATCCGTTGAACAAGGTGGTGTACTAAAAAATGGCTGGCTGGCTGGTTGAAAGATTTGAGTTGCATTAATCCATCAATCCACTAATTCATCACCCCGTCACCTTATGGGTTCATTAAAAAAACGCCGCAAGGCAAAAATCAACAAGCACAAACGGCGCAAGAAGCTGCGCTTGAATCGCCACAAGAAGCGCACCTGGCAGAAGTAGTCTGCCTCGCGCATTGATTCACCCGTTCGCGTGCGGTTGCCCACCGCGCCGCCGCGAACGGTATTTATTTCAACCGCCGCCGGTCCCAACCCATGGATCATCGTTTTGACAAACATTACACCCGCGACGAGGCGCGGGCGCTGTTGCCGCAAATTCGCAAATGGCTGGAGCAACTCAACCGGCTGCGGCATGAATTGGAACGCTTCGACAAACGGCTGAGCGGTTTGACGGAGCAGGGGAACGATGTCGGCGGCGAAACGGTGAACAACTGGATTCGCGCGCTCGCGGACATGCAGGGGGTGCTCGCCGAATTTCAACGCCGCCGGATTTTCGTGAAGGATTTGGAGCGCGGGCTGATCGATTTTCCCGCCGTCATGGGGGGCAAAGAGGTTTTTCTTTGCTGGGAACAGGACGAGGAAGATATCGAATTCTGGCACGATCTCGACACCGGCTTCAGCGGGCGCGAACGGCTGTAACGCCCGGTAGCGCCGGCCTCCCAGGACTTGCGCTCCACCCGATGGTGGCTGGAAGCCGGTAAAATCCAGCAAGCCGGTCAACCCGAATTCCGAAGTTGGCCTGCAGGTAGCTGCGACGCCCCGTCGCAGAAAGGTGGGGGCGACGCCATCGTCGCCCGTTGGCTTTCCCGAAGGTGTGAAAAAATGCGACGAGGGCGTCGCTGCCACCCTTTGGTGACGAGGCGTCATCGCTACTTGCGAGCGGCAGCTTCGGAGTTCTGGTTCAATTCACGCTTTGCACCCGGCCGGTGTGACGGGCGTTGGCGCGGAACATCGGCCATGAACTCTTCGCCGGCGGCGCCAGCCCGTTGGCGGAATTGATGGCGTGCAAAAACATGCCGTCGCAGATATAAAGGGTTCCGTTGTCGCCAATGACCGGCGAAGCGGCGAGATTCCCGTCCGCGGAGAAGTGCCACAAATCGGTGCGGTCGCCTTGAAAGGCGAACAGGTTCCGCCACGGCGCGGAAAAATAAACCTCGTCGTTTGCCGCCACGGCCGGAGTGGCATTTACGGGGACCGGCGAACACCAATCCCACCGTTTTTTTCCGTCCCGGTCAGTTGACCAGAGGCAGGCGCCAACCATCAGGTAAAGGTTCCCGCTTTCGTCGAGGACCGGCGAGGACTCGGTCACGCCGCCGGTGCGCAAACGCCAGCGTTCTGAACCGTCCGGACGCAGCGCGTAAAGATTGCCATCGGTCGAAGTGAAATAAATGACTCCGTCCGGGTTGATGGCCGGGGAGGAGATGATGGGCGCACCGGTCGTGAACGACCACAAAAGGCTGCCGTCCGGCTTCAAGGCGTAAAACTTCTTGTCGTGCGAACCGAAGTAAATTATTCCGTCCTTCCCAATTGCGGGTGAAGAAACAACGATGTTGCTCGTGGCAAAAACCCATTTCTTTGATCCGTTGGGATTGAGCGCGTAAAAATTTGCATCCCACGAGCCGAAATAAATCGTCCCGTCCCCGGCAATCGCCGGTGAAGAATCGATCCACGCGCCGGTCGGGAAAGTCCATTTGAGTCTGCCTTGCGGCGTGACGGCGTAAAATCTCCGGTCGCGCGCACCGAAATAAATCGTTCCGTCATCGGCAATTGCCGGGGATGATTTGATTTCGGAATTGATCTTGTAAGCCCACTTCACCCCGCCTTGCGGTGCAACCGCCCGCATATTGCCGGCAAAGTCGGCTTGATAAACCGTTCCATCCGCTGCGATGGCCGGTGACGAATCAGCAATATAACCCGACATCCGGAGCACCCATAAATTGGTCGGGGTGGATTGCGCGTGGCCGATGAGCTGCGCGCTCAAACAAAACAAACCGGCAACCATTCGGGCCACCTGCGTGAGAGTAGGGCGATTCATCCGCAACAGTAAAACCGCAAAAGGCGCGTCCGGCAAATGTAAATCGCGCCGGCAGACTTGCATCCGCCGTATGCGGGCACTACCTTTCGCCCGCCTATGGAAAAAATTGTCATCATCGGGTCGGGATGCGCGGGCTGGACGGCGGCGCTTTACACCGCGCGCGCCAATTTGTCGCCGCTCGTTCTCACCGGCGGGCAGCCCGGCGGCTTGCTCACCACCACGAGCATCGTGGAAAACTTCCCCGGCTTTCCCGAAGGCGTGGATGGCTACGAATTGATGACGCGGATGCAGAAACAAGCCGAACGGTTCGGCGCGCGTGCCAGCTTCGGCACGGTTGAGGCGGTGGATTTTTCCAGGCGTCCCTTCACGCTCACGGTGGACGGCGAGAAGGTCGAGGCGCAGGCGGTCATCATCGCCACCGGCGCGAGCCACAAACATCTCGGCGTGCCCGGCGAAGATTTGCTGGAGACCAAAGGGGTGACCTATTGCGCGACCTGCGACGGCGCCCTGCCCGTTTTCCGCAACCAGCCGCTCGTCGTGGTCGGCGGCGGCGATTCCGCGTGCGAAGAGGCGCTTTATTTGACCCGGTTCGGCTCGATCGTTCATCTCGTGCATCGGCGCGATGCGTTGCGCGCCTCAAAAATCATGGCCGAACGCACCTTGTCGAATCCGAAAATCAGGCCGGTTTGGGATTCCGCCGTGACTGAAGTTCTCGATGTGAAGCAGGACAAGGTGACCGGCGTGAAATTGACAAATCTCAAGACCGGCGCGGAATCAGTCTTGAACTGCGCGGGCGTGTTCATCGCCATCGGCCACGGACCAAACACGGAACTTTTCAAGGGGCAGATCGAAATGGACGCCAGCGGCTACATTATTCCCCGGAAAGGCACGATGACGAATGTGTCGGGCGTGTTTGTGGCGGGCGACTGCGCGGACCGCGTTTACCGGCAGGCCATCACGGCCGCGGGCGCGGGTTGCGCGGCGGCGATTGATGCGGAAAGATTTCTGGCGGCGCAGAATCAGTGAGGCCAGGGCAGGGGATCCGGCGGCGAACAATTAATCGTGGCAGCCGGCAAGAAGAAGCGGGTGCAGCCCGACACTCCCACCAACGCTGGTAGGGCAAACCGGCCGAGACCGTCTAAACGTATCGGAGGGGCGAGTTCTACGAGCCCCTGACTTATCGCATGCTTCTAAAGATGGGAACTCGTATAACTCGCCCCTCCGACAAGAAATTGTTTTGAGGCGGCGCGGCCGAGACTGTCTCAAAACTCTGTAACCCGCATGAGATGGCTGGCGTCGAACAAGCGATGGCACAACCAATCACTCCCGACTACGGCCAACAATTTCTCTTTCCACCCGCGCTCGAAGACTGGGTGCCTACCGATCACCCGGCGCGTTTCCTGCGCGAGTTCGTCGAGCAACTCGATCTGTCCACCCTGGGCTTTGCGATGCCTGTGGCGGTGGAGGGCCGTCCGCCCTGCCATCCGAGCCTGCTTTTGAAAATCTGGCTTTACGGCTACTACCACCGGATTCGTTCGACCCGCAAACTGGAGACCGCCTGCCGCGAACATCTCTCGCTGCTCTGGCTGTGCGCGTCGAACGTTTTCGCTGCCACCGGCGCGACTGCCCCGTGCGCACCCGCTGCACCGGCGACCCCAAAGGCCGGCAGATTGAAATCCGGCCGCACCGGGAGGAAGTTCAAGCGATGCGGCGGCGACTGCAAGACCCGGACGCACGAGCCCTCTGGGAACAACGCGCCAGGATCATCGAACCACGCTTTGGGCAGATCAAACAACACGACGGCTTTCGGCGGTGGACGGTATGGGGATTGGAAGGCGTCAAGACCCAATGGACGATGCCGTGTGCGACCTTGAACCTGCGAATACTCTATCGGCACTGGCAAGCCGGGCGCGAGCCGGAAAAAGAAAGTCCGTTGGCAGTCCTGAGCCTGAAAATGGCGGTTCGAGAGTCAAAGCCATCTGGCCCAATCCAAAATCAACTCGCGCGGTGGTGGCAGAAGCTATTGGCCTTGGCCGCCGTGCGGAGTCGAGTCCGGCCAACCGGTTTTCCCTTGGCCTTCGCCCCCATCCAATAAAAAACTTTTGAGACAGTCTCGGCTCCGCCGCCTTTTGGCTGACCAGCAGGTCAGCCCCACCGGATTGGCATTTGTGCCAATGTTGGTTGAAACTGCCATAATCAGTGATCGGCGCCCTCAACCTTGGCTTGGCGCAACGCGCAGCACTTGTTATCCTCACCACCGAAATGTCCGATGGAAAACTCCAACGCGCGTAGTACTGCCACTGGTCTCTGCCATTTCTGCGTCCCTCATTGGATGTTGGGCGTTGGATGTTGAATGTTCGATGTTTCCAACCGCGCCCCGCCCCCCATTGGCCCAAGGTCCAATATCCGTCCGACGCCGGTTTCTGGTAGGGGTTCCTTTACACGTGACCCAAAACCCGTTTCCATATTGCTGTCGTGGACGACGAAGAATGGATTTGCATGTCCCAACGGGTGCGACCAATTAAAAAATGAAAATCCGGCTGCAACACGAGCAAACCGAGAAAACGGAGACAAAAAGGAATTCTCTGTTCCCTCCGTGAGTTCCTGTTAGATTTCTAAAACCATGAAAACCAACCAAAAGCAAAACCTCCTCGCCGCCGCGCTCGTTGGTTTGCTGGCGCTGACCGGCTGTCAATCCATCGGCCCCGGAACCGTGCCGCGCGACCGGTCCGATTACAGTTCTGCCCTCGGCGATTCCTGGAAACGGCAGACCCTGCTGAACATCGTCAAGCTGCGCTACGTGGACCCGCCCATCTTCGTGGATGTGGGCCAGATTGTGGCCGGCTACCAGTTTTCGACTTCCGCCAATGTCGGCGCCGGGTGGGCGTCCGCCAGTTCGGTGACGCCGGGCAGAGAGCTGTCGGTGGGCGTTACGGGCCTCTACACCGACCGGCCCACCATCACCTACGTGCCGATGACCGGCAACAAATTCGTCAAGGGCCTGATGACGCCACTGCCACCGGAGGCGGTGTTCTTCACCATCCAATCGGGCTGGCCCGCCGACGGCGTGCTCTTGGCGTCGGCAACTTCGCTCAACGGGTTGAAAAACCAGGACACCTCGATCGCCGGAGTCACGCCTCCGGATGCCGATTTCCTGCGCGCTTTGCAACTGTTGCGCAAGATCCAGCTTTCTGGCGCCATGTCAATGCGGGTCCAGACCGATGCGCAGAAGAACCAAACCACGCTCCTGACCATCCGGGGAAATGACGTCCCGCCCGAGATCGCCGAGTGCGGGCGCGAAGTGCGCCGGTTGCTGCGGCTCGACCCGGAGGCGCAGGAATTCAAACTGGTATTCGGTTCCATGTCCACCAGCAACCGGGAAGTGGCGGTGATCACCCGTTCCCTGATGCAGCAGATGGCCGCAATGGCTTCGCAGGTGGAGGTGCCGCCCGAGGACGTGAGCCAGGGCCGGGCCACCCCGGGTTGGGATGCCGTTGCCGGCAATACCAATGCCGTCCGCCTGATCCAGATTAAATGCTCCAAAACCGAACCGGCCGATGCCTTCGTGACGGTCAATTATCGCCACCATTGGTTCTGGATTGACGACCGCGACCTGAAATCCAAGCGAACTTTTTCCTTCATGATGATGCTGTTCACGCTGGCGGACACCGGCGAGAAAGAGGCTCTTCCGCTGATCACCATCCCGGCGCAATGATCCAACCGCTCGTGCGCACCGCCAAACCTCAGGCCGGCATTTTAACAGGAGGAAACTGAGAACACAGAGCCGGAAAAAGAAATCTCTGTTTTCTCTGTTAGCTCCTGTTCAATTTCTTAAAATCATGTCGGTGAAAATCGGCCTTGCCCTTTTGGTTTGTGAAAACTTGTCAAGCCGCCTACATATACAGCGATGAATGGAGAATCACCGAACACCCTTGAAGGCCGCCGGACGGCACGCGTGATTCGCCGGACGGCGGTGGCATTGCTGTGGGTGTTGCTTGCTTCGTTGACGCTCTGGGCGGTGGCGGCGCTCTACTTCGACGTGCGGATTTCATGGCTGCGGCTTCCGCTGGCCGTGATTTACGGCCTGGGCATGCTGGTCGTGTGGGTGCGAGTGCGCCGTCCGTGGAAGGCACTCAGCACCGTGGCCGGATTCGTGCTCGTACTGGGCTGGTGGCTCTCCTTGAAACCTTCCAATGACGGGGACTGGCAACCGGACGTGGCGGTGCTGCCGTACGCGGACATCGCCGGCAATCAGGTGACCATACATAACATCCGCAATTGCGATTACCACACGGAGACGAACTTTGACGTGCATTATTATGACCGGACTTTCAACCTCGACGCCTTGCGCACGGTGGATTTGTATCTCGTCACCTGGGGTTCGCCGAACATCGCGCACATGATGATCAGCTTCGGCTTCACCAACGGCGACCACGTCTGCTTCTCCATCGAGACCCGCAAGCAGAAGGGGCAAAATTATTCGGCGGTGAAAGGTTTGTTCCGCCAGTTTGAACTGATCTGCATCGTCGCCGACGAACGCGACCTGGTGCGCCTGCGGACGAATTACCGGCAGGACGAAGAAGCCTGTCTCTACCGGGTGCGGATGACACCGGCACAAGGCCGGACGCTTTTGCTCGATTATCTTCGCCTGGTCAACAACCTGCGGGACCATCCGGAGTGGTACAACGCGGTCACCGACAACTGCACGACCGCCATCCGCACCCAGCGCGCCGCGGCCGACCGCGCGCCGTGGGACTGGCGGATGCTCATCAACGGGCACCTTGACGAATTGCTTTACGAACGCGGGGTGATCGAAAACAACCTGCCGTTCGCGGAATTGAAGCAACTCAGCCACATCAACGCCCGCGCCAGGATCGCGGACAAAGCGGTTGATTTCTCGCAGCAGATTCGCAAAGGTCTGCCTGGCTTCGGTGAAGCCACCACCCCGTCACCCACAACCAACGGAGGGCATCCATGAAAAGATATTTATTGTGGCCTCTACAAAATGAGCGTAGCGGCTTTCGGCAGAAAGCCGGACAATTTTGTGTATTGAGCAATGGCGGCGGTCTGCCGACCCGCCGCTACGATGGCTGGGAGTTTTTCGGAGATTTCTTGCTTTGGTGTTGCATGGCAGTTGCGCTGATCGTCCTTGCTGGTTGCACAACACCCATCGGGGCGGACCTGGCGACGCCGCGCCAGGCTTACCTCAACCTCCACCGGAACGCGCTCAACAGCGGTGATTGCAGCGATGACGCACAGGTGGTGCTGCATCGGTATAACCTGGAGAAGTCGTTCAAAAAGAATCCGGACGCAACCTTGAAGCAACTCCAGGACATCGCCTGCGCCGACGACCGGCGGGATGTGCTTTACGCCTTAAGCGAACTGAATTATCTGAACGCCGACCGCCAAGCCCGGAGCGTCAAACCGGGCGTGCCGCGCCTGGCGCGCAACAGCTATTTTGCCTCGGCCATTTACGCCTGGCTTTATCTGTTCGGCGACAGCCGCGAAGCGCCGCCCAATCCGTATGACCTCCGCTTCCGCGCGGCGTGCAGTTTCTACAACCGCGGCCTCGCCCAAGGATTGATGGTGAACACCAACGCGCTGGTGGAACTGGACAGCGGCCTGCGCCAGACCCCGCCGGGACCGGTGGAGGTGCAGTTGACGCACCCGGGGTTTCCATGGAGCCTGGACCTGATTCAGGAATTCTATTCCGCCGACGAATTTATTGTGCGCGGTCTGAGCACGCACAACCGCGACTCGGGTCTGGGCGCGCCATTGATTGCCGTCACCCGGAAAATGGGGAGATTCGAGGAGCGTCGGCGGGTTCCCACCACGGTTTTCCTGCGCGTGTCCGGGGACGTGCGCGCGTGGAGCGCCGGGAAAATGGAGGCCACGCTCGAACTCTATTCCGCGTACGATGCCACGCAGGTGGAAGTGAACGGCAAACCGGTCCCGCTCCAGACCGACACCACTGCGCCGATGGCCATGGCGTTGAATAACAGCGCGGTTTGGGACTTGGGGCTGGCCCAGTTCTTTTTAGCGGAAGGAAACATCAAGACCGGCGTCCGTCTCGCGCAACCTTACTCGCCGGGCCGGATTCCGGTGGTGTTTGTGCATGGCACCGCCAGCAGCCCGGTCTGGTGGGCCGAAATGTGGAACACCCTGCGCGCCGATCCGGTCCTGCGCGAACGTTGCCAGTTTTGGGCGTTCAATTACGCCAGCGGGAATCCCATCACTTACACGGCGGGAATTCTGCGCAACGACCTGACGGGCCTGGTCAAAACCCTTGACCCGGACGGGAAGGACCCGGCCTTGCGGCAGATGGTCGTCATCGGCCACAGCCAGGGCGGTCTGCTGGCGAAACTGACGGCGACCGACACCGGCGACAAACTCTGGCGCCTCGTTTCCCAGACGAACATTGATGAGTTGAAGGTGGACGAAAAAACGCGCGAGTTGTTGCGGAGCAACTTCTTCTTCAAGCCGCTCCCCTGCGTATCGGAGGTCATCTTCATCGCCACGCCGCATCGCGGCAGCTACCAGAACACCCGGTTTGTCCAGCGGTTCCTGAACCGTTTCATAGAACTGCCCGGTGACCTGGTGGACGCCTCCGCCAGTCTGCTGAAACTGAAGGACACGATCCAACTTCCGGCTTCGGTGCGCAAGGGCGTGCCGTCCAGCCTCAACGGCATGGCCACCGACAATCCGTTCATGCTCACGCTGGCAAACATCCCAACCGCGCCCGGAATCAAGGCTCACTCCATCATCGCCATCAAGGGCAACGACCAGCCGCCCAACGGCGCCGACGGGGTCGTGAAATATACCAGCGCCCACGTGGATTACGCGGAGTCCGAATTCATCGTGCGCAGCGGCCACTCGTGCCAGGGCAACCCGCTGACGATTGAAGAAGTCCGGCGCATCCTCCTTGAGCATCTTGGCAAGACTGGCACCGAAAAGGCTGCCGCACCGCCCAGATGATTTGGCCCGCAAGCCGGCGAGGCAATGCCGGAGTGCGCCCGTCCTCGGGCGCAGCAATTTCCGTCGGCCAAGAGCGCATGGAATTACGGAGAACTTGCCGTTGGCGGACATGGCTGTGGCCGGGGACGGCCACACTCCACTAACGCAAAAATTCAACTTCAGTTTTGGGTTTAGCCTTCAGCCTTTAGACTGCCCCCCATTGGCCCAAGGTCCAATAGCGGCCGGGCACGGTTTTACGCGAAACTGCCGCAAATTGATATGAGGCCAATGCCAGAATCTCAACCATCGAAACCCGAAGCCGTTGCGGCCAACCCGCCGGCAGCCCGGCCCGCGTACATCGGGTTTCGCCGCTTTTCGACTGCGGAATTCCTGGTGGCACTCGTCCTGTTGCTCATCGGGGCGCCGATCGTCGATAAGATGCCCCATGGCCGGAGCATCGAGACCGTGCTCTTGACGCTGGTGCTGGTGTCGGGAGTATTGGCGGTGGGCCGGAGCCGCCGGACATTGGTCTGGGCGGCGGTTCTGGTGGCGCCGGCGGTCGTTGGCCGATGGATGAATCACTTTTTGCCGGAGCTGGCCCCCGCGGAAATTTCCCTCGTCGCCGGGCTGGTGTTTGTTGTTTTCTTGGTGGTGCAGTTCCTGCGTTTCATCCTGCGCGCGCCCCGGGTCAATGCCGAGGTGATGTACGCCGGCATTTCCGTCTATCTGCTGCTGGGGTTGTCGTGGATGTTTGCCTATCAGCTCGTGGCGCGTTTGGTTCCAGGCGCGTTTGCCTTCAGCACCGGGCCGGCATCCGGCCAGACGATGGATGGCTTCACCGCCTATTATTTTAGTTTTGTAACGCTTACCACCGTTGGTTATGGTGACATCACGCCGGTGACAAACGGGGCGCGGGCGCTGGCGGCGATGGAGGCAATGACCGGCACACTGTACGTGGCGGTGCTCATTTCCCGGCTGGTGGCGCTGTATTCGTCCCAAGGATCGCGATTGCGCGAACCAGAACCTTGATGTGGCGACAAAACGATTTGAACGAATAAAATCAAACACACCCAATCCAGAATATGAAACGCACAAAAATCCTCACCTCGATCGGTGCCGCACTCGCCTGCGGCGTGTTCATGCCGCAATCCGCGCTGGCCGGCGGCATTGACCTTTACGAAATTTCCACCCCGGATGTCGGACTGGCTTCGGCCGGGTACGCGGCCGGGGCGCAGGACGCCTCGACCTTGTTCAAAAATCCCGCCGGGATGAGCGTGTTGAACGGGCCGCAATTGAATTCCAGCCTCCAGGTCCTCTACGGCAACGTGCAGTTCCAGGGCAATTCCAAAACCACAACGACGGGCGGCAATGGCCAAAACGCCGTGGGCGCCCTGCCCGGAGCCGGGTTGTTCATCACCTACCCGGTGACGGAAAGACTGACGGTGGGCTTTGGCACCTTTTCGTATTTTGGTCTCTCGGAAAATTATGGTGACAACTGGGCCGGTCGTTACTACCTCCAGAAAGGCACGCTGCTGGGCATGAGCTTCATGCCGGCGGCGAGTTTCAAGGTGAACGACTGGCTCTCCATCGGCGGCGGGTTGAACGCGATGTATGGTTATCTGAGCGGTCAGGTGGCGGTTAATACCCCCGTCGTTCCGGGCGATGGCCAGATGAATATAGAGAACCATCAGTGGGGTTTCGGCGGCAACGCCGGCATCTTGATTCAGCCGCGGCCGGGCACGCGCATCGGCGTCAACTATCTTTCGCAGGTCGATCTCAATTTCAGCGCCAAGCCCAGCTTCAGCGGCAACCTGGGTGCGCTGGGCTTGTTGCCACAAATCCAGAACCCGCCTCAATTGAACCTGGGCATGACCGTGCCGCAGTCGGTGATGGTGGGCATTTATCAAGAACTCAACGACAAGTGGGCGCTCTTGGCCGACGTCGGCTGGCAGAACTGGAGCCAGTTTGGCGAAGTGGCCATCGGCATCGATTCCGCCACTCCCAAGAACCTGACCGCCCAACTGCACTTCGATGACACCTGGCACGGGGCGATTGGCGCCGAATACAAGGCTTCCGAGCAGTGGAAATTCACCGGCGGCTTCGCGTATGACACCTCGGCCGTAAGCGATGCGAACCGCTCAGTGGCCCTGCCCGTGGGCCAGGCCTTCCGCTATGGCCTGGGCGCGTTTTGGAAGGTCAGCCAGTCTGTGGACCTGGGCGCGGCTTATGAATTTGTGTGGGGCGGTGACATGCCGGTGACCCAGACCTCTGCCTACCGCGGCACTGTGTCGGGTTCCTTCAACAACGCCTTTTTCTCCTTCCTCAGCGTCAACCTGAACTGGCGCTTCTGATGATTTCTTCCATCCGTCTCATCCGACGGAAGGGAAGAGCAACTAACGAACGAAACCAAAAAACAAAAAGGAAAGACAAATGAAAACATCAACCATGAATGAAACCAGCGGCGCCCGCTGCCTGAAATTCCTGACCGGAATTCTGGCCGGCGGCCTGCTGCTGGGACTGACCGCCTGTAAAACCACCCACCAAGTCCGGGGCAGCGTCGATGAATCGGGATTTCTAAAGGATTATTCCCTGATGAAGCCGGGCACGGGCGATCAAGCCAAGATGCTCTACATCAATCCAGATGTAAACTGGGCCAAATTCACCAAGGTCTATATCGAACCCGTCGAACTCTGGCATTCGGATGATCCGAAATCGAAGCTGGGCAAACTGGACAAGGAAGATCAACAATTGCTGATCAATTATTTCCACACCGCGTTGAGCAATGCCTTGAGCAAGGATTATACGATTGTGGATCAGGCCGGTCCGGACACGTTGGTGTTGCATGGCGCGCTGACCGAGGCCAAGAAATGCCGGCCGGTTTCCAATCTGGTTTCCAGCGTCGTCCCCATGGGCATGGGCGTGAGCCTACTCAAGCGGGTCGTCTTCGGCACGGGTCTCGGTGTGGGTGAGTGCCAGGTCGAAGCCGAATTCACGGATGGAGGGACCGGCCAAATCGTCGCCGAAGCGATGGACCGCCGGGCCGGCACCAAGGCCCTGCGCACGAAGTTTGACGGCACCTTTGGCGATGTGAAGCTGTGCATGGATTACTGGGCGACGCGTTGCGCCTTCAAGCTGGAGCAATTGCGCGTCCACTCGGATGATAAGTCCGAAATGTGACCGGGTCGCGGGCGCGACCGGTGATGCGCTTGAAACATGAACGCCCGAAAGCTTGAGGCCCGAATCAAAGGCCAGGGAACTGTGACCCGGCAGCTTGTGCTGTTGCTGTTCGCAGTGGCCCTGGCCGGGTGCCAGTCGGGAAAATTATCGCATTACATCTCGCCGCAGGTGACGGGCCGGGTGCTCGCCGCGGATACCCATCAGCCCTTGCCGGATGCAACCGTCAGGCGCGTGGTTCCCTACCCGACGGATGGCGAGGATACCGCGCCCAAGGGCGGTCAGCTCCTGATGCGTCCCTCGGGTGTGCGGACGGACGCGGACGGCCGGTTTGTCCTGGATGGCGAACGCGACATCGCTTTGTTTCATCATCCGGCGTGGTGGTCGGTGACGCTTTCCTTCACCGCCGACGGTTACCGGTTTTATCAAACAAATTATACCAGCGCCAACCTCAGCGGCCGTTCACCCGACGGCGAGCCGCTGGTCAACGCCGGCGACATTTTGCTCAAACCCAAATCCCAATGAACGAGGCTCAAAAAATGAATCGGGGCGGCCGGCTTTTAGGCTGCGTCTGCCTGGCCTGTTTCGCGCTGGCCCTGGCCGGTTGCTCGCTGCTCCATTTCCGCTCCGCCCCGCCGAAGGCCCAGGTCACGTCGCTTGCGCTGACAACGAACACAACGGGTTCAGTGACGCTCACCGTGTTGCAGTTCCAGGTGATGCGTTTTGTTGACAGCTATGTCGCAACGGTCGCGCAGGCTGCCGACGATTTCGGCGCGAAGATCGGAACGCCCGAGGCCCGTCTCGCGGCGCTCAAATGGAAGCTGGGCCAGGCCACGGCCGCTTACACGGACGCCACCGGGCCGAGCCCCGTTGTCAACGCGCTGGACACGCTGGTGCTGGTCACCGTGTCGCGCATGGTCATGGAGGATTATGGCGTCGAGAAATTTGGCGAGGCGGCCCTGCCGGTGCTGGAAGTTCAGCGTCAACAGGAAACCAACGCCTGGCTGCTGGCGCACGGCATGCTCAAACCGGCACAGGAGCAGGAGTTGAGGGATTTGATCCAGGAATGGCGGCAGAAAAATCCCCACCAGCGTTATGTCGGCGCGGTCCGGTTTCGTGAGTTTGCCACCGCCCTGGGCCGGACCCCGACACAGTCGTCAGCCATGCCCACCAGTATTTTCAGCCTGCTCTATCTTGACCCGATGGCCGGCTTGGATCCCACCACCGCTGCCATTCAGGAAACCCATCAACTGGGTGAACGCGCCATGTATTACACCCAGCGCATGCCCCAGTTGTTGAGCTGGCAGACCGAGGTGCTGGCCTTTCAACTCGCCGAAGAACCCGAGTCGAGACAGGTTTTGTCCAATGCGGACCAGTTGGCCACGTCCGCCGAAATCTTCGCCAAAACCGCCCAACAATTGCCCCAGTTGATCAACGACCAGCGCCAGGCTGCCATCCAGCAATTGCTCGACGGTCTGCGGTCCCAGGAGACGGATGTGCGCCAGACGCTCAACGCGGGCGGTGATGCGGCGGCGTCCATCAATACCGCCATCAAATCGCTCGACGCGTTTGTCCGTTATGTTTCGCCGCCGAACACAAACAAGACCTCCGTTTCAACCAACAGCCGGCCCTTCAATGTGCTCGATTACGGCACGGCTGCCGGCCAGGTCGGCGCCGCCGCCCGGGACCTGAACGCGCTGCTCTCAACGATGAACCAAAGCACTACTCAATTCGCCCAACTCGGACAACAGACCACCGCCGACGCAAACCGCGTGGTGGACCATGCGTTCCGGCGGGGATTGATTTTGATTCTGGTTTTGTTGATTGGTTCGGTTGTGGCGGGCTTGACCTACCGCATTCTGGCAAACAAACTGACCGGCGATGGAAGGAAATCATCCAAGCCGGATTCCGGAGCACCCTGAACCATGCCTCATTATGAATGCATACCCTCATTTCTCTCGAACCGGCCGTAACGCCAGTGTTGCGGTTGGACTCCTGTCGCTGTTGCTGATGGTCCTGCCCGCCCGGGCGCAAACACCTGCCGAAATCAACGCCATCAGAAACACGATTGGCGACCGCATTGAAGCCGCGACGATCCTGGGCGGGGATTTCGGGATGACCGGCGCCTCTTATAACAAGGGGAGCGGAGACAACCTCACTCTTTCCAAGTTCGGGGGCTGGGGTGACATTGGCGACCCGCAACAACTGGGAACCCTGCCCATAGCCTGGCAGCCGCAGTTGCAAGGCGAGATGGGCTATCTCTCGGCCAAGCGGGATTTCACCGCCGCCGATACCTATACGTATGGTGGTACAACCTACGATCTAAACGGCGCGGACAGCAAATTCCACGATTTCTCGATCCAGTTCGGCGGTGGCCCGCGTTTATGGTTCAACGACAACTTCAGCATCGCGCCGACGGTCATGGGAATGTATGGGTACACGGAAAATAGTTTCTATCCCAATGGCACCGTGCCGCCAGCCGTTCATACCCAGGCCCGGCAACTCGGCCTGGTGGACTATAATGTGGATACCTGGACCATCCGGCCCGCCGCCGACTTCCAGTACCAATACACCTGGCGGCGCACCATCTTCACGCTCAACTCGGACCCGGTTTATTTTCACACCGAGAGCTTCAACGCTTCCAACCCGAACGTGAGCGTCAACGGCAACTCGGAGACCTGGATGAACAAGATTGACGTGGATGTTCCCCTGGGGAAGGAACTGTTCGGCCACGAATTGCGCACGGGCGGTTATTTCAGCCGGACCGAGTTTTATGGCGACATTCATACCGGGATGGGCCTGGACCATCTCTACGAAATTCATGGCCGCATCGTGCTGGATTATCTGAACCAGCTGTGGAAGGTGCAATGGATCGGCATAGGCTATTCCTACCTCTGGGGCAATGGCGGTTTCAGCGGCAATTCGATCGGCCTCGATATCGCGTTCCAGTTCTGAACCGCCGGGTAAATGAGCTTATACATGTATGGAAGCGAAGCAGGATTCGACAATGCACAATCAGCCGCTGGCTGACGCCCGGATCGTTGCCTGTCCGCACTGCGATCTGTTGCAGCGCCTGCCGGAGATTGCGCCCGGCGCCTCGGCGCGCTGTCCGCGCTGCGACAAGGAGCTGTGGCGGCGCCGTGAGGATTCACTCAACCGGACACTGGCGCTGACGCTGGCAGCACTGGTGCTTTACGTGATTGCGAACACCGTTCCCATGCTCGGGCTGACGGCGGCCGGACACCAGGCCTTCACCACGGTGGTCGGCGGCGCCCAACAACTCTGGCACGATGGGCAGCAAATCGTCGCCTTGCTGGTTCTTTTCGCCGCCGTCGTCTCGCCCGGACTTCAAATCGGGTTGATGCTCGCGATCGTGGTGGCTGCCCGGTGTGAACGACCTCCCGCCTGGGTCGGAACGCTGTTGCGCCATCTTCCCTTCGCCTGCAACTGGAGCATGATCGAGGTCATGCTGCTCGGCGTGCTCGTGGCACTGACCAAGATTGCGGATTATGCCAAGGTGATCCCCGGGGTGGCGCTGTTCGCGCTGTTCGCGCTGGTCTTTCTGCTGGCCGCGATGCAGTCGAGTTTCGATCCGCGTGAAGTGTGGGACCGGGTCGGGTGGGCGGACACACACGCCCGGCGTCCGGGGGCCGGCCAGCCAATGGTGGAGGCGACATCATGACCGCGATGCAACAGGGTTTGCAGAGATGCGACACCTGCGGGTTGCTCTCGCGTCCCGCGCCGGGTGAGGACGAAGGGCGTTGCCCGCGCTGCGACGAGGAACTGGTTTTTCGCAAGCCGGACAGTCTTCAGCGCACCCTGGCCTTCCTGGTTGCCGCGGCGGTCTGCTACATTCCGGCCAACGTCCTGCCGGTGATGACGACCGTCACGGCCTCGGGCCGCGAATCCGACACCATCCTGCAAGGCGTCGTGCTCCTCTGGTCGCCGACCGGCTGGCCGCTTTCGCTCATCGTGCTCTTCGCCAGCATCATGATTCCCAGCGCAAAAATTCTCTCGCTCGGCTACCTGCTCATCACCGTGCGGCGGGGATCGATTGAGAACAACACCCAGCGCATCCGGCTCTACCGGATGGTTGATCTTATCGGACGCTGGTCCATGGTGGATGTGTTCGTTGACACCTTCACCGTCGCCCTCATCCAGCTTCAGCCGCTCATGTCCGTGGAGCCGGCGCCCGGGCTTTTTTTCTTTGCCGCGGTCGTGGTGCTGACCATGCTCGCGGTCGAGTCCTTTGATCCGCGGCTGATCTGGGATTCCGCCAGCTCGAAGGAAATTCAACCGGAGGTTCAATATGCCTGACAAAAACCAATCACTCCCCAAAGTTCCCGAATCGAAAGTCGTCCCCAAAAAACGCACGCGGCTTTCGCTCGTCTGGATCATTCCCATTGTGGCCGCGGTCATCGGCGTCTGGGTCGCCGTGACGAAAATCATGAGTGAAGGGCCCAAAATCACGATCGTCTTCCAATCCGCCGAGGGGCTGGAAGCCGGCAAGACCAAGGTGCAATACAACGGCCTGCATGTCGGTACCCTCACGTCCATCCATCTGTCAGCCGACCATCATCGTGTGATCGCCACGGCGCAAATGGACCCAAAATCTGAGGAATTCCTGGTCAAAGACACCAAATTCTGGGTGGTGCGACCCCAAATCTCCGGCATGAACATCACCGGATTGGGCACCCTGATTTCCGGAGACTACATCGGTGTGGAGCTCGGCCAGTCAAAGGAGAGTGAGCGCAATTTCATTGCCCTCGACAATCCGCCGATGGTGGCTGGCGGCACTCTCGGCCGCTTTTTCATGCTGAAAACTCCGGAGCTGGGTTCCATCAGTGAAGGCGCGCCCATCTATTTCCGGCACCTTCCGGCCGGCCAGGTCGTGTCGTACGAGCTCAACAAGGACGGCGAAGGCCTGAACGTCAAGGTGTTCGTCCAGGCGCCTTACGATCAATATGTCACTCCGAACACCCGCTTCTGGCACGCGAGCGGAATTGACATGTCGCTCTCCTCCGCCGGCCTCCGTCTCCAGACCGAGTCGCTCATGTCCATTCTCGCCGGCGGCATTGCCTTCGAGACGCCCGCGACCGGTCCGCTCCTGCCGCCGGCTGAAGCAAACACCACCTTCACCCTGTTCAACGACCGCGCCGAGGCCTTGCGTCCGCCCCCCCGCGATCCATACACCTTCCGGCTCATCTTCAAACAATCATCGGTTCGTGGGCTGGCGCCCGGCGCGCCAGTGGAGGTCGGCGGGGTGACGATCGGGGAGGTCTCCGAGGTCAGCCCGCAATTCGACATGAACACGATGGAATTCTCCGTGCCGGTGACCGTCTCCATTGATCCGCAGCGATACGGGGTCAGGTTTCTCAACGTGCCCGGCGATGAGGATGCCACCGCCCGCCATCGCAAGGTGATGGACATCCTGGTGGCGCACGGACTGCGCGCCCATTTGAAAACGGGAAACCTCCTCACCGGGTCACTGTACGTCTCGGTTGATTTCTTTCCCGACGCGCCGCCGGCAGCGGTGGACTGGGAGCAGAACCCGGCGCTACTGCCGACCATGCCCGGCAAGACTGAGGAAATCGAAAAGAGTGTCGCCGACCTGCTCAAGAGTCTCAACCAGACGCTCACCAACACCGACAAGTTGCTGGGCAGCGCCAACAAGCTCATCGAACCGAACTCCGTGCTGGACACGGAATTGAACAACATGCTCCAGGAGGGGGGTGGGGCGGCCCGGTCGTTGCGGGTGCTCGCCGATTATCTCGAACGTCATCCCGAAGCACTCATTCGCGGTAAAACCGGGGAGGCAAAATGAAAACCAACCATATCACTCAACTGTTTCTGATCACCTGCGTGGCTGCGGCGGCAGCCGGCTGCGCTTCGTCACCGTCACACTTCTACACCCTCAATTCCACCGCCACCGGAGATGGTTCACCCGCCGCGAACTGCGCCGTCGTCGTCGGGCCGGTCTCCATCCCGGCGCTGGTTGATCGGCCGCAGTTTGTGGTCCAGGTGGCTACGAACCGCGTCCAGGTTGACGAGTTCAACCGCTGGGCTGAACCGTTGAACGACAACATCGCCCGCGTCGTCGCCGGCGACCTGGCCGCACTGCTCGGGACGACGCAAGTGGCCACCGCGCCGCTGGCGAACTTCAATTCCGCTTATCGGGTGGCGATCGACATCCAGAGATTCGAGTCGGTGCGGGGCAAGTCAGTGCTCATCGAAGCGATGTGGGTGGTTCATCGGACGACGACGGGTGGCAACACGCGCTCGGGTCGCACAGTCGCGAGCGAGCCGGCAGCCGGTGACAGCTTTGACGCGCTCGCCGCCGCCCACAGCCGCGCGCTCGCGAAAGTGAGCGGCGATATCGCTGCCGTGATCCGCACGGAAGCCGATGAGAAACCATAGTGTCGCTCATCCCGCCTGACCTCGAACGCGTCATGATTGTATCGTGTCGGCTGATTGGAATCCTAAGCCGGTTGAGGCTGGTGCAATGGAGTGACGGAGCGCGGGCTTCAGTCCGCTTCAGCGTCCATTACGAAGCGATGCTGGAAAGGTGCGAACCCACTTTCCTTCGTGTGTTGAAGCGGCGTGAACGCCGCGCTCCACTCGCGGCAAACGTGTGTCACTCCATTTTACGAGTCTCAATAGTGACCATAGTGCTCGCGGTGCAGGGTGCCGCTTGGGCGGCGCCAACTGTCGAATCCAACTCCGTGCCCGGCAACCTGCTACTGCTCGACAGCCTGGGGCGCGTGGTGTCGGTGCCAGCGAATGAAGTGCCTTCGGCATTGCGGCCCGCGGCGGGCCTCGGAATGGAACGCCAGATACCCAACCCGACCACGGGGGCAAGCATGCCGCAGGAAATCATGCAACGGACGCGCGCGGGCGCGGCTGGATTCGGGTTTTTCCCCGCCCAGCGACCTCCGCTCATGCCCTATCTCGCGAGCGAGGATGAATACGGCAACACGGCCATCCGCCCCGGCTCGCTCTTTTTCTTCACGTCGCTGGAAGGACCGGTGCAAAACGGAAAATACTGGCTGTCGGAATACGGTTTCCGCTACTCGCTGGACCAGACGCTCACTTTCGTCAGCATGACCGACGTGAAGAAGGGTGACAGTGACCTGGGTTATTACACCTTCGATTTCAAGTCGAAGTGGGCGCTCTTCAATGCACCCGATGCCGGCACCGCCGGCTGGATCAGCTCCCAGGTTGAAGCCAAAAACGGCCTCGAGTCCGCCGGCAATACGCAGTCCGCCAAATCCAACCTCGGCACCGTGACCGATCCCACCGGCATCTGGTCGGATGTGAACGGTTTCCGGGTGCCGGAACTGGCGTGGCAACAGTCCGCGCGCCATGGCGAAATCGTCGTGGTTGCGGGCATGGTCAGCCAGCGCAATTATATTGACGCCAACGCCTACGCCGACAGCGGCCGCAGCAAGTTCATGAATTCCGCCCTGATCAACTCGGACGTGTTGCCCCTGGCGCAGTATAATTTCGGGATTAACCTTCAGTGGCAACCGGTGGATGAATGGTACGCCATGGCCGGAGCTTCCATGGGTGACGCAAAAGCCGGTAACGCGCCGTGGACGGATTTCAGCGGGCAAAACTGGTCTTTGCCCGGCGAAATCGGCTACGCGCCGCGTGATTTTTTCGATCTGGGCCCCGGCGTTTATCGCATCCAGCCGTTTGCCGCCGCAGTGGATGGCGCCACCGGCGGCGGACTGTGCTTCGATCTGCAGCAGCAACTGGGTTCGGATTCGCCATTGGGCTGGTTCGGGCGTTTTGGTTTCGGCGGCAAAAAAGTGTCCGACGGCGCCGCCGCCCAGGCGGGCACCGGGTTTGTCCTGCAAGGACCGTTCAAACATTTGCTGTTGCAACGGACGAGCAACGATCTCCTCGGCGCAGGTTTCGTCTGGAGCCAGCCTTCGTCCACGACCAAGACGGTGTATCACGAGAACGAATACGTTTGGGAGACGGTCTATGCCCTGCAACTGACACCCACCATCAAAATCCAGCCCGACCTCCAGATGATCTGGGACCCGGCTTTTCACCGGGACACCGACCACGCGATGGTCTTCCAACTCCAACTCGCCATGGCTTGGTGACGGGTGTCAGGGCGATTGGACGTTCGCGCAAAGGAATTCAATTCGACGCGCTGGACAGCAAACAGAGTGGTTATTGGAGTTCATCTGAGTTCAATGTTTCCCCGCCGCGTGAGAGAAAAGTGTCAAAAGGGAGGACTAACCCGTTTACTTCTCGTTCCATTCATAATCATAACCGGCCGGCGGTTCGTAAAAGGCCGGGCAACCGTCAAAGCCATTCACGCCGTTCCAATACATCCGGATATCACTGACATGTCCGTCCACAAAGCTCATGACGTTGCGGGCGTCCGGGAACTGGTGCGGTTGTTTGCGCTCGTGGGCGCTTAAACCAAAGGCGCCGGATAACTCGCCTTCCAAAATGAGTTTGGAAGGTTCGCGCACGGACTGGAAGATTTTTTGCGCCGCTCGCGTCGTGTCGGAATCCGGCGCCTCGCCGTTGAAGGCATAGCTGGAGTAATACGTCGTGGCCTGCCGATAAAAACATTGCCCCGCCGGCGGCGGCGACCAAAAGGAAAACAGCGTGTTGATGGCCGGATCGTCACAATTGAAATCATCCGCCGGGCAGGCAAACAGCGCGTCGTTGGTCTGGTTGATGTTCCGGCCGAGATACGGCAGCACGCTCTCCTTGTAGGAAACATAAATGGCGTCCTTGTTGGTCATGGCTCGCAACTCGTTGCCATGGTCGTCCGCATACATGTGAACGGCGAGATTGAGCTGGCGCACGTTGCTCACGCAGACGGTTCGTTGGGCCGTATGTTTGGCGCGGCTCAAGACGGGCAGCAACAACGCCGCCAGGATGGCAATGATGGCGATGACCACCAGCAATTCGACCAGGGTAAATCCTTTTGCGGCCTTGGAACTATTTTTCATGCCAGTTTGGACATTGCAGAGAGCGGCGAGTCACGTCACCTGACAAAACCGGTCAATTTGGTGCTGCTATTCCTCGTGCCGCAGGGCCAATTCCAAAAGCATCTGCACCCGCCAGCCAATCTCGCCAGGCTGCTCCATAATCAGGATTTCCGCGACGGGTTGTGACGCTATAACCCTCAACTCTCCACTAAGCAACGTGACGGTCAGGTTTTCTTCGTTCCCTTTGTCATGCCTGTCCACAGTCGGCACAGCAGGAACAGAAAGCCCGGCACTGCCAGCGCCACAAAAGCCCATCCCCGCGGAAAACTTGACGACAAGAGGCGATCCAACAGATAAAAGGCCGCCAGACTCCCCACCGTGATGCCGCCGCCCAAACCCTCCCGCCACCAGGCCACCACCATCCCCACGCAGAAGCCGAGCGGGAAGAACACAAACAAAAGCAACTCCCGTGCGGTGAAATGCGACAGGTTCAATCCCTCTCCAAAGGCGAACACGAGCAGGATTCCCACCACGAGGATGCTCAATATCCTTGCCGACCACCGCAGGGTTGTATTCATACCCGTTACTCTATCAATCCGCCGGCAAATGTAGTAGTTGATTATTTAACTCCCGCCATTGATTCTTTCGATGGGTTTAAATCCTTCAGAGTGTTTAACCACGGATGGACACGAATGAACACGGATTTTTTGATTAAACCCTCAACTCCCTGCCTCGCCGGCTTGTCGCGCCGTAGGGAACGAAGGCGGAAGTGAAACGAAGGCGGGTCAACCCTCAACTCTCAACCGTCCTCATGCACCCGCCAGCCAATCTCGCCAAGCTGCTCCATAACTAAGAAAAAAGGCTAAAGGCTAAACGCTGAATGCTGAAGTGATTTTCAGTGCCGGCGCTGACTTTAGCCATTGTGTTGCATTGGGCGTTGAGCGTTGAATGTTGAATGTTGAATGTTCCCAGTAAGCTTCCGGAGCCTTGCTTGCAAATGCAAGGCCCCGCCCGCGGCGGCTTTTTGCTTGTTAATTTTTCGTGGCGGGAGTATCAGCAACAAACCTTAATCAAGATTATGGGCTCTATATTCTTCGGCTTTGTCATCGGTCTCATCGCATGGTTCCTCGTTCGCTACCTTGCCGCCGGCTTTTACACCGTCAACCAGAACGAGCGCGCCGTGAAGACCAGCTTCGGCCGCGCCGAGCGCGTGGGCGACGCGATGACCTTGCAGGATCCCATCGCCGCGTCGCTGAACGAGGAGGAAAAGGAGCGATACAATTATCCACAGGTGCGCGTCATCCCGCCGGGCGGACCGTATTTCAAATGGCCGTGGGAAAAGGTTTACAAGGTTTCCGTCGCCACGCAGACGATGAACATGGCGGTGGATCCGGAGAATGCCGACGCCAATTACCAGGGCACCATGCTCGAGGCCGTCACCAAGGACCAGCTCAACACCGGCTTGAAGGGCCAGATCCGCTGGCACGTTTCCGAGCGCAACCTCTACGCCTACCTCTTCGGCGTGAAACATCCCATCGTCCACGTCATGGGCTATTTCGTTTCCGTGCTGCGCGAGCGCATCGCCAACTTTGAGGCGCCCGCCAATGCCCGGACCGGCGATCCCCAGGCGCTGCACAATCTCGCCGCCACCGCCGTGACCGGCATTTCCATCAACGACCTCCGCAAAAACCTCTCCGACATCAACGACCACATGGACAAGGAATGCGCCGGATCCGCCGCGCGCTACGGCATCGCGCTCGACGCCTCGCTCATCACCGGCATTGACCCGCCGCCCGAGGTCGAATCCGCGCTGGCCGCCATCAATACCGCTTACAACGAGGTCTCCTCCAGCATCAGCCTCGCGCAGGCCGCCTCCGACCAGAAAATCGTCCAGTCCAAACGCGCCGTGGAGATCGAGACGCTCAAGGCGCAGGCCGAGGTCCAGCCCATCGTCGCCTTGGCCGACCAGTTGAGCGACTTGAAAAAGAACGGCGCCGGCGCCCTCGACGCCTATGTGCGCAACGTCCGGTTAAAACTCTACAGCGAAGCCAAGACCGTCATCCTGGAGGCCAGCCATGAATAAAGAGATGACGAAATCAAATGGTAGGGCAGAGGTGCTCCTCTGCCCCAAGCAAAATGGCGGCGCAGCAACGCCGCCCTACCAAGCGGAGGCCAGCCATGAATGATATTCAATCCGCCTCGCCGCTCGTGCATTTCTTCATCGCCGCCGTCATCACCTTCATCGGCATGTTTATCCTCGTGCCGGGGTTCTTCGGCTTCGTGCGGCTGTTCGGCTTTTACACCATCGTCGAGGAACGGCAATGCAAGGTCTATATGCTGTTCGGCAAGGTCGTCGCCGTGATTGACGAGCCGGGGCTGCACCTGCTCATCTTCAAGCTCGGCATCAAGGCGCCGCTCGTGAATTTCCTCGGCAAATGCCACACGCTCGACCGGCGGCTGGACCAGGAATACATCCGCAGCACACCCGTCAATTCCGAGGAAGGCGCGCCCATGGGCATCGGCATCTGGTATGAGATGGTCGTGAGCGACCCCGTGGCCTACCTGTTCAAGAACGCCGACCCGCGCGGCTCGCTCGCCGCCAACGTGGGCAACTCCACCGTCCGCTGCCTGAGCAACATGAAGCTCGCCGACATGCTGCAGGACCGGCATCCCATGAGCCTGACCGTGCGCAAGGAAGTCTCGCCGCTCTCGCAGGAATGGGGTTACAGCCTCGGCTCCGTCTATATCCGCAAGGTGCATTTCCGCGACACCGGCATGATCAAGCAGATCGAGGAAAAGGTCGTGAACCGGCTGCGGCAGGTCACCTCCGCCATCAAGCAGGACGGCACCAACCAGGTGAACATCATCGCCAGCACGGCGGAACAGCAGGCGGCCATCGAGTTTGCCAAGGCCGCCGCCATGCGCCCGCAGATTGTGGGGCTGGCGTTGAAAAAGATTTCGCAGGACCCGGACATCTCCCGCGCCCTGTTCAACGTGCTGGAAACGCAGAACATCATTGCCGGCGAAGCCAACATCACGCTGATACCCAAAAACGCCAACCTGCTGGGCGAACTGGTCGCCGCCACGCAAAGCGCAAAGGTTGCGCCGCCAAAAATAAGCTAAACAACATTTAAACACCAAGACGCCAAGACACAAAGTTCTGACACGAATTTCACGAATTAACACGAATCGTTGCAGCCACGGAGTGGCGACTGATAATAGCCCACGGTTTCAACCGTGGGTTGGGTCGTCAAAAAAATTCAAGCCCTGTAAGGGCGAAAGATAATAGCCCAGGGTTGCGAGGTGGCCGAGCCACCCTGGGAAAACGTCCCACAAAATAAAATCCTTCTCCCAGCCGGATGGGAGAAGGTGGCCGCAGGCCGGATGAGGGCCGTGGTGATGAGTCGAAATTCCTACGTTGAGTGTTCGGGTGACTCAGCTTTACAATTGAGTAATGGAAAAAACATTTTGAATGAGCGATGAACCTGCAAAATTAAGCAATCCGTTTTCCACGGGCGGAGGAGGCTATAATTTTGAAAACAATGTTCAATCAGCTTTCGTGGTTCTCATGCTTTCTGGTGGAGTTGTTCCATGCCTTCCTGCCTTGCCAATCAAACAAATTATTCTTCAGGGCAAATACGCCGGTTATGACACTGATGATTTTATTGTTTTTGTTGAATCTCAAGATGGCAAAAAGAAGGCGAAACTGCTTGCTCAAATTAAACATTCCATCAGCTTCACGGAGAATGATTCCGTTTTTGGTGAAGTCATGCAATCTGCGTGGCGTGACTTTCAAAATGATAAACTTTTCGACCATGAAACAGATGCAATCGCCATCATCACCGGTCTATTATCCGGCCGCCCTGTCGTATTTGTCCTTGATCTACGATGCCACGACGGCCGGCCGCCTGGTAAACAAACTGAAAAAGGCGGGGATGACGGAGTTCAAGGCCAAGGATATTTTCCGGGCGTCAGCCCTGCCATTGCTGGGGGTTGTCAATTCCCATGTCAAAAAGAACCAGCAAAAAATCATGTCCGGGGGCGAGATGTCGCCGTTGCTGTTGATCCGGGATCCGGCCAATGGCCGGGTCATCATTGCCGACGGATACCACCGGATGTGCGCGGTCTATTCGTTCGATGAAGACGCGGTGATTCCCTGCAAGATCGCATAGCCATCGCAGCCAGAGGACATCTCATTGGCACCTCGTATTTGACAGTCACAGAAGCCGCATTATGATGTTTGCGATGCACGGAATTGCACCAAGGAAGCCATACATTTCTGTGATCACACATAAACATGAACGAAAAAATTGTACAAATCATTCCCGCCGATGACTGGTTTGCCGTGTTTAAGATGGATGACGGAGCGGAATTGTCCATGCCTCTAAACTGCTGGGCCCTGTGTCAAGAGGAGGATGGCTCTTCCAGGATCGAGGGCATCTATGTGGATGCAGCCGGCGATTGCACCGCGGCCAAATCGGCCGCCAATTTCGTGCGTTACAAAAGACTTTCAACGGTTGTCACCTGACACCGGATCTGGTTTCTCCAACACGGAGGATTTTTGGCGCAGGACCCAGAGGCCGATGCCGGCCGGGCGGGCCAGATAAACAGGGGAACATTCAACCCGAATTCCGAAATTGCATAGCCGCAAAAGAACGCAAAGAGCGCAGAGATCGGAGTGGCGGAGTAATTTCAGCGGAAAAAACTGACCACCCTTCTCCCTTCAGGATCAGCCCGGCTTTCTTTGTGTTCTTTGCGTTCTCTCGCGGCCAACTTCGGTTTTCAGGTTCAACATTCAACATCGAATGAAGGCAGAAGGCGGATGGCAGATGGCAGATGAGGGGCAGGGTCGTGCTGCCGAGCGACCGGACGACCGGCAGGTCGTCCCCGCCGGTCAAATTGGGGCATTACCGGAAATATAAAACATCAGCGCTGTCCTGCCGGAGACGGGAATTTAGCCGCCAAGACATAGCGCGGCAGAGCCGCAACCAAAGGAGCGCGGAATTTATTCCGCTTCATGCCAATGCGTGTAAACCAACGTTGAAGCACATGCGGCTGGGGAAGCGGAATAAATTCCGCGCTCCGGAAAAATCTTCGCAGTACGCGACGAAGTTATGAGATAGCACTGCAAAGGGCGCGGAGAAAAAGCTTTTTGGAACAGGAAGACATGAATTTTTGAAGCGAATGGTTGTTTTTTACGGGACATTCAAACTACAATGGCAATCATGAAATCAATCATCAGTTGTCTGCTGGCCATCGGCGTTGTATTGCTGGCCGGTTGTTCCTCCACACCCACCAAGGTGAACACCGGCGACGTGCATGCCAGCACGTTCAGCTTTGTGACCGGCCGGCCCATGCCGCCGAATTACGCCGAGAAACGCGACCAGATTCACCGGCTCATCCAGGGCGCCATCACCAGCAACCTGACGGCCAAGGGCCTCAGCCGGGCACCGGCCGGCGGCGATGTCTTCCTGGCTTACCTCGTCATTTTGGGTGACAACGTGTCCACCACGGACGTAAATGATTACTTCGGTTATGGGCGGGATGCGGACGCGCTCCTGGACAAGGCACACGAGAAGTTTGCCGTCGAGAGCAAAAATCCAAACCACTTTGTGGCCGGCACGCTGGTCGTTGACGTCATTGATGCCAAAACCTATAAGCTGCTTTATCGCAATTACGCGGTGCGCCAGGTCCTGCGCAACATTCCCGACGATGTGCGCGCCGAGCGGGTCCAGTCGGCGGTGGACCAGGCGCTGGCCGGGTTGAAGGTCGCCCGCTGACCGGGCCGTCTCCTGCGCATGAAGGCCAAATCATTTCTCGCCCTGGCCATGCTCGGTTTGCTGGCGGGTGGTTGCGCCTCACCCAACGTCAATCCCGCGAGCGCCCGGCCCCACACCGGTTACGTGGACTTTTATGCCGTTGATGCGGATAATTTGTGGTGGGACGTCACCGACATTAAACGGAATAAAAAGGTTTTTTACGAATTCGGTCCCGTGCAGGAACCAATTCTGCGGCTGGCTTTCAAGCCGGGAGCTTACCCGTTGCGCGTCACCTTCCTGAACCATGCCATCCTCGTGCCGGGCGTGGCGGACGTGGAAGTCCGGGACGGCATGGTTACGCCGGTGACGGTGACGTTGGTGCCGGCGGGCACGGTGCTCGTCGAAACGAAAACGACGCAGACGGGAGGAACTTATTACGGTCGCTATGGCCGGCGCACCAAAATCAGCAGCACCGAGGCGGTCAATTACGAGGTCAGCGCCGAACCGCAACCGCCGGTGCCTTTCCAGCCCAAGGCGCAAATGCCTTACGCCGTGGCGCCGAACAATTGAATGCCAGGGCAGGAAAACGGGCCAAGCAGCCTGTTAAATATGTAGGAGACGACGTAAGGAGTCTCTAACTCATTAACTCATCCGTCAGAAACCGAAGAAATTTGAGACTCGTCACCTCGTCTCCTACATAGAAAAGCAACGGCCGATATGAGGAGGTTCTCAACAAATGATTGTTTCGTTGCGAACCTGTGATTTCAGGCTGGATTTATCGCGACGGTTTGGTTGACATTGGCGCCGCCACACGGCAACCAACATGAACCCATCCAACCCATCCCATTCCCGGTCGTCCAGCATGGCCAGCGTCCTGACGCGCACACAGGGATTTCTCCGCACGCAGTTGTGGGTCTGGCCGCTGGTCGCCGCGCTGGTGCTCGTGTTCCTCGGCGTCTGGCTGCGTGTGAAAATGGAGGGCGCCACCAAACAACAAATCGCCGACACGCTCCAGACCATCCTGAACGCCAACACCGAGGCGCTCCGCGCGTGGTCATCGGACATGAGGTCGGATGCGGAAGACATCGCGGAGGACAACCGTGTATGTGAACTCACCGCCAGCCTGATTCAACAGGCAAAATCCAGTCCACAGGTTCAGGCGACGCTGCTGATGTCACCGCAACTTTCGGATTTGCGCACCCACCTGAAACCCGTGCTCGACCGCCGCGGTTTCACTGGGTTTGTGGTGCTGGACACAAACTTTCTGGTGCTCGCCGCGATGCGTGACCAGCTCGTGGGAATGCAATCGCCGCAAGGCAACAAGGAACAGATGACGCCATGCCTGGCTGGCAAGAGCATGGTCACCCGACCTTTCCCCAGCGTGGCCATGCTGCCGGACCAGCAAGGCAACCTGCGCGTCGGCGTGCCTACCATGTTTGCCGCCGCCCCCATCCGTTCAGCCGACGGCCAGATTATTGCCATACTGGGACTGCGCATCGAGCCGGACAAGGACTTCACGCGCATCCTCGCCACGGCGCGCGCCGGCCAGACCGGCGAGACCTATGCCTTTGGCCATGATGGCAAACAGCTTTCCGAAAGCCGCTTCGACAACGATCTCAAACGCCTGGGATTGATCCCGGACGAGCCGGACGCGCGTTCGATTCTGACCCTGGAGTTGCGCGATCCGCTGGTGGACCTCGGCCAGGGACGCCAGTCGCCCAAGCGCCGCACGGAACTGCCGTTCACTCATGCGGTAAGCGAGGCGTTGGCTGGCCACACGGGCGCGGATGCCGATGGTTACCGCGATTACCGCGGGGTGCCGGTGGTGGGCGCATGGACATGGTTGGACGATTTCAACCTGGGCCTGGTTACGGAGATGGATCGGGCCGAGGCGTTTCGTCCGTTGCACATCCTGCGGATGGGTTTTTGGTCCATCTTCGGATTGCTGGTGGCCGGGGCGGTGCTGGTTTATGTGCTGATGCGCCTGGCCAACCGGCTGCAGGCGGCGGCGCGAAGGGCGGCCTTGAAAGCCAGACAGCTTGGTCAATACGCGCTGGACGACAAGATTGGCGAAGGTGCGTTCGGCGCGGTCTATCGCGCGCACCACGCGCTGATGCGCCGGCCGGTCGCGGTGAAATTGTTGCAGACGGAAAAATTGACCCAATCCAGCGCCGCGCGGTTTGAGCGGGAAGTGCAGTTGACCAGCCAGTTGACGCACCCCAACACGATCACCCTTTACGATTATGGACGCACACCCGAGGGCATTTTCTACTACGCGATGGAATATCTGGACGGCCTGACCATTGACCGGCTGGTGAAACAATACGGCGCGCAACCGGAAGGCCGGGTTATTGCCATCTTGCGGCAGGTCTGCGGCTCACTCGCCGAAGCGCACGCCATCGGCCTGGTGCATCGCGACATCAAGCCGGCCAACGTGTTCCTGACGCAGCGCGGCGGGGTGCCGGATTTCGTCAAGGTGCTCGACTTCGGGCTTGTAAAGGTGCGGGACACCCAGGGCGGCGTCGAATTGACCATGTCCGATGCCACGCTCGGCACCCCGCTCTACATGTCGCCCGAGGCCGTGGAACATGCCAACGATGTGGACGCGCGCAGCGACCTCTACTCATTGGGCGCCGTGGGTTATTTTCTCGTCACCGGCGAGCCGCTGTTCGACTGCCTCACGCTTGGAGAAGTCTTGATGCACCAGGTGAAAGACCTGCCCATGCGTCCCTCCGAACGATTGGGCAAGCCCGTGTCCCCGGATTTGGAGGAGCTCCTGATGCGCTGTCTGGCCAAAAATCCCGCATCGCGTCCGGCCAACGCCCGCGAACTGGACGATGCACTGGCCCGCTGCCGGAACGCGGCAGATTGGACGCGCGAACAGGCTGACGAGTGGTGGCGCAAGTTTGCCGCAGTGCAAAGCGAGAAAACCATGGTGACGACTCCACCCGTGGCAAAATGACCGAGCCCGGTCCAAGACCAATACTCAATCAACTGCCATAATGAAGCCGGTCGCACCGGCTTCTTTCTCGACGGCAGCATCATGATTGTCCAAACTGGGGCCGGCTTTGAGAGGAGTGGTCGCAACCAGTTTCCGACACCGTTATAAAACCAAATACGACATCACGTGCCGAAACCGGAAGAGCCGGGACTTCGGTTCCTTTGGCTGACCGGCAGCGGTCTGGCTTTTTGTCCGGGTCGCATGGAGGGCGAATCCGGCTCCTGCCTCACGAGTATGCCTTCAGTTTGTTTCTGGCGCTCACGTGGGGACGTCTGGTGGCCCGGGTGGGGTTGATCAATCCATTATCGCTGGCCTTCCTCGGTTATCTGTTCGCCAGCGCCGCAGTGATCCTGTGGTCCGGGCCTGAGCCGGCACCTTGGCGTTGGCGGGTCCGGCTGCTGTTTTACCCGGCCCTGATGGGACTGTCTTTCTACCTGATGCCGTCGGTCATCGCGGCGCTCGGTGTGCCGCGAGCCGACGCGCTGCTGGTCAAATGGGACGGCGCCTGGCTGGGCCAAAACATCAACCTGTCGATCCAGGGGTGGGAGCCGCCGCTGCTCACCGACGCGCTGATGCTGGCCTACGTTTTTTTCTTTTATTACCTGATCGCCGGGCCGGCGTATTATTGCATCCACGACCTGCCTCGCTTCCGCCAATGCTTCGCCGGCCTCTTCGTGGTTTATGCGCTAGGGTTCATTGGTTACACGTTTTGGCCCGCCGGCGGACCGCATCGCTTCCTTGTTTTTGCGCAACCGCTGGCGGGAGGCTGGATTACCCGGGTGGCCAAGCCGGTCCTGGACGCCGCCAGCAACGGTGTGGACGCGTTTCCGAGCATCCACGTTGCCGTCTCGATGTACCTGCTGGCCTTCGATCACCGGCATTATCGCCGCCGTTTCTGGTGCGTGCTCGTTCCCTGCGTGGCCTTGTGGATTTCGACCGTTTATCTGCGTTATCATTATTGCGTGGACGTGGTGGCGGGTGCCGGCCTTGCTGCCATCGGTCTTTCGGTGGCTGCCTGGTACGAGGGCTTGAGCCTGAAGACCCGCATCCCGGTCAAATCGATGGACGCGGCGCCGGTTGCTCGGCAGGTTCAAATTAATTAGGCTGCACCGCGCGGCCAAAAATGCCTTCGGGGTTGCCCCCGCAATTCATGTTTCAATCCCTCTTGCCGGGGGCGTGTTTTTTTGCAGCCCATATTCGGCGAACAATCTGGTTTGCCCCGAAACGTTATTTGCTTATGCTCAATCAGCGTTACGTGTGACCTCCTTGTTCAAATCAAACCATTGTCACGTCTTCTGCCTCCCACTGGCAGCGGTCTTGGGAGCCATTCCGGTTGTCGTCCGGGCCGATGTGTTGATTGCCACGAATGGCGAGCGGTTCGTCGGCACGGTGATCGAGGAGACGACTAACTTCGTGGTGTTCCAGTCCGATCTCAGCGGCCGGCTGACTCTGTACCCGACCGAAATCCGCAAACTCGAGCGGACCGTGCCCGAGGAAACCAATGCGACGCCGTCACCAATCGCAATTATCACCAACCGCCTCCCCCCGACGGCATCCACCAACCTGTCGTGGGTGCCGCCCGGCGTCGGCCGCGACGGCGCCGACTGGGTCCAACTCAAGTCGGGTGAATGGTTGCGGGGCCAGCTCAAATATATTCAGAACAAGGAGGTCGATTTTGACAGCGACGAACTCGATGAACAGTCGTTGAAGTTGAAGAATGTCCGGCAGGTTTACCCCGCCCACCGGATGTTCACCCAATTCGAGGACCAGAAGCCGCTTTATGGCAACGTCGTGGTCAGCAATGATATCGTGATGGTCATGGGGCCGGAAGCCGTCAGTCAGCCGCTGGAGCTGCTCACGGGCATCACACCCAGCGGCGGTAAAACGGGAATGCGCAACTGGTCGGGCAAAGCCGTCGTGGGAGTCGTTTTGCAATCCGGCAACAACGACCAAACGACGGTGAACACCAGCGCCGAACTGGCCCGGCGCACACCCAACACCACGTTTTTGCTGGATTACCTGGGCAATTACAGCCAGGTCAACAATGTCCAAAACGCGAACAACGACCGCGTGAACCTGTCCTACGACGTCCGGCTCAACCGCAACTGGTTCGTGCGCCCCGTCCAGTTTGAATATTACAAGGATCCGCTGGCCAACATTGCGTACCGCCTGACGGACAGCGTCAGCGCCGGCTACTACATCTTCGACCAGAACGACCTGGAATGGACGGTAACGGCCGGCCCCGGCTACCAATACACCCGGTTTGACACGGTCAATCCGGGCGAACCCGACACCGCGTCCACGTTGGCCGGGGTGCTTGAATCCAGCTTCAAGTACGATCTCACCAGCCGCCTCACGTTCATCCAGACACTGCAAAGCATAGTCACCAAGCGGGATGCCGGCCAGTACACCCATCACGCGGTCACCACGCTGGAGTTCGAAATCAAGCGGCACCTCAACCTCGATGTTTCGTTCATCTGGGATTACCTCCAAAATCCCCAGACCCGAGACGGGGGCAGCATACCCGAAAAAAGCGATTACTACCTGACCGTGGGTTTTGGCGTCAGGTTCTAAATCAAATCCTTTGAGGGCGGCAAAGTCACCGTAATCCATCTGGATGGAAACGGTTCCTGGCCGAACCTGGTGGAAATGATCCGGGCCAACGCATCACAACAAACGCCGTCTGCCGAATCTCCGCGCGCGGTTTTGGAAGGCGGAATTATCCGGAAAGAGCCGGAAAATAAAGGGTTTTACAGCACAACGAGCCGGAAGGGGTGGTTACCTGTGGCAGTTGACGGCAGAACTGCCGAGCGCGCTCTACCCGCATCCCGAGTCGTTCTTCCCTACCGACATCCCGGCGGGAACCTACTTGTTCTACCAATGAAAAAGAAGATCCTCAAACGCCCGCTATTGGACCATTAACCCGGTCTTAAAGACACCTCCTGGGTCATCTGGCGAGGTCGTTTTGGGGCATAGATTCAGCCCCGGCTTCTGAAACCTTTTCAATTCCTTCTGAAACCACCCGCGCTTTTACATTCGCCACAAGCGGTTAAAATCCTGTCGGACGACTACGCGGACATCAAGGAAGCCGCCATTACGCTTTTCATGTTTGATTCGCTTTTCAATTTCCCGCGACCAAGTTTCCACCCGGCTTGCTATCATGGTTTAACCAAAATAACTTTCCGGCCATTGCCTGTCTGGATCATTCTTCCGCCAGTTGCAGCGTCAACGCGAGGTTCAGGCCTGCCGAAGTCCGCTTCAAACTTCCGGTCGGGCCGGATGACCACCTTCATGGCCGGGCCGGACGCAATGAATCATTCACGGGCGAATACCAGTATGGTTTTGTCGTCTTTGATCGTCAATCGGGTGTCATTGATCTGGGCGGGCATGGATTGTTTTTTGCCACCGCTGCTGAGCGACAATTCGTAATCAGTCCCGTCCCCCTTCCATTTACCCTGCCACGAAATAATTTCGGTGGTCGGCGGCTTGCCGGGCGGTGTTGTCATATGGGGCAGATTTTTCAGGAACGCCTGGGCATCGGCGCCGGCGACGAACGCGGTCTTGGCATACGACTGCGTCACCCATGCGCGGAGCGTCCGCATTTCACGCGACGAAATAACCGGGCGCGTCTCCAGCAGCCGGCTCGTGGTCGCACCAATGTTGAAATTCCAGCGGCCAATGATTTTTTCCCGGCCATATTTTGCCGACTGGCCGGTTTGCAGATAGGCGCACAGGTCGTCAAAATTGTCCTGGACAATACCCCAGACCAGGTCGGTCGTCTCCCGGTTGTCCCAGATGGATTTAAACTGGTCGTTGTCGAGCAATTGCCGGATGGGAGCGTGTTGCTTCCACGCATTTTGAAACTCGGAGTTCTGGCCGAGCTGTTTGAAATCATCGCGTTCGGTCAGCGAAATAAACATCGGATAATCCGCCAGCCGGTCGCGCAATTGCGGATTTTGGCAGAGCAGACCGGCGAGATCGGCGTATTTGAAATAACTGTCCGGCATCGGGTCAATGGCGCGCGCAATCTGAGCGAACCCGGTGGTTTCCGAATCATGCCCCAGCCGGTTCAGCAGTTTGACCGGCATGCCTTCGTCGTCCGACGTGGCGACTTGCGCCGTCCAGTAGCTTAAATCAAAAATGATGAACGAGATCAGCACGAGATAGGCGAGGCCGTTCATCAGGCCGAGACCAAGGCCGAGCCGGGCATTCAGCCGGTTCCACCGGATCAATTGGATGCCGTCTTCCTTGTATTTGAAATAAACCTCCACCTTGCGATGCACAAAGAACCCCACCGACTTGAACGGAATCAACAAAATCCAGAACACGATCACCGGTGACACCAGCCAGATGACGGTCGGGTCATGAATGCCCACGTGGGGCAGCATCGGCGAGACGTATTTGGCGAGCGGCCCGGCCAGCAGCGCGGAAACAATAATGCCGATCAACGAGAACGACACGCGTATCGCGCCCTGCCGGTAACCGAGCGCGGCCAGCGACAGCATCATCACCGAAACCAGAATCCAAATGGTCATACCCATAAATAAAAACCATTTGGCGAAAAAAGCACGCTAAAATTTACCCCTTGGCCTGAGGGGTGCCGGGGCGCATCCGCGCACCGCCCCCCCCAATTTGTAGCGGCAGGCATCCTTGAGACCGTCTCAAAAGCATCGGAGGGGCGAGTTATACGAGACCCTGACTCATCGAATACCTCTGAAAATGGGGGCTTGTGTAACTCGCCCCTCCGCCGAGAAATTGTTTTGAGAAAAACGCATCCTTGCCTGCCGTATCCGGCGGCATCTCTGCCGCCCGGGCCACAAACACGAAACCACGTCATACCCTCGTTTCCACATCAGACCACCCGGCCGGAAGCCGGGCGATACGGCAGCCAAAGATGGCTGCCGCTACGGTGCGGTGCGCGGATGCGCCCAGGGCGCCGGCGCTCCCAGGATTCCGCGTTGAAACCGGGCAGGGGATGGAGCAGATTGCGTGCAGTGAAGATTTCCGTCGTTGTTCCAGCCTTTAACGAGGAGCGGTTGCTCGGCGAATCACTGGCGCACATCAAATCAGCGGCCCAGGCGTTCGCGCCGCGCGGCTGGGACTTTGAATTGATTGTGTGCGACAACAATTCCACCGACCGCACGGCCGAAATCGCGCGGGCGGCGGGCGCAACCGTCGTGTTCGAGCCGGTCAATCAAATCGCCCGCGCCCGGAATTCCGGCGCGGCGGCGGCCACCGGCGACTGGCTGATTTTTGTGGACGCGGATTCGCATCCCAGCGCGGAATTGTTCGCGGATGTTGCGGGGCAAATCAGTTCCGGCCGCTGTCTGGCCGGCGGGGCGACGGTCCGGATGGATGAGAACCATCTGGTGGCCGGGTTCGCCACGTGGCTTTGGAACTGCGCCAGCCGGATGGGGCGGTTGCTCGCCGGTTCATTTATTTTTTGCGAAACGGCGGTGTTCCGAAGGATCGGCGGATTCAGCAACGAACTGTTTGCGGCGGAGGAATTGGAGTTGAGCCGGCGGCTGCGAAAACTGGCGCGGGAAACGAACCGGAAGATTGTCATTTTGCATCATCATCCGCTGACGACTTCCGCACGGAAGATGCGGCTTTACACGATGCGGGACCATCTGAAATTGCTGGCGTGCGTGCTTTTTAGCCGCCGTACCCTGAACCGCCGCGAATCCTGCACTTTGTGGTATGACGGCCGGCGGTGAAAATATTATGACGCGGCGGCGGCTTTTTTCCGGACGGCAAGGAAGTTCAGATACTCGATCAATCGCTGTTTCATTTCCGTGCGGGGGACGATGGCGTCAATGAGACCGTGATCGAGGAGAAATTCGGCAGTCTGAAAGTTCGGCGGCAATTCGGCCTGGGTGGTGTCCTTGATGACGCGCGGCCCGGCAAAACCGACCATCGCGCCCGGCTCGGCCAGGATCAGGTCGCCCAGACTCGCGTAACTGGCCATCACGCCCGCCGTGGTCGGATGCGTGAGCACGCTGATGAAGGGCAGGCGCTGTTGTGCGTGGTAGGCGAGCGCGGCGGCGGTCTTGGCCATTTGCATGAGGCTGAACATGCCTTCGTACATGCGCGCGCCCCCGCTGCTGGAGATGATGATGACAGGCAGCTCCTTTTCCGTCGCGCGTTCGATGAGGCGCGTCAATTTTTCGCCGACGACCGAACCCATCGAACCGCCAAGAAAACTGAAGTCCATCACGCCGAGCGCGGCGCGGTCCTCGCCGATTTTGCAAATGCCGGTGACAACCGCGTCCTTCAACGAAGTCCTTTTTTGATGCGATTCGAGTTTGGAGGTGTAGGTGGCCACGCCGGTGAAACTGAGCACGTCCGTGCTCGTCATTTGCGCGTCCATTTCCTCGAACGTGCAGGTTTCGACCAGCGAGTGAATCCGTTCGCGCGAGCCGATGGGAAAATGGTGGCCGCACTTCGGACAAACCTTCAGGTTTTCGTCCAGTTCCTTGTCGAAAACCATGGTTTCGCACTTCGGACATTTCGTCCACAGCCCCTCCGGAATGTCGCGTTTTTTGGATTTGCCGCCGCCGAGCTTGGGTTTTTTGGGCAACGTTGTTGCCTTGTCGGTCATCGTCGGAGTCAAGGCCGGCTCGACCGTTTCGAGACCAAGCGATTTCTTGGTAAAAGTAGTCGTGCCCATGGTTTGTTGAATAATACAATACTAGAGTCCGCGCGCAACTGTCCAGACGCAAACATCGCCCGCCCCCGCGGCCAAAAGCGCCCGGGCGCAGGCGCTCGTCGTCGCGCCCGTCGTGAAAACATCATCCACCAAAATCACCCGCTCGCCGTTCAAACGCGCGCCGGGGCGGATGGCAAACGCGCCGCGCATGTTTGCCGTGCGCTGCTGCCGCGTCAGCAGGGTCTGGGTGGCCGTGGGCAGGACCCGCCGGAGCAGCTTTTCGTTCATCGGAATTTGCAGGGCGGCGCTCAGGTGTGCGGCGAGACGTCCGGCCTGGTTGAATTCGCGTTCGCGCTGTTTCACCGGATGCAGCGGAACGGGCGCGACTAAATCCCAATCCTGGCCGCGCAACGCGGGCGCCGCTTCGCGCAAAAACAGGCCGGCGAGAAAAGGTTCAAACCACAACTGGCGCTGGTATTTGAAACGGTGAATTGCCTCCAGGACGCCGCCGCGGGCGACGACCGCCGAGCGCGCGGAACGGAAGTGCAGCTCCATCTCACGGCAGTTCGTGCATTCAAATGGCGTCGTGATGTCACCCGCGAACGGCAATCCGCAGCGTCCGCAAAACGGCGGTTTGATGAAGCGCACCTGCCGCCAGCAGCGCGCGCAAACGAACCCGTCCCGGGCGGTTGCGCGTTCGGTTTCGCAAAGCTGGCAGATTTCGGGATAGAAAAAACCGAGGCCGGTGCCGAGCCACTTTTGAACGGGTTCAACGAGCGCGGTCATCGCGAGATGGCGAACGGTTCGCGCGGCGGTTTGAGGGGCAGAAATCTGACCACCACGAGCGAGACAACCAGCACCATCAAGGCGAGCCAGCCGTCAATCAACCTGCCCGTGCCGCAAAACCAGGTCGCGGCGCGCGGCGCGCCGGTGGTGAAGGCGTCGTAGGTTTTCAGCCAGAAAATCCAGCCCGCGTGCAGGCCGATGGAAAAATAAAGGTTGCCGGTGCGCTGATACGCGAGGCCGAGCAGGAAGCCGGCGAGCGTGAGATTGAAAAAACCGGGAACAAACGTGTGGAAATCCGCAAAGCCGCCCAGCATCCGCGGGAGCAGGATCAGTCCTGAATTCCAGGCGACCGGGCCGGCAAGTTCCGCGCGTTGCAGGAAATGGACGAGCGCGAAAATCACGCTGCTGGCAATCAATGCGAGCCGCCAGTCGAGAATCCTACGCAATCCGCCAAAGATGCCGCCGCGAAATAAAATTTCCTCGATGGTGCCAACGACGGCGGCCGTGGCGATGGCATTGGAAATGATGCCCACGATTTTGTGGGCGGTCAGGCCCGGAAGAAAAACGCGGTCCCCGCCGCCGATGGCGGTTCCGGCGACAACGGCCAGCGAAACGAAACCCAGCAGCAGGCCGCCGGAAAGCTTCTTCCACTGGCCATGAATTTGGACCAGGCCGGTTTCGCGCCACGAGGTCGCGCCGAGCGCGCACAGCAACGTCCAGAGTCCGGCCAGCGCGAGAATCAGCAGCGAGCGGTTCACAAAGCGGTGAAACGGTGCGCTGGCGATTTGAGGAAACGAATGCCCGGCGGTTTGCGCGAGCCGGTAAAGCCACGGCGCGAGCAAAGCGCCGCCGATAAACACCACGACCAGATAAATGACCAGCGCCCGGAGCGGTCGCATGGCCGGACAATACGTTTTCGCGCAATTCAAGCCAAGCGCGAATTCGGCGCCATCCCGGCCCGGCAAGTTTGGAGCGCGGCCTTCAGGCCCTGTCAGTGTTTGAATGGCATTGGAGAAACGATTGGCCTGTGGGCTTCCGAACGATGAAGCGCGTAAAACGCCGCGCTCCAGCCCGGTCGCGATCGGGGACAGCGCCCCAGGATGCGTCCGAGGGCGGAACCAAAGGCGACAATGACGTTGGGAACGGATGGCCGGCCGGTTAAAAGCGGCGTTCAAGGCTATCGCGTGAATTTTTCGCCACCGAAGGCAATTCCATTTCGTCCGTGTCCTTGAGTGGTGAAAAGTTTTGTTCGCGTTGGCGGGTGCGACGTGTTAAGGAATAAACAGAATGGCGCGTGAATCGCAGGAAGCAGTGGCGGCCGGACCGGTGAAGCAGGAGCGGTTCGGGCGGTTTTACACGCAGGAGCTAATCAACCGCGGCGGCATGGCTGAGATCTGGCTGGTGACGGACAGCCGCGGCAAACCTTATGCGCTGCGGAAATTGAATGACCGGTTGCGGTTCAATTTGCTGGCCCGCCGCCGGTTTTTGCGCGGATGCGAGGTGCTTTCCAAAATCAATAATAGCGATTATATCGTCGGCTATGTGGAGCATGGACGGCAGGGCGGAACGCTTTACCTGGTCATGGATTACATCGAGGCGGCGAATTTGAAGGAACTGTTCGCGCAACACGACCCCCTCCTGACGGAAAACGTCGCCCAAATCCTGATTGATATGGCGCTCGGCCTGAGCCACGTGCACGAGAGCGGCTTCATGCACCTCGATTTCAAGCCGGAAAACGTGCTGGTGACGCGCAACGGCAATGTGCGGCTGATTGATTTTGACCTCGCGCAGCCCATCCCCGAGAAACCGAAGAAAATGTCGAAGAACCCGGGCACGCCCGGTTACATGGCGCCCGAGCAGTTGCAGCAAAAACCCATTGACCCGCGCGCGGACATTTTTTCCTACGGCGTCGCCGCCTACGAACTGCTGACCAACCAGAAACCATTTCCCGGCGAGACCCCCTCGGAAATCCTGGCTGCGCAGATGGATGCTGCCGGCCCCATGTCACCCCGCGAGCACAACGCGGACATTCCCGCTTTGCTCGAAAAAGTCATTTTAAAGTGTCTCGCGCGCGACCCGGACAGGCGCTACCCGTTCATGAGCGTGCTCGTGCGCGATTTGCAGAGCGCGCTGTACGTTTAAGGACCGGGACGTTTTTCGCTGAATCACCTGCAAGACCAGTTTCGAAATAATACCGTGTCGTCTGCTTACAAAACTTTGTCGCATATGGAACAAAGTTTGGTCAATCAATTGAAAATCAATGACTAACAAATCATAGAAATTATTAATTGGCCCTAGGCCGACTATTATGCGAGCAACCGCTTGAGGTGCTGCGCCACTTCCTCAATCCAATCGTTGTCGGGAAGCGCGTAGGGACGGAACGTCTCAATGTATCCTTCCCGGTCGTTGTAATAAAGCGCGCGGTGCAGGCCGAGCGTGCTGGCATCCGGCGCGTCAATCAGGCTGGCGGAGTCGCTGGCGCTCATCTGGAAAAGCACGCGCATCTCAAATTCGGTCAGCGTCTTCCGGCCCAGAAAACGATTCACGTTGTTGTAGGTGTCGCAGGTGGCGATGACGTGAAATCCCTGGCCGGGACCTTCGTTGATGAGACTCATGAGCACAGCGGCGGGGTTGACAGCGCTTCCGGCATCGCTGCTGGAAAAGCTGAATTCATCCTCCTGCCGGAGCTTTTTGTAATTTTGCAGGCCGTGAATCAAAACAAATGTTTCCGGCGCCCCCGCCGGGTCGGCACTGGTGCGATTCTTTAAATCCCCGGCCAGGCCGTTCATGATTTCCGCAAGATTGCTGTTGCCAGCCTGAACGATTTCGTGCGGAACCGCCTTGATGACCCGTTGCAGAAATTCACGCTGGGGAAATCCCGGAGGCGAACTGTCGAGCAGAATGAAACGCGCGGATTTTTTTGGATATTGGGCCGCCAGCGACACGAGCGCGACGGACAGGAGCGTCAACGCGCGCTCTTCACTCTGCCCGACAATCAAAAGATTGCTGCCACTTTGCTTTTGGAACACGGCTTCGGTCGGTCCTTTGATGGAATTGGGCGCGCCCAGCCAGATGCGTGCTGTTGCTGGGACTTTTGTTCCGGTAGGGACGCGCTGCCGCGCGTCCTGGCCGACCAGCAGGTCGGCCCTACCAAAGCCAGGAGCATTTAACAACCCATACAACAACAAATTTTCCTTCACGTCCGCCGGCGCATTGCCTTCAAACACAAATGGCCCCGGATATTGACTCAGATTTTTATCGGCCCGCGCCCGGATTTTTGCCAGATAACTGTCGCGCACTTCTTCGGGAAGCCACACGGTCTGGAATGGACTGTTGCCTTCGATGGAACCGGCGGAATCGTTGTAAATGCCTTCGCCCGGACGCGTGAGCAGGCGCGGGGCCGGGTTGTCCTGGTCCATGATCAGGTAGGCGTCCGCCTCGTTGCACATGAGCGCGATGCGGATGACCATCTGGCCGATGGTCGCGCGGGCCAGCGTGTAGGCGCCCCCCAAGGTTTGCGAACCGAGCAGCACGTGGATGCCAAAGGCGCGGCCCTGCCGGACAATGCGGTCGAGCAGAACGGCGGCGGATTGCGAGACGCGGTCTTCCTCCGTGAAAAATTCCTGGAACTCGTCAATGATCAGCAGCGAACGGGGCATCGGCTCGGTGCCGCCCGCCCGCTTGTAACCGGCGACGTCCTGCACGCCCAGTTTGCGGAACAGGTCGCCGCGCCGGCGCAGTTCCTCGTCCACGCGTTGCAGCACGCTCAATCCGAATTCGCGGTCGCTTTCGATGGCCACCACCTTTGCATGCGGCAGCCGGCGGGTGCCGTAGCACTTGAATTCCACGCCTTTCTTGAAGTCCACCAGATAAAACTCAACCTGTTCCGGGCTGCACCACAGCGCCAGGTTGGTGATGACGACGTGAAACAGGGTGGACTTGCCGGAACCGGTCTTGCCGGCCACCAACGCGTGCTGACGCGTGCCTTTGCCGATGGCGAGCTGTTGCAATTTAGTCGCGCCGGAACGTCCGATGGGCACGGTGAGTTCCTCGGTGGTTTCTTCCGTCCAGAGTTTGGCGTCCGGGGGAGCGACCTGATCGAAAGGCACCTCGACGCGGTTGGAATCCTTGCTGCTCTGGCCGACCTCATTAAGAAATTGCGTCGCGAATTCCGGGGATGGAGCTTTGTCGAGGAACAATCGCGTTCCGGCCTTGCGCCAGCCGGACAATTCAAAACCCTTTTCCGTGCGGACGAAACCGATGCTGTTTTTCCGGAGTTCATCGGGAACGAATTCCGGGGGCAGGGCGTGCCGCTGGTCCCAATGAATGAGCGTGTACACTCCGCATCGGGCGCCGCTGGCGGCGATGTTCCGGAGCCGCCGCGCCGCCGTGTCGCTGAAGTTCACCGGAAACGAGGCGATGACGAGGAAATGATATTTCTCGGCAATGCTGCCCGCCTGCGCGTTGTATTCCGTAATCGTCTCGTATTCGTTGCGGAGATACATCTGGATGACCTTTTCCATGTGCTCGTTCAATTCCGCGAGCTTTTCCTCGATCTGATTCGTCTGCGTCCAGATGCGGCTGTTGATGTAGCTCTCCTCGTAATCGGCGAGATGCATCAGCGCGGCGAAGTTTTGTCCGAGACCGACCGGGTCAAAAATGGTGAAGCTCAATTTCCCCGGCGGGGTGGTGGAAAGAAGCCGGAAAATGACATTGTTGATCGTCTCGATCGCTTCGTCGCCACCGGTTTTGGCCGCTTCAAACAGGATCGAGCCGGCGAGCGGGTAGGCGAGCGCCAGCGGGACGGAAAACGCGGACGGACCCGGAAGCGCCAGGCGCCGGTCTTTCGGCATCACCTCGGCAAATTTCGCCACGTCCACTTCCAGGCGCCCGAATTTTGCCGCGTTTTTGAAATCCTGCGGCGGCGTCCATTTTTTCCACGCGAGCGACTGCCAATCGGGAAAAAGTTCCTCCGCTGCGGCGTTGGCCGCGCGGATGGATTCATAAATTGGCTGGAGGCAATCGTTCCACTCCGTTTCCAGCGCCTGCCAGCGGACCTGGCTGTCCGCGTTCAGTTTCGCCATTTTCGCCGCGTGAGCATCCGCGAACTGTGCGGCCTGCGTGTCCGCCTCCTGCCGCAGGCGCTTGACGTTGTCCGCGTGATCGCTTTCAGCCTGTTTGAGTTTGGCGCGGTAGGTCAGCTCATTCGCGAGCAGGGCATGCGCCCCTTTTTCATCAACTTTCTTGCCCCGGATGCCACGCGTATCATAACCCTCCTTCAAGGTCTGCTTCCATTGTTGATTGAGGTTGCGGTTGGTGTCCTCAAACTCTTTTGTGATCCGTTCCTGTTCCTGCCGGCATCGCGCCTCGGCCTGGTCCAGCGAGCCGTCATGCAACCGGCGCGCCTTCGCCAGATTGCCGGCAATCGCGCTGGCGGCTGGCGCACCCTGACGTTTCCCCAGATGATGAATCACCAGCAAGGCTGCCCAAAGCACCGCAAAGACCGTGCCCAGTACCGCGAAAGGGCCGGAGTTGAATCGCGGGTGCGGGAGCACGGGAAGTGAAAGGCCAAAAGCCAATACGGCAAATCCGAGCAATAAAATGGTCAGCAGCCACATCGGCAGGTATTTGAAAATTCGCGGCAGCGGAATTTTTTTGAACCGGTTCAAATCATCGCGCGTTTGGGCCTCCAGACGATGAAACTCGTCAAACAATTGATTTTCATCCGGTGGAAGATTCGGTTCCGGCCATTGCCGGTGCGGAGCCAGCAGCCGGCGGAATTTGCCGTAACCGCGAAAAGCGCTGCGGGCCGTTTTTTCCAAAAGCACAAAAGCTTCCCGGTTTTCGGCCAGCTTGATTTTGAAATTTTCCAGGGTGGCGGCGGCATTGGCCAGATCGGCGTCCCGGTTGCGTTCCGCATCCACAGTGCTCTTCTGCAGCCAGTGCTTTTGGCGTCCTTCGCGGTCGGTTCCCTCCATGACCTGCCGGTTGCACGTGAGATGGGCCTGGGTGATGCGGGCTTTGCGCTTTTCGAATTTGGCCCGGCAATTTTTCTTTTCCGCATCCAGGCCGGTTTCCGCGTCGGCTATGCGTTCGGACAGTCGTGATGCCTGCTGCTGGGTTGCGGCTTCAAAAGCCTTCGTTTCGGCGGAGGTGCGGGCGCGAGACTCGCCGTTCAGTTTTTCCTCCCGGCCGGCAAAATCCTGGAGGGCGCCTTGGAACCGGTCCAAAAGCGCGAGCATTTCATTGGCTCCCAGATGGCTGCTCACAATCTTTGTACCTCAAAGCTAAACGAAACCCGTCCGGTGCGCGAGTGTGTTTATGACACGGGACTTTTTATGGGATGGCAGAGAAATAAACTTTGGATATTCGTCTGCAATAGGCCCTAGCCAACGATGTGAAAATCATGGTGCGATTCAAGATTTCTTCACCCGACCGCTCGGAGCAAAACATGTCCTCGTAAATATAGGATTGCAGTTGTTTGCCATATTTCACGCCCAACTTCTCAGGGTCCTCCTCACCAGGTGGACAAGATTTTATGATTTGATTAACGTCCTCTATCTGTTGTTCGTAGCGAATATGAGCGACAGCTGACAAAAGGGTGCCAAATTGGATTTTGTGGTTTTCAATGCCTTCGATTGAAACTCGTTGATGAAACTCCTTCTCAAGAAGCTCGGGCATCTCCGCACCGCGCGAAGCGTTTGGACTGCGCGCGCGTTCACCGCCGCTTTTCCCTTGTTGCCCATCCCAAAATGAATTCAGGAAAAGAGCCGTTACAAGTGCGGAATTCGGAATGCGGACTGCGGATTGGGCTGATCCGCCGCCGTCGCGTCGCCTGCCAAAGCGCCAGAGGGCTGGCGCACTCCACGACGCTTCGCGCCATTCGGGAGCCGTCGGCATTCGCGCCAGCGTCTTGGACTGCGGTGGCCCTCCACCGCTTTTCCCCCGGCGCCATCGCAGAATCCGTGTCCATCCGTGGTTAAAAATTCAAATGCCAATTGCCCCAATCGTCCATCTCAAAATGAATTCAGGAAAAGAGTTCCCGTCCGCCTTCATCCGATTTCCGTCTTCGCAAAGCTTCGCCGCGACGAGTCGGCGCGACCAGTTGCCAATGCGGAATTCGGAATGCGGGTTGCGGATTTTTCAAAATGAGACTCCTCACGTCGTCTCCTACGATTAAATGGGGTGTAGCGACGTTCGGGAGAAAGCCGCTATTTGAATTCCCGGCACAGTTTGCGGCGCTCTGCCGAGACGCCGCTACGTCGGGAGGTTGCCCCGTTCCAAAGCGCCAGAGGGCTGGCGCACTCCACGACGCTTCGCGCCATTCGGGAGCCATCGGCATTCGCGCCAGCGTCTTGGACTGCGGTGGCCCTCCACCGCTTTTCCCCCGGCGCCATCGCAGAATCCGTGTTCATCCGTGTCCATCCGTGGTTAAAAGTTCAAATACCAATTGCCCCGGTCATCCATCCCAAAATGAATTCAGGAATAGAGTTCCCGTCCGCCTGCGCTGCGCTACGGCGCGACAAGTCCGCCTGCATCCGATTTCCGTCTTCGCAAAGCATCGCCGCGACGAGTCGGCGCGACCAGTTGCCCATGCGGAATTCGGAATGTGGTTGTAGCGTCGAGCCTGCCGCCGTCGCGCCGAAGCGGCGCTATGGCACGCCGCGAAGGCGGATAGCTCGAACGAATCGGCGCACAGCGCCGACGGCTACATGTTCCCAGCGCCGTCAGGCGCGACATCTTTGTAGAACTCCAAACCCAAATAAAATTTAGCCCCGTCGGGGCGGCATATTCCGTCTGTATTTCCAATGATGTCGCTCCTAACGGAGCTTTTGAAAATGACTGCGGCGCAGTGCTACAAATATGTCAGCCCTAACGGGCTTTCCCCTTCGGCCCCTTCGCGCGAAAACAAAAAATCAACTATTCACAGTCCTTCCTGACTTTGGTCAACAGTTCATTCAGCTTGTCCATCACGTTGATGGTCTTGTCCACGTTCGCGAAAAGTTCGGTCATGTATCGCTGTTCGAATTCCTGTGCTTTGGCGTCGCGCCAGTGATTCTTGGTTTCATCCCACCGCTTGGAAAGCTCTTTTGTGATGGCGACCAGCCGGTTTTTGCTTCCACTCAGGTTCATGGCTGCTTGTCCCCTTCGCCGGCCGGTTTGGTTCCGGTCTGGGCCGCCGCCGGGGACGTGCCTGGTGTGGGGACGCCGGCATACGCTTCCAGGGTCTTCACCACCTGGTCCAGATAGGCGACCGCGCGCTTCATGTCGGTGGTCAAAAAACTGTGGAACTGGGTCACCTGCTTGACCAGCGGGTCGGTGCGGTTCTCCATCTCCCGGTCCCACTTTTTGAGGACCGCCATTTTGGCTTCGGCCTCGCGGTTGGCGCGTTCCGCCCGTTGCACGGCCATGAGGCACAAGGCCGTTGATTCATGGAATTGGGAAAGCTGGGCGCTGAACAACTCCGCCCGCGCCTCCTCCAGTTTCCGGTACCGGACGCGCGTTTCACCTTCCCAGACCCGGCGTTGATCATTTTGCACCCAGAGCCGGGTGCGCAGGACGTCGTCGCTGGCCTCCTCCAGGACGGCACGCGCCCGGCTCAGGAATACAATCAGGTCGGCCCGGAAAGATTCCACGGCTTCAAACGAAGTGACTTGGGCGCGGTCGGCCATGGTCAGAAGAAACGGGGTGATGGATTGATGGATTGATGGATTGATGACCCATGCGGCCAGACATGCCTACAATCCAATAATCCAATTATCCAACCATCCAATGTTTCAATAGGTTTCATTGGCATCGTTTGGTATCGGCGGTCAGTGTTGGTTCAGATATTCCTCGATGCGCTGGGCTTTTCTCAGCAGGAAAGGCGTGTGTTCCTTGGATAACTCGACGAACTTCCTCAGCGCCTTCATCGCCAGCCGGAATTCATCGGCAAACTTCTCGTGTTCCTGGTCCTGCCAGGTGTCTCCCAGCGCCGTGAAGCGGGCTTGCAGCAAAACCAGCCGGTTCTCCAGGTCGGTGTTGAACCGTTGCAGTTCGTCGGCAAACCGCCGCACCTTTTCGGGGTCCATGATTGCCTGTGCCATAAATTTCCCTTTCGTTCAGCTTCTTGGCGACCCGCGGATATGGCGGCTCGCTGGAAAGAACCTAACATGAAAGCCCCCCGCCGCCGAGTCATTTGTGGACGGATTGAAACGTGATAAACGCAAACCACGTGAAATTTCAACCACAACAAGGCGCAGAGGGCGGCGGAGCCGCAACCAAAGGAGCGCGGAATTCATTCCGCTTCGGGCCAATGCGTGTAAACCAGCGTTGAAGCACATGCGGCTGGGGAAGCGGAATAAATTCCGCGCTCCGGAAAAATCTTCGCAGTACGCGACGAAGTTATGAGATAGCACTGCAGAAGGCGCAAAATCAAGGCCGTTGAACCCTCACTATTTCTATTTGCGAAAACTCCGCTGCGGCTTACGATGCCTGCCGCGTGAGGCAAAGCCTTTTACGTGCAAACCAATCTGCATGGACATCAAAGAAGTCATCACCACCATCAACCAGATGCGGGCTGACGGCGTCATTGAACGCTACGCCATCGGCGGCGCGGTGGGCGCGACCTTCTACCTGGAACCCGTTGCCACGCTCGACGTGGACATTTTTGTGACCTTCCGGCCCGGGCCGGGGAACTTGCTGGTGAATCCGCAGCCCATTTTTGATTATCTCAAAACACGGGGCGGCACGATGGAGGGCGAATACATTGTCGTGGCCGGCTGGCCGGTCCAGTTCCTGCCGCCGGGAACTTTGCTGGTGATGGAAGCGTTGCAGGAGGCCGGGGAAAGAGATGTGGACGGAACCCGCGCCTGTGTCTTCACCGCCGAACACCTCGCCGCCATCGCGCTCCAGACCGGCCGTGCCAGGGACAAAGCCCGTCTGCTTCAGTTCATTGAGGCCGGCGCGCTGGATGCCGTCCGCTTTCAAGCCATTCTTGCCCGGCATGGACTGGTTGACGCCTGGCGGAAGTTTGAACGACAATATCTCAGCGATGCGCCATGAGCTTTGACTTGCAAAAGATTCTCGAAAGCAAACGCGCCCTGCGCCGCAATCTCACCGCGCGGCCTGTGGCGGAGAAGTTGCGGATGCTCGATGCCCTGCGCGAACGGGAGGTGGCCATCCGTGGCAGCGCGGCTCGTTCTGCTCCGGGCGCTCTCCGCGAAGAACCCGCGTCCTACCGCACGGGCGAGAAATCATAAACCCCGGCCTTCCTCCATCTCCGAACTCCCAACTCCAAACGGCGCACCCGGCTGTTCCTTCGTTCGGATTCCGGCCTTCGGTCTTCGGATTTATTCCACCTGGTAGCCCTGTTCCCGAAAACGCTGGAGCTTGTAAATCAACGCGCGCCGGCTGATGCCCAGCGCCTTGGCGGTTTCCGTGCGGTTGGAGTCGTGCTGTTTCAACGCCTGCAGGATGGCCTGGCGCTCGATTTCCTCCAGTTGCTGGGCGTCGCCGGCGGGCGCGGCGGCCGGCAAGCCCGCGGCTTCGCGCACGCGCGCGGGCAGGTGTTCCGGCAGGATCAGTTCGCTTCGGGAAAGCAGCGCCGCCCGTTCCATCGCGTTGCGCAATTCGCGCACGTTGCCCGGCCACGGATACCGTTCCAGGCAGGTGGAAACCGTGTCGGAAAAACGCGCGCGGCCCCGGGTGAATTCCTCAACGAACCGGCCGGCCAGCGGCAGGATGTCCTCGCGCCGCTCGCGCAGCGGGGGCACGTTCAGTTCCACCACGTTCAAACGGTAAAACAGGTCCTCGCGAAAACGGCCGCTCTTGACTTCATCGTCGAGCACGCGATTGCTCGCGGCCAGAATGCGCGCGTTGGTGTGAACTTCGCGGTTGGAGCCGACGCGCTGGAAGCATCCGTCCTGCGTCACGCGCAGCAGCTTGGCCTGAACCGACGGCGACATCTCGGTGATTTCATCCAGCAGGATGGTGCCGTCGTTCGCTTCCTCGAAGCGGCCGATGCGCTGGGCGTGCGCGCCGGTGAACGAACCTTTTTCGTGCCCGAACAATTCGCTTTCCAAAAGCGTTTCGGGAATGGCGGCGCAGTTGACCTTGATCAGGGAACCCGCCGCGCGCGGGCTCCACGCATGGATGACGTCGGCGACGATTTCCTTGCCCACGCCGCTTTCGCCGGTGATCAGCACGCGGGTCTCGGAGGGGGCAATCAGCGCCGCGTCCCGGAACACGGCCTGCATGAGCGGGCTGCGGGCGACCACAAAATCCGGCAGTTGCATTTCCTGGTTGAATTGCAGCGGAACGGATTTGGAGATGCCGATGGCCTGGCGGACGCAGGCCATCAGTTCGTCCAGATCAATCGGCTTGGCCAGATAATTCACTGCGCCGTCGCGCATGGCGGCGACGGCATCGCGGACGTCGGTGAACGCGGTGACGAGCAGGACGGGCAGGGTGGCGTGTTCCTTGCGCGCCAGCCGCAACGTCTCCAGCCCGGAAAGTCCCGGCATCCGCACATCGGAAATCATCATGCCAAATTTTCCGGCGCGGAGGGTTTCCAGGGCCTGCTGCCCGGACTCCGCCGTGACGGTTTCAAAGCCCTGGGTGCGGAGGAAGGTGTTCAACAGGCTGCGCTGCCCCGGATCGTCATCCACAATGAGGATGCGCGGTGATTCGGCGTTTTTTTTGCGCAATTCGGTTGCCACGCGGCCAAGGTTAACTGAAAGGAATGGCCGCCAAAAGAAATTTTGGTCCGGGTCTTGGAGCGCATAAACCACGGATGGACACGGATGAACACGGATTAAGACCAAGCAAAAATCGCTTCAGCGAATCCGAAAAGCCTCACTAATTGGCAAACTCGTTTGCACGGTTGAAATCCTTTTCCTATGGCAGTTTCAATCAACATTGGCGCAAATGCCAATCCGGTAGGGCTGACCTGCTGGTCAGCCAAAAGGCGGCGCAGCAGCGCCGCCCTACCATGCCCATGCGCCAATGTTGTTTTGATTTGCCATATTAACGCGGCGCGCAAATTCTGCGCGGCTGATGGGAGACGGTTGAGCAGCGATTGCGCACTTTGTCCCTCCCGCTCCCCGGAAACCGCGCTTTTTCACGTTGGTATGTTACTTGCATTACAAAAAATCGCAACCGACGGGCAACATGTGTGTGTTGTTCCACAACGAAGCAAAAAAGCAAGCAACATCCCAAATGCAAGAGGAGATTATCCGATGAAAGCAAATCAATTATTGACGATATGCGGAATCGCCGCGGCCCTGTTTTTGAGCGCGGGCAGCGTTTCCGCCCAAAATGATAATGGTGGCGGTGGTGGCGGCGGTCGCCGCGGCGGCGGCGGCAACTTTGACCCGGCGCAAATGCAGCAGCGCTTCATGGAGCGCGTGCATGACGAACTCGGCTACACCAACGACACCGAATGGAATGCCGTTCAACCGTTTGTTCAAAAGGTGTTTGATGCCCAGCGGGATGCGCGCGGCGGCGGCATGGGCCGCTTGTTCGGAGGCCGCAACCGAGGCGGTAATGGTGGCAACGGCGCCAATGCCAACGCCAATGCCGGCGGAGGTGGTGGCCGTGGTGGTATGTTCGGCCAGCCAAGCCAGGAAGCCGAAGCCCTGCAAAAGGCCATTGATGACAATGCGCCCAAGGCGCAAATAAAAACCGCGCTGGCAAAATACCAGGCCTCGCAAAAAGCCAAGCGGGACAAGCTGGTGCAGGCCCAGGAAAACCTCCGCAAGTATCTCAATACGAAACAGGAAGCCCAGGCCACCCTGCTCGGATTACTCGAATAACCCAATCAAAGAGCACCCGGAACGCCGACCTCCGGCACGGCACATCCTGCTCGATTAACCAATCCAAAAGAGAAGCTGACGTCCGAAACATATGGCTGAAACCCCAGTCCAAGCCACTTCGTTGAAACCGTTGCTGGACCGCATGGTCGCGGGTCGGCAATTGTCGGCCACGGACGCGGAGTCACTCGCGCGCGCGAAGTCTCCCGCCCAGACCGAGGAAGACATCCTGCGCTGGCTGGCCAAGGAATATGATCTCGCCTACACGACGCTGGACGACGTGGAACCGGACCGTCAGCTTCTCTCCCTTTTTCCCGCCCGCATCCTGCTGAAGGAGGAACTCCTGCCGCTCAAGCGCCTCAACGGCACCGTCGAGGTCGCCACCAGCCGCCTCTTCGCCACCCAGGGCCTCGATGCGCTGAAAACGATGACCGGCTTGAACCTCAAGCCCGTCCTCGCCTCCAGCGAAGCCATCCAGCGCGAAATCAAAAAACGCCTCGGCGTCGGCGCGGACACGATCGGCACGCTCGATGAGGAAAAGGGATTCCAGGTGGTTGACGAAAATGCCGAGGACACCAATCTCGACGAGGCCGAGGAGGACGAAGCCTCGATCATTCGCTTTGTCAACCAGGTTTTGAAGGACGCCATTGAGCTGCGCGCATCGGACATTCATCTCGAACCGTTCGAGGATGAGTTCCGCATCCGCTATCGCATTGACGGCGTGTTGCAGGACGTTTCCGTGCCCGCGCAACTCAAGCGTTTCCAGCCGGCCATCGTGTCGCGCGTCAAAATCTTGAGCCACCTCAACATCGCGGAAAAACGACTGCCGCAGGACGGCCGCATCCGCATCCGTCTCGACGACGCCGAGGTGGACATCCGCGTCTCAGTGATTCCGATGCTGCACGGCGAGGCCGTGGTCATGCGTTTGCTCCGGCAAAACGCCACGCTGCGCGGCATGGGCGAACTGGACATGGACCGGCGCGAACTGGACTGCTTTAGGCGCGTCCTTCAACTGCCACACGGCATCATTCTCGTCACCGGCCCCACCGGCAGCGGCAAAACCTCGACCCTTTACACCGCCCTGAACGAAATCAACGATTCCGTCCGCAAAATCATCACCGTGGAAGACCCGGTCGAATACCAACTCAAAGGCGTCAACCAGATTCAGGTCAACGAAAAGTCCGGCCTCACCTTTGCGCGCGGACTGCGCTCGATTCTGCGCCACGATCCGGACGTGATTCTCATCGGCGAAATCCGCGACCAGGAGACGGCACAGATTGCCGTGCAGGCGTCGCTCACTGGTCACCTGGTTTTCTCCACCCTGCATACCAACGACGCCCCGGGCGCCGTCACCCGGCTCGTGGACATGGGGGTCGAACCGTATCTCGTGGCGTCGTCGCTTGAAGCCGTGCTGGCGCAACGCCTCGTGCGCGTGCTGTGTACGCATTGCAAACAGATTGACGACTCGCCGACCGCACAGGCGTTTAAGGCGCGGCTGGGCATTCCCGCCGGGGTCACCATCTACAAATCCGTCGGCTGCCGTGAATGCCGCAACACTGGTTTCCATGGCCGGCACGCGATTTTTGAGTGGATGGACAGCGACAGCGAAATCCGCCAGTTGGTATTGAAAAACGCGTCGAGCGACCAGATCCGCGACGCCGCCCGGCGCGCCGGAATGAAAACGCTGGCTGAAGACGGCTGGCGGCTGGTGCGCATGGGCATCACGACGGTTGAAGAAGTTTTGAGTGTGACCACCGCCAAGGAGGTGGAGCGGACGACCAAGAACGAAACCCAGGACACCGCAGCGCAAACCCCGGCCAGCATCGCGGTGGCACGGTAAATTCGAAAATTATGAAACATCGAACATTCAACATTCAACGCCCAACATCCAATGGAGGGCAGGCTGGCGTCATTGGGCGTTCGATGTTGAATGTTGAATGTTAAATGTTTTCCCCAATTTAAGATGCCCACCTTTTCCTACCGAGCCTTGCAGACCGACGGCACCATGGCCGAGGGCCAGCTTGACGCCCCGGGCCGGCCCGACGCGTTGCGGCAGGTGGAGACGCTCGGCCTTCGTCCGGTGAGCCTGGCCGAAAAGGCCGTGGCGGCAGCGACTAAAAATGGTTCCCCGTTGCCGGCGTCATTCGGAAACCTTTCCTTCAAGTTCGAATCAAAAAAAGTTTCCGCGAAGGACCTGGAAAATTTCACGCGCCTGCTCTCCAGCTTGCTTGCGGCGGGCGTGCCCCTGAGCCGCGCGCTGGTCATTCTTTACAAGGAAGCCTCCTCGCCCGCCGCCCAGGCGAAGTGGAAGGAAGTCCACGACCTGGTCATTGACGGCATGTCGCTGGCCAATGCGATGGCGAAGTCGCCGGAGACTTTTCCGCGCGTTTACACCGCGATGGTCGAAGCCGGCGAGGCGGGCGGGTTCCTCGACGTGGTGCTGGCGCAAATCGCCGATTTTCAGGCGCGGGAAAAGGATTTGAAGTCGAAGGTGACGACCGCGATGGTTTATCCGTGCATCCTGCTGGCGCTGGCGCTGGTGGTGCTCACGGTGTTGCTGGTTTTCTTCATCCCGAAATTCCAGAAGGTCTTCAGCAGCGTGCATGGCGCCCTGCCATTGATCACCCAGCTCATCATTGGCGTCAGTCACGTCGTCCGTTCCTATGGATTCTTTGTCGCGACCGGCCTGGTGGTGGCCGGTTTTGCCGTGCGCACCTGGTTCGCTTCCGAAAAAGGACGCCGGGTCTGGGAAAACCTGGTTTTGCAATCGCCCGTCGTCGGCCCGCTGACCGCGCAATTTGCCATGGCGCGGTTCTGCCGGATGCTGGGCACTTTGCTCGGCGCGGGCGTACCGCTCGTGCAGGGACTGAACGTCGCCCGCAAATCCATCGGCAACCAGATTCTCGTGGACGCCGTCTCGCAATCCATCGAGCGCGTCCAGCAGGGCGGGCGGCTCGGCCAGAGCCTGGCGGATTGCAAGGACCTTTTTCCCGGTTCCGTCCTGGAAATGGTTTCCGTGGCCGAGGAAAGCGGCAAGCTCGACGCGGAACTCGTTCGCATCGCGACCGTCACCGAGTCAGACCTGGACCGGCATTTGAAAACGGCGGTGGCCTTTGCCGAGCCGCTGATGCTGTTTCTAATCGCCGGGTTCATCGGCATCATTTTCATCGGCATGTTGCTGCCGGTGTTCTCGTTGCAGGATTACATCAAATGACACCACGAAATTTATGAAAATCAAAATCCAAAACCTTCGGAGGGGCGAGCTCTGCGAGTCCCTGACCAACCCATCACGCAAAATTTTTGGGGCTCGTGGAACTCGCCCCTCCGACAAAATCATGTGCCGCGCCTTCACGCTCGTCGAAATGCTGCTGGTCATCACCATCATCGGAATCCTGGCGGCGCTGGTGATACCCAAAATGGTGGGCCGCAGTGAACAGGCGCGGGTGACGGCCGTCCACGCCGACCTTTCGTCCATCAAAACCGCGCTCGACGCGTTCGAGGTGGACAACGGTTATTATCCCAAGAGCCTGCAGGATTTGCTCCAGCAACCCAACAACGCCAAGAACTGGCACGGACCCTATCTGGACAAAGTTCCGCAGGACCCGTGGGGCAACAACTACCTCTATTACTACCCCGGCAAACACAACCAGAGTTCCTATGACCTGCTGTCCGTCGGCCCGGACGGCAAGGAAGGATCGGAGGATGACATTGGCAACTGGCAAACCAAGTGACGGGTGCAGGAATGAACGTGCGAATTGAAAAATATGGACTGCGGTGGCAGAGCGAAGCGACGACACTGCTTTTCGCATGGGTGCATAGCATCCAAAAGCGGCGTGGCGCTGCGCTTCCCGCCGCACTCCAAAATCGCGCTTTCACCCTCGTCGAACTGCTGCTCGTCCTGGCGCTGCTGGTCATCATCACCTCGATGGTGGCGCCGGCGATGTCGAATTTCATCCGCGCCCGCGCGGTGGATTCCGAGGCCCGCCGGCTGTTTGCGCTGATGCACGCCGGCCAGAGCCGCGCGGTCTCGGAAGGCCTGCCAATGATGCTTTGGGTGGACGAAAAACAGGGCGCCTACGGGCTTAACGCGGAAACGCCCCCGAAGGGTGGCGACCCGAAGGCGGAAAATTTGTCGGTTGACGAAAATGTGCAGATTTCGGTTCTGAACGCCGGGGCCACCGCGTTGACGACGTTCCAGAACCTGCCGGCCATCCGTTTTTTGGCGGACGGCACCATTGATGAAAACAGTCCGCAAACATTGCGTCTGACTGACGCCAAAGGCAATGCGCTCTGGCTGATCGAAGCCAGCAACCACATGGGTTATGAAATTCGCGATACCGACAAATAGAACTTTTTCGAATCGTGGCAGCGGACGTGAGTCCGCTCTGAATTCGTTTGCAAGAATGAGCCGGCTCACGCCGGCTGCTACGAGAACGAGTTGCGCGGCGTTCACGCTGGCCGAGGTGCTGGCGGCGCTGCTGTTCCTGGCCATCGTGATCCCGGCGGCCGTGGAGGCGCTGCATCTGGCCAGCCTCGCGGGCGAGGTCGCCGTTCGCAAAGGCGCCGCGGCGCGCGTGGCGGACCGGATTTTAAACGAAAGCATCGTGACGACCAACTGGAACACCGGCACGCAAAGCGGCACCGTCACCGAAGGCGCGCAGGAGTTCCGCTGGACGTTGACCAGCCAGACCTGGCCGGTGGACGCCATGGAACTCATCACCGCGGAAGTGAAGTATTCCGCCCAGGGCCGTGATTATTCCGTGAAACTGTGTACGCTGGCCAATTCACAAACGCCGAACACAACGACGGGTTCGCAGCGATGAAAATCACAACCCAAAACCTTCGGAGGGGCGAGTTCCACGAACCCCCAAAATTTTGCGCGCTTGGTTCGTCAGGGGCTCGCAGAGCTCGCCCCTCCGACAAAACTTTGTGCCGTGCGTTCACGCTCATCGAGATGATTTTGGCGGTGGGCGTTTCCGCCATCGTGCTGGTGGCCATCAACGCCGTGCTGTTCAGCGCCCTGCATCTGCGCGAGGTCACCCAGGCCGCGGTGGATGACGCGACGCCCGTTGACCAGGCGCTCACCTTTCTGCGCCGCGACCTGCAAGGCGCCGTGCCGCCGGAACCCAACGGCGTTTTGACCGGCGATTTCAAGGCCGGCAATGTGACCAGCCTCGGCCTCAGCCAGCCCGTGGCTGTCGAAATATTCACCGCCACCGGCGCGCTGCAAGAAAACGAGCCGTGGGGCGACATCCAGCGGGTCACCTACGAATTGAAAGACCCCGCCACCCGCACCGCCGCCGGCAAGGACCTCGTCCGCAGCATCACGCGCAATCTGTTAAGCTCGACCACACTGGACGTCCGGGATCAGCCGCTGTTGAGCGGCGTTGAAAGCGTCAAGTTTTCATGTTTCGACGGCACGCAATGGTTTGATGCCTGGGACACCACCGACACCACCACGGCCAACACCAACCTACCGGTTGCCATCCGGGTCCTCATCCAAATGGCGGGAAACAACACGGACAACACGCGCCCGCAGCCGATTCAAATCCTGGTGCCGATCGATTCGCAATCGCGCACGAACACCTGAAATGAAAATTAAACAGGAACATCGAACATCGAACATCGAACATCGAACGGCGAATGCCGGGTTGCGTTCCGGTCCATTCGATGTTCGGCGTTCAGCGTTCGGCGTTCGATGTTCCCATTTTCAGCGTGGTTCGGTGCTCATTCTCGTGCTTTGGATTTCCATCGGGCTGACCGCCATCGCGCTTTATTTCGCGAATTCCATGACCTTTGAACTCCGCGCCTCGGACAACCGCGCCACCGGCATCGCGGCGGAACAGGCCATCGAAGGCGCGGCGCGTTACGTTGGCTGGGTGCTCGCGAATTTTGCCACGAATGGCGCGGTGCCCAACAACACCCAGTTTTCCTGCGCGGCCGTGCCGGTGGGCGACGCGCATTTCTGGCTCATCGGCCGCGACCCGTCCGGCACGCTGTCCACCGAACCGTATTTCGGCCTCGTGGATGAAGCCTCCAAATTGAATTTGAACCGTGCCGGCACCAACGCGCTTTCCTATCTGCCCAACATGACGCTTGATTTTGCCGACGCGATTGTGGATTGGCGCAGCACCAACGGCAGCGGCAACTATGCGCTGGATTACGGGTCGTTGGGGTACACCGACAAAAACTCCCCGTTCGAAACCGTGGACGAATTGCGGCTGGTGTACGGCGCGACCATTGACCTGCTGGTCGGTGAAGACGCCAATCGCAACGGTGTGCTTGACGCCAATGAAACAGACCTAAACGGCAATGGCACGCTGGAATCGGGCTTGTTTGAATACCTCACTGTCTATAGCCGCCAGCCGAATACCCACTCCGACGGCACGTCGCTTACAAATGTGGCCAAATATGCGGAATTGCGGGCCTTGCTTCAGGCGAATTTTAGCCCGTCGCGCGCCAATCAAATCATGTCGGCAGTCACAAACCGGCTTGGCATCGTTGGCAACGGGGCGGGAAGAACCATCAATGTCAAAAGTTTGTTGCAATTCTATCTGGCCAGCAGAATGACCTCGGCCGAGTTCACGCAAATCGCTTATGGCATCACCGACACCACCAATCTTTACACGAACGGTTTGCTGAACATCAACACCGCCAGCGCGACCGTGATGGAGGCGTTGTTCATGGGTCTGGGCATTGACCAGAGCACGGCGCAAGGCGCGGCGCAATCGCTCGTCACCTACCGCCAGCAAAATCCCAACAACCTCAACGCCATTTCCTGGATCGTGGACGCGCTGGGCAACACTAGCCCGGTCGTCCTGGCCCTCGAAAACGCCGGCCGCGATTACATCACCACGCAAAGTTTTCAATTCACGGCGGACATCGCGGCGGTCGGCCCGTTCGGGCGCGGCTACCGGCGGGTGAAATTCATTTTCGACATCAGCGAAGGCACGCCCAAAATCATTTACCGCCAGGACCTCAGCCGGCTGGGCTGGGCGCTCGGGGAAAAGGCCCGCGCCGCCTGGGTCGCGAAGGAAACGCAATGAACAAGATTTTGAAAATCAATTTTGCCAGGCGCAAAAAGCTGACGAGCCTGCTCGGACTCGTGTTCGATGGCAGCCGGCTCGACGGTGTTGTGCTCCGCCGCACCAACGGCTCGCTCCAGCTCCAGCAATCGTTCTCGGCCACGCTCTCGCTCGACCCGCTCACGGCGGCGCCCGAACTGGTCGGACGCGAAATCCGCAACCACCTCGCCGCCGCCGGCATCCGTGAACGCCGCTGCGTGGTGGGCGTGCCGTTGAAGTGGATGCTCACGGCGCAAACCGAATTGCCGCCCCTGCCGGAAGCGGACGCCGCAAGCCTGCTGCTGCTGGAGGCGGAACGCGGATTTCCGTGCGACGTCAACACATTGCGGCTTGCCCATTCGCGTTGTCAGTTGCCGGCGGGCAAACAACACGTGACCCTGGTGGGAATCCTCAACAGCCAGCTCACGACCCTGGAACAGGTGCTGGCGGCGGCAAAATTAAAACCGGTGAGTTTTTCGCCCGGCATCTCGGCGTTAGTGGCACAGGCATCTTGCCTGTCTGATGCCAACGGGCAGGATGCCCGTTCCACTACCGGCGTGCTGGCATTAGCCATCGGCGAAAGCCAGGTGTCCCTGCAAATCACCGGCGGCGGCGGCGTGGCGGCCCTTCGCACGCTGGAAGGCGCCATCGAAAACGAAGGCTCGCGGCGCACCCTCCACACCGATCTGGTTGCGCGGGATGTCCGCATTACGCTTGGGCAGTTGCCCGCCGGATTGCGCGAATCCGTCCGCCGCATCCGCATTTTTGGTCCGCACGACCTGGCGCAGCAACTGGCCGATGAAATGGAATTGCGGTTTGAACCGGCGGGCCTGGGCGTCGAACTGGTCACAAAGTATTCGCCGGACGAATTCGGCGTCCAGCTTCCGCCCGACGCGCCCGTTTCCCCGGCCTTCAGCCTGGCCGCCCGGTTGCTGGCGGGACAAGTGCCGGCCTTCGAATTTCTGCCGCCCAAACCCACGGCCCTGCAGCAAATCATCACGAAGTATTCCTCCGGCCGGCTGCGCTCCGCCGGCGCGACGGCCGCCGGAATCATCGCCATCGTCGGCGGGTTGTTCCTGTTCCAGGAAATCCAGCTCCTCTGGTTGCATTCGCAATGGGCGGGGATGTCGGCCAAGGTCGGGGAACTGGACGGCATCCAGCGGCAAATCCAGAAATACCGCCCGTGGTTTGACGAGTCGTGCCGCAGCTTGGGCATTTTAAAACAGCTTACGACGGCATTTCCAGAAGACGGCGCCGTCACGGCCAAGACCGTGGAAATCCGGGATGGCAACGTGGTGAACTGTTCCGGCACGGCACGGGACAACGCCGCCCTGCTGCGGATGTTGAGCCAGTTGCGCGCGGCGGACGGCGTGACCGATTTGAAGGTGGACCAGATCCGCGGCAAAGCGCCGATGCAGTTCACGTTTGACTTTCATTGGAACCAAGGAGGCGGCAATGAAAATTGAAAACCGCCAGCAAGTGTTGATGGCGCTGACCATCGTGGTGGTCGTGCTTTACGCGGCCGACCTGGTGGTCATTGAACCGATGTTCGGTTGGTGGAAGACGCGGGCGAAAACGGTCGCCGAACTGCGCGCGCAGGTGAAAAACGGCCGGCGGTTGATCCAGCGCGAGGCCGGTCTCCGCAGCCGTTGGGACCAGATGCGCACGAACGCCCTGCCGGATAATCCTTCGCTGGCGGAACAACAGACGCTCAAGGCCTTTGACAGTTGGGCCCGCGAGAGCGGAGCGGACGTCACCGGTATCACGCCCCAGTGGAACAACGATTCGCCGGACTATCTCACGCTCAACTGCCGGCTCGAAGCAGCCGGCGATCTTGGCACCCTTAGCCGGTTTGTTTATGACATCGAAAAAGATCCGATGGCGTTCAAACTGGAATCGGTGGAACTCAGCGCCCATGACAACACCGGCCAGCAACTCACTCTCGATCTGCAAATCAGCGGGCTGGTGCTCGTATCACAAAAACAACCCAAACCATGAACCGGGCACGATACAACCCAGTAAGCCGCCAGCTCCGGATGATAACCGCGCTCGCCGTATTCGGAACGCTCCTGGCCGGTGGCCGGCCGGCCGCCGCGCAGACGACCAACGCCCCTGCCGCCACGAATGCCACGGATTACTCTTCGTTCCAGATCATCGCGGAACGGAACATTTTTGATCCCAATCGCTATGCGCATACGCCGCGCAGCCGCAGACACTCAAGCTCCCCGTCGGCGCCCTGGTTTTCGCTGGTCGGCACGTTGAGCAGCCGGAATGGCATGCTCGCGTTCTTTGACGGGAACGATTCCGATTATCGCAAGGTCCTTTCGCCGGGCGGTGTCATTGCCGGTTACACGGTGATGGAAATCACGTTGCGCGGCGCCCGGCTGGAGGCCGCCGGCAAGCCGGTGGTCATGAAGGTCGGCGCGCAGATGCGGCAGCAGGGCAAGGGTGAATGGCAACTGGCCGATTCGGGCGAATTGCCGGCCACCACGGACGGGAAGGAAACCCCGGCGACGGACGAGACGCCCGCAGCCCGCCCGGCTTCAGGCTCCGCCAGTGAGCCCAATGATGTCCTCAAGAAACTCATGCAACAAAGAGAACAGGAATTAAAATGAAAACCTTGAAGCTACAAACCCTCGTGACGCTCTGCGTTTCGGGACTGCTCCTGTCGGCGGCCGCGCAGACGGCCCCGGGTGGAACACCGGACGACAACAATGCCGCGGTTGCTCCCGCCCCGCCGCCGGATGAACGCGCGGTGAACGAACCGTCGGCCGCGCCAACGGCAGACGTTCAACCCGCCCCGCCAAAAAAACCGTCCACGGCGGCGGTCATTCCCGCCGTGGCGCAGGATAGCACCCTCGCGCCAACCATCGGCACGAATTTTGACGAACTGAGTTTGAACTTTCGCAATGCGCCGCTGGAGATGGTCCTGAACTATCTCAGCGATGCCGCGGGGTTCATCATCGTGATGGACACGCAGGTCCGGGGCAATGTGAGCGTCATCAGCAGCCATCCCATGACCCGGAATGAGGCGGTGGACCTGCTCAACGCCGTCCTGAACAAAAACGGTTACGCCGCGATCCGTGACGGACGGACCCTGACAATTTTGGACAAGAACGACGCGAAGACGCGGAACATCCCGGTCAAAACCAGCAACAATCCGGACAGCATTCCGAACAACGCCGAGATCGTCACGCAAATCATCCCCATCCGCTTTGTGGAAGCCCGGCAATTGGTGACGGATTTGTCTTCGTTCGTTTCGCCCCAGGCGACGATTGTGGCGAATGAAGCCGGCAATTCCATTGTGGTCACCGACACCCAGTCGAACATCCGGCATCTCACCGAAATCATCCGGGCGATTGACAACAGCGCCGAGGGGGAAACGGAAATCCGGGTGTTTCATTTGACCCATGCCAGTCCGGCCGACGTGGCCGGTGAACTGGGCCAGATTTTTCCCACGAGCGGCACGTCAGGCAACCAGAGCCAGTCGCCCTTCCGGTTCGGGGGCGGAGGAGGCGGAGGAGGCGGTGGCGGGTTCTTTCAGCGGATGATGGCCGCGAACGCCGCCGGTGGCACGGGCAACAGTCAAAACACCCGGATTCAAAAGCAGACGCAGGTCGTCGCCGTGGCGGACCAGCGCACTTCCTCCGTCATTGTGACCGCCTCCAAGGATTTGATGCAGGAAATCGCCGGGATGATGGAACAGCTCGATGTGCCTTCGGACCGCGATCAGAACGTTTATGTTTTCCAGATGAAAAACGGCGATCCGCAGCAGGCCTTGACGGTGCTGCAAAACATGTTCCAGAGCAGCAGCACTTCGCGCAGTGGCTCAAGTTCGTCGTCGCAAAACAGTGCGCTCCAGCAACGCGCTGTGAACGGCACGACCACCATGGGCTCGACCACCACCACAACCGGAATCGGCGGCTCCAGCACCGGCGGCGGCATTGGCAGCGGGCGAAATTACTAAAACATGAATAATTTTTTGGTGAAAAGGCAAATTATGAAAACAAACTGTTTCAAAAAATATCTCGTCGGCGTTCTGGCCCTGCTTTTCTGCGCCGCAATGGAAATCCATGCCCAGCAGCGCCCTGGCGGTGGTGGTGGCGGCGGGTTCGGCGGCTTTGGCGGGTTTGGTGGATTCGGCGGCGGAAACCGCAACAACAACGCCGGCAGTTCCAGCAGCGGCCAATACAACAACAACGGCACGGTGGGCAGCGCGGTCATTTCCGTGGATCCGGTGACGCACAACATCATCGTCATCGCCGACAAGGAGACCAGCGAGCAAATCGGCCGGGTGGTCGCCAGCCTCGACGCGCCCGAACCGCAGGTGCTCATCAAGGTCGTCTTCCTCGAAGTGCAGGACAACAAAGCGTCCGCCATCGGTGTCCAGGGCGAATACACCGGCCTCAATAAAAACTTTTCGCAGCTTACCGGTTACGTGACCAATTACGCTGCTGGCAGTGCTCCCGGCACTCCCGGCACCATTTCCCCGGTCAACCAGAGCGTCAATTTGAACAATGGCTTTGGTCTGCCCCAGTCCTTGGCGGGAGCATCCGGGAATGGCGGCATCTATCAAATTATGGGCAACGATTTCACGGCGACGCTCCAGGCCATCGCCACCGCAGGCAAGGCGCAGGTGCTGTCGCGCCCGTCCATTCTCGCCCGCGACGGCCAGATGGCGGAAATTGTCGTCGGCCAGAGCGTCTATCTGCCCAGCGGCGTCAGTTTCAGCGCGGTCGGCGGCAGTGCCACCACCGTCCCGACCATCAATGGAACCTATCAGAACGTCGGCATCCAACTGGACGTCACGCCGTTCATCGGGGCCAACAATCTGATTCAAATGATTCTTCAGCCGCAAATCACGTCCATTGACACCTCGACGCCCGGCCAGGTGATCGAAGGCGGCAGCATCATTTCGTCCGCCGTGTATGCGCCCAACATCAACAAACGTTCCGCCAACACCGTGGTCGTGACTCCCGACGGCCAGCCCGTCGTCATCGGCGGCCTCATTGCCAATGAAAAGTCCTCCAACGACAGCAAAATCCCGCTTCTGGGCGACATTCCGGTGCTCGGCCAGCTTTTCCGGTTCAGCGCCAAGTCGAACCAGAAGAGCGAGTTGTTGATCTTCCTCACGCCGCACATTGTCCAGATGCCGTCGCAGCTCGCCGCGTTGACCGCGAAGGAAACCAGCCAGTCGCAACTCATTACCAATTCGATTTCAGAGAAGGAACTGGATCGTTTTCTGGAGCGCGTGCCGTTGAAGAAAAAACCGTAGAACGCATGACGTTTTTCCAGGATGTTTGCCTGATGGAACGGAATTTATGGAATTGAACCGCCGCCGCACCTTGATTTACGGCCTGCTGCTGGGAGTTTGGATGTTGGTCGTTGCCTGGCAACTGGCCGAGCACTTGCGCGTCCGGGAGGAAGCCCGCGCCACGCTCGTCAACCGGGCCAAGGATATTTCCACCACCCTCGGCATCGTGCTCCGGTCGCAGCGCCGGTTTGGCGGCGTGGTTTCCAAGGAACGGCTCGAAGCCTCGCTCACGGAACTGGTCCGGCAGGAGAAGGCGGAATTGGACGGCATCGCGCTGTTGAACGCCGCGGGCGAGATGGTCGCCTCCGCCGGGACGGGCATTGATCTTCAAGTTCGGAGTGCCGCGGGCACGACGGAAAAATGGAATGCGCAGACCGTCACTCTCGTGAATCCGGTGGACCTCGGCACCAATCTCACCTACGACATCGAAGGCACCAATCTGCCCATCATCCTGTCCCGTCAGGATTTTACCAATCGCTTTGCCGCCACCAACCGCCCGGCTGAACCGCCACGGGGTCCGCCACCCGCACCCGCACCCGGCGACAATCCGACCAATTTTGCCGCTGGGCCCGGAGAACCTCCGCCGCCGCCGCCGGAAAATGACACGAACCGGTTGCGCTCCCGTGAAGGTGGCTCCCGTTCCCGCTTTGGACGGCCGCGCTGGATGAGCGAGGAGGAATATCAGACCCTCCGCGAAAAAATGGGCGTGCATAGTTTTGTCATCGTCATGTCCACCCGGACACTTCACGAGGCCTTTGACCACGATCTCTGGTTGCGGGCCATGATTGCCGCCCTGGCCGCCATTTCGGTCGCCGGCTCCGGACTGGCCTGGCGCAGCGTGACCCGATCCGCCGAACTTCAAATCCGCCTCATCCGCGCCAGCGAATTGAATTCGCACCTCCGGGAAATGAACCTGGCCGCCGCGGGCCTGGCGCACGAAACCCGCAACCCGCTCAACATCATCCGCGGCATGGCCCAGATGATTTCAAAACAAAATGAAGCCCCGGCGGAAATCCGGGAAAAAGTCCGCGCCATCGTGGACGAAACCGACAAGGTGACCGCGCAGTTGAACGAATTCATCAACTACTCGCGCCCGCGCGAAGTCCGCCGCGCAAGGCTGGCGCTGGATTCCGTCGTGAACGAGGTTGTGCGCGCGCTGGCCTACGACATTGAGGAAAAGAAAATCAAACTGGAAACGAAGGGCGAACCGATGACCATCGAGGCGGACGAACAACTGCTCCGCCAGGCGCTGTTCAACCTCGTCCTCAACGCCATTCAGGCGGTGGGCGAGAACGGCCGGATACAAATTATGACCCAGAAGGTCGGCGCTTCCGAGGCGTCCGTGAAGGTGGGTGACGACGGCCCCGGCGTTCCGCCCGAACGCCGCCAGGAAATTTTCAAGCCTTACTTCACGACCAATCAAAAGGGCACCGGGCTGGGACTGGCCGTGGTCCAGCAGATCGTTTTGACGCACGGATGGGAAATCGAATGTCTGGCCAACGAGCCGAAGGGCGCTCTTTTTTGCATCACCCACTTGAAAGTCATCGCCTGATTCAGGCGGCCCGACGATGGTATTCCGTTTCCTGGTCGGCTTGGCGAAAGGGAACGGTTTTTTTACGTCCGCCCTCAACCTGACCCTCTCCCCCGGGGAGAAGGAACAGCTTTTGTTCATTTCCGTATTATCAAATGATTGTCCGGTAAATCCAGTCGCAGATTTTTCAAAGAGACGGCGAATAATTCACCCTCTCCTGGAGGAGAGGGCGTAAAGCCCCGTGGGGGCCACGCCCCTTTACGGGGCCGGGGTGAGGACGGATGTTAAACACAATTGCTGTGGACAAGCCGGAAAGCCGGGAATAAAGTCCACATCGTGAACCAGCTTGGACAATGCTTATGTTGCATACATGCCTGTTAGGCAGCATTTGATGATTATTGCATTATCCATCGTTGTTGGCATTCTGGTTGCATGGCTGTTATTTGGCAGCTTCTTCTCAGATTCTGGCGATTTTTGGGCTGGCGTTCGTGGATTTTTGTCAGGGTTTTATTACAGGAAGCAGCAATGGGTGAGACCGCCATTATGGCAACCAGCCGACAGCGATGATGGCGATTGGATTCCGGGCAGCGTCAGGGTGATTCTGTTTTTGGCTTTGTCAGCGGTTTGCGGATATATGACCTACATAGGACTTCACAAACTTTTTGGATGAAAGCATAACCATGTTTTCTAAGACCGCTTTGGAGCCAAAGCCGGTTGGATGGTTCCCCCCAATTCAAATTCGTCAATAGAGCTTGCTGTTTTGCCACAGTGAAATAGAATATTTCGGTGCCGTTTCAATGCGGCAGGCTGGTTGCCTCGGTAGCTCAATTGGTAGAGCAGCAGACTCTTAATCTGTTTGTTCTAGGTTCAAGTCCTAGCCGGGGTACCACCGCCGCTTTTTGACTCCCAGCGACAGCAAACGACAGAGCAGGACAATCCCCAATGGTTGCAAGAGGTTTTTCACCATTCACCGGATTGACCAAGTGGACAGGGCTGGACACGTCCAGACACGGTTTTACTAATTTTGGTGCGTTCTCCGGTGCGTTCGTTTTCACCGCGCCGAACGTCGGCAATTTTTTAACGGCCTCAGCAAGTCAAAGCGATTTGGCCGATCTCACATCACCGCTTTGGGGCAATCGCTTTTAGCAGCAATTTGGGGTGGCAAATCTGGACGGGTGATAAATCCGTAGCTTCAAATTGAACCCGCAATTCAGTTTCTTCGATGTCCAGCAAGTCAGCATCGCTGGTGACCAAAACGGGAATCCCCGCCAGCGCAGTTTCCGCCAGAATCAGCCCATCATGGAATTCGCCTTCCGGCAGCAATCCCGCCCGCAACAATTTCTTTGAAAATTGTTCCGTAATGCCATGACCGACGGATTTCAAATCAAACGGGGACAGGTTCCAGGAACGCATTTGTTGCAGGGCTTTCAGGGCTGGTGGTGTTTCCGCGCATTGTTTTTCAAGGGCGCAATAGGCCAGTTCTTGAATGGCGGTCGGCGGCACGACCAATGAATAACCACGTTCCTGGTAAACTTCCCGGAAGGTGTGCGCAAAATCTTTGTCGGCGGCGAGGTCGAACAGCAGGTTAGTGTCGAGCGCCAACAGCTTCTTTTTTCCCGGTGCCGCCATAAATGATTTGCATCCCGCGCTTGAAAAGGCTTTCCCGTTCCCGCTCCGAAAGCTTGTTGGCTTCCGTTCGCAGGCGCTTCGCCGCTTTCGATCCAGCCGTGTTGTCTGGATAAACGAAATTCTTGGTGGCCTTGTTGCTCATATTGACAAGGCTATTTTCCCACAGGATGACCCGGGTGTCCATCCGTTTGTTTTTCGCCAGCAGCCAGCGTCAAACAGGTTGAATAGCCGCATGTCACTGTGCCGCATAACTGGCAACATCCCCGCGGCTTCCAAAGCATTCGCAGTTCAGTTGGTTGCATCTGGGCAGAATTCATCTTCAAGCCACCCTGCCGGGGCGTGCCCGCGCTGGCGCGCGGGCACTTCCCCCGGCAGGGGCCCTTGAATTTCACGTGCGCGTCAGTAACAGTCCGCATTTTATCCGTGATACTGCCGAGGATTGTCGCAATGCTGTTTTCGCATTGGCGTCCGAAACGGTGGGGGACAGGCGTCTCTTACGCAACGGCCAGCACTACATGCCCTCGATCACGGAGGCCACCCATGTCGGATTTTCGCATTTTGGGGCTGGCTCGCGTTAGCCTTTATGCTATCAAAGGCTGACGCCCATGACGGCGGCAGAAGAACATCGGGACATTATTACATTTATGAAAATGATCAGCCTCAAACAATTCGAAGTCTGGTTCATCACCGGTAGCCAGCATCTCTACGGCCCCGAGACGTTGAAAAAGGTGGCCGCGCACTCGCAGGAAATCGCGAAGGCGTTCAACTCCGCGCCGGCCATCCCGGTCAAGGTGGTGTTCAAACCCGTCCTGACCACGCCGGACGCCGTCACCGCCTTGTGCCAGGAAGCCAACAACGCGCCCAGGTGCATTGGACTCATCACCTGGTGCCATACGTTCTCGCCGTCGAAGATGTGGATCAACGGCTTGAAGCAACTGCGCAAACCGGTGGCGCACCTGCACACGCAATTCAATCGCGATATTCCGTGGTCGTCCATTGACATGGATTTCATGAACCTCAACCAGGCCGCCCACGGCGACCGCGAACACGGCTTTATTTGGAGCCGGATGCGGATGAACCGCAAGGTGGTCGTCGGTTTCTGGCAGGAAAAGTCCGCCCAGGAAAAACTCGGCGTCTGGTGCCGCGCGGCGGCGGCCTGGCACGACTGGCAGGGCGCGAAGTTCGCCCGGTTCGGCGACAACATGCGCGAAGTGGCTGTGACCGAAGGCGACAAGGTGGCCGCCCAATTCAAGTTCGGTTATGCCGTCAACGGCTACGGCGTCGGCGACCTCGTCAAATCCGTGAACGCAGTTTCTGCCAAGGCCATTGACAAGCTGGTCCAGGAGTACGCCGACACCTACCAGTTGGCCGCTGATTTGCGCCCAGGCGGAGCCCGGCACGATTCCGTGCGTGAAGCCGCCCGCATCGAACTAGGCTTGCGCGCGTTTCTGAAGGCCGGCGACTTCAAAGGTTTTACCACCACGTTTGAAGATTTGCATGGACTGGTTCAACTGCCCGGCATTTCCGCCCAGCGGCTCATGGCCGACGGCTACGGCTTCGGTGCCGAAGGTGATTGGAAGACGGCGGCGCTGTTGCGGGCGATGAAGGTCATGGCCGCCGGCTTGCCCGGCGGCACCTCGTTCATGGAGGATTACACCTATCACCTCGATCCGAAGGGCAAGAAGGTTCTCGGCGCGCACATGCTGGAAATTTGCCCGTCCATTGCCGACGGCAAACCGTCGCTGCAAGTCCATCCGCTCGGCATTGGCGGCAAGGCTGATCCGGCGCGGCTCGTTTTCAACACGCCGGCCGGCCCGGCGTTGAACGCGTCGCTGATTGATGTTGGCAACCGGTTCCGTCTGCTCGTCAACGAAGTGGACGTCGTCAAGCCCGACCAGCCGATGCCCAAGCTGCCGGTCGCCCAGGCGGTCTGGAAGTGCCGGCCGGATTTTGAGACGGCCTGCGCGTGCTGGATTTACGGCGGCGGCGCGCATCACACCGGTTTCAGCCAGGCGCTGACCGCGGAGCATCTCGAAGACTTCGCGGAAATCGCCGGCCTGGAATATCTCCTGATTGGCAAAGACGCGTCGGTGCCGGCGTTCAAGAAAGAACTGCGCTCGAACGAAGTTTATTACGCGCTGAACAAGGGGTTGGGTGTTTGACCCGTCAGGCATGAGGGGGAGCTTGGCATCGCAAAGAAACAACGGAACATCAGAATATCTCCATGAGCGCAAAATACGCCATCGGTCTTGATTACGGAACCAATTCTGTTCGTGCCCTGGTGGTGGATACTGCCCACGGACGTGAGGTCGGCACCAGTGTCTGGAATTACGAACACGGCACTCAGGGCGTCATCTTGGGCCGCGACCCGAATCTCGCGCGGCAACATCCCGCCGATTATGTCAAAGGCGCGGAGGTCACCATCAGGCAGGCGCTTGCCGCGGCGAAGAAGGCCGTGAAAGGATTCAGCGCCGATCAAGTGGTCGGCATCGGCGTGGACACAACCGGCAGCACGCCGCTGCCGGTGGACGCCAAGGGCCAGCCGCTGGCGTTTGACCAGCGGTTCGCCAAAAATCCGGCGGCGATGGCGTGGTTATGGAAAGACCACACCGGCGTGGCCGAGGCGGCGGAAATCACCGCGCTCGCCAAAAAAATCCGGCCGCAATTTCTCGCCAAATGCGGCGGCATTTATTCGAGCGAATGGTATTTCAGCAAAATTCTCCACTGCCTGCGCACCGCGCCGGAAGTTTTTAATGCCGCTCATTCGTGGGTCGAACTGGCCGACTACGTTCCCGCCGCACTCACCGGCACGGAACATCCGGACCGATTCATCGCCGGCGTTTGTGCCGCCGGTCACAAGGCGATGTGGAATACAAAATGGGGCGGGTATCCCGACGCACAATTCCTTTCCAAACTCGATCCGAAACTCGGCAAACTTCGCGCGCGCCTCACGCCGCGCGTCCATTCGATTGACCGCGCCGTTGGCGGACTCTCGGCCGCGTGGGCGAAGAAAACCGGTTTGCGGGCGGGAATTCCCGTCGCGGTCGGCGCGTTCGACGCGCACCTCGGCGCCGTCGGTTCCGGCGTTGCGCCGGGAACGCTGGTTAAAATCATCGGCACCAGCACGTGCGACATCACCGTGTGGCCTAGTAGCACAGGCATCTTGCCTGTGAGTGCCAAAACTGCAACACACAGGCAAGATGCCTGTGCTACTACACTCGCGGACGTGCCCGGCCTGTGCGGCATCGTGGATGGCAGCGTGTTGCCCGGATTCTTCGGGCTGGAAGCCGGGCAATCAGCCGTAGGCGACATTTTTAACTGGTTCGTGAATTACGTGCAGCCTGGAGCGCCGACCACCGGGTCGGCCAGTAGCAAGGCTGCTTCTGAAACGAGCCGGGCTGGTGCTCGGCGCTCCCTGACACACGAAGAACTCACTTGGGGCGCGGCGAAACTGCAGCCGGGCGAATCCGGTTTGCTTGCGCTCGACTGGAACAACGGCAATCGCACGATTCTGGTGGACCAACAGCTGACCGGCCTGCTCGCCGGCCAGACGCTTTACACCACGCCGGCGGAAATTTACCGCGCGCTCATCGAAGCCACGGCTTTCGGCGCGCTCGCCATCATCAACCGTTTCGAGGAATATGGCGTGAAGATCGGGCAAATCGTGAATTGCGGGGGCATTGCGGAAAAGAATCCGCTGGTGATGCAAATCTACGCGGATGTGACCGGCCGGCCGATGAAAGTTTCGCGCTCGGCGCAGACGTGCGCGCTTGGCTCGGCCATCGCGGCCGCCGTCGTGGCGGGCGCGCACAAGAATTACGCCGCCGCGCAGAAGGCGATGACCGGCCTGAAACCGCGCGTCTTCAAGCCCGATCCCAGGGCGCACGCGGTTTACAAAGAACTTTACACACTTTACAAGCAAATCCACGATGCCTTCGGCACGAAGGAATGGAATGGCAATTTGTACGATGTAATGAAGAAACTCATTGAGATTCGCAACCGCGTCAGAAAATAAACATGCTCTTATGCTCGAGCAGCTGAAAAAAAACGTTTGTCAGGCCAACCTTGATTTGGTGAAGGAAGGTCTGGTGTTGCAGACTTGGGGCAATGCGAGCGGCATTGATCGCGCCCGCGGCCTCATCGTCATCAAACCGTCCGGCATGCCCTACAACGGCATGAAACCGGATCACATGGTCGTCGTTTCGCTGGAAACCGGCAAAGTGGTTGACGGCTATCTCATACCCAGCGCCGACACGCCGACACATCTGGCGCTTTACCGCGCCTTCAAAAACATCGGCGGGATTGTGCATACGCACAGCCTTTACGCCACGGCCTGGGCCCAGGCGGGCAGGGGAATTCCCGCTTACGGCACGACCCAGGCCGATTATTGGTACGGTGACGTGCCCTGCACGCGCGCGTTGACGGCGAAAGAAATCAAGGACGATTACGAAGCGAACACCGGCCGGGTCATTGTTGATACTTTCAAGGCTCTCGATCCGATGCAGCATCCCGCCGTGCTGGTGCCGAGCCATGGGCCGTTCACGTGGGGCAGGGATGTGAATGAAGCGGTGCATAATGCGTCGGTGCTCGAATTTATTGCGCGACTGGCGAGCGAAACGCTCCGCATCAATCCGAAAACCGGGCCGGTGCAATCCATGCTGCTCGACAAGCATTTCCTGCGCAAACACGGCCCGAAAGCATATTACGGACAGAAATAAAACAACCAGAGATTCCCCATGAAAAAAATCACGCGATTCCTCATGTTAGCATCGGCTGGACTTGGCGCCGCCTGTATTGTAGGTTGTGCCCCCATGCCAATACCAACCAACACAATCGGAAGCATCAGCCAGGCTCCCTTCGGCGGCATCCCGGATGGCCCGCCGGTGACCATTTACACCCTGCGCAACGACAAGGGAATGGAAGTGCGCATCTTGACTTATGGCGGCATCGTCCAGTCGCTCAAAGTGCCGGACAAGAACGGCAAATTCGACGACGTCGTGCTCGGTTATGACAACCTTGGAGGGTACCTCACCAACAGCCCGTACTTCGGTGCGCTGATCGGCCGCTATGGCAACCGCATCGGCGGCGGCAAATTCACCCTGGAGGGCAAGACCTACAAGCTGGCCGCCAACAACGGCCCCAATTCGCTGCACGGCGGCATCAAGGGCTTCGACAAGGTCGTCTGGCAGGCCAAGTCATGGCTCACCCCCGACGGGCCGGCATTGGAACTGACCTATGTCAGCCAGGACGGCGAGGAAGGCTTCCCCGGCAACCTCAAGGTGACGGCCATTTATACCCTCACTGACAACAACGAACTGCACCTGTCCTTCACCGCCACAACGGACCAGCCCACGCTCTGCAACCTCACGCAACATTCCTACTTCAATCTGCGCGGGCAGGGGAACGGCGACATTCTCGGCCACGAAGTCTGCATCAACTCGGACAAAATCACGCCCGTGGACAAGGATTTGATCACGACCGGCGAATATGCGCCCGTGGATGGCACGCCGTTCGATTTTCGCAAGCCCACCGCCATTGGTGCGCGGATCAACGACCCCAACCAGCAACTTCAGTTCGGCACCGGTTACGACCACAACTGGGTCATCAACAAACCGCTGGGCAAGCTCGGCCTTCAGGCGCGCGTTTTTGAGCCGGCCACCGGTCGCGTCTTGGAAGTGTGGAGCACCGAGCCGGGCGTGCAGTTCTATACCGGCAATTTCCTCGACGGTTCCATCACCGGCAAGGACGGCAAGGTTTATTCGCGCCGCAACGGCTTCTGCCTGGAACCGCAGCACTATCCGGATTCACCGAACAAGCCGATGTTCCCCACCACGGAGTTGAAGCCCGGTGAGACCTATCAAAACACCATCGTTTACCGGTTCTTAGTGCAGCCATAGCCGCAACCTCCATACAATCGGCGAGTTCAGCTTATGGACAATCCTGTCACCAACGCGGCAGTCGGCGCTGTTGCTGATGCCGCCACCAACGCCGTTGCTGCCGTCGCGGCGGCCACCAACACTGGAACGGTGTTCAACAACCTCGACTGGGTTGTGATCGCCCTGTTCGGTTTGGGCATGATCGCGACCGTCTGGTATTCCATGCGGAAGAAGAACGAATCCGGCAAGGACTACTTCCTTTCCGGCCGCGATGCCAACTGGTTGCAGATCGGGTCCTCGATCTTTTCCTCCAACATCGGCTCCGAACACCTCGTCGGTCTGGCTGGCGCCGGTTTTGCCACAGGTATGGCCATGGCCCATTGGGAAATGCATGCTTATTGGATCCTCGTGCTGGGCTGGGCCTTCGTGCCGCTTTACGATCGCATGAAGGTCTTCACCATGCCGGAATTCCTTGAACTGCGCTTCAGCCGCGGCTCACGGAATGTTTTAAGCCTGCTGACCATGGCCAGTTTGGTGCTGACGAAGATCGCGGCCACGATTTATGCCGGTGATGTCGTCATTCGCACTCTGTTGAACGTAGATCATATCAACATATTTGGATACCAGATCGACGTTTTTTGGGCCATTGCATTGGGACTGGCCTTCACCACCGGCCTTTACACGGTTTTTGGCGGCATGCGCGTGATCATGTACACCGCCGTGCTTCAGTCTCCGGTGCTCATTTTTGGTTCCGTCTGCATCCTTTACATGGGACTTCGCGTCCTGGGCCACGGCAGCCTCATTGACGGCTGGCATGCTACTCTCGCATCGGTCGCTGCTGCTACTTGGCACGGCGAAGGTGTCCATCTCGTCCGCTCCATCAATGACCCGGACTGGCCCTGGCTGGCAATCCTGCCCGGCTCGGCCATCATCGGCTTCTGGTATTGGTGTACCGACCAGTACATCGTTCAGCGCGTGCTCGCCGGCAAAAACCAGCAGGAATCCCGGCGCGGCACCATCCTCGCCGGCTTCTTCAAGCTGACGCCGGTGTTCATCTTCCTGGTGCCGGGCATGATCGCTTTTGCGCTGACCCAGACGCCCGGCGTCGGTTTCAGCACCAGCGGCGATGCCGCCTACACCTCGCTCGTCGCCCAGATTCTGCCTCACGGCCTTAGAGGCATGGTGGCTTGCGGCATGATCGTCGCTCTGATGGCGTCGCTGGGATCCAAATTCAACGCTTCGGCCACACTCTTCACCATGGATTTCTACCGTGAATGGTATCCCAATGCCTCCGGCAAAACCGAGGTTCTCGTCGGTCGCATCGCCACGGCCACGATCGTCTTCATCGGCATTTGCTGGGTGCTGGTGATCAAGAACCTTCACATGCCACTTTATCTGTATCTTCAGAACGTGCAGGGCTATCTCTCGCCCGCCATCGCGGTGCTGTTCGGGCTGGGAGTGTTCTGGAAGCGCGCCACCGCCCCCGCTGCGGTGTGGGCTTTCGTCATCGGCATGCTGGCTGGTTTTGGACGCCTCGCTCTCGACCTCATCATGCGCAACGACGCCGATGCGGTGTCCAAGCTCAAAGTCGATCACTACCACGCTGTGATCACTCAAGTCCAATACGACACAGGCATGGCCGCCATTCGGGCCACGCACAATGGCCTCATGTTCGACCTTTGGAATATTCACTGGCTCTATTACTGCGAAGGTCTGTTTGTGGTCACTGCTGCGTTGATGATTATCATCAGCCTCATGACCAAGGCACCGGACCCCAAGACCATCAAATACACCTGGTACGGCGCCACGCCGGAGGAAAAGGCCGCCACCAAAGCCAGTTGGAATGCTCTGGACGTTGTCCTGAGCCTGATTGTCCTGGCTTGCGTCGTCCTGTTCTACATCAAGTTCTGGTAATCGGCTAATTCGCTTGAAGGCTGCGGCACCATGCGTGTCGCAGCTTTTTATTATGGTCGCGACAATCAGTGACGGGGCGCGGGCTTCAGCCCGCTTCACTCTCCGCCGTGATGAAGAGGTAGGAATGCCCGGCTCGCTTCCGTTCTGACGTCGAAGCGGCGTGAACCGCGCTCCGCGTCCGGCGCAAAATTTATATTTATGACCGCAAAAAAATTCATTCGGCCGTGCGTGGTTGCCTGGCTGTTTCTGACGGCAGGCGGCCTGTGCGCACAGAGTGTCTCACCTAATACCAATCTCACTGCTCGCGAGGAACAAATCATCGCCGCCGCCAAAGCCGAGGCCGCACCCCGCTTCAACGGCGCGCGCATCGTCGGTATTCGCCCCGGCACGCCATTTCTCTACTCACTCGCGGTGACCGGCGAACGCCCCGTCACTTTTTCCGCAAATAAACTGCCCGACGGTCTGTCGCTCGATTCAAAAACTGGCATCATCACCGGTTCGCTTAACAGGGCAGGGGAATACACCGTCAAAGTCGCCGCCAAAAATTCCGCTGGCAAAGCCAAAACGGAAATCAAAATCCTCTGCGGCGACACGCTGGCCCTTACCCCGCCGATGGGCTGGAACAGTTACGACGCTTTCGGCGACAATGTGGTCGAGTCCGAAGTCCTGGCCAATGCGCGTTACATGGCGGAGAAGCTGCAGCCACTCGGCTGGGACACGGTCGTCGTGGATTACTGCTGGTCCGACCCCGGCGCGCACGACAACAACCGCAATGCCCGCGCCAATGCGCCGTTGGCCATGGACACTTTCGGACGGCTCCTGCCGGCAACGAATCGCTTTCCCTCCGCGGTGGGAGGGCAGGGGTTCAAACCGATTGCTGATCAGGTGCATGCGATGGGTTTGAAGTTTGGCATCCACATCATGCGGGGAATTCCGCGCAATTCTGTCAGGGCCAACCTGCCTATTGACGGTTCGAACTTCACCGCGGCCGAGGCTGGCAACACCAACAGCAAATGCGTCTGGTGCCCCGACATGTTTGGCGTGAACAGCAATGCCGCCGGTCAGGCCTGGTATGATTCTTGTGCGCGGCTGTGGGCCGGCTGGGGCGTGGATTACATCAAAGTGGACGACCTTTCCGAGCCGTATCACCTCGCCGAAGTGGAGATGGTCCGCCGCGCGATTGGCCGGTGTGGCCGCAGCATTGTCTTCAGCACTTCGCCAGGAGAGACGCCCATTGGACAGGCGACCAATGTGATGACCCATGCCAATCTCTGGCGTGTCTCCGGCGATTTTTGGGACAACTGGAAATCGCTCGAGCACGAGTTTGCGCTCGGCTCGCGCTGGCATGATTTTGTCGGGCCGGGACACTGGCCGGACGCGGACATGCTGCCGGTCGGCCATCTTTCCGTCAGCAACCGCTCCGTCGGCCCCGACCGGTTCGCCCATCTCACCAGGGACGAACAGCTCACGCACCTTTCGCTCTGGAGTCTGCTGCCCTCGCCGCTGATGATCGGCGCGAACCTGCCGGACAACGACGGCTGGACGGCGGCGTTGCTGATCAACCCCGAAGTCATCGCCGTGAATCAAGACGCCTTCGGCCAGCCCGCGCAACGGCTGACCAATTTTCCTGCCGGCGTGGAAATCTGGACGAAAAGACTTGCGGACAAATCCTTCGCGGTCGGCGTCTTCAATCGCGGCAACGCCGCCGTGTCTGTGAATCTTGTCTGGCGCGACTTGGGCTTGCGCGCCAAGCCTGCCGTCCGCGATTTATGGCTGCGAAAAGACCTGGGCCGGCAGAAGAATTTTGCTGCCGAGCTGCCGCCGCACGGCTGTGCTTTGTTACGAGTGAAGTAAAAGCGGGCTCCAGACGTCGTCGCGGCGTAATTGTGGTGCCACCATCCGGACACGAGACCACCCGATTATGGAACGCCGGATTCATCCGGCAGCGGGGCTAATCATGTGTGAGACTGCCGGATGAATCCGGCGTTCCGGTGCCGGGTTGTGCCCCTGCGTTGCCGCCATGAAAAAAACGGTTTGACTCCATCGTCCACTTGCCCAAAATACGGTCCCACAACCTGCAACCAGCAACCATATGTCAAGAACCCTGAATCCCTACGTCATTTTACTCACTCTTATCGCCACCTTGGGTGGATTGCTTTTCGGATACGACACCGCCGTCATCTCGGGCGCAGTGGGTAGCCTGAAGGCTTATTTCATTGAACCCCGGAACCTCAGCGACCCGAACGTAGCCAACTCGCTCTGGGGCATCGTCAATTCGAGCGCGCTCATCGGTTGCATCATCGGCGGTGTCATTGGCGGCTGGGTCAGCACCAAGATTGGCCGCAAACGCGGATTGATCATTGCCGCCTTTCTCTTTTTGTTTTCCGCCCTGGGAGCCGCCGCGCCTGAATTTCCCTTCGCTCCCATCGGCCACGGCGGGCCGGCCTACATGTGGAATTTTGTCTTCTATCGAATCCTCAGTGGCATTGGCGTGGGCCTGGCTTCCATGCTGTCGCCCATGTACATCGCCGAAATCGCGCCGGCGAAAATCCGGGGCAACCTGGTGGCGTGGAATCAATTCGCCATCATCTTCGGCATGCTGATCATTTACTTCGTGAATTTTGGAATTTCCAAAGGGGGGAGCGGCGATGCGTGGCTCAACACCATCGGCTGGCGTTACATGTTCCTGTCCGGCGCTATTCCCGCAATCCTCTTCCTGGTCCTGCTGTTTTTCGTGCCGGAAACCCCGCGTTACCTGATGTTGAAGGGCAATGAGGCCGGCGCGCGCGCGGTGCTGGCCAAATTGACGACGGCGGAGGAAGGCGAAAAGGAAATCGCCGACATCAAGGAGTCGCTGGCCGAACATCATTCCGGACGCCTGTTTTCCTTCGGCGCGATGCTCATCTTCATCGGCATCATGCTGTCGGTCTTCCAGCAGTTCGTCGGCATCAACGTCGTGCTCTATTACGCCCCGGAAATTTTCAAGAATGTGGGCTTTGACACCAATGCCTCGCTGTTCCAGACCATCATCGTCGGCGCCGTCAACCTGATCTTCACCGTGGTGGCCATTGTCACCGTGGACAAACTGGGCCGCAAGCCCCTGCAGATCATCGGCGCGCTCGTCATGGCGGTGGCCATGCTTGCCCTGGGCTCCACGTTCGCGCTTCAGATCAAAGGGGTGCTGGCGCTGCTCTGCATGCTGCTTTACATCGCCGGATTTGCCGTGTCCTGGGGACCGGTGGTCTGGGTCCTGTTGAGCGAAATTTTTCCCAATCAGATTCGCGGCAAGGCCATGGCGGTGGCGGTGGCGGCCCAATGGATCGCCAATTTCCTGGTCAGTTGGACCTTTCCCATCCTCAACGACAATCCTTCGCTGTTGAATGCCTTCCACCACGGATTCGCCTACTGGATCTACGGTGTGATGAGCATCCTGGCGGCGGTGTTCATGTGGAAACTGGTTCCGGAAACCAAGGGCCGCACTCTCGAACAGATGAATGCGCTCTGGCGCGTTCCGGCGGAGAAACATTGAATTTGATCCGCCTTGCGTCCTAAAACCGACGCCTGACGGATCATGGACGGCTCTGGGAGCGGGCAGTTGTACCGTTTTCAAGTCTATGCCTTCGTTATCGCATGACACACGCCTGAAACTGGCGGGTGATGTGACCTTTCAATCGCTGGGATCCGGCGAGGAAACGGTCGTGTTGTCGCTCAATTCCGGCTACCTGTACACTTGCAATGAAACCACCGAAGCCTTTCTGCGGAAGCTGGATGGCCGGCGACCGCTGGCGGCGGTGATTGACCTGCTGTTCGACGAGTTTCAGGTTTCCCGCGGGGCGTTGAGCGCGGACATGACGGAACTGGCCGCGAAATTGTTGGAGGAGAAGCTCATCGTTGAAGAACCCTGAACCCACATCCTCCCGAAGCCGGCTGATTTTGCGCGGACATGTCTGGCTGCTGGCCACGCTGATTCCGCTGTTGGAAAAATTCATTCCGCTCAAATGGTTGTTGCGCCTGCTGACCCCGCCGCACCGCTTCAAACCCTATGCCGGCACATCGCCGGAGCACATTTCGCGGCTGGTTGCCCATCGCCTGCGCGAGCCGCGCAACATGCGCCGTCGCGCCTGCCTGCGGCAGGGGCTGACCTTGTTCCATTTTTTGAAGCTGGCGGGCTGGCCGGCGGTACTGCGCATTGGCGTTTTTCCGCCGGGCCTCGACCGCCAGCGGATGCACGCGCATTGCTGGGTGACGCTCAACGACGTTCCGTTGTCGCCGCCGCCCGAACAGCCGGTGGCGACCCTCCTGACCTGCGGCATCCCCGATGAGCCTATGGCAACGGCTGGCGGCAGGAGCAAATAAATTGACAGGCCGCCGCCAAAATGAGAGAACAGGCCCAGTTAGATTGGGACATTGAAATCGTTGTACAAAAACAAAAACCTTAATTGCATGAAGACGCCAAAAAAACAGACCCCGCCGGAGAGCAGGAAGCGCAATTACACCAAGCCGGAGATCAAAAAGCGCGAACAAATCAAGGAAGTGACGGAAGGTGGCGCCCCGGTTGTCTCACATCCGGTTTAAAGACTCGCAAGCCATCAGCAAGAGACGCTTGCCAAGGCTGCAAGATTCTCGCCCTTGAGTTTTCGGCAACCGATTGCATCAACTTTCGGAGAGGGCTGATTTGTGCGCGGATTCCGCGTTGGAACCTGTTGCGGGCTGGTTGAAGTCCGCAGCGGCATTATCGGTTTGTTTTTTATTTTTCCTATCAAACCGGGCATGGGACTGACAAGAGCACATTATGACTTGCACGGCATGCGAATGACGGTGGAGTCGCCAAGTCAATCGCTGCTGGATGTGATTGACACCCTGCTGGGCGCTTACGCTGAAGTTCCCGGCCAACCGGACGGATTCTCGGTGAGCTTGGATTATGGGCAAATTCCAACTGAAACCGATCCGGAACTGCATGACTTCTGGAAAGGTGCTTTGCCTGATGGGACGCGCATGATCTGCCGCAGCGGCTTGAAACGGCGGCAGGTGGAAATGCCGGGCCACGTCCGGGCCGATATTGATCTGGCTGCGGGCGTTGCGCGATTTGTGGTCAATCCGAACAGCAAAACCGGTTTGCTGGAAACCTGTTTCCTGCCGTTGTTGTGCGACTGCCTCGGCCAGGCGAGCCATTATGTGATCCATGCCGCCAGCCTGTTCGTCCAGGTCGGCGGCCAGCGGCGGGCGCTGATTGTCTCGGGCATGAGCGGCGCGGGGAAAACCACCCTGGCGCTCGCGCTAGGGGGGACGGGCTTGGGCCTGCTGGCGGACGACATGACTTTTTATCAGCCAGCGATTGCAAACCAGCCGGGACAAATCTGGGGAATCCGGACCCGATGCAAGGTGCATACGCGAACGCTGGAATTGCTTCCCTGGCTGCGCGACCTGCCGGCGGGCGGCGCCTCGTTGAACGGCGAACGGCTTCTGGATTCCCGGTCTTTGAAGCCGGCTACCAGCGGCCTGACCGCGGCGCCAGGGGTGATCCTTTTCCTGAACCCTCGAAACCCGGAGGCGCATCGTATCGAACCGATGGACAAGCTCACGGCGATAACGCGTTTGACCCGCGAAAACGTCCGGGCGGCCGATCCGCGCCGCGAAGCGGTGGCGGGCCGGGCGTTTGAGGCATTGACGGAACTGGTGCGCTCCAGCCGGATTTTTCAGGCCAGCCTTTGCCCGCGCCTGGAAGAACTTCCTGAACGGCTCGCTTCCCTCTGGCCTTGATGTGCTGAACCAAACCCATTCCCTGCTGCTGGCGCTGGCGGATCCCCGCAGCCCGGCCAGCGACATTGATCTTGCCCCGCCGGAACCGGAAAAATTGCGGCGGCTGTTGGAACTGGCAGACCGGCATGGTGTGCTGGCCATCGTCATGGAAAATTTCAAGCAGTTGAGCGGGCAGGGGAACGGACCTTGGTACTCGTTTGAGCCGGACTCAAACGCGTGGGAATGGGCGCAGCAACAATTGAGGTACCGAACAGGATTGTCACTTGTACTGCGCCAGCAGGCCCAGGAATTAACCAGCCGCATGCAGGAAACAGGGCTGCCGGTGCTAGTTCTCAAGGGTTGCGATTTTGCCGACCGCCTTTATTCACATCCGTCGTTGCGCCCGTTCACCGATGTGGATCTGTTGATTCCAGAGAGGATTCTTCCCGAAACGCGGCAAGTGTTCAGTAAACTCGGTTACCTGCCGGTTACGGTTCCGATGAAACATGTGACCGGTTACGGTGAGGAAAGCTGGCGCCATCCGGCCCGGCCCAGCGGCATGGTGGAAATTCATTGGAACCTGGTGAATTCGCCGTCGCTACGGCGCGCGTTGTCGGTAACCTATGAAGACTTGCAACTGGAGACGAACCAAAGCCGGTCTCGTCCCAGCGCCGCAACGGTGCTGTTGATTGCGGCGGTTCATGGCGTGGCCGGTCACGGCGTTGACCGGCTGCAAGTGCTGTGCGACGTCGTCCAGGCCGTTCGCGGAACGGCGGGCGCCCTGGACGAAACCTGGCTGGCGCAGGCCGTTCCCCAAACCGGGACAGACCGTGCGCTGGCAACGGCGCTGATTCTGGCTTATAAAATGTATCGCGAACCGGCCTGCCGGGACCTGATGAAACGTCTGGGGATTGATCGCCGGGCATGGCCGGGTAATCTTTTATTGAGCCGCGGGGTCATCCTGCGCGCCCATGCCGCGCGCGATTCGTTCCGCCGGCAGTTGTTGCGGGAATTTTTGAAACACAAATGAATGTCCTGCTCGTTTATCCGGCGCCTCCGCCTTCGGCCTGGCCCAAGGGCGCCTTTCGCTCGCGCTGGATTCCATCTGGGCTGGCCTGCCTCGCCACCGTGCTGCGCCGGGGCGGACATCAGGTAAAAATCCATCTCTGCGAGGAAACCCTGGAGTTGAATCAATACGACCGGGCCGCAGCCCGGGCATCTTTGCAGGCGCAAATGCGGGAATTTCGTCCCGAACTTGTGGGCTTGTCGCTTGTCACGTCCGGCGTGCCCGAGGGTGCGATCGTGGCGGAAGACGCCAAAACATTGTTGGGCCCGCAAACGCTGGTGGTGGCCGGCGGACCGCATCCGACCGTTCTTCCGGAGGAATTGTTGACCAGTTGCCCGGCCATTGATGCGGCTGTCATCGGCGAAGGCGAATTGACCCTGCTCGAACTGGCCGACCACGGCGTCTCGCCATCCGTCAACGGCATTGTTTTTCGCCGCGACGGAACGCTGGTGCGCACGCTTCCCCGCGCGGCGGTGAAGGACATTGACAGCCTGGGGCCGCCCGCCTACGACCTGTTCAACCTGAAACATTTCACGGAACCCAGCCGCTGGCTGATCCGGTTCCTGAAACTTCCGGCCACCAACCTCCGCACCAGCCGCGGCTGCACCCATCGCTGCAGTTTCTGCGCCGGCCACCTGGTTTCCGGGGTGAACGTGCGACATCATTCCATCGAATACGTCCTCGACCAGATGCGCCGCGCGGTGACCGAGCTTGGCGTGAGCGCCATTCGTTTCGAGGACGACACCGTGGGGGCGGATCGCGGGCGGTTGCTGGAATTATGCGCGGCCATTCAACGGGCCGGTTTGCACAAACGCCTGAAATGGGAGGCCTGCCTCCGGGTGAACCAGGCCAGCGCCGAAGTGCTGGCTGAGATGAAGGCCGCCGGTTGCATCCAGGTTGAATACGGTTTTGAAAGCGGTTCGACGGAGTCGCTGCGGCGGCTCGGCAAGCAGACGGACATCGAACTGAACCGGCGTGCCGTTGAATTGACGCGGCAGGCGGGCCTGCGCATTTTTGCGGACATCATGGTGGGCCTGCCGGGCGAAACCGCGGCGGACTTTGAAGCCACGGTGAAGTTCCTGCGCCAGGCGCGGCCGGAAATTATTTCCGCCGCGCGGCTTTGTCCGTTGCCGGGGACACCCATTTACAAAAATTTGGACCCCGCTGTGCGGGCCAGGCTCGACTGGGCCGACTTCAGTTATCCGGACAGCCAAGTGAACCCGGTCAATCTAACGGCCATGCCCGACCGGCAGATCAATGAATTATACCGTAAGTTCCAGAAATATTTTATCCGGCCGCAAATGAGCTGGGCCTTGCTGCGGGACACACCCGCTGCCGAGCGCCACGAACGATTGCCCTTGCGCAAGAATCTGGCCTGCTTCGTCCTGCGCCACCCACTCAAAGCCATGCAGGTGCCATGGTAGGCCTGGCGTTAGGTGGAACGCCGGAACCCGACCCGGCGTGAAACAGATGAAATCAGTGATGACGTCCGCCCTCTCCCCGGCCCTCTCCCCCAGGAGAGGGGGAAATCGTTCGCCGCGTTTTGAGCAATGTAATATGACGTGTTGGCGTGTGTCTTATTTGTAAATGACACGGAATCGGTGACGGCAACAAAGATCGAGAAATTATCCAGCGACGTGACAAAGGCTCCCCCTCTCCCCGGGGGAGAGGGCGTAAAGTCCCGTGGGGCCACGCCCCTTTACGGGGCCGGGGTGAGGGCGAGCGTAAACTCCCATCCCGCCGAAAACAGTGAAGAACCGACAGAATATTCATAAATAGTGGCGAGTGAGGAACTTCCGTTTGAAACATCAAAGAAACCTGCTATTTTACTGGTGATGAATCGGGGTCTTTGTCCGATTCCGTCGAATGGGCGGCTCAATGTGGAAAGCCGCGCGCATGTAGCGAACTTTAAGCATTTACCAACACCCCTTTAACCGTTCCTTAACCATTCGATTCGACCTATGAAATCCCGATATCAAATGGCTGCCCTGGCAATCGTGCTCGGTGGCTTCGCCGTCACCGCCACCGCCCAGACGACGATTTTCGACGAGAACTTTGACGGCGGCTATACGGGCGCGTTCGGCACGTCCTCGTATTCGGGAGGCAGCCCCACCGCCACCGGCAACGCCGTACAGGCGGGCGGCGGAAACCCGAACGGCTGCTGGCGGGAGACCATGACAGCAACCACCGGGAGCGACTATTACACCGGGCAGGTGCAGTTGACGACGGTTTCCGGGAACACGGACCCGAACCCGTCGGACTACGTGTTGTCCTTCGATGCCAAAGGCAGCCAGGCGGCCAACATACAGTTCATTATCGAAACCTGGTCGGGCAGTTATTGGAGCGGCACAAAGACCATAGACGCGACGGTCAACGACCCGTTGACTGCCGCCAATGCCTGGCAAACTTTCAGCGTGAATCTGGGCAGCATCACGGGAGCCAGCCCGGCTTGCGCAACCTGGCAGTTGAACTTTCAAATCAATGCCTGGCAGTGGGGCGGCGCCGGCTACACCGACACCCTGACAATCGACAATATCATCCTGGTGCATATTGCTAATTCCCTCATGCTCACCTCCTCGGCCAACCCTTCAGCCTCCGGCGGCAGCGTCAACTTCACTGCCACAGTAGTGACCAACGGGACCACTGCCGGCAACGCCACGGGCCAGGTGGTATTTTCTTCTGCCTACAGCGGACCGTTCAGCACCAACACCGTGAGCGGCGGTAGCGCCACCAGTATCTCCATTGCCAATCTGCCGGTGGGCACGGACCTGATCACCGCCATCTACTCCGGCGGCAACTATCCGGCCGGCACGAATATGCTAAACCAGGTCGTCAACGCCCCGTCGGGCCCGGGCCTGGCGCAGGCTAATCTCCCCATTTACACCGACAACCTAGTGAATGGTTTCCAAAATTGGAGTTGGGCGACGGTAAATCCTGAAAACTATTCGCCGGTTCATTCGGGCAGTTATTCCATCAGCGTCACCGATGGCGGCTACCAGGCGCTGGCGCTTGTACGTCCGGATTTTAATACCAGCCCTTACGCCAGTCTCAGTTTTTGGGTCAATGGCGGCATCGCGGGCGGCCAACAACTGCAAGTTTTTGGATTGCTGGATGGGACCAATCAAGCGGCCTATCCATTGACTTTGGCGGCCGGTACCTGGCAGCAAATTACCATTCCGCTTTCCTCCTTGGGCGTGTCCAACAATGCAAATTGCAGCGGCTTTTGGATTAAGGGTAACGTTGGCGCGGCCCAGCCGATATTTTATGTGGACGACGTTCAACTGGTGGCCGCGCCTGCGCCGACGCTGGTTCACCTGGGAGTGGATGCGGAGCAGGCGTTGCGTACTGTTGATGCGCGCCAGTTTGGACTCAACACCGCAACCTGGGACGGCAGTCTGGGCAATTCAACAACACTGCCGCTGCTTGAGCAAATCGGCTGTTTGACCTTGCGCTGGCCGGGTGGCTCGACTTCCGACGCATATGATTGGACCGGCGACCCGGCCGGTAATGCCACCTTCATGTCCATCGCCACCAATCTGGGCGCTCAAGTTTTCACCACCGTCAATTACGGCACCGGCACTCCCGGCGAGGCGGCCGCCTGGGTGCTCTCGGCCAACAAAACCAATCATTGCGGCTTCAAGTATTGGGAAATCGGCAATGAATGTTATGGCACCTGGGAAACCGATTCCCATGCCATTCCGAATGATCCTTACACGTATGCCACCAATGCGGCGGCTTACATTCAGCAGATGAAGGCGGCTTACCCGGCTGTGCCCATTAAAGTGGGCATCGTCGTCGCGCCGGGAGAGGGGAGTTATTCCAACAACGCGACGCATTTTGCCATCAATCCGCGCACCGGCACGACGAACTATGGGTGGACGCCCATCGTGTTGTCCCAGTTGAAAAGGCTCGGGGTCCTGCCCGATTTCCTCATTTATCATTTTTACTGGCAATACACCTCGGGCTGGAGTTTTTACTCCGGCTCTCCGGACAGTGACCCGCTGCTGTTGCAGGTCGCAGGCAATCCGTGTCCCTTCACCTGGACCGATTGGGCCAGCGCCGCCGCCGACTTGCGCCAGCAAATCAGCGATTACATCGGAACATCCGGCGCCAACATTGAGTTGTGTGTGACGGAAAACAACAGCGACGCCGGGTCCATGGGCAGGCAATCCACCAGCCTGGTCAACGCGCTCTACCTCGCCGACAGCACCAGCCAACTCATGAAAACCGAATTCAGATCCTATATCTGGTGGGATTTGCACAATGGTGCGGATCCCAGCGGCGATTTCGACCCGACGATTTACGGCTGGCGGTCGAATGGCGATTACGGGATCCTGAGCGGGTCAAACACTCCGTATCCCACCTTTTACGCTGAAAAATTGCTGCAATATTTCGCGCGGCCCGGCGATTCCGTCCTCAACGGCACCAGCGATTCCCTTTTGCTTTCCGACTATGCCGTGCATCGCACCAACGGCGCTCTCACGATGCTCGTCATCAACAAGGACATGACCACGAGCCTGAATGCGCAAATCGCGCTGACCAACTTTGCGCCGTGGACCAACGCCACGATTCAATCTTACGGCATCCCGCAGGATCAGGCGGCGGAAACCGGGGCCGGGGCTTCACTGCAAGACATCGCAACGACGAACTTTCCAACGGCCGGCGCGAACTTCAACTGTTCATTTCCACCCTTGTCGCTGACGCTTTTGACGTTTGCGCCGGGACCTTCGGTGCTTTCCGTATTGGGCGTCCCGCCCGGACAGGTGGAGCTGCTGCTTCGCGGCCAGCCCGGCACGCCGTATGTCATCCAAAGTTCACCGGATTTGATGGCGTGGACCTCCGCCTCCACCAACACGCTCGTGGGGAGCACTTTGAACGTCACCCTCCCGATTTCTCCGGGTTCCCCGCACCAATTTTACCGCGCTGTCTGGCAGCCTTGAAATTATCAGAGCGACCTGCCGCGCGGCGGAGCCTTTTACGAGGTTTAACGCGTAGCGAAGTTTTACGCTTGATTTCCGGGCCAACGAGAAATTCCACCTCCCCCGCCAGCAGCCCGGTCATCCGCGCTGACGCGGGAAATGCTCCGCCAGCAGCTCGCCGGCCTTTTGCACGCCGTGGATGATGCCCGGCGTGAATTCGGATTTGCGAAAGTAACCGGCCATGGCTTCCGCCAGCTTCCGCCAGAATTCATCCCCGCACTTCGCATGAACGGCTTCATCGCCGATGACGGCAAATTTGTGCGCGCGGGGGGCCACAAAAATCAGCACGCCGTTCCGTTCCGCCGACTGGTTCATGCCCAGGCGCATGAATTCCACCTGCGCGGCGACGACCGGTTCGTCAACGTGATTGGGGCTGATGCTGACCCGGATCTGGCCGGACGTTTTTTGTTCGGCGTCACGAATTGCCGCTACGATGTTGTCGTGGTGCAGATGCTTGGAAAAATGCTTTGGATGCATAAATTACCAGCTCCCTCCCGCGCCGCCGCCGCCAAAGCTGCCGCCACCTCCAGTGAATCCACCACCTCCCGAAAAACCTCCGCCACCAAAACTGCTTCCACTCAAAAGCCCGCCGCTGCCCGACCAATTGCCACCCGACCAGCCGCCTCCCCAATATTGCATGCCGCCACGCCGGGACGCCCGGCTCAGGAGAGGCAGGATGATGAACAACACTATTATAATCAGGAAAATAATTACAATTGTCGCACCCCGACTATCGTTGCCTTGCATCCCGTGCTGTTGCGCCACCGTCGTGCCGGTGCCTTTGTATTCGCCCTTCGTCGCCGCGAGGATTGCCTGCACACCCGCCGTCAGGCCGCCGTCAAAATCACCGGCCTTGAATCGCGGCGTAATCTGCTCGTCAATGATTCGCTTGCAAAGCGCGTCGGGCAGGACGCCTTCCAAACCATAACCGACCTGCAAAAACATTTTGTGGTCCTGCACGAAAACGAATAGCACCGCCCCGTTGTTTTTGTTCTTCTGCCCCACCTGCCACGACCGCGCCACGCGCACGGTGTAATCCTCAATGGATGAGTCCGACTGCATCTTCGGGAAAACCGCCACCACGATTTGGTCGGAGCTTTGGCGCTCGAAATCTTCAAGCGTCTTGTCCAACTGCGCCGCCGTCCCGGCGGAGACGGCGTGGGCGTAGTCGTTGAAATAGGCCGCCGGCGGGGGCGGAATGACTTCACCCGCGAACAGCCGGAAGCCGAAAAGCAAAACCAGGATGGCGCAGAGGCGTCGCACGGTTCAATGATTCGTCGCCGCCGCCGGCATGTTGAAATCGAACTGGACCTTGGGCGGCGTTTCGGCGCCGGCACTGGCGGCAAAATAAGGTTTCGTCTGGAAACCAAAGAAGCCGGCATAGAACACCGCCGGAAAAGATTTGACCGCCGTGTTGTAATTTTGGACCGCCGTGTTGAAATCCCGGCGCTCGACGCTGATGCGGTTCTCCGTGCCCTCCAATTGCGCCTGCAAATCGCGGAAGTTCTCCGTCGCCTTCAAATCCGGATACCGCTCCACCACCACGAGCAAGCGGGACAAGGCCGACGAGAGCTGGCCCTGGGCCTGTTCAAACGCGGCCAGCTTGGCGGGATCGCTCGGCGCGGTATTGGGGTCAATCTTGACCTGTCCCACCGACGCCCGCGCCGCGGTGATTTCCGTCAGCGTGGATTTCTCGAAGTTGGCCGCGCCGGAAACGGTGGCGACGAGATTCGGGACGAGGTCGGCCCGGCGTTGATAGACATTTTGCACCTGCGCCCACTGGCTGTCCACGCCCTGCGACAGCTTGACGAGATGGTTGTAACCGGCGCCCGTTGCCAGGACAAAAAACAAGACTAGGAGCCCGAGCACCACCAAAACTAAAAGAATGATTGCTAGCTTTTTCATAATGACCGTCACACTTTAACTTTTCCATGCCGGTCAACAATTACAAAATTCGCCATTGTCCGTAATCGTGTTCGCCCCCCCTTGCCGCGTCGTAGCCTTGGCGAAGACTGGTTACCGCGTGAGGCGAAGCCTTTTACGCGGAATTGACGTCGCCGCCGCTCCGGTACACACTGCCGCGCAACCGAAGCATTCAGGGCTGCCATGAAATACGATGGGAATAATGCGAAGCATGCGGATGATGGGAAAGATTCATCCCATCCTTCCCATGATTCCCACCCCATCATCCCCCCGCGCGGCGATTACCAGACGCTCCACTCCTTCCACAAAGCCGAGGTGGTCTATGACCTCACCTTCCGCTTTGCGCACAAGCATCTCGCCCGGGGCGACCGCACGGTGGACCAGATGATCCAAGCCGCGCGCTCCGGCAAAAAGAATCTCTTGGAAGGCAGCAAAGCCGCGCTCACCTCCAAGGAAACCGAGATCAAGCTCACCAACGTGGGCCGGTCCAGCCTGGAGGAATTGCTGGATGACTACCGCGATTACCTGCGCGTGCGCGAACACCGCGAATGGGACAAAAACTCCAGTGAAGCCCTCTACGTCCGCCGGCTCGGCCGCAAAACACCGCAAACCTACGAGCTGTACCGCGAATTCGTGGAAACCCGCCCGCCGGAAACCGTTGCCAACATTGCCATCTGTTTGATTCACCAGGCCAATTACCTGATTGACCAGCAACTCCGGCGGCTGGAAAAAGATTTTCTCGAATCGGGCGGCCTGCGCGAGCGCATGACCCGCGCCCGGCTCGCTTACCGGAGCCAATCGCCGCAGAAATGAATCCCGCGGCAAAGACGCGAAGATTGACGCCGCCTCCGCTCCGGCGCACACTCGAAATCATGCCAGCCGGGGTTGATGGAGTTTACCGCGTGACGCAGTCTGACTCGGCCTGCCGCGTGAGGCCGAAGGCCTTTTACGCCGCCTGCTGCGTGAGGCTGCAAGCCTTATACGCAGACCTCACCCCCGCCGAAATCCAAATCGTGGAGGAAAACGCCAAATGAATGCTCAGATCCAGAAAGATGTTGTCAAACTGGCTACGATGAAGCACCGGCAGTCGTGGAAAAAAAGTTCCGACGTCAGTGTTCAGACGAAGTCAGCCCAATCGGTTTGTCGTTCGTGGCAGCAAGCGGTGGAAGATAATTTTCACGAACGTTTTCGCCGCGAATACCGAGTCGGTGACGGGTTCAACGAGAAGATTGACCTGGTCGATTTGCATGACGCAGTCGCCTACGAATTGAAAGTCTCCAAGAACAACACGCACTTCGAATTTTACCGGGACATTTTCAAAGTGGCCATCCACAACGCGCAAAAGCCCCGCTGGAAAATCAAAAAGCTGGTCTTCATTACCCCAGAGCAAGGTGCGGACAAACTCGACACCGATTACGCCAAAACCGTACGCGCCCTTGCCGAGAAACAACATGGCATCATAGTCGAAATCTGTCCCATCCCCGACGCACCTTAAACGGAAAATTGTGCCCCCCACCACATCAAGCCATGCAAACAGACCCCAAGGATAAGCCGTGCTCGGACAAGCCAAATGCGGTTAGCGTGCCACCGCTGCTGTCAGCATCTCAACCGCCGGTGAATGGAAGTTCGCCTCCCCCGGTCGCCAGCCCTCCACCACGGCCAATCAAAGTGGCAGGCAAGTCATGGCCGGTTCGGCGGATATTCGCCGGATTCGGCGTCTGCGTGATTGCCATTATTGGTCTGAAACTGGCGTTGGCTCTCTGGAACGAACTCACCCGGAAAGACACGACCGAAGACTATGTTTTTCTGTGCGAAAGACTCTTTGACGATTTCAAGGTGAAAGGGGTCACGCCGGTCATGCCCTCGGAAGCAGAACAGAAGGTTCACGGCCAAAAAATTAGGGAGGAACTATCCAGGATTTCCCGCCACGGCAAAAAATTGGCACCAATCGCTGGGGAATTTCCCGCCCTGTTCAAGAGCGTCGAAGAAATCAACCGGAACCTACCGCAAGGCTCAAAAATCTTCTTTGGTCTGGCCGAAGCGTTCCTGGGTGCCTACACGGGCCAGCGGGAACATGTGGGCACGGGCGGACAGAAAGCCCTGCAAGAAACAGAACGTGGATGGGATGCCTACAAGGCATTGGAGGCTCTTTTTAATCAGAAGCACGTTCTGGCAATGAAGATGGCTGAATTGGTGCCACAATTCAGTGGGCCGGAAACCAACGGGACATTCCTGACCGCCTCATTCGCTGAACACAAACCATCGTTTTTGCCTTTGGACCTTAATCAAAGAGAATTGCTCAGCCTGAAAAACACATCGGGTCGCGATCTGCACAACTGTGCAATATCCGTCCGGGTGTCGAATGCCGCTGGCAAGTCGTATCTGAATCTGCATTTCGTTCCGATTTGGCTGAAGGACGAAAATCGTGTAGCACAGTATTCAGATGACGGTTTTCCCGAAGATACGGTCAAGGACGTTACCAGAGTGGAGGTCAGGGTTGGGGCGACGGAATTCTCGACTCAGCCTATCGTGCTCGAAAAACCATCGGGCGGCTGGCTGGAGCCGTGAAGTATCGCTCTTAAAGTCATGAACGCGCCAGGCACCTACATCTCAAACTGCACTGCGAGCATTGGACAGCCTTTGTCGCACCGGATGAAATAAACTTGAGCGCATGAAACCGAAATCAGAACTGATTCTTTACCAGACCGAGGACAACCGGACGCGGATCGAAGTCCGGCTGGAAAATGAAACCGTCTGGCTGACGTTGAACCAATTGGCGGAGTTGTTTCAACGCGACAAGTCGGTCATTTCCAAACACATCAAGAATATCTATGAGGAGGGGGAATTGCTTCCGGAGGCAACTGTTGCAAAATATGCAACAGTTCAAACCGAAGGAGCTCGAGCGGTCAGCCGGGATCTGGAATTCTACAATCTCGACGTCATCATTGCGGTTGGTTACCGGGTGAAATCGCACCGGGGCACGCAGTTCCGCCAGTGGGCCACCCAGCGGTTGCGCGAATATATCGTCAAGGGATTTACGATGGACGACGAACGGTTGAAGGAGGGCGGGACGCGGAACGAGTATTTCGACGAGTTGCTGCAGCGCATCCGGGAAATCCGGCTGTCGGAACGGAACTTTTACCGGAAGATTTGCGATATTTACCGGACGAGTGTTGATTACGACCCGGCGGTGGAAATGACGCGGCAGTTTTTCCAGACGGTGCAGAACAAAATGCACTGGGCCATCCACGGGCAAACGGCGGCGGAGGTCATCCATCAGCGGGCCGATGCCACGAAACCGCACATGGGGTTGACGTCATGGCAGGGGGCGAAGGTGCGCAAGCCGGACGTGGCCATTGCCAAGAATTATCTCACCGAGAATGAGTTGAAGAAGCTGGGCCTGATCGTCACGCAGTATCTGGATTTCGCCGAATTACAGGCGTTGGAGCGGCGGCCCATGACGATGCGCGACTGGCTGGCGAAGCTGGACGCCTTCCTGCGCGCCGGCGACCGGGAAATCCTGGAGGACGCGGGCGGCATTTCCGCCGATGAGGCGAAGCGGAAGGCGGAATTGGAATTTGACAAGTTCGAGGTGCGCCGCCGCCAGTTGGAGGATGCTGGAGCAGAAGCCGGGTTCGCGCCGGAAGTCGAGAATCTGGCCAAAGCTGCCAAACAAATCAAACCGGCCAGGAAGAAAGGCTAAAGGCTGAAGGCTAAAGTGGTAGAAGACGCGGAAGGAGGCCGGGGCTTTCAGGCGCAAGGGAACATCCAACATCGAACATCGAACACCCAACATCCAATTTAGAGGTGACAAAGAGCTGAAATCATGCCCCTCCGGTGATCTTTGGCTTGGACAACTTTTGTCGCACGGCCCAGAATGGAAATGAGCCATGAAACCCATTCCAAGACCAACTTTGGTATCCATATTCGGCGTTCTCAACATTGTGTTTGCACTGTTGTTGCCGGCGGTGCCGGTTTGCCGGGCGGCTGACGGGACCAACGGATTTCCACCGCAGTTGCTTGCATTCTGCGCGGCCAAGGAGCAGCAGGCTCATCGGTTGGCGGCAGATTTCAACGTTCAGGCGTCCCCGGAAATCTGGGCTTATTTCAAGTCTGCCGGACAGGGCGACTGGCCTGCGATGACGAATGCGTATGAGCGTCTCAAACTGCGGTCGAGCCAGTATGAAGGTTCGTGGAACGACCCGGCGGTGAGTTCTCCGGTGTGGCAGACGCTCATCGAGGTGCAGACGGCGTATGCAGCGTTTGCGTCGGGCGGGACGAAATATCCGCTGGCCTTTGGCGAGGGCATCATCCAGTCCATCCCGGCGGGAAGCATTTACTTTGGCGGCACGGACCCGGGACGCGGGCTGGTGACGGCGTTGTGCGAGTCGCACGCGGAGGCCCGGCCGTTCTATACGCTCACGCAGAATGCCCTCGCCGACAGCCGGTATCTGGATTATGTGCGCTCGATGTATGGCAACCGCATTTACATTTCGACCACGAATGATTTGCAAAATGCGTTCAAAGACTACATGGCCGATGCACAACTTCGCTTGAAACATGACCGGGATTTTCCAAATGAGCCGCGGCAAATCAAGCCGGGCGAGGATGTGCATGTCGTGAACGGCCGGTTGCAGGTGAGCGGGCAGGTGGCGGTGATGATGATAAACGCCTTGCTCGTCAAAGACATCTTCGATCACAACTCGAATTGTGAGTTCTATGTGGAGGAGAGCTTTCCCCTGGACTGGATGTATCCGTATCTGTTGCCGCACGGGCTGATTTTCAAGTTGAACCGCGAGCCGTTGCCGGCGTTGACGACGCAGGCGATTGATGCCGATCACGCGTTCTGGGCGAAGCAGTGCCGGTCCATGCTGGGCGACTGGCTGAAGCCGGAAACGTCGGTGTCGAATGTGTGCGCGTTTGTGGAGTCGGTGTATGTGCAAAAGGACTGGTCGCATTTCACGGGCGACCCGGGTTTTGTGACCAACGATTTTGCGACGAAGACGTTCTCGAAACTGCGCAGTTCCAGCGGCGGACTGTATCAATGGCGGCTGACCAGCAAAACGGATGCGGGGGACAAGGCGCGGTTGCGGGCGGAGACGGACTATGCGTTCCGGCAGGCCTTCGCATTGTGTCCCACCAGTCCGGAAGCGGTGTTTCGCTATGTCAATTTTCTGCTGAGCCAGAACCGGTTGAATGACGCGATGCTGATCACGCGCACGGCGCGGAAAATGAATCCGGATAACGAGCAGCTAAACGACTTGCTGTCACACCTTGTGAATTTTCGCGAACAACAGAGAAAGTCAGCAGCACACTGATTGCTTAAATACCGGCCATGAGTGTATCCCAACGCACAGCTCAAAACATCCGGGAGCGGTTGCTCAAAAAATCAGACCCGGACGGGCTGCGAAAACGGCTGTCTCCACGCCCGCCCGCCTCGGAACCGCTCTGCGACCGGCTGCCTCTGTGCAATGACCATACGGCCGCGGGGCTGGAGAAACGACAGGGCTTCCTCAAACAGATGGGAATTACCGTCGATTGTCTGGCGGGCGAAGCCGGGCAGCCGGCCCCGGAAACGCTTGCCAATAACATTGAGAATCTTGTTGGATTTGCCCAGGTGCCGGTGGCGGTGATTGGCCCGCTGCGAATCAACGGCATTGAGGCTCACGGTGATTTTTTTGTTCCCATGGCGACCAGTGAAGGGGCGCTCGTGGCCTCCTATCACCGGGGCGCCTATGTCATCAGTCACGCGGGCGGCACCGCGGCCATGTGCCTGACGGAAAACATTTCCCGGGCGCCGTGTTTCGTTTTCAAGTCCACCTTTGATGCCTGTTGTTTCCTGGAGTTCGCCATGCAGGAATCTTCCGCCTTCCAGGAACGCATCTCCACGACGTCAAGCCATTGCAAGTTCATGGAGCTCCGGAGCGCGCTGGCCGGACGGAATCTTTTCCTTGGGTTTGACTACCAAACCGGTGATGCGGCAGGACAGAACATGGTCACCATTGCAACCGACGCTCTCTGCCGTTTCCTCGTCGAAAAAGCCCCGGTAAAGCCGGTGCAATGGTATGTCGAGGGCAACATGTCCGGCGACAAAAAGGCCACCATGCTTTCTTTTCTGTCCGCGCGCGGGAAGAAGGTGATTGCCGAGGTGGTCATCCCGGCGGCACTCCTGAAGAAGATCATCCACGTGACGCCCCTCCAGATGATTCAATACGGCCATGCTGCCTTGCTGGGCGGAACCCAGAGCGGATCCATCGGCGTTCAGGGCCACTATGCCAATGCGCTGGCGGCCATGTTCATCGCCTGCGGCCAGGACGCCGCCTGTGTTTCGGAAGCCTCCACAGGCCTGACCGACATGGATGTCACCGAACAGGGCGACCTTTACGCCTCCGTCACATTGCCGAACGTCATTGTCGGGACCGTCGGCGGAGGAACCCATCTGCCCACAGCCCATGAATGTCTGGCCATGCTGGGTTGTGTGGGCGAGGGGACGGCCCGCAAATTCGCCGAGATTTGCACTGCCACCGTCCTCGCCGGTGAAATTTCCATCATGGGCGCCCTCGCTTCCGGCGAGTTTGCCGCCGCTCACGCCAAATATGCGCGCCAGAGGAAAAAGCACGGGTGATTTGAAAACTCAAGGTTGGCTAGGCGGCTCTTGGGACTTCGAAGTCCTGGCTCCTTTTGCGCTCGGCGAACTTCTGCAAGACCACGAAAAAAGAGGGTACAAACAGCACGGCCAGACAGGTGGAGGCGAGCATGCCGGAGGCAACGGCGATGCCGAGCGATTTGCGGGCGCTGGCGCCGGCGCCGCTGGCCAGCACCAACGGCATCACGCCGAGGATGAAGACGAAGGACGTCATCATGATGGGCCGGAAACGGACCTTGGCCGCCTCGGTGGTTGCTTCAACAATGCTTTTGCCGGCGGCGCGGCCTTCGCGCGCCATCTCGACGATGAGGATTGCGTTCTTGGCGGAGAGGGCAATCAGGAGGACCAGTCCAATCTGCACGTAGATGTTGTTCGCCACTCCCAGCACGAGCAGGGCGCCGACGGTGCCGAGCAGTGCTAGCGGCACGGCCAGGATGACAGCCCCGGGCGTGATCCAGCTTTCGTATTGGCCGGCCAGCACCAAATATACCAGCAGAATGCCCAGCACGAAAATCATCCAGGTGGAACTGCCGGCGAGTTTTTCCTGGTAGGACATGGCGGTCCACTCAAAGGCCAGCCCCGGCCCCAGCGTCCGGTCGGCAACATTTTGCATGGCATCCAGCCCCTGGCCGGAACTGTAGCCGGCCGCCGTCGAGCCGTTGATGGTGGCCGATGGGAACAGATTGTAGAGCGAGACCAATGCCGGTCCCCGCGTGGATTTGATGTCGGCCAGCGTGCCCAAGGGAACCATCTCACCGTTCTGGCCGGGCACGTAATAATGCTTGATGTCGTCCGCCGTCAGACGGTGTTTTGCATCGGCCTGCGCAAAAACCATGAAATTGTGGCCGAACTTCGTGAACAGGTTGACATAGCTCGATCCCAGATACGCCTGCAAGGTGTCATAGACATCGCCAATCGGCACGCCCAGCGTCTCCGCCTGCGACCGGTCCACCGTCACCGTAAACTGCGGCACCTGCGCGCGGAATGGCGTGAATGCCGCCTGAATCACTCGATTGGATTTGGCACCCGCCACCACCGCGTCGGCGGACTGTTGCAACCGGGTGAAGTCGTAGCTGCCGTCGGTCAATTCCACCTGCATCTGAAATCCTCCGGACAATCCCAGACCTTGGATGGGCGGCGGGATGAGCACCAGGGTGCTGGCATCCTGAAGTTGCGCCAGTTTCTTCGAAAGGCCCAGATAGATATTCTTTGAGACTCTCGCTTTTGCCACGTTCACCCCAGTCTTTGAGGGTGAGATAAATGATGCCGGCGTTGGCCAGCGACGCGCTGTTGTCCAACGGCGATATGCCGCCCACGGCGATGGCGTGGTCCACACCGGGAATTGTCTGGCTGATCCGGACCACTTCATCCATCACCCGCTCGGTTCGTTCCAAGGACGCGCCGTCGGGTAGTTGCACCGAAACCATCACATAACCCTGATCTTCCGTGGGAATGAAGCCGGTCGGAACCCGCGTCAGGCCCCAGCCGGCGATCACGACCAGCGTTAGCGCAATCAGCACCATGCGTTCACTCTGCTGAACCATCCGGCGGATCACTTGAACATAAAACTGTTCGGTGGGTTCATAGGCGGCGTTGAACCAGCGGAAAACAATGTTCTTTCTGCGGTGAGCATCATGCGGCCGCAGCCAGAGCGCGCACTGGGTCGGCTTCAACGTCACCGCGTTGACCGCGCTGATCAGGGCGGTCACGGCGATGACGAGGGCGAACTGGCGATACATCTGACCGGTGATGCCGGGCATGAACGCCGGTGGCAAAAAAACGGCCATCAGCACCAGGGTGATGCCGATGATGGGTCCGAACAATTCGCGCATGGCGTCAATGCTCGCCTGTTTGGGCGTCTTGCCGTGTTCGATGTGTTTGGCTGCGCCTTCCACAACCACGATCGCGTCGTCCACGACGATGCCGATGGCCAGCACCACGGCGAAGAGGGTGAGCAGATTGACGGTGAAGCCAAGCAGGGCCATCCCAGCGAAGGCGCCGACGATGGTTACCGGCACTGTGGTGGCGGGGACCAGCGTGGCGCGCCAGTCCTGGAGAAAGACCATGATAACCAGCAGCACGAGGATGCCGGCTTCGTAGAGCGTGTGATAAACTTCATTGACCGATTCCCGGACAAATTTGGTGGTGTCGAATGGGATGGAGTAGCTGATGCCAACCGGGAAATCTTTGGAATAACTTTCCATCGCCTCGCGCACCCGCTTGGCGGTGTCCAGGGCGTTGGCCTCGGGCAACTGGAAAATTTGGATTCCGCCCACCGGCTGGTTGTCCAGCTTGAAGAACTGGCCGTAAGTCCGGGAGCCCAATTCCACCCGGCCCACGTCCCGGATGCGGGTGATCTGGCCGCCATTGCCGGGCGCGGACTTGACGATGATCCGCTCGAATTGCTCCACGTCCGTCAGCGCTCCCTCCACGTTCACCGTCAATTGAAAATCCTGGCCGGCGGGCGTGGGCGGCATGCCAATCTGACCGGCGGCGACCTTGGCGTTCTGCTTTTGGATGGCACTGATGATGTCCTTGGGCGCTAACGATCGCTGCCGCATCAACTCCGGGTCCAGCCAGATGCGCATGCTGTATTCGCCGACACCGAGGACCGTCACGTCGCCGACTCCTGGCAGGCGGGCGAGCCGGTCATGGAGTTGGAGCGTTGCAAAGTTGCCCAGAAACAACGCGTCGTGGGCCTTGTTCGTTGAAGTCAGCGTGATGATCTGGAGAATGGCGGTGGATTTCTTTTTCGTCACCACGCCCTGTTGTTGCACCGACTGCGGCAACTGGGACATCGCCGCCGCGACGCGGTTCTGGACGAGTACCTGGGCGAAATCCAGGTCGGTGCCGATGTCGAACGTGACATTCAATGTGTAACGTCCGTCCGAGGTGCAGGTGGACTGCATGTAAAGCATCTTTTCAACACCGTTGACCTGCTGTTCTATGGGCAGCGCCACCGTTTCAATCAAGGTTTTGGCATTGGCACCGGGGTAGGTGGCGGTGACCTGAATGGTGGGCGGGGTTATGGGCGGGTACTGCTCGACCGGCAGCGTGTAAACCGCCACTCCGCCCAGCAGCATGATGAGAACGGCGATGACGTTGGCGAGCACCGGCCGCTCAATGAAGAATTTGGCAAACATGGGTGGCTTTCGTGAAAGGGATCAGCGGGCCGGTGTTGCCTGGGTTTCTTGCACAGGCGTGACCTTTGCGCCGGGTCTGGCATTCATCAGACCATTGACGATGACCAGGTCGGTGGGAGCAAGGCCGCTTCGGATGGCACACCGGTCTTCCAGCATCGGCCCCTTTACCACTGCGCGGCGCGCGACGATGTTGCCGGCATCCGCCACCAGCACGTAATCACCCTCCTGATCGTTGCCGATGGCGCTGTTGGGCACCACCAGCATCGGCTTCGGGTCGCCGAGCGGGATGCGCACCCGCGCGAACAATCCGGGGAAAAGCGCCCGGTCCTCGTTTTTCAGCACCGCGCGCATCTGGACCGTTCCACCGGTGGTGCTGACATTGCTGTCCACGAAATCGAGCGTTCCCTGGTGCGGATAACCTTTTTCGTTCTGCAAGCCGATCAATATCGGGGCCTTGCCGACGCCTGCCTTGGGTTCCGTGCCCAATTGGCGCATCGCCGTGCGGATCTGAAGTGCATCGCGCTCATTCAGGTTGAAATCCACGTTGATGGGAACGAGTTGCGTGATGGTGGCCAGCTTGCTGTTCCCGGTGGGGCCGACCAGATTGCCGGGATCAAACTGATTGGCGCTCATGCGGCCGCTGAAGGGCGCGGTGATGCGGGTATAGCCGAGGTTTATTTTTGCCAGCTCGACCTGGGCGGACGCCTGGTCACGCTGACTGAGCCATTTTTCCACATTCGCCGTCGAAGTTGCGTTCTCCTTCATCAACGCCGTTTGACGGTCATATTCCGATTGCGCCTGCAACAAAGCAGCTTGGGCCAGTTTCAACTGCTGTTCAAACGGCTCCGGCTCAATCTCAAACAACAACTGCCCCTCCTCGACAATCGCCCCGTCCTTGAAATTCACCGATTTCAAATAACCCGAAACCCGGGCCACCAGGTCCACGGTCTTCGAGGCGGAAACGGTGCCGGTCAGATCAATGAAATCGGTGACTTGTTCCTGCGCCGGATGGCTCACGGTGACCGCTGGCGCATCCGGCGGAGCAGCGTGCTTGCCACAACCGGTTAACAGCACCATCGCAGCCAGTGCGCAGACCAGCGGTAAAATGAATTTCAGTTTCATAAAAGTTTCAAAGCCATGTAGCAGCCGACGTGAGTCGGCTCCATCTGAAGTTCGAGTTTGGAGTTCCGCCTTCAGGCGGCCAGGACTTGCACTCAAGCGGATTTTGCCGGAAAACCGCCTGAAGGCGGAACTCCAAACGGTGCAGAATACGGATGCGCCCAAAATGAGCGGACTTATGTCCGCTGCTACGATTTTGGAGGAGATTCATCGATTGCATTTCAAATTATTTGCTATTTTCCGCCCTTCGCTCCGGCGGGTTCTTCCGGTGGCGGGGTTTTGGGCAGATGATGTGACGGCTCCAGCATCTTTCCCCAATCGGTCCGCCGGGCCATTTCGGCTTTGACCTCGTCGGAAATCACATCGTGCCCCTCGCGAATCTGCCAGCCGCCGCCAAGCGCGCGATAGACCGAAATGATGCCCTGCACCACGCCGCCGCGCGCGCTGGCCAGGGAGCCCTCCACCGACAGTTGCGCCTGTTCCGCGGTGAGCACGGTGGTGTAGTCCGTCTGGCCACCTTTGTATTGGATAATGGCCAGATCGGTTGACCGGCGGGCTGCCGTGTCCGCTTCGGTCAGGTGACTCACCATTTTTTGCTGGCCGGCAAATGACGCCAAACCATTCTCCACTTCCTGTTGCGCCTGCAGGACCGTGTTCTGGTAGTTGAGCACTGCCTGTTGAAATTGGGCGTCCTGCACCCGCACCTGATTGACCAGTCGGCCATAGTTGAAGACCGGGAAAACCAATCCGGCCCCCGCATTGACCGCGCGGTTCTGCCAGTTGAACATGTCCGAGAGCGAGTTGTTGCCCGCGTTGTTTCCGGCAAAACCGAAAGAACCGGAGAGCGAAAAAGCCGGATACATGCTGGCCTTGGCCACGCCGATAAGCGCCGACTGCGAGGCCGCGGCCAGCCCGGCCGCCCGCACGTCCGGACGGCGGCGCAACAGGTCCTTGGGAATGCCGACCGCCACTTCGGCGGGCGCCGTGGGAATCAGGCTTGGCCCATTGGTCAGGTGCCGGTCAATTTCATCCGGCGGCTCCCCCAACAAAACCGCCAGGCCATTTTTCGTCTGGGCGAGAGTGAGTTCCAACTGGGGAATTTCCGACTCGGTTTGCGCGAGCTGGGTTGTGGCTTGTTGCACATCCAGTTCGCTCGTCTCGCCGGCCTTGAACCGGGCTTGGGCAATGCGCAGACTTTCCTTCTGCGTCTCCACGTTCTTCGCCGCCACGCGCAACTGTTCCTCCAGGGTGCGGAGGTTGACGTAGCTGCTGGCAACGTCCGCAATCAATGTGACCAGCGCATCGTCGTAGGCGGCAATCGACCCCAGAAACGAGGCGCGGTCGGATTCAATGCCCCGCCGGAACTTGCCCCAAAAATCAATTTCCCACGTGGCTGAAAACAAGATCTGATCCGACACCAGGTCCGCAGCAACGCCCGGGCTTTGCGAATTCAGCCAGGAATAATTCGCCGCGCCGGAAATTCCCTGTTGCTGGGGGAAGAGGTTGCCAATGGACTTGTTGAGCTGGGCGCGGGCCCCGAGAATGCTGACGCCTGCGGCCTGCAGCGATGGGTTGTTCCGGAAGGCCGTCTCCACCAGTTGATTCAAAACCGGATCATCAAAATTCCGCCACCAATAGTCTTCCGCCGCGCTGAACGGGCGATTGGTGATCGTGGAATTCTCCAGCCATTGACCGGCAACACCGGCCTTGGGCGTCACGTAATTCGGACCGACCCTGCATGACACTGCAAACACGGCAAGGACAGCCAAAAATATGGGAACCGGCTTCATGAATGCACGAAACGAGGCGCGCATCTTACAGCCGCGAGACAACCCAGGTGCGCGCCATCTCTTCATCGGCGAAAAATTCGATCTGCACCCGACGTAATCCTTTCCCAATGAACATCATCGCCAGGTCAGCCCATTTTTTCTCACCGACCACAGCCATTTTTTCGATGTACCGGTCGTATTCCGTCTGAAAGGATATGTCGCTCCAGTCGCCCTTGTCCCAACCTTGAAATTCCTGGGCCAGCACCAATACACTGGCCTTGCCTTCCTTTGAAATTAGATCCGCGACGCATTTTTGAAACTGGACCTGTTCGGATGGCGTCAATTTGCCCGCGACTTTCGCGGTCACCAAGCCATTGGAAGTATCAATAATTTGAATACTCATGCATTTTTCTTTATTAGATCAGTTGACTGCCAGTCAAAGGAAGCCGGCAGAATTACAACTTCGAAACAACCCCCGGTTTGCTGTTTCTGCAAGCATTTCATAATCCATCAATCGCGCCCGCGTATTCGCTCCATTCCAGATTGCCGCGTTGATTTCGTCAGCGAGCGTATAAAATAGTCAATGGCTGTCAAGCTTGAAGAAGCTTGGCAAAGACAGTCCACAGGCATGCCGGAATTCACTTTACTCGACGCGATTCTAGGGTATCCTCCGAACTCTGAATTTTTCGGAATCAGGACAATTTTATGGCAAAACTTACGGTTCGTGATCTGGATGTCCGCGGCAAACGCGTTTTCATGCGCGTGGATTACAACGTGCCGCTGGAAGAAAAGGATGGCCAGATGGTCATCACCGATGCCACGCGCATCGTGGAAACGCTGCCGACGCTCAAACTGCTCATTGAACGCGGCGGCAAATTGATTTTGACCGCGCATCTTGGCCGGCCCAAGGGCAAACGCGACGCGACCATGTCGTTGAAGCCGGTCGCTGGAAAATTGTCCGAGTTGCTCGGCAAACGCGTCGGGTTCGTGGACGATTGCATCGGCGAAAAGGTCGAAACCGCCGTTGCGGGAATGAAAAATGGCGACGTGCTGCTGCTCGAAAACGTCCGGTATTACAACGAGGAGGAGAAAAATGACCCGGCGTTCGCCGAAAAACTGGCGAAGGTCGCCGACGTTTATGTAAATGACGCCTTTGGCGCGGCCCATCGCGCGCACGCCTCAACGGAAGGTGTGGCCCGCGTGGTCGCCAAACGCGGCGGCAAGTGCGCCGCCGGTTTGTTGATGGAGCGGGAATTGAAATTTCTAGGCGACGAGCTGGAAAAACCGGCGAGTCCGTTCGTGGTCATTCTTGGCGGGGCAAAGGTTTCGGACAAGATCAAGGTCATTGACCGGCTGCTGGAAAAGGCGGACACGATTTTGATTGGCGGCGCGATGGCCTACACGTTCCGGCTGGCACAGGGTTACCAGACCGGCAAATCGCTGGTGGAGCCGGATGCGACCAATATTGCAAAGTCCGCACTCGAAAAGGCCAAGGCCAGGAAGGTGCAGTTCCTTTTGCCGGTGGACGACGTGGTGGCCGTACCGGTGAAGACCGACAAGCTCGATAAAAAGGGCAGGCCGGTCATCGAATGGCAGAACCCGCGCACGAGTTCGGACATGAATTGTCCGGCTGACGCCGCCGGTCTTGACATCGGTCCGGCGACGGTCAAGGCGTATTCGGATGTGATTGCGAAGGCGAAGACGATTTTGTGGAACGGTCCGATGGGGTTGTTCGAGAACAAGCAGTTTGCCGCCGGCACGAACGCGGTCGCGCAGGCCGTGGCGGACGCGACCCAAAAGAACGGCGCGAAGAGCATCATTGGAGGCGGCGACAGCGTGAAGGCGCTTAACAAGGCCAAGCTGGGCGACAAGGTGACGTTCATGAGCACCGGCGGCGGCGCGAGTTTGGAATTTTTGGAAGGCGCGGTCCTGCCCGGCGTGGCGGCGTTGAGCGATCAGGGCGGTTGCTGCTGCTGTTCGCATTGAGCGGATGTTCGAGAACGAGAACGATTTTAAGACATGAACAAAGAACGAAAATTGATTATAGCCGGCAACTGGAAGATGAACAAAACGGTGGCCGAGTCGCTGGCATTGGCCGGCAACCTCAAGCTGGAACTGGCCAATATCCGGGAAGTGGACATCGTCATCTGCCCGCCATTCACGGCGCTGGAATCGGTGTCGAAGGTCATCCTGGACTCGGACCTCCGGCTCGGCGCGCAAAACATGAGCGAGCAGAACTTCGGCGCGTTCACCGGCGAGATTTGCGCCGGGATGCTCAAGGAATTTTCCGTGCGCTACGTCATTCTCGGCCATTCCGAGCGGCGCCAGTATCAAAAGGAATCCAACGCGCTCATTGCCCGGAAAGCGGCGGCGGCCCATGGCGCCTCGCTCAAACCCATCGTCTGTGTTGGTGAAACGCTCGCCGAGCGGGAGGAGGGACAGACGGACAAGGTTTTGGAGACACAAGTGCGCGGCAGCCTCGCCGGGTTGACGAAGGAACAAATGGTTGAGACCATCGTTGCTTACGAACCGGTTTGGGCCATTGGCACGGGCAAAACGGCGACCACGCAGCAGGCGCAGGACGCGCACGCCTTCATTCGTTCGCTGCTGGTGAAGATTTTTGACGAGGCCGTCGCCAAAAAAGTCCGCATTCAATACGGCGGCAGCGTGAAGCCGGCCAACGCGAAAGAGTTGATGGGCCAGCCGGACGTGGACGGCGCGCTGGTCGGCGGCGCGTCGCTTGAAGCGCGAAGTTTTGCTGACATCATCAAGAATTCAATATAGAAATTGATTATGAGTTTCATCGTTGCCATTTTGACATTTTTTCTGGTTATCAATTGCGCCTTGTTGATTCTGCTGATTTTGATTCAACTGCCAAAGAAGGACGCCGGCGCCGGCATGGCGTTTGGCGGGGCGGCGGCGGACGCGCTGTTTGGCGCGGGTTCGGGCAACGTGCTGACCAAGGTCACGAAATACTCGACCATCATATTCTTCGGGCTGGCCCTGGTTCTCGGCTATTTGCAAAACCGGGTGCATAACCAGGGCAACGTGTTGGAGTTTGAAAAGCAGGTGCAACAAAAACAACAAATGCAGGTGCCGGTTTCGTCGCCCGCGCCGGTGACGCCGCCCGTTTCCCAGCCGGCGGCTGCGCCCACAAACGATTTGCTGTCATTGCCCCTGCCGGTGCCGACCAACGCCCCGGCGGAGCCGGCCAATGCTCCGGCTGCGCCGACGCAATCAAAATAACGCAATGGCCATTTCCCAACGCGCCCGGCGGATTTTTTCGCGGGCGCGTTTTTGTTTTTGGCCGGGCGGTGTTTTTTTGCTTTGCAGCCTCATGTTGCTTTCCGGCTGCGTTCGCCACGAGGCGCCAGCCGACCTCACCATCATCAACGGCGGCGAACCCGAATCGCTGGATCCAGCCATCGTTACCGGCCAGGTCGAAATCCGCGCGGTTCGGGGTTTGTTTGAGGGATTGACGCGGCTGGACCCGAAAACCGCCCGGCCCATCCCCGGGCTGGCAGAGGACTGGGAAACATCACCCGACGGCCGCATTTACACATTCCATCTGCGCACCAATCTGACCTGGTCCACCGGCGAACCGATCACCGCCGGGGACGTGGTATATTCGTGGATTCGCGCCCTGAATCCGGCGACTGCTTCCGGTTACGCGGGACTGTTGTTTTATTTGAAGAACGCGAAGGATTTCAACGCGGGCAAAATCAAGGACGCCTCGCTCGTGGGCGTTCAGGCGCTGGATCAATTCACAGTGCAGGTTGATTTGGATCAGCCTACGGCTTTTTTTCCTGATGTCTGCGCCCTGCCGGTGGCCAGCGTGGTGCCGCGGCAGACAATTGAAAAGCAGGGTGACCGCTGGTTGATGGCAAAGCCGCTGCCGGTCAACGGGCCGTATGAACTGGTTTATTGGCGGTTGAACGACAAGATCCGGCTGCAAAAAAATCCGCGTTATTGGGATGCTGCGAATACCCAGTCGGGAATTATTGACCTGCTCCCGGTCGGTTCGCCCAACACGGCGCTGAACCTTTATGAATGCGGCCAGGCGGACATTGTCTGGGACAAGGAACTGGTGCCCGGACAATTGCTGGACGTGCTCCTCCGGCGTCCGGATTTTCACACCTTCAGTTATCTGGGCGACTATTTCATCCGTTTCAACGTGACCCGGAAACCCTTCGACGACCCGCGTGTCCGCCAGGCGCTCGCGCTGGCGATTGACAAGGAGCGCATCGTCAAAAAAATCTCGCGGGCGGGAGAACAACCCGCATCCCATATCGTGCCCGATGGCACGACGCATTATACTTCACCTGAAGGTCTGGGTCATGACCCGGAGCGGGCGCGGAAATTACTGGCGGAAGCCGGTTATCCCGGAGGCTTGGGATTTCCACGGTTTGAATATGTATTCAGCGCCTCCGCCAGCGGGGGAGACAAGCTCCATGAAAATGTCGCCATTGAACTGCAGCAAATGTGGCATGACGAACTTGGCATTCAAATGGATTTGCGCCAACTGGAGGCGAAAATCTTTTATACCGTGCAAGCCCATCTGGACTTTGACCTCTCGCGTTCCAGTTGGACCGGCGATTATGATGACGCGAACACGTTTCTGGGCCTGTTCACCAGCGACGACGGCAACAACCGCACCGGCTGGAAAAACGCGAAATATGACGAACTCATCGGACAGGCAAATCGGGAGCCGGATTTGCAGGTGCGCGAAAAACTGTTTCAACAGGCGGAAACCATCCTGGTGCGCGACGAACTGCCCATCATCCCGCTCTATTTTTACGTCGGCATCAATTATTACGACACCAACAAGATTCAAGGCATTTATCCGAACATCCTTGATAACCATCCCTTGCAGGCGATACGGAAGATTAAATGAAATGAGCAAGCTAATCTGCCGAAGCAAAGTGCGGGAAATGACAATTAGACCGACAATCGCTGTCGGTAGCACCCGCGTCGCGCGGGTTCAATTCGGCGTCCCGCCGAATTGCATCAGTGGATGGACTATTTGCGTGAACCGGATGGACAACGGTAGCCTGCGGTTGCCGGACGTTTCGGGCGCGACGCCCGAAACGACCCGCGAGACGCGGGTGCCACCTTATTTTTCTCCGCGTTTTCACATTTCTGCGACTAAATAGAACCGCCATGTACTTTTTACGCCGCCTCATCTTCGCCATTCCGCTGCTGCTGGTCATCAGCGCGCTGGCGTTTGCCCTGGTGCATCTCGCCCCCGGCGGGCCGTTCGACCGCGAACGCGCCCCGGCATCGCCCGAAATCGAGCGCGCCCTGAAAGCGAAATATCATCTGGATGAACCGGTCTGGAAACAGTACTTGCGCTACCTGGGCGATCTGGCGCACGGCGATTTCGGGGTTTCGCTCAAATACCGCAACCATACGGTCAACGACATCATCGCGCAGGGATTGCCGGTCTCCATGGTGCTCGGCGCGCTGGCGTTTGGGTTTGCGATGGGCGTCGGCCTGCCGGTCGGTTTTTTCACCGCGGCCCGGCGCGGGCGCTGGCCGGATTATGCCGGCAGTTTTCTGGCCACACTGGCCGTGTGCGTGCCCGGTTTCGTCGTCGCACCGTTGTTGATCCTGTTTTTTTCCATCAAATGGAAACTGCTGCCCGTCGGCCTGTGGGAAACACCGTGGCACATGATTTTGCCGCCCATCGCCCTCGGCCTGTTCTTCGCCGGCAAAGTCGCCCGACTGTTCCGCGAAGGGATGTTGAGCGCAATGCAATCCGAGTTCATCACTGCGGCGCGCTCCAAGGGACTTGGCAAAAATATGCTGCTGCTCAAACACGCCTGCCGCATTGCCATTCTGCCGGTGGTTTCCTATTCCGGGCCAATGCTGGCCGACCTGCTGACCGGCTCGTTTGTCATCGAGAATATTTTTCAGATTCCCGGCATCGGCGTCTTTCTCGTCAACAGCTCGCTCAACCGCGATTACACCCTCGTCGTCAGCCTTTCGCTGCTTTACGCCATGCTGCTGATCGGGCTGAATCTGATGGTGGATTTCGCCTACACCCGGCTCGACCCGCGCGTGAAATATGAATAATCGTGACGACAGACGAGAGACGAAATACGAGAGCAGCCAGACGGCTCGTGACGCTGCCCCTATTTTCTCCCTCGCCTCCCCCAAGGGAGGAGAGGGCCGGGGTGAGGAGGCACAAGGTTTTACGGCTCAAATCCCCTCACCCCAGTCCTCTCCCCGCTCGGGCGGGGAGAGGGAGACGGGAGCTTCAGTCCGGGCGCAGAGTAACCTGACGCCCGGGCAGCGCGCGTGGCAGCGCTTCCGGCGGAATCGCGCCGCGGTCATCAGCGCTTGGTACCTGGTTTTCCTGCTGCTCGCCATCATCGCGTGGCCGATTATCCTTAAAATATCCGGCGGGACCTTTGCGCAGGGCCACAATCCCAACCAGCTTTCCGACGCGCCCTTTGCACCCCCGGGCGCGCAATACTGGTTCGGTACGGACGTGCATGGGCGCGACGTTTTTTCCCGCATTTTGTACGGCGCGCAAATTTCACTGCTCGTCGGCATTGTTGGAGCAGGAGTGAGTCTCGTCATCGGCGTGTTGTGGGGTGCCATTGCCGGTTATGTGGGCGGGCGCGTGGACAGCGCGTTGATGCGCATCGTGGATGTGCTTTATTCACTGCCAACGGTCATTTTCGTGATCGTGCTCATCACCACGTTTGGTGAAATGCTCAAGCAATCGCATTTCATCGGCAGCTCGCCGGCGTTGGCCGGGGCCTTGCGCGTGACGCTTTTGTTCGTCGGCTTGGGTGCGGTGTCTTGGCTGACGATGGCGCGGATCGTGCGCGGGCAGGTTTTGTCATTGCGGACGCGTGCGTTTGTGGAAGCAAGCCGCGCGCTGGGCGGCGGGCCGGTGCGGATTCTGGCGCGTCACATCATCCCGAATGTTTTTGGCGTCGTAATCACCTATCTGGCGCTCACCGTGCCGGCAATCATCCTGTACGAATCATTTTTAAGCTATCTCGGTTTGGGGGTGCAGCCGCCGATGGCAAGCTGGGGCACGCTCATCGCGGAAGGCGTCGGCCAGATCAATCCCATCCGGATTTACTGGTGGTTGATTGCGTTTCCCGGCGGCGTGCTGGTGACGACACTGCTGGCGCTGAACTTTCTCGGCGACGGCCTGCGCGACGCTTGGGATGTGAAAGGGAAGTGATCCGCTTATCGGCATTGCCGGAAAAAGTTGATCTTTTTATCCGGAAACTGATTCGTTACTCTCACCCGCACGGCACAATCGCGAAAGACCAAACTGACGCCAAAGAAAATGAAGCCGACCGTCTATATCGAGACCACCATACCGAGCCTGCTGACGGCGTGGCCGAACCGGGATGTCGAAATCCTCGCCCAGCAAGTTGCCACACGCGAGTGGTGGGAGAAACGGCGGAAGGCGTTTGATCTCTACATCTCCCAGGAAGTGCTCAAAGAAGCGGCCCGAGGCGATGCCGGTGCCGCGCGTGACCGTCTCGCGGCGCTGGCCGAGTGCCGAATTCTTGCCGCCACCGACACGGCCGAGGCGCTAACTGAGCGGATTCTGTCCACGGGCTTGATTCCGGCGCGAGCGGCGTCCGACGCGGTCCATATTGGCTACGCCGCCGCGCATGGGATGGACTTTCTGCTGACTTGGAATTGCCGGCACATCTTGAACAAAATTATCGAACGCCGGCTCGCTGGCGTATGCGCGACAATGGGACTGTCGCTGCCCGTGATTTGCACGCCGCCTGAATTGATGGCAAGCTATCTGGAGTTATGAAAGACGAAAATCCCATCGAGGAAGTCTGGCGGATTCGCGACGAGTTGTCCGCCGAATACGGCTATGACGTTCACCGCATGTTTGCCGCGCTACGCAAGGAGGAAAAGCAACACGGTGACCGGCTCGTGCGGTTCGTGCCACGCCGCGCCAAACCGGAAACCGCCGCTGTCTTGCGCGAGGAACCGCCGTCCTATGGGCACAAGTCTCGCGGCAAGTCCTGACCCGACCGTCCTTGACCGCCATGAGCCGTTCAGGCAGGGCGCGTCACTCCGTGCGCGCCGTTCCCCAGGGTGGGGCGAGACTCCTGGCGAAGCCGTAATGGCAAGTTTTACGATTTCAAATCCGCCACGCCGCCGCGTTTCAACACCAGCGCCAGCACCAGTGTTACCAACAAGGTGAATCCACCCAGCGCCGCCGCCGCCAGCAACCAGCCGCCTTGTTGAGTGCGGTCATACGTCAGCAACAACACCACGCACAAAGGCGCACTGATGCCCTGCCAGCACCACGCCGCTATCCGTCCCGCGGCCAGCATGTTGACCGATGCCACGATGAGCGACAGCAGACCGTGCAGACCACACACGCCCGCCGCCCAATATGACCACTCCTTGACCTGCGGATAAACCACGCCGCCCAGCAAGACCAGTCCCGCCGCAATGGCATAAACCGCGATGAGTATAATTTTCATGGTTCTCATAACGGTTAAGCAGAAGGTGGCAAAGGCGGTGGCTGCAATTGAAAAAGTGGTTTTAGTTCCGGTTGCGACTCGGCGGCCTGCCAGTTCGCCATGCCATCCCGCCAAACCAATGTTGTCCGGTTCATCTTGCCCTCCGCCACCAATTTCTTGATCGCCTCAAGCTCCGTCTCGCCGATGTCCTGATTGCCAATCGCGACGCGAAACTTCACCACCGCTGGCGGCACAGGCGGAGGCGTCGCGCCCGGCGGTAGCTTCGTCACCAACTGCCCGCTTTGCTGCGTCATCTGCTGGCCGATGCCCGCTCCCACCGCCAGACCGACACCCGCCTGCATCAAGCCTGCTCCGCCGCCCTCGTTCGCCGCTGCCGTCTTTAAAACTTCCATGCTGCGGTCATATTGATAAATGTCCCGGCCCAGCACGTTCAACTCCGCCGCCTTTTCCTTGATGACCTTGAGCCGCTGATAGCTTGCGTCTTCTTCCGGTATGTTGATGGAATGGAAAAAGAAATTCACCAGCTCCAAACCGAACCGGGCGAACTCTGTTTGGATGGCTTCCGCACAATGCTTCGCCAACGCGTCCAGATGCACGGACGCCTCCAGCACGGAAATTTTTTCTGTCACGAACGCCCGGCCGAGACTCACGTTCACCGCCTGCAACACAACGCCTTTGAAATACTCCACGATCTGCTCCGCCGTGAACACCTTGGCCGTGCCCGTGATGCCTTCGAGGAATTTGCGCGGCTGGGCAATGCGGAAGCCGAACTGCCCGAACGCCCGCACCGACACCGCCAGCCCGTATTTGGGATCCTCCAACTGGATGGGACGGATGGTGCCCCATTTGTTGTCCAGCTTGCTGATGAGGTTGACGAACCACACCTCCGCTTGAAACGGCGAATCCCCGCCGAACGGCAGACTGATTAGCGTGGTCAGCAGCGGGATGTTGCCCGTGCTCAACGTGATCGTGCCGGGCGCAACCTCGTCACAGATTTTGCCGCGATAGACAAAGAGTGCCACCTGTGCCGGTTTGACCACCAGTTGCGTGCCGAGCCGTAAATTTTCCGACGGGAATTTCCAAACAAACTCTCGGTCGTTGCCGTGAAATTGGACGATGTCAATGAGAGCCATATCAATTCCTTATTAGAGCTAGAACCTTTTCAATCACTTGTTTCGACTTCATTATATGATGAATGTAACTCTCATCCCCTTCTGTTCGGACACGGTTATATTCACCGTTAAGGTCAACAATGTTTTCCTCAAGCATGGTTTGCACATATCCGGATTCAACTCCATTTCTGCAGGCAAATTTCAGAAGATTATCGCACAGTATCTTGTATAAATTGTTTTCGTCTTGGCCAATGTGAATACTTTCAATTTCCAACTTGGCGTTGAGGAATACCAGACACCCATTTTTAATACGAAAGCCGGGTTTTATTTGCGTGCCGCAGCTTGCGCAATAAAAACTATTGTATTCAGTCTCGAATTCAGTGTCACACTTTGGGCAAATTCCGTTAATCATATTTCAATCCTTTTGCGCGTTTTCATTGATGATGCGGGCCACGGCCAGTGCCGGGATGACGATTAAAACCCTGGCGAGAGATTTGAGGATTCTGCTTTTTGCCACAATGCTGGCAACGGCAGGCGACCATATATAATACCAGCGCACAAATTTCTGGCCTGCGGTTGATGCTTCAAGGCAATCATCCCGAAACTGCCGCAACTCCATAACCACCGGATGGTCACAATCACCGTAACAGGCGGTGGCAACGAAGCACCCTGATTTGGTGCTTGAACTGGCAGGTTTAGCCTTTGGCGGGGTGCTCGTCATTGGTTCCTGTTCTTGGAGAGCCTCCTCAATGTTCTTGGCCAATTCAGCGTTTAGTTCCCGCAAGCTATTGATGAATACATCCAAACTAGACTGCTTGGTTTTGAACGTCTCGGCGTCCAGAGTTTGAACTCCTTCTTTCAGCGATTTAAATGCGCTCCTGCAAAAGTCTAGTGCCGCTTTAGCAGCAACTTCGCTTCGAGGATCTTCCTTAAATACGGCGAGGAGAATAATCGTATAATGGAAAATGGCAGTGTTATGGTGGTCAAAGTTATAGAGGGTGTTTCCTAAACCGCGGGCTAGCAAGGTATCTACAGTCATTTGCCCCGATTCCGAGTTCATCATCTTGTGAAATAGCTTTGCGGATTCCTCCAAGCTTTTCATTAATTCTGAGCCCTCTGTGACATATTTGGACAATTCTGCGATTACCCGCCTTCGCATCGCTTCTCGATCTTTCGCAAGCTGGATTGCATGCATACATGGAGTAATCGCCTGCGGCATTATTGATCCAGTTAAATCAGCACCCATCATGTCCATGTCGTCCGTCAAAGCGCCTGGCAGCATCGATAGACCTTTTCCGAGCCATGCTTCGGCACATCTCGCGTCGCCCTCGATTACTTTATTGTAGTAGTTAAGCGCCTCCTCAGAATTGCCACCAGCGCGGGCGAGTTCAGCGAGCAGGAATGTCCCGCCGCACTTGCTGTTTTTGACCTCAGCGAACTGTGCTTCGGCCTCCGGGCGCTTCACCAGCGTCCCGCAGTAGGTGCAATTGATTTCGTCCTGTCCGGCGGCCAGATTCACCGCCGCCCCGCAACTGGTGCATAGTCCTTGGCTCATTGTATTCTTGGTGGTGTTGCTGGTTGAATTGAAACTGCCGGGTCACCTGAAACCGTTTGGGTCGGCGGAGATTTTCTGGATGTGGCAATCAATTCTTCGCAAGCCCATTCCTTGTTGCAACTGGAACATTTCGCCTTGGTTTCGTTATCGGCCAGAGATACAGGCTTTTTGCAAGCCGGGCAGAGTGCAACGGGGTTGTTCCAAACTCGTTCGAGACCCATGACCCATTCCTTTATTGCGGTCTCCGTTAACAACGGACAGCCAGATTCAATGGGCTTTGCATCGTCCGGATATTCCATCGGCTGAATTGCATACCCTTGAGAAAGCATCGCTACCATTCTGTTTACTTTGAGGTCTTTTATGGCCCAGTGTTTGAGGCGAATTGTGCAATGAAGACCAAATGCATCGATTGGATATACCCCTTTGATTTTGCCGTTGTTCATAAATTTTGGTTTTAGCCCCACACGAACGACGGAAAAACAAAAGGGCGCGAACTTGATCGCACCCTTCGTCGAGGCACCGCGAAGCGCCCATTCAGAGAGTTCAACCAAGCCGCGCCGTTTGGCGCGTGCTCGGGTGGTCTCTGAATTGAAAATTCGCGGTTTTCGACGAAGACCGTAGCCGTGCTACGCTAAATTATGTTTTGGTGAGTGTTTCTGGTCGTGATTTAAATTTGGTTTCCCGGTGGCGTTTTGCCCCGGCAGTAGAACTCTTTGCCAAACCCGCCCCCGCCGCAAGGAAATATTTTGCACCCGGCTGCAAATGAGATGAACCACGAAATACATGAAGCACACGAAAAGAGGGCTGGAATCGTAGCGGCGGCCATCTCTGGCCTGCTCCCGCAGTGCGGGACCCGGCTTCCAGCCAGGTGATTCAATGTGGAAGCGAGGATATTACGCCGGTTCGGTTTTGTCGCTGGGCGGCAAGATGCCCGCCACTACAGATCGTTTACGGATTTCACCTGTTGGGTAAACCGCAATGCTTGGCAATTTCTTGGACTTTCGTGTCTTTGGTGTGTTTCGTGGTTTCAACTGTTTTTCTGCGTCTCTGGCTCGTTGAAATCTGAGTCTCGTTACCTCGACTCCTACGAGGACAAACCAAGCGAGTGGCGATAATCCCGGATTCGCCATTTCAAGAATGGCGAGCAATGTTGCGGCGTGGCCTTGTTGCGCAAAGGCCAGCAGGCGTTGAAATCCTTCTCCAGTTTTCGTAATTCGCGGATGCCAGTTCGCGCCAAATGCCTTGCCTTAGAGTTTTCTCCCGGTGCGTGAGCCTGCTGCCACAGCATGAACTGGCATGACTGCGCGGCCATGCGCGCGGCCAAGTCCAATTCAAGCAATAAAACATTCCCAGCTTTGCTCGAAGGTTTCGCCCGACAAAGCACGGCGCGCTGCCTCTCAATTTCCTTCAACGTGGTGCTGATGTTTTTGCCGGAAATCCACGCGTGATGTTTCCATCCGTTCCGGCAAAACAATTCGTGTTGTTCTTGCGGCGGTGCGGCGATGACGGTCCCCAAAGGGGTTTCGTTGGGAACGGCGAATTTCAACTTCTGGTGTGCCCGGCCGAGTGCCAACGCCGCTTTGGCCGCGTTGCCGGTTGGGTCGTTGAAAACATCGCGGCTTAGAACGGGAATCAATTTTGCCTCGTCAAAGGTTTCGGCACACCAACTCAGCGACGCGCCGGCAAGCCAGGGGAGATAACTGACGGCGAGCGGCTGCGGATGGCCGCCGTCGCCCCAATCGGTGATGAGACAACCCATGGCGCCATGTTTGCGCCCGGCTTGGGCGGCGGCGCGCAGGTTGGACAGCGCGTTGTCGTGCCGGCCAATCAGCGTCTGCCAGGTTGACGTGCCGGGGCAGACGTAAAACTGGATATTTGCCCTGGCAAACAATGCCGCCTCCCGATCAAATGGATGGTCTGCTTCATAACCCCAGTTTAATGCGATAATGGTAGGGCTGACCTGCCGGTCAGCCTGGACGCGCGGCAGCGCGTCCCTACCAAGTTTTGCCAGTTCCTTGATAAGCCTCGGATATTTCAAGATGATGTCGCCCCAGAACATCATGCGTTTGCCGCGGGCGGAAACCTCCCGATGAATTTTTTTCAGAAAATCCAGATAGACGCGGCCCTGGCCTTTTGCCACGCAAAGCTTTTTGCTTTGGCCGTGGCACAGGTCCCAGGTTTCGTCGCAGCCGACATTGAAGAACTGGCTCGAAAAGTTCGGCAGCAATTCGTCGTACAGCCCGCGCAGGAAGGGCAGGGTGCCGGGATGATTTGGCGCGAGCGTGGAAGGGCGGCGGACAAATTCGCCGCTGTAGTCGGGGTAAGGTCCGGAGACTTCGGACAGTTTTTTGACCCGGGGATGTTCTAAAAAATACCGCAAGTGGCCGAAGGAATTTTGGTTGGGCACGAGGTCAATGCCCAGTTGCTGGCAGCGCGCGTCGAGCTGGCGAATTTCCTCGCCGGTCAGCGCGCCCCAGCTTTGCCAGACGGATGGGTAACGGCGATAGGCGAATGTGTGCTCGGTATAGAGTTGAAATTCGTTGATTTTGAAATCGGCGAGGTGCCCGACCAGTTCGAGCAGTGTTTCGAGCTTTGGCACGCGACCGCGCGAGATGTCCAGCATCACGCCGCGTCGCGCAAAATCCGGCCAGTCGCAAATTTTCAGGCACGGCAAACGGCGGCCGTATTGGCGCAGCAATTGTCGCATCGTCGCCATGGCAACCCCCAGCCCGGTGGCTTCACGGAATTCAACCCTTACGCCTTTGTGATCAATCGTGATCGCGTAGCCTTCGGGATGGTCGGGCGCGGCGTTGCTCTGGACGACGGTGAACGCTGGGAACGCATGCTCCTGTGCCAGCATGAGTGTGCCCGGGCAAAGCTTCAACGAGCGGGGGCAGGGGAGTAAGACAGGCGGTTTCACAAGTATTTATTTTGCCTCGCCCTCACCCTGACCCTCTCCCCCAGGGAGAGGGAATAGCATTTGATCGTCTTCTGATTTATTGTTGTTGCAGATGTCATCTCCGACTGACGATAATTCTCCCTCTCCTTGGGGAGAGGGCCGGGGTGAGGGAGAATTTACCGTTTACTTTGCAATCATTCCAGTTTTCCGCGCATAGTTGAACAGGCCGCCGGCGTCCACCACGGGGCGGACGTCGCCGAGGGGCTTGAATTTGAAGACCTTCCCGGTCGCCTTGACGGTGACCGTGGCCGCATCGAGATCAACGGTGATCACATCGCCATTTTTCAGCGCATCGCAAAGGCGTTCGGTGATTTCGCAGGGATAAAGCTCACCGGTGGCGACGCTGTTGCGAAAGAAAATGCGCGCAAAACTCTCGGCCAGCACGATTTTGCAACCTGCCGAACCCAGGGCAATCGGCGCGTGCTCGCGTGAACTGCCGCAGCCGAAATTTTTTCCGGCCACGACAATCAGATATTTGCTGTCAAGCTGGCCGCTTTTGACGAAACGCTCCGGATAAAGCGACTCGGGCAGGCCGCAAAGCGCAAAACCGCCGAGTTTTTCGTATTCGTCGGGAATCGTCGGCACGAGCGTCAAATACTGCGCGGGAATGATCTGGTCGGTGTCAATGTTGTCGCGCACCACATAAACCGGCCCGGTAAAAACGGATTGCATGACGGGAATGTGCGCCGAAAGCACGCGATTTTCAATCAAATTTCGACGGTCAACCTGGACGGCAGAAATTGGCCGGTTCTTCACCGGTTGATTGGACGGCTGATTTCGTCCCATCAGAGCCCTGCCTCCTCCCGGGCAGGAGGAGGGGGGTTGAATGATGCCTTCCGGGGTTTGGCCGCCGCCGACAACATCCGGGCTTCCGCCTTGCCGCTGGCCGTTGAATTTCTATAATCCACCCGTGCTCGACATTAAATTAATCCGAGATCAGCCCGATTTCGTGCGTCAGCGTCTCGCCACGCGCGGTGCAGGGGATGAGGCTTTGGTTGATGGAATTCTTCATGCTGACGAACTGCGGCGTAAAACGCTCGTTCAAGTTGAAACCCTCAAAGCAGAACGGAATAAAGTTTCCAAAGAGATTGGCGCTTTAATGGGGCAGAAAAAGATCGCCGAGGCGGAAGCGAAGAAAAAAGAGGCGGGTGATTTTGGAAAAAGAATCGCAGAACTGGACAAACTGGTGGTGACATCAGAAACGACTCGAAACGAGTTAATGTTGCGCATGCCAAATCTGCCGCACGAGTCGGTCCAGATCGGCAAAACGGCGGAGGACAATCCGGTGGTGCGGGTTCATGGTGAAAAGGCGGCTTTTGCCTTCAAGCCCAAATCGCACGTCGAGCTTTGCGAGAGTTTGAAGCTCGTGGATTTTGCGCGGGCGACAAAACTTTCCGGCAGCGGTTTTTTGCTCTACACAAACTGGGGCGCGCGGCTGGAGCGGGCGTTGATTCAGATGCTGCTCGATTTGCACACGGGCGAGCACGGGTACACGGAGGTGTCGCCGCCGTTCGTGGTCGGGCCGCAATGTCTCGAAGGCGTCGGGCAATTTCCCAAATTCAAGGACCAGTATTACGGTGTGGTTGAGGGCGACAAGACGGCGGAGCTGGGGAAATTATATCTGGTGCCGACCGCCGAAACGCCCGTGGCGAATATTCATCGCGAGGAAATTCTCAAGGAAAGCCAGTTGCCGGTTTATTATTGCGCCTATACCCCGTGTTTTCGGGGCGAGGCGGGCGCGGCGGGCGTCGGCACACGCGGCATGATTCGCGTGCATCAGTTCGACAAGGTTGAATTGATCAAGATTGTGAAACCGGAGCACGGCTACGAAGAGCAGGAAAAAATGGTGGCCAATGCGGAAAAGGTTTTGCAATTACTGGGTCTGCATTACCGCGTGGTGTTGTTGTGTACGGGCGACATGGGCTTTGCGAGCGCGAAGACCTACGACCTCGAGGTGTGGGCGCCGGGGCAGGGGAGTTATCTCGAAGTTTCGAGCTGCTCGAATTGCGAGGATTTCCAGGCGCGCCGGATGAATCTGCGGTTTAAAACGGAAGCGGGCGAAAATAGATTCCCGCACATCCTCAACGGCAGCGGCACGGCGCTGGCGCGATTGTTTGTCGCACTCATTGAAACACACCAGCAGGCGGATGGCAGCGTGCTGATTCCGAAGGCGCTGCAGCCATACTTCAAAGCCGACCGGATTCACGTGTGATGCTTTTTATGGTTCCTCGACGTTTTCAGTGGAGTTGGTATTCACGCTCGCCCTCACCCCGGCCCTCTCCCCCCGGGAGAGGGAGAGCGCCTCACGTCACGGGACAATTTCTCGATCCTCGTTGTAGTTGCCGATTCTATGTCATTTGCCGTGAGACGCAGGATAACCCAGCCTATCGCATGGCTCAAAACGCGGAACAATTCCCCCTCTCCTGGGGGAGAGGGCCGGGGTGAGGGCGGACGCATCACTGGTAAATAATGAAAATCCTTCTGGCCAGCAGCGAAGTCCATCCGTATTCCAAAACCGGCGGATTGGCGGACATGGTCGGCGCGCTGGGCAAGGCACTGGCGCGCGCGGGCCATGAAGCGTGCATTGTCACGCCGCTGTACCGGGGCATCCAGGAGCGATTTCCGGCCATGCGCCGCATGGACTGGCAATTTAATTTGCCGTTGGGCGCGCAGCCGGTGCGGGCGGAATTGTGGTCGCTGGCAGTTGAAAAAGGGCTGACGATTTATTTCATTGAACAGCCGGAATTCTATCAACGCGCCGGTATTTACCTGGAGAACCACGTCAGCTACCCGGACAACGCCGAACGGTTCATTTTCTTTTCAAAATGCGTCGCGAATCTGGCGCGTTATCTGCCGTGGCGGCCGGACGTCGTTCACGTCAACGACTGGCAAGCCGGGCTGGTGCCGGCATTGATGCTGCACCAGCGGCGCAAGGAAGGGTGGGGGAATCCGCCGCCGGTGTGCCTGACGATACACAATCTCGCCTACCAGGGAAATTTTCCGGCCGCCGCATTCGCGCTGACCAATCTGCCGGAAGAATATTTCACCATTGAAGGCGCGGAGTTTTACAAGCAATTGAACTGCCTCAAGGCCGGCATCGCGTTTGCCGATGCGATTACGACGGTGAGTCCGCGTTACGCGCGCGAAATCACGACCGAGGAATTCGGGTGCGGACTGGATGGATTATTGCGCCAGCGACAGGACCGGCTTTTCGGAATTCTCAACGGCGTGGATCAAGAGGAATGGAACACCCTGCACGATCCGCTTCTCAAACATCCGTATTCCGCAATGCGGCTGGCGGGCAAGCAGAAGAACAAAATCGAATTGCAAAAGGAAATGGGTTTGCCGGTGACGGCGGACGCCCCGCTGTTCGGCACCATCACCCGGCTGGCGGAACAAAAAGGCGTGGACATCCAATTGGGCGCGCTCGAGGAAATGTTGAGCGCAGACATCCGGTTCGTTTTGCTCGGCAGCGGCTCGGCGGCTTTTGAGCGCGACTATAACATATTATCCCGCCGTTTTCCGTCCCAAGTGGCCGTTCGCATCGGCTACGACGAAGGCCTGGCGCACCGGATCGAAGCCGGGTGCGATTTTTACCTCATGCCCTCACGTTTCGAGCCGAGCGGGCTGAACCAGATGTACAGCCTCCGTTACGGCACGATTCCCATCGTCCGCGCCGTTGGCGGTCTGGATGACAGCGTGATTGATTTTGCGCAGGATGCGGCTCGCGCCAATGGAATCAAATTCCGCGAATACACCGCCCGTGCCCTGGCCAAGGCGATTCGGAAAGCCCTGGCGCTTTACCAGCAACCCGGCTTGTTACGGCGTTATCGGCAAAACGCCATGAGGATGGATTTTTCGTGGAATCAAACTGTTGGCGAATACCTGAAGATTTACAAGGCGGCTGGAATAATCAGCTCTGCACAAGATTTACGTACCGTTGCGCGCGTTCCTTGATGGCGGCGCTTGGATGATCCACCACCCACGGCGCGTTCCACAGGACGTAGAATTCAAAGTCCGTTGGCTGGCGCTTATGAATGCGTTGAAATCTATCCACCCGTGGAATCATGGTTTTTTGTGCGGCGGTCAGCGCCTGCTGCGGATTGTGCGGATTTCCGCCCGGCCAAAGCTCAGGCCGGATTTGGAACCGGGAAATTTCCCCAACCGAGCCAACCGCTTGATCGTTGTTGCCGCTTTCAATCATGGAAAGCGCTTCCCAGCGATCCATTGCGAAAGCAGGCATGGCCAGCCCGAGGCCAGCCAAAACCAAGATGATGTATAGACGAACTTTCATCATCGTGTAATAGAGCGGACTACCGGCATGCCGTCAACAGGATTGTGCATGTATTAAATATAACAAACATTGTGTAGCTATATTTAAAATCGAGACAGTGGTCAAGAAACAAGTTTAAGACGTTGATATTAAGAATAATAAAGTTCCGTTTGTGTTTCTTGTGTCCATTAATAGGATAACTTAAAGTTGCGTTTGACACTTGTAAGTGGTGCTACAGCATGCCTTCGGAAGCGGGAAAGGTGTGTAAGTCATTGTCAGTTAATTGATAATAATAGATATCAAGCAGGCGGGAATGTGTGTAAGTCATTGGTAATGAAGTGAACGCCCTGCCCTTGTGCCATCTGGTGAAGCAGCGCTTGGAAGAATTACCTTGTGGGTCTGGCTTTTCAAATCGCTCAAGTGCTCAGGGTTGTTTTTGGGTTGAATTTCGAAAAAGCGGTGGCAACACATCCCTGAAACTTGGGTCCTCCGGATTGACCCCCGCATTGGCCAGGAATTCCTTGCGTGGCCTTTCGAGGACAAAAAGCGGCGAGAGCGGCATGGCCGACTCTTGGAATGAGTTCGCACCAGCCTTCAGGGCCAGCAATGCGGGTTGGCTGTGACTGGAATTGTAACCCCAAATCTCTTCCGGAGTTGAACTTCCGACAAAATTTGGTTTGCCGTCCAGACCGGCGAAGCCGGCATACCGGAGGCCGGATTGCGCAACGGCGCGCGCCAGCGCGAACAATCCCGCAGCCTGCTTCGCGTAGGAAACGGATTTTTTAGAGTCAAAAAACTGCTCCAACTTTTTACCGTGGGAATTGAATTTCGCGGGGAAAAACCAATCGCCACTGTCCAACCGTCCGCCGGTGATTTTTTCAATTTGAAGCTCATCCGCCCGGGCGGCCGGGCAGAAGTCGAGCCCCCAGGCGTCCGGCTGGCATTTCATCAGATCCGTCAGGCGCAGAAAAAGCCAGGCCCGGAACAGAGGCGAGCCTGCGCGCGAATCCTTGATTGAATCCAGAACTTCAAGCAGCGGGCTGGCGTACGAATTATTGCCCGATAATACCTTCTCCAGACCGACAGAATAAAATGCGGCGGTCTCTTGAGGCTTGCCAAGATCTTCAAGGCGATAGACGAGCTGGGTCGGTGACAGCCGGTATTGATCATCAAAGTAACCATAATCCCGATCCTGAAACTGAACGATGGTCGAAAGTTTGGATGGCGACCAGGCTTTGATCTGCATCCAACCCAGCGTGTTGTTAAATGGGCCAACGGTAATCCAGTCCTGGGTTTGCGTTCCATCCGGATCCAGCCAAAGGCGATAACGCCGGTGGTTCGAACTGATGGCGGGGTCATCATTAAGTTGCTGGAGAATCAACCGCTCGGCGGGCATCACCGCTTCGGGGACAAAACGCCCGGTTTTCCCCCCAAGGCAGGCCCAGGCGCCCGCATTGGTCGCTCCCAGGAGAATGCGGAGGGTGGTTTCTTCGCTCACATTGAGACATTGCACCGCTGAAGCAGCGTCCGCTGGAGGCGAATTGGAAAATTCCGAGGAAGCAATCAGGTTGATGCCCCCGGTAAATTCCGTGACCGTCCCGGCTTTGCGCAATGCCGCCATGCCATCGTCAAGTTTTTCAAGCTCCCGATCACAGGCTGCCAGCCTGGAGTGAACAGCGATCGACCGTTCCAGGAGGTCTCCACGAAGGATTAAGTAATTTGTAAATTCAGACTCGCAATCGTTGATTTTCCGCACCAGACCGGAGAGTGCGGTCAATTGAGCGGCGGATTTGTCCAGAGACGACCGAAAATCCAATGCGTTGCACTGCTTTTCGGCGGTGGCGATCCACTGATCGAGGAGGTTATTGACGGCCATGCTGTTCTGGGACAGGAATTTCTGCCACGGCGTCTCCATTGCCAGAAAGCCCGGCTCGGTTTCCGTTTTCAAGTCCGGAGCCAGTGCGTTCAAGGCATTGCGCACCGTGGCGAGCTGGCCGGCAAAGACGGCCAATTGAGCCGCATCAAGATCGCCCGTGATTTTTTTGGGCATATTGGCAAAGGCGGCTTCGTAATTCCTTAACAAAGCGTGCTCCTTGAGCAAAAAAGTCCCGGCGGCGGCGACCGCCACCTTGACACTGCCCGCGTTTAACAAACGCTGTTCCGTGCGGACGCGTTCCAGCAACTTTTCCACCGTATGCGCCTGTTGTTGGGCAATGGCCGCCTGGAGTTGACCGGCAAAATCGTTTGCCTCCCGGCGGGCCTTCATTGGGCCAAGGACCAACCAGGCGATGACCGCGCCCACCACCAAGGTGGCCGACAAAAGGAGAATTCCCGCGCGCGAGCGAATGAAGACGGAACTAGCCATGCGTGAAATCAGTCCAATTTTAAACCGGATCCTTTGTGCGGTTGAATAATCCGGCCAATTTGCGCACGCACCAACGGGGCAGGATTCGAATCAGAAAAACGAGAAAATGGTATTGCCAGCCGGGAATGGCCAGCCATCTGCCCTTGCGAAAAGCACGATGGCCGTGGCGCGCAACGGCTGCCGCCGGCATTTTGGGCGTGTCAAGCCGCCGCATTTTTTGGCCGTGCGAGACGTTGCCGAAATTGGTTGCGGTTGGGCCGGGACAAAGCGCCGTCGCCGTCACTCCCGTGCCGATGAGTTCTTCCGCGAGCGCCTCGGTGAATGTAAGCACGAAGGCTTTGGTCGCGTAATAAACCGCCATGCCGGGGCCGGGCAGGAATCCGGCCAGCGAACCGACGTTGAGCACGCCGCCGCGCCGGCGTTCGATCATGCCCGGAAGAAACAGCCCCGTCAGGTTCGTGAGCGCGGTGATGTTGACTTGAATCATTTCGAGCTGTCGCTGGAGCGGCAACCCGGCGAACGCGCCGTTCGCGCCAAATCCGGCGTTGTTGACCAAAACGTCCACGATGACTCCCCTGCCCTGCAATTCCTTGAAGACCTGCGCCGGAGTTTCGGGCAGGGAAAGATCGGCAGTCAAAACGAGCGCTTCAATTAGGTGCACCTGACGCAATTCCTTGGCCAGAGTTTCCAATGCTTCCGCGTTGCGGGCAAGCAACACCAGCCGACATCCGTCCGCTGCAAAGCACCGCGCCAGTTCCAGACCGATTCCCGACGACGCTCCGGTGATTAAAACCGTTTCGCTGTTCGCGGCGTTCATTTTGCCTTGCGCGGTTATTGATTTCCCCAACCGAACCGTTTGGTGATGGGCCAATAGACGAAGAAGGATTTGCCGATGATATTGTTCGCCGGAAACGGTCCCCAGGCACGCGAGTCGAAGCTGTTGCAGGTGTTGTCGCCCATGACCATGCAGGAGGCAATTTTTGTTTCACCGCCATTCACCCCGACTTCCACCAGTTCGTTCGTATAGACCGTTTCCGCGTCCGGAAACAACGGGGCGAGGTTAAGTCCCGGAGGAATGTTGTATCGAACCGCGGTTGTTCCGTTCAGATGGCCGGAAAACTCGCTCTCGTGCGGCGGCTGCCTGGGGTCGAAGGAATACACATTCTCAAAGTGTGGTGTCGAGGCGTCCAGCCGCTGTCCGTTGATGACCAGATGCCGGTCGTCGCCGATTTGCACGCGGTCATCGGGCAGCGCGACCAGCCGTTTGATGTAAAACTGATCCTGAGGCATCAGCGGGTGCTGGATGCCCTTGGTTTGGAAGACGACAATCTCGCCCCGGCCGGGCCTGCGGAAATTGTAGGTGAACCGGTCCACGAACAAATGGTCCCCGGCGTTAACCTGAAGTTTTACAACATCGTCGCCCCTGTGATAAACACGCTGCGGGTTCAATCCCGCGCGATAGGCCATGGGATCCATGCCTTGAGACGCTTCTCCGTAATCTGGCGGAAACCACACCGTATGCACCACGCCGCCGAGCGACAACGATTGCTTGATGTTGAAAATCAGGAAGCGCGTCATGGGGCCGATGGCATCAATCGTTCCATCGTTTTGCGCAACCACATGCACGTAGGAAATTCCTTCAAACCATTCCCTGATCCGTTCCCAGCCGGTCGGGATTTTAAAATCCGCTTCGTTGCGCGGGCCGGAGTGCGACAAATAATTTTTTGAGGTGACGCCAAACAGTGTCGGTTGCATCGAGCCGGTGGGGATTTTAAACGGCTGCACGAAAAAGGTGCGAATGGCCATCGCCACGGCCACCGCCACGAGGATGACTTCAACGTTTTCGCGCCACAGGGCGTTGGGATACGGCTTGAGCCACTTGTTCGCGGCGAAGTCCAGCTCGTCCATCTTGATCCGGATCTTGCCGATGTTCTCTCCCGCCGCGATGACATCCCGCAACTGGTTCATCGCCAGGGTCACTCCGCTGATCGCCGGCGGCGCGAGGACATCGCGTTGCGCGCACAGCAAATGGTACACGTGCTTTCGCATCGCGCACGCCTCGCGGACGGTTGAGGAAAAGAACCAGCGTAAAATCATAAAGTGTGTCGAAGGTCGAGGGTCGAGAGACGAGCGCGGGAAATCAAGTCTGAACGCAAGATGCCGTCAAGCCAGGCCCATCCGGGAACTGCCCCCGGCGCGCGGCCTTCAGGCCGCTTCAGTGCCTGAATAGCAGAAGCGATACGATTGGTCTGTGGGCTTCCGAACGATGAAGCGGCGTAAACGCCGCCCTCCAGCCACTGACTCTCGACTCTCGACTCTCGACCTGTTTTCATGCTTTGAGCACCTCAATAAACGCTTCCTGGGGAATATTGACCGTGCCGAACGCTTTCATGCGTTTTTTACCTTCCTTTTGCTTTTCCAACAGCTTGCGTTTGCGCGTGATGTCGCCGCCGTAACATTTCGCCGTCACATCCTTGCGGAAGGCGCTGACCGTTTCGCGCGCGACAATTTTTCCGCCGATGGCCGCCTGGATGGCGACCTGATATTGCTGGTGCGGGATGACTTCCTTGAGCTTGGCCGCCAGCGCGCGTCCCCGGCCCTCCGCCTTGTCACGATGCACGATGCACGAAAACGCGTCCACGGACTCGCCGTTGACGAGCAGATCGAGCTTCACCATGTCGGACTCCCGGTAATCGGCGTGTTCGTAATCCATCGAGCCGTAACCGCGCGTCATGCTCTTGATGCGGTCATGGAAATCAATCAAAATCTCATTCAGCGGCACCAGGCTCGTGAGCATGACCCGCCGCGCGTCCAGCGTTTCCGTCTGGTCCACCGCGCCGCGCTTCTCGGTAATCAACGCCATCATGTCGCCGATGTTTTCGTTCGGGCAAATCACAAAAGCCCGGACCATCGGCTCCTCGATTTTCAGGATGTAATTCGGTTCCGGCAAAAACGCCGGGTTGTCAATTTGCTTCACGACACCGTCGCTCATCGTCACGCGATACACCACGCTCGGATACGTCGCGATGATGTCCATGCCGTATTCGCGGCGCAGCCGTTCCTGCACAATTTCCAGGTGCAACAGACCGAGAAACCCGCACCGAAAACCGAAGCCGAGCGCGACCGACGTTTCCGCCTGATAAACAAACGCCGAGTCGTTGAGCTGCAACTTGCCCATGTTCGCCTTGAGATGCTCGTAATCGCCGGTGTTGATGGGATAAATCCCGCTGAACACCATCGGATGAATCTCTTTGAACCCCGCCAGCACCGGCGAAGGGTTCCGCGAATCCGTCACCGTGTCGCCCATCTTCACTTCCTTGGGGCTTTTGATGTTCGCGGTGAAATAACCCGTCTCGCCCACCTCCAATTTCTCGCGCACATAAGGCTTGGGATTGAAGCTGCCCACCTCCTTCACCTCAACCGTTTTGCCGGAGTGCAGCAACTTGACCTGCATGCCCGCCTTCAACTCGCCATTGAACACGCGCACATGCGTGATGACGCCCTTGTAAGTGTCGAAGAGGGAATCGAAGCCCAGCGCCTGTAAAGACGGCGCGCCGGTCGGCTTCGGCGCCGGAATGCGTTCTATGATCGCCTCCAGAATTTCATCAATGCCAATCCCCTCCTTGGCGCTGGCCAGAATCGCCGTGTCGCCCGGAATGGCCAGAATGTCCTCAAGCTGTTTGCGGGTCTCCGGGACATTCGCATGCGGCAGATCAATTTTGTTGATGATGGGGATGATGGTGAGATTCTGCTTCATTGCCAGGTGGACGTTGGCGACCGTTTGCGCCTCGACGCCCTGCGCCGCGTCAATGATGAGCAGCGCCCCTTCGCATGCGCTCAGGCTGCGCGACACCTCGTAGGAAAAATCCACGTGTCCCGGCGTATCAATCAGGTTCAGCTCGTAAGTCTCGCCGTTCCTGGCCAGATAACGCATGGTGACCGGATGCGCCTTGATGGTGATGCCGCGTTCGCGCTCCAAATCCATCGAGTCAAGCAATTGCGCCTCCATGTCGCGGGTGGCGATGGTGCCGGTGCGATGCAGGAGCCGGTCCGAAAGCGTCGTCTTCCCATGGTCAATATGGGCGATGATGCTGAAATTGCGGATATGTGCTGCGTCCATTTATTTCTCTAAATCAGAGCGCAACAGGATAACGGCAATACGATTGAAGAAAAGGAAATTCCCCTGTCACAGAAAACGGGTTGACACGAATTTCACTGATTAACACGAATTCATTTTCGCCGCAAAGACCGCAAAAAGTTGAGGCGATATTATGAAATCATTGCCAAAGTTTCGCCTTGAGAATATACTCCAGCAAATTCAGAAACAAGTTTATGATTTCAAACGAACGACCATCCGCTTTCCGAAGCTGGGCCCAAATGCAGCCTCGTCCGCCGGTTCAGGAGGACACCCTCAAATCCGGGCAGGTGCAGATTGAGCGCAAGACGATTGCCTTCATCCTCAAGGAAAACCCGCGCGGCCGGTTTCTCCGCATCACTGAAGAGACCGGCGGGCGTCGGAACGCCATCATCATTCCCTCCACCGGCCTGGCCGAATTTCAAAAGCTGCTGGAGGAAATGATCAAGGCGTCAAACGAACTGCCGGAGAAAAACCAGCCGGAGACGTAAGGGCGTGGCGCAAATCTGCCAGCACCGTAGGTGCGAAATCTTTGTAGCTTGCGAAATCATCGGAATATGCCGCGCCCATGGAGCTTGCGGATTTTTTGGCGGATATAATCTACAAAGATGCCGCGCCTACGGCGCTGCGGGCGTGTAGTGTCGGCGCTGTGCGCCGAGGAGTGCGAGCCACAGGCTCGACGCTACAACGATTGACCGTCCGGCAAATCCAGGCGCGCGGATTTTCAAGGGGACGGTGGACGATTCTCCTTCTCCTTGGGGAGAAGGCCGGGTTGAGGGAGGACGTCCCGCTAAATTCTACTGAATCGAATCGTAACCATGAATGAGATTTTTCCCTGCCCGGTTGGTCAATGGAATTAAGCGACGGATTCCTGCAGGGTCAGGGCGACAATGACTTTGTGGCTGCGCTTGAAGAACGATTCGATCTCCTGCAACGCGTCTGAACCGACTTTGTCTTTTTGTTTCACGTAGATGAGTTAGATTATTTTGATTCGTGAAAATTGTTGAACTCAAAACCATTAGGCCCGATAAATTGTGCGCATTTTTACGAAATGTAAGCCTTGGTGGATTCGTGGCGGTCTTCAAAGGCGCGCTTCTCCTTGGTCTCGGCCCGTGAAAGATGGCGGAGGCAGCGTGGGTATGTCGCACGGGATTTTATTTCACGGGGCGAGCCCCAAAAGACCTCGTAGTTGCGGTTGGAGTTGAAAGGCGGGTCAATATAGGCGAAGTCAACGCAGCCGTCGGGCAGCTTGGCGAGCTGTTCCAGATTGTTGCCGCAATAAACAACGCGGGTGTCGAGGAGGACGGGGGGTTTTTGGCGGGTTTCAGAGGGCGGAGTTCCACGACGCCCTAACTTCTCTGCCGGCTTTTCTGATTTGGGGCTCATGGAACTCGCCCCTCCGATTGCACCCGAAGCTTTCTTTGCCATGCCGCGAGAATAATAGTTTTCAATCGGCTTGCAAGTTCGCGCCGCTGCTTGTTGCATTCCTTGCCGCTGCGGGTTTACCGTTGAATCATGGAAAGGGGCATCCGTGTCGCCACACTGCCGGCCAGGCCGTTGCTGGTTTTTGACGGTGGTTGCAATTTCTGCACGTCGTGGGTCCGCCGCTGGCAGCAATTGACCGGCGACAGCGTGGATTACCTGCCCGCCCAGGACCCGCGCATCGCCGCACAATTTCCCGAAATCCCCAGCCGGCAATATGACACGGCTGTCGTGCTCATCGAGACCGACGGCCTGGTTTATTCCGGTGCGGAGGCCGTTTTCCGCACGTGGGCGCACAATCCCAACCGGCAATGGCCGTTGCATGGTTACGAAAAATCGCCGACGCTGGCCAACCTCGCTGAATGGGCCTACCGACTGGTCGCTGCAAATCAGACCTGGTTCTCCCGGCTGACACGCTGGTTTTATAAACGGGCCGGTCCCGAGCACTGACACAAGTTTGCTTTTTCAGGCAACAGAGCTGCAATTTTGTCCAACAGAATTTGGCCGGCGCGTGATGATTCAATCCCCTGCCCCCTCATTGAACTTTCTTCGTTCATCGAGCGTTTTGTTTTTCACTCTGCCGATGATATAATGCCAGCACCATGAGCCATATCGATGTGGCGAACGCTCTTGCGGTTCAAACCCGGCCTCGGCTACTGTCACGTGATTCATGAAAACCCGCGCTTTCATCAGGGCTGTCACCGTTTCCGGATTTATTCTGGCTTTTACCATTTTGCCCGGGGCCGTTCCGTCGCCTGCCCAGGAAGACGCCCCGGCGCAAACCCGCTGGGAAATCCGGGCGAAACAAAAAAATGAATTGAACCAGGGCATCACCTGGCTGACACACGAACCGCTGGATTTCCTGATGCGCCGCGGCGACCACTTCGACGACGAATCCGGCCGTTACCAGAAGATGTGCGATCCGGACAATCTCAAGCGCATGGCCGATGCCGGTGTTCGCTACGGCCGGATTTATTTCTACAAAGGCTTTGGCCGGGAATATGAGCGCGCCAACATGGAGCAGGCCAAACGCACCGCCGCCATCATGCATCAGCTCGGCATGAAGGTGGATGTGTACGTGGGCGGAACCATGTTTGCCGAAACCCTTTATCATGAACTGCCGGAAGCCCGGAATTGGGAACAGCGCGACCAGAACAATCAATGGGTGCCGTACGGGCTCCAGACGTTCCGGCATTACGCCTGTCCCAACGAGCCCGCCTACCGCGATTACCTGAAAAAAATCCTCAAATATGCCGTCGAGGAGGTTCACGCCGACCAGATCTCATTCGACAACATCATGCTGCAACCGGAACCTGAATCCTGCCGCTGCCCGCGCTGCATCAAAGCCTTTCACGATTTCCTGCGGCAACGGTACCCGACCCCCGAAGCCGTCCGGCGCCGGTTCGGCCTGCCGGACGTGGACTGGATTCAGCCCAACGAATGGGCTTCCCCGACGCAACCGGATGGCATCACCGTTCTCAACGACCCGGTCTTGCAGGAATGGGTGCGGTTCCGTTGCGAGTCGCTCGCGCATTACGCCAACGATCTCTACGACTACGTCAAAAGCCTGAACCCGGACGTTTCCGTGCTGTTTAACATCAAGGGCATTTACAGCTTCAACCGTTACTGGGCCAACGCCGTTTATCATCCGTTGTATGCCAATCGCATTGACGTGATGTCCTTCGACACCGGCGGCTATGATGCGCGCATTGATTCCCGCACCGGGGCCTTGGTTTCCCAAATCCGTTCCTACAAGGTCGCCCGCCGGCTGAAAGCCAGTTGCGAGGAATCGTTGCAGGATGACCTTCGATGCGCCTTGGACATGGCGTTTGATTACGAAACGCCGGTTGCCGGCAACCCCGGCGCCCCATTCACCACGCATATTTCCACCCCCATGCTCGAATTTTATCGCGAATACCTCGACCGTTATTACCGGGGCACCGAAAGCATGGCCGACGTGGCCGTTCTCCACACCTGGCCGTCCATGGCGTACAGCATCAGCGACACCTGCGTTCCCACCACCCTGATGGAACAGGTCCTCATCCAGCATAAAGTCCCCTTCGACATCCTGTTTGACGAGGACATGGACCAGATTGGCCGTTATCAGGAAATCATTCTGCCCGGTCAGGAATGCATCGGGGATGCGCAGGTGCAGAAGCTGCTCGAATTTGTCCGCAACGGCGGCACGCTCGTGCTGACCGGCAACACCGCGGAATACAATCAATGGCGCGAACGCCGTCACACCAACCCGTTCCTGCCCGCGCGTTCGGAAGGCAGGGGCCGCATCGTTTACATTCCGGAAATCATCCGCGCCGATGCTCAAGCCGGCAAAGCCCGGTTGGAGGAGGAAAACCCCGAACCTGGCGCCACGTCGCAACGCGGCGCCCGCATGACGCCCGCGCAATGGGTCCTGCCGAAAAACCATGAATCCATTGACCAGGTGGTGGTGGATGGTCTGCCAAAGGGACTTTCCATTGAAACCGGGGTGCCGCTGACCACCGTGATGGATTTGCTCACCCGCCCCGCCACCCGTGAAACGATGGCCCATTTCGTCAATTTCGACCGCCCGAACCCGCTGGCGCCCTTTTCCGTGACCGTGCGCAAACAATTCTCCGGCCCGGTCAAATCCGTGAGTTGTTTTTCACCGGACCGGGACCAGCCCTTGCCGTTGACCTTTCAGGAAACCGGCGAGCGTGTGACCTTCACCGTCCCTGCCACAAAACTTTACGCGATGATTGTGATTGCCCAGTAGCTGCGGTGCGATTGAAGAAAAGGAAATTGACCAACGAAGGTGGCAGGCCGGCCTTTTCGGCTATGCTGAAACCAGGATCGCCTTGTTTTTTTTCAGATATTTCTCCACGGTAGCTATGCCGCTGCAGGAGTTGGAGCTTCTGACGGCGTCGGGCTTGGCGAGTTTGTAATGCACCAGCAATTTGCCAACAAGCCCCACCCGGAGATTTAATTCTGCCATTCGCCAGATTTGACCGGTTTCCAGCGGTTGCAGGTGAATGTGGCGCGTCGGCTTGATTTTCCTCATGACCCATTCTGGGACGGGATTTTTAATTAAACCAGTTAAATCGCAAGGTATTTGAAGAAGGGGGAATTTGCCGGCGAAGACGCCAAACCGGCCTTGTAAACTATTCTTGAACCAGGACCGCCTTGTTCTTTTTCAGATATTTCTCCACGACCCGCTTGCCGCTGACCGAAGTCTGGGTCCGGACGGCATCGGGCTTGGCGAGTTTGTAATGCACCAGCAATTTGCCAACCAGCCCCACCTTGAGATTTAAGTCCGCCATCCGCCAGATTTGGCCGGTTTCCAACGGTTGAAAGCTGATTCGACGCGTTGGCTTGTTATTCTTCATAACGGAGTTTGTACCGGAACGGTTGGTTTAACCAGATAAAAATTGTAACACGCGTATAGAATTCTCCAGACCGGGGCAACGATTCCAGCCCTTTCGGCATCAGCCATTGAGAACGCATTACGAAAGCCTTCCTGCTGCGAAGCCAGGATTCCCTGTTCGCAAGTCAAAGGGTGGGAGCGATCCAATTTGAGGCAGGTATGACAAAAAGTGGACACTTGAATAGTATTTAGGGAAATTGGTTTTGCGCCAAATGAGGTTCAACCCGGGGTGATTGGTGGGTAAAAGCAGCCATAAAATACATTATACATCAACCGTGTTGGGGTTTTGGCAACGAAAGCGGATTGCCATCTAACTGTTGCTCCCTTAATTGGCATTATTATCGCTGATAAAAATCGGCTGGCCGGATTGTTCGTTATGCGCACAGTCATCGCGCCAGAACTTGGTTTGTTGGGTTCAGTTGGGTTGGAAGCGAAAGCTTCCGACATATCCCCGCAGCAATGCGGGGATTTTTTTATGGTGATAAAATTCCCCGGCGATTGGGCGGCTTTCCCTCAATCAGGCGCTGAATGTGCCGGCGGGATTTGTTTTGGCGGGCGCGCCGCGTTATGGGGAAGAATCCCGGTACGCCAGTTTGACAATCCAGTCGGCAAGGAAGAAACAAACGGTCCCCAGCACCAGCGCCGGGACACCAAACGCGAAATAAGAAAGAGACGAAGGCAGGTCGGCATCGCCGCTTTCATTCGTGGGCAAGATGTTTTCAAAGATGTTTTCAAAGCCCGCCCACACGTTCCACAGGCCATAGAGGATGACCAGAAAACCGATCGTCCGGATGATCACGCCAAATAGTTCGGAAGGTTTCATGTTGCCAAAATGACGAATAATTCACGTTGCTGCCTGCCTCGGTCTAAATTTCAACCTTCGGGTTTGTCCGGTTCGAGCGGCGCCGACTTTCGCCAGTGATCATCCAGCCATCGGTCCAACGGCAATAATACGACCAGGACGACGACCAAACAGCCGATGGCTGTAATCGGCCGGGAGTGGGTCCAGCGGATGATCAGAAGCGTTGCCATCGTGCCAATGATCAACGCCATCAGCACTTCGACGACAAGATACGACCATGAGAATGACAATTTGAACCGGCGCTTGCAGGCGTCACAGTTATGACGCCCCCAGATTTCTTGAAAATACTCCTTCCAGGTCAATGCGAACGTGTGATGGCAATACGGACATTTCATCGTTTGTCGTGATATCCAACAGCCACAGATTCAACCACCGCCGTCGAAAGTCAAGCTTCGTGGAATTCTCAGGCGGAGACACAGTGACTTTTGTTTTGGCAAGCGCCCCGTTCGCGGATTAACTAGACGCCATGCAAGCCGTGCTCGATTACTTGAAACGCAACCAGGCCCGCTTCGTGGCCGAGTTGTGCGATTACCTCCGCTTTCCCAGCGTCTCCGCGCAGCCGCAGCACAAAAAGGATTTGCGCGCCTGCGCGGGCTGGCTCGTGGACCATTGCCGGCGCATCGGCCTCAACGCGCGCCTGTGCCCCACCGCCGGCCATCCCATCGTCGTCGCCAAAACATCCCTTGCCGCGCCGAAGCGAAGCGAAGGCGGGCGCGCAAAAAATCCCCACAAACCTCACTTCATGATTTACGGCCACTACGACGTGCAGCCGCCGGAGCCGCTCGAATTGTGGAAATCGCCGCCGTTCGCGCCGCGCATCCAGGGCCGCTCGATTTACGCCCGTGGTGCCATGGACAACAAAGGCCAGAACTTCGCGCACTTGAAAGCCGTCGAGGCCTATCTCCAAACCGGCACTCCCCTGCCCTGCGACCTCACGTTCGTCCTCGAAGGCGAGGAGGAAGTCGGCAGCGCGAACCTCGCGAAATTTCTCAAAACCCACCGCGCGGAGTTGAACTGCGACGCCGTGGTCATCTCGGACACCGACATTCCCAGCCCCAAACATCCCGCGCTGGCCTACTCGCTGCGCGGCATCATCGCGTTTGAAATCACAGTGCGTGGTCCGTCGCGCGATTTGCACTCCGGCGTCTTCGGCGGGTCCGTGGAAAATCCGGCGATGGCGCTCGCCCGGCTGCTCGCGCAACTCCGCGACGCCAATGGCCGCGTGACCATTCCGGGTTTCTACGACGAAGTGGCGCCGCTTTCGGCTTACGAACGGAAACAATTCGCCCGCCTGCCCATCAAGGACCGCGACCTCCAAAAGTTGCTTGGCGTGAAAAAATTATTTGGCGAACGCGGCTTTACGCCCACCGAACAGCGCAGCGCGCGCCCGACGTTCGAAATCAATGGCCTGACGAGCGGCTACCAGGGTGAAGGCAGCAAGACGATTGTGCCGGCATGGGCGCGGGCGAAAATCACCTGCCGCCTCGTGCCGAACCAAAGACCGGCGAGGATCCGCGAACTCGTCTGCCGGCATATCCGAAAAATCTGTCCGCCGACAGTGCGGCTTGAAATCGAGGCCGGTCACGGCGCGGAGGCGTATCTGGTTTCGCCCACGAGCGCACGGGCGCGGGCGGCCTTGCGCGCGCTCAAAGCCGCGTTCGGCTGCCCGCCGGTGCTGATGCGTGAAGGCGGCTCGATTCCCATCGTCAACGATTTCAGAAAAATTCTCGGCGCCGATTCGTTGCTCCTGGGTTTGGGCCTGCCGGACGGCAACGCGCATTCACCCAACGAGAAGTTCAATCTCGATTGCTTTGCCAAAGGCCAGGCCATGAGCGCGCATCTGTGGCAGGAATTAAGCAACCTTTGATTTGGAACGCTCAACAGAGACTGACTCAACAAAATATGTTTTCGGAGGGACGAGTTATACGAGTCCCCATCTTCAAAGACGTTCGATGAGTTTGGGGCCCATATAACTCGCCCCTCCGATATTTTCAAAAAGTTGCTGCGCCCCGCTATTTCCACAACTTCAATTCTGCCCGCAACTGTTCCACCGGCAGACCGACGACGTTGCTGTAAGAACCGGAAATTTCCGAGATAATCAGATCACCGTGCTCTTGAATCGCATAGGCGCCCGCTTTGTCCAGCGGGTTCACCTTCGCCAGATAATCGCCGATTTGTCCGGCGTCGAGCGGATGAAACATCACGTCCGTGCTCTCGGCAAAAATCCGTTCCCGATGCGCGCGCAAATGAAGCAGGCTGATGCCGGTGACCACCTGGTGCGTCCGGCCCTGCAGCCGCGACAGCATTCGTTCCGCATCGGCGCGGCTGGCGGGCTTGCCCATGATTTCGCCGTCGAGAAACACCAGTGTGTCGGCGCCGAGCACAAGCGAATCGGGATGTTTCTTTGCCACCGCGCGCGCCTTGCGCCGGGCATTAAGCTGGCAGACTTCAAACGGCGACAATTGCTCATCCAAAATCTCCGCCGCGTCGCTGGGGATGATCCGAAAGTCCAGCTTTAACAGCCGTAACAATTCCGCGCGTCGCGGCGAGGCTGAAGCGAGAATGAGCGGCGGCAAATTCACGCCGCAAATTTAGGCGATGCCGGTTAAACTGTCGAGCGGCGGGAGATTACTGTAGCGGCGGTCTATGACCGTCGCATAATCCTGATTAAACGGCGACGCTCACAGAGCGCCGCTACAATTATCAGCGTGCGCCGCGCCGGAGAATCCGTTAATCCATGTCCATGCAAAGCGACCGCCGCATCGTCAACATCGCGCTCATCGGTTTCATGGGCGCGGGCAAGACGTCCGTGGGCCGGCTCGCCGCCGAGCAGTTGCATTTTGATTATCTTGACACCGACGAAGTCATCCAATCGCGCACGGGCCGGACCATCACGGAAATCTTTTCGACCGATGGCGAACCGGCCTTTCGCAAAATGGAATCGGACCTCGTAACCGAACTTGCCGCGCGGACCAAGACCGTCATTTCCACCGGCGGCGGCTTGCCGGTGAATCCGCAAAATCTTGCCAACCTGAAACAATACGCGCTGGTCGTCTGCCTGTGGGCATCGCCGGAAAAAATCTGGGAACGCGTGAAGAACCAGACGCACCGTCCCCTGCTCCACGATCCCGATCCGCAGAAAAAAATCCGCGACCTGCTCGCCGCCCGCGAACCGTTCTACAAACAGGCGGACGTGTTGTTGAACACCGAGTTGCGGTCCGTCCGCGAAGTCGCCCAGCAGGTGATCCATCAATTCCGGCTCGAAGCCTCCGGCCGGCAATGATAACAGTCGTGGCACGTTTTGATATATTTGGAGTGCGCCGACATGTCGGCGCTTCGAAAAGCGGTGACATGTCACCGCACTCCAAAGCCGGCGCATGAAAGAAAAAATCCGACAGCGGGCGCTGGAATTGGGTTTTGACGATTGCCGGTTTACGACCGCCGCCGCCCCCGCGAGCGCGGTTCAATTTCAAAACTGGCTGGCCGGAAAGCAACACGGCGAAATGGCCTGGCTCGAACGAACTGTGCCCAAGCGAACCGACCTACAGAGCGTGTTGGCGGGAGCCAGGAGCGTAATTTGTTTGGCGGCAAGTTATGGGTCCCATTCCTCAACCAGCCTCATAGGAGTGCAACTTGACGCAGCCGCCATTTTTTCTCCCTCACCTCCCCAAAAGGAGGAGAGGGGCGGGGAGAGGGAGTCAGCGTCAGCGCCAAGTTGCGCCCCCCTTATCGCGCGATATGCCCAGTTCACCGATTACCACGACCTGCTCGGCGAGCGATTGAAAGAGCTGACACAATTTGTGAATCAACTGGGCGGCGCGGAAACGCGGTCGCTGTGGTACGTGGACACCGGGCCGGTGCTGGAACGCGATTTTGCCCGGCGCGCCGGACTCGGGTTCGTCGGCAAACACACCAACGTCATCAGCCGGCGATTCGGCAACTGGATTCTGCTGGCGGAGATTGTTACGTCGCTCGAACTGGAACCGGACGCGCCCGAGAAAAATCACTGCGGCAATTGCGTGCGCTGCATCGAGGCCTGCCCCACGCGCGCCATCACCGCGCCGTTCCAGCTCGATGCCCGGCTCTGCATTTCCTATCTCACCATTGAATTGAAAGGGTCCATCCCGATTGAATTGCGTCCGGCCATCGGCAACCGAATCTTCGGCTGTGACGATTGCCTGGCGGTGTGTCCGTGGAACCGGTTCGCGCGCGAAGGCAAATTAATGAAGCAACATGCGCGACCGGACCTGGCCGCGCCGGACTTGATTGAATTACTGCAACTGGACGAGCCCGGTTTCAAATCGCGCTTCGCTGGCACGCCGATATTACGGACGAAACGGCGCGGCCTGCTGCGCAACGTCTGCGTGGCCTTGGGCAACACCGGCGCCCCATCCGCCCTGCCCGCCCTGCAAAAGGCCGCCAACGATTCCGAGCCATTGATTGCCGGGCACGCCCGCTGGGCAATGGAACAAATTCAAGGCAAGTGAAGATGGGATGCTGTCAATTTGCCGGGGCAAATGCCTCGACAAATTTCACCATGGCGCGCACGTCATGATAATTTGCCTTCCAACTGTTCGCCTTGGTGTTGTCCTTGGGACGGCCATCGGCGGTGACGGCGTACAACCAGATGCCATCCTTCGGGTCGGCTTGGTGGGTTTTGATGAATTGCAATAGTTTGTCCAACGCCGCCTCGTCGCGCGGGTCAGGCTGGTGTTTCAGGGCGTCGGTCAATGCGGCCAGCAGTTCCGCCTGTATCCACCAGACTTTCTCCGTGTCGGTGGCCGCCTGGTCAGCGTAACCCTTGCTGTAAAGTCCGCCATGTTCGTCGTCGTAGCCGTGCGCCAGCGCGTGATTGAGCAGCGCGTAAAATCGGTTCCAGGACGGTTCCCGGCCCAGCACCTGTTCCGCCCGGACCATCAACCAGGCGAATTCAACATTGTGGCCGTAGGACAATCCGTCGCTGCCGGGCCCGGTCACCGGCTGCCAGTCGAACTGCCGGAAAAAGGCGCACTGGGCCGGGTCTTCCGGATAGAAATACGTCATGTCCAGGCGCAACGCCTCGATCAACGATTCTTTCACCTCCGGATCGTGGCTGGCGTCATACAATTCAGTCAAAGCCTCCATCCAATGCAGATGCGCGTTGGCGCTTTTGCGGCCGGCGCCCTCGACCTGGTTCCGCGGGTCGCCGGGTTTCAGCAATTTCCAGTTGCGGTCCGCGTGCTCGAACCAGCCGCCATTTTTGTCATCGTGCAAATGCGCCTGGACCGTGCGATACAATTCCAGCGCGCGGTGCAGCGCCTCCGGGTCGCCACTGGCACGGTAATATTCGACGAAGGCATAAATCACGAACGCTTCGCCGTAGAGAAATTTGCCGTCGTTGACCGGTTTCCCCTTGAGGTCCGTGCTCCAAAAGTAGCCGCCGTTTCGCCGGTCGAGAAAATGGTCCAGCAGGAAATGATAACCCTGCGCGGCTGCCGTCAGATAATTCCGGTTGGTGTTGCTGAAACTGGCAAGCTGCGCGCGGGAAAACCCCCAGATCATCCGGCTTTGGGTGACGATCTGTTTTTCCGCCGGTTGCCGGCGGCCCCGGACGGCGTCATCGGCCAGCAGATAACCGCCCCGGTTGGTGTCCTGCGCCGTGTCGAACCAGTAAGGGAGGATTCTTTCCGCCAATTGCGTCCGCATGTCACGGGCGGAGCCGGAAAGGTCCGCCGCGCCGCCGCGCGATACGAAGGCCGAAAGCATGGCCGCAAGTAGCAATGCGGGAAGCGCTAAACTGGACGCCAGCAAATGGTGATGCACGGCGTCAACTTTTCAATTTCGCAGCGGCATTTCAAGAACCAATTAATCCTTTGCCGGTTACGATATCGCGGACAAAATGGCGCAGCTTGCTGCGGAACGTCTGCGTGGCCTTGGGCAACACCGGCGATGCCTCCGCTCTGCCCCACCTGCAAAAGGCCGCCAAAGATTCCGAGCCATTGATCGTCGAACATGCCCGCTGGGCGACGGAACGGATTCAAAGCAAGGAACTGCCTTAACGCAGAGACGCAGAGCCCGCAGAGGGCCGCAGAGACAAATCCGTTAAACCAGGTAGGAGCCGAGGCGACGAGGCTCTGACATTTAAGCCGGAAGTTTTCAGCGGGGGATATGAAATTAACGCAAAGACGCCAAGGCGCAAAGACGCGAAGAGTTACTGGGGTGGATTGCCTCCGCAACCGGCCACTGAATAGTGCCTTGGTCTTTCTGAATTCTATCTCGGTTTCAGCCTTTGCGCCTCCGCATCTTTGCGCCTTTGCGTTAAAAATCCGACTGCATGATTACGGTTAAACCAGCTCTGCGCTCTCCGCGTTCTCCGCGCCTCTGCGTTTACTGGTGGATTCCACCAAAAAAAGAATTGCACTGGCCACCGGCCGGCGGATAATCGCCAGCAATCTTACAGTCGTTGGGGAAGCCGTGTGCGGGACAGATACTTAAATGCGAAATTGCAATCGAGTCGGTTTCACTTTGATCGAGTTGCTGATCGTCATTGCCATCATTGGCATTCTGGCGGCGTTACTGTTGCCAGTATTAAGCGCCGCGAAAGAAAAGGCGAGACAAACAATCTGCTTGAACAACCTGCGACAAGTCAATCTAGGAATACGGATGTATTCTGATGAGGGCGGCGGACAAAATTCTTCATCAGGCGGACAGGGAGAGAGTGTCATTGCGTTTGGCGTGTTGATTGAGCCGGTGTTTCCAGAACGGGTCCCAGCGCCGACTGCTGTGGATGCAACGCAACGCCAGCACGTTTTCTGCACCGGGCAGGGACCAGAACATGCCTGATTGTTTGCAGCGCGCGCCGATGACCGTCTTGCAGCCAGCCTCCACGACGCCCGAACCGATAAAGTAACCTGCGGCGCGAAAGGAGCCATACTGCATGCGCTGGATATTGCGCTCAAAATAACCCAATTCCTCCCCCACGACTTGCGCTTGCGGTTGACCGAGGCAAGCTTGGCGGGTTTCTTTAATCAGCGACTCGACCTTGTCTTTGAGCAATCGCCTGGCCCAACGTCGCTGCCGGGTTTTGTGGTCCGGATGGTTTTTGCCCAGCAGGGCGTCGAGTACTCGGCCCGCGTGTTCCAGCGCATGATAAAAGTCCACGACCTGCACACAGCCTTTGAAGCAGTCTTTGCCCATGTTCTCCAAACCGGTGGCGCCGTCGATCAAGAGCACGGTTTTTCCTGCTGTGGCCAAGCCTCGGCGCAAGGCTTCCTGGCGCAGAATGGGGCCAAACTGGTCAATGGATTGGAAGCTGGAAACATAGGTGGTGGATTCATGGTCCCGCACGGGATGGCCTTTTTCATCCGTCCGATGCTGCGTAAAAACACAGCCCAGATAAACCTGGCGGGTCTTGGCCGTGCCGTCGGGTTGTTTGCCCGCCCTTCCGGCCAACTCCTTGGGGCGCATGGGCACACCGGTGCCATCGGCGCTGACATACATAATGGGCGCGTCGCACCGGCCGGGTTGGGCCTGGCGCTGCTGCCAAACTTGCGCGTCCTGGCCCACTCGTTGCACGACGCGCTGGATTTGCCGGGCCGACACCTGGATGGCACCGGTTTCGGCCAGATGCCGCTCCGCTTTTTGGTAGCCTGTCTCATCGGCGCCCTCCAAACAGATCAGCCGGGCCAAAGCGGGCGTGTAGCCAACCTCCAGACCCAGCGCCGCATCGGCTGGATAGTGCCCCTGTTTTTTGCCCTCATGGTAGTAGTAGTCGCGCTCCAGTTGGAAGGTGCCAAACAAACCGTCCACCCGCAGGCACTCCCGTCCTTTGCGCTGCTGGCCGGGTGCGGGCTGATAGGCGGCATCGACACGGTCGGCCGCTTGTTGGAGCAGCCATTGCACCAGCGCATTGGCGGGCTTGAAGATGGCGGTGCGCACCAGCACTTCCAACTGCTGCACCGCCAAGCCGTTGGGCGTTTGCCCGCCAAAGTGCGCCATCAACTGTTGGATTTCCTGCTCTTGGGCCAGGAGGAGTTGTGGCGTGGGGTCTTTTTTTTTGCGCCCGCCACTCGCTCGGCGCGGGTTTTTTCCACCATGAGTTGCACGTATTGCGCCATCAGTTCCTGGACCTGACGGTAGCCATCGATGGCGGCCTTGAGGTCGGGCACCTGTTCCGGGGGCACGTAGCGGGAAACGTTGCGGCCATTTTCATAGCATTGGTGATTATAGTAGGGCCCTTGCGGCCCTTGGCGAAGCACACTGATGGTGCCGCGATCCAGACGCTGGATTTGGGCGATGTCGTTGAGGAGCGATTGCGGAGTGGATTTGGTATTCATGGCCGGAAGTATATGTGTATGCCATATACCAAGGCAATAAAAAAAGGCTAAAAACTGATTTTGAAGAATTTTGTCCGCCGCCCTTCTGATGACGCGAACGATACCTCGCCTTCCGTGGGGCAGTCCACGAATCAGGTTCGATTTTACTATAAAGCACTCATGCAGGGATACGTCAGCCTGAATGGCACGCCATCGCCTCAAGACAAAGTATTCGCTTGTCCGGCTGATACTTTTCATTATTACGCCATAACGACAAATGGCTATAGTTATGTGCCCGAGAGCCGTCACGAGCAATCTTGGGCATGTTATTCCAGTTATGCATTTAACGGAATAAACCAATTTACCAATGTCCCCATCCCGAATCCCGACGGTTCAGTGCCCGGCATCAGTGGACGGAAATTGAGTTCGATAAAGCATCCAACAATAACTGTTCTGGTCGCGGAAGGTCCCGCCTACGTTCCCTACTCGTGGCATCAACCGAAACAGCCAATTTCCAATCCCGATAACATGTTTTTTAATAACGCAATGGACATGGTCAGCTTTGTAGATGGCCACGTTAGCTATATTAAAATGTATTGGAATACCAAGACGTTCTCAATGGTTTACGATCCGCCAGCCGGATACGATTATCAATGGAGTGGAGATTGATAGCTCAAAACTACAACCAGCCGCTTATATGAGGATAGGCTGCAAATCTCCCGCTTGCTGTCTTCCTCCGCCTCGCCTCCATTGTTGCGCACAAGCAAGTCAAGGCGCTGGTTCGCGTTAACTCATCAAACCAAACATTTTCAGATAGCTTGATGTTTTTTTTAGGGCGCTGGTGTAGCTCCGTTCGCCCATTACTACATCGGCCACAAATTCACTCAGCTCCCGGCCTCTGACCCGAAAAGCCCAGTTGCGAAACCGGGGGTAATTATAAAGCACCTTGGCCAAGACCCTGCCCGCGCGCAACTCCCGAAGAATTTCCGTCTCCAGCAGGGATTGGTAAAATTTGCCCGCCCGGGCGACGTCCAGCCGGCAATCGGCAAGCGCCGTTGCCGCCAATTGTCCGCTCCGGACGGCATGGGATATTCCTTCCGCCGTCACCGGATCCACCAGTCCGGCGGCGTCACCCGCGAGCAATACCCGGCCACGTGCCAGCGCTTCCCGCCGGGGTGCCAGCGGAATCAGATAGCCGTGCCTTTCGATTTTTTGAACCCGTTTAATCCCGAGTCGTTCCATGTAATCCCTCAACTTTGCGTGGAGATCGGTGCTCACCCGGCGCGTACACAAAATTCCCACGGAGAGATGCTCACGTTTGGGAAAGACCCAGGCGTAACCGGCGTCAATGGAGTTGAAGTCGAATCGCGGGATTTTGCCGAAGCACTCAAAATCTTCTTCGGCAAGATGGACCTCGTATTCCAGCGCGGGCGCCAAAGCGGGCAGCTCCGGCCAGCCAGCCGCCTTGGCCGTCGCGCTGTGTACGCCATCGGCCGCAATGACGAACCTGGCCCGGAAATCGTCCCGATCAGTGGAAATTTCAACGAACTGCTCACGCACGGTCAGGTGTCGCACCGGGCAGGATTCCACAATCTCAGCGCCTGCCTTTCCGGCTTCGCGGGCCAGCAGGCAGTCCAAATCCGCCCGCAGGGTCATGTGGACGATCGGTTCGGATCGGGTCACGACGAAATTCAATTCCGTTCCCAGGAAATTCAGTTGAGCCGAATTGAACCGGCGCTCCACAACGCGTTCCACGCCCGGCGGCAAAAGCTTGAAGGCGCGGTGGAGCACACCGCCACCGCAGGTCTTGTAACGCGGGAGATTTTCCTTCTCCAGAAGCACGACGGACAGACCTTTGCGAGCCAGGGTCAGGGCCGCCGAACATCCGGCCGGCCCGGCGCCAATCACCGCGACGTCGTAAAGCTTAGGTTGTTCGGCGCTCATGCAAGGTTCTCAAAACAACTTTTTGTCGGAGGGGCGAGTTACACGAGACCCCATTTTCAGAAGCATTCGATGAGTTGGGGACTCGTATAACTCGCCCCCCCGATACGTTTGGAACAATCTCATGGATTCAGAATCCAGAATTCGGCAGCCGGAAGCCAGAATGAAGAAGGCAAAATCGTACTCCTCCTCGTTCTCGTCCTCGTCCTCGATCTGTTTTTTTGATGTTTCGAGAACGAGGACGAGGACGAGAAAATGCAACCAAACGTAGGGCTGGTCAACCCACTATAATCAGCCATACTGCCACGGATTAATGAAAGACCAAATCGTCCATCTGTTGGACCAAAAAGATTATGTCCCGGCCAATGTGCCGGAATTGCTCCGGCTGCTCCGGCTGCCGCCGCAGCGCCAGCAACTGTTGCAGGGCGCGCTCCGCGAACTGGAGCAGTCGGGCCGCATCGCCCGCATCAAGGGCAACCGCTACATCCTGCCGCGCGAGGCGGATTTGATTCCGGGCCGCATCCGGATGAACCGCCAGGGCAAGGGCTTCCTCCAGCCGGACGATGCCGGCCTCAAGGAAATCGCCATCCCGGAAGGCGCCACCGGCACGGCCCTGCACGAAGATCGCGTGCTGGTGCGGCGCGATGTCCGGCCCAAAGGCTTGCGCTCCGGCGCGGTCGAGACGGACACGGGCACGGTCGTTCGCATCCTGGAACGGCGGCGCACGCAGATGGTCGGCACGTTGCAACGGGGACGGAAATTTCTCTACGTGATTCCCGATGACCCGCGCATCCCGCACGACATTTATGTGCCGGAACCGCGCGACATGGGCCGGCCCGCGCGCATCGGCGACAAGGTGGTGGTCGAGTTGCGCGAATGGGAATCGCGCCACACGAATCCCGAAGGCGAGATTGTCGAGGTTCTCGGCACGCCGGGTGAGGAAGGCGTGGACATGCTCTCGGTGCTGCGCCAATACGATTTGCCGCTGCATTTTCCCAAAGCCGTGCTGCACGAGGCGCACGCCATCGGCACGACGGTTCACGCGCGCGACGAGGCGGGCCGCGTGGATTGCCGCCGTCACCGGGTCATCACGATTGATCCCGACGACGCGAAGGATTTCGACGACGCCATCTGTCTGGAGCGCGTTTCGCCGGAGCAATGGCGGCTCTGGGTCCACATCGCGGACGTATCGCATTACGTGAAGCCCGGCACGGCGCTCGACGTTGAGGCGCGCAAACGCGGCAACTCGACCTATCTCGTGGACCGCGTCATCCCGATGCTGCCGGAGGCGTTGAGCAACGAACTGTGCTCGCTCAAACCCAACGTGGATCGCCTGACCAAGTGCGTTGAATTTCTCATTTCCAACGACGGGCGGGTGTTGAACGCGAAATTTTATCCGGCCGTGATTCATTCGCAACGGCGGTTCACCTATGGCGAGGTGCTGGAGATTCTGGAGCGCAAGCCCACGTCCGATCCAATTGAGCAGATGCTGCATCAGGCGCATGAGCTCGCCCAGCGCATCCGGCGATTGCGGTTCAAGGCCGGCTCGCTCGACCTCGATTTTCCCGAAACCAAAATCCGGCTGGACGAACGCGGAAACATTTTACGCATCGAGAAAACCGTGAACGATGTGTCGCACCAGTTGATCGAGGAATGCATGCTGCTGGCGAACGAGGCGGTGGCGGGGCGGTTGATGAGCCAGCACACCCCGGCGGTTTATCGCGTCCACGAAGAGCCGGATGACCGGCGTTTGCAGGAATATCGCCAGGAAGTGTTGAGCCAGAACGTGCCGTGCGGCAACCTGAGCCAGCCCACCGAGGTGCAGAAGTTGTTGTCCCGGCTCGGCACATTGCCCATCGGCCCCGCGCTCAAGATTGGCTTTCTCAAATCGCTCATGCGCGCGCGCTACGCCGTCGAACCGCTCGGACATTACGGCCTGGCCAAGAAAAAATACACGCACTTCACCTCCCCCATCCGCCGCTACGCCGACCTCGTGGTACATCGCGCCTTGTTTGATAAAACCCCGGCCTCGACTTCCGCGCTCAAGGAAACCGCCGAGCACATTTCCGTGACCGAACGCAACTCCGCCGACGCCGAACGCGACAGCAAGGACGTGAAATTATTCGCGTTCCTGAAGGCGCAGCTCGCATCGGGCCATCCGGTGCATTATCCGGCGCTGGTGACCGACGTGCGCAACTTCGGCTTCTTCGTGGATGTGTCCGGGCTGGCAATGAGCGGGCTGGTGCCGTTGTCCACAATTGAGGATGACTTTTATGTGTTCGACGCCGCGCGCAACAATCTGGTGGGCCGCCGCACCCGCCGCGTCATCCGGCTCGGCGACCAATTGACCGTGCAAGTGGCCAAGGTGGACAGCTTCAAGAAGCAGGTGGATTTTCGTCTCGTGGAAGACCGCAAACCGGTTGCGCGGCCTGCCGCGGGGCGACCAACGCAGGACAAGGTTGGAAGATCCACAGGACCTGCCGCGTGGCGCAGCTTTACGCGGCCTTCGCGCGGAGCACAGTCACGTCCATCCCGGAGACATCGGCGCGGGAGAAGGAATTAAAAAAGGTGGAAGCACGACGCTTCCGCTTTCCTGGTTTTTGGAGTGAATTATTCCCACAATGAAATCATTGAAATGAATTATTTCTCTCGTGCCAATCGAATGAATCTGTTAGAAGCAAACCGCTTTGAGCAACCAAAACGAAATTACATTTGAGCCGGACGTTCTCGAAGAGAAAGCAGGTCCGCCACCAGCACTGCCTTCAAATCTTTCAAAGGACGAACGATATTTTCTTTTGATTCAAACTGCCCTTCGCAAATGCCTGGAATACAAACCAAAATTTGGCAAAGGACGCAAAGAAGGATTTTCACTGGAACAATTCACGGAATTGTATGGTGCTGATCCGTTTTACCATTGGTTCGGAGTTGATTCGCCGCTGATGTATGCAGCACACAAAGCTGCGGGCGGGATGACATCCATTTATCGGCAAATTGGAATTGGTGGACAATGGGTTTTTTACCAAATGCTGCAAGACCATCTTGGCCTTAACCGTGAACAGGCTATTTGGAGTTACAAAATTGACGGCGCTCGGGGGAAGCAACGCACGTTGACGTTGGACGGGAGAATCGCACTCAGTGATTTGAAAAACGCAGAGGCGCGCGTGAAAATCCAGAAGTGGCTTGCTGAAGTTGCCGACAAAATCCGGCTTCCAAACGACACGCTGAAAAATATCAAGGGAATCGTTTTTGAAACGCGCCAGGGTTACAAAAGCAAGGACTCCAAGCGTCAGAATGCGGACATCGCAAATGCGTCCAAAGCATATGCGAATTTGTATATTCCCGTACTGTTATTATTTTCGACGCAAATTGACGGCGATGTTGCACAACGCTATCGGGAAAATCTTTGGGTTCTTCTGACCGGGACTCTTTCCGATTCGACGACTGATAGCGCGTATTCTTTCTGTCGCGAGATTGTCGGCTACGATTTGGCTGATTTCTTTACTCGCCACTCACCGCGCATCAAAAGTGAAGTCGTAAATGTTCTCAAAACACTTCTTTCAACATAAGTGATGAGCACAGTCATTGAACAACCTCGACCCGGATTTACAGCGCGTCTCACGCAGAAAGCAAATCTAAAACACACCCGATACGGCTGGCTTCGACTCACCCCGGCATATTCAGTGCATCTTGTGGGGGATATACTGAATGAATTTGAACTTTTAGATGGAATCGTTCTCGATCCATTTTGCGGGACAGGCACAACTGCTTTGGTGTGCGCAGAGCGCGGCATTCGGGCGGACACAATTGACATCAATCCTTTTCTTGTTTGGCTAGCGCGGACGAAATGTGCGAGCTACACGCCGGCAGCTTTGGAACAATTTGCTGATACATCTTCGGTAGTGCTTGCCGAAGTCATGGCCGGTAGTGGTAATGAGTGGATTCCGGCAATTCATGAAATTGAAAAATGGTGGGACACTGAAACATTGCATTTGCTTGGTCGTGCCATGGCGGGCATCCGCGCTGCCAATTGCAAAGCGGCTGTCACGGATTTGTTAAAGATTGTGTTCTGCCGTGTGATGATTGAAGCCGCAAACGTAAGCTTTGGCCATCAATCAATGTCTTTCAAATCACCTGCTGAACCATGCCTGTTTAACGACAAAAAATCGGACTTTGTCACAAGCTGGCGGCGGGCATCGAAGGATGTTTTGGATGCAGCGGGTTCACCGGTAAGAACAGAAGTGCAGGTCTCGCTTGTTGATGCAAGGCGGCTGGATGAAAAACTCAGCCACAATCATTACGATTGCGTTATCACATCGCCACCTTATCCCAATCGCATGAGCTACATCCGCGAACTGCGACCGTATATGTATTGGTTTGGTTTTTTGACAAACGGACGACAAGCTGGAGAACTCGACTGGGAAGCGATTGGCGGGACATGGGGCTGTGCAACGAGTAACCTTCAAAAATGGAGTCCCAATGGTTCAGGTGCAATTCCATATGAGGATTTCAAAAAAATTATTCGTGGCATTCAGTCACGGAGCGAAGTGCTGGCAACATACGTTAATAAATACTTTCACGACATGAGGCAACATGTTCAAGGGATTCACAAAGTTGTGAAAAATGGCGGCCAAGTGAATTACATCGTCGGCAACTCAAAGTTCTACGATGTGATGTTGCCGGTTGAACAGATATTTGCCGCAATGTTTCGGGAGGCAGGTTTCAATGATGTGTCCATTCGCACCCTACGAAAGCGCACGTCAAAAAAAGAGCTTTATGAATACTTGGTATCGGGAATTAAGTAGTGAAAAAACGCTGGCTTTTCTCAAACAGAAATTTCTGATCGGGCTGTTGATTTTGCCGCTGGCGTCCGCCGCCCTGGCCGATGGGACAAACCAATTTTGCGGCGTATATCTCGAACCGGGCAAGACGAGCGCCGATTACCGCAACGTGGCCTTGAACCCGCTGGACAGCACCAATCGCGAGCCGGTTTCTTTTCCCCACGCCACCAGCAACAGCGAGTACAACCAGCGCGAGTTCGCCGCCCGCTGCGCCATTGACGGCAACCGCCGCGATGACGACGTGCACGACTGTGGCTCCTGGGGACCGCAGAAGCAGCCGGACATCTGGTGGCGGCTCGATTTTGGACGACCGGTGGAACTGGACAAGCTGGTGCTGTTTCTCCGCGCCGCCTGGACGCCGGCGGACGCGCCACACGATTCCTACTGGCAGGAAGCCACCATCGAGTTCTCCGACGGCTCCACGGAAAAGCTCACGTTGAAGCAGGTCGCCACCGGCCAGGAATTTCCGATGGCCAAGCGGACGGTCTCCTGGCTCGTGCTCAAAAATCTCAAGCCCGCCGCTGACAAATGGTGCGCCCTGTGCGAGTTCGAGGCCTGGGGACGGGATGCCGCTGAATTTGCCTACGTGCCCGATGCCGCCTTTGCCGCGCAGCTCCGCCAGGATCCGCTGGTGGGCAAGGCGATGGCCGCCATGATGGGATTTCAGCGCGCTTCGTGGGAGCAAGGTGTGGCCGGGCAGGCCTTGCTCGAAGCCGGAGAACGGGATACCGCCATCGCCCTGGCCCGCGCCTCGCTCATTTATGTGAATCAAAACGGCGTGGTCGCCGCGCAGGGCGGTTCCACCACCGACCCGCTCATGCTGGGGGATTGTCTCTGGTGGTCGGCCCGCTCGACAGACGATCCCGAACTAGTGAAGGCCGCGGACAACATGCTGCAATTCGCACTCAAGGGCACGCCCCGCGCCACGGACGGCACGCCGTTTCACCAGGCTGCCTCGCAGGAAATGTGGTCAGACGGCAGTTTCACCACGCCGCCCTTTCTCGCGGCGGCGGGACAACCCGATGCAGCAATTGCCCAGTTGCTCGGTGTTCATCGCCGGCTCTGGGACGCGGACAAAAAACTGATGCACCACCGCTGGTCAGAGCCAAAACAAACCCTGGTTGGGCCGTCTTTCTGGGGCGGCGGCAATGGCTGGACCGCCGCCGCCTTTGCCCGGGTCCTTCGCTCATTGCCCGCCGGCCGTACCGCCGACCGCGAACAACTGGCCGCCATGCTCAAAGAATTGCTCGATGGCTGTCTGGCGCACCAGCGACCGGATGGATTGTTTTACGACAAGGTGGACGATCCGTCCTCGTTCGTTGAAACCGACCTGGCGGCCATGCTGGCTTATGCCATTTACGAAAGCGTGCGCGGCGGGTGGTTGCCGGAGAGTTATCTGGCCCGCGCCGATCAGATGCGCGCGGCGGTGCGCGCCAAGGTGGACCAGTTCGGATTTGTCCAGGGGGTGGCGGGCGCGCCGCAATTTGACCGGCCGGGCATCTCGGCGGAAAGCCAGGCATTTTTTATTTTGATGGAAGCCTCCGCGCGCAAAGCCGGCCGCCCCACGCCCGCCCATTGACTTGTCGCCTTCCACCGTAGCAGCCGACGCCTGCCGGGTCGTAGCACTTGGAGCGAAGACTGGTGAGTCGGCTCTAACTTTCGCCGGATGAGAATGAGCGGACTCATGTCCGCTATGCGGAACCGCTGTCATTTTGGAGTGCGGCGACATGTCACCGCTTTCCTTGACGCGACATGTCGCGTCGAACCAAAGCGCGGACATGTCCGCGCACTCCAAATTCAATATACCAACACCAACACCGCAGCATTCTGCGCCGACTTCACCACGTCCTCAAATTTTTCATCTTGGGTGTTCGGCGCTTTCAGCTTGGCTGAAACGTCCGGCACCGATTCGAGGAAGCCCAGAAGAAAACTGCTTTTAACGGCGTAGTTCACATTCTCCGGTAACGCCCCGCTCGCCGCCAGCGCCGCCCGTGCGCTCAACTTGGCCGACACGATGCCCACCACGTTGCCGCGCTCATCCACCAGCGCCCCGCCAGAATTGCCCGGCTGCACCGGCACGCTGATCTGGAAATGGCGCGGGTCATCCTGTATGCCGGATAACGACGCAATTTCCCCCTTGGCCAGCTTGGGCGCGAACCCTTGCAACCCGATGTCGGGAATACCCACCGTCGCCACCGTACCGCCCAATTGCCCCGTCCGGCTGGATGAAATGGGCAGCGGTGAAAATTTCCCATCCGCCTTCAACAAAGCCAGATCATTGGCCGCATCCACTTGAACTACTTTGGCGCTAATCGTTCCGGCACTCGTCACCAGACGAACTTTCGTGGCATCCTTGACGACATGATAGTTTGAAATCAAATAACCATCATCCGTGATGAAAAAGCCTGTGCCACTGGCTGTGGGAGTATTCGATGGAGTGGAATTGTCCGAACTTGAACCGGAATTTACTTTTAGCTGCCTTTTCTTTACATAGGCCAACGCCATAGGCTCCATACTGTGATGTATGTTCACGAATTCTCAAAAGTGGTATATCGCAGAAACAAACCCTTGGCAAAAACACTTCGGAAAAATTAGGCTCGCCAAGCCACGCTACTTTCTCCAACCCATACTTTGGCCAAAACGCGAGATCTTTCAAAATTTGCTGGAGCGTGTTGAATCCATCTTTCAATCCTGTGAAATGAAAAAGAACTTTTGTCCGCGCGTTCATGGGGGAAATTCAAACGCCAATTGCCCCAATCGTCCATCCCAAAAAGAATACAGGAAAAGAGTTCCCGTCCACCTACGCTGCGCTACGGCGCGACAAGTTGCCCATGCGGAATTCGGAATGCGGATTACGCCGCCGCCAACTCGACACGCGCCAAAGCCGCTTCAAATGCGCTGAGAAGACTTTCCTTTTGCCGGACGACGGCATCCGCCGGGGCCAGCTTCTTTTCCAAGGCCAGGCCGGACTGCGGCTCGGTGAGGCGCAGGATGCGCCCGCCGCCAGCGAGCTTGATAAGGTCGAACTGAATTTTATCGCGGTCAACCATAGCTTTATTGTCCTCGAAATCCGTGGAATTGCAACAGGAGATTGAGATTGGCGGGCGAGGCATTTCCCCAGCGTTCATGCGCTTCACGGGCGGCGCGCTCAAAATCCGCTTCATTGAAATCAATTACGGTCGCGGGCGGACAGGCGATGGCGACGGAAGCGGCCTCAAGAATTTCGTGATACAACGTGATGGACAATTCCGGCTCGCTCAAACCGGCGCGGATGAGCAATCGAAATTCGCGGGCGATGCCGCTCGTTTGGGCGACGGCTTCGCGCCCGATGGCATCCACGATCGGCTCGTCGGTCAATCCAATGTCCTTGATAATGAAGCCGCCATGAAGCCGGAGGTTTTTGAATTGCCGGATGTCAATCACGGTGAAATTCAAACGCCAATTACCCCAATCGTCCATCCCAAAATGAATGCAGGAAAAAAGTTCCCGTCCGCCTACGCTGCGCTACGGCGCGACAAGTCCGCCTTCATCTGATTTCCGTTTTCGCAAAGCTTCGCCGCGGCGAGTCGGCGCGACAAGTTGCCCATGCAGAATTCGGATTTCAAATGGTTCACGTCCTCCCTCATCCCGGCCTTCTCCCCAAGGAGAAGGAGAATCGTTCGCCAGCTTCTTGAAATTTCGCGCGACTGGATTTGCCAGACGGTTAGCCGCCAAACCAGAAACGTCCACCAGCCATTTCCTCTCCTAGGGGGAGAGGATAAACGGTGAGGGCGAGCGTAAAACACAAATCTCATTCGCCCCAATCGTCCATCCCAAAATGATTTCGGCAGCGGCAGTTCTCTTCGCCCTGTGCAAGAGGAGTTGGTTTTCACCGGCTGGCAAGTCAGGCCTTGCGGATGTCCGGCCAGAGCGGTTCCAGGTCCGGGTCTTGCAGGGCCATGAGTTTGATTCTGTGGACATCGCCCAACGTACACGCCTTGTCCAGCCAGGCTTTGGCCGCGTCTAAATCACCCAACTGACAGTCATAGCACGCCAGGTTGTAGGCGATGATTGTTTCCTTGGGAAAAGTCCGCTGGGCTTGAATCAGAATTGCCCGGGCCTGGGAAATTCCGCCGCCGATTTTACGCCGGGTCGCATACGCCAGCGACACCCATGCGCCCGGTTCTTCCGGTTCCAGCCGGGTGAGCGTCCCGGCAATTTCCGCCGCCGCATCCCATTTCCCGGCACCGGCGTGAATATCGAATTGGACGGCGAGCACGTCCGGATGGGATTGGAATGAAGGATCAATTTTTTTGAGTTCTGCGCCAGCCTCCGCGACGTTGCCCAATCCCAGCCAGCCGACGGCGGCGGAGAGATGATGGCTGTCCGGTGGCTCCAGTGGTTTCATGGGAGCTCACAATGAGGGAAAAAATGAAATTGGGAAGACAAGAAAAAGTACCTTCAGGATTTTTACAGGAGCAAACAGAGGAAACGGAGGTGGCACAGGCGTCCCGCCTGTTTTTTTAAAGTTCAGAGTTCAGGATTCGCTTTTTCCCCTCTCCGTGCCCTCCGCTATCTCCTGTTAAATCATCCAACACTCATGGGTCAAGGCGAAATGGGCGCGCTGTACAACGGCGCGTTGGCTCTCAAACTCAACAAATACGCCGCCAATTCCCGCGCCTCCGGCCTAGGCACGACTTCATAACCGGCGGGCGGCGCGAATTCCGGCGGCAACTTCAGCGCGTCCGGTGAAGGTTCGCGTCTGATTTTGCGAACTTCAAACAAATAGCGGAACGGCGGCATGGGCGAACCTTTCACCTCACTCTTCGGCGCGTAAAGGTGAAGCAACTGCCAGTTAGCGTCCGCGCGTGCGCCGGCGTTTGCCAGATCCGGCCCGGCGCGGAGACTGCCGAGCTGCACCGGCTGGTCGTAGAGATAATCCTCGGCCACACTCTGGCGCATCCCCCACCCGCGCGCGATGTCCGGTCCGGTCGCAGCAATGTGGATTTCGGTTTTGCCGCCGGCGACGGTGATTTTGGCGGACGCGGCGTCGGCTTCTTCCTTGGTTAGATTGGTCAATACCAAGGACGAAATCAGATTCGTCACTGCTTGCGGATTTTTCCCAGCTTCAGTCAGTATCACGCCGCATGTCATACCATTCTGCCGGACCTGTTCGGTATGGCAGGCGGCGCAGCCGTTGGCGCGATAAACCGACGCGCCCTGGGTTGCCTCGCCGGGGCGTCCAACCGGATAAACATCGGACGTGTTGAGAACGGTCGTCTGCTTTGCGCCGCCCAACTGCAATTCCGGCGCGAGCACAAAGCCGCACCAGGAACCACCCAGGGCGAGAAACCCCGCGATAAAAATCCAGAAGCCGTTTTTCATGCCTGCACCTCCCCTTGGTCGCGCCGAAGCGGAGCGGAGGCGGATTCGAGCGGCGCTTTCACCATGGCCACAGCTTTTTTTACCAGCGACTTTTCCCAAATGAACGTCATCCCAAAAATGTTCAGGGCGAACAGCAGGTTGCCAAAAAGGATGAGCAACAGACCGGTGGTGCTGAATCGGAAGAAGACCAGCGTTGCCCGGGTTGCATCTAAGAAGGATATGTTGGGATCGTTCAGCTTCATCCCCTGCTCCACCCCGCCAATCGCCAGCGGAACGATGAACAGCAACACGCCTGACATCGAAAGCCAGAATTGCAGTCGCGCCAGTTTCGGGAACGGAAGTCCAACCCCAACGACGCGTGGCAACAAATGATAAATCGCACCGAACATCGTCATGGCGAAGAAGCCGTAGAGTTGCAACTGGGTCTGCGCCGGGCCGAACCAGGTGAATTCCGTCACGCGGCTGATGCGCGGGCAGGCTGTCGCAATGAACATCAATGACGAAAGCACAAACGATGCGAAGCCGAACCGGATGAAACCCTGTAGCGGCGACGCCCCGTCGTCGTAAGGTGAATGCGACGCCTTCGTCGCCTTGTCTTGCCCCACCAAACGGTCTGCACCCACCACTGTGCCGATGTGGGCGTCGCCGCCACACTCAAGCGACGGGGCGTCGCTTCCACCACGCAAAGTTTGCCACGCGATGACGCCAACGGCGAGCACGGGCACAACGGTTAGCGTGGCGGCGACAGAACTGAGCACCGGCATCCACGCAGGCACCGGCGCGCCCGGTGGAATGCCGCACCAGGTCCCAAAAAGAATCAGCATCCAAAATGCAAACAGGGCGAGATAATAACTTTGCAATGGGCGTCCGCTGAATTTTGGCAAAAAATAAAACGTCACGCCGATGCCGACGAGCGCCAGCCAGATGAAAATCAGATTGTTGGCAAACCACCAGCCGATGATGGCCTGCACGATGCCCCGCGCCGGCCAGGCGACCAGAAGCAAATTGGCCGTTGAATAAATCCACGGGAACCAGAACAGCGCGGCGACCAAAAACCAGTGTGACGGATTTAGCACATGTTCCCGGCGGGCGGCGAAATTCATTATTGCCCACAATGCCAGCAACAAATATGCGAAGAACAAAACGACCGAACCGGCGCGCGGAAATTCCAACCACGCAAAGCCGGTGCTGTTGCCGGATAAAATTCCAATCAGACCGATGAGCACGCCCAGATGCCAGAGTTTGGCCGCAAAGACCGGCACGATGGCGCCGCGCAGCGGCGTCTGGCCGAGTTGTGCCAGCAGCCACAGCGCAACGCCCAGTCCGGCGGGAATGCAGAAGCCATAAAGCAGGGCGTCGTCGGCCGCCGGTTGAACCCGGCCATAAGTCAGCCACGGGCAGGCGGCGAGAAAATCGGGTGCATGAAATTTGATCGAGGCAATCATGGCGAGCACCGAACCGACCACCAACCAGAGCGCCGCGCCGCCAAACAGCGCGAGCAGCGGCCAGCGCAGGGAAGCGTCAATCATCGGGTCCGGGATCTCGGCTCTGGCGTCCGGGGTTTTGATTTCGTTCATTGGCACAAATTTTCGAAGAGCCGAGGTGCGATGCCTCGACAGCATAGCGGAGCGCGGCGTTCACGCCGCTTCACCGTGCAACTGGCCGGCCGCGTCGAACCCGAAGCGAACCCGCCATTCCGTTCGTACACTGAAGCGGCGTGAACGCCGCGCTCCGGTTGCTTCGCAACAGCATAATCCAGGCTCAGAGCTAGCTCCTCCGGATTTATTTGGATGTTTTCGCTCGCGATCATTCAAAAGGATTGGGTTTGGCCGGGGCTTGCGGTGCCGGGGCGGCTGCTTTTTCAGCGCGCGCCATCAGGTTCGACCTCGCGGCGGCGGGATTTTGCCATTCGCGTTTGGTGATTTGCATTGCCACCTCAATTGGCAGGCGCACGAGGCCGCGGTTTTCGTCAATCCAGCCGGGCTGGCTCAGGGCCTTGGCCTCGGCGGCGCGGATTTCGGCGAGCGCTTTGGCTCGCACGGCGGCGCGATCGGCGTCAATGGCCGGGATCGGCGTGGAATATTTCACCGCCGCAACGATCACGGCGAACAAAAGGCTCGCGATAAGCAAAGCGAGGCCGACGGGCCAGACGGGGCGTTCGTTATTCATTGGCACCTCCGGGAATTGATGGCGCGCCAGAAATCTCCTCAGGGGCGACATAATTAATTCCCATGGCTTCGAGCAGGCGCGGGTCCTTTTGCGGAAACGGCGCATGGCGGTTGAAATTCTTGAGGAAGGCCCAGCCCAGAAATCCGCCCATGAAAGCGAGACAACCGGCTTGCAGCCAGAGCCATTGAAACGGATAGCCGCCCGGATGCCGCGCGGGCAGGATGTTGAACGCCAGGTCCACGAAATTCATCGTCAAAGCCCACGCGCAGACCGGCAGCATGATTTTGAAATTGGTTTTTGCCTTCACCGGAAGCAGCACGAAGAACGGCAGCAGGAAATGGCCGAAAATGAGAATCATGCCCACCCACCACCACGAACCGTTTTGGCGGATGACATACCAGAAGGTTTCTACGGGCAGATTCGCGTTCCAGACGACAAAATATTGCACGAACTCGATGTAAGCCTGGAAGACCGTGAATGCGAAGAACAGCAGGCCCAGGAAATAAAACTGGTGGTTGTGCAATACGCGGTCGAGGATGCGCTGGCGTTGCAGGAATACGGTGATGACATACACCGCCGCCAGGGCGACCCACACGCAACTGGCAAAGAAGTAAACGCCGTAAATGGCCGAGAACCAAAGGTATTGAACCGCTTGCATCCAGAGCACGCCGGAGAAGGTGAGCGTCAGTGCGAACATCACAATCCCCCATCCCGAATGGAAACGCATCCGGTGCGTGCAAAGCGCGCCGCCGATTTCATCCTGCTGGAGCGACCAGTAACGCAGCCGCGCCGACAGCAGCCACCACAGGCCGAAGAAAATCGCCGACGTAACATAGAATCCGGGCATGGTGAACACCGGCCATTTTGCGCTCAACGAAGTGTTGCCATGCGGGTCCATTGTCATCCACGAATAAATGTATTTCGCAAAAAACGCGACCGGCAGGAACAAGAGTGCCAGCCAGGGAAACAGGAGCGACGCGATGTGTTCGCAAACCCGACGCGTGGCCACCGACCAGCCGGCGTCGCTCAAATGATGGATCATCACCAGAAACAACGCGCCGAGGGCAATGCTCAGGAAAAACATGAACGCCAGCAGCCAGGAAAAACCGAACTCAGCCGGGTTTACCCTAGCGCCAATCACTGACAACACCGCACCGACGGCCATCAAGCCGGCGGGCAGCTTGCGCCACTTGGACAGGTCCAGCGGCGGAGGCAGGGGGTTTGTGTCGTTGGGCGAATTCATATAGGGGTATTAGATATGCCCGTAACAGCCGAGGTGCGAGGGGCGTATCTTAACACTGCTCCGACCCCCTCTCCCCGCCCGAGCGGGGAGAGGGCCGGGGTGAGGGGATTTGATCTTGGAAACCATGGGCTCCTCACCCCAGCCCTCTCCTCCTTTGGGGAGGAGAGGGAGAAAAACGGGGGCAGTGCGCGGATGCGCCTGGTAACAAGGCTCATTCTACAGAAAATTGGAGCCACCTCACGTCGGCTGCTACCATTTCGCACAAAGTTCATGATTATTTTTTCAGCACGGCCTGCTGGTCCGGCGGCAGATCTTCCACCGAACCCAGTTGGCTCAATTGCAACGCGCGCAGATAGGCAATGATCGCCCAGCGGTCGGCCACCGGCACCAGCGGCCCATGCGCGCCCATCAAACCCTTGCCGAACGTGATGGTGTTGAAAATCTCGCCATCGGCCATTTCCACAATGCGCTTGTCCTGTAAATTGGCCACCGCCGGCATCACACCAAGTTTTTTGTTGATGCCATTACCGTCGCCGAGCGCGCCGTGGCACGGCGTGCAATAAATATTGAAGCGTTCGCGCCCGCGCTGGAGCAACGGGCCGGTGACAGGCAGCGGATTGGTCTCCACGAAATTCGTGCTGCCGGTGACGCGGCCGGTGTTGACCGGCGCATCTTCAAAGGCATAAACGGGACCGTTGACGGTTGGTAACGGTTCACTGCGGGCGACCGTGCCGGGTGGCGGCAACTGCGAACTGAGGCCGTTGGTGAAAAAGTTGTTCGGCTGCGCCGGGCGCAATTTCAACTGCCGATCCATGTCTGGAAAAATCTCGATGGGCGGTTTGCGCGACAACCGTCCCTGCCGTCCGGCGATGCCAACGCCCACGGCCGTGACCGTCAGCAATATCAAGATGATGTATAGCAATTGGCGCATCAGGCTTCCACCCCTTCGATGTATGTGCCGCCGATGGATTCGAGCAGCCGCCGCGTTTCGGTTTCGGAATATTTCGGGTCGTTCGTGCCGATGACGAGGAAAAATTTGTCGCGCGACGCCAGCGCAAAGCGCGCCTTCTGCAACAGCGGATGATACAGGCGCGGCAATCCGTTCAGGACCAGCATGCCGCCGAACGCGCCGACGGCGCCGCCCAGCACCATCAGGATGTACGATGGCACGAATGCGGCCGGCGGACTGAACATGGGTTTGCCGCCGACGATGAGCGGATAGTCAAACGTGTTGGTGAACCAGATCAATCCCATGGTCGCCACAAACGCACCGCCGCCAAAGACCAGCGCGAACCAGCCCACGAGCGAATTTTTGAAGCCCATAACCCGGTCGAGGCCGTGAACCGGGAACGGCGTGAACACGTCCCAGCGACGATAACCCGCGTCGCGGACTTTTTCCGCTGCGTGCAAAATCGCCGCGGGCGAATCAAATTCCGCCATGAGGCCGTAGGGTTTGTCACTCATAAACCGCCTCCTTTGAAACGGAGCGCGGGTGTCCCACCCGCAGCAGCCCGGATTGCCGGATGAACACCCGAAATTCGATGGACTTTGAGCTGTTGAACGTGCTGCGGCTGGGACAGCCGCGCTCCGCCTGTCCCGCTCTGCGGGAGGGAATTCCGAACGGGACAAGCCAACATTGTCAGGAACAGCGTCATGATTTGCCTCCTTTCGCCCCACCCAGCGGATGGTGCGGGTCGGCCTGCGGCATCGCGCCCTTCACCTCGGCAATGGCGACCAGCGGCAGGAATTTTATGAACAGCAGGTACATCATGAAAAATGCCCCCAGCGTGCCGAGATAGGTGCCAATATCCACCCACGTCGGGAAATACACACCCCAGTTCGCGGGCAGAAAATCCTGGTAGAGCGAGCCGACGATGATGACGGAACGTTCGAACCACATGCCGATGTTGATGAGCACGCCGAGGGCGAAGACGAGTTTCAGATTTTGCCGGGCGCGTTTGAACCAGAGCAACTGGGCGAGGCCCACATTGACCACGAGCATGATCCAGCCGCCATACCAGTAAGTGTGGCCGAAAAGCCGGTGGCCGAAAACCCAGCGTTCATACGGGTCGCCGCTGTACCACGCGATGAAGTATTCCATCAGGTAGATGTAGGCGATGGCCAGGCTGCTTAGCAAAGTCAGCTTGCAGATGCGGTCCAGGTGCCGGGGTGTGATGATTTCCTCCAGATGACACAGTTTGCGCAGCGGAATGAGCAGCACCAGCACCATGCCAAAGCCGCAATACACGGCGCCGACAACAAAATACAACGGGAAAATCGTCGCGTGCCAGCCCGCCAGTTGCGACGTGCAGAAATCCAGACCGACGATGGAACTGACCGTGAACACCAGCAGCGTACACAAGCCGGACAAAACGACGTAGGCCTTTTCATAATGATGCCAGTGTCGCGCCGAGCCGGTCCATCCCATCGCCAGGAAACCGTAGATGAACTTCCGCATCCGCGTCGTCGCGCGATCGCGCAGCACGGCCAGGTCGGGAATCATTCCCATATACCAGAACAGCATCGAAACCAGCATGTAGGTGTTGACGGCGAACACGTCCCACATAAGCGGCGAGCGGAACTGCGGCCAAATGGCGTTCGAGTTGGGAATCGGAAACAGGAACCAGGCAAACCACACGCGTCCGACGTGAATGGCCGGATAAAGACCTGCCATCATGACCGCGAAGACCGTCATCGCTTCCGTCGCCCGGCCAATCGTCGTGCGCCAATGTTGCCGCGTCAGGAACAGCATGGCCGAAATCAGCGTGCCCGCGTGCGCGACGCCCACCCACCACACAAAATTGATGATGTCCCAGCCCCACGCCACCGGTTGATTGTTGCCCCAAACACCGACACCGGTGGAAACCTGGTAAATCAACATTGACGGCAATAACACGGTCGCTCCCAGTACCGCCGGAACGAACATAATCCACCACCAAAGCGGGGTTTTGCCCTCGGCGAACGACGAGAGCTTGTCCGTCAGCCAGCCGGGCCCGCGGTTGTTCGCCACGATCGGAGCGCGCCGCAATTCCGCCGGTGGCGTAAAGGCTTTTAAATTGGTTGCGGTTTCAAACATCAACTGGTTCCTTTCGACAGACCAAAAATCGTTCGCCATTCCATCTCATTAGCACCCTGCTTCAGCGGGGTGTTTGCGCGACGCGTTGGACAGACAACCGTTTTAACGGTTTCCAGCACGATGTGAAAAACCGTTGAAACGGTTTTTACCGCCAGGCCAACCGTCCACATCCGGCTGAAGCCGGGTGTTAATGAGAGAAAAATTGAATTCATTGCCATCAGCCTGCCCCCTTTTTTTCAACGTGGAGTTCGCCGCCGTGGTTTTCGTATTCCTTAAAGCTAAACGGCCATTTGCGGTAATCCGGCATGTTTGGATTTGGATTGCGGATACGCGCCAGGTATGTCGTGCGCGGCTTCGTCAGCAAATCACCGAGCAGGGAATAATTCCGGGGATTCTTGGTCTTGAGCAGCGAAACTGTGCTATTCGGATCGCTGATGTCGCCGAAAGCAATCGCCTGGGCTGGGCACGCCTGCTGGCACGCTGTCTTCGGAATCGTGCCGGCGGCTTCCGTGAGCCGCACGTCACCGGACGCGCCGGCCTTGACCTTCTGCGCGATTTTCGCCTGCTCGATGCGTTGCGTGCAGAAGGTGCATTTTTCCATGACGCCGCGCATGCGCACCGTCACGTCCGGGTTCTTGATCATTTTGATCAAATCCCATTCTTCCTCCTCGCGCATGCCGCTGGCGTCGGGTGCCTTGAACCAGCTCAACAAATCCCATTTGCCGCCGGTTTTGTGCATGAGCGGCGTTGAATAAAACGGCCCCTTGAGATCGGCCAGCGGGCGTTTGTTGTAATCGAGATAATTGAACCGGCGGACCTTGTACGGACAATTGTTCGCGCAATACCGCGTGCCGATGCAACGGTTGTATGCCATCACGTTCAAACCTTCCTGATCGTGAACCGTGGCGTTGACCGGACAGACATTTTCGCACGGGGCGGCTTCGCAATGCTGGCACAGCATCGGCTGGTTGACCGCCTGCACGTCGTCAATCCATTCGGCAAATTGCTGCTCGTCGTCCTTCGGGAAAGCGTCCGACGGTTTTTCAAATTGCGGATTGGCGGTGTAGTAGCGGTCAACCCGCAGCCAATGCATTTCGCGTCCGCGCCGCACCTGATCTTTGCCGACAATCGGAATGTTGTTCTCGCTTTGGCACGCGAGCACGCACGTGCCGCAACCCACACACGCCGTCAAGTCAATCGCCATGCCCCATTGATGCAGCGCGGTCTTCTTCGCCTCGTCGAGCGGGTTGGGATACAACGACTGCACCACCGGCGGCTCGGCGCCGTGCATTTCATTCGCAAAACCAGGATCCTTGGAAAATTCCGCCAAGTTAGCCTCACGCACAATCGGGCGGCCTTCCATGGACCAATGACTTTGCGTCGTTGCCAGCGTGTGCGTTTCTCCCGTCTTTCGAACCGTCGCGCCAGTCTCAATGTATTTGCCGGTGAAAAGTTTATAAGCATTGAAGCCGACGCCGGTGCCGACCCGCCCTGCCCTTTCGCGTCCGTAACCGAGCGCGAGGCCGAGCGAAAAATCCGCCATGCCCGGCTGCGTCCAGATGGGGCCTTTGACGCTGCGTCCGTTCAAGGTGACTTCGACGGCGTCGCCGTTTTGGACGCCGAGTTCGCGCGCGGTCATGCGGCTGACGAGCACCGCGTTGTCCCAGGTCAGCTTGGTGACGGGATCGGGCAACTCCTGCATCCAGCCGTTGTTCGCGTAACGCCCGTCATCCATTTTCGCGTCGCGATAAAAAACAACTTCAAGACTGTCTTTGAGGGGCAACATGGCTGCCGGCAATTTGGGAATGGTCATCAATTGATCAATCGGCAGGTTTGCCGGTTTGGCAGCGGAACCCTCAAGAAAACCATTGAACAGAAATCTCTTCCAGTCCGCCTCCGAACCCGCAAACGTTGTGCGAACTATGTTGTGAGGATTGGTTTGCGATTCACCGGCGATGCGCGCCAGGAATTCCAATTCCGTCAAACCGCCGAACAGCGGTTGCATCAGCGGCTGGACGGGCGCAAGCGTTCCATCGCTGGTCGTGGCATCGCCCCACGATTCGAGATAATGCGCCAGTGGGAAATTCCAGTCTGACTTTTCTGCTGTTTCGTCTTCGTAATAGCCAAGCCGGACGATACTGAGTGGGCCTTTTGGCCCACCAAAATAAGTTCCAGCAGGCATGCTGTAAAAATAGTTGTCCCCAAGAACGACCAGCGTCTTTACCTGTCTCATGGCAGAATCTGTCAGTGAGTCGTTACGTTGTTCTGACCCCGGAAGCAAAGTCACCGTGTTGCCAATCGCACCCAGCGCCGAATTAATCGCCCAGGCCAGCAGATGAACTTCCATCGGCTGACGTTGTCCCGCAACCACCAAAACCTCGCCGCGATAGGCAAGCAGGTCTTTCGCGCATCTCGCAATCCATCTCGCGAGCGAGGGCATCGGTTCCGAGAGTTGGGCGAATATTTCAGCCGCAACTTTACCAACCATACTCGCCGGCACCCGCAAACGATGATCCGCGTTCGCACCGGTGAGCGTGAACAGCGATTCCACCGCGTAAAGCCGGCTCATCCCCTCGCCCGGCTTGCGGCCAGTAGCAAATTGGCGGATGTGATTGTGCGCGTCGTCTTCGCCGCCCAAAAAATCGCAGTCCAACGACAGGATGACCTTCGCCTTGTCGAAATGGTAAACCGGCCGCACCGGTTGGCCGAACGCTTGAGTCGCCGCGCGTTGATGGATGCCGGAATCAATCGCGTCGTAAGTGAACCACTGCGACTTCGGAAATTTGCCCGCGATGATTTTCTGCAGCCGTGCGCGTGACGGCGACGTGCTGCTTTCGGCGAGGAATGCCAAGCCTTCGCCCTGGTTCGCCGCAACTTTCTTTGACAAGTCATCAAGGAATTTCAGTGCCTCGTCGCGTGAAACCGCTTCCATCTTTCCCTGGTTGAGTTTCTTAAACTGCTTTGCGCGGTCGGGATCGTAAAGGTCGAGGATGGAAGCCTGTGCGTAGCGGTCGGTGCCGCCGTTGCTACCGGGGAATTTGGCGTTGCCCTCCAGCTTGATGGGCCGGCCTTCGTAGGATTTGGCGACGAGCGGAATCGCGCCGGTGCGCGTCGGCATGGCCGTCGCATAATATTTCGGCTCGCCATAGACGTAGCCTTCCGGCTGCTGCCCGAATGGCTCCAGTTTCTCCTCGGGCCGGCGGCAGCCCGCGCCCATCACACCCAGACCCGCGAGCGCGAACGACGCGGACATGATTTTGACAAAATGCCGCCGCGACACCGGGTCGGTGAACTCGCTTGCGCCCTGGGGAAACTCGCGTTCCAGCCATTGCTTGAACTCCGGCGTGTCGCCCAGTTCATCCAGGCTGCGCCAGTAACGGCGGCCGCTCAGGGCAGGCGGGACGGAAGTTGTGGAATCCGGTTTCATTTTAATTCAAATCACGAAATTCTTGGCGCGACTGACGTCGCAACCAAATCTTTTTGGACTGCGGCGGGAAGCGAAGCGCCACGCCGCTTTGGAAGCTCTATCCTCAGTCGAAAAGCGGTGTCGCCGCTGCGCTCTGCCACCGCAGTCCAAAATCCGCGCAGCGCCAATCGTAAATCGTAAATTCTTCATCGGTGACAGGCTGAGCAGTTATCGAGCGATTCAATCTTCCAGTCGTGAACAAAAGCGACGCTGTTGGTTCTTTGCATTTGCGCGGCAACATACGCATTGGTGTTCCATTGCCAGCCCAAATCCGTGACCTTGTCAACTGGCCGGAGGAACGCCGCCGGACGGCGATGGCAATCAAGGCAGAAGCTCATGCTGAATGATTTGGCATGACTGACTTCGTCCATCTGGTCAACGCGCCCGTGGCATTCCACGCAACTGATGCCGCGCGCGACGTGGACGGAGTGGTTGAAATAAACGTAGTCGGGCACGATGTGAACCTGCACCCACGGAATGGGCTGGCCGGTCGTCGCGCTTTCGCGGACGAGCGCGAGGCGCGGGTCATCCTTGAGCACTTGATTGTGGCAATTCATGCACGTGGACGCGCCCGGGATGCTGGAAAAACACGATTGATCCACCGTGTTGTGGCAGTAGCGGCAATCCATGCCCAGTTGCCCCGCGTGAACGGCATGGGAAAACGGCACGGGTTGAACCGGCTGATAGCCGACGCGGGTGTATTTAGGCGTGCAATAATAAGCGACGCCGGCCATTACCACGCCGCCCACCAGCGCCAGCACGACGCCAATTTGCAGCGGCAACCAGTTTGTCCACTTCGGAAAAATCGATGACATCTCAATGACCGATTAGCCGGTCAATCCCCTTCGGTTGAAAATCACCAAACGCATTTTCATCGTTTAGCACCACGAATGGGCAATGTTAATTCGGCCACTGTTCCACCCGCAAGCAGGTTTGTCAAAAATTCCACGTTGTGGTCGCGCTTTGGCGCGCCGCAGGACTGTAGCGGCAGGCATCTTTGCCTGCCGTATCCAGCGGCATCCTGCCGCCCGGGCCACGAAACCGAACTTATGTCATGACCTCGCTTCCACATCAGACCCCCCGGCTGGAAGCCGGGCGATACGGCAGCCAGGCTGACCGCCGCTACGGCAACGGCTCGCCGCGCGCGGCGGTGAACAGGCGATACCATTCCTCGCGGCTCAACGAAATCTCCGCCGCGCGGGCGGCTTCGCGGATGCGCTGGGGATTGGTCGAACCTACGATGGGCATGATGCCGGACGGATGTTTCAGCAACCACGCCAGCGCCACGGCGGAGCGTGTTACGCCGTATTGCTTCGCGTATTCGTCGAGCAACGGCAGCACACCCTCGGTGCGGTAACCTTCCTGATATTTCAGCAGCCGTTTTGGGCCGTCGGCAAACTGGCCTCCGCCCAGCGGACTCCACGCCATGGGCGTCATCTTCGCGGCCAGGCATTGATCCAGCGTACCGTCATCCAGGGCGGCGAGCTGGCCGAGGCTGATTTCCACCTGATGCGCCATGAGCGGCATCGGGCAGGCCGATTGAATGGCGCTGACGTGGGTCGGGCGAAAATTGCTGACGCCGAAGAACCGCGCCTTGCCCGATTGCTTGAGTTTGGTGAACGCCCCGGCCACCTCCGCCGGGTTCGCGAGCCAGTCGGCGCGGTGCAGCAAAAACAAATCAATGGTCTCAACGCCGAGCCGCTGGAGCGAACCTTCGCAGGACCGCACGATGTGCTCGCCGGAAAGATTGAAGTGATAAGGCGAGCCGGGCGGATCTTCACCGCGGCGCACTCCGGCTTTGGTCACAATCAGGATGCGCTCGCGCATGCCGGAAACCTCGCGCAGCACTTCGCCAAAGATTTTTTCCGCTTCGCCGCCACCGTAAATGTCCGCATGATCGAACAGGGTATAGCCCGTTTCAAAGGCCGTGACGACCGCCGCCCGGCCGTCGGCCCGAAATTCTGGCGCGCCGTTCAACCGCCAACAGCCGTAGGCCAGGCGACTGGCGGGCAAGGAACTGGTTCCCAAAGTTATGGTTTGCATGGCATGAACAAAAAGATCCGGCAGGCTCGCAAATCGCCGCCGCAATGGCTATTTTATTTTCACCCGGTTTTGCACGGGCATGGTGCGGCCGGAGAAACGAGCAAGCCGCCTCATCCTGCATTGCGGGACGAAGCGGTTTTAACCTTGTCAGCCTGAACGGTCAGGCCGGATGGAAGACATCACTTCACCGATACCAGTTTGATGTCAATAATCTGGCTCATCTGATTCGTGATGGTTTGCATCCGGCTGGCGGCGCCCGCGTTCCCCCGTGAGTTCATGGGCAGGTTCATGACCATTTTTAAGTCCTCGTTCATGGTCGTATCAATGGTTATCCCCAGTTCCGGGTCGAACCAGGAGATGCCCGTAAAGTCGCCGCCGGTAATGGTCATGGTCAACCCGGTCGGATTGGCATTGGTCCCGGGTGTGGATTTGATGGTTCCTTGGATCTCAAGACGGGCGCAGTTGCGTTTTCCGTGCATTTCCCAGCTCTGAAAGGTGCTGTTGAAATCCATGGTCATGGTGCCGAGCGGACCCATCTCAAAGCTCAGTGTATTCGGCCAGGTGTCCCCCGGTTGCACTGCCTTGGGCGGCAGGTAACGGTTTGCGCTCATAATCTGTTTGAAACGATCCTTGCTAAACATGGCGCTCTTGAAAGGCGTGAGCCACTCCGCCTGCGCGCCGGACGACAGCCGGTTCTCCAGGTCATCCACGCCTTCCATCCGCTCGACATCGTTGCTGGCATCCAGGAAATACTGGATTTTAGAGCCGACAATTTTCCCGAACATGTCGGCCAGCGATTTTTGGATTGCGGCGGCGGCAGGATTTGCGCTGTCATTCACGGATTTTTTTGTTGAATCGTAATCCAACGTCTTGCCTCCCATCTCTATCCTCATCCGGGCGCTGAGAAATTCCATCTCCACTTCATGTCCGCCGTCGGGGTTTTCCTTCAACACCGTAAGCACGTATTCCTGCCCCATGGTCATGTCCTGCTTCGTGGGAGCGGGCTTGCCCGGGATGGACAGCTCCATGCTCTGCTTCATGTCCATGTCCTGCACGATGCGTTCGCCCACCGGCCATTTCAGTTTCAATTCCACCGGGCCGCCCGGCGCCTTGAACTCGGATTTCGTGTCCAGTTTGCCGGACTTGTTGCAACCCATCCAGGACAGGCTCAATGCCAGGGTGACCGCAACCAGTAATTTGTTTTTATTCATAGTTGGTTTTTATAAAATATTTTGCCAAGTCTAGCCACTCCGCCCGAAGGCGCAAACTACAAAAAGACACCAAAATAATAACCGGGCGACATCGGGAGGAACAAAAACCCGGCCTGCCGACCCAGCTTTTGGATCAAGGCGGCATCCCCTGGATTGAACCGCTGACCTGACCCCAATCGGTTTGCCATGCCCACGGCCGCCGAATTTGGCGAGCCTGACAGGCAATGAGGGGCAAAAGCAAAAGTCGAGCATCGAAGGACCACAAAACTTTGTCGCACGTGGGACAAAGTTTTGTAAACAGGTCATTCTTCGCTTTGCGTCAGAACGGCAGTTTGTCCTTCTTGCGATAGGCCAGACCCTGGAATTGGGCGACGAGTTCGCCCTGGTCGTCCTTTATCTCGACGGTATACGAACCGACCTTGAAGTTCTTGGACACTTCCCGTGCATCGGCCCACAACGTTCCGGTGGTGGCGGCTTTCATGAAGGTGATGCTCACGTTGAGGGCCACGGACACCGTCCCGTGCGAATTGCAGGCGGCGGCAAAAACGAAATCGCCCAAGGTAAAAATCGCCCCGCCATGGATCGTTCCCAAGCCGTTCAAATGATGCGAGTGCAACGTCATCTTCGCCCTGGCATTGCCGTTCCCTGCTTCAAGCAGTTCGATGTTGTTGCGTGCGGCAAACTGGTCGCCTTTGAAAAATTCCTTGATGGCTTTCATGATACAATATGTGACACGTGACAGGTGGCAGGTGACATGAATTTCCCACCCTGGCACCTGTCACTTGTCACCTGCCGTGTTACCCTTTCAGCCTCCGCGTGAGTTCTTCGCTGCCGACGGTGTTGATGTTCCGCTCCTTAAGCACCTGCAACGCCGCGTTCGGGTCGCTGAACCGGAACAGCAGCAGCGCGTGGCCCTTGGTCCGACCGGCGAGCGAGTAGGCGTATTCGACGTTGATGCCGGTGCCTTCGAGGGCGTCGAGGATTGCCGCCAGACCGCCGGGTTCATCCGCGACTTCCAGCGCGATGACGTCGGTCACTTTCACGGCAAAGCCGTTCCGCTGCAACAGCCGCTTGGCCTTGTCGGTGTCCTCGACGATGAGGCGGAGGATGCCGAACTCGCGGGTGTCGGCCAGCGAGCAGGTCTGGATGTTGATTCCGGCCTTGGCCAGCAGCCGGCAGGGAGCGCTGAGGGCCCCGGGCTTGTTTTCCAGAAAAACGGAAAGTTGTTTGATTTTCATAGTTTCACTTTCTCGGGGTTACATGATGCGTTTGTCAATGACGCGCTTCGCCTTGCCTTCGCTGCGTTGCAGGGTGCGCGGGGCCACCAGTTTCACGGCCGGACGCAGGCCGGTGATTATTTCAATGGAATGCGCGATGCGTTTCTGCATCTGTTCCATGGAGCTCACGGTGTCGCTGAATGCGTCGGCGGTCACTTCCACCTGCACTTCAAGGGTGTCGAGGTCCTTCTGCCGGTCCACGAGGATCTGGTAGTGCGGCAGCGTGCCTTCCACCTTGAGCAGCGCGGCTTCGATCTGCGACGGGAACAGGTTCACGCCGCGGATGATGAGCATGTCGTCGCTGCGCCGGCCGATGCGCTTGATGCGGCGGAGCGTACGGCCGCAGGCGCAACGGGTGGGTTCGAGCGCGGTGATGTCGCGCGTCCGGTAACGGATCATCGGCATGGCGCGTTTGCAGAGTGTCGTGAGCACCAGCTCGCCTTCCATGCCATCCGGCAACGGCTCGAGCGTCTTCGGGTCAATGACTTCCGGAAAGAACAGGTCCTCGAAGATGTGCGGGCCAGCCTGGTGGGTGCATTCGTTGGCCACGCCCGGGCCGACGATTTCGGACAAGCCGTAAATATCAAACGCCCGGATGTCGCTGCCAGCCTCGATGCGCTCCCGCATGTCCTCCGTCCACGGCTCGGCCCCGAACACGCCAATGCGCAGCGGCAGTTCCTTCAGGTTCACGCCCATTTCGGCGGCGCGGTCAATCAGGTGCAGGAAATAACTAGGCGTGCAGCAGATGACGGTGACGCCAAAATCCTTCATGATCATGATCTGGCGGTCGGTGTTGCCGCCGGAGATGGGAATCACGCTGGCGCCGAGGGCTTCCGCGCCGTAATGCAAACCGAGGCCGCCGGTGAACAGGCCGTAGCCGTAGGCGACCTGGATGATATCGCCGCTGTGCACGCCGCAGGCCGCGAGACTGCGGACGATGGCCCGCGTCCAGTCATTGAGGTCTTCCTGGGTGTAGGCCACGACGATGGGTTTGCCGGTGGTGCCGCTCGACGCGTGAAAACGCACGATCTCCGACATTGGGCTGGCGCAAAGGCCGAACGGATACGTGTCGCGCAGGTCCGTCTTGACCGTGAACGGCAGTTTGACAATGTCGTCCAGTGTCCGCAGGTCGGATGGCTTGAGTTTTTGCTCATCCATGCGTTTGCGGAACAATGCCACGTTGTCGAACGCGCGCTGGACCATGTCCTTGAGCCGGGTGAATTGCACGTCGCGCAACTGGGCCGGCGGCAGAAAATCCATCGCGCTGGCCGGATGCATGGGTGGAATGTCGCGGTTTTTGCTCATAAATATTTCTGAGATGAACGAGGGTTGAAATCTGAAATCGGGAAAACATTGATTACCGGTCTTCCCTCGCTCCGCAGCGAAGCGCGGGGAGAGGGACAGGGCGAGGGGCGGCTAAGCTCCACCTCTCCCCGGCCCTCTCCCCCAACTTCGTTGGCGGAGAGGGAGATCAAATTGCGGCGTGGTTCGATGTTCATTTCTTCTGACTTTGGCTGGCGCGGCCGGCGAGGAATGCCTGGCGGTTGGCGTCGAAGAATTCGGCGGGAAAACCTTTGCGCAAGGCCTCCAGCCAGCCGGATTCCGGCAACGGCAGATGCACGCTCAACGCGCCGAGCAGCGCCACGTTCAGGGTTTTCTTGTTCGGCAGCTTGCCGGCATTGACCGCGTCGGGCGTGATCAACATGCCGTCGGGTTTGAGATAATGTTTTTGCGGATCCACCTGCGTCGGTTCGAGCACGAGCAGATAATCCGCCTCGCCCGGCGGCACCATGGGACTGAGCACGATCTGGCCAAAACGGACGTCGCTGGTGACCGAACCGCCGCGCTGGCTCATGCCCTTGATCTCGCTTTTCTTCACGTCAAAGCCGGCGCGCAACGCCACGTCGGCGAGAATGTCCGACGCCTTGAGCACCCCTTGGCCGCCGAGGCCGGCCACCACCACATTGATCAGCCGGCCGCGCATGGTCCCTCCTTCTTGTCGCATTCGCATTGTTCCTGGTCGCGTTGTTCCAGTTCGCGCAATCGTTTGACAATGAGAATGCACGGTCGCCGGGCGATGATGACGCACAATTCCCGGCTGGCGAGGCATTCGTCCAGAACCCGCTCAAAATCATTCGAACCGACGCGCGGCTCGAGTACGTGGACGCGTTTCACGCCGAGCGAACGGGCCAGGTCTTCAATTACAAGTTTGTTGGTCGGCTGGTGGTCGAGCTTCCGGCCCGTCCCGGGATGTTCCTGATGGCCGGTCATGGCCGTGGTGGCATTGTCCAAGATGATGAGCACGTGTCCGTCCGGCGGCGGATTATAGACCATCTCCACCAGTCCGCTGATGCCGCTGTGAACGAACGTGCTGTCGCCGATGACACTGACCACGCGCCGCGCCTGTTCCGGCGGCAACACATGACGCAAACCCAAGCCCACGCCGAGGCTTGCGCCCATGCACACACAGGAATCCATGGCCTCAAAGGGTTTCAACACGCCCAGCGTGTAGCAGCCGATGTCGCCCGCCACGATGCAATCGCGCTGGCGCAATGCCTCGAACACCAGGCGATACTGGCATGCGTCGCACAATTGCGGCGGCTTGCCCGCCGCCTGCGCCAGTTCGGGAGTGACGTCGTTATTGAGAATCCGCCGCACGCGCGGCACGCTGAGTTCGCCAAAGCGATACATCTCCGCCTTGCCTTCAACCTTGATTCCCGCCGCACGGATGGCCTCCACGAGATACGGATCGCCCTCCTCGATGACGATGCACCGTTTCACGCTTTTGACAAACGCGGCGATCTTTTTCATCGGCAGCGGATGGGTGAAACCGAGTTTGAGCATGCTCGCTTCCGGCGCGGCTTCGCGGGCGTGCATGAAGGAAATGCCCGAAGTGATGATCCCCAGTTTTTTGTCGCCGGGCACAACGCGGTTGAGGGGACAGGTTTCATTCCATTCCCTGATTTCGGCCAGCTTCTGCCGCAGCCGTTTGTGCGCAGGGCGGGCGTTGGCCGGAATCATCACGCGCGCACGGATGTCGCGCTCGAATTTCGGTGTCTTCGGCGTCCCGCCGGGAGCGTGCGGCTTCATGACGGTGTAACTGTGGCAGACCCGCGTGGTGGCACGGAGGATCACCGGCAGCTTCCAGCGCTCGGAAATTTCAAATGCGGCCAGCAGGAAATCGTAGGCTTCCTGCGAATCGGACGGTTCGAGCATCGGCACGCTGGCGGCGACGGCATAATGGCGGTTGTCCTGCTCGTTCTGACTCGAGGCCATTCCCGGATCGTCCGCAGAGATGACGACCAGTCCCCCGCTCACGCCGGTGTAGGCCACGGTGAACAGCGGGTCGGCGGCAACGTTGAGTCCAACATGTTTCATGGTGGCCAGGGCGCGGGCGCCGGCAAAAGCGGCGCCGATGGCGACTTCCAGGGCGACCTTTTCGTTGGGCGACCACTGGCCGCGTCCGCCCAGTTCGGAGAAACGTTCCAGGATTTCGGTGGAGGGCGTGCCGGGGTAACCGGCGCCGAGGGCCACGCCGGCATCACGCGCGGCCAGCGCAATGGCTTCGTTGCCGCTCAAGAGTTGTCGTTTGGTTGCAGGCATGTGATTTGGAGTGGCTTAAGATTTAGCTGAGTGCAGCAAAAAGCGCCGGTGATGACAAGCGCGGTTTTTGAGGTGTCAGGGCGGGACCAATGTCTGGCGCTCAAAACCTGATATTTCCACAATTATGACAATCTTTTGTCTGGGAATTATTAATTGAGATTTTTCCCATTAAATCCCCTGCTTCCTGTAAAAACAGGCTTATGCAGGCTGGACAGACCGGGAATTGTTTCTAATTCTAATCCGAATTCCGCGAACTGCATGTCTGCAATTGCAACCGGCGCGCCGCCGGGATTCAGGAACAGTCGCGGAAACGAAAATCAAAATCAAGTCTTCATTGCCAATCAGACCGGAGATTCGAATCTTATGTTGAACACCAAATTGAAACTGATGTTGGGTCTTGCCGTGCTCACTGCGGTGACCGCCCTGGCTCAAACTCAAACAAACGCACCCGCCGCACCCGTCGCGTCAGCTCCGGCTGCGCCGCCGCCGCTGAACGCTTTTGACCAATGGACGAAGGATGTAAAAAACCCCGTGCCCTGGTTTTCCTGGGGCGGCGACCTGCGCTTCCGCAATGAGTATTTCAACAACGCCATCACCTTGAACGAAGGCGTCGTCCGCCACGAGCAGGACTACTTCCGGTTCCGCGAACGAATCTGGGCATCCGTCATGCCGGTGACCAACGTGAGCGTGAACGCCCGTTTCTCAGGGGAACAACGCGAATGGATGAAACCCGCCTATGCCTCTCAATTTGCGGGTGCGAGTCCGTACGAAGAGGGTTACGAAGGTCGTTACGGCATCCTGGACAATGCCTACGTAAAATGGAGCAACATCGGCGGTGTGCCGCTGACCTTCTCCGGCGGCCGCCAGGACGTCCAGTTTGGCGACCCCTTGAACTGGTGGCTGGTCGGTGATGGCACGCCCGGTGACGGGTCGTGGACGTCTTTTCTGGACAGCATCCGCATCAATTACGACGCGATGGAGCTCAAGACGAAGATGGATGTTGTTTACATTTACCAGAACGCCCGGCCGGACGCATGGATTCCCACCGTCGGCGATTCCGGCGATGTCAAGCCCGTGCCATATTATCTGACCGAACAAAACGAAGAAGGCGTCATCGTGTACCTTTCCAATAAATCGGTGGAGAACATGCAACTGGACGGCTACTTCATCTACAAACACGACATGAAGGAGATTGCCAACGGCGACAATGCCGATATCTACACCGTGGGCAGCAAAATTTCCGGCACGCCCACGCCGCACTGGGCCTACTCGGTTGAAGGCGCCTATCAATTCGGCAGCAAACAAGACGCCACGGTCGATGCCGCTTATGTCAACACCCCGAACAGTTGGCGCGACATCAACGCGTGGGGTTCCAATGGCAAACTCACCTACCTGTTCAAGGACAAATACAACAACCAGATCAGCCTCGTCGGTGAATTCCTGTCCGGCGATGATCCGAAGTCAAAGGGCACGGACGAAATGTTTGACGTCCTTTGGGGCCGCTGGCCGCGTTGGAGCGAGCTCTACATTTATTCGTATATCAGTGAGACCAGTAAAAAGATCGCCCAGATGAACAACCTCGCGCGCTTCGGTCCCAGCTGGACCGTCACTCCCATCAAGAACACAACCTTCAGCGCCACCTATAACGCGATGTTCGCCCCGGTGGATACGCCGACCCGTGACCAGACCGGCACCAGCGCTGCGAACCCTGAAGAGTTCACCAAGGATGGCAGTTTCCGCGGCCATTACCTCCAGACCGTCCTGAAACACAAATTCAACGACCACGTGAGCGCCCATCTCTGGGGCGAATTCGTCTGGATGGGCGATTACTACACACAACGGGACCTGATGACCTTCCTGCGCGCCGAGGTGTTGTTCACGTTCTAGTCCGGCAGTCACGTCCATTGAGCCAAAACAGACCATGAAAAAAAAACTGCTGTTTGTCGCCGGAGCCTGCTGGCTCGCCGCTCAGTTGCTCGTCCCCTGCTGTTCCGCCGCGGAGGACGCCCAACCCATCAAGATCGGCGCCATCTTTTCCGTCACCGGCCCGGCGTCCTTCCTCGGTGCGCCGGAGGCCAAAACGGCAAAAATGCTCGTGGATAAAATAAACGCCTCGGGCGGCGTGCTCGGCCGGAAGCTGGAGCTGATCATCAAGGACAGCGGCGGCAGCCCCGAAAAAGCCGTCTCTTTTGCCAAGCAGTTGATCGAAGAAGACAAGGTGCTGGCCATCATCGGCCCGTCCACCAGCGGCGAGACCATGCAGATCAAAAAGCTCTGCGAAGAAAACCAGATGATCCTCGTCTCCTGCGCCGCGGCGGATGCCATCGTCAATCCCCTGGCCAAATATGTGTTCAAGACGCCGCAAAAGGACAGTCAGGCGGCGACCTGGATCTACCGGACGATGAAGGCACAGGGCATCAGCAAGATTGCCATTCTCACCGGCAACGACGGCTTTGGCGCCTCCGGCAAGAAACAGCTCGAGGAACTGGCCAAGACCGAAGGCATTGAAATCGTGGCCAACGAGGTCTATGACAAACAGGCGACCGACCTGACGGACATCCTGACGAAGGTCAAGGGCACACCGGGCGTCCAGGCCGTGGTGAACTGGTCCATCGTTCCCGCCCAGTCCATCGTCGCGAAGAACATGAAGCAGCTCGGCATGAACATGCCCTTGTTCCAGAGCCATGGCTTCGGCAACCGTAAATATGTCGCGCAGGCGGGCGTGGCCGCCGAGGGTATCCTGTTCCCGTGCGGCCGGCTGCTGGTGGTGGAGGAGCTGCCCGACAGTCATCCGCAAAAGCAGGTGCTGGCCACCTACAAAAAGGATTACGAAGCCGCCTACCAGGAGGATGTGAGCACCTTTGGCGGACATGCCTACGATGCGATTTTGATTGTGACCGAGGCACTCAAAAAGGCCGGCACAACCGACCGCGCGAAGGTGCGCGACGCCATCGAGGGTTTGCACGGCCTGGTGGGCACGGCGGGAATTTATAATTTTTCCGCCACCGACCACACGGGGCTGGACCTGAATGCATTTGAAATGCTGACGGTCAAGGACGGCAAATTCAGGATATATAAGAAATAAACGGATTGGTTTGGTTGTAGAAGGTTCCTCCAAGGCCCCGGCGGGAAACCGACCGGGGCCTTTTGTTCCAAAGGACTGACGATGGAAAACGGAAGTCTGGCATTACAGTATTTGTTGTCCGGCGTCACCAAGGGCAGCATTTATGCCGTGGTGGCCATCGGCTTCAACCTGATTTACAGCGCCACGGGGGTCCTGAATTTCGCCCAGGGCGAGTTCGTGATGCTGGGCGGGATGGTGGCGGTAACGCTGGCCGGTTTCGTTCCGTTGCCCGTGGCGATTGTTGGCGCGGTGGCCATCGTGGCGCTCGCCGGATGTTTGCTCGAGATCCTGTTCTTCCGGAAACTACGGCGGCATTCCGTGCTGCACCTCATCATCATCACCATCGGGCTGTCCATCGTCATGCAGGAGGCCGCCCTGCACATCTGGGACGAGAAGGTCCGTTCCCTGCCCTACTTCACCGGCAACGAAGTGTCGTCCATCAAATTCCTCGGCGCGGCGATTTCGCCCCAGGTGCTGTGGGTGCTGGGGACCGTCGCGGTCACGGTGGTCCTGCTGCACGTCTTTCTCAAATACACCTTGCGCGGCCGCGCCATGCGGGCCTGCTCGTCCAACCCCGACGCCGCGATGCTCGCGGGCATCAACATCCCAAACATGCGTACGCTGTCGTTCGGCCTGAGCGCCGCGCTGGGTGCGCTGGCGGGTTGCGTCATCTCACCCATCACCATGACGCATTATGAAATGGGCGCGCCGCTGGCCATCAAAGGATTCGCCGCGGCCATCCTCGGCGGCATGGGCAGTCCGATGGGTGCGGTGGCGGGCGGATTGCTGGTCGGCATTCTGGAGGCGTTCGCCGTGAGCCGGCTGCCCGCGGCTTACAACGACGTCGCCGCCTTCGCCGTGTTGCTGCTGGTTTTGTTCGTCCGCCCGCACGGTCTGTTCGGCCGGCCCGGCGGCGAAAGCGTGAGAGAACACTAGCGAAAACCCGAAATCCAAGTGACGAAATCCGAATCAAATCCGAATGACGAAATCCGAATAATGGGCTGTTTAGCCTTGCATCCGGGTACGCTGCTTCGGGCTTCGGGCTTCGGCCTTCTTTCGGAATTCGGAATTCGGATTTCGAATTTATTTCTGCCATGACCCGCCTCCGACCATACATTCCCTTCGCCCTGTTCGCCCTCGCGCTGGTCGCGGTGCAATCGGTCCTGCGCGTGACGGGACGGGAGTTCTGCCTGACACAACTCACCATGTCGCTCTACTACGCCATCGTCGTGATTGGCCTGTGCCTGGTGATGGGTTACGCCGGACAGGTGTCGCTCGGACACGGCGCGTTCTTCGCCATCGGCGGCTACACATCGGCCGTGCTGACGACTCATGACTTCTCCCGCTTCAACGCCTCCATCTGTGCCGGCGCGCTCCGGCAGGCGCATCTGTTGGTGGCCAAGGACGATCTTTACGGCAACCAGGTCATCACCGCCTCCTCGTGGGCCGCCTTCCTGACAGCCATGCTCGCGACGTTGTTCATCGCGAGCCTGATTGGTTATCCCGCGCTCCGGCTCAAGGGCCATTACCTCGCCATGGCCACGCTCGGCTTCGGCCTGATCGTTTACAAAACTGTCCTCGGCACCGCCCTCTTCGGCGCGGCGGACGGCATCAACGGCGTGCCGGAATGGAATCTGGGCTTTGGCCTGACGGTGTCTGGCCGTAGCGCCCTGCGCGTTGAAAACTATTACCTCGCCGGCACGTTGGTGCTCGTGCTGCTCGTGCTGTTGCGCAATCTCATCCGCTCCCGCGTCGGCCGCGCATTGCAGGCCATCCACGACCGCGAAACCGCCGCCGGCGCGATGGGCATCAACACCGCCGCTTACAAACTGCGCGCCTTTGTGTTGAGCGCGCTGCTCGCGGCCATGGCCGGTGTGTTCTTCACGCATTACACCGGCGGCATCGGCCCGTCGGAAGCCAGCTCGTTCAAGTCCGTGCGCTACGTTGCGTTGGCCGCGTCCGGCGGCATGGCGAGCCTCTGGGGCGTCACCGGTATGAGCACCCTGTTGAACTACCTGTCGCTCCGCGGGCTGTTCGGCAGTTACGACAACGCCGTGTTTGGTGTGATTCTCATCACCATTGTTTCGCTCGCGCCGGAAGGACCGCTCAAGCCGCTGGGGCTGTGGATGCAAATGCTGGTGAAAAAAGTATTTGGCGCCCGGCGGGTGGAAGCCGCATTGGAGAACAGATGAATTCGGGTCAAACATCGAACATTGAACACCGAACGCCGAACATCGAATGGCCGGCATCCGGATGCGGTTTTGAAGTTCGGCGTTCAGTGTTCGGTGTTATCTGCCTAAGGTTCACCAGAAAGGAGGCTGGAACATGGCGCTGCTTGACGTAAAAGATGTCCGGCGCAGCTTCGGCGGCCTCGTGGCGGTGAACCGGGTTTCGTTTTCGGTCAACCCCGGCCGGATCAAGGCGGTCATCGGCCCCAACGGCGCGGGCAAGACGACGCTGTTCAACATCATCTCCGGCCTGCTCAAGGCCGACTCCGGGCAGGTCTTTTTCAAAGACCGCTCCATCACCGGCTTCAAGCCGTATCAAATCGCCCGCGCGGGAATTTCGCGGACGTTCCAAAACCCGAGCCTGTTCTTCCAGATGAACGTCCTGGAAAACGTGATGGTGGGCCGGCACACCCGTTCGCGCTGCGAATTCGCCGGATGCTGCCTGCACTTTCCCGGTCAGCCGAAGGAGGAACGCTCTATCCGCGAAGCCGCCCTGTCGCAACTGGATTATGTCGGCCTCGCCCGGCTGGCCGGGTTCCCGGCCGGCGGGCTCTCTTTCGGACAGCGCCGCATGGTGGAACTGGCCCGCGCGCTGGCCACCGATCCGGATCTGCTGCTGCTCGATGAGCCCGCCAGCGGACTGAACACCCGGGAAAAGGACAATCTCGGCGCGCTCATCCGCCGCATCCGCGACCGCGGTGTGACCGTGCTCCTGGTCGAGCATGACATGACCCTGGTGATGGATTTGTCGGACGACATTCTCGTGCTGCACGACGGCACGGTCATCGCCGAAGGTTCGCCGGCAGCGATTCAAAGCGATCCGACCGTCATCAGCACCTATCTGGGTGGGGAACTCCGCCCGCCCGAGGAAGTTGAACTGGCCCTGCTCACGGGGCGTTCATGACATGTTATTGCAGGTCAAAAATTTGAGATGCAGCTATGGCAGCCTGGAGGTTGTCCACGGCATCAGTCTGCACGTGTGCGCCGGCGAGATCGTCGGCCTGCTCGGCGCCAACGGCGCGGGCAAATCCTCCCTGCTCAAGTCCATCATCGGCCTGCTGCCGCCGCGGCAGGGCGACATCTTCATCGATGGCCGGCCCACGCACGGCCAGCCCGCCTGGCGCAGCATCAGCAATTCCACCGTGCTCGTGCCGGAAGGCAAGATGATATTTGCCGACATGACCGTGCGCGAAAATCTGCTCATCGGCGGCTACCACAACCCCGACCGCAACCTGCAGCTCGACATTGTGCTCGACCGTTTTCCACGGTTGCGCGAGCGGATCCATCAGCTGGGCGGCACGTTGTCCGGCGGCGAACAGCAGATGCTCGCGCTGGGCCGCGCGCTGATGGCCCGGCCGAAGCTGTTATTGCTCGACGAACCTTCATTGGGCCTCGCGCCGCTGATGGTCCGGGAGGTGTTCAACGAAATTCTCAAGATGAAGGATCTGGGCATGACCGTGCTGCTCGTGGAGCAAAATGTCACGGGCACCCTGCAGATTGCCGACCGCGCCTACGTGATGGAAACCGGCGAAATTATTTTGGAGGGTGAATCTGCCGATCTCCTGCACAACCCGGAAGTCAAACGCGCCTACCTCGGCAAGGGCGCCCAGGAAGTCTGGTTATGAGGCGGGGAAAACATCGAACGCTGAACATCGAACACCGAACGCTGAATTATAATGCAGTGTCCGGATGCCGGTACATTCGATGTTCAGCGTTCGATGTTCGATGTTCGATGTTCCCAATTATAACATTTCCATTATGAACGTATTCGACCGCCGTTACGAAACGATGCCGCGCGCCGAACTGGAACAGCTCCAGCTCGAACGCCTCCAGGCCCTGCTCGTCCGCCTCAAACGCAATGTTCGCCGTGCCCGTGAGAAAATCGGCGACACCCGTGTCGAATCGCTCGCCGATCTGGCGCGCCTGCCGTTCACCACGCCGGAGGACATGGTGGAAAGTTTTCCATACGGCATGTTCGCCCTGCCCATGCGCGAAATCATCCGGCTCCACACCACTGTCGGCCCGCAGGGCAAACCGCTCGTCATCGGCCACACGCGCAATGACCTGGCCCAGTGGGGCCGGCTCGTCGCGCGCCAGCTCGTGGCCATCGGCGTGACCGCCAACGACGTCGTCCAGATGTGTTTCGGCGGCGGTGTCTATGGCGCGGCCGGTTATCTTTTCGGCGCGCAGGTCATCGAAGCGTCCGTCATCGCGGAGGATTCCGCCCACGTGGATTACCAGATCGCCACGTTGCAAAACTTCCAGCCCACCGTCCTCATCACCACCCCGGGCAACGCCCTGGACCTCATGCAGGTGATGGAACAACGCCGCCTCGACCCGCAGTCGCTCCACATCCGCACCGTCCTGCTCTCGCGCCCGGTGGACCACGAAACCCGTGAACGGCTGGCCGCCGGGTTGTTCGCCCGGGTGAAATGCAACTTCGGTCTCGGTGAAATCCTCAATCCCGGCCTGTGTGTGGAATGCAGCGCCGGACACTTCCACGTGCATGAAGACCACTTCCTCCCCGAAGTGCAGGACGGCGAACTGGTACTGACCACGCTTTGCCGCGAGGCACTGCCCCTCCTCCGCTCCCGTACCCGCGTCCGCTGCGACCTCACCCGCGACAAATGTTCCTGCGGCCGCACTGGCGCAAGGATCATGCCCGGCGAAAGACTTGATGGCCGCCTGCGCGTTAACGAAACTCCGCTTTACGAAAGTCAGATTGCCGGAGTCCTCGCCCAGACCAAGGCCGCCGGCCGGCCCTTCACCTTCACCGCGTCTGAGCGGCGCATCGTGGTTTCCGTTGAAATTTCCGACGACCTGTTCGCCGACGCCGTCGGGCTTATCGAAGAACTCACGCGCGAAATCGAGTCCGAGTTCCTGGCACGGCTGGGCATCGACGCGGACGTGCGCTTCATTTCGCCCTGGTCCCAACTCCCTCCCGAGACCGGGTCCGAGGCCGGCGACAAAATCTGAAGCCCGGGGTGGTGGATGTAGTGTCGAGCCTGTGGCTTGACCCAATTGGCGCACAGCGCCGACACTTCAACACTTTGGGGTAATACCCGTGCGGGAAAACTTGACGTGCTTTTCATTTTGGGGTGGAGTAGTGGTCACAATCATCAAATCAGGCATTAAGTCATGTTTTGGGATCAGAAAAGCGAAACCTTGGATCGCGCTGCGCTGGAAAGGCTGCAACTTGAACGTTTGCAGGAAACCGTCCGGCGTGTGGCTGCGCACGTGCCGTTCTACCGGCTGAAATTCGCCGAACTGGGCTTGAAGCCGGAGGATATCCGGTCACTCGCCGACCTGCGCCGCCTGCCCTTCACCACCAGCGCCGACCTGCGCGCGAATTACCCGACCGGTTTGCTGGCCGTGCCCTACGAAGACACACTCCGGCTGCATACTTCCAGCGGTACCACGGGCAAGCCCAAGGCGCTGTTCTTCTCACGTCAGGACGTGGACAATGCCGCCGAGTTGTGCGCGCGTTCCTTTGTCATGACCGGTATCACAAAAAAGGACGTGTTCCAGAACATGATGACCTACGGCATGTTCACCGGCGCACTGGTCACCCACTACGGCGCGGAGAAGGTCGGCTGCCTGGTCATCCCCGCCGGCCCGGGCAATTCCGAGCGGCAGTTGATGCTGATGCAGGATTTTCGGACAACGTTCATCCATCTCACGCCCAGCTACGCGCTTTACCTCGCAACCTTCCTGGAAAAACACGGCGTTGACCCGCGGCGCGATCTCGCGTTGCGCAAGGCATTTGTCGGTGCCGAGCCGTACACCGACGAAACCCGCCGGAAGATTGAGGAGGGCCTTGGCCTTGACGTGTACAACTCCTACGGCCTTTCGGAAATGAACGGCCCCGGAGTGGCTTTCGAATGCGGGCAAAAGCACGGCATGCATGTGTGGGAGGACCATTTCCTCATCGAGATTATAGACTCGCAGACCGGCGAACCGGTGCGCGATGGCGAGCCTGGAGAACTGGTGATGACGACGCTCACTCGCGAGGCCATGCCCCTGCTCCGCTACCGCACCCGTGACATCACGTCCATCATCGCCAAGCCCTGCCCCTGCGGCCGCACGCATCGCCGCCTGAACCGCATTACCGGCCGTTCGGACGACATGCTCATCGTGCGCGGCGTGAACATCTACCCGCAGCAGATCGAGCGCGTCCTGATGGCGCAGTCGGGGGTGGGCAGAAATTATCTAATCACGCTGGAGGGCCTCGACGAGATGACGGTCACGGTGGAACTGGCGGAAGCCGGTTTCGAGGGACAGGTGGAGCAGCTCATGAAATTGCAAAGCCAGTTGGCCGAGAAATTACGCGCGGAAATTCTCATCAAACCACAGGTCCAGCTCCTGCCGCCCGGCGCGCTGCCGGCGAGTGAAGGCAAGTCCAAACGCGTGATTGACAACCGCAAGCTGTAAACCAAAGGAACTCCAATGAACGACGTCAAACTGGTGGCTGCTTTTGCCGAGAACAAACCCGGCCAGGTTGCCCACTTCGCCAAAATCCTCGCCAACGCCAGCATCAACATCCGCTGGCTCGCCGTGGCCAGCACCGGCCCGTTCGGCGTGATGAAGTTTCTGGTCAGCAATCCGGAGTTGGCCTGCGAGGCCCTCAAACACGAAGGCTTCGTCGTTAAATTGGTGGACGCGCTCGCCATTGAAGTCTCCGACAAGCCCGGCGGATTGCATGCGGTGGCCGATTGTCTGGCCGGTCATAAGATCAACCTCGACAACGCGTCTGGTTACATCGCGAACGACCGCGCCATTCTGGTTATTGAAGTCTCCAACCACGACCTGGCCCACTGCGTCCTGCAAGAGCATGGCTTCCGCGTGTTGTCGCAAAAAGAACTGCCAGTGTAGCAGTTGTCCGCTTCCCTTCATTGGATGTTGGGGCGGTGAATTTTCGATGTTTTTTCAGCCCTCAGCCTTCAGCCTTTTTTAGCATCTCCACAAACCACTCCGGCGGCCGGATCGGTTTGCCCCGGGTATCGGTGAACGCATGGACCGTGTAGCCGCGCACCACCGGCTTGCCAGTCCCGCTGTGCGCAATCTCGACGTCGAAACGCAGCTTCGCCCGTCCATGCAGTACCACGGTTGAAGTGATTCGTAGCAAGTCGTCGTACCGCGCGCCGCCCTGGAATTCGAGATGCGCCTCTACCAGCGGCAGGAAAACACCCTTTCCCTCCAGCGCGGCGTAAGACATCCCCAGCCGGTTCCGCATCAGTTCCGTCCGCCCGCATTCAAACCATTCCAGCGCGCGCGAATTGTAGAACTTCCCCATCTGGTCCGTTTCACTGTAACGAACGCGCAACTGAATCGCATCTTTGAGTTTGTTCATGGTCTCTCCGCCGAATGCGCAACCATAGCGAAACCACGGCGCCGGTTCCATCGCAAAGTGCAGCGGCAGCGCCCCGGCGCGCGCCTGTCAGCCGCGCTCCGTTCGATTGGGGCAACCCGCCCTCAAGACGCATTCGATGGAACATTCCCTCGCCTCCCCTGCCCGTTTCTGGTATTATATCCGCGTTGGAATTCAAGCTTCAGCTTGTCCGCACAGCGCGCTAAGGCGTGAACTCCCACCAAACTGTTTACAAATTATGGACTCGTTAACGACTGTTTTACTAAAACCCGGCGAGGCCGACCGCATTGTGGCCGGCCATCCGTGGATCTATCACACCGGAATTCTCCGGATCACCGCACCCATTGCCGACGGCGAACTTGTCCAGGTCAAAGACCATCGCCAGCGGCTGATCGGCACCGGCATCTTCAATTCCAAATCAAAAATCAACGTCCGCGTCCTGTCGCCGGAGCGCGTCGAGGTGAACGAAAAGTTTTTCGAGGAGCGCATTTGCGCCGCGCTTGCCGTCCGGCAAAAGCACCTGCCGTCCGCGACCTCGTTCCGCGTGGTCAACGCCGAGAGCGATTTTCTCAGCGGTCTGATCGTGGACAAATACGAGGACGTGGTGGTGGTGCAGATTTCGTCGCTCGGCATGGATCAGCGCAAAGCTCAAATCATCGCCGCGCTGCAAAAGATTTTCTCGCCGCGCGCCATTCTCGAACGCGGCGACATGGCAACGCGCAAGTTTGAAGGCTTGAACGCAGCCGAAGGCGTATTGGCCGGCGAATTGAGCGGGCCTATTTCAGTGACCCTGAACGGCCTAAAATTTGAGACCGACCTGGTCGGCGGCCACAAAACGGGGATGTATTTGGATCAGCAGGTGAATTATGAGGCGGTGGCACACTTTGCAAAGTATGCCCAGGTTCTCGATTGCTTCAGTTTTCTCGGTGGGTTTGGTTTGCACGCAGCGCGCGCGGGCGCAGCGCACATCCATCTGCTCGACCAGAGCGCGGAAGCCATTGCCGCGGCCACTCGCAACGCCGCGGCCAACGGCCTGGCGGAAAAATGTTCGTTCGAAACCGTGAACGTTTTCGACTGGCTCAAGGCCAACACCGCCGTCAAACCACACGAGCGTGTCGTTCCGCGTTTCGATCTCATCATCCTCGATCCGCCGTCATTTACGCGCAATCGTGCGTCCGTGCCCGATGCGCTGCGCGGCTACAAGGAAATCCATCTGCGCGCGCTCAAGCTGCTCAAGCCCGGCGGCACGCTGGCAACGTTCTGCTGCTCGCATCACGTGGACATCGTGACGTTTCAGGACGTGATTCTCTCCGCCGCCTACGACACGCGCCACGTCTTGCGCCGGGTCGCCACCTATTCACAAAGCCCGGACCATCCCGTCATCCCGATGATTCCGGAGACGGAATATCTGAAGGGCTTCGCGTTTGAAGTGGTGAGGTGAAATGCCGAGCCTGGGGAAGTTGACACTGATTTCACCAATTTACGCGGATTAAATTCGCGCAATTCGCGTCTCATACCCATTCCAAGAGACAATGCGTGTAATGGATGGGCGGCGCTGCCCGCTGGCGATTTATCGAAGTTCGATGTTCCTCCGCCGCCTTCAATCCTCAACCATCTTTCCCCTCTCCCGCTGGACGAACAATGGGTTCAAACACCGCCGGGTCCAGTTTCGCCAGCACGGGCGCGACCGCCGCGCGCAGCCGCGGGATGGACCGGTAAAACATGACCGCAATAATAATGCAAATGACACCGCTCGCCGTCAATGTCACCGTTGTGCCCCATTCGGCGGCTAGAAAACCCACGAGCAGGTTACCCGCCGGCATGGTGCCGGTGAATGCCATCGAGAAAATGCTCATCACCCGCCCGCGTTTGTCATCGTCCACCAGCGTTTGAATCAGCGTGTTGCTCGACGCCATCAGCAGCACTCCGCCCATGCCCGTCAATGTCAGGCAGGCCAGCGACAACGGCAGCCAGCGCGACGACGCAAAACCCATCAGCCCCACGCCCATTGCCGCACCGCCGAACGCGATGATCCGGCCCAGCCCGCGAATCGTCGTGCGCGAGCCGAGATACAACGCCCCGCTCACCGCGCCGACACCCGAGGCCGACATCAGCCAGCCGAGCGTGCGCGCGTCGCCCAGGAACACATCGCGCGCGAAGATGGGCGTGAGCACCGTGTAGGAAAACCCAATCGCGCTGATGGCCGCCACCAGCCCGATCAACATCTTGATGGGCGCAAAGCCAAACGCGTAACGGAATCCCTGACGCAATTCGATCCACGGATGCTGCCGCGCCGGTCGCGCCGGCCGGTCGGACAGACGCATTGCGAGCAGCGCGGCGATCACCGCCACGTACGTAAAGCCGTCCACCAGGTAACAAAAACCCGGTCCGAATCCGGCGATGACGAACCCGGCGACGGCCGGCCCGATCAGCCGCGCGAGATTGAACAGCGACGAGTTCAACGCGATGGCATTGCCCAGATGCTCCCTGCGTCCGACAAATTCCACGACCAACGCCTGTCGCACCGGCATGTCCACCGCGTTGATGACGCCCTGCACCAGACTCAGGATGACCAGATGCGGAACGCCGATGGTATGGGTGAGCGCGAACGCCGCGAGCGCGAAGGATTGGAGCATGGAACAAACCTGCGTGCCGATCAGCAGCCGGTGCCGGTTGACCCGGTCCACCCAGACTCCGGCAAACGGCGCGAGAAAGAAAATCGGGATCTGGCTGGCGAAACCGACCACGCCCAGCAGGAACGCCGACGAACTCAGATGATACACCAGCCACAGCGACGCCGTCTGCGTCATCCAGTTGCCGACCAGCGAGACGATCTGTCCGGCGAAGAACAGGCGATAATTCCTGGCCGCGAGCGCGCTGAATAATTGTGTCCACCGCATGGCCAAAATTAACCAAAACCCCACGGTTTGTCGCGCCGAAGTAAACGAAGGCGGAAGAAACGCTTTTACACCCATTTCGCGAATTGACACGAATTTAGGACGGCGGATCCCCGTGCGCCCAAATTTTGGCCGCAAAGGCAGGGACGCTGCGCCGCGGCGTCCGACATGGAAAATATTCCTTGTCTCTTCCCGCATTCAACTTATGGCGACCCCTCTAAAAATTGAGATGCGCCCGGCAGTATGCCCGATGTGCCTTTGATTTTGACACCGAAAACAGGTGGCGGCACTATTTCGCATCATGCTCAATCGCTCGCTCTTCGCATCGTTGCTGTACGCTCTCAATCTCGGCGTCCTGCTCGGCTTCGCTTCCGCCGCCGTGGCAGCTACCGGGCCGGCGTCCGGCCCGCGTGAAATTATTCCGTTCGACACCGGCTGGCGCTTTCATCTGGGGGATGAAGCGGCGGCCAAACAGCCCGCCTTCGACGACGCAAGCTGGCGCACTCTTGAGCTGCCGCACGATTGGAGCATCGAACAACCGCTGAACCCGCCACCGGCTGGCGAGGAGAACGGCGGCTTTTTCTCGCACGGCATCGGCTGGTACCGGAAAAGCTTCACGCTTCCGGACAGCGCCGGGAAGAAGGTTGTCGTCGAGTTCGACGGGGTTTACATGAACAGCGAGGTCTGGATCAATGGCCACTTCCTCGGACGCAAGCCGTATGGTTTCATCGGCTTCCGTTACGATCTCACCGAGTTTCTGAACACCAACGGCGCTCCCAATGTCCTGGCCGTCCGGGTGGACGATTCGCTCGAACCTTCGCTGCGCTGGTATGCCGGTTCCGGAATTTACCGGCATATGCGGCTCATCACCACGGGCTTCACGCACTTTCGGCTCGATGGCGGTGTCAACATCACCACGCCCAAGATCACGCCCCCAAAAGCCGTCGTTGAGGCCAGCTACATCATTGACGCGAATTTTTTCTCGGCGGAGGAACAGCAGGCTTGGGCGGAGAATGTGTGGAAGGCGCATCCGACGAACCATGAAGTTGTCCTGTGCAGCAGCGTGCTCGCCCCCGACGGCAAGGTGGTGGCCAGCACCGAATCGAAACTCAAGCTCGAAGACATGCACCCCGGCCAGCATGCTGTGCAGCGCGTCACAGTGCCGAACCCCCGTCTCTGGTCCAGCAGTTCACCGGAGCTTTACCGGCTGCGCAGCACGCTGGCACTCGACGGCCAGCCGCTTGACGAAACCATCACGACATTCGGTTTCCGCCAGCTCAAGTTCGATCCCGACCGCGGCCTGTTCGTCAACGGCCAGCCCACCAAGCTCAAGGGCGTCTGCCTGCATCAGGATGCTGGCTCCTTCGGCAATGCCGTTCCCGCAGCCGTGTGGGCCTGGCGCCTTGCCCGACTGAAGGAGATGGGCTGCAACGCCATCCGCACAAGCCATCACCCGTTCGCCCCGGAGTTCTACGACCTATGTGATCGACTCGGTTTTTACGTTTTTGACGAGGCCTTTGATGAATGGACGCGGGACTGGCCCTACAACTACACCGAAAACCCGCGCGGCAAATCGAAATACGGCTATCACCTCTACTTCAACCAGTGGCACGAGACCGACCTGCGGGCCATGTTGCGCCGCGACCGCAACCATCCGAGCGTCGTGCTCTACAGCATCGGCAATGAAATCCCCAACCAGTTCGACCACGACGGCTGGAAGCTGGCGAAGGAACTGGTCGCCATCTGCCACGATGAAGACCCCACCCGTCCGGCAACCTCCGCCTGCGACCAGTCCTACGTCTCCTCGCGAAACGGCTTCATGGATGCGCTCGACATCGCCGGCTACAATTACATTGACCGCCTGTACGGCACCAACACTTACGCTCCCGAGCGCGCGCGGTTCCCGCACCGCCTCTGCCTGGGCACCGAGACCTCTTCCGGCATTCATTACTGGCTGGGCGTGCGCGACCACGACTACGTGATCGGCGATTTCATCTGGACCGGCATTGATTATCTCGGCGAGTCGGGAAAATTTCCGCACCGGGGCAATGGTTCCGGTTTTCTGGACCTGGCTACAGGGAAAAAGCCGGGATTCTACCAGCGCGCCGCCTACTGGCGCGACGATCCCGTGTTGCAAATTTTCGTTCTCACTGGCGAAAAGCCTGAACTCGCCTGGCGTGCCGCGCCTGCGGTCTTCAAATGGAACTGGCCGACCAACACCCAGCTCACCGTCCGGGCGGTTGCCAATTGCGACGAAGTTGAATTGTTCCTTAATGCACACTCCCTCGGACGCCATGCGGTTGCCCACAATGTCTATGCCAGCGACTGGAGCGTGTCTTACGCTCCGGGAGAGCTCTCGGCGGTTGGTTATCGCTCCGGCCAGCCGGTTGCCACGAACGAATTGCGCACCACCGGCAAACCAGCGCAACTCCAGGTCACGTCGCTCCCCTCGCCCATTTCCAGCGACATCGCCGTCTATGAAATCACCGTCGTTGACGATGCCGGCCTGCTGGTGTCCGACGCAACACCCGCTGTAACCGTAAAAGTCGAAGGCCCTGGACGCCTCATCAGCCTCGACACCGGAGACCTCAATTATGTCGGCCTCTTCAAGACCGACACCCGCAACGCCTATCAGGGGCGTCTCCTTGCCACCGTGCAACGGATCGCGCCGACCGGCGAGATCAACGTTACCGCCGCTGCACCTGATTTGTTGACCACCGCCGCACCGGCCAGGTAAACGGCGCGCATTTTTGGACTGTGCTGGCAGCATGCCGGGGCGAAGCGCAGACTGGAGCGCAGCGGCGACAGCGCTTTTTGAGGTAAACGCGGAGTCGTTGTGTGCCAAAGCGCTAGCCGCCGTCGCGCCGCGTAGGCGGAAGGGATGGCGCACTCCAAGACGCTTCGCGAAATTTGATCGTCGCCGGAACTCGCGGAGCGTCTGGACTGCGGTGACTTCAGCACCGCTCTTCGTCCGCACGGGCAACATCTGCCATTCCAACCTCTCCGCCCACCAGACAGCATCGCTGAAGCCGGCGCATTCCAAACGCCACGCAGATTCCTCAGCGGTAGCGGTACAGCGTCACGCGAACGATGCCCTTGAAACTCGGCCCGAAGAGCGCGGGATGGTCCGCCACCACGTGGAGCCTCGGCAACACCAGACTGGGCGTGGCGGTGTCGTCGCCGGCCAGCCGTCGTCCGGGAACCCAGCGGCCATCCACAAAAACGCCTTCCTCCACGGTGGCCAGTCCGGCGAGTGGCGGGCCCGGTGTGTTGGGGGTGAAAGTGACGGTCACGCCGTTGCCGGCGGCATAAAATTCGTCCGGCCCCGTCGAAATGAAAATGGCCGCCGCGTTCGGAAAGGGCGGCTGCGGTTGCGGTGACCCGGGCAGAACCCGGGGTTTCAAATACGAGGCCTCCAGCGTGTAATTTCCCACCTGGATTTTCTGCGGCGGGTCGCCGGCGCCCAGCAGGACGGCGGACATCGTGCCGTTGCCCTGGTGTTCCGAAATCAGCGGCGACAATTGTTTGATCAGGTTGTAGCTGCTGGTCAGTTCGATGTCGGGAGCCGCCGGCCTTTCGATCCCCATCGGCGAGAAACCGATCGCGTCGTGGCGTCCAAAGGCGTAGAGCACCCGGGCTTCCAGCCCATTGGGCGGCAATCCCCGTGTCTCGGGTATGAACAGCGGGTTTCCGGACCGGGTGTACCGCGCGCACATCATCGCGTAGTCGTAGTCGTAAATGTCGGGCGTAATCATGTCAATTTGCGGCGCCCCGACCCGCCAGACATCCAGCGTATCGGGCATGGGACTGCCGCTCTGGCCGTTGGCGTGTTGATTGTCCTTTGCGAATCCGGGCGCCCACGCGTTGACGAACATCGGCAGCGGATATTCGGTTTTGCCCGCCTCAGCCGCCCGGCCAATGTAGCGCGCAAAATTCCAGGCCATGAATATTTCATCGGTCGCGGCTCCCATGCCGAACACATCTTCCCAAGTTCCGGAAGTTTTAAATCCGTTCGTCATCCACACCTGGCGCAACTCCGGGATCAGGTCATCCTTGTGCTGCTGCAGGTAGTCCATGAGTTCCCTGGGCACCGGCCCTTCGTAAGCCTTGGTGGCCAGGGGTGAGCGGTCGCGGGAATCCGGCACTCCGATTTCGTTCTCCACCTGAACCATGATCACCGTATGTTTCCGACCATCCACGGCCTTGACGTGGCGCATCAAGGCTGCAAAGGCGCGGGCATCGGCGTCCCGGTTCGCCTCGCTGAAGGGAGTAAGCACTTCGATGCTCCTGCCCGCTGCATTTTGGGCGCGCGGGAACCGCTCGAAATCCCGCTTCACCCAGTCAGGCGCGTAGGAAGACTGGCCGTTCTTCCAACTGGCGAACCACAGAAGCACCAGCCGCAAGTTGTGATTCCGAGCCTCGCGGATCACGCCGTCGAGCACACGGAAGTCGAACTTCCCTTCCTCGGGTTCGATCTGTGCCCAGGAAACGGCCGCTAGGACGCTGTTGAGTTTCGTGTCAACGAGTTTTGGCCAGACCGGTTTCAGGTATTCGAGGCTGGTGGCGGTGTTGTTGCCCAGTTCTCCCGCCAGCGCCAGAAACGGCTTGCCGTCCACGATCAGTTGGGTGGCGGCCCCCTGCTTCCGCAAGCGAGGGATTTCCGAATCCGGGTTGGTTGAGACCGGACTGCCTGTTGCCTGAGACGAAACCAGGGCGAACGAGCACACGAGAGTGGAACAAAACCAAGTTTGAATTTTCATGATTGTCTGCTTTCTCTCCGGCACAAGTCGAGCGACTGGCCCGAAACGCTTCCGAAGGTGTGGCCGGCCATCGAGTTCATGCACGCGAAACACAGTCGAGATTCCGGTTTATTGGGAGCAGTTTGCACCCAAGCCGGGCAAGTTCGAATACAACTTCGTTGACACGCTCCCGGCCCCGGCTCGTGCCCAGCGCATCGTCCCTGCCAGCTTTGATCTTCAGTTTCAAAACTGCGCGGCTCGCGCCACGACTTCGGGGTTCTCATGGGCACGCAAGGGATGGAGCCGGAAACGATAACTTTGCTCCGCGCACGGGATGAGAAATTCATCGTGCGGCCAGGCGCCCCAACTGTTGTCGCCGCCCACGCCCTGTTGCTTCCAATCCAGGTTCAGCGTGATGAAATCGCGGCGCGGCAGTTGGAAGGCGTGTTTGCCCGCGTTCAAATCCTCCGTTCCGTAATGCAGCGCGTTGACGCTCAACCACGGCATCCCGACGGCCAGCAATCCCACGCCCCTGGAGTCGGTCAGCGCGACCCAGCGCACGTCCGCCTTGTTCCCGGTTTCGCCCGGCTCGGTGTAATCCGCGCAGAACTGTTCGTTCACCGTGCCGCTGTAAACGCCGACGCGTGAATCCTTGCGGTCGGAATACGTTTCCTGCGGGCCGGGTCCGAGCCAGGTGATGCGCTCGAAACCAGCCGGCAACGTCATTTGCATTCCGAGGCGCGGGAGCCTGGGCAAATCGGTCTTGACGGGCGAAAATGCCGCCGTCACCACGACGTCGCCGCTGCCATAAACTTCGTAAGTCGTTCGCCAAACGGCGCCGCCGGCCTTGGGCAGCGTCACTTCGGCTTGAATTTCAATGTGGTCACCCCGGTCCGCCCCGGCAAAGCGGCGGAGCTGCGCGTCTTGGTGCGCGTAACGCCAGACGCCCTGCGATTTGAGATCGTCCCGGCCACGGTCGTTGTCCGTCTGCGCCCGCCAGAAATCGGGGCGCAACGGCGAGACCATCAACTCAGTACCGTTCACGAGCCACGACTTCATCGCGCCGGTCCGGTTGTCGAAAATGATTTCAAAATTCGCCCCGGCAACCCGTGATACGCGCGCGCCGGCAATCCATTTGACCGGCGGCATTTTTTCCGTCGAAAAATTTGCGGCGGGTACGGCGTCGGGCAGTTTGAATTCGTCCCACGCGATTTCATGTCCGGCTTTCGCCCACGGCAAATCGGTTTTGAGCGCAAAACTCAGCTCGATGAAGTACTCCACACCGGGCCGCGGCTGGAACGCCGTCACGGGAATCGCGATGAATTTCGTCGCGCGGGGAGCAATGTCCAAATCTTCCAAGTTGCCGCCCTGAATCTCTTCGCCATCAGCCTTGAGTTTCCACGAGCCGGTCGCAATGTCCTTGAGGTTGGTGAAGTCGAACCAGTTGTTCACCTCGACGGTGCGGGTGGCGCCGCCAGCCAGCCGGCAATGAACGTACTGGTAGATGTGCTTCACCTCGAACAGTCCCGGATGCGGTTCGCGGTCGGGCGTAACCAGGCCGTTGCAGCAGAAGTTGTCGTCACTGGCAATGTCCTTGGGCCCAAAATCGCCGCCATAGGCCCAGAAGGTTTTTTCACCGGGCTTGACGGGAACGAAACGGTCGCGGGTAGGGCGCGATTGCGGCTGGCGCAGCCCCTGGTCCACCCAGTCCCAGATGAATCCGCCTTGCAGGTGCGGCAACTGGTAAATTTTATCCCAATAGGAGTGGAAATCGCCGGAGCCATTGCCCATGGCATGCTCGTATTCGCACATGATGTACGGGCGCGTCTGTGGCCGGGAGGCGTAATCGGCGAGGCTCCCCGGCGAAGGATACATTTGCGAAAACAGGTCCACGTAGGGCCGTTCGCCCGCGCCTTCGTAATGGACCGGCCGGCTGGTGTCCCGCTGGTGAATCCATCTCGACGTCGCCTCAAAGTTCGGGCCGCTGCCAGCCTCGTTGCCCAGCGACCAGATGATGACCGAGGGATGATTTTTATCGCGCTCGACCATGCGCACGGTGCGGTTCAGGTGCGCGGCGGCAAAATCTTCTCGCCGGGCGAGCGACGCGTCGTCAAATCCCATGCCGTGGCTCTCGATGTTCGCCTCATCAATCAAATAAATCCCGTAACGATCACACAAGTCATACCACGCGGGCTGGTTCGGATAATGACAGCAACGGTCGGCGTTTACATTGAACTGTTTCATGCGCTGGAGGTCGCGTTCCATGCCCTCGACGGTGATGGCCTGGCCGCGGTCCGGGTCAAACTCGTGGCGGTTGACCCCCTTGAGCAGAATGCGCCGGCCATTAACGAGCAGGTCCCCGTTGCTGATCTCGACCTTGCGGAAACCGACGTTGACCGGAACAACTTCAACCGTCCGGCCCGTGCCGTCCTTGAGCGTGAGCAGGAGTTTGTAAAGGTTCGGATATTCCGCCGACCACTTGAGGGGGTTGGAAATTTTCGCCGTGAGCGAAACCGGTTTTTCCTGCACCGCGCCAACGTCGAACGGCTGCGCCGGGAGTCCGGCCACGGATCTGCCCTGCGCGTCAAACAACTCCGTCGCCACCGTTGCGCCGGTTGCGCCGCCCGCGTTGTTCAGTTTCAATTCCACGCTCAATTCCGCGTCGCGATACTGCGCGTCAAGCTCCGTCTTTACTTGAAAGTCGCGGATGTGAATTTCCGGCGGCGACCACAGGTACACATCGCGGAAAATGCCGCTCAACCGCCACATGTCCTGGTCTTCGAGATACGAGCCGTCGCACCAGCGGAAATTTTCGACCGCGAGCAGGTTCCGTCCGGGCTTCACGAACTTGGTGATGTCAAACTCGACCGGCGTACGGCTGTCCTTGCCCATGCCGACCTTCTCGCCATTGATCCAGAGTTGAAAGAACGAGTTCACGCCGTCGAACGTGATCAGAATGCGGCGGCCTTTCCAATCGAGCGGCACATCAAATTCGTGACGGTAGGAATTGACCGTGTTGTTCGGATCGTCCTCCGGCACGAACGGCGGATTCGGATTCACGCCGTGCCAAGTCCACGGATACCGGATGTTCACGTAAATCGGAACCCCGTAGCCCTGCATCTCCACATTGGCTGGCACGGGGATCGTGTGCCACTTTGAGTCGTCAAAACCCGGCTTCCAGAAATCCGCCACGCGCCCGGTGTGATTCGTGGCGTAATGATATTTCCAATCGCCGTTGAGCGAGCGGTAGAACGGCGATTTCGCGCGCCCGGTGTTATCAGCGCATTCGACCTGGAGCGCCGTCTTCGCATCGGGGCAAACAATCATCGTCGCGTGCGGCGGCTGGTTGTCAATGCCGATGAGCCGGGGGTTTTGCCAGTCCTTCAGCGGGACGTCGGTTTCGGCAGCGATGGCGGCCAGCGCACCCAACGCGGCCAGGACTAAAGCGTTGCGGAGGAATGATGAGAAAGGCTTTGCGGTCAAAACGGGCTTCATTAATGGTTCAACTTTTACCCAACCACCATCACGGTGCAAGCCAATAGCGGGCGCATCAGCGGACTTGTTTTTCCCCGGCGGAGGGTTAAAGTGTGGGCATGAAGCACGATGTTGTGCCGGTACAGATTCGAGGAATTCTTCCCGCCAACAGTGGTTGCGCGCTGTTTGTTGGCAATGATGACAAGGTTTTCGTCATCAATGTCGAGCCGCAAATGGGCGCGGTCATCGGCATGTTTCTGCGCCAGCAGCCCAAGGAGCGCCCGCTGACTCACGACCTCATCAACCGGATTTTTCAGGGCTTCGGCATCAATGTCGAGCGCGTCATCATCACGGATTTGAAGAATTCCACCTATTTCGCGCGGCTGATTTTGCAACAGCAAAACGAACTGGCGCGGAAAATTGTCGAGGTGGACGCGCGCCCCAGCGATTGCCTCGCCATCGCCGCCGCGCAGAAGAAACCGATTTTCGTCGCCACCCAGCTTTTTGAGCAGGTCGAGGACATGAGCGAGGTGCTGAACCGGATCAATGAGACCGGCAGCGAACCCGAATAAAATGCCCGCCGCCCAACCCCCATCGCTGGCCCTCATTTGTGGCGACGACGAGTTCGCCGTCAAGGCACGAGCCAAACAACTTTACCAGCAATGGTGCGAAGAGTTGGGCGGCATGGATCACGAAATCATCGAGGCCACCGTTTCCAACAGCGGCGAGGCGCTCACCGCGCTGGGCCGGTTGCGCGAAGCGCTGCAGACCCTTCCGTTTTTCGGCTCCGGCAAGGTCATCTGGCTGCGCGACTGCAATTTTCTCGGCGATGAACGCGCCGCGACGGCACAGGCCGTCACGGAAACACTGAACGAACTGGCCGGGGAGTTGAAAATTTTCAAATGGCAGGGCGTCCGGCTGCTCATCAGCACGGGCAAGGTGGACAAGCGCAAGACCTTTTTCAAAACGCTCGATAAAATCGGGACGGTTGAAAGCTTTTCCGGCTGGTCGGTGGACGACCGCGACTGGGCGGAGCGGGCGGAAGTTGCGGCGGGCGCGGCCGTGCGCGCCCGGCAACAGGAAATTTCCGAGGAAGCCCTGGCCGAACTGGTCAACCGCGTCGGTCCCAATCCGCGCCAGATTGACAACGAGGTTGAAAAGCTGTGCCTGTACGTCGGCGAGCGGAAGAAAATCGAGTTTGCCGACGTGGCTGCCATTTGCACGCGGAACAAGGCGGCGCGGGCATTTGCGCTGGGCGATGCGCTGGGCGACCGCGATCTGCCGCGTTTGCTCCGGCGGCTGGATGAGGAATTGTGGGGAGTTAAAACCGATTCGCACAAGTCCGAAATCGGTTTGCTTTACGGTTTGATTTCCAAAGTGCGCGCGATGCTGCTGTTGAAGGAGATGCTGCGCGAAGGCTGGATCAAGCCGGAAATGGATTACAACCGGTTCAAGGCGCAACTCGAGCGCGTGCCGGCGGATAAACTGCCCGCGGACCGGAGATTTAATCCGCTGGCATTGAATCCGTATGTGCTTTACAAAGCGCTGCCGCAGGCGAAAAAATACACCCAGGGCGAATTGGTTCGCGCCATGGAATTGCTGCTGCGGTGCAACCGGCGGCTGGTGTCCAGTGGACTCGACGAAGCGCTGGTGTTGCAGGAAACGCTCGTGCAGATTGTCCTGCCGCACGCGGTTGCAGCGTGAACCCGCAAATTTGTTATTAAAAATGTCAACTTTGTCTGCAAAATTACTGGTGTTGGTCGGCAAGGATTCCGCCTGTGTAAAAATAACTGGGCGCGCCAATTTCTCGTTCAGCCCCGATTTCAAGGCGCTGCTCGCCGGGCTGGCGCAGAAGGGCTACGGCCATTTCATCATTGACTTGTCGGAGTGTGTGCTCATGGACAGCACGTTTCTCGGCGTGCTGGCCGGGTTCGGATTAAAAATGAATCAGCCGGGAGAGTCCAATCAACGCGGCATCGAGCTGTTTAATCCGAACGCCCGCGTCATCGAGTTGCTGGAAAATCTGGGCGCGCTGCATCTCTTCAAAATCATCACCGGCGCGTTGCAATTGCCCGGCGACGTTGAGGCCTGCACGCCCGAACCCACCCATCCAACGCATGAGCAAATCACGCGCACCAGTCTCGAAGCGCACCAGACGCTCATGACCGTCCACCCGGATAACGTCGCGCGGTTCAAGGATGTGACCCAGTTCCTGGCCGAGGATTTGAAAACTTTGGAAAAAGGCGTGTGAATTTACGCTTTACGCATCCTTCTCCAATCTTGGCTCATCGTAGCGGCGGGTTGGCAGACCGCCGCATTTCTCTGGGAAATTGTATTGTCCGGCTTTCTGCCGAAAGCCGCTACGCCTGTTTTTAAACCGGGGCAGGCGCGGGCGTTCCCAAGCCGGGCAGTTTCGGCGGCACGGGTTTTGGTGGTGTTTCCGGCAGGGGCGTGCCGGCGGGTGCGCCCAAAATCGTTTCGCTTTGCGGCTTGGGCGGCGGCGGAGTGAAATTGCCGGTTGTGACAATTTCCTCGACCTGCGCGCGATCGAGCGTTTCGTATTCGAGCAGCGCGCCGGCAATCAATTCCAGTATGCTGCGATTGTTGAAGAGGATGTCGCGCGCGGTTTTGTAGCCGGTATCAATGATGTGCTTGATTTCCTCGTCAATTTCGCGCGCCGTGCTTTCGCTGTAAACTTTCGTGCGCCCCATCTCGCGCCCGAGGAAGACAAATTCATCGTCGTTGCCGTATTGCACCATGCCGACCTTGTCGCTCATGCCATACTGGCAAACCATCGCCCGCGCCATGTTCGTGGCCTGCTGAATATCCATCGCCGCACCGGTCGAAATATCGCCGGACATGATTTCCTCGGCAATGCGTCCGCCCATGGTCACCGCAATGTCATCCAGCATTTCCTTCCGGCGACGGCTCAAAATGTCCTTCTCCGGCAACTGCATCGTCGAACCCAGCGACTGCCCGCGCGGAATGATCGTGACCTTGTGCAGCGGATGCGTGTGTTCGAGCATCACGTTCACCAGCGCATGGCCGGCTTCATGCCAGGCGGTGCTTTTCTTTTCCTCATCCGTCATGGCCAGGCTGCGGCGCTCGCGTCCCCACCGGACCTTGTCGCGCGCTTCCTCCAATTCCTCCATGCCCACGCCTTTTTTGTTCAGCCGTGCGGCCAGCAAGGCGGCTTCGTTCAACAAATTCGCCAGTTCCGCGCCGGAATAACCCGGCGTGCCGCGCGCGATGATGGACAAATCCACGTCCGGCATGAGTTTCACGTTTTTGGCGTGAACCTTCAAAATCCCCTCGCGTCCGCGCACGTCGGGCAGATTGACAACCACCTGCCGGTCGAAACGTCCCGGACGCATCAACGCCGGGTCCAGCACGTCCGGCCGGTTCGTCGCGGCGATGATGATGATGCCTTCCTGCGTATCGAAGCCGTCCATTTCCACGAGCAATGCGTTGAGCGTTTGTTCCCGTTCGTCGTTGCCGCCGCCCAGGCCGTGGCCGCGGCTGCGCCCGACAGCGTCAATTTCATCAATGAAAACCAGGCACGGCGTGGCGCGGCGCGCCTGCTCGAACATGTCGCGCACGCGGCTGGCGCCGACACCAACGAACATTTCGACAAAGTCCGAGCCGCTGATGCTGAAGAACGAAGCGTCCGCCTCGCCCGCGATGGCCTTGGCCAGAAGCGTTTTGCCCGTGCCGGGGGGCCCGACCACCAACACGCCCTTGGGAATCCGCCCGCCCAGCCGCTGGAACTTTTTCGGGTCCTTCAAAAATTCGACAATTTCGGAAACTTCCTCAATGGCCTCTTCAATGCCCGCCACATCCTTGAACATGGTTTTGTTCCGTTCCTTCGCGAGCATCTTCGCCTTGCTTTTGCCGAAGCTTAACGCGCCCTTGCCGGCCATCTTGATCTGGCGGATGAAGAAAAACCAAAACAAAATCCCAATCAGCAAAAACGGCGCGACGGTCCAGATCATGTTCAACAACATCGGGTTGGTCTCGCTCACTTCCAACTTGCCCGCCGGCGGCAACAAGATGTCTTTCATCTTTTCCGTGAGCAGGGCCTTCGTGGTAAACGGAATCAAAACGGGCTTGCCGTTTTCTTTCGTGATGCTTCCGTCCTTTTCGGTCTTGTAATAGGCGCCGACAATTTCAATCAGGTTTCCCGATTGGAGGTTGTAATTGATGGTCGCTTGCGCGATCTGATTCGACTCATATTTCTGAAAGAAATCGGCCTGCTTCAACGTCGAATCCGGCGCGCCCATGCGGCCTTTCAACATCATCAGCACCCCCAGGCTGCCGATGATGGCAATCCACGCGAACCATGACGCCGGCGGCATTTTGAAACTGCCCGGCGCTTTTTTTGGATCGTCACCGTTTTTTTTATTTTGATCGTCGTCGAACATCTTTGTTCCCCTTTTTGGTAGGCCATAATACCATGGCATTAACCCTTCCGCAATGAGCTAATTCAGCTATAATTGTGCCAATGCGAATCGGTGCGCTGACGCTTCAATCCAACCTGTTTCTTTCGCCGCTGGCGGGCTACACCAACCTGCCTTTCCGCCTCGTCGTGCGCGAGATCGGCGGCGTCGGCCTATGCACCACCGACCTCGTCAACGCCCGCTCGCTTTTGGAGAAAAACCCGAACGCCTTCAAGCTCATCGAAACCCGCCCGGCGGATGCGCCACTGGCCGTGCAACTATTCGGCTCCGTGCCCGAAGAAATGCGCGACGCGGCGGCCAAGATCGAATCCCTCGGCTTCGCGTCCGTGGACATCAACATGGGCTGCCCCGTCCGCAAGGTCTGCAACGTCGGCGGCGGCTCGGCCATGATGACTGAACTGGCTCAAACCGCCGCGCTCGTCCGTGGCATGGTCAACGCCGTGAAAATTCCCGTCACCGCCAAGATGCGCCTCGGCTGGGACGACGAAAACCTGACCGCGCCGGACCTCGCGCGCGCGCTCGAAGACGCCGGCATCGCCGCGATTTTCGTTCATGGCCGGACGCGGCAGCAGGGTTTCGGCGGCACGGTGAACCTGGCCGGCAATCGCGCCGTCGTGCAGGCCGTGAAAAATATTCCCGTCATCGGCAACGGCGACGTCATCACGCCGCAAGCCGCGAAGAAGATGCTGGATGACACCGGTTGTGCCGGCGTGAGCATCGGCCGCGGCGCGTTTTACAATCCGTGGATTTTCCAGCACACGCTGGAATATTTGCAAACTTTCCGGAGGGGCGAGTTACACGAGTCCCTAAATTCCCAAACGCAGGACAATATTGGGGCTCGTGTAACTCGCCCCTCCGAGAGAATGGCCTCCCGCCCGAACCAACCTTTGCCGAGCGGGTGCGGGTGATGTGCCGGCATCTGGATTTGATGATTGAAGTTTTTGGCGAGGAGCACGGCTGCCGGATGTTCCGCAAGGTCGCGCCGTGGTACGCAAAGCGGTTCGGCCCCTGCCACGAATTCAACAAACGTGTCGTGCAGGTTTCCACCCGTGCCGGATTCCACGAGGTTTTGGAAAATTACACCCGCTGGCGGCAGCAATTCCTCGATGCGAACGGCGAACTGCAGCCGCGCTTCCGCCCGCCGCCGCTGGTCGCGTCCTTCATGCGCGAATCAGAACCCGCGTCAACGCAACGCGAACACATCCCCGTGCCCAAAGGGCCGGTGGAAATGTGGTAATCATTTGCCGATGCAGAACTAGCTGAAGATGGAGTCGGGCAGGTCTTCCGTCGCCGTTTTGCCGCACCGGCAGTTCAAGCGTTGTCGCGAATAAAACTTTCCTCGGTCGAAAAGCGGCGGAGGGCCGCCGCCAGGACGCTTCGCGAAATTCAATCGTCGCCGGAACTCGCGGAGCGTCTGGACTGCGGTGACTTTAGCACCGCTTTTGCCCGCACGAGGAATATTCACTATTCCAGCCTCTCTGCCCACCCGACAGCGCCGCTAAAGCCGGCGCACTCCAAACGCTGGCGCGACATCCTGTAAGCCACGACACACGCGAAGCGTTTTGGACTGCGCCAGCCCTTCCGCCTACGCGGCGCGACGGCGGCTGGCGCTTTGCAATGAGAGTCACGGACGCCAGGGCCTGAGTTTTCCGGCGCTGCGCTCGCGCTTGATTTCATTCGAAACTTTTGTACAAGCACGTTCCACCTGCCTCAGGGTCACGCCGTAATTTCCCGACCTGGCTTGTTTGTAAATTTTGATTTTCGATTTCATTTCCCGATGCAGAACTGGCTGAAGATGGAATCGAGCAGGTCTTCCGTCGTCGTTTTGCCGACGATTTCACCGACGGCGTTGACGGCGATGCGCAGTTCTCCCGCCGCCAGTTCCAGCGTCTCACCGGCGCGCAGCACGTCCAGCGTGCGTTGCGTGGCCGCGCGGGCGCGGGTCAGCGCGTCCTGATGCCTCGAGTTGATCATCACCTGCAACATCTCCGCCCGGATTTCGCCCGACCACACCAGCTCCTTGATGGCGTCCTTCAGCGCTTCAATCCCCTGCCCGCTCAGGCAGCAAACATCAACAATTGGAGCGCCGAGCACCAGCTCGGCACGTTGAGAAGCATCCGGAGATTCGTGCCGAGGCGGTGCTCGGCGCTCCAACGGCAATTCCAGCTTTCTCGGCAAATCCACCTTGTTCACGACCAGAATCCGCTTCTTGCCGTCAAACTCGGCGAAATACTTTTCATCGGCGGACGTGAGCGGTTCGCTGGCATCGAGAACGTGCAAAATAAATTCGGCCCGGGCCAGCGACTCGCGGCTGCGGCGGACGCCTTCCTGCTCGATTTCATCGCCCGCCTCACGCAAACCCGCCGTGTCAATGAACACCACCGGCAGGCCGCGAATGTTGGCCGTCTCCTCAATCGTGTCGCGAGTCGTGCCCGGAATCGGTGAGACGATGGCGCGGTCGTGGCCGAGCAGTTGATTGAGCAGACTCGATTTGCCCGCATTGGGCCGCCCAACAATCGCGGACCGGATGCCGCGCCGGAGAATTTGTCCTTCATTGGCCGTGCGCAACAGTTCGTCCATGAACGCAACGCCATGCTCCAAGCGCTTGAGCAGTTGCTCCTTCGTGTCGGGCGCAATGTCCTCGTCGGGAAAATCAATGTGCGCCTCGACGTGCGCAAGGGTCTGCATCATCTCATCGCGCAAGGCGTTGATGCGCTGCGACAGTTTGCCGGCGAGCTGCTCGTTGGCGGCGGCGAGCGCGAGTTCGGTGCGCGAATGAATCAGGTCGGCGACGGCTTCGGCCTGCGCGAGGTCAATGCGTCCGTTGAGAAAGGCGCGGCGGGTGAATTCGCCGGGCTCGGCCGGTCGCGCGCCGTTTTCCAAAAGCGTGTCGAGCACGAGCTTGGCGGGCAAAAGGCCGCCGTGACAGGTGATTTCCACGGTGTCCTCGCGCGTGAACGTGCGGGGCGCACGCAGAACGGCCAGCAGCACTTCATCCACGTTTTGGCCGTGCCGGACAATTTTGCCGAACTGAATCGTGTGCGTCGCCGCGGCGGACGGCTTCAACGAATTTTTTCCAACTGGCAGAAAACTTTTGTCTGCGACGGCGAGCGTTTGCGGCCCGGAGATGCGGACAACGGCGAGACCGCCTTCGCCAAGCGGAGTGGCAATCGCGGCAATGGTGTCATCAAAGGTCACGCGGGGAAAATTTCATGGAAAGGCGCGCCGACGGAAAGGAAATAAACAAACGTTTCGACGTTCGGTTGTTCATCCGCGCCCTCAAAACGGGAGTTTGGCGGCGATATCAGACACCAGGTTTTCGATCGGCACGCCCTGGCCGTTCAAGCATCGGATGAAGACAAGCCGTTCCGCACCCGTCAGCACGACAACGAACAGCGAGCTTATGAAAAACAGCCCCAAGGCGTGTGACAGATGGGGTTGCAAGATTCGCGGCAGACCGAAATAAAGGATTTTGAGGGAGAGAAAGACGCCGATGCCCCAGGGAATCCAGAAGCTGATCCCCGGGATGGCGTCCAGGAGTCGGAGCACAAACAACGGGCTTAAAGTATAAATCACCACGATCAGCGTCTGCCGGTAAGGATAATGGCTGTTAAATGTTTCACCCATCAACCGGATCAGGTAGGCGCAAATCGCGATGACCACCAGCATCAACATCAGTTGCATCATTTCCCAGACCACGGCTTCGCCCACGGTGAAATACTTGACTCCATGTATTCCGGCATGCCACTTCCGCCCTCCGGCCATGCCCGCCCCTTCCGCAAAGGAAGCCATCAGCATCATCGGCAACAGATGGACTCCCAGGATGAATCCCAAACCCCGCTTCGCCTGAACCACGGCATCCCATTGCGCCACCGGCTGAAAAATAAAAAGGAACATCCTGGTCATTTGAATGCCGTAATATCGCCTTGGCCGCACGCTGACAACATAAACTTTTAGGAAAATCCGGATGCCGGCCCGGAACGTTTGATCCATCATCGAATGGCCAGGGACCGCAGCCATGATTTATGGCATCCGCACGGCCGCTGTAATTCAAGGCCCATGAACCCGGCGGCTTCCACGGTTGCCGGCGTCCGGCAAGTGGTTTGCATTCGCGCCGACGGGTTGCGTCCCGCGAAAGATTGACTGGCGGGCGCAGGCACGAAATTAAAACGGCAGGTGCGCCGCAAGGTGCGAAATGAAATTCACAGCGGGTGGGATGCGTCCCGCCAAATACCATGCGGTGACGAATCGTTCCAGGCCGGTTGATGCGATCAGCAGCAGTGAACTCATAAAATACAGTGCAAAAGCATTGGGCGGGGCGGGTTGCATGACGAACCAGATGCCCTGGTGAAGAACCTTGATGGAAAGCGCGATGCCAATGCCCCAGGTGACCCACGGAATAATCGCCGGAACCATGTCCAACAACCGCAACAGGAACATCGGACTCAATCCACAAATAACCAGCGTGAACGTCTGTTTGTAGGTGAAGCGTCCATGAAAAGTCTCCCCCAATATTTTTATGAGAACGCCGCAAATCACAATGGCCAGCAGCGTCAACAGCGAATGCAGAACTTCAAAAATCACCGCCTCGCCGGCGGTGAATTTCTGGACGCGGTGGAAGATTCCTGCCTGTGGTTCGCCCCATTCCACCAATCGAAAACCTTCCGCGGCCGCCGCCAGCAACATCATCGGAAACAAGTAAAACGCCAGCAGCGGTCCCAAATTACGCTGGGCTTTCACCACCCGCTCCCACGCCGCGCCGGTTTGAAATATCAGGAACAGCGCCCTTATCATATGTGCGAAAGGTTAACGGTTAATCCGTGTGCTGACAACCAAATCCGCATAACGGACGCGCCCGCCGATTGCTTTCAAACCGCGCCAGTGTAGTTTAACGGCATGAATGCGGCACTCGTTGCGGCGCGCGTCGGCGGAAAATGGCCTGCGCTGATGCTGGTTGTGCTGGTGTTGGCCGGTTGCGTGACGCAAACAACTGACTGGCCGGCGCGGGTCGGGAATTACACCTATGACCAGGCCGTCATGGAACTGGGCCCGCCCGACAAATCCGCGAAATTGGCCGATGGCACCGTTGTGGCCGACTGGCTTGTGCATCACGCCCAAACCATTATCGCGCCGGAACCTTACTTTGCGCCGCCCGGCTGTTATTTTGGCCCGCTCACGCCCATGCGCACCGAAACCTGCGTGCCAGCCCAATATTTGCGGTTGACCTTCGGCGCGGACGGCAAATTGAAAACGTGGAGGGAAGTCGCCGGATAAAATCCGCTTTCGCCGCCTCGTCGCGCGTGCTTAACTCGCCGGGATGAACGTGGATCTCGGCATCTGGAGCAAACTGACGAAAGTGGTCGTCGGTCTGGTCGTCCTTGCCTTTTTGCTGCTCATCGGGATGTGTTATCTGCCGCTCATCCATCAAAACGAACGGATGCGCGCGGAAAAATTGCGGCTGGAAATGGAACTCGAGAAGGAAACGGAGAAATCCAGACAACTCAAGGCCGAGATTGAGGCGTTGCGGAACGACCCCAAAACCATCGAACGGTTGACCCGCGAAAAACTCGGTTACGCCCGGCCGGGTGAAACGGTGGTGCGCTTTGAACCGGCCGTAACGAACGCGCCGGGACGTTGATGCGAGGTTCCTGTAATTATCACCTAGCATTTCAGCGCCAGCGGCGCGGCATCTCTGTAGCTTTGTCACCCACAACCGCAAGCTCCGTCAGGAGCGACATCGTCGGGAAGTTGGAGTTCAAGCTTTCGCTTGCACAGGTGGCAGACACGCTGAAGCGTGAACTCCAACAAAACGGAATATGCCGCTCCTGACGGAGCTGAATTTGTTTCGGAATGATTTTCTACAAATATGCCGCGCCGCTGGCGCTGATTTGCCGGCCCGTCATTTTCGATATACGATTTACGCCATTGACGACGATTGGGGGCGGGACGCGTAAATCGTAAATCGCCCATCGTCAATCCGCTCAGACCGTCATGATTTCTTTTTCCTTGTGGGCGAGGTGCTGGTCAATCTTGGCGATGTATTCGTCAGTCAGCTTCTGCAAATCCTTTTCGGCCTGTTTTTCCTGGTCCTCGGTGATGCCGCTGTCGTGCGCGTGCTTCTTCAACTGTTCCATCGCATCGCGGCGCACGTGACGGACGGCCACGCGCCCGTCCTCGGCCATCTTTTTGGTGATCTTCACGAATTCCTGGCGTCGCTCCGTGCTCAACTCGGGAAACGAGATGCGGATGATTTTGCCCTGCACCGCCGGGTTCAGCCCCAGGTTCGCCTTCTGGATGGCTTTCTCGATTGGGTGGGTTGAAGCTGCGTCCCACGGCTGGATGACCAGTTGCCGCGGCTCCGGCGTGGTGATGCCGGCCAGTTCGCGGATGCGCATCTGCGAGTCGTAAACCTCCACGATGATGTTCTCGACCAGCGCGGCGGACGCCTTGCCGGTGCGCACGCCGGCAAATTCATTCACGACCACCTGCTCTGTCTTGATCATCCTGTCCTCGGCTTCCAGCAAAATATCGTCGGGTGTCATAATGAGCACAGGCTAACAATGAAAACGCGCCGGGTCTAACGAAAATTGACTGCTACGGCCCGCTCTTTTAACATCACCCCATGACCAGGAAATATGCCGCATCGGCAGGAACTGATTCGGCCCGGTCCCAAATCTCCCGAAGGAAATTTTTATCCCGCACGGCAGCCGTCGGCGCCGGTTTGGGCATTGCGAGTCTTGCGTGCGACAATCTGCCGGCTGCGGCCGTAAATGGATTGCCCGATCCGTCGCCCGGAAAACTACCGCGCTGGCATGGATTCAACCTGCTGAACAAATTTAACGGTCGCAACGACCGGTTCGATGAACTGGACTTCGAGTGGATCGCGGAACTTGGATTCAACTTTGTCCGCCTGCCGCTGGATTACCGGATGTGGATTGAGAACAACGATTGGACGGCATTTCACGAGCCGACGCTGAAGGAGATTGACGAGGCGGTGGAATGGGGCGGGAAACACGGCGTTCACGTCTGCCTGAATTTCCATCGCGCGCCCGGTTACACGGTCGCGCAGCCACCGGAGGCAAGGTCGGTATGGTCGGACGATGAAGCGCTGCGTGTCTGCACGCTGCATTGGGTGATGTTCGCCAAACGATATGCCGGCATTCCCAATCGCCGGATCAGCTTTAATCTGTTCAATGAGCCGGCAAAACTTGAGCCGGAAAGGTATGGCCGGGTCGTGTTGCACATCGTTGAAGCCATCCGCCAGCATGACCCGGGCCGGCTCATCCTCTGCGACGGGCGCGAGTGGGGCAATGTCCCGCCGACGGAACTGGCCCGCCTCGGTGTGGCTGCCGCAACGCGCGGTTATACCCCCATTCAGGTCTCCCATTATCGTGCGTCGTGGGTGGATGGCGCGGACCAATGGCCGGAACCGGTCTGGCCGCTCAAGGAAGGCGACTGGTCATGGAACAAGGAAATGCTGCGCGAACGGATGATCGCCCCGTGGAAAAAACTTGAAGCGCAAGGCGTCGGCGTGATGGTTGGCGAATTCGGCGCGTTCAACCGGACGCCGCATAAAGTCGTGCTCGCCTGGCTGCGGGATAATCTCGAGCTCTGGAAGCAGGCCGGTTGGGGTTGGGCGTTGTGGAATTTCAGCGGCGACTTTGGCATCCTTGACAGCAAACGCGCGGATGTAAATTACGAAAACTGGCGCGGCCACAAACTCGACCGCGCCATGTTGGAACTGTTGCAGGAATTCAAAGATTGAACGCGGTTTCATTGCGCCCAATCGTGTGCATTGCTAAATTAGCGGTGTGGCGGACATCGTTTTAAGCACCCTCAACGCGAAATACATCCACGCCGCGTTTGGCCTGCGCTATCTGCTGGCCAATCTCGGCCTGCTCCAATCGCGCGCGTGCCTCGCCGAGTTCGACATCAATCAGCGTCCGCTCGATATCGTGGAAGCGCTGCTGGCACGCGATCCAAAAATCATCGGTTTCGGCATCTATATCTGGAACGTCGAGCCAACCACCAAAATCATCGCCGCCCTCAAACGAGTCCGGCCGGACATCAAAATCATTCTTGGCGGACCGGAGGTCAGCTACGAAACCGAAAACCAGCCCATCGTTCAACTGGCCGACCACGTCATCACCGGCGAGGCGGATTTGAAATTTGCCGAGGTGTGCCGCGAATGGCTGGGCAGGGCCGAGCTGCCGCTCGGCCAGGACGCGCAGCAGCGCATCCCTACCACCTTGCCCAAAATCATCCCGGCCGAACCGCCGGAGTTTTCGCAGATCGTCCCGCCCTACGACCTTTACACCGACGACGACATCGAGCACCGCATCATCTACGTCGAGGCATCGCGCGGCTGTCCGTTCACGTGCGAGTTTTGCCTGTCGTCGCTCGACATTCCGGTGCGGCAGGTTCCCCTGCCCGCCCTGCTCGAACAATTGCAGCGGCTGCTGGGTCGCGGCGTGAAACAGTTCAAGTTCGTTGACCGCACGTTCAATCTCAACGTGGACATCAGCAAGACCATCCTCGAATTCTTTCTGGACCGTTATCAACCCGGCCATTTCTTCCATTTCGAAATGATACCCGACCGGCTGCCGGAAGCCTTGCGTGAAGTCATCGCGAAGTTCCCGCCGGGCGCACTGCAATTCGAGGTGGGCGTCCAGACGTTCAACGAGGAAGTCGGCGCCGCCATCAAACGCCGGCAGAATTACGAGAAGCTCGAAGATAATTTCCGTTTTTTGCGCCGCCAGACCGGCGTTCACATCCACGCCGACTTGATTGCCGGTCTGCCCGGCGAATCGCTGGAAAGTTTTGCCGCCGGGTTTGACCGGCTCATTGCGCTCGGCCCGCAGGAAATCCAGGTGGGCATTTTGAAACGGCTGCGCGGCACGCCGATCGCTCGTCACGACGCCGACTGGCAGATGATTTACAACCCGCATCCGCCCTATGAAATTTTAGGCAACAAACTGATTGATTTCGCAACCATGCAACGGCTGCGCCGGTTCGCCCGCTATTGGGACCTGGTCGGCAACAGCGGCAATTTTGTGGAAACCACGCCGCTGATTTGGTCCGTAAGACAGGAGTCCCGCCTGTCTCCATCTAAATCCGAAAGGAATGAGACCGGCAAGATGCCCGTCCTACATTCCCCTTTCCACTCCTTCCTCCGCCTCAGCGACTGGCTGCACGGCCGCACGGGCCGCACCGACAGCATCGCGCTGGTGCGGCTGATGGAACTGCTCTTTGATTTTTTTACCGGCGAACTCAAGTTAGACGCAAAGCCGGTGGCCGAAACGCTCTGGCACGATTACCAACGCGGCGGCCGCCACGACCAGCCGGCTTTTCTGAAAGATTTTCTGACGGAAGCAGCCGTAATCCCGCCGCGCAAAGCCAAAACCGCCCTGCCCAAACGCCAGACGCGGCATCTGGTTTGAAGTCATTTTCCGCCCAAAGCCAGCCGCGCGGTTTAATGGCATTGTCAACGCGCGGTCACGCCGATAACTTTGGGCGGGGCATATATGACACCCAATCAACAACTGGCCACGTTGAAGGCGGCGGTTTGCGACGTCGCTTTTGACAATTTAACGCGCCAGCTCTACGCCACGGATGCGTCCGTTTACCAAATCGAGCCGCTGGCCGTGGCGTTCCCCGGCAGCGCGCACGATGCCAGTGCCATCATCCAGGCGGCGGCGCAGGCAGGGGTATCGGTCATTCCGCGCGGCGCGGGAACGAGTCTTTCGGGTGGAGCCATCGGCGACGGCATCGTGGTTGATTTCGCGCGCTACAACCGCAACATTTTCGATCTGAACCTGGAACGCCGTACCGTACGCGTCGGCGCGGGTGTCGTGCTGGACCAGTTGAACGATTTTCTCCGCCCGAACAAATTATGTTTTGGCCCGGATGTGGCGACCAGTTCGCGCGCGACGCTGGGCGGCATGATTGCCAACGATTCGTCCGGCGCGCACACACCGGTTTATGGCACAACAGCGGATCACGTCAGTGTGCTGGAAATATTAACCAGCGACGGGCGCGTCGTGAGAGTCGGTTCCGGCCAGGACTCGCTGCCGAGACAGCGCGACCTGCTGGAAAGTTTGACTTCACTCAACGAGCTGCAAATTACCGATCGCTTTCCGCCGGGTCTCCTGAAACGCTGGCCGGGATACGCGCTGGCCCGGGCGATGCGTGAGCCGGGCAATCTGGCTCACATCATCGCCGGCAGTGAGGGCACGCTTGCCGCGATCATCTCCGCCGAACTTAAAATCGTCCCCCTGCCGGAGAAGCGCGGGGTGGGATTGTTGTTCTTTGCATCCGTGGCCGAAGCAATGCAGGCAACGGTCGGATTGCTCGATCTGAAACCGGCGGCGATTGAACACATTGACCGTCTGCTGCTGGACCAGACCCGCGGCCAGCTTGAGTTTCAGGCGGCGCGCGATTTGCTCGAACTCGACACCAAGCCGGGCGAGGCGATTTTAATCGTCGAATTTTTCGAGGATGTTGACGAGCGGCTGGCGCTGCTGGAAAAACGCAAATTGGGTTTGCGGACGCGCATTTTGGAAACACCGGACGAAGCCGAACTCGTCTGGTCGCTGCGCAAGGCGGGACTGTCGCTTTTGACCGGTTGCAAGGGCGCCGCCAAGCCCGTGACCTTCATTGAAGACGCGGCGGTGCGGCCAAAAGACTTGCCGGCCTATGCCGCCGATCTGCAGAAGCTGATGCGGCGGCTCGGATTAAACGCCTCTTATTACGGCCACGCCGCGGCGGGACTGCTGCACGTGCGGCCGGTGCTGGATTTGCGCCGCGCGGAGGATTTGAAAAAGTACCGGACGATTGCCGACGAAGTGGCCGCGCTCGTGTTGCAGTTCAAAGGCACGCTGTGCGGCGAACACGGCGTGGGCATTGCGCGCACCGAATACCTCAAGGAACAGGTGGGCGAAGAAGTTTACCAGCTCATGCGGCAAATCAAGCAGAGCTTCGACCCGTTTAATTTGTTCAATCCGGGCAAAATTATTTCCGATGGCCGTTATAAAATTGACAGCAACCTGCGCCAGGGCGCCGGTTATTCCCTGAAAGTGCCGTTTGAACCGGTGCTGGCGTTCGCGGCCAGGGACGGGTCGTTCACCGCCAACCTGGAACAGTGCAACGGGTGCGGCGGCTGCCTCAAGCTGACGCCCAGCATGTGTCCCACGTTCATGGCCACCGGCGAGGAAATCATGTCCACCCGCGGACGCGCCAACGCAATTCGCGCCGCGCTGGAGCTGCGCGGCATTGATGGCGACCCGCTCCGTTCGGAGGAACTCGAACTGGCGTTGAGCAATTGTCTGTCCTGCAAAGCCTGCACCGTGGAATGCCCGTCCAACGTAAATCTGACGTTGTTGAAAGCCGAATTACAGCACGCGCGCATCCGGCAACAGGGATTAACCCTGTGCGAACGGCTGTTCAGTTCGGTGGATCAGCTGGGTCGGCTGGGCTGCAAGATGCCGCGCGTGGCCAATGTGTTGTTGAATACCCCGTTCCTGAGCCGCGTGCTGGGCATTTCCACCAAACGATGGTTGCCGTATTTCGCGCTGGAGCGGTTCGACCATTGGTTTGCCAAACGTCCGCCTTTCCGGGCGGCCTATCGTGGCCGCGTCATGCTCTGGGATGACACGTTCGTGCGCTATTACGAACCTCACGTCGGCATGGCCGCCGTCAAGGTGCTCGAAGCCGCGGGCTTCGAAGTCGTGTTGCCGAAGCTGCGCAAATGCTGCGGACGGCCCGCCTTCAGCCAGGGCAATCTCGACGAAGCCGCGCAACTGGGACGCCACAATCTCGCACTGTTGAGCAGCGACAAAAGCAACACGCCGATCATTTTTCTCGAACCGTCATGTTACTCGATGTTCGCACAGGACTATCACGAGTTAAAACTGCCGGACGCGGAGCGCGTTGCCGCCCGTTGTTTTTTATTCGAGCAATTCATTGAAAACATGCTGGAGCGGGAACCCAATGCGCTGATTTTTAACGAAATCCCCGCGCGCATGATGATCCATGTGCATTGCCACGCCAAATCACTTGCCAATTCAGATTACATGTACCAACTGGCCACCCGGATGCCGCAACGGACGGTGACGATGCTCGAAGCGGGCTGCTGCGGCATGGCGGGTGCGTTCGGAATGCTGGAATCGAAATACAAACTTTCGGTGAAGGTCGCGGAACCGCTCATTCAAGTGATCCGGAGCCAGCCGTTCGGAAACATCGTGGTGGCGTCAGGGACCAGCTGCCGCCACCAAATTCAACACCTGACGCCGGTCCGCACCCAGCACATGGCGGAAGTGCTGGCCGATGCGCTGGTGTGACGGGACGTCAGCGGCAGATGTCTTTCAACGCGCCGCGCAGGTCCGGGAATTGAAATTTAAAGCCTGCTTCCAGAAACCGTTTTGGCGCGCAGCGGCAACCGTCCAGCGCGAGCGATGGTTCGGTCTGCGTCAGCCGGGAACCCAGTCTTACCGCCCAGGCCGGGGCCGGCGGACACCACGGACGAAAAAAGTTGTGCCGCAGCGCACGCATGAATTCCGCATTGGTTGCCGGATTGGGCGAGACGGCGTTGTAGGTGCCATCAAAATAATTTTCCGGCGCGATGGCTTGCAGGAACATTTGGGTCAGATCCGCGAGATGAATCCAACTGATGTATTGTTTGCCATTCCCGGCCGCGCCACCGAGAAACCACCTCGTCAGATTCGCCAGCATGGGCAATGCCCCGCCATCGCGGCCCAGCACCGGGCCGATTCGGAACAGCACGCGGCGGGTGGGGAGTGAGGCGGCATCGTGGCAGGCCTGTTCCCAAAGCCGGCAGACTTCCGCCAGCGAATTCCGGCCGTTGGGGGCCGTTTCGTCGCACCATTGGTCACCGCAATTGCCGTAAAAACCAACGGCGCCCGCCTGCACCCAGACGCGTGGCGGTCGTTTGACGTGACCGATGGCGGCGGCTATAACGCGCACCGCATTGACGCGCGATGCGGTGATTTCCCGGAGATTTTCCGGTGTATGTCGGCAATTGATGTTGCGCCCGGCGAGATTCACCACAGTTTCCGCTCCATCCAGACATTTTATCCACTCGCCGATATGTTCGCCATCCCACTCCACTTCCCTCACCCCGTCCTCTTCGTCACGTTCGCGCAGTTCGCGGGTTAGAATGACGGCCTCGTAATCGTGCTGGAGTAATTCCTTTGCCAGCGCCTGACCCAGGAACCCGCTGCCGCCTGCCAGCACGACGCGTTTCTTATTCATGCTCAACCATCCGTGGTGGGCAATTCCAATGCCAGTTTGGGCGCGTTGTCGTCCGCCAGCGGGTTCTTTTTAAAATGCGCGGCTTCCAGGCTGCCGAGCCAGTTTCGGATCAACTGACACACGGCGGTCAAATTCAAGTGTTCATGTTCGCGCGGATATTTTTCGAGGTTGGCCAGTGCCAGCTTGAACAATGCGGCGGCGGGAGGCAGGCGGTCCTTTTGCAAGTGGACAAACGCGCCGGCGAGTTGAATCAAGCCCTTGTAAAACGCGCCGTTGGGCCCGTGCTTGTCCTTCAGCCAGATGTGCTCGAGCACTTCATGCGACTCGAAAAAGAGCTGGCGGTTGAAACAATCAAAAAAACCGGCGTAATGCTGGTCAAGCTCATGTCCCTGGTGCATTTCCACCAGTGCGGCGACGCGTTTTTGTTTGCGGCTCACGGATTCAGGGTAAAGGCCGGGCGACAAGTGACAAGTGACAAGTGACACGAAAGCGTGCGCGAAATATCAGGAAAGCGCGAATGATTCTCCCTCTCCGCCAACAGAGTTGGGGGAGAAGGCCGGGGTGAGGTGGCGCGTTCAGTTAGTTTTTTGGGGGGCAGACGGAATCGTCAAGACTGAATTTCGCTTTACGCTCGCCCTCATCCTGACCTTGGCTCTTGAAGATGTTTCGGCCAAAAACTCCCGACGTTCACCGCGAATACGAAAACTCTCCCGGCAAATCCGTCGGACGAGATTTGATGGTTTGCCACAGCCTGTTGTTAACAAAACTCTACCATAACATTGCAGCTTAAGAAAGGCGAATCAGACAGATAAGCATAACGCGCCAAAACGTAACAATTTATTCGTTGACTTATTTTTTGTTGGAGAGTAAAAAGGGCTCGCTTTCAATTTGACGCGCCAGAAATTGGGGGCATGTAGGGGAACGGGATCAGATGAGGGTAAACAGGCAATGGGTTGTACGCAAACGGCTGATGCGTTTTTTTCGAGCTGCGGGGGAAGGGTTGTCTCTCAAAGGGTCATTTGTCCGGCCATTCATCACTTCGGATTTTTCCTTCAATTCTATGAAAACTTCATGGTTAACCATCGTGTTATTGGTTTTTGCCGCCAGCAGAGTACAAGGGCAGGGTTCTCAATCGGGCACACCGGCCATTGCCGGCCAGGGAACGGTTCCGGCCCAGGACACGCCGTATGCGGTGGTGTCAAAGGGAGCCAACCAGCAAGTGTGGCAGAAAACCACTTACGAAACCCTGCCATCCGGCCAGATGATTCCGCGCGTCCATCAATACACAGAATTGGCCACAGGTTTAAATTATTGGGATTCAACCGCCGGCCAGTGGGTGGAATCGAAGGAAGAAATTGACATTCTGCCCAACGGGACGGCAGCCGCGACCAACGGCCAGCATCAGGTTTATTTTCCGGGTGACATCTACCAAGGCGTGATTGAATTGGTGACACCGGACGGCATACATCTGCAAAGCCGGCCATTGGGGTTGAGCTATGATGACGGCACCAACACCGTGTTGATTGCAGGGTTGACAAACTCGATCGGGCAACTGGTTGGCTCCAACCAGGTCATCTATCCCGATGCGTTCACGGATTTCAAGGCGGACCTGCGTTACACCTACACGAAGGCTGGATTCGAGCAGGACATCATTCTGCGAGAGCAACCGCTGACGCCGGAATCCTATGGCCTTAACCCCGCCACAGCACGGTTGCAGGTGTTGACGGAATTTTTCAATACACCGCAACCGGCGGTGACAACGGCGATGTTGCCGAAGCAGGCGGGAATCACTTTGACCGACGAGAACCTGGACTTTGGGGCGATGCAGATGATGCCGGGCCGGGCTTTCCTGCTCGGGTCGGACGCCCATGAAGGGGGCGCATTGGTGAGCAAGTCCTGGGTAAAGCTGGAAGGCCGGCAATTTCTGGTGGAAGAGGTGCCCGGTGGAGGCGTTGGTAAATGAATTGGCGCAATTGCCGGCACCGCAGACAGCCGCCACCAAACCCAATGTGAATTCCACGCTGCACGTGGTTTCGGCCAAAAGAGTGTTGCCGGCGTCAAGACTGACGAAAATGGGTCCCGATGGACAGTTCAGACAGGTGGTTGAAACTGCGCCTTCATCGCGCGCCTTGGTGCTGGATTATCAAATGGTCCACGGCAGTTTCACCAACTACACCTTTCAAGGCGATACGACCTATTACATCAGCGGCACAGTGAATCTGAGCGGGACAAATACTTTTGAGGGCGGAACTGTGATCAAATATGCCGGCGGCGCCTCAATAAACTTGGTCCCTGCTTCCCATCCAGGACTTAACTGGCAGGCAAGTGCGTATCGTCCCGTGATTTTCACGGCCAGAGATGATAACTCGGTGGGCGAGCCGTTTGGATCCGGCAATCCTTCGGGTTATTATGCCAATCCAGCGCTCGAACTCATCAATATTAATCCCACACTGGCTTACTTTCGCATCGCCTATGCCGCCCAAGGACTTTTCGCTGTTTCTGGGACTTTTAATCTTAACCACGGTCAGATTATCAACTGCCAATGCGGAATCGGTGGAACTTATGCCGCCGTAGCCGTTAAGAATATGTTATTTGCGAATGTCGCCACCAATTTCAACAGTACAGGTGGGCTGAATTTAAACGTACAAAACGCGACATTCAACCAGAGCGCTTGTTTGCTGAATACTGTGGGTGACAACGGTCCCACTTTCACGAATTGCATCTTTGCGAATGTGGCCAATCTTCTTAGTGGGTATCTGACGACCTTCAGTGGGGATTATAATGGCTTTTACAATAGTCAGGAGTTCGGTTTTGATCAAAGAACCAATAATTTCTATCCATTTCAATCAGTCGGCGCCGGGAATTATTATCTGGCCAGTGGATGTAACTTCACCAACCAAGGTACGACCAACATAGATGCAACGCTATTGGCCGCCCTAAAAACCAGGACCACTTATCCGCCGATTGTTTATTCCAACGCGACCATTTCCTTGCCGACCACATTCAACCCCCAAGCCCAGCGGGACACAGACACGCCAGACTTGGGGTATCACTATGATCCGATTGATTATGTTTTGGGGGGCGTTTACGTGACCAACGCCACCGTAACCGTCAATCCCGGCACCGTCATCGCCACGTTTGGGACCAAGAACATTGCTTACGGCCTGGGAATTGGCAGTGGCGCACAGTTTTTCTGTCAAGGTTTGGCCAACAACCTGAACCGGATCGTCCAATACAATACCGTTCAGGAACAGGCCATCACCAATTGGAGCCGGGTATTGGCTGGCTCAATTGAATCTGAATTTCTGAATGTTTCACCAGCGGCGACGATCATCTGCCGCTTTACCGACTGGTCCATGCCGGCACAAGACGCGCCACATCTCAATGGCACGAATGGCATTTGTAATCCCATCAACCTACAGGATTGCCAGTTCCACGGTGGCAAACTGGTTTCTTCCTACCCCACGTTCAATCTGACCAACTGCCTGTTCGAGCGGGTCAATGCCAGCCTATGGTCGGCGGATTCCAATAGTCCCTCCTTGAGGAACAATTTGTTTTGGCGGGGCACATTTAATTTTGCGCCCAATGTTACCAATGCCCTGGTCAAAGACAACCTGTTTGACCAGACCAGCATCTCGAATAACAGCGGATACGTCACCTACAATGGTGGTTTTAATGCCTTTGTGACCAACTACAACCGGTTACAGCCCACTTTCACCAACGATGTAATCCTCACCAATTCGCCTGTTTACCAGAGCAGTTGGCTGGGCAATTATTATCTGCCGACCAATTCCCCGCTCATCAACGCCGGCAGCACAAATGCAAACTTGGTTGGACTGTACCATTACACCACACAGACCAACCAGGTGAAGGAAACCAATTCCGTTGTGGACATCGGCTACCACTATGTGGCAACGGATACAAATGGGATACCGGTTGATACGAATGGCGATGGAATTCCCGATTATTTGGAAGATGCCAATGGGAACGGGGTAGTGGACGGCGGAGAAAGCAATTGGGGTTTGGCGATTCTGGCGCAACCGACCAATCAAACAGTGGTTCAAGGAAGCAACGCGACTTTCAGTGTGACAGCGGCAGGCATGTCCCCTTTGCACTATCAATGGTATTCCAACTCGGCAGCCATTAATGGCGCTACCTATGCGACGCTAACGCTCAACAATGTTCAAACCAACTATTCAGGTAATTATTTTGTGGTCGTCACCAACGTGTTGGGCAGTGTGACGAGCGCTACTGTTGCTTTGACCGTGATTACTTACCCTGTCATTATCCAGTCGCCAGCCGGTCAAACCGCCTTTGTAGGCGACACAGTTCAATTAAGCGCAACTGCGATTGGGGTGTTACCGCTGAACTACCAGTGGCAGATGAACGGCGTCAATATCAACGGGGCAACCAATTCAACGCTGACGTTGCCTATTGTCCAACTGATTCAGTCAGGCAATTACAGTGTCGTTGTCAGTAATTCGTATGGGGCAACCAACAGCTTCATGGCCGCTTTGCGGGTCTGGCAGCCGGGGATCGTCAAAAAGGTCGCTTCCAGCCAATGGGACACTATTCAAACCATCACCAACCTATCCAATGTGGTGGCCATTACCAGCGGGAACATGAATGGCACCAATCTGGCGCTCAAGGTGGATGGGACGGTGGTGGCGTGGAGTGTCAATCTGGCCAACACCAACCTTAACTTGAGTGCCGATATAATCAATACAGGCTTGTCTAACGTAGTGGCCATCGCTGAAGGATATTATTACTATGATTATCCTATTTCTTGTTATGCGCTGAAAGCCGACGGAACCGTGGTGTATAGCTCTTGGGGACTTGAGCCAGATGACTGGGCGGATATGGGTTATCAGAATGTGATCGCCATGTCAGCGAACGGTTGGAATTTCCAGCCGCTATTCAATGATGGCACCACCGGATTCTACATGAGTGATGGCGCATACTTAAACCCCACGGGCGTCGTAGCCGTCGCTTGCAGTGTGGATGCCTATTTGGTGCAGAAGCAGAATGGCACCTTGCAGGCTTGGGGCGGCAGTCCTGATTGGTATGGCCAAGGCACTGATGTCTATGGGGAAACCGCCATTCCCGCCGCGCTTACCAATACTCCCGGGGCGGTGATTGGCATTGCCGCTGGCAATTATCATTTCATGGCAATCAAGAGTAATCGGACCGTGGTTGCCTGGGGTGACAACGATTCGGGCCAATGCAATGTGCCCGCCAGCTTGACCAATGTGATCCGTTTGGCCGCTGGTGTTGGCGGTTCCACCGGGAGTGGTGCTAATAACACGCTTCATTACTATGCGGATAGTTTGGCTTTGAAAACCGACGGGACATTGGTTAAATGGGTTAGTAATGGGGGTAACTTTCCTCCCGCCGGGAGCAATTATGTAGACATGGCCGGCAACGCGGCGACGCCTGGGGTGCCTTACTCTGATGGCTATTTCCCTTACGAGGATTGGGCGATATATGGAGCTCCTCAAATAACGGAACAGCCCTTGAGCCAAACGGTCTGCTCCGGATCGTTGGTTACGCTGCACGTGGGGGTGGCGGCGGGCTCTCCGGTAGTGAGCTACCAATGGCGGAAGAATGGCGTCAATTTGACCGACGGCGGGAACATTTCGGGGGCCACCAATGCCATCTTGAGTCTGGCTTCAATCTCATCAGTTGACGTGGGAAACTATACCGTGGTTTTGATGAACGAAGGCGGCACGGTTACCAGCGCAACGGCGGTCCTGACCGTCGCGGCCAGTTGCACGGCGCCGGTGATCACCTTGCAACCGCAAAGCCAATTGGCATGCACGGGGGCGACCGCAACCTTTACGGTGACGGCAACCGGACCCGGCCCGTTGAGCTATCAATGGCGGAAGGACGGAAACAATCTGTCGAATGGCGGGAACATTTCCGGGGCCGATAGTTCCACGTTGACAATACAGCCGGTTTCAACGTCCGACCGCGCGTCCTACGACGTGGTGGTCGGCAATCCAGCGGGATCGGTGACGAGTCAGCCGGCGGCGCTGCGGGTGTACCAGCCCGGCGTTGACACCGACGGCGACGGCTTGCCCGACAACATTGATGCAGATCCTTACAACCCTGACACCACGGCTCCGGATTTTGTGATCACCGCCCCGGCGGAAGGCTGGGTCTTTTGATTTTTGAAACTGAAAACTTGGGAAACGATTTGAAATTCAACCAAAAGATGACAATGAAAAAGACAGCACTGATCCTTTGCATAACGGGCATGGGTGCGGCGGTTCTGGCCCAACCAGCCATCGGCCCGCGTGTGGCGCCGCCTTCCGAACGCGGCTATTCCGTGCAGGCCATCCGCGAAGCCGGAGAGCGCGGCGGCCTGCTGATGCCGGTGGGCACGAACATCACCGCCGCGTACAATCGCGAAATGGGCGACGCCATGGAACTGTGGAATTCCCATCAATGGGAAAAAGCGCGGCTGGAATTCAGCCGCATCTGGCGCGAACACCCGGACAGTCCGTGGGCGGCGGAAGCGGAATTGCACGAGGCGTGTTTTCTCAAGTTCAACAGCCAATTTGATGACGCTGAAGAACGGTTTGTATCCGTGTTGCAGAAGTATCCCGACAATTTGGAAATCCGCAACAAAGTGCTCCGTTACCTTCCTCATCTCTACGCGCAGACCGGCCGCCACCAGACCGCTTTGGATGTGCATTTGGAAATGCAAAATATGCCGCTGAACTGGCAGGAGCGCCAGCATCTGGAAAATTACAACCGCATTTTCAGTCAGGCCGTGGCCGAGGAAGACGAGAACCGTCTATGCGGCACCAAGGCGCTGGCGCTGGTGTTGGCGGCGAAAAACGAAAACGGCGAAACGCTGCGCAACGTGACCGTGAAAGACGTCGAAAAAAAGTTTGCCTGGTCCCGGCAAAAAGCATCCCATCCCATGGGTTTTTCCCTGGGCGAACTGGCGGATTTGAGCGGCGGCCAGCCAATGCGGGTTGATCTGGAAACATTGCGGCGGGCTGCCCGGCCCGGCCATCCGGTGCTGGCCTACCTTAACCCGCCCGCCGAACCGAAATGTTTTTCCGTGCTTAAAAAGCCAAAGCATCCAAATGCCGTAGCAGCCGGCGTGAGCCGGCTCCAAAATTCTGGAAATCAGAGCGGACTGGTGTCCGCTGCTACGGACGAAGAACGGCCTCTCACCGGCCACTTCGTCGTCGTGGAAATTGTCGGCGACGCCGCAGTGGACTTGCTGGACCCGGACACGGGCCGCAGCCGCTGGCCGCTGGCCCAGTTTGCCTATCGTTGGTCGGGCGTGGTCCTGGCCCTGCCCGGACAGAATGAATTGCCGGGAACGATTGTGGATCGGGCGGTGGCCGCCGAAATGCGCGGCGGTTGTTGCGGCAGCCCGCCACCGCCGCCTTGCGATGACGAATGCTGTGACAGCGGCGGCGCCAGTGGAGGTCCTAATGGCAACGGCTCCCAAGGCGGTTGCTGCGGCGGTGTGGATGGAGGCAGGATTACGGAAGGTTACGCCGCCCCAGCGTATTCCTTTGGCTTGAATTCCGCCAGTTTCCGGTTGAACGACATTCCCTTGTGGTATCCCGCCGCCAAAGGCCCCACGCTCGATGTCCGGCTCAAATACAGCCGGGTGGAAACCCAACGCATGGCCCAGTATACCAACGCCAACTTTTATCCCTTCGGCAACAAATGGCATTTCAATTTCGCCAGCTATCTCACCGAGACGCCCGACGGCGGCGCGGAAATCGTGTTGCCCGGTGGGCGGGTGGAGCATTTCAACCAGGCCGGCGGCGTCTATCAAGCCGCCGACATCTGGAACCTGGACACCTTGGCCAAAACCAATCAATGGTTCGTCCTGACCTTCGAAGGCAGTTGGGGAAAATGGTATTTCAACACCAACACCGCCCTGCAACAGCGCCTGGAAAAACTCGCGGACAAGTATGGCAACGCCGTCAACTTGCAATACGACACCGTCTCGGGACGACTGACCAACATCGTGGACGCCGTGGGCCGTTACCTGCGGTTAAAATACAACAGCCAGGGTTGCATCACGAATGCCACGGATTCAACGGGCCGTGCCGCCGTTATCGGTTATAGTTCCGGCGGCGACCTCGCCTCCCTCACCGACATGGGCGACTTGACCACCACCATCCAATACGATCAAAATCACTGGCCAACCAACATCATTTATCCCAGCGGCTATGCTTGGGCCGTTCAATACCAGACCAGCGGCATCTATGGCGGCTATACCGCGCCCTTCCGCATGGTGGTCACCGATCCGCTCGGCCAGAACACCGAGTACTTTTATCAGGCCTTTGACTACATGGGACCGGTCACGCAATGCGACCCGGCCGGCAACAACTGGTTGTTCGCCGCCAAAACCGTGGGCAGCGATGGCAGCGCCCGGAGCGCTTATTACAGCGCCGTCAACGCCCAGGCCGCGCCTTATCGCGGCACCGGCGACCAGTGGCAGCACACCGAATTTGACACGACCGGCAACCCCGTGAAAATTGCCACCGCTAGGACGAATGCCCCGACTTCCATTGGCTATTATCAAACTGAAGGCTCTTGGGTTGAGGATGTCTTGACCACCAACCTCTTCGACGCCCGCCACAACCTCATCAGCCGCGCCGTGCTCACCAACGGCGTGCTCGCCGCCGGTTCCTGGACCAACTGGTATGACGCCCATGACAATCTCCTGGGCGCCCAAAACCCGCTCAATCAAGTCGCCCGCTACGTCTATGACGCTTTTGACCAGTTGATCTATATGACCAACGCCCTCAACCAAGTCACCCGCATGAGTTACGACCAGAACGGACGCATGACCAACCTCGTGGACGCCCTCAACCGCACCAACGTCTGGCTCTACAATACCAACGGCTGGCAGTATCGCTCCCTTTATGCCGACGGCTCCAGCAACTCCCTGGGCTACGACGCCATTGGTCGGCTGACTGCCTACACCAATCACGCCTCTGGGCTGACTCTGCGTTACACTTACGACAATCTCGACCGGCGGCGGGATGTCGTTTTCCCCGACAATACCAGCAATCACTGGGAGTATTCCTGTTGCGGGCTGGATTGGACGGGCGACCGGCTGGGCCGCACGACCATTTTCGGACGGGACGCTTTGGGCCGCGCCACCGCCGTGACCGACCCCGAGAACCGGCTGACCGAATTCGGCTACAACGGCGCCGGCCAGATCAGCCGCCTTGTCACCCACGTCTGCGGCCGGCAGCAGACCAAGACCTTTGCCTACACCTCCACCAACGGCGCGAGCCGGCTGACGCAGGTGACGACGCCGATGGGCAAACTGGTCCGTTATGATTATACCTTCCGCGGTGACTTGGCCTGGCACCAGGACGGCAACGGCAACGTCACCAAGTACCAGTACGACCCGCTCGAACGGCTCACTTCTGTGACTGACAGCAACAACGCGGCGTTGGTGACCGTGAATTACGACGTGCTGAACAATGTGACCACCCTCAACTCTCAACTCTCAACCCTCAACTATTCCTACGATCCCTTGAACCGGCCGACCAACGTGATTTGTTTGCTCACGAACCTTTCCGGTTTTGCCGCTGTGAAATATCAAATCGCCTACGCCTTCGATGCCGCGGGCAACCTGACCAACCGCGTCGTTACCGGCTTGCAAGGCTGGACGGGAAGCATCACCACCCGCTACCAGTACGACGTGATGAACCGGCTGACCAACGTGGTGCAACTGACCAACAGCGCCACCGCCGCCAACGCCGGTTATCAGTACGACCTCGCCGGGCGGTTGTGGAAGAAAACCTACGGCAACAACGACGTGGCCACGCACAGTTACGACACCGAAAGCCGGTTGCTGGCTCTGGCCCTCACCAATGGCACGACGCTCCTGACCCGGTTCAACTATCAGTGGGACGCGGGCGGGAACCTCCTGGCCATCACCAACAATGGCACCAACGTGACGCTCTATGGCTATGACCGCACCGGCCAGTTGACCAACGAGATCGCTTTCACCAACGGCCTGGCCGGGAGCGTGACCAACGGCTGGCAATACGACGAAGCGGGCAATTGGATCAAAGCGCCGGCCGAGAATCGGTGGCGGCTCTACAACGGGGACAATGAACTGACGGGCATCTCCGGCAACAGCACCAACAGCGTGACGGTGACGGGCACTGTGAATCCGGGACCGGCGAGCAACAAATGGTACAACACCTGGGCCGAGTGCCGGGGCGTCACGAGCCGCGTCAGCACCAACAACGGGACGTTCAGTCGTAAGCGTCACGCGTAGCACCTACTTGACAGAGCAATGACACCCAAGTCGTAAGTGCGAGAGATATTATGCTACGACGTTTATGATGTGGCCTGCCGCTGCACCGGCAGTCGCGCTTTACTCCAAGCGTGCGGTGTCACTTCGGGGATTTGCCAGTTGGTCATGTGGGGCAGTTTTGTGAGGATTTCCCGCAGATAAGTGTAGGGGTCCAGGCCGCGCCGACGGCAACTTTCAATGACCGTGTAAATGATCGCACTGCGTTCGCCGGCATCGGCATCGCCAACGAACAGCCAGTTCTTCTTGCCGATAGCGGTGGGCCGGATGGCATTTTCGACCAGGTTGTTGTCAATCTCCACCCGGCCATTATTGAGATAAACAGTCAACGTGGACCACTGACCCAAGGCATAATCAATGGCTTGCCCCAGCAGACTTTGCGGCAGGTATCGTCCGCTGGCTTTGAGCCGAATCAGGGCGCGCTCGATGCGTTGAACGATGGGGCGACTTTGGTGGGCGCGCACGGCCTGGCGCAACCGGGGCCCGGCGCGTTGTTCGCGCAGACTGGCTTCGATGCGGTAGAGATGCTGGATTTGGCGCACGAGCCAGCCCGCAGTTCGCGGTGATTGTTCGAGGGCTTCGTAAAACTTCCGCCGTACGTGCGCCCAGCAGCCGGCCAGTTGGATGGCTGGGCCGCGGCCATTGGCAAACGTCCGATAGGCGGAATAACCATCACATTGGAGCGTGCCGGTGAAGTTGACGGGAATGACGTTATCCAGGCACGCAGCAGCACGACTGGTTTCCCACCGGAAAAACACGTCGCCGCCCGGACGGCTGCCCGTCCAGAGATAACCTTGCTTGGTCTTGCCGTTGCCCGGCGCCAAATAATCAATCGGCGTTTCATCCACTTGCACATAGCCGCCAGCCAGGACTCCGGTGCGGATGTGTTCGTAAATGGGTTTGAGCCAATCGGCGGCCAACCCCACCCAGCGCGCCAGGGTTTGCCGGGGCAAATGAACTCGGTGGCGTTGAAGAAAAATTTGTTCCTGCCGGTACAGCGGCAGGTGGTCGCAGTATTTGCCGACCAAAATATGCGCCAGCAACCCTGGCGCGGGCAGGCTGCGATCCAACAGCCCTTCGGGCAAGGGCGCGATTAAAGGCGCGCCATCAGGGTTGACGCGGTGAACGTATTTGCGGCGAATGGTTCGGCGGCGCAGAAAGCGTGCCGGCTCAAAATCCAGTTGTTCGCTCACTTCCTGGCCGATGCAGCGCCAGCTTTGCGGCGCGGCCTTCACCGGTTCGGGGTCAATGACTTCTTCCACCACCGGCAGGTTCTCCGGCAAGCGTGGCTGGCGTTCCTTTCGCGCATTTCCAGAAGGTTTCTTGATGGTTGAAGGCTCAACCGGCTCCGGGTTGGCAACACTCTCAGGCAGTTGCAGGAGCAGTTCCAGTTGCGCCCGGTCCAGCCGTTCACTGCTCGAACCAAAAACGCGCCGCACCAACAGATCAATCTTCTGCCGCAGCAGTTCATTCTCCCGACGGCTCTGCGCCAAGGCCGCCTGGCATTCGGCCAACTGGCTCGTGAGTTCTTTTTCGCGCCGCGTCATCCGTTTCACTCTATACGCGCCACGGCCCGGGAGGTTTCAAACTTTCTGAAAATTCTTTTCAGTTTTCCCGCTCATACCACGGTCGCAGTTTTCCTCCCCGCAAATCCACCCCGTCGGTCAGCAGCGCCAACGCCTGCGGCGTCAACTTCAACTTGGTCATTCCCTCTTCCAGGTGCTTGGGCCACGAAAACGTTCCCCGCTCCAAACGCTTGCTCAATACCCACAGTCCAGTTCCGTCCCAGCACAGGATTTTGATCCGCGTGTGCCGCCGGTTGCTGAAGATGAACAGTGCCCCCGCTCGCGGGTCTTCGCCCAGCCGTTCGGTCACCAGCGCGTACAGCCCGTTGAACCCTTTGCGCATATCGCAGGCTTCCACGGCCACCAATACTTTCAGGCTGCCCGAAAAACTCAGCATGGCTTTTGTAGCGCCCGCAGCAAGGCCGCCGCCAGTTCAACCTGTTTGACATCGCCGATCTCCAGACGGGCATCGCCGGGCAATGCGACCATCACGGCCAGGGGATTTTTGCCACCCGGATTTTTGGCCGCTTCCACGACCGCCTCCAGCCACCGTACTTTATCAGGCAATCGGGCGGAAATCTCGCGTTGCCCAACGGCAGGATAAGTACCGCGTTGTCGCCGCCGCCTCTGCGCCCACGTCGCAAACGTCAGATATTTGATGCCAGCCAACGCCGCGAACTTCGGCCCGCTCAATCCGCTTCGCTCGAACTCATCCAACAAATGCTCCCGCCGTTCCCGAGGCGTTCGCACTCGCCCCAGCACATCGGTCTTCAAGATCGCTTCATCGGTCGGTGTCATATTCATCGTAGCCGTTATGCTACGACGTTTATGGCTTCATTGAATAGAGGTGCTACGCGTGACGCTTACGTTCAGTCTGCCTGGCGTGCCGATTTATCCGGGAACCAATGCCTTGGTGGTGACGATGACGGATGTGAGTGGCAACGTAACTCAGCAGGTACGGCACGTGACGAAGAATTGCCTGGAAACGTTCGGTTACGATGGCAACGGGAATCTGACGAACTGGGTCAGCAGCACAACCAATTGGATGTATGAATGGGACTGGGCCGACCGGCTTACCAAAGCCACGAGCAACGGCGTAGTCGTGTTGCAGAATTGGTATGATGCTTATGGCCGGAGGATTGCGAAGAGCGAGGTGGTGAACGGCGCGACGAAGAAATGGCTTTACCTGTACGACGGGTGGAACATCATCGGGGTGATGAATGAAAGCGGGCAGTTGCTGGAAAGCTACACGCGGGGCGTAGGGTTGGCGGGGGACATTGGAACACTGGTAGCCGTGACACATCACGCCGGTAGCGCGGTGACGCCAGGCACATACTACGCGCACGGCAACCATCGCGGAGACGTGGTACTGACCCGTAACGGGACGACGACGACAGGGACGTACAACTACTCTACATTCGGCAGTCTCAAATCGCAAACCGAGACTGATGTAAGCCGGTTCAAGTATTCGAGCAAGGAGCGGGAAACAACCTGTGGCTTCAGTTACTACGGTGCTCGGTTCTACTCACCTGCTTGGCAGCGGTGGCCAAATAGAGACCCGTTGGGTGAACCGGGAACAATGGCCCTCTTACGTGTCATGCGCACAACGGAACCTCTAGCTGGACTTCCGAGAGGACCCGTGCCATTCGGCCTAGCTGATTCGCGTTCGCAGTTAGAAATGATACCCTTTGGTCTTTACATGCGGAGCAGGGTGAATCTCTACGAGTTTAATTTCAACAATCCAAACTTTTATGTGGATCCTGATGGTTTGTTTCCGTGGGCGGCCTTGGGCGGGTATTATGCAATGTGGTCGTTGCCTCTCTACAAACTTTATCTAAACTTCGAGGCTCAACTTAATGAAGCGAAGAAACACCCCGGAACTCCAACTTTTTGTCATTATGGGTTTGGATTGGGAGCGGTCACGCTGACTGATTCGAGTGGCAATACGATGACGGTTCCCGCTTTTAATAACGGAAACTATTATGGTTTCATACCCGGCACGGTTGATCAAACCGTTGTAGATTTTTTCAATAACAACACGGTTTACTGAGATGGCTGAGAAACAAAAAACATGGACTAGCGCAATCAGCCTGAATTGGTTCACTGTTGGCATTCCGCTTCTCGTCATCGCCCTAGTGATAATATTGACGACGCGGATTGATAAGGTCACGCGGTTAATGGTTGCAAGTCAGACCGGCCACGCGGATATCGTTGAGAAATTGTTGGCCAACGGGGTTAATCCGAATGCAGTTAATGGAACGAACAGCGCACTAATCACTGCAATTCGCAGTCGTAAACTCGCTGTAGTAAAGTTGCTTCTTTCTCACGGCGCAGATCCAAATCTTGATGCGGGCACCGGTGTTACTCCTCTTACTTGGGCGGTCAGAACCGGCGATCTGGAGTTGGTTAAAACTCTCGTTCAGTCTGGGGCAAATCCTGACCGACGTAACACCAACGGCAAGACAGCGGCCGACGAAGCTCGAAACTCTCCTGACATCCTCCAATTATTATCCCACAGTCAGTGATTAATTGTTACGCGAAAGGGTCAGCGAAAGCGAAAAGGTCAGTCCCAAACCAGCATGCTGCAACTTCCCCTCTGCGCTGGCGCGTGTCGTCATGGCGGCTGCGGAAGCAAAGGCCAGCCGTCATGCCGTCACGCCCCAGCTTCGCCCCCAGGACAAAGTGAGTCTGCCCGTGGCGTCGTTCGTCACGCTGTCCGGGAGAGACGAGACGATTAAAGTGAGGTGTCTCACCCGGTCATCGCGCCGATCCGCCACCACCGGCAGAACAGGCAACGACCGCTGACGCTGCTAAAATTGGTTCGCTCCCGCTCAAAGCGAATTACGAATCGCGCGCAAGTGACGAATGCTGCGTGGATTCGGTCAGGGTCGCGCCGTCACGGCCTGTGCGGAATGCGCCCTACCGCTCACGGAACAGAAGATGGTTCGCTCAGATAGCCGAGGCGATCAACCTCTAGAAAGGCGAGCAATGGGAATGGTCGATGGAAGATAAAAACACCCTGATCTTCTCGCGCGTTAAGAAAATGGAAAAACATCGTCGCTCCGCTAAAGCTTAGATTGACACCAATGCGCATTGCGGGATGAGTCCGCTCATTATTCCGGCGGGAGAAGTTTGAGCCGGCTCACGTCGGCTGCTACAGCGGTGGTGTTGGTCTTGTCACGCGTCACTCGTCACGCTTCACATTGACAATTCCCCTGCCCTGCGACATTCTGCGCGCATGGCGAAACCTGCATTGGGACGCGGTCTCGGCGCGTTGCTGGGCGGCAATCCGGTTCTGACCCAACCGGCACCCGTTCCATCATCACCCGTTGTTCCGGCACTCGCGCCCGACACGCGCGAGCGTGTGCAGCGCGTGCCGCTGGACCGCATCCGCCCGTGTCCGCTGCAGCCGCGCAAGAATTTTTCCGCCGAGGCGCTGCGGGAACTGGCCGATTCCATCCGCGAACAGGGCATCGTGCAGCCGCTCATCGTGCGTGAACGGGGCGGTTTTTTTGAATTGATTGCCGGCGAACGCCGCTGGCGCGCGGCGCAACTCCTGCAACTGGCCGAAGTGCCCGTCATCACCCGCGAAGCCGATGACCGCGCGGTGTTGGAACTGGCGCTCATCGAAAATCTCCAGCGCGAGAACCTCAACGCCATCGAGGAGGCGCACGGTTACGAACAACTGGCCGGGCAATTCCAGCTCACGCAGGAGGAAATCGCCGTCAAAGTGGGTAAAAGCCGCGCAGTGGTGGCCAATGCGATGCGGTTGCTGAAATTGCCGCAGGGGGTCCAGAATTATGTCCGCGAAGGACGGCTTTCGGTCGGCCACGCCAAAGTCATTCTTGGCCTGGCCGACGAAAAAAAACAACAGTTCGCCGCCGAGCGCGTCATCAAGCAAGGCTTGAACGTCCGGCAAACCGAGGGCTTCGTCGCCAAGCTGCAAAAACGCGGCCCGCACAAATCCACGCTCCAGCCGGAAACGGTCGCTCCGCCAGGCTCCGATCCACACGTGGCCGATTTGGAGGCGAGATTGCGTGAAGTGTTCGCGACAAAAGTGCAACTTCGCTATGCCGAGGGCAAGGGAACGGTGGAAATTACCTTTTTCAGCGACGAGGAGTTGGAAAGGATTTTGCAAATCTTAGGCGTGTCGGCTGAGTGAAAACAGACAAGAATGTTTCACAGGTGACCAATGATTTTTAAATCCGAAGTCCGAAATCCGAGGCCCGAAAGAAGTCCGAAGATCGAAGCCCGAAATGAGCGGAGGTCGGTCTTGGTTTGGTTCGGCATTCGGGTTTCAGATTTCTTTCGGGTTTCGGCATTCGGGTTTCGGTTTTTCCCAGTCACCTGCCTATGATTTTAAAAGTTGTCACATACGGCCATCCCGCGCTCCGGCAAAAAGGTGCGCGCATCGAAAAGGTCACGTCGGAGATTAAAAAGCTTGTCGCCGACATGTTCGAGACGATGCACAAGAATCATGGCATCGGACTGGCCGCGCAGCAGGTCGGCCAGGCGCTGCAACTGACCGTGATTGACGTGCGCGAGGCCAAGGACCGCCCGTCCTGGCTGGAATTGGACGGCCAACCCGCCGACGTGAATGAGGTCATGCCGCTGGTCCTGATCAATCCGGAACTCAAACCGGGCGGTGAGCCGGCGACGGGCGGCGAAGGCTGCCTGAGTTTCCCGGAAATTTTCGCGGAAATCACGCGTCCCGAGTCGGTGAACGTGAAGGCATTGAACGAAAAAGGCAAGCCGGTTGAATTTCGCTGCGGTGGTTTGCTGGCACGCGCCATCCAGCATGAAGTGGATCACTTGAACGGCATTTTGTTCATTGACCGGATGAGCCGGAAAACCAAGGAAGAACTGCGGCCGGAACTGGACGAACTTCAGGCGAAAACCAAGGCCGAACTGGAATCGGCGGGCAAACGGTGACTCAATAAACCTTCCGCAGATTCGACGGCAGGATGTTGAGCTCGAGGCGGTATTTGGCGACGGTGCGCCGGGCGATGACGATGCCTTTTTCGCTCAACATTTTCACCACTTCATGGTCGGACAACGGCTTGGCGGGGTCCTCAGTTTTGAAAATTTCGGCAATCATGTCCTTCACGCTGGTGTTGGACACGTTTTCGCCGCTGGCGGTCTGCAGCCCGCCGGTGAAGAAATATTTCATCTCAAAAACCCCCTGCGGCGTCTGCATGTACTTGCCGGACACGGCGCGGCTCACGGTCGTTTCGTGGACCCCCACGGTCTCGGCCACCTGCGCCATGATGAGGGGCTTGAGATGCGAAACGCCCTTTTCCATGAACTCGCGCTGGCGTTTCACGATTTGCTTGCCGATGTTCAAAATCGTCTGCTGCCGCTGGTGCAGGCTCTTGATCAGGAATTTTCCGGCGCGGATTTTTTCGCGGATGTAATTTTTGACTTCGGCGGTATTGCCGCCCTGCGCCATCAGGTCCTTGTAGATGTTGCTGATGCGCAAATGGGGAATGTGCTCGTCGTTGGTCGTCACGATGAAATCATTCCCGGATTTTTGCACAAAAACTTCGGGCAAAATGTATTGATTGGCGTCCGGCAAAAAGGCGCGCCCGGGACGCGGTTCCAAACGCCCGATGCGGCCCATGGCCTCCTGCGCCTCATCGACGCTGCAGCCGGTGCCGCGCGCAATTTCCGGGATGCGCCGCTTGCCCAGCGCGTCCATGAAATCGCGCACAATGCGATATTCGAGCGATTCCTGCCGGTCGGCTCGTTCGAGTTGAAGCAGCAGACATTCGCGCAGGTCACGCGCGCCAACACCCGGTGGATCGAAGGACTGGATTACTTTGAGGACTTCCGCGATTTTTTCCGGCGCCAAATTGTTGGCCGCCGCCATCTCTTCCACGGTGGACTTGAGGTAGCCGTAATCATCAATGTTGCCAATAATCAACTCCGCGATGCCGCGTTGCTCGTCCTTCAAGTCGGTGTCGCGCGCCTGGTCCATCAGCATTTCGGTGAAGGAAATTCCCACCGCGAGCGAGTCGAACATGAACTGGCGTTTTTCCTCCTCTTCGACGGTCTGGCGGATGGGAATGTTGGTCGCCGAAAAATGATCGCGCCATTCCTGGTCCAGTTGCACGAGCTTGTCGAATTCCGCCTGAAAATCGTCCTGGGGGGCTTCGGAAGCTTTTCCCGACACTGAATCCAGCGCCACATCTTCCGTGGGTTCAGCCGGGTCGGGCGGTTCGGCCACGTCATCGGAATCGCGTTCCGATTGGTCGCGCAGATCAATTTCCTCCGGCGCCATTTCCTCCAGCACGGGATTTTGCTGCAATTCCTGTTCGACGAGCGCTTTGAGTTCGAGGGTCGGCGCCTGTAGCAACGCCAGCGATTGCTGGAGTTGCGGCGCGAGCACCAACGACTGCGTCAGGCGCGTGGATAGTTGCAAGCCTTGTGCCATTTCTTGTTTCAAGATAGACCGGTTCTAAACGACTTCAAGCAAAAAGTGGCATGACTTTCGCTGCATGGATAAAATCCAAGGAAAAACTGGATTTCCCCGCCCGCCGATTGCATCTTGGAAGCATGAAATTGATACTTTCGACGCACAACATCAGGCTGACCAAGGCCATCGAGGATCATGTCGTGAAACAACTGGAGAAACTCGACCATTTTGACAAGCGCACCATTGATGCGCGGGTGACGCTCGAACACGATCATACCCGCGCCACCGGAAAACAATTATCCTGCTCCATTCGCTTGAGTGTGCAAGGGCCCGATCTTTTTGCCGAACACGTCGAAAGCGATCTTTACGCGGCCATTGACAAGGTCACCAAAAAAATCGAGCAGCAAATCCGCAAACGCCACAACAAGTGGAAGGCCCGCAAACACAAGATTGCCGCGCGCAGCAAGCAGACCCGCCAGGAAGCGGAACCGGATTAGGCGTTGAACGTTGATTCGTCGGCCGTTAAATCGTATTAACCGGTCCAACGATTTGACGATGAACAATTCAACCGGGATGATCTTCCGTGCCCGCACGATTTTGCCGGTCTCGCAGCCGCCCATTGAAAACGGCGCGCTGGTCATTTCCGGAAATCGCATTCGCGCGGTTGGCTCATGGCCGGACCTGCGACTGCGCGCCAACGGAAATATTTCCGACCTCGGCGAAGTCATTCTGCTTCCCGGCCTCATCAACGCCCACTGCCACCTCGACTACACCGACATGGCCGGAATGTTGCCGCCGCCGAAAACCTTCACCGACTGGATTCCGCTCATCCTTTCCGCCAAATCCGGCTGGGGCTGTTCCGACTACAAGCGTTCCTGGCTTAACGGCGCGCGAATGCTTGTGCGCACCGGCACGACCACGGTCGCGGACATTGAAACCGTGCCCGACCTCTTGCCGGAAGTTTGGGATGCCACGCCGTTGCGCGTCTTTTCGTTTCTCGAAATGACCGGCATCCGCGCCCGGCGCGACCCGGTGGCAACCCTCCGCGAAGCCGTCGAAAAGATTGATTCACTTTCGCACCCGCGCTGTTCCGCCTCACTTTCGCCGCACGCTCCCTACTCCACCGTGCCCGAGTTGCTCCGCCTCAGCGCGCGGGCCGCCCGTGAACGCAACCGGCCGCTTTGCATTCATGTCGCGGAATCCGCGCAGGAATTTGAAATGTTCACACGCGCGCGCGGCGCCATGTTCAACTGGATGCAGCGCAACGCCCGCGACATGTCCGATTGCGGCCTCGGCTCGCCGGTCAGGCATCTCGCCCGCAATAAAATGCTTGGCAAAAATCTGCTCGCCATCCATGTCAATTGTCTTGCGCGCGGGGACGCCACATTGCTCGGCACACATCGCGTCCACGTGGTTCATTGCCCGCGCAGCCATGATTATTTCCAGCATCCGCCGTTTCTGCGCCAACGGCTCGCCAACGCCGGGGTCAACCTCTGCCTCGGCACCGACAGCCTGGCCACCGTTCGCAAAATCAGGAAACAGAACCCCGAACTCAGCATGTTCGAGGAAATGCGCGAACTGGCGGCCAACGATCCGAAACTTCAGCCGGCGGAAATTTTGCGCATGGCCACCATCAACGGCGCACGGGCGCTGGACCGGGCCGGCCAGATCGGCGAGCTTTCGGAAAACGCCCTGGCCGATATGATTGCGATACCGGACAAGTCAAAAACCAGCGATGCCTGCGAAACCGTGCTGGGTCACGACGGCCCGGTTTGCGCCAGCATGATTGATGGGGATTGGGTTATTCCACCCGAATGATTTCAGATTCCCGATTTGCGATTGGCGCGGACGCGGCCGGGCGTTGTAGCGGAGCGTCGCATTCATGCGGCAGCGAACCCGCACCATTTAATATCCTGCCGGATAAATCCGGCGTTCCGGCCAAAACGATGTGTTGGCCTTTTTGCTCGTAAATCGTAAATTGTAAATTCAAGCGTGAACTCATTCGATGAAGAATTAAACCGGCGTCTGGCCGCGTTGCGTCAAAATAATCTGCATCGTGAACTGCGCCGCGTGGATTCGCCGCCGGGCACGCGCATCCAAATCGGCGGCCGGACGCTGCTGAATTTTTCGTCCAACGATTATCTCGGCCTGGCCGGCGACCCATCACTCAAGGAAGCCGCCATCCGGGCCGTTGAAAAATATGGCGCTGGTTCCGGCGCGTCACGGCTGATTTGCGGTTCGCTCGCCCCGCATCACGAACTGGAGGAAGTGCTTGCAGATTTCAAGGGCGCCGAGGCAGCGCTGAGCTTCTCAACCGGCTACGCCACCGCCATCGGAACCATCTGCGCGTTGCTCGGCAAGGATGACGTGATTGTTTTGGACAAACTCGTTCACGCCTGCATCGTGGACGCCGCCCGGCTCAGCGGCGCAAAAATCCGCGTCTTCGCCCACAATGATTTGGATGATCTGGAGAAAATACTGAAATGGACTCGGAGGGGCGAGCTCTGCGAGCCCCAAACCAAATCGGGGACTCGTGTAACTCATCCCTCCGAAAAACGACGCACCCTCATCGTTACGGAATCGGTCTTTTCGATGGATGGCGACGCCGCGCCGTTGCGTGAGATCGTGGCGCTCAAGGAAAAATACGGTGCGTGGCTGATGGTGGACGAGGCGCACGCAACCGGGCTTTACGGGAAACATCGCCGCGGCCTGGTGGAGGAATCCGGCGTGGGCGGCCAGATCGAAGTTCAAATGGGCACGTTGGGCAAGGCGACCGGGGCTTCGGGCGGTTACATTTGCGGCTCGCGCCCGTTGATTGATTTCCTCGTCAACCGCGCCCGCAGTTTTATTTTTTCCACCGCGCCCGTTCCCGCCGCCGCCGCCGCCGCCGCCGCCGGGGTTCGTCTTATTCAATCGTCCAGAGGCGAAACGCGGCGAAAATTGCTCTGGACACGGGTTGATGAACTCAAATCGGAAATCGGAAATCGGAAATCGGAAATCCCCAGTGCTATCGTCCCCATTTTAATCGGCGACGAAACCAGAGCGGTTGCAACTTCCGCCGCATTGCGCGAGCGGGACATTTTTGTTCCGGCGATTCGTTACCCGACCGTGGCTCGCGGTAAAGCGCGCTTGCGTGTGACCCTGACCGCGACTCACACGCCGGACGACATTTCACAACTGGTTGCGGCATTGCAGTCCATCCGCCATCACAAATGAACCAGCTCGCCAAACTCGACCAACAGTTCGTCTGGCATCCTTTCACCCAAATGCGCGACTGGCTGAAGGACGAACCGGTGGTCATTGTCGCGGGCAAAGGCGCGGTTTTGCACGACATTCGCGGACGTGAATATCTTGACGCGAATTCTTCGATTTGGACGAACCTGCACGGCCACAATCATCCCAAGATCAACACGGCGATCCAGCGGCAGCTCAAAAAAGTCGCGCATTCCTCGGCGCTCGGCCTGGCAAATGAACCGGCGAGCCTGTTGGCGGAAAAACTGGCCCACGCAGCGAATTTCATTTCTCCCGGAGGGACGAGTTACACGAGTCCCCATTCAAAAAAAGCGAAGTCAGGGGCTCGTGGAATTCGCCCCTCCGAAGTTTGGTTGGAAAAGGTTTTCTTTTCCGATGACGGCTCAACCGCGCTCGAAGTTGCGCTCAAGCTCGCTTACGAATTCACACAGCGCACCCGGAGCGTGGGCAGCAACCGGCCCGCGAATAGCCGCCGAAGCGAACCGCGTTTCCTGTCACTCGCAGGCGCATATCACGGCGACACCGTCGGCGCGGTTTCGCTGGGTCATATCGATTTGTTTCACAAAAGTTATTCCGGTTTGCTGTTCAAGACGGACCAGGTGATGTCGCCGTATTGCTACCGGTGTCCGTTCAATCGAGCCAGGCCGGAACGAGCCGACGCTCGCGAATATCGCCAATGCCACTGGGAATGCGTCGGCCTGGTTGAAAAGAAATTCGCGTTGCAAAAACGAAAGGCGAATCCTTACACAGCGTTCGTCTTTGAGCCGTTGATTCAAGGCGCGGCCGGAATGATCCCGCAACCGCCGGGCTGGCTGTGGCGGGTGACGGAAATCGCGCGCCGCCACGGCACGCTGCTTATCGCCGACGAAGTAATGACCGGGTTTGGCAGAGTAGGACAGGCGTCTCGCCTGTCTCCATCTTCAGAAAAAGTCAGAGACAGGCTGGAAGCCTGTCCCACGTGGTTTGCCTGCCACCACGAGGGCGTGCAGCCGGATTTTCTGTGCCTGGCCAAGGGCCTGACCGGCGGCTATCTGCCGATGGCGGCGACATTGACGACGCAAAAGGTGTTCGACGCCTTTCTGGGCGAATACGAGTGAATTTAAAACTTTTTTTCACGGCCACAGTTACACGGCCAATCAACTCGGCGCGGCGGCGGCGCTGGCGAGCCTGGAAATTTTGCAGGGCAACCAATCCATTCGCGCGCGGCAAATTCTCGAAAAGAATCTGCGCGACGAATTGCAAACGCTTTGGTCGCTGCCCAACGTTGGCGACATCCGGCAGGTTGGTTTGATTGCCGGCATTGAGCTGGTTCGTGACTGGCGGACGCGCGAGCCGCTTGATTTGCGGGAACGCGCGGGCATTCGCGTTTGCGAAGCAATGGCACGACGCGGCGTGCTCACGCGGCCCGTTGGCAACGTCATCGTGCTGATGCCGCCCTATTGCACGACCCCGGTCCAGGCGCGGAAGATGGTCCGCGCGGTTTTTGATTCAATCCGCGAAGTATTTGGCCGCCGGTTCTTGTAGCAGCGGACGTGAGTCCGCTCACTCTTCTTGTATGAAAATCAGAGCCGACTCACGCCGGCTGCCACGGTCCAAGCGGACAAGCCGCATTCTGTTCGTCCAGTTTTATTTACGATTAGCGCCGGATGATTTATGATGCGCACATGGACTTGGCCGTAAATTTGGAAATGATCCGTCAACGGATTCGCACCGCGTGCGGGCGCGCCGGGCGCAACCCGGATTCCGTCAGTTTGCTGGCGGTCACAAAATCGCATCCGCCGGAAGTGGTGCAGGCGGCGGCGAAACTCGGCCTGATTTTGTTTGGCGAGAACAAGGTGCAGGAAGCGAAGGCAAAGATTCCACTGTGCCCCGGCAATTTGCGCTGGCACATGATTGGCCATTTGCAGTCGAACAAATGCCGCGACGCGGTCGAGCTGTTTAAAATGATTCAGAGCGTGGACAGCCTGTCGCTCGCGCAGGAAATCAACAAACGCGCGGAGCAGGCGGCCAGGACCATGCCGGTTCTGCTGGAAGTGAACGTCGCCGGTGAAGCCAGCAAGTTTGGTTACCGACCGGAACAACTGCTGGCGGAACTCAAGGAACTTAATGCGTTGCCGCGAATTGAAATTCACGGTTTGATGACCGTGCCGCCGTGGTCGGCGGAAGCGGAAAAGGCCCGGCCACATTTTCGCAGGTTGCGCGAGTTGAAGCAACAGGCCGAGGCGGTGCTCGGCGCTCCACTGCCGCATTTGAGCATGGGCATGAGCGGCGATTTTGAGATTGCGATTGAAGAGGGCGCGACGATTGTGCGGGTTGGCACCACGTTATTTGGGCCGCGGGCAAAAGCCCGGCCGCGCGCGGAGGCGGATTAAATGTTACTGCATTTTAATGCGAAATGGGTTAGCTTGAATTGATGACCATTGATTCATTCAAACGCGAAATTGCCGCCGCCGTCAAAACCTACGACAAATTCGTCGTGTGCCTTGAGAAGACGCCGGAGGATTTTGAAGTGTCGCTGGTCTCGCTGATGGCCAAGGCGATCAAGGCCTATGAAAGTCGCGGCCCGGGGTTGCGTCACGGCATCGCACTGGACAACCAGATGACGGTCATTTTAAGCCAGGGCGACGACGACCGGCCGTTGTGCGGCATTTATTTCAATCTCCATTCGCCCTACCAGAAGAACACGCTCCCCAAGACGGTGAAAGCGTTCACCGAGAAGTCACAAAAAAAAGAAGGCTGATTTTTTAGGGGGACGATTGTTTCAAAAGGGCGAGTTACACGAGTCCCCAATTCACATAACCGGAATGGGGATCGCAGAGCTCGCCCCTCCGACAAAAAGTTATCGATCGCGCACTTCGTCGCCAACCTGGGCTTCGCCGGTGACCAGGTCGGCAACAATGTTGTTCTCACGCTGCGGACCGGTGATTTTGACTTCGCCGACTTTCATGCCTTGACGATACAGAAAAAGGCCTTGCTCCAGTTTGGGCATCTGGCCGACGGGAAAACCCAGCACGACAAAACGTCCGGAGGCATTGTATGAAACGACCCTGGCGGTGAGCGAATTGTCGGGCGTGACAATGGGCTGCGGAGCAACGGCGGCGGGCGTGGCGCGTTTGGCGCTGGGCGCGGGCTGGTGATACAGGCATCCGGCCGTCAACATTCCGGCGATGACGATTGTCAACGGCGTGAGCGATTTCATGGCGACAGTTAAGCGCGCGGCGGCGCGCAGGTCAATTCACGATTCACATGTCTATTTAATTCAACCACGGATGGACTTAGCGCGGCAATAGCCGCAACCAAACGTCTGGAAGCTTTAACGCAGAGATGCAGAGGACGCCGAGAACCGCGGAGGAAATTAAACTCTGCAAAACTCTGCGTTCTCCGCACCTCTGCGTTGGAAAAATTGCGCAAGAAAACAAAACTTTCATGGGTAGTAGCACAGATAAACGCGGATGGGAAAAAGATTTCAACAATCCATCTCATTAGCACCGCGGCTTCAGCCCGGTGCCAAATGGTATAAAACAAACCTCGAACCGTTTCAACGGTTTGCCGTGCTCCGCCAAAGCCGTTGAAACGGCTTCATCTTCACTCTCTCCAGAAATCACCGGGCTAAAGCCGCGGTGCCAATGAGACAAACCGCTCAGGGCATGAAATACAAGCTAAGGCGCACTTTCAGTAATCACTGTGTCATCATGTTCGTACGCGGGCGCGCAGCAGCACAGCAATCGCAGCGGTTCGGCACCATTGTTCCACAGCTTGTGTTTGCATCCCGGCGGTATGGCGATGGCGTCGCCGGGTTTCACGTCACGAGTTTCGCCTTCGATGCGCATCCGTCCCGCACCGTGCGTGATGTAATATATTTCCTCGGTCTGGACGTGATAATGTTCCTGGGTGCTGGCGCCAACCGGAACGCGCGCTTCCGCCAGGCTTTGGTTGCGGACGCCGGAATTGCGATGCGCCAGCAATTCGCGGATTTCCGAGCCGTCCTTCGTGATGAACGGCGGCGCTTCGTTTAGATTTATGATCTCCATGCTTTTAATGAGTATGCATTCAAACCGAGAAACCGGCGAAGGAAAATGACTAAATCCTAAATCCGAATGACGAAAGAAATCCCAATGACCGAATATCAAATTGATCGGTAGTGGAAATGATTTGTCATTCGGTTTTCGTCATTTTCCTCAAAACCCTTCCGGCATTCCAAAGATTTTAGCCCAATTGGCCTGCCCCAGCACCACGCCGGCGACGATGAAAGCCATGGCCATCCAGAACGTGGGCGTGACCGGCTCATGCAAAAAGAACCACGCCCAGGCCATCGTGCTCAACGGAATCAGATTGTTGAACAGCATGACCTGGCTCGTGCGCCAATGCCGGAGCGCGTCGTTCCAGAGCGCATAGGCAATCACGCCGCCGAACACGATGCAAAATGCCAGCACCCCCAGAATCCCGCCGGTGATGGGGATGCTGCGCGCAAAATAGATTTCGGCCAGCCCGAACGGCATCAGTCCAATCCCCGACATCCACATCGTGTGCGCCGCGACTTCCGCCCCGTTCAAGCTGGCGCTTAAAATTCGCATTTGATGGCTGAAAGTTGCCCACAAAATACTCGCAGCCAGCCCCAAGAATTCTCCGAGCAGATCCAATTTTGCCGTTTGCAGCGCCGGCCAGAACAAGACCAGCACGCCGGCCAGCGCCAGCAACGCCGCTCCGTAACGCCGCGCGCTGGCCCACGTCCGCTGCGGCCGTTCCTCCCACAACAACGTCCACACGGGCGACGCGCCGAGATACAACGCCACATGCGAAGCCGCGGTCAGGCGCAAGGCCCAGTTGAAGGCGACGATATACACCGCGAGACACAACCCGCCGCGCCACCACAACTGCCGGCGCAGTCCGGAGGACAACGGGCGATATTCACCGAGCCACGAAGTGAAGCGCAGCACCGCCAGCAGCAGCCACCCGGCCAGGAGAAAGCGGATGCCGCCGGTCCAGATGGGCGGCCACGCGGCGACCAGCCACTTGGTTCCCGCGTTGTTACCGCCCCACAAAAAAATCACGAACAGGAGGCTGGCGGCGGTGACGGCGTTATTTTTTGGCTGCGACACCCGGCGAGTAAGCCAATGCGCGACCGGCTTGCCAATGAAATTTGCTAAAAAGGTGGGGCGAGACAAACAAAACGACGGCCACCGGCGTTTCCACAACTGGATTTGCCGGATGGTCAGCCCCGCCGGAAAGCGGTGCTTAAGACGCGCCGCCACGAAGCAGGAGAACCGTCCGCCATCCATTGATAATTCGCGCGCCGGGATTTACCAAGTGATCAGCTGAAAAATTAGAAACGTGCGAACGCTGTTCCTTCTCCTGGGGGAGAAGGTCAGGTTGAGGGCGGGCGTAAAACACAAACACAATTTTGCGGGAAAAGTTAGATTATACGACCGACCTCCCGGCCCTCTCCTCCAAGGAGAGGGTGAATCGTCCGCCGTCATATTGAAAATTCGCACGACGGAATTTGCCGGACGTCATCCACAAAACCAAACCCAACCATTTGCCTCAACGTGAAATATGTTTGACCAGTCGAGCGCGTGGCCTAAGTTGGTAGGATGGTTCATGCACCCGGTTTTCTAAATCTGGTCAACGACGCAAAAAAACGCGTCAACGAGATCAGTGTCGCCGAGGCGCGCGCGCTTCTGGCGGCCAATCCCAAGGTCATTCTGCTGGATGTGCGGGAAGCCAACGAATGGCAGGTTGGCCACGCCGCCGAGGCTACGCATCTCGGCAAGGGTATCCTGGAACGCGATTTGGAGAAGCTGTTTCCCGACCCGAAGACGGAAATCATCATGTATTGCGGCGGCGGATTCCGGTCGGCGCTCACGTGCGATGCGGCGCAGAAGATGGGCTATCGCAACGTCCACTCGCTTATTGGCGGTTACAAGGGTATGCTGGCGGCGGGCTGGCCGATGAAAAGCGGCGCATAATAACAGGCTGAACGATAATGAAAAATCGAGAATTGAAGATTAAAGATGGCGGATGGCAAACGCGAAGCGTTGTGGAGTACGGCGGCAAGCGGAGCGCGGCTGTCCCAGCCGCAACACGTTCGACAAGCCAAAAGCCGGTGGAATTTCGTGCGCTCATTCGGCAATCCGGGCCGCTGCGGTTGGGACACTCGCGCTCCGTTCCATTTGGGCAAAGCGGCAGCTTTGCCCTACCGGTATTGATTGCTTTGTTCTTTATGGCTGCCTTCGCGCTCCACGCGCAGCAATATTCCATCAACTGGTTCAAGGTCGCCGGGGGCGGTGGCACGAGCACGGGCGGCACGTATCAGGTCAGCGGGACCATCGGCCAGCCCGACGCCGGCGGGCCGATGACCGGCGGAAGTTATTCGCTGACCGGCGGATTTTGGAGCATCATCACCGTCGTGCAAACGCCCGGCGCGCCGCTGCTCACGATCGCCCTCAACTCTCAACCCCCAACCGTGACCGTTTCCTGGCCGGCTTCGGCGACGAATTATGTTTTGCAGCAGAACCCCAACTTGACCACGGCAAACTGGACGCCCGTTGGGTTGCCGGTGAGCACCAATGGCGCGACTCTGAGCGTTACCATCAGTCCGCCGCTGGGGAATTTGTTTTTCCGGCTTAATAGCCCGTAAAAAACCTTCTTCCGTAGCCGCCGACGTAAGTCGGCGCAAATATTCTGTGTAAATCGAAGGCGGATCAGCGCCGACTAACGTCGGCGGCTATTTTTCAACGGGCAGTTAAACGGTAACGGCGGGTGAAGCCGCGCGGTGGAAGCAGACGCGGTTTAGCGCGTTGGCGACCGGGACGACTTTCTCGCGCGAGCACTCGCCCATCAGGCAGATCTGAATCCAGTTTTTCCGGCGCAGATAGCCGCTGTTGTAACTCAACAGATAGCCGGCTTCCTGCATGGCTTCGCCGATCCTGACCGAATTCAATTCCGGCGGGAGGGCGATGGTGATCACGGCCGGTGACGTCTGCGTGTCTTTGCCCACCAGATCGAAGCCCGTTTCCGCCAGGTGCAAACGCAGTCCGGCGGACATTCCGGCAATTTCTTCAAATCGTCTTTCCAGGTTCAACCGGCGGACGGCGGCATGCAACGCGTGCAGCAGATTGGACGAGAAGGTGAACGGGATTCCCTGTTCCTGCGCGCAAAGGCCCAAATCGAGATAACGCGGCAGCCGGTCCGGCGCGGGCGCAACTGCATGGTGGTAAAATACCATCGCCAGCCCCGGGTACGCGCGCAATCCCTTGCCGCTGGAACCCGACGCCAGATAGACCTGGCTCAAATCCACCGGCATGGTGCCGATGGTGCTGATGCAATCCAGGCACAGTTTTGCCGCCGCATCGGCGCACAGGGCCTTGAGGCCGGCGAGGTCGTTGAGCACGCCGGTTGAGGTTTCGCAATGTGCGCACCAAACCCAGGCGGGCGCGGGCCGGACGAACAATTTTTCGCCGACCGCGGCCAAATCCAGCGGTTGACCCCACGGAAATTCCAACACCTCAAACTTCAAATTGAACCGCCGGGCCTGATCCACCAGACGGCTGCCAAATTCACCGTTGTTTAAAATCAGACCGGGGCGGCCGAGCAGCGACAGTTGTCCGGCAACCACGTCGTTGGCCAAAGTGCCCGAGCCCATGACCAGTTCAACCCTCCCGGCGCGGACGAGCTCGCCGAGGATTTGTTTCGTGGCTTGAAAATCCTTTTTAAAATCCTCGCCGCGGTGCGATTCCGGCGCCTGCTCGAAGGCGCGCCGCACTTCGCGCCGCACCGTCACCGGGCCGGGCAGAAAATTCACCGCGCTGGGATGAAACGAACGCGCGGGCGACGAGCGCAGAAATTCGCGCGCCGTGACCTCAAATGTTTCCAACGTCACATACATCGGCTGAAACTGAGCTTCGCCGCTGCCGACGAGCGGGCCGAAGGGCACGAAGCCGAGGTGCTGATACAATCTTTGCTGCCGGGTGGTGCCGGAAATGATGGCGAGGTCGTAGCCTTTTTCGACGCCGTGCTGCCAGAGCAGGGCGAGAATGCCCTGCAACACCTGCCCGCCGCGCGCGCCGCGGAATTTCTTCTCGATGGCCAGCAGCCGGATTTCACAGATGGTCCGCCCCCGCGGCAAATGGGAATCGAGGTCCGGCAGTTTTTGATCGAGCGAGAACGGCCGGTTGCCGCGCACGGCGAGCATCCCGGCAAGTTTCTGGTTGCTGAGACAAATCAAATAGGTGTTCTCGGCGTGGAATTTGTCCACGAGCCGCTGGGTGGGCGACGCCTGGTGTTGCGGGATTTCCTCGACGAAGGTCTTGTAATTGAGCCGGTGAATCTGCTCGAATTCCCAGTCTTCCGTCGCAACCTTGAATACCAGCGGTTCCTGTGGGTTCATAATTTTGTGTGTTCGGGTTTGGATGCGATTCCGCGCCGCGCCAGCAACGCTGCTATTTCTTCCGCTAAATTCCGCCGGTGCGCAAACAAAATTATTGCCGCCAGAACGGTCATGAGTGTCGCCGTCAGGGCGTCGCGGTCGAACCACCAGTCCACCAGCGGCAGGCAGGCGAACATAAACATGGCCGGGAAAAGGCTTTTTCGCGTGACGGCAAAACCCCCAAGAAACAAAACGAGAGTCGTCAAGGCGACCCGATAGTCAAACATCAGCAACGCCCCAAATGATGTGGCCACACCCTTGCCGCCGTGAAAGCGCAGTTGCGCCGGCCAAAGATGCCCGGCGACCACGGCCAGCATGGCCAGCGCGGCAAGGTGATTGTCGCTGGTCCACTCCCGCACGCTCCAGACGGTCAGCGCGCCCTTGCCCAAATCGCCAAATGCAGTCAGCCCAAAACCGGGTTTGCCCAGCACCCGGCCCACGTTGCGCGCGCCGGTGCTGCCGCTGCCGATTTCACGGATGTCTTTGCCGGTGCGGGCGCGGACGAGATAATAACCGATGGTGAAACAACCGAGGAGATAAGCCCCGAGCACGCAGCCGGTCGCTTGAAACCAGTTTGCAGACTGCAAATGTTCGATCCACGCCATGCGGCAGTCACTTTCTGATGATTCGCTTCGAGTTTAACCCAAACCGGGTCGCGGTGCGAAACAAAATCTTCACCCAATCGGTGTTTTTTTACACTTGGGGAACCCGTCCCAAGCCTGGTATTATGTGTTGCCTCACGGATAAAAGTTGCAGCGGCCGGTGTCAGTGAAGAACACACGCCAGATTTTTTCTCCCTCGCCTCCCTCAAGGAGGAGAAGGCCGGGGTGAGAGCCAATGTTTACAGTCTTGAACCCCTCGCCCCAACCCTCGCCCCGTTTGGGCGGGGAGAGGGAGTTGTTTCCGTTCGGGACGTATGTTAAGATGCACCACACCAACAACCGGCTTTTCGTTACGCGCTCCGGCGTCGCTTTGTCTCGACAAGCCATGAACATTGCGGCAAGTTTTTCGTGCCAGGGCCCATGGAATGTGGACTTACGAACCCCGCCAGGGCCGGAAGGCAGCAACGGTAGTTTGCTCCGTATCTGCCGTGGTCACCCTGGCATTCTGAATTTACGATTTGCGATTTCGGATTTACGATTGCCGGCGCAATTGCAAGACGACCCGTAAATCGTAAAACGAAAATCGAACATGGCCTATCAAGTAATCGCCAGAAAATACCGCCCGCAACGGTTTGCCGATGTCGTGGGCCAGGAACACGTCACGCAGACGCTCGCCAACGCCATCGGGCAAAAGCGCATCGCGCACGCCTACCTCTTTTGCGGCCCGCGGGGCACGGGCAAGACGACCATCGCCCGCATTTTCGCCAAATGCCTGAATTGCACCGGCGGCCCGAAAACCAATTTTGACGACCAGGATTCGCGCTGCATTGAAATTGCCGAGGGCCGTTCGCTGGATGTTCTGGAAATTGACGGCGCGAGCAACAACGGCGTCGAGCAGGTCCGCGAACTGCGCGAGACCTGCAAATACGCGCCCGCCAATTCGCCGTACAAAATTTACATCATTGACGAAGTCCACATGCTTTCGACGGCGGCGTTCAACGCGCTGCTCAAGACGCTCGAAGAACCGCCGGCGCACGTGAAATTCATGTTCGCCACGACCGACCCGGAGAAGGTCCTGCCGACCATTCTTTCGCGCTGCCAGCGATTTGATCTGCGCCGGATTCCCTCCGCGCTCATCACCAAACACCTCGCGCACATCGCGAAACTGGAACAGGTGAAGATTGACGAGGCGGCGCTCCACGCCATCGCGCGCGGCGCGGACGGCGCCATGCGCGACGCCGAATCCACCCTCGACCAGCTCATCAGCTTTTGCGGCGATAAAATCGAGGAAGCCGACGTGCTCTCCATGTTCGGCCTGGCCGCCCAGAGCCAGATTCTCGGTTTGAGCCAGGCCGTTCTCGCCGGTGAAGTTCAAACCGCGTTGACCCGGTTGAATGAACTGGCGCAAAACGGCAAGGACCTCGGAAGATTGGTCACCGATTTGCTGAATCATTTCCGCAACCTGCTCATTTTCCAGGTTTCGCGCGGCGACTTGAATTTGCTGGAGGTTTCCGAAGCCGAAATCGCGGCGCTGAAAGAGCAGTCCGGGCTGGCCAACACCGAATCGCTCACCCGAATTCTCGAAGTCCTGACCGATTCCGAGCTTCGGCTGCGCGACACCGCGTCCAGGAAAATTCTGCTCGAAGTCGCCATGCTCAAAGCCATCGAAGCCCGCAACGCCATCAGCCTCGATTCGGTTTTGAAACAGCTCAACCAATTGCGTGGCGGCCAAAGTGGCGCCGGCGGGCCGCCACCGACTGCTCCTGTAGCCGCGAACGTGAGTTCGCGCAATATATCCTCTCCAGTTCCTGCTCCGTCAAATACTCAGGCGTCTGCAATAAATGCGCCGACTGACGTCGGCGGCTACAGCGACCTGGCCGGATTGTGGACCGGGCTGGTTGAAGCGGTTGGCCGCGTCAGTCCGTTCACCCGCAGCTATCTCGTGGATGCCCAGCCGGTTTCGTTTGAGAAAAACATTCTTACCATTGGTTTCGACCCTGAATTTGAAGATCACCTTGGTCTCGTGGACAACGCGCGCAACCACACGCTGCTCCAAACCAAACTCGCGGAGCTTGGCCATGCCAACACGCAAATTAAATTCGTCAAAACCGAAGCGTCCGCGATAGCCGTGAAGCAAGACAAGGGCGTTGACGTTCAGGCTTCAGCTCATTCGGCTGACACGCTAAAGCGTGAACTCCAACAAGCCAAACCGGTTGCGGCTGCCGTACCAGCCGCAAAATCCAAACCGGCGTCCGTCCCCTTCAACAAGAACGATTTCAAAAACGACCCGCTGATTCAAAAGGCCCTGGAAATTTTCAAAGGCCAGATTGTGGAAGTCCGCGCCTAACCTTATTTTTTCCAGACCCAGGAACCAAGACCCCCAGACCTAAATTTATGTCGAGCATTGGAAAATTGATGAAACAGGCTGCGCGAATGCAACAGCAAATGGAACAGGTGCAGGCGCAGCTCGCGGCGCGCACCGTCGAGGCCACCAGCGGCGGCGGCGCGGTCAAGGTGACCGCCAGGTGCGATGGCACCATTGCTTCGGTGAAAATTGACCCGCAGGCGCTCAATCCGTCTGACGCGCAGTTGCTCGAAGACATGATTGTGACCGCCGCGAACCAGGCGCTCGGCCAGGCCAAGGAAATTTCCAACGCCGAAATGGGCAAGGTTACCGCCGGTCTCAACTTGCCGGGATTTGGATAAAATGGCCGGAAATGACGAATGACTAAATCCTAATGACTAAAGAATACCGAAGGCCCAAATTCAAAATCCCCAAGGCCACGATGCAGGATTCGTCATTATGGTTTAGTAATTCCTTCGTCATTAGGGCTTAGTCATTCGTCATTCCATGTCCGCCTTACCCGATTCCATCACCGCGCTGATTTCCGCGCTGAACAAGCTGCCCGGCATCGGGCCGCGTTCCGCCGAACGCATCGCGCTGCACATCGTCCAGGCCGATTCAGTGGTGGTGAAACAACTGTCCGACACGATGCTCCAGGCCCGGGAGAAAATCCGTTTTTGCGCGACCTGTGGCGCGTTGACCGAGAAGTCCCCCTGCTCCATTTGCGATGATCACCGCCGTGATTCCTCATTGGTGTGCGTGGTCGAGCACGCGGTGGACATTCTGAGCATTGAGAAATCCGGCACGTATCGCGGCAAATTTCACGTGCTCGGCGGGAAAATTTCGCCGCTCGACGGGGTTGAACCGGAGGACCTGGGCATCAGCGCGCTGGAAAAGCGCCTGACACAGGAACCCATCAAGGAGTTGATCATTGCGTTGGGCACCGATGTGGAAGGCGACGCAACGAGCCATTACCTGGCCAAAAGGCTCGCGCGCAAAGGGCTTAAAATCTCCCGCATCGCCTACGGTTTGCCCGCCGGGAGCGGACTGGAGTTTGCCGACGAACTCACGTTGAGCCGCGCCTTGGAAGGACGCAGGGAAATGTTGTGAACACCATTGTCGCTTTTGATCTCGGCAAGGTTTTGGTGGATTTCGACTACCACATTGCCGTTTCCCGGATAGCCGCGCGCAGCAAACTGCCGCCGGACGGAATCAAAACCTTCCTGGGACAATCCCACGCCATCATTGATTACGAGTGCGGCCGGTTGACACGGGAGCAATTTTATGAGCAGGCGCGCAAGGCCACCGGTTTTCGCGGAACGATGGAGGAATTCGGCGAATTTTTCGCGGACATTTTCACGGCGATTCCGCCGATGATTGAAATTCACGCCGGGCTGCGGCGGCGCGGCATTCCCACCTATATTTTCTCGAACACGAACGACCTTGCGGTTGAGCACATCCGGCGGAATTTCCCGTTCTTCCGTAATTTCGACGGCTACATTTATTCCTACGAAGTCGGCGCCATGAAGCCCGAGGCGAAGATTTACGAGGTGTTGGAAAAACTGGCCGGACGGCGCGGTGCGGACATTGTTTATCTGGACGACCGGCCGGAAAACGTGGCGGCGGGCGCGGCGCGCGGCTGGCGGACGATTTTGCACGAGACCCCGGAAAAAACGCAGGCGGCCCTCGAACAATTTGTTTAATTGGTGGGTGCGCCGCTGCGGCGGCACACGGCGGTGCGGCAGCACCGCCCTACCATTTTAGTTCGAACGCGGCTTGGCCGGCTTGACCGGCTTGAGACCGACTTCGTGGGCAATGTCGTCGAATTCATCGCGGCTGACGGTTTCGAGTCGTTTGCCGCGCTCTTTGAGCTTTTCGTTGATTTTGACGGCCTTTTCGGTCATCACCTCGTGCGTTTCCTCCGTGCCGCCGACGAGCGCGAAATTCGGCCCGGTCGTCAACCGCTTGTGCCCGTCGGAATCAAGGCCGACGCCGAGCATTATAGCTTTGCGTTTTTTCTTTTGCGGCGCGCTCGCCATGAATTCAAGCTAAGGGCGGTCACAGTCGCAGTCAAGCAGCCGGTCGCCTCGGAGGCGACCTTTTCAAATCCAATCATTGGCACCGCGAACCGGTCAGTGGGTTGCTTGGCACCACGCCGTGGTAGGGCGGCGCTGCCGCGCCGCCCAAACTCCCATCAGAACGGGCGGAGCGATGTTCCAGCGTGTGTGTTCCCATCGTTCCGCCAGCATGGCATCGCTGGCTGGCGGTAAAATTGGAGCAAACCGGCAGGTTTGCCCTACCCTGATTGGCGGTTGTGCCAAGTTGCGCCCAAATGGCCAGCGGCCTGCCGCTCCAAGCTTGACTGAAATGGAACGCGCTCGTTACAGTGTATAGGTTGCGCAAAACCCTTTTAATCAGAATGCGGTCTGAATTCCATGAATAGTCGTTGGGCAACCGTCATCGCGGCATCTCTGGTAGCTTTCGCCAGCTTCGTAATCACCTGGCAGATTCGGCATTACAATGATTTGTCGGACCCGTATCCGTCCATATCGCTGTCCCTTCTCCGAGGGCAACAATTGTCGGTGATTTCTGATATTTCAAAAAGAGACGGTCTGTTCAATGCAGCTAACGGAAGAGGACGACACCTCGATTTGGTTTTGCCAAAAGATGCGCGGGTTTTCATGTCGGATATGACCGGACCCACCAATTACAACAAGATTGGCTATTATTTTTGGATGACGTATTACCTCTTTCCCCGCGAGGTTGAGACGAGCCTGGATCATATAACCCAAGAAACCAAGGATGGTTTTCTCGGCCAGACATCCGAGTCCGATCAGGAAATTCTTTCCAGCGGATACGATGTAAGAGTGGATACCATGTCTGAATGGTCGGTTGCCAAAGGGCTTCGCAAACTAGCCATCAGAGATCCAGTCAACCCGGAATGGTTTGACTCCTATTTCGATCTGATCATTGCTTTTCTACTTCCGTTGTTGACGGCGTTGGCGGGGATGTGGCTGTTCCGTTTTTTATTCCCCACTTTGAGTGAACGGATGCCGCTGCTTGAACAACTGGCCTGCGGTTTGGGCTTCGGAATGATGGCTGTGGCCGCGCTCACACTGGGGGTCAAGTTTTGCGGTTTTCATGGGGGGGGGGGGTGATTCTTATGGTAATTGCCGTTGGGGCAATTGCGGAAGTCTGGCGCGACCGCAAAGCTCTTTTAACAGGAATTGCTGGCGGTTACCGGAAGCCGATTCACAGTCCCGCTGCCATTGCCATTGGAGTGGCCGGATTGCTGGTGTTCCTGATTCTATTCCGTCTGGCCGGACTACAGGGGCTGGTTGACGGTGACGCGATGAGGTGGATGCTCAAGGCGAATATTATACACCTCTACACCGGAAGCGAGATTGTGAAATGGTTTTCCACTCCGCGTCTGGCGTTTGCTCATCTCGACTATCCTACACTCGTGCCTTCGTTGCATTCAGCCACGTATGACTCGATCGGGCACGTGGACGAGTTTGTCACCAAGTTCTGGCCAACCTGGATGCTTTTTTTCCTTTTAGCCGCCCTGGTCTCTTTGAACCGTGCTGGGAATAATTGGCGGAATATCTCATTATTCGTTCTCTTTGGCTTATTGTTATTGCCAGCCACCCAAGTTTACGTCCAGTGGGAAGGCAGCACCCTGCCGATGATTTTTTTCACCGTTCTGGGCTTCGTGCAATGTGCTTTCTGGCTGATGGGAAAAGATCGCGCCCGGCTCGGCTTGGGGCTGACATTTTTGTTTGGCGGAGCCATGACGCATTACGAGGGGTTTATCTTTCTGGCGTTGGTGGGGGGCTGGATTTTACTTCTGCCTTCGGCGCGACCCTCGTTGAAACCGTCTCCTAGCTTCTGGCGGGTGCTGGCGTTTTGTTTTCTGTCGGCTTTGCCGTTCGTTTGCTTGCGTCTTCAAATACCAGCTCTGCACCAGCAGTCGGGTTGGGCCGGTTATGCCTTGCACAATCCCGGCATTACGCTTTCACACTGGCCAATCATTTTTATGATTTATACCGCTCGAATATTTGTGAACCCCGACTTCGCACACTGGAGCGGGGCGGGCGGAAGCCTTCACTGGATTGGCCGATGGGACGGCCTTTCGTCTTTGTATAACCACTCGACTCTCGGTCTGCCGTGGCTCTGCTTGTTACTGACAGTTGTGCTCTGGTTTGCCGTTCCCACCCGGCGGCAGGTTGTGATTTGGATGCTGGCAATGTTTATCGCCGCCACGGCTGCGCTCAGTGTGGTTTTTACGAGCTTTATCACCGTTAATGGACTCAGCGAAGCAATCGATCTAACTAAAGCCGGTGAGCGATACATTTTACCAATATTGGCAGCGTGGTTCGCCACGATGATGACCCTGTTTTTTGCCGATCCCTATCAGCCTAACACTGCCGACCGGAGACTTCCGGCGTTGAAACACGGTTACTGGCTGGCCGTTGGTGCGATTTTGATCGTGGCTTTGGGAGTATTTGTCCTGCCGGAAAACGAATCCGCTTCGCCGGAGAATCCGTTGCCAGGCGCAGCGGCGACAAGTTTCCTGAACGGTTCCGAAACCAATTCGCCCGGAAATCCCGATCCCGACCTGCAAACGAGAATGGAAATTGCCGTCCAACTGGACAAGGCTGGAAAGCTTGCCGAGGCTCTTCAAGAATATCGCGAAGCCGTCCGCCTCCATCCCAACGACCCTGTGGCATTGAACAATCTGGCCTGGAGCCTGGCGGCAAATCCCCGGCCGGAATTGCGCAATGGCCGGGAAGCGGTGGATCTGGCCGGCAAGGCGGTCGAGTTGACCGGCCGGCAACAACCGGTTTTCATGGGAACCCTCGCCGCCGCCTACGCCGAAGACGGCCAGTTTGCCAAAGCCGTTGAAACGGCCAGCCTGGCGCGCAACATCGCCTTGTCGCTGCACCAGCCAGAAGTGGCCGCGATAAACGAACAATTGATAAAATTATACTCCGCCGGCAAGGCGGTTGGCTTGACGAACGGACCGTAGCATAAATCCGCGCTCATCAGAAGAAGTTTGCGCCGAGAACCGGGATCGTAGGCGCATTTCAATTGTTGAGCCGGTGTTCTGTTCCGAAGGAACAATTGAAAATAGCCCGGCATTTCAATGCCGGGAAAGGGTGGAAAAATGTCGAGTCCCGCAGGGACGGTTGAAATGAAACCCGCCTTCGCCAAGGCTGTGCCGTGGCAAGCGCCATTTTCAGTCGTCCCTGCGGGACTCGTCAACAATACCATCAGACCCCGGCGTTAAAACGCCGGGCTATTTTCAAAAAGTCCCTGCGGGACACGGAATTTTCCGTCGTCCCAAAATTAAGATGCGCCCGTCGGCGGCTACGGCGTTTTTCGCCGTTAATCGTTCGCACCGCGAACCGGGACGGTCAGCGGCCGGCCATTGTCCGATGCTCCGAGCTTCAAGAGAAACGGCACGGCGATTTTTGCCCACTCTTCCGCCGTTGGATATCCCAAGGCCGAACCGCCAAAACAACTTTGCAACATTTGAGTGTTGATGATGCCGGGATTCAGCGGCACGGCGGCCATGCCCGGCGGCAGTTCCTGCGCGAGCGCCTGCGTGAGACCTTCAATCGCCCACTTGGTCGCGCAATACGGCGCAACTTCCGCAGCCGTTGAGCGTCCCCAGCCGGAACTGAAATTCACGATGACGCCGCTTTTGCGTTTGACCATCGCCGGAACAAAATGGCGGATGACATTCGCCGTGCCCTTGAGGTTCACGTCAACCACGCCGGAAAATTCTCGCGCGCTGATTTCCCAAAGCGGCGCGTTGCGGTTGATGAGGCCGGCGTTGTTCAACAGCAAATCCGGCGCGCCGTGGGATTTCAAAATGCGTTTCGCCCACGCGGCGACCTGTCCGTCGCCGGCCACGTCCACCACCGCAAAATCATGCGTCGGCCCGAATTGTTTTTGCAACCGTGCGATATCGTCCGCTGAACGTCCGCAGCCCAGCACGGCGTGGCTGAGCCGGATGAATTCCTCCGCCATCGCGCGCCCGAGTCCGCGCGAGACGCCGGTGATCAAGACGATTTTCCCGTTCGCAGGCATAATTTATTATGGGAGTGACGCCGTGTCGGCGTCCCTTTAATTAATTTGGGACGGCGACACGCCGTTCCTCCCAAATCAGATTCTGGGATTGAACTTTGACTCGCGGCTGAGCTGTTCCCACAATTTTTTCTCGGCGTCCGTGACTTTGGCCGGCACGGCGATGCGGGTGATGACCATCAGGTCGCCCCGCGCGCCGTCACGGGTCGGCAGGCCGCGCGCGCGCACGCGAAGCTTTTGCCCGTTTTGCGTGCCGGGCGGAATTTTGATGTTCACCCGTCCATCCAACGCCGGGACGGAAAGGTTCGCGCCCAGCACGGCTTCCCACGGCGCCAGCTCGGCTTCGTAAATCAAATTGTGGTCCTCGACTTCGAAGTCGGGATGTTTCGCCAGCCGCACGCGCAGATACAAATCGCCTGCCGCGCCGCCGCCCGCGCCGGTTTCACCGCGCCCGGCGAGCCGCAATTTCTGTCCTTCGGTCACGCCGGGCGGAATCTTGACCTGGTGCGTTTCCGTTTTGATCGAGCGCCCGACCGTGTGACGCACATTGACTGTGCGCACCGAGCCGCGCATGGCTTCCTCTAGCGTGACAAGAATGTCGCCTTCAATGTCACGTCCGCGCTCGGCGGGTTCTTCATCCTCAAACCCCGCGGAACGGCCAAAGCCGCCGCCGCCGCGCATTCGCGCCCCAAACAATTCCTCGAAGAAGTCACTGAAGCCCGTGCCGCCAAAATGGGTCTCAAATGCATCGCCCCCGGCGCCGCGCCCGCGAAAAGTCTGGCCGCCGGGAAAATGTTCCCAGCCGGACGGCGGACGAAAATCCGCGCCGGACTTCCAATTTGCGCCCAGTTCATCGTATTTTTTGCGCTTGGCCGTGTCGCTCAACACCTCGTAAGCCTCGTTGATTTCCTTGAATTTTTCCTCCGCCTTCTTTTTGTCCTTGGCAACGTCGGGATGATATTGCCGCGCGAGTTTGCGGAAGGATTTTTTCAGTTCATCGTCGCTCGCCGTGCGCGGCGCGCCGAGGGTTTCGTAATAATCTTTGTATTGAACAGGCATAGGACAACTTCACGAGAGAATGTGCCCAGACCGCGGGTTTGTCAAAATATCGGTGGCAAGCCGTTTCGAATCTGAAATGACGCCAACGGCGGCGGTTGTCCTATTTTCGGGTTTTGAGGTTCGGGTTTCTTTCGGTATTCGGAATGCGAGTTTCAGATTGGGTCAAATTCCGGATTACTTCCCGATTCTCGTGTTGTCCACACTGAGGAAGCGAGTGCCGGCGAAGCTGCCCTCACGCCGCCAGATTTTGAGAAGAATCTGGCTGCCTTTGGCTTGCCGGCCCAGGCGTTTCGCATCCTCGGCATTTCTGACCGGTTGACGGTTGATCTCCACAATCAAGTCGCCGATCTGCAAACCGGCTTCGGCTGAATTCGAGTTCCGGTCCAATTCATATACCAGCGCGCCTTGAACGTTGTTCGGAACGTCCAGTTGTTGGCGAACCGATTGCTCCAGATTCGCAACGGCGACGCCGGTAAGCGCGTCCGTTCTTGATTTATCAGGCGCGGAATTGCCATTGGGGCCGATTTCGTCCCGCGCCGCATCATTGGGCAATTCGCTGAGTGTGACCGTGACGGTTTTCGCCTCACCGTTGCGGAGCAGTTTCAGCACGGCCTGGCTCCCCGGCGAATATTCGGAAATCATCAAATCAAAACTGTGCGCATCTGAAATGCCATTGCCATCGAGAGCAACGATGACATCGCCGGATTTGATGCCGGCCTTTTCCGCAGGAGAATTGGGTTCCACATCGCCAATCAGCACTCCGTTTTGACCGGGGACATTGAATCCCTCGGCCAGATCGGAAGTGATGTCCTGTATCAAGACCCCATCCAAACAGGCGCGGATGACTTTGCCGCTGCTGATGAGGCGTTCCATGACATGCCGCGCCAGGTTGATCGGCACGGCAAAACCAATGCCCTGATTGCCGCCATTGCTGTTCGGAACAATGGCGGTGTTGATGCCGACCAGGCGGCCTTCGGCATCCACCAACGCGCCGCCGGAATTGCCGGGGTTGATGGCCGCGTCGGTCTGGATAAAATCCTGATATTGGTTGAAGCCGGCGAGGCCATTGCGACTCAGGGCGCTGACGATGCCCATGGTCACTGTCTGGCTGAGGCCAAACGGATTGCCGATGGCCAGGACAACGTCGCCAATTTCCAGTTGCGCGCTGTCGGCGAGCGCGATGGCGGGCAAATCCTTCGCGTCAATTTTTAAAACGGCCACGTCGGTCGGCGGGTCCATGCCCACAACCTTTGCGGTGTATTCTTTTTTGTCACCGACCTTGACCTTGACTTCGTCCGCACCATCCACGACATGATTGGCCGTCAAAATGTAACCATCTGGCGAGACGATGACACCGGAGCCGAGAGCTTTATTCTTGCGAGTGACTTCGCGGCTGCCATAAGGCCCAAACTGATCGCCAAAAAATTGCCGGAAGAACGGGTCGTTAAATAACGGACTCCGAAACAAGCGCATGTGGACGACGCGGGTGGTGTAAATGTTGACGACGCTGGGTGCGGCCCTTTTGACGACGGGGGCGAAGCTGGCGCCGAGCTTGGCATCGCGATTGATGGGCGTGGTTTCAACCTTGATCGCCGGTTCGGTTTCCCCGGCCCGGGAAGTGAGGAGCAACAGGCCGGCCACAACCAGCGCGCCCGCGATGCCTGAAAAGAATCCAATCAATAACCTGGAAAAATGTCTCATAGTTTGGTGAAACTATTGACACCGCCCCGGACTGAATGTTCAAGCCACCCGCGCCTATTTTGCCGGCTGGTTGGTTTGCGACTGCTGGAGCTTTGCCGCGTCTTCGGGTTTGATGACCTCGATCTTCGCGCCTTTTTTCATCTCATCCATCGAAGGCACCTTGATGATGTCGCTGGTGAGCGGGGCGTTGGTTGAACCCACCGTTGCCGGCGGTGGCTGAGGTTCGGTGGCAAGCAGTTCAATTTCAAAAATCAGCGCGCTGTTCGGCATGATGCGCGGCGGCCTGCCAGACTGGCCGTAGGCGAGTGCCGACGGTACAAAAATCTCCCATTTGGAGCCGACATTCATATGCGTGATCGCTTCAGTCCAGCCGGGAATCACGCCGCCGAGGGAAATCTGTGCCGGTTTGCCGCGGTTGATGGAATTGTCGAATTCCGTGCCATCAATCAACATGCCGCGATAATTCACCGTTACGATGTCGTTGGGCGTTGGAATCGTCCCGGTGCCATTGGTGATGACTTTGTATTGCAGGCCGTCCGGCAGGGTGATGACACCCGGGTTGTTCTTGTTTGTGGCCAGAAAGCTGTCGCCCTCCGCTTTGTTTTTTACAGCCGCCTCATCGCGGATTCTTTGCTGCTTGGTGGCAATGGTTTTTTGAAATGCGGCAAGCGTGTCGCGCATTTCCTGCTGCGTCAACAGCGTTGTCCCGCCGGATTGCATGTCGTTCAAACCGCGAACCAGCATGTCGCCATTCACCTCAATACCCTGCGTCTGGAAATTATGGCCAAACGTCATGCCAATGGCGTAACTGACGCGCGCCTTTTCGTCACTGAACACATTCGTGCCGACGGGCGTCTGGATGGCGGGAGCCTGGCTGGCAGCGGCGCCCGATTTGGCGGGGGTGGCGCCCGGTTTTGAATGGGAGGCGCAACCTGCAAGACAGGCGACACCCAGCGAAATGGTCATGGCTAATGCAATGGTTTTCATAGTTTTGATTTTTGTGCGCCTATTATCGGGATTTGGATTAAAATTGCAATTCTGTTTTATGCTCCCGCCGGGCGCACCTGGATACTGCGACAAACAAAGTCGCATTGTTTCGGGAGTAACGCCGGATGGCTCCGCCGGCCATTCCATCACACGGACCCGCTGCCGCCTGAATGCGGCGTCTCGTCGCAGTGTCCCGGCGCGCTCAAAATGATTCCCTTGCTGAACGAATCCGCTTAGACTTGGTCGAAGCTGTGCCAATTGCAATGAGTCACTTTAAAATAAAAATCTTCGCCCCCATCGCGGCCGCCGTGCTGGCCGGGTCGGTCATCATCGGCTGCGCCATCGCCAATACTGTTCCACCGCCCCCGCCGCCGGCAACCCAAACCAGCATTACCCCGGCGCCGTTGACGCCAACCAACATTCTCCCGGCGCCGGGGCCAAACGATGCGCGCATCGCCTACGTCACGGCGCGGCTGCTGGAGGAATTTCACTACTCACAACAACTGCTCAACCCGGAGATTTCAGAGAAGTTTTTCGACGGTTACCTGGCCATCCTCGATCCGCGGCGTGAATATTTTCTGCAATCCGACATTGCCGGATTCGCACAGTACCGGACGAATCTGGACACATTCACCATTGGCACCAACGGCACCGCCGATCTCACGCCCGCTTACGAAATTTACCGGCGTTACCTCGAACGCATCCAACAGCACGCTGACTGCGTGAACAAACTTTTGCAGGAGGACAAGCTCAAATTAAACACCGACGAACACATTCTGCTCGACCGGCGCTACGCGCCCTATCCCAAAGATCTCGGCGAGGCAAAACAACTGTGGTCGCAGCGATTGCGTTACGATTATTTGCAGGAAAAACTCAGCCGCGAGATTTCGCCGACCAATGACAATGTGATTTTGACCCTGCCCAAATCCGCCGCCGCGGAAATCACCGCCACGCTCGCGCGGCATTACCGCTGGAATTTGCACATGGCAACCAATCTGGACAGCACGGGCATTTTGCAGGCGTATCTCGACGCCCTGGCGCACGCCTATGATCCGCATTCCGATTACCTCAACACCGAACACGCGCAGGATTTTTCCATCGGCATGAGCCTCTCGCTTTTCGGCATCGGCGCGCAACTCCGCGAGGACGATGGTTATTGCAAAATTGATCAACTCGTTCACGGCGGTCCGGCGGAAAAAAGCAAACAAATCAAGGAAGGCGACTACATTGTCGCGGTCGCGCAGGGCAATCAACCGCCCGTGAATGTCGTGGACATGGAACTGGGCAAGGTCGTCCAGCTCATTCGCGGCCCCAAAGGAACCGAGGTGCGGCTGACCATCAGCCCGGCGGAAGACCGCGCCCTCCGCCGCGGTTTGACTTTGATTCGCGATGAAATCAAACTCGAAGACCAGGAAGCCAAAGCCCAACTCATCGAATTGCCGGACGGCCACGGCGGCACGACGCGGCTGGGCGTCATTGATTTGCCGTCGTTTTACGCAACAATTGATTTGCCCGGCAACACCGAGCATTCGGCCAAAAGCACCACCGCCGATGTCGCGCGCCTGATTAAAAAACTCCAGGCGGAAAAGGCCGCCGGCATCATTCTCGATTTGCGCAGCAACCCCGGCGGGTCGCTCGAAGAAGCCGTCAAATTCACCGGCCTTTTCATCCAAGCCGGCCCCGTCGTGCTCGCCCGCTCGCCCGACGGCTCGGTGAATGTGGACAGCGACACCGATTCATCCGCGCTATACAACGGCCCGCTCGTCGTGCTCGTCAACCGTCTCAGCGCGTCCGCGGCGGAAATCGCCGCCGCCGCATTGCAGGATTACGGCCGCGCGCTCATCGTTGGCGACATTTCCACCTTTGGCAAAGGCACGGTGCAGAATTTGAATCTGCTGCGCCCATTCTTCGCCAGACCCGCCACCGCGTCCGCGACCAATGATCCCGGCACGGTCAAAATCACCATCCGCAAATTTTATCGCGTCAGCGGAGCTTCGACGCAGTTGAAAGGCGTGATGCCGGACCTCGTGCTGCCGGACGTGTTGAATTATTCGACCCAGTTTGGCGAATCCTCACTCGATAATCCGCTGCCTTGGGACACCATTCCAAGTGCGAACTACTCCAAATTGAATCTGGTGCAACCGTATCTCGACGAATTGCGCCGGAGTTCGAGTGCGCGCATCGCCACGAATCAGGATTTCGTTTATATCCGGCAGGACATTGATCAATTCCAAAAATTACAGGCCGACAAAACCGCCTCGCTCAACGAACGCGAACGTTTGAAAGAACGGCAGGAAGCCGATGCCCGCCAGAAGGCACGCGATCAGGAACGCGCCGCGCGCAAGGCGCCGGACGTGAAAATTTATGAGTTGACCGTCGAAAAAGCCGATGAACCCGGCCTCCCGCCGCCGTTGGGCGAAACCAACAGCATCGCGGCAAACCCACCCCTTCAGCCAAGGCCGCTCCCAACGCCGGTCGGGACCGCAATTGCCGCGGAGCCAACGCCGAAGCCGCCCGCCGTTGACCCCATGCTGGACGAAACGGAACGGATTCTGGAAGATTACATTCCACTTTTGTCGTCGAAACAGATGTTGATTGCCAATTAACGAAAATCCATGAAAACCCTCGCTGCGCTTTTTTGTTTGTTGTTCGTAACCAGCGGCGGTCTCGCCGACCCTTATTCGGCGGCCATCCGACAGGCCAAAAACGTCGCCGCCAATGCCAGCAGCACGCGGCAGGACAATGACAATCCACCACCGGCACAGCCGCCGCCCGCTTCGCCGCCGCAAAACAATCCGTCCCCGGACCCGGTGCTCGAAGCCACCCGGCAAAACATCGCCGGCCTTCGGGTTGATTTTGACGCCTTCGGCGACCGGGCCGACACCAATTCGGCCGCCGCGCAAAAGCCGTCGTTGATGAGTCATCTGACGGCGGCGGCCTCGGGCACGAAACCGCCGCCCGCGTCCGTTGCCAAACTGGCGGATGACCTGATGACCGCCATGGCTGGAAATGAAAAACTGCGCCCGCAACATCAAAAACTGGCGCAGGATGTCCATGCCCTTTTCAACAGTTCGCATCTTTCGCCGGCGCAACAGCAGAAAATCATCGCCGACGTCCAAACCCTTTTGCAAAACGGCGGCGTGTCGCCGGACAATGCCACAAACATCGTCAACGACATCAAGACCATTGCCACCGAAACCCAATGAGCGCGTTCACCGGATGGAATGTCCGGTTTGCAAAAGCAGTCAGGCTGCTTTTTTTGAATTTGAAAAACATCCAACAACCAACATCGAACATCGAACGTCCAATGGTTGCCGCGCGCGGTTTCATTGGATGTTGGGCGTTGAATGTTCGATATTCGATGTTTCCAATTAAAAAATGACGCCGATACCTGGCATTTTAGCCATTTTCGCCGCGCTGAATTTATCCGCGCCCGCGCAATCCACCAATGCCATGAACACAAACAAAACTGAATCCGCCACGTTTGGCGGCGGCTGCTTCTGGTGCATGGAAGCCGTCTTCGAGCGGCTGCCCGGCGTCAAATCCATCGCCAGCGGCTTTGCCGGCGGCCACACCGCCAACCCGACCTACGAACAGGTGTGCACCGGCACCACCGGCCATGCCGAGGTGACCCAAATCGAATTTGACCCGGCCAAAATCTCCTACGAGAAGCTGCTCGACGTGTTCTGGCAGGCGCATGACCCGACCACGCTCAATCGCCAGGGCGCGGATGAAGGCACGCAATACCGCTCCCTCATCCTTTATCACGGCGAAGCGCAAAAACTGGCGGCGGAAAAATCAAAGGCCGCGGCGCAAAACAATTTCAAGCATTCCATCGTCACCGAAATCGCGCCGTTCGGGAAATTTTACAAAGCGGAGGGTTACCATCAGGAATACTACGACAACAATTCCAACAACGGTTACTGCCGGGTGGTGATCGCGCCCAAACTGGAGAAGCTGGAAAAGGCGGGGATAATTCAAAGCCAGCCGCAGAATGAAACCGGACATTAAAGCATAAACCGGCGTGGCCATGAACCTGTTCCTTGCAAAAAAATGGCCGCCTTTTTTGTTGCTGGGAATGGCCACTGTTTTGGTCTGGGGCCACACGGTGACATTTGACTTTGTCTGGGACGACGAATTTTTCATTCGGGATCTGACCAGTGTCCGTTCACTGAAGCATGTCCCGGAAATGTTCTATCGTCCGGATGCCCAGGCGACACGGCCAAATGATTTCCGGGTTTTCCGGCCCATTCGCACCGCGTCCTACGCGCTGTTGCATTTCCTGGGCGGCAAGGAAACGCCGCAACCATGGATTTACCATCTGGCCAACGTGCTCGGGCATGGTGGCACGGCCATGATGCTGTTTGCCGCATTGACGCTGCTGTTGCCGCGGTGGCGCAATGGTTTCACGGAAGCGGATACGCGATGGTGGTCTTTTTTTATCGCGCTGGCATTTGCCGTGCATCCCGTCGTCTCGGAGGTCGTTTGCTGGGCCAAGTCGCTCGATGATATTCTCGCCGCGTTTTTCACGCTCGCCGCGTTGAGGGAACTGCTGCTGCCACCGGGAAACCGGACGGCACACTGGCGCGGCCTGCTTTTCTTTGCGCTGGCGGTCTATTCCAAGGAATCCGCCGTGCCGTTCGTGGTCGTTGCGCTCGTGATCTTTCGCAAGATTCATCATCTCGGCTGGAGGCAAAGCATCAGCCGTACGGCGTGGTTTCTCATGATTGCCGCAATTTACCTGGCCAACCGGCATTTCGTCATCGGGCGCAGCAGCCAGACCGCCCCGATTTCCGGCAGCTACGGACAAACGCTGATTGATATGCTTCCGGTGGTGCCCAAATACTTTCGTTTGCTCTGGGGTGTGCCGCCCTTCTTTATTGATTACAGTTATTTGCCGGGCGGCTGTCGGCTCTGGTCGCCGGAGGTTCTGGCCGGGCTGGCGTTGCTGATCGCGCTCGTCCTGGCCGGGGTGATCGCCGCGCGCAAGTCCGGATGGGAACTGGCCGGATTTGGATTGCTATGGACCGGGTTGTTTCTGCTGCCCGTCTCCAACCTGCTGCCCATGCTGCAGTACCTGGCCGAAAGGTTTCTTTATCTGCCGCTCATTGGCTGGCTGATCGCGTCTGCCGCAATCATTTCCGCCTTCCACCGGCAAAGCATCATCCGGATGACCGCTTTTGTCGTGATATTGCTGTGGGCGGTGACCGCGTGGAACCGCTCGTGGATTTGGCGGGATCCGGTCACGCTGTTTGTCCGCAGCAGTCAGGAAGGCCCCCACACCCAGCGCATTGAAGATAATGCGGTGGCCGCCATTATTTATTTGCCACAGGTTCAACGTTTCGTTTCCGGCAATGAAACGAACGCGGTCCGGACATCCGCGAACATCGCGGACGGCCGCGCCGCCCTGAGCACGCTGGAACAGGCGTATCATTTGTTCCCGACAAACCATGTCGTTCTTTCCTATTACGGCACGTGTCTGGCCCTGGCCGGCCAGCCGGAAACAGCCCTGCCGTTTCTGGAAAAGGCCGCAAAGCTACAACCCCAAAAATTGGATTACTGGCTGAACCTGGCCCGGGCGGCCCTGGATGCCGGGCAACCCGCCCCGGCCCAATCCGCGCTTGAAAAAGCCGCCGCCCTGGCCGGCGACAGTCCCGCAGTGCTCCAGTTGCGCTTCAAATTCTGCTGGCAAATCGAAGATTACCCTGCCGCGCGCGAAATCATGCTGCGGTTGAATCAAATTGCGCCCAACGAAGAGCACGCTTATTGGCTGTCGGAAGTGGAAAAGAAACTGAAGACCGCCAGCCCGCCCCCGGCCAGCAAACCGTCCAATCCGGAAAATTAAAAAGGCGGCCCGTTGCCGGATCGAGTTTTGATTTTGTTCACGCGGCTTACCGTCCCCCGCCGATTATGAATTCCAGCCAGTCGATCGTGTGGCAGTGAGGGATGTGCGGCCATGCGACGGATGGGCTCGTGTCTTGACAGAAGATAATGTATCTCGCAACCATTGACCCGCGTGCAAAACAACGCAAATAAATCTTCAAGCCCGGTTTCCCTGGCCGTTATTTTTTTCGTTTTGATCGTGGCTTTTCATCTGGGAAATGCCCTGGCGGGGAAATCTCTGTTCCGGGCTTCTCATCTTGGGACCGCGCTGGAGTATGCGCACGGCCCGATCAACCTGCTGCGGCCGGTGATTGTAGGATTCAACGCAACCGCAACCCCCACGCCGCAGGAGTTGCCGTTGTGGCAGGCGGCGGCGGGATTGGTTTTTAAAATCACCGGCTCCACCTGGTATGGCTGGGCCAACCTCGTGTCGTTGCTTTTCTTTGCCACGGGGCTTTGGCCGTTCTTTCAACTGGCCCGGCAATACGTGGGCGAGCGTGCCGCCGGCTGGACCCTCACCTTTTTTCTGGCGGAACCCCTGGTGGTCGTCCTGGCCGGAAAAGCCGCCACGGATGGTTTTTGCCTGGTGCTGACGATCTGGTTTCTCTTTTTTGCGGATCGGATGATTCGCAGCGGCCAGATGCGCTGGTGGCCGCTCCTGGCGTTGTTCGCGTGCCTGGGTGCCATCTCCAAACTTCCGTTTTTCATGGTTGCAGGACTCTGCAGCGTTTCCATGTTGTTGGTAAACAACGTCCGATCATGGCGACCCTGGGTCATGTTGACTGGTGCGGGGATCGTTGCGGCAGGGGTTTTTATGGGCTGGACACATTATTGTGATTCTCTGGCGGCCCAGGCCGAATACCCCTACACGGAATTGAGAATCTCCCACAATCCATTCATGGTCTGGTGGTACTTTGGCGATCTCCCCATGCGCCTGCATCCCGGGGTTTGGATCAAGGGCGGCTGGCGGTTTTTGCATGCAACCGTGGGCAGCCTGGCATTCACAGCACTTCTGTTGGCCGCCTGGTTTCGACCCGGGAATCGCCTGGCCAAGCTCTGGCTGCTGGCCACATTCCTGATCACGCTGGTGTTCGCCCACCTGGTGCTGATCCACTGGCATTATTATCTCATGTGCTGCCCGGCCGTGGCGCTGCTGTGCGGGGCCACGCTGGCCCGCTGGGAGAACTTTTGGACGGAAGCAATACCCAGGCAATGGCTCAGACTCGCCTTGGTCGGGCTGGCGTTGGTTTTCTCCGCCATTGATGGAGTCATCGCGATGAAGATTGCCATCGACTACGACTGCTTCCCCCAGGAGATGAGCGTGCTGCTCCGCCAGTACACGAGGCCGGAGGACAGGCTGGTTGTTTACAAGTGTGATCCGGAATGGCCCGGCGAAGTCCTGTTTAGATCCGATCGGAAGGGGTTGTTTGTGCCGACGCTGGCAGGTTCACCGGATGGACCCACCAGCAAAGGATTGTATGAACTCCTCAACAACGAGACGGACCTGCAACGGTTGAAATCTCTTGGATACAACAAACTGGTCTTGATGAGTGAATCGCCCGTGAGGTTTGCAGTTGAAGCCGCAAATCCCGGCAGCCGGCGAAAACGGTTTTATTATCCGGCAACCATCTCCCCCCAAGTGGATGCCTGGCCCGTGGTTTTTCGTTCCGCGGATATTTTGATCAAGGAAATCCCCGGGACCCAGCCGCCGGTGAACGATACCAGCCCGCCAAAATAAACACCCGAACTCCGAAGCTGCTGCCCGCAAATAGCGGTGACGCCTCGTCACCAAAGGGTGGCAGCGACGCCCTCGTCGCATTGTTTCACACCTTCAGGAAAGCCGCCGAGCCAACGGGCGACGATGGCGTCGCCCACTCCTTTCTGCGACGGGGCGTCGCAGCTACCTACAGGCCAACTTCGGAATTCGGGATAAAAACGGCGACCCGTTGCCGGATCGCCGTTTTGAATTATTCGACCGGGATTATATTCCCTTGTTGATCATCAGCTTGACGAGGTCGCCGACACGGCAACTGTAACCCCATTCGTTGTCGTACCAGCTCACGAGCTTGAAGAACTTCTTGTTCAGTTCCATGCCCGCGCCCTGGTCGAAGATCGAGGACAGATCGCAATGGATGAAATCCGAGCTGACCACTTCGTCAGCGGTGTAGCCCAGAATGCCCTTGAGATAGGTCTCGCTGGCCTTCTTCATCGCAGCGCAGATTTCCTTGTAGCTGGTTTCCTTGACCGTGCGAACCGTCAGGTCCACGACCGAGACGGTCGGGGTCGGCACGCGGATGGCCATGCCGGTGAGCTTGCCCTTCACTTCGGGCAGCACGAGGCCGACGGCCTTGGCCGCGCCGGTGGTGGAAGGAATCAAATTGATGGCCGCGCTGCGACCACCCTTCCAGTCTTTCTTGCTGGGGCCGTCCACGGTTTTTTGCGTGGCGGTGTAGGAATGAATCGTGGTCATCAAACCTTCTTCGATGCCGAACCCTTCCTTGAGCAGCACATGGACAACCGGCGCGAGGCAGTTCGTGGTGCAGGAGGCGTTGGAAATGACGTGATGCTGCTTGGGATCGTATTTGCCGTCGTTCACGCCCATGACGACCGTGAGGCAATCGCCCTTGGCCGGGGCGGAAATGATGACTTTCTTCGCGCCGGCGGTGATGTGGCCCTGCGATTTCTCGACGGCGGTGAAAAGGCCGGTTGACTCGATGACCAGTTCCACGCCCATCGCCTTCCACGGCAGTTCCGCGGGTGACTTGGCGCTGACAACTTTGATGTCTTTGCCATTGACGACGAGGATGTCTGGATCGGCTTCCTCGGCCTTTTTGCCGGCGGCGGTGGCCTTGGCCACGGCATCCGGGGAAGTTTTGCTGTCCACCTTGCCCTTGAAGCGGCCCTGGATGGAATCGTATTTGAGCAGATACGCGAGGTTGTCCGCCGGAACAATATCGCCGACGGCGACCACTTCGATGTCCTTGCCCACCAGTCCTTGTTCGACCAGCGCCCGGAACACCAAGCGCCCAATGCGGCCGAACCCGTTGATTGCTACTTTGACTGCCATAATTTTTTATCCTTTTCCAATAAAATGGTTAAAACCGAACCGGCAGTTTAGCCATGCGCGCCCATGCGTCAATTAAGAATTCAGGAACGAAATTGCAAAAACCTCGCCAATTCTTGCCTTGTCCGAAAAATTCAAGATTGCTCGACTGGTCAACAAAATCCCACACAACCATTGTGGTTCAATGTGGGCGAATCAGACAGTTAAGCATAGCGCACAGAAACGTAACAATTTATTCGTTGACTTAATTCTTGGGGGAGTGGTAAAAGGGATTTGTAATCAGTTTAATGCGCCGGTTGTTGGGAAGATCGCATCGAGGGAAACGGGTTGCATGAGAGTTAACGGGCTAAAGATTTGGGGCAAACGGCTGATAGGTTTCTCAGCCGGGAGGAATGGGATTGTCTTCCAATGGGTAACTTCTCCGGCGCATTCGCCATTTCGGATTTTCCGTTCAATTCTAAAAAACTAATTCTATGAAAACTTCATGGTTAACCATTGTGTTGCTATTGGTTTTTACCGTCGTTAGAGTACAAGGGCAGGGTTCTCAATCGGGCACACCGGCCATTGCCGGCCAGGGAACGGTTCCGGCCCAGGACATGCCGTATGCGGTGGTGTCAAAGGGAGCCAACCAGCAAGTGTGGCAGAAAACCACTTACGAAACCCTGCCATCCGGCCAGATGATTCCGCACGTCCACCAATACACTGAACTGGCGACTGGACTCCATTACTTGAAAAACGGCCAGTGGCTGGACAGCAAGGAAGAAATTGACATCCTGCCAAACGGGACGGCAGCCGCGACCTACGGCCAGCATCAGGCCTTTTTCCCCGGTAATATTGCCCAAGGCGTCATCGAACTGGTGACACCGGATGGCAAACATCTGAAAAGCCGGCCACTGGGGTTGAGTTATGATGACGGAAGCAACACCGTGCTGATTGCCGAGCTCAAAGACTCGGTCGGGCAATTGACAGGTTCCAACCAGGTCATCTATCCCGATGCGTTCACAGATTTCAAAGCCGACCTGCGTTACACGTACACGAAGGCTGGATTCGAACAGGACATCGTGTTGCGGGAACAACCCCCCGCGCCGGAAGCCTATGGCCTTAACCCCGCGACAGCCCGGTTGCAGGTGTTGACGGAATTCTTCGACGCGCCCGAACCGGTGATAACCCGGCAGACTGCCAACCGCCAAAACAGTTTGGACGACATGATGCTGGACTTCGGAACCATGAGGATGATGCGGGGCAAGGCGTTTTCAGTCGGCGATCCAGCGCAAACCTCTGCCCGTTCCAGGGGAATTTCCGTGGCCAAAAGCTGGCAACATTTGTCAGGACGCACCTTTCTGGTGGAAGAGCTGCCGGTTCAAGAGATTGGGCCGCAGTTGGAACGACTGCCCGTGCCGGCCCATGCCGGGGCTGCGATGAATCCGCCAAACGCCGCGCCGCACAAGGCGTCAGCCACACGCCGGCTGCCCCCGGCACGCTTGGTTCAAGTCGACACCAACGCAGTGCAACTGGCCAAAGCGGACCTACAAAACATGCCGGGCCTGGTGCTGGATTATCAAGAAATTGATTTCGACCAGCCGGATTTTACGTTTCAAAGCGGTGTGACGTATTATGTCCCTTCGCAAATCAACTTATTCGGCACCACGACGTTTGAAGGGGGATCGGTAATAAAATTCGATGAACAAAATGGCGGGTTTCAAGTTTTTTCTTCAATCAACAATCAGAGCGACCCGGCTCATCCAACCGTGCTCACCAGCATGAATGACGACTCGGTGGGTGACATTATTGCGCCCCACAGCAATGGACAGCCCGGGCAGTGCATGACCGATCCGATGGATGTTTATACCAATTACATCGAACTGAAAAACTTTCGCTTCAACCGTGCGGAAGTGGCCTTTTTCAATTATATGGATGCTTCAACCAACATCTTTTGGAATTGCGAATTCAGCAATTGTGGAGAAATCATTGATTTGACCTATGGCAAGGTGGTGTTGCGCAATGTGTTGAATTTCGGGGTCAATTTTTACGGCCATGAAATAAATCGCGAGGCGGGTTTAGGAGAGTGGTATTGGCTGGATGCGCAAAACGTCACGAGTGGCGGCGATTTTGTGTTTTATCCAGATGCCGCCCAGCATATAACCCTTGTCTTAACGAATTGCATTTTGGTTGGATCGGGCGATGAATTGGCGTCTATCGCCAGAATGGTTAATATCCCGGATGCCTACGCCACTTATGGCGCGGCAGCAGTGGCCACAAATGCTGTTTTTGAATCCGCAGGCAACGACAATTACTATCTTGCCACCGACAGCTCCCTGCGCAACGTCGGCACAACAACCATTGATCCTGATTTGCTGGCCGAACTCCCGCAGATGACCACCTATGCGCCGCAGGACGGCGGCTATCCCGACAACGACCAGCCCGACCTCGGCTACCATTACCCGGTGAATGAAGATTCCGATTACGATGGCCTGCCGGACTGGTGGGAATGGAAATACTTCGGCAATTATTCTCACACCGGCAGCGAACTGGATGCTCATGGGCATACGCTGTTGTTTGATTATCAGAATAGCTTTGATCCCATTGCCGGATTTGGACTTATCCAGCAGCCGCTGGATCAGGAAGTCGGATATTGGGATACGGTGACGTTCAGTGTCATCGCCACGAATGCCAGCGGACCTTTGACTTACCAATGGACCCATAACGGCCAGGAAATTAACGGCGCAACCAGCCGCAGCTTGACGTTGAATGAGGTTGGTCTCAATGAGGATGACGAGGGGACTTATCAGGTGACGGTTTCGGATGGAACGCACTCGGTAAACAGCCACGCTGCGGAGTTGACCGTCAGTCCCGGAAGCGCCTACCCGGCCTTCATGTATCTTTGGGGGCCGCGACAGGATTATGAATTCAAAGAGGGCGTGACGTACTTTTTCTTTAAGCCGATTGAACTGTATGGCAACACGGTCATTCACGGGGGCAGCGTCATGCGAATGGCCTGGCAGCAGCAGTTGGGAGGCGCTTCGCTCATCATCAAAGGCTCGCTAACCTGCGACACCGAACCGTATTATCCGGCGACGTTCACTTCGGTGGAAGACCACAGCTTTGGACTCTTTCCCTGGGATTTCTGGGATATGTTTGGCATGGATCATGATTTGCCGCCACAGACTTTCGCCGCCGACACGTTGCCGTGGCTGGATTTGACCGCCTCGACCTGTTGCCACGTCAGCAATCTTCGCTTCTGTTTTGCGAATCAAGCCATCGTCACCTCCGCGCTTGCGCGTCAACTGGACGCGTGGGATTGCCAGTTTGTCAACTGCAACTGCGGCATAGTAAATCCCGCGGCCAACTCGACGAATCATTTGCACAACGTTCTCTTTGCCAACTGCGGCGCGGCCATTGGCGGCGCGGGCTCCATTGACGGAGAACAGGTCACGGCGGATGTCACACATTTCTGTCTGCCGGGTTCAACCCCCAATCGAATCGCTTTGACGAACAGCATCGTTTGGGGAAACGCGCTTGCCGCTTCCAGCCTCTCGACCATCAATACTGCTTTCAATCCGGACCGGACCAATTTCCGGGTGTCGGCCCAAGGCAATTATTATCTGGCGGCCGACAGCCCGCTCCGGCACGCCGGAACAGCCAGTATTAGCCAGGAATTACAAAACTTGCTCCGGCAAAAAACCACTGCTGCACCGATAAACCTGCCGGCACTGATGGAAATTTCCGGCACGATGACGTTTGGCCCACAAGCGGCGCGTTATACCGGCGGCGCGCCGGACCTCGGCTACTATTACGACGCGCTGGATTATTCCATAGGCGATGTATCTTTGCTGCCGGGTGCCCAAGTCACCCTGTTGCCGGGAACAGTCTTGGCTGTGCGCAATGAATACGTGCCGCAGCGTTATGACCAATGGACCCTGTGGGGATTTCTGCTGGAGGAAGCCTCCAGCCTGGTCAGCCATGGCACACCGCAACAGCCGAATGTGTTTACCACGACCAAATTGGTTCAGGAAGAGCCGAACCCGGACTTTGGCCAGGCCCTTTGGGATGAGGGCTTGGGGTTTCATTGCATAACGTTTATACCGGATTGCGAGCCGGCCAGTGACGGCACGCCCAATCCGGCGCCAGCGCTGGACCTGAGATTCTGCAAATTGTACCTGCCGTTGAACGCTTATCACCTGTGGGGCGGGTTGAACGAGTTCCCATGGTACGATTATACGGATTCGGAGGCATCGCCGGACAGTTGTATCAACTGGACGCTGCGCGATTGCGCTCTGCGCGGCGGACGCATCAACCTGGGCGAGCCGGATTATTTCTATTACAGTTTGGATGCGTTTTACGGAACCGGCGCGGTGGAGTGGTTCAACAACTCGTTTGACAACGTGACGATCAATCTGGACCCGACGTTTTACTCGTTGGCCGGCACGATGAATTGCGACCTGCGGGTGGAGGCGGATAATAATTTGTTCCGGGGTGGGAGCGACTTTGTCATCCAATCCATTCCGGCCAGCGCCGGGAACTGGACGTTTAAAGACAATCTGTTTGACAAGGTGGATTTCTTTCAGGACCACGAGGGGGTAGGCTTGCCGCTGGATTTTGACCATAACGGTTATTGGCCGAAGCTGAGCCGGGAATTGTTGTGGTATGGAGATGCGACGCGATTACAGCCGACACCAACCAGCGATGGAAGTAGCGAAGTGGTGCTAACAATCGCGCCGCCATATCAGGCCGGCCCGTTTGGGAATTTTTATCTTTCGACGTTGACGCCGTTGTTTCAAGCGGGCAGCCGGACGGCGGCGGCGGCTGGATTGACCAATTACACGACTTTTGTCAATCAAACCAAAGACGCGGCCGGCCAGCCGGTGAACATTGGTTTGCATTACGTCGCGGCTCAATCTCCAGCCCTCAACGCTCAACCGCTGGACTCTGATGGTGATGGGATTCCCGATTATGTGGAAGGTGAACATGGCACCGACCCGAACAATCCCATGACTGATGGCGTGACGAATGATATTTACAACGCGATTTATGATGACATTGACCTTTCCGGCGATGGACTCACAGGACGCGCGAAGCGCATTTTAGGAATTAATCCTCTGTCCCAAGACAACCCGCTGAAATTGACTCCCGTTATTACAGGGCAGGAGCCTTGTATCCTGACCTATTCAATGCCTTTGAGCATTGATGTGGATTCCAACCAGTGCGTTCTTACGTTAATAGACAACGGTTATCCCGCTGGCGGTTACGATTTTGTTCAACAGACCAACGGCACAAATCTTGTGGAGTGGAACACGACGTTTGCAAATAACGGTTCGCACATTTTGCAGGTCGAATTATCCATGCCGGGCGCAAACGTAGCCCCAGAGGATGAATACAATGGAATCCCTGCTGTGAACACGGTTTTTGGACCGATGCGAAGTGAAATTAACAACAATCTTGTTCAGTTCGATCGGGCTTCAACTTCATTCGGAGGCCAAGCTTGGATTTATGGAACTCTGACGGTGCAATCGGCTGACTATAAAATCGATATTTACGACACGAATAGTATTCTTCTTAAAACTATTACAAATCATACGGATAGCGGCGTCCTTGACGAGGTGTGGGATTTAACCACAGATGGAGGCGAGCCCCGCAGCGATCAAGAATTTAACGCGAAGGTCTATATCACTCCAACTGGTGTTAACGAATATGCCATGAGTAGCAAAATTGGCGGTTCCGCTGTTAGCGCAAAAGATATGAACAACGAGTACACTGGTTTTCCTGGGTATCCTTTGTATTTGTTTCACATGGGGGCATGGGGAGACACCTTTACGATGGCGTTTGGTTGGAACGACACAATTATGGCAAGTCAACGTTACGAGATGATTCAGGAGAATGTGGTTGATGTTTTGTTCAATCCAGGAGCAGACCCATATACATATAATAACACATTTCTCAATAGTTTTAATGGCACATGCTTTGCCATGTGGAACCAGGTACCTGATGCAACGACTCTAACAAATGACTTGGCCAGGGGAGACGTCGGAAACTTCTTCTGGTGCGGGCATGGAGATCCTACCGGGTTCGGATCAGCAGAGAACGACGCGGATGTAAAGCGCGGACTTTCAGCCATTACTCAGTCAGATCTTAATGCCGCGCTCGGTACTCACATGGACGGTAGAGGCTGGTCAAACAGACAGCATCCTTATCGCTTGGTTATATTAAATTGTTGTGATAGCGCAGACGATGACAGATTGGCAAATGCCTTTGGCATCGAGGGAGGCACACACGACCACCAATGGTTCGAAAAAAGAGATGAACTTCCACAAGCCTTTGTGGGTTGGAACGCCATAATTCGAGTACCCGGCTGCTGGTGGTGGAATAGATATATACCAATACAAACTTCATTTTTTGGTTATGGAGTGCACCTTAACATTCTTTTTACTCTCTGGATGAGCGGCTATATCCCCATAGCCCAATGTGTGGATGCGGCCACGGAACCTATAGACGCACTCTGGCCGTTCGACTGCCCGTTGGACAAGCATTGGGTAATTTTCGGCGATCCCAATTTGACACGGGACCCTGATTTAGAACCATGAAAACGATTTTCATTCAACTGACTTTGCTTGCATTCACTGTGAGCCAACCGAATTTGTGCGCCGGTGAAACTAATTTATTTAAACTGCCACCGTCATTTACAGCTTCCCCCGCTTATCGAGAAGTTGCTCTCAAAGCGATGCTCACTGAAGCCAACGTATATGCCCGGAGATTAAACTTGCCGGAAAATCTTCCTATCACCGAGACCTCACTCATGGGGGTTTTCATCTCATCTCCCTATGTCGCCAATCGGTTTGGTGCCTTGGGCAATCTTCGCACGACGAACTATTCCTATGCTTTTAGTCAAGGCCAGCGCCTTTCTGCCATTACCCGTCTGCCGAAAGACAAATCTGACAAATCATTGCATGACAAATTTATGCCGTGGGCTATTGATTCATCCGCAGTGAACACGAACGCGGCCTACCTGCTGGCAACGCAATTTCTGGCACAGGCATTTGTGGATTTACCGCGCCTTTCAAATTCGGCCGTTTCCATTAACCCCGTCGTGATCCTTCACATGACAACTTCGGTTTACAGAATCGAGTGGCAGCAAGGCGGAAAAACGGTGGCTGAAGTTGGCTTGGCGGAACCAAGCAAGGAATTATGGAAACTGCACGTGGAGAATCCGCAATACATCTTACGACCGCCAATTTCAGTGACACTACCAGCCGATGACCAAGGAACAAATGCTGCTTCTCCGCAACCTGTAAAATCATCCGAGCCTGGCAAATGAAGTCTTCCATGTGAAAAAATTTATTTCCAATAAAATCATCGGAGTACCACCGTCGGTTAAAGTTCTCATTGCCATCACAGGCATCGTCATCCTTGCCTCCCTGTGGCTAAGGCTAATCTTGGCCCGTCATGATAGCAAACCCAGTTTCGCCACCAACTCCTTGGTCTTGACATCTATTACAAACGCTGAAGAACCTTCCATTCTTACTTACCTAATGCCTTTGAATATTGACGTGGCGTCCAATCGGTGGTTTTTCAAACTCGTGGATAACGGCAAGGGAGCCAAAGGATATGACTTTATTCGGCAAACAAATGGCACCTATCTGGTGGAATGGAACACAACATTTGCGTCTCCTGGCATTCATGTCTTACAGGTGGAACTCGACAGGCGCTTTCAAAAGGCTGTTTTTGGTCCTCAAAGAATAGAAAATGTTACCAATTTGGTTCGGTTTGACCCGGCTGGCACCTCGTTTGGGGGCCAGGCTTGTTTTAGCGGAATCTTACGTGTCAGTTCAGCCGATTACAAAATTGATATTTACGACACCAACAACAACTTGCTGAAAACCATCACCAATCACACTGACACAGGTGCCTTTGATGAAATTTGGGATTTGAAGACAGAGCGTGGTCAAGTCCGTGAGGACGCAAGCTTTGACGCGAAGGTTTATATCTGGCCAACCTCTGCCAGCACAAATAATCCGATGTCTCCGGACGCCATTTCAAATTCTGTTCCATACCCATATCACTTGTGTCGCACAGGAAAAGCCGGAGTGGGTGCTTCCCAATGAACCAAAAACGTGTCCGTCCTCACTGGCCAAGTGACAGGGGATGGGAGTCGAAAAGGAGTCAGTCCTCACTATTGACACAAAAAGGGGGTTTGGGCACTATTCGGGCCTATGCCACGCAAGCTTCGACTGGAATATGAAGGGGCGATCTACCATGTGATGAATCGTGAAGGGGTCAGTCCTAGAAAAGTGACATTTTGGATTTGTTGGCAGTTAATAGTGGTTTGTAATTGGGGTCACATCACGGCGGCGGGGGAACTGGCCTGCCTTTCCAGCGAGTTTATTCCGTCTCCGGCACAAGCCACCGATCCGGCGATGAAGGGGTCAGTCCTAGAAAAGTGACATTTTGGATTTGTTGGCAGTTAATAGTGGTTTGTAATTGGGGTCACATCACGTCGGCGGGGGAACTGGCCTGCCTTTCCAGCGAGTTTATTCCGTCTCCGGCACAAGCCACCGATCCGGCGATGCTCGCCGCTGTGCAATCCGGCGCCAGCCTGCCGTTGTCACCTTTGGCACTGGTGGTGTCGCCTGAAGGCAAAGTGATTTATGTGGCCTGCGCCAAGGCATACGCCACCGCTCGCGGCCGGACGGTCATCCGCAAAACCAAAACCCGCCACCCGCCATTCGTAGCAACGTCTCGGCAGAGCGCCGCCATCTGAAATAAACGAAAAAGGTTGCGGCGGTCTGCCGACTCGCCGCTGCGGAAAAGGAGAATCATTCACGGTCGACCTAAAAATTCGCGCGCCGGGATTGGCCGGCCATCCGGTATTCCATCCATCACATGATATCCGGGAAATTGGTGGATCCCGTGGACGGCGGCACATGGGTTGGTTGCGTGGCGGCTGGAGCGTTGGTTGAGACGGTTGAGTCCAGAACGGTCATTTGATTGGTGCTGTCCAGCACGATCTCCGGCTTGTCATGGTAGTTCTTGATTTTGCCTTTTATTTCCACCGCCTTCCCGTCCAGCGCTTTCACGTCGGCAAGATATGTGCCCGGAAATATGACCACGGTGAACGGCGAGTCCGGGTGGGGCCGGTCCAGGTTCAGAAACATCACCTTGGGACGGATGGTGACTTGCGCCACCCTGCCCGTCACAATCATTTCCTGACCGTAATGTTTGTCCGCCTCACCCGTGCCGATCTTCGACGGTATGGGTGCGTTGGTGTCAGCCGCAGACAATTTGATTGCGAAGGTCAGGACAACCAGAATCGAAAGAAATGTTCTCATGCAAACAGTGGATGCGTTTTGCCCTGCTTCGGCAACAAAAAACGAAAATGAGCCTCCTTCGGACGTATCTTGGCACCACCGCAAAGGTAGGGCGGCGGAGCCGAGACTGTCTCAAAAGTTTTTTATTGGATGGGGGCGAAGGCCAAGGGAAAACCGGTTGGCCGGACTCGACTCCGCACGGCGGCCAAGGCCAATAGCTTCTGCCACCACCGCGCGAGTTGATTTTGGATTGGGCCAGATGGCTTTGACTCTCGAACCGCCATTTTCAGGCTCAGGACTGCCAACGGACTTTCTTTTTCCGGCTCGCGCCCGGCTTGCCAGTGCCGATAGAGTATTCGCAGGTTCAAGGTCGCACACGGCATCGTCCATTGGGTCTTGACGCCTTCCAATCCCCATACCGTCCACCGCCGAAAGCCGTCGTGTTGTTTGATCTGCCCAAAGCGTGGTTCGATGATCCTGGCGCGTTGTTCCCAGAGGGCTCGTGCGTCCGGGTCTTGCAGTCGCCGCCGCATCGCTTGAACTTCCTCCCGGTGCGGCCGGATTTCAATCTGCCGGCCTTTGGGGTCGCCGGTGCAGCGGGTGCGCACGGGGCAGTCGCGCCGGTGGCAGCGAAAACGTTCGACGCGCACAGCCAGAGCAGCGAGAGATGTTCGCGGCAGGCGGTCTCCAGTTTGCGGGTCGAACGAATCCGGTGGTAGTAGCCGTAAAGCCAGATTTTCAAAAGCAGGCTCGGATGGCAGGGCGGACGGCCCTCCACCGCCACGGGCATCGCAAAGCCCAGGGTGGACAGATCGAGTTGCTCGACGAACTCGCGCAGGAAACGCGCCGGGTGATCGGTAGGCACCCAGTCTTCGAGCGCGGGTGGAAAGAGAAATTGTTGGCCGTAGTCGGGAGTGATTGGTTGTGCCATCGCTTGTTCGACGCCAGCCATCTCATGCGGGTTACAGAGTTTTGAGACAGTCTCGGCCGCGCCGCCCTACCATGTCAATGCGCCAATGTTGTTTTGATTTGCCATACTCTTCGCTTCACGCTCAGAAACCGAAGAACTCCAAGACTCGTCACCTCGTCTCTTACAAAGGCATCATTTGTACGTATGCCACCACCAGGCGCCCGCCAACAACCCGATGGCGATGAGGAAGAGCAGGAACCGGATGAAAAACTTGCCTATTTTGAACACCAGCAGCAGCAGTAAAACAATTCCGACCAGCACCGCTCCGCCGGTTAGCAGGTCATGCGTGCTGAGGTTGCTGAAAAACTCTTTGATTTTATCGAGGTTCATAATTTTTGGGGGTAATGGCGCGGTTGGCCGGTTTGGTTCATGGGTTCATGCTTTCGCGCACGTCCACCAGCACTTGATCGAAGGCGTGGAGCCGGATGAGGCCCAGGCGCGGGAACTCGAAATCGAGGATAACATAAATGGCCAACGCCATGATCAACGCGAAGGCCGAAGCGTGAAACCAATGGCGGGCTATGCCGGAGCCCAGGTCGTAACCCACCAGCAGCGAACCCACCAGCATCAGCAACCCCAGCATCGCATAAACGACCGCCGGCGGGTGCATCCAGGCCGCCATTGTCCGGGTGGTGGTGATGTCAATCATCTGGTTCAGCGCCGGCAGCAGCAGCATTGTGGCCGGCGACGAGCCGGAGTCGCGGCAGGCAGCAACCGCGTCCTTCCAGATTTCATTTTGCACGGCCTTGGCCCGGACCAGATCATCGGTGGCAGACCTGATATCCGGCAGCTTGCGATAGAACGCGAGGCGCGCGTCCACGTATTGCCGGAATTTTTCGCGCAATGGCGGCTGGGCGGCCGCCGGGAGCATGTCGAGCCGCAGCCAGGCGGTGCCGATGTCGTTGGCCTCCTCGACCACCAAATCACGCCGTTCATCGTACCGCGCCGCCGCGCCGGAAAACGTGAACGCGATGAGCAACGCCATCAGGCCGAACACCGCGCCTTCGGTTGCCCCGCCGCCCGACTTGGCCGCCTCCGGATCCTTGGCGAACTGGCGCGCGCCCAGCCGGCGTCCGATTTCCAGCAGCAACAACATCCCCAGAAACATTCCGAGGACGACCAGAAGCCCAAGCAGCGTAATATTCATATCCGTGATTTTTTCATGGTGGATTGGTCACATCCGTTTCCGGGGTTGAATCGGTTCCTTCCGCAAATCCGCGCAGATCCGCTCCACTTCGGGAATGGCGTGCGCAAAGTATTGTTTGAACCCCCGGCAGAGATAGTTCAAGCCCGGCTCGCCGTCCGCGGTGCGGATGATCCGGTTCTTCGGGCATTCGCCCCAGCAATCGCTGAGATAGGGACATTGCCGGCAATACTTCGGCAGGGTCTCGTTCTTGGCGTAACCGAATTTCACCTGCGTCCGGGAAAACACCTGGCTGTCGAGCGCCAGGTCCTGGATGTTGCCCAGGCGATACTCCGGATAGACATAATGATCGCAAGAGTAAACGCCGCCGTCGTGTTCCACCGCCACGCCTTTGCCGCAAAATTCGCCATAGATGCAAACCTGCGAGCCTAGGCCCATGTGCTGCGACACCAGCGTCTCGAAGTGGTTCACCAAAACCTTGCCCACATCCCGGCTCCGCCATTCATCAAAGGTTTTGCACAGGAAATATCCCCAGTCGTCCGGATCCACCGACCAGTCGGTCACGATGGAATTCGGATGGCCGGGCCGGGCCTCGGGATCGCCGTCCCTGGGCAGCGCGGCGTTGTCCCACTTGTGCGGCGCGGTTTTCTCGAAGCCCTTGTATTCAACGATGGGAATGAACTGGATGTAGGTGGAATCCAGTTCGCGCCGGAGAAAGCGGTAAACATCCAGCGGCTTTCTGGCATTAAACCGGTTGATACACGTCAGCGTGTTGAATGGCACTCCGTAGCGCTGGAAGAGCTTGGCCGCGTGGAAAACTTTTTCGAACGTGGGTTTCCCGCCTTTCGTGACGCGGTATTTGTCGTGAATTTCCCGCGGACCATCAATGCTCAAGCCGATCAGGAACCGGTTCGCCTTGAGAAACTCGCACCATTCCTCATTGATCATTGTTCCGTTGGTCTGAAGGTCATTCTGGATCGTCTGCCCCGTCTTCGCGTATTTCTTTTCCAGCGCGACGACCTTGCGGAAGAAATCCAGCCCCATCAACGTTGGTTCGCCGCCCTGCCAGGAAAACACAATCTCCGGCCCGGTCACACCCGCGATGTATTGCTGGATGAACCGTTCGAGCACCTCGTCGGACATCCGGCCGGTGCCCGGACCGTTGGGAAGAGTTTCCTTGCTCAGATAGAAACAATAGGTGCAGTCGAGATTGCAGGTGGACCCGCCGGGCTTGACCATGACGTGGAATCGTTTCCGCGCCTGGTCCCCGAGCAGAGACGGCGCGTCATATTGGTCAACCGGGCGCGGCGGCATTCCCACCTCGGCGACCCTGAAGCCGGCGGGCCTGGCTACGGACTGGGTTTCGTCGGAATTCATCATGGTGTTCTTAACAGGAGGGAGCGGAGAAAGCGGAGATTTTTTGGGCCGGCTCTGCTGCCTCTGCTCGCTCCTGTAAAATTCTTGAGTTCATCGGTTCAATTCTTGGCTTCATCAGCCGGCTTCCGGCAGGATCAGGCGGTGAACGCCATCGGTCAACTTCATCTCGTGGAAATTAATGAGCAGGCCAATCGGGACATCCAGCAACTATAAACAGGAGATCACAGAGGAAACAGAGAAATATTTTCATCTCCGTTGTCTCTGTTTGCTTCTGTTAAAAACTTTTATGTTCGGTTCATAATCGAATCATTTGATCCAGCCCTGTTCCTGAAATCGCTGCTTGAGCACTTTTGCGATTTCCTTGGCGGTCGCCTCGGCCCGGCCCTTGACCTTGCTGCGGCCGCTTTCTTCACCATACACTTTCATCCCGCTGCTGATGATGAGTCCCGCCGGATTGGCGGTGAGAATGAAGGTGGCGGCTCCCAATCCCGATGCCACCCCCGGGGTTTTGTTGCCGCCGGCGTCCAGGGTCTCGGAGTCGAGTTTGCGCAGTCCCTGGACCGTCATCTGGTAGCATTCCACCGCCGTTCGCAACTCGGACGCCCCGTAGCCATACCCGATGGCGACGCGCTTGGCAGTGCTGCCCTCGTTTATGGAAAGGAGATAGCCCCGGATAACCAGGTCGTTGATCTGCGGTTGTGTTCCTGCTGAAGCCCGCTGTGCCGGCATTCCCAGGTCGTGGATCCGCCCGACCAGTTCCGCCGCAATTTCGATTCCCAACAGCCGTCCTTGCCCAATCTGCTGGACGGTTTGCGGCGTGCGGTATAGGTCCGGCTGGCCGGCCAGCGCGGAGTCGGCCGGCACCTCGGCGGCGGTGGCGGCGAAGTCATACACCAGGATGTTGCCGGGCCACGGGACCTGCCCGGTGACGAGTTTTTCCTGGCTGGTCACCTTGGTCGAGGCGCACCCGGTGGCCAGGACCATGGCGAGCAGGCACGGGATGAAGATCGCCAGTTTTCTCCGAAGTGCCGGGGAACCTTCGGATGATTCGCGAGAAAAGGTCAACGCGCCGACGAGAATGGATTTGGTTTTCAATACTTTAACAGGAGATATCAGAGATAGGTAGGGCGCGTCACTCCGTGCGCGCCGGTGACGCCCCTTCAACCAGCGGCGCGCACGGAGTGACGCGCCCTACCTCTGTTTGCTCCTGTTCGATTGATTTGCTTTTCATCTTCATCGCCTCGCCGGTGAAGTCGCGGGCCGAAAGGCGGAATACTTTTACAGGAGGAAACCGAAGTAGCAGAGAATGGTTTTTCATCTCCGTTCTCTCCGTTTGCTCCTGTTCAAAAGTCTTTTATGTTTGGTTCATAATCCTATCAATTGATCCAACCCTGGTCCTGGAACCGCTGCTTGAGCGCCTCGGCAATTTCCTTGGCGGTCTGCTTGGCCCGGCCCTCGATCTTGCTGCTGCCGCTTTCCTCGCCATACACATGCATTCCACCGCTGATGATGAGCCCCGCGGGGTTCTTGGTAGCCAGGAAACCGGCCACTCCCAAAGCCGTTCCCGGTTTCTTGCTGCCGTCGGCATTGACGTCGGCGGAGCCGATTTTACGCAGACCATTCGTCGTCATCTGGAAGCCTTCCACCGCCGTTTTCATTTCGGAGGCACCCTCGCCAAATCCGATGCCGAAGCGCTTTTTGGCGTCGCCCTGCTTGATGGAGATGATGTAGCCCCGGATCACCAGGTCGTTGAGCTGCGGTTTCGTATCCGTCAAAGGCCGCTGTGCCGGCATTCCCATTTCGTGGATCCGCCCGACCAGCTCCGCCGCAATGTCAGCGCCCAGCTTTTTCCCCTCCGCAATCTGCGCGTCCGTCTGGGGCGTGGTGTCCAGGTCCGGCTGGCCGGCCAGCGCGGAACCGGCTGGAATATCAGCGGGGGTGGCGGCAAAGTCGTACACCCAGATCTGCCCAGGCTGCGGGAGTGACCCGGTTACGAGGATCACGCGGTTGGTGATGTCGGCGGAGGCGCTCCCGGCAAGCAATCCAGCCACCAACAGGCACGCGGCAAGAAGCATTAATTTCAAACTGCATAATGTTTTCATGGTTGTGATTTTTCTTTGGTTGATTGATTTGGTTTGCATGAATTTCATTTGAGACCGTGCAACACCCAGCCCGCCCACAGCAACCCGCTGGCGCCAATCCAGCTTCCCACCACGCGCACGGAAATCCGCGCCCACACCGGCCTTGCTGCCACCGCCGTCGCCGAGACGAGCGACACCAGAACGAACAATGTGGCCGAGACACCCAGCAGTTGCAGCACGCCGTGACCGGCACCGGCCTCGTGCATCCCCAGTCCATCGAAGAAACCGTGAGAGACACCGAGCAATGTGCCCAACCCGGCCACCACCGCCGCCGGCAGCGCGATGTCCGTTGCGATCAGAATTCCCAGCAGCAAAAACGAAAGCGCGCCGGTGATTTCCTCTGGCAGCGACGATGTCCAACCCATCGTCGTCAGTCCAGCCAACCCACCCGCGAGCCACGCCATGGGCAAAATAAACAACGCCCGCCGTCCTGCCGCCGTCCCGCGCAATCCCGCCAGCAGCGCCAGCGCCAGCGCCGCCAGCGCATCGCCCGGTGACAGGAAAAAATGGCCGATGCCGTCATACACCGGCCCCAATCCCGACGTCACCAAATGTGCATCAGCCCGCGCCGGAGACAATATAATTGTCAGGCACGCTGTCGCCAGGATTGACCGTTTATAAGCGCGTTCAAACATTTCGCCAGAAGTTATGCGGCGCGACCGCCGATGCTTTCGTCTTCATCGGCGCGGTCTCTTTCGTTTCCGGTTGCACTGCCACCCACAAAAAATAAACGCCGCTGAGCATGATGGTTGCGCCCGCGAAGCGTATCGCCACACTACCCGCTGCCCAACGATGAATCAGCCCGAACGTGATGCCGCAAAGGTGCAGCGTTCCCGTCGCGATCACAAAGCCGATGCTGTAAAGCAGTCCGCTTTCGCCCGGCGGCAATTCCGTTCCGTGCGCGTGTCCGTGATAAAGCCCGAACGCGCCCACGAGCAAGGCCGGCCAGATGAGATGCTTCGGCCTTACCTGAAAACACACCATCACCCCCAACAGCAGTGCCGAAAGCGCAATGGCGATCTCGACGCCGGGCAGAGGCACGCGCATCAGGCCAAGAAACCCACCGCCCGCCATCACCATGGGAAACACCACCGGCAGCAGCCACATCGCCCGCCCGCCGATTTGCGCGCCCCACAAACCCACGGCGACCATCGCGCAGATGTGATCGAATCCCGACCACGGATGATGAAAGCCGCTTTCGAAACCGCCAGCCTCGCCGGTCAAAATGTGCGCCTGCGCGTTCGGTGCCAGCGCCAGCAAAACCGCCGCGACCGCAAGCCACGCGAACCGGCGTGAACGTTGATATGAATTTGTTTTCATGGTTGTTGTTTTGATTTTCGTTTTCATCTTAATCCGGCAATCAACATCGCCGTCCGTTGAATCGTCCAAAATGCGCCCAGCGTTCCCACGGTATAGCCGGGCAACGCCAGCGCCCAGCGTGGCCAGCGGATTTCAAGTGTGCGATACGACCACGCCACCGCGAGAATCAGAAATACAAAAAAGAGCTGTCCGATTTCAACCCCGACGTTGAAAAGAAAGAGCGCCCAAGCGATGTCTGTCTGCGGCAGGCCTGTGGCCTTCAGTCCGCTGGCAAACCCGAATCCGTGCAGCAATCCGAACAAGAACGCCACCACCCAGGGATACCGGATGGTAAGACTGGTTTCGCCGCGCCAGACGCGGACGATTTCCGGGCCGATAAATAAAATGCTCAACGCGATGGCGGCGTTCAGCGGCGGCAGCGGCGCGCTGGCGTAACCGAGCGTAGCGACGGCCAGTGTTATGCTGTGCGCGACGGTAAAAGCGGTGATGGTCTTGAACAGCATCCAGCGGTTGCCCACAATCAGCACGAGCCCGAGCACGAACAGCAGGTGGTCAACGCCCGTCAGAATGTGGTCCGTGCCCAGCCGCAGGTAAGTGCCGGCCAAACGCCACCGGCTGGGCGAGGCTTCCACGACGAACGACGGCGCGGACGGCGTAAGCCGGATGACTTGCGTGCGGCCATCGAGATGTTGCAGGCGCACAAGCACGTCCACCACCGTTCCGCTCAAGCCGGCGATGTGAATCATGCCGCCAGCCAATCCGCCCGGGCATTTCTCCGTCCACCGCTCACTATAGGCATTGTTGATCATTTCACCGCGTGGCTGGGTCGCGTTTGTGCAGGCCGCCGGAAATTCCACGTAGATTCCGAAGCGCAGATTTTCTCCCTGGCCGGGCACCTTCCAGAGAACGTCGTAGGTTTCCGGTGCGGTCTGGCGCAGTTCCAGATACGCGGGACGCACCTCGTGTGCAAACACGGAAACCGGGTTGAACAGGAGCAAACAGAGGACACAGAGAAAAGAAAACAAGACCTGCGGATTCGAACAGGAGCAAACGGAGATAACGGAGCAAAGGTTGGTAGGGCGCGTCACTCCGTGCGCGCCGCTCGAAGAATTGCATTCGATCTGCGGCGCGCACGGAGTGACGCGTCCTACCTTGAAGATGGCAAGAGCGTTGCTCATTTCACGACCGCCAGTTTCTTATTTTTCTCCACCGTCGCCGGCTGTTCGATGATCACGGTGTAACGCCTGAGCAAGTCCTGGTAAAATTTCTCATTCGCTTTCAGCCGCCGGTCTTCGGTCCATTCCCGGCGCACGGCGTCGTGCATTTCCGCCAGCGCGGGCAGGCGGGGTTCCGTGCGTTCGCTGATGCAGACGAGATGCATGCCAAAGCCGGACTCGACCGGCCCCTGCCAGTGGCCGGGCTGGAGTCCGCCCAGCTTCGCCGTGAATTCCTTGCCGAACTGCTTCGTGATCTCGCCAGCCGACAGCGCGGTAAAGCTGTTATCCAGCATGAAGGGATCGCCCATCGCCGCGAAGCCGGCATCGCCGCCGGACTGGTTCAGTTTTGCGAGCAGTTGCGCGGCGTCACCCGCCATGTTGGCACCGTGTTTCTCGGGGTTGAGATACAACTGGCGGAAGGTGAACGTTTGTTCCACGCGAAACTTGTCCGGGTGTGCCTGGAGATACGCATTCAACTCGGTGTCAGTCGGCTGGGCCTGGTCGGCAACATCGTCGGAGATGAATTCAATTTTCTGCTGCAAGCGGCGGCGGATGATGGCGTCGTCCTTGTCCAGCGCCAGCGCCAGCGCCTCGCGATAATAAATTTCCCCGCGCACCTGGGCCCGGACCAAACCCTCCAATTCATCACGGGTGGGAGGTCGTTGCTGGGTGCGGATGAAGTTGTCCAACATGGACGCAAGCTGGCCTTGCGAAATCACAATCCGCCCGGGCGCGGGTTCGCCGTTGCGATTCAACAATTCGTAGCCGGCGAAAATCAGCGCGCCGAGCACGAGGAAATGAACCAACGGTTCTTTCAGCAGTTTCATAAGTGGCAGGTGGCAAGTGCGAGTGGCCAGTGGTGGGGCAGCGGGCGTTCACTCGCCACTCGCCACCCGCCACTCGTCACTTCTTCATGGCGTATACCAGACCGGCGACGTGTAGGCGCGGTCGGTGACCGTCATCGGAACATAGTCGGGCATCTTGATGCCAAATCGCTTGCAGTCGTAGCAGGTCCAGCGCGGCGACGGGATTTGAATCACCCGCACATAATAGAACGCTCGCTGGCTGGCATCGAACGCCGGGTCTTTCCAATACGCCGACAAGACCGGAGCGCCGATGGTGTTACTGTAAGTCGCATTGGCCACGTCCACCGTGTTGCCCACGGAGGTTTTGCAGCGGCCATCCTTGCCGATCTTGCGCCCGCCGGAAACGGCCACGTCGAAGATGCGTTCCTGCGTGTTGCCATCCTTGCCGAGCCAGCCCTTGACGACCTGGATGCGGTCGAGGTTGGGGCCGTCCGGATCGCGCAGCGCGTAAACGATGAAGACAGGTTGCTTGCCGGCCGGTGCCGATCTGAGATTACCGCCCATCGGCACACCGTGGGCGTAGCCGTTTTCCGCGAAGTCGGAGCGATTGAGGTCCGTCGGAGCGAAGTCCCAACCCGCGAACAGGCGAACCACCGGACGGTCGCCCGTGGTGGCATAAACTTCCTTGCGCTTGAGCGCGTCCCAGATTCCCTCGCGAGTATTTTCGGTCGCCCACACGCCGCCCAGACCCGAAGCGGATTCATTCCAGACCGACACCAACGGGCCTTTCTTCGGATCATTGCCGACCATCACGAGCGGGGTCTTCCAACGATCTGCCGACGGCAATCCGTTGGCAAATTCACCGAAGAAGTTGTCTTCCTGCACCGTTACCACGCCCACATGGGCATCGCTGCCGCCGATCAGGCCGGCCTGGTAGGGATTGACTCCCAGCTTGTCTTCCAGTTGCAATCCCAGCTTGAGCGCCGAGCGGACGTAGTTGCCCGCTAGTACGCTGTTCGGCGCCTTCTGCATATTGCCGAAATCAACGTCCCAGCGCTCGAAATCGGCGAATTCGTCGTTCGGCGAGAGGTAGGGACTGGTCTCGCTGTCACCCTTGATCTGCGTCACCTCCATGAGCGGTTCGTGGCTGATGCGCGCCTCGGCATAGGCCCGGTCCATGGGTTTTTGGTCGAAGGTCTCCGCGTTATACATGATGCCCACGCTCAAGTTGCCGTTGTGCGGGATGGCCAGCACCTCGCCGCCCGTCTTCTTCTGGTAACTGTCCATATAGTCCCAGAGTTTCGCCGGGTCCGGGCTGTCGAAGGCGGAAAAGGGAAGGACCTGTTTCACACGGTCAATGCCGTCGCGAAAAATGACCGTGCGATGCAGATTTTTGGCGCCGGGCGCGGAAGTCCATTCGAAGCCGTGCAGCGTGGTGAACACGCCCGGCTGATTCCACTTCTCCGCCGCCGTCATGGCGTGCGCCCAGGCATCGCCCGCGATCTCGGCGCTGTTGAAGACCGGCTTGCCATTCTTGATGGAGACGACCGCTTCGATGGCGGCTTCGACACCCTTCTGCGGACTTTCCTTGGACATCTCATACCAGCGTTTGCCCTGCGGGTTGGCGAGGAGCGCCGGGCTGCCGGCGCGGATTTGATCGGCAATGCCGAGATACTCGGCATGGTCGGTGATGGAAACCCAGTCGAGCGCACGATCCTGTTTGAAGCGCTGGCCGTTGTCGGTGACGACTTCCCCGCCCCGGGCAACCTTGAACAGGTCGTCGGGCGTCAGCGTTATCCCGAACATTCCCGAGTCGAAGGAGTAGCCGGTGTGGACGTGGGCGACGCCCCAATAGACGCGGGTGGGGAAATGCTGGTCCGGGTAAGGCGAATAATTGGGTTTCACTACTTCGCCGGGCTTGTGTGCCGCCGCCGGAGGCCCATCCTGGGCCATGGCGATCTGGTTGAATCCGCCGGACACCAGCGCGAGGCCGATGGCCGCCAGGCCCGTGAAAGCTGCGTTAGGGAGTCGTGTGTTTCGTTTCATGGCTGTTTCCTTTCTTTGCTTGGTCGGTTGATTTGTTTTTTAAATTCCGTTTTGCTTCGCTGGTGAATTCGCGGGCCGCTGAAACTAAGGCTAAAAGCTGAAGGCTGAAACTGGGACTGCCGGTTTGAGGGCAATGTCACATCTCAGGCTTTCAGTTTGTTAGCGCATCAGTTTGTTCAACGGTCCGCGTGGTTCACAAGCGAATTTATTATTCGCGGGTTTGGGCCGCCTTTTTCATCGCCGCTTCCAGTTGCTTGACGTCCGCTTCAGACAGCTTGGGCCGGTCAATCACCAGCGTCACCTTGTTGATCTTGCCAGTGAACTTGAACGGCGGCTGGTAGTCCGCGTCGTTCACGCCGGTAAGCGTGTCGGAGCCGACGTCGAGGCTTTCATCCAGTTGCAGGAGGAACGGGATGGTGTGCTCCATCTTTTCCGTGGCGACCACCTTGCCGTCCACAAGCAGGGTGCCGGTGCCGCTGCGGCCAATGCCGGACATGCTGGCGTAGGCCAGCGTGGCCATGCCGAGGCCGTCATACTTGAAGTCAAATTCCAGCGTGTGCTTGCCCGGCGCGAGCGCCTCCGGCGCTTCCCATCGGATGCGTTTCAAGTCGAGCAGATTCCAGCAGAACACCGGCTTGTTCTTGAGCACGTAGAAGCCGTAGCCGCCGAAGCGGCCGCCCTGCGTGATGAGCATGCCCTCGGCCCCGCCGTCGGGAATCTCCACGTCAGCCTTGAAGTCGTAGGAGGCGTTGAGGATGGACGGCGCGCAACCCAGCGGCGTGCCGGTCATGGGCAGCGTCCAGGTGAATACGTTGCGCCCCGCGGTAAGGCTGGGCTTGGGCGTGATGAGCCGCGTTACCACCGTGGCGTCCAGCGGCAGCACTTCATATTTTTTCGCCTCCTCCATGAACAGCTTCTGCAATTCCTTCAACTTGTCCGGATACCTGGCCGCCAGGTCGGTGGACTGCGAGTAGTCGTCATTCAGGTTGTAAAGTTCCCACGGAAAGGTCATGGGATCCACGCCGATGCCTCCGGCGATTTCCCACGGCGCGCGCATGACCTTGGTGCTGGCCAGCCAGCCGTCGTGGTAAAGCGAGCGGTCGCCCATCATTTCAAAATACTGCGTGTGATGGCGCGACGGCACGTTCGCATTTTCCTTGGGGAAGGTGTAGGCAAAGCTCGTGCCTTCGATGGGCGCCTGTTTGATGCCATTCACCGTTTCCGGCGCCGGGATGCCGCAGACTTCGAGAATCGTCGGCACCACGTCAATCATGTGGGCGAACTGGGTGCGGATGCCGCCCGCGTCCGTGATGTGGCCGGGCCACGCCACGCACATGCCCTGACGGACGCCGCCGAGGTGCGAGCAGATCTGTTTGGTCCACGAGAACGGCGTGTCAAACGCCCACGCCCACGGCACGGCCATGTGTGGATAAGTTTGTTCGGAGCCCCAGATGTCGTAGAAATATTTCAACTGGTCTTCAACCGGCACGTTCACGCCGTTGAACATCGCGGTCTCGTTCGGCGTGCCGATCAACGTGCCTTCGGAGCTAGTGCCGTTGTCACCATTGATGTAGATGATGAGCGTGTTGTTGAGCTTGCCCATGTCCTCCACGGCCTGAATGACCCGGCCAATCTCATGGTCGTTGTAAGACTCGAACGCCGCGAAGACCTCGGCTTGTTTGATGAACATTTTTTTCTCATCCGGCGTGCATTGATCCCAGGTCTTGAGCAGGTTCGTCGGCCACGGCGTCAATTGCGCATCCTGCGGAATCACACCCAGCCGTTTCTGGTTGGCATAGATTTGATCGCGCAACGCGTTCCAGCCGTTGTCGAACAGGTGCATGGCGCTGATCTTGTCAATCCATTCCTTCGTCGGTTGATGCGGCGCATGCGTGGCGCCCGGGACGTAGTAGCAAAGGAACTTTTTGTCCGGGTCGGTCTGGTTGACGCGGTTCAACCATTCAATCGCGTCATCCGCCATGGCGGTGACGAGGTTCCAAGTTCCCGGCGGCTGGCCCACGAACGGATAAATCTGCGTCGTGTTGCGGAACAGGTTCGGTTCCCACTGGCTGGTGTCGCCGCCGACGAAACCGTAGAAATAATCGAAGCCCATGCCGATGGGCCACTGGTCAAACGGCCCGAGCTGGCTGGAGGCGAAGGACGGCGTGTTGTGGTCCTTGCCGAACCACGAGGTGGCATAGCCATTGTCGCGCAGGATGCGGCCGATGGTCGTCTTGTCTTCCGGGATGATGCTGTTGTAGCCGGGGAAACCGGTGGCTTGTTCCGACACCACGCCGAAGCCGACGGAATGATGATTGCGCCCGGTGATGAGCGCGGCGCGCGTGGGCGAACAGAGCGCGGTGGAATGAAATTGCGTGTAGCGCAAACCCATCTGTGCCACGCGATCGAGCGTGGGCGTCGGTACCACGCCGCCGAACGTGCTCGGCACGCCAAAACCCGAGTCGTCGGTCATGATGAGCAGGATGTTGGGCGCATCCTTGGGTGGCACGATGCGCGGCGCCCACCACGGCTTGGACTGCTGGGCGGTATCCTTGATGACACCGCCGAACTTCGGGTCGGGTGCGGGCAATTGTTTGCCGCTGATGGTGGTGGTGGCATCGGGCGCACCCGGCTCACCGGTGGTTTGTATTTCTGCCCAACTTGAGGGGGCAAGGGACGTCGCCAGGGTCACGGAGGCGGTCAGACCGTATCTCATTAGGTTGCTTCGTTTCATGGCTTTTCCTTTCTTGTGTTTTTGTATTTTCAGAACTTTAACAGGAGGTAACGGAGGAAACGGAGATTTCATCTTTGGGCTCTGTTATCTTCCGCCTTCGCGGCGCGCCATAGCGCCGCTCCGGCGCGACGGCGGCTGTTTGCTCCTGTTCGATTCATTTGCTTTTCATTTTTGAGCTGCGTCGCCATCTTTGACACAGCGAAAGCCAAGGTGATTGCTGCCGGTGTCAACGTCCCCTTTGCCGCGCGTGCCCATCATGTAACGGGTGCAATACTGGTCCGTGCAAAGAAATGAGCCGCCGCGCTGCACCCGCTGGGGCTGGTCGTCGCCGGGACTGTAGCTGGCGGCCGGGCCTTGCGGATTGCGCGCCACGACGACGCCCGCCAGCTTGAGCCGCGCATAGGTGTCGGGCCGATACGAGTCGCTGCACCATTGCCAGACGTTGCCCGCCATGTCGAAAAGTCCGTAGCCGTTTGGCGGAAATTGTCCGACCGGCGCGACGCCCGCGAAGCCGTCCTCGCCCGTGTCCTTCACCGGGAACTGGCCCGTGTAAATGTTCGCCATCCATTTGCCGCCGGGCCGGAACTCATCGCCCCACGCATACGTTTTGCCGGAAAGCCCACCGCGCGCGGCGAATTCCCATTCCGCCTCGGTGGGAAGCCGCTTACCCGCCCACTTCGCGTAAGCCACCGCGTCAGCGTAGGCGATTTGCACCACGGGATAATTTTCTTTGCCCTTCAAGTCGCTGTCCGGCCCGGTGGGATGCCGCCAATTCGCGCCATGCACATAACGCCACCATTGAAAATAATCGTCCAGCGGCACGGCGTTCGTCGTGGGCGTGAAGACCGTGGAACCGGCCACCAGATTTTCCGGCGGCGCGGTGGGAAACTGCTCCTTCGTCGGCACGATCTCCGCCACGGTCACATAGCCGGTGGCCTTGACGAATTTTTCGAACTTTGCGTTGGTCACATCGTTCGTGTCCATCCAGAAGCCATCCACATAAACGCGGTGGATGGGCTGCGCGTCATGCACGGAGTTCATCGTAGCCATGGTGCAGACGCCTTCGGACGGCATGACGCAACCCATCGAGAATTCGCCGCCGGGAATCCACACCATGCCTTCGGGCGCAGGGCCGGGCGCGGGAGTTTTGTTGGGAATGGTTGGGCGAAAGGGGGACGCCGCGTTTGTCACCGGCTGCGCTTCCGCAGTCGGCCGGGCCAGCGCCGACATCAACGCAATGGCCACCGCGGCCAGGGTGGCGCGGGCGGACGCTGTTGATTTTTTGCCGGCCCTGGAGCTGGGGTTTGATTTTATCTGGATGGCTGGCTGGGAAGCTGGTTTTGACCAGGGCTTTACCTTCCTGAGATTGCGCACGGGAACTTTTTTCGCCCGGGCTGTGATTTCTGCTTCCACCGGGGAAGGTTCCGGTTCGGCGCCGGAAAGCCAGATGACGGCCTCCTCGAAATCATCGAATGCCTGAACGCTCCAGCCGCGCAGTTTGGCGATGGATGCGAACATGCTGGCGCGCCGATGCGGGTCGGAACGGTAAAGCACGGCCAGCCGCTGCCGGTGGGTGAAACCGATTTCCCGGAACGTGTTCACCAGCGTCACCAGGTCGTTCGGCGAAAACACCGGCTTCGGCCCCGGATGCAGCGCCCGCAGATCCAGCAGGGCCTGGTTGATTCCGCGTTTCCAGCAGGCGCCGGCCAGGACCGCCAGCAACGCCTTGCTGGCTTTCAGGTCAAGGCGGCCATGTGCTCCCAGGCGGATGAATTCCTGGGCCCGAATGATTTGAAGTTCCATTGGCATGGTTATGTGAAATTAAATTGCGATGCTATCGCCGGTGTTCGCCATAGGTTCCTCCCGCCCGGTCGTAGGTCCGCGGATATACTTTGTCGCTCGCGACTGGAACCGCGCTGGGAACCGTGCCGGCAGCTTTGGCAGCGGTGGCCGCAGGATAAGCCGCCGGAGTGACCGGTCGGGCGTCGGCAAGCTCTTCGGCCGTCCAAGCCGGATAGGCGCCATACGTTGTTACCACACCCGAACTGGTGGTTGTGGTGGTCCCCGGTTGAGCGGGAGCGGGTGCCGCTGCCGGTTGCGAAGCTGCCGCATCAGACTGGTTAACACCAGTGGGAGTGGTTGCCGCAGCTGGAACGGCGGCTGCCGGTTGAGCCGCCGCCACCGGCGGTGGAGCCGCAACGCGGGGTTGGGTAATGGCGAGCAGTTCTGTTTCCGAAGCCTGTGCGTTTGCGAGCGCGCTGTCATTGTAAACCGACACCCACCATCCGCCATACGAACCCCATTCACCCGGCAGAACGGTTTCAAACGTCATCCCCCCGTTTTTCTTTGATTCTTTCTGATCCCAGTTCAGGGAGCGGACCGTTTTCCGGGCGTCGGCGCTCGCCAGCACGGAACAAATGAAGTTGACACAGTTGCTTTTGGCCTCGGCGTTGTTACAGAGATAACTCATGGCCCCGATCTGGACGGCGGCCGGATTGTTCAGGTCGCCGAAGATGTTCACCTCGTAGCCGCCGGAAGCGCAGCGAAAGGAAACGTAAGGAACATTTTTCCAGACGCCGCTTTCAATCATCGTGGCCGGGACCTGTTTCAAGCCCCGCGCCCAGCCGTTGTTCGCCAGGAGGGAGACAATCTGGGCCCAATCGGGAATGCGATGTCCATTGTTGGAGACGTGGGGGGCGGCGGCAGCCTCCTTCTTCACGTCGCTGACGGAGGACAACGGAAAACGGTAGGTGCCGGAGTCCATTTGAATGAGCACACCGCTGCCATCCTGTTGCAGGACATTGCCGGTGATCACCGACCCGTTTTGAAGAACGACCACATCGGCTTTGAGCAACGTCTGGAACCATAATCCAAAACCGATTGCAGCCAGAAGTCCGAATGTCCGGCCCGAGTTTGTTTGCTGGTTTGTTTTCATGATATTTTTCAGGTTAGGTTGATGTTTCAATTGATTTGGCCGCCGGCCGGCACCGCAGGCACGTGACGCACCAGACGGCCATCGCCGCGTGCAGAACCATGGCTGGCCACAAGGCAACGCCGCGCAGTCCGAGACCGATGCCGGCGAAAAGGAAGAGCATAGCCGCGGCGAGATTATACACCGTCATCGCGGCAATCAATCCTTTCGCGGCCCGGCTTTGCGCATCGCCGCGGGCGAGCCAGCAGGCGACGCCCAGCGCAAGCAGCGCGGCACCGGTCAAACGTCCAAGCACCACGGCGGCGGGCGAATCGAGCGGTGACCCAAGCAGCAACGCCACCGCCACCGACGGGAAGCACCCCAGAGCCACGCCGGCTCCGGCTTCGATGACCGCGGTGACTGTGTGCAGACCTTTCATGGTTGCGTTGACGGGACAAACGGATTTAAACAGGAGATCGCAGAGGGCGCAGAGGAAAAACTCTCTGCTATCTCGGCTGCCTCCTGTTGAATCGGAGCGCGGACTTCAGTCCGCTTCAACGCGCGATTTGCGGAAGCGCCTCGAAAAACCTGTGGGCATTGGTTCATTTGTTCGTTGAAGCGGGATAAATCCCGCGCTCCGGCTGCTCGCGTCATTTGTTCTCGAAGGTGAAGATTTGTTTCCAGTCGTCCTTCATGCTGATGACCGTCCAGTTCTTGTCTTTGGCCTCGGCCATCAAGGCGTCGCTGAAGGTGCCGATGGGCGACTTCGCGCCGTATTCAAACTCGCGCACTTTATCGTCGTGATGCACCAGCATCATCAACCGCGCGCCGCTGCCGGCTCCCGCCCACTCCAGCATCTGCTGGTCGCCCACTGAATTGCCGAACGCGGCGATGGGCCGGCGGCCGATATGCTGGTTGATGCCGATGGGCTTGCCAGGCCCGTCGTCAATGAAGTTCACCTCCGGCAGGCGCACGAGCACGGGTTTGCCGTCGCGCATCTCGTACTTCGTCTTGACGCTGCTGCCGACAACCTGCTCGGGTGGAATGCCATAAACCTTCTCCGTCCACGGGCGCATGAACTCGATGCCGCCGCCGGACACGATGAACGTCTTGAAACCGTTCGCTCGCAGGTAGGCGAGCAGTTCGACCATCGGCTGATAAGTCATCTCGGTGAGGAGGCGCCCGGTCTTCGGATGCTTCGCGGTCGCGATCCAGTCCTTGACGATCTGCTCGAATTCCGCCGTGGTCATGCCCGTGTGCGTAGCCATCACGATTTCGCCCATCGCGTGGTCGCCGCCGGCGAGCGCGGCTTTCAAATCGCCCTTGAGCAGCGAGGCAAACGGTTCGTTGGTTTTCCATTCCGGATGCTGCGGCGCGAGCACCTTCACGCGTTCGATGGCGAAGAACAATTGAAAATAGAGCGGTTGCTCGCACCAGAGCGTGCCGTCGTTGTCGAAGGTGGCGATGCGTTCCGGCACCGGCACGAAGTCCGGCGAGCCGGCCTTGGTCACCTTGGCGACAAACTCAGTGATGGATTTTTTTGCCGGGCCATCGTTCCACGAGGGCAGCGGGTCTTGGGCGCGGGCGATGGTGGCGGTGAATACCAGTGCGCCAACAAGTGCGGCGGCGAGCAGGTTTGATTTATGCGTGGTTTTCATGGTTTTGGTTTCTTTGCGGCATTTAACAGCAAAAGTTTTGAACAGGAGGTCGCGGAGGAAGCGGAGAGGATTGCGGACCGCGACCAGTCCCCCGGTCGCAGCAGCCACGACGGCGTAAGGACATTGGAAATTTCCGTGCGAGTTCAGCCCTTCCACCCGCTGCGCGCCGGGACGGCGCGCGGTCCTCTGCTCTCTCTGCTTGCTCCTGTTGAACAGGTTTTTCATTTCTCGTGTTTCGCTGGTGAAGTCGCGGGCGGGTCCGTGCCGGACGGGCCAACGGAAAAGCCCGCGTGTTTCACAATCGAAAGGCTGTTGGGAACGGCTTAATACCAGCCGGGCTCACCCATTCCATCCCAACCGCCCCAATCACTCCAACCAATCCAGTCCGCCTCATTAACCTCGACCACCTGGATGTCCGGCGGCGGCGACCCGGCGTTTTCCGAGTCCATTTTTTGTTTCCGGCGGAGTTGCACGTAGGCCTGATACTGTTTGGGGCCACCGACGTAGGCCTGGTTGTTCTTCAGATCCGGCAGGACGTAGTAGGGCTTCCCGCCATAATTGATCCGCGTGACCTTGTCCGCCGGCAGCTTCCGGAGGAGGGCCTGCTGATCCGGCTTGGCCGGAGTGATGACTTTGAAGCCGGCGGCCACGGCCACATTCTCCTTGTCGAGCAGATGGCCGGCGCAGCCCACGGCCAGCACACCGATGAGGGCGGCGGCGAGTAGTGTTTTTGTTTTCATAATTGTGGTTTTAAGAATTGAACAGGAGGTAACGGAGGAAACGGAGATTGCCTTTTCGGTCCCTGTTCTCTCCGTTTTCTCCTGTAAAAAAATACTTCATTTCGGGAACATGAACTGGATTTGGAACCGGAGCTGCCAATCGGGGCCGTAACTCGGTTTCACGACGTTGCCAAAGGCCTGAATCTGGAGGTTCACCGGCAGTTTGCCGAACCATTGGATTTTGCCGATGCCTCCGCCCAGCGGCACGGTCCACTGGTCGTGGCTGTCCGCAGCCCAGTTCGCGGTCATGATGGGAGCGGATGACAGATACCATCCGTGGGGCAGGTTGTAATTCACGAACGGTTGCGCCAGGAAGGTGCTGACATAATGGTCACCCCAGCCGGCGAAGGACCATTGCTGGTTGACCAGCGCGCCCACCACCCAGTGGCCTTGCATGGTCAGCGCCACCGCCGCCGGGCCGGCGCACCATTCACTGTTGCCGAGCATGGCATCGGTGGCCGTTGGCAGCGTGAAGGTGGGACCAACGCCCCAGATGAATTTCTTGCTCGCATTGGCGGGCGAGAGGAAGAACGTGGGATTGATATCGCCCAGGCCGGAAGCGTTCGGCGCTCCCGGCGCCGGTGACGGCTGGTTGATGATGGGCATGATGATGCGGTTGATCAGGTTCCAGTTGTCGTTCAGGCTGACGGGGATGACCGGCTGAACATTGAGAATGTATTGCGTGACATTGTTCGGGCCTACGTTGAAGTTGAAGTTGTTCTGGAACGGTACGCTGATGAGTTTGGCGACCGGGTTCTGCGCTTCCTTGGCCAGTTCTTCAGTGCTTTTTTCGCCACCGGCGGCGGCGTTGGTTTCGTCCGCCAGCAGGCGGGGTGATACGAACACGCTGCCGGCCAGCGCGAGAGCAATCAGGGTGGGGAGTTTGGTGCGTTTCATCTTTTTATGAGGCGTTGAACAGCCGCCTTCGCCCTTCGGGCTATGGCGCGCCGGAGGAGGTGGCTGTTGAGTTTTCATGGCTGATGTTTGGGTTTGTTGGTTGTCTCGATGGTGAAGTCGCGGGCCACCCCCGGAGGAATTGGGGCAGCCCGCGTGTTTCACAACCGAAGCCAATCAAATCGGTTGAAATGGTATGAACTTTCCATTTCCAAGAAGCGGGCGGCCCTGGCGAGCCGCCCGCCTTGAAGGTCATTTCAATTACTGGCTGGCGCCTTTGCTCGCGGCTTCCGCCTCGGCCATCTTCTTGGCCATTTCGGCTTTAATGGCATCGAGGTTGAAGCTCGCGCCGCGCTGCATGGGCGGGTATTCGATGAAGGTCTGGATTTCTTTGCCCATCTCCTGCTGGACGAACACAAAGCGCCAGAACTGATACTTGAACCAATCGAAGTATTGCTGCGCCCCTTCTTTCGTCCCGTTGTTCGGCCAGCCCGTGCGCTCGAACGGATCAAGACGCAGGTTGGTGATGGTGGGCACATCCATATGAACTTTTTCGCCCAGCCAACCCTGGGGCTGCTGGATGAAGCTGTATTTGTAATCGTCAATGCGCACGGCGCCAACGGAGCTTTCGCCGAGATAGAAGATTTCGTGGCGCGTGGACGGGCCTTTGCCGGTGATCATCGCCATCTGGTCATAGCCGTCCAGATGGTTCTTGTAAGTCCGGTCGCCAAGTTGCACACCCTTGAGCAACTGCTGGGTGATGTCCGGGTTGCCGGCGGCATCGAGGAAGGTCGGAAACCAGTCCAGACCTGAAATGATGCCGTTGGCGACGGAGTCCGCCGGGACGTGGCCAGGCCAGCGCAGGATGCACGGCACGCGGAAGCCGCCTTCCATGGTGGTGCCTTTGCATTGCGCAAACGGCGTCTGCCCGCCATCGGGCCAAGTGAAGACTTCGGTGCCGTTGTCGGAGGTGAAGACGACGATGGTGTTATCATCCACGCCCATGTCCTTGAGGTGTTGCATGATCAGACCGACATCGTCATCGAGCTGGGCCATGCCGGCTTCCTCTTCCGACCAGCCATTCTCCGAGTTCATCAGCGCCGTGTATTTCGGCGAGAGGTGCGTGACGATGTGCATGCGCGTCGGGTTGATCCAGCAGAAGAACGGCTTGCCGTCCTTATGCGCCTTGTCAATGAAGTTGAGGGCGAAGTCGCGGATGTCAGCATCCACCGTCTCCATGTTGTATTTGATGCCGTCCATCGGATGCGGCGGCAACGGGCCGGCGTCTTCAATCTTCTGCTTGCCGATTTTGCCCCAGCGCGGCATCTCGGTGGCATCGTCCGTGCCGGTGGCCCAGGAATGAACCAGGTTGCGCGGGCCGACGACGTTCAGGAGATTCTGCGGATAATTGGGGTGGAACGGATCTTCCATCGCGTCCAGGTGATACAGGTAGCCGAAGAATTCGTCGAAGCCGTGGACGGTGGGCAGAAATTCATTCTTGTCGCCCAGGTGGTTCTTGCCGAACTGGCCGGTGGCGTAGCCCTGCGCTTTGAGCGCGGTGGCAATGGTGCAGGCTTCCGCCGGCAGCCCGGTGGGGGCGCCCGCCTGGCCGACCGTGGTCATGCCGGTGCGGATGGGCAATTCGCCGGTGATGAAGTTCGCACGACCCGCCGTGCAGCTTGCCTCGGCGTAATAGTCGGTGAACAACATGCCTTCCTTGGCCAGCTTGTCGAGGTTGGGCGTGCGACCGGCCATCATGCCGCGGCTGTAAGCGCCGATGTTCCAGATGCCGATGTCGTCACCCATGATGACGACGATGTTGGGTTTCTTGGCGTCCGCCGCCTGGGCCATTCCGCCGGCGCCGATAAACGCCGTGGAAGCGGTCAGCACGGTCAGACCGTATTTGATGAGGTTGCTTCGTTTCATGTTTTTCCTTTTGGTTTGTTTCCCATTGTTTGTTTCATGCTCTTGTTTTTGCCCCGTCCGGGTACTGCTTGATTTATTCCTTGGCGGACAAATTGGTCTGTGATTCAGGCTGTTATTTCAGTCGTAATCGTTCGGGACAATTGGACCTTGGTCCAACGTCACAATGGGCGCGCCGTGTCATTTGGGCTTGTCTCCATCCGGTCCGCGGGATTTCTCATCCGGCCTGCGGCGTCCCAGCGCGGTATCGAGGGTTCGGATGAGCAGGGCGTCGTTGCAGGGTTTTCGCAGGAAGGCCAGTGCGCCGCCGGCGAGCGCCCCTTCCCGCGCGGCGCGATCGTCATGGGCCGTGATAAAAATGACCGGGATGTTTTTGTGGATGCGGCGGAGGCGCGTTTGCACCTCAATGCCGTTCAGGCCGGGCATTTGAACATCCAGAATCACGCAATCGAGTTGAAAGGAAGGAAGCGACTCAATCTGATTTACGAAGTCTTCGCTGCTGGCATAGGTTTCCGCAACCATGCCCAGCGAGCGCACCAATCGTTCCATGGCGCGGCACACCGATTCATCGTCATCCACGATGGCAATCAGCGGTTTTTTGGTGGTCACAGGTTGGTGCAAGATTCCGAGCCATCACCGGCTGGATGAAATTGCATGCGAAAGTTAGCCGAAGCGGGAATGCGTGGATATTGGACCTTGGGCCAATACGTCGTCAGCGCGGAATGCTGGATTCGTTGCGGAATCGCGGCGCGCACGGAGCGAACCGTCTCAAAAGTATCGGAGGGGCGAGTTATACAAGCCCCTGACTCATGGAATGCCTCTGAAAATGGGGTCTCGTGTAACTCGCCCCTCCGACGAGAAATTGTTTTGAGGCAATCCAGGAGTGACACGCCCTGCCAAGATGCCGATTATAATCAGGGAACGGTATTAGCTGCGTAGCGATGGCGGCGGGGCGGTGGCAGACACCGGAGACGCCGTGCCCGCTCCGGTCTCACTGGAAAACATTCCCAGTTTTTCGGCCATGCGGACCAGCTCCGCGAGCGACTCGACGCCCATTTTTTCAATGACGCGGGCGCGATGGACCTTGATCGTCTTCTCGACCGTGCCCAGTTCGGCGGCCACCTGTTTGTTCAACCAACCGCGGACGACGAGAAGCATCACTTCGCGCTCGCGCGGTGTCAGGTTGGCGGCGCGCCGCTGGAGTTCCAGCAACTCCGTGTAAAGCTTGCGGGCCTCCACGTTTCGGGCCATGGCCAGCTTGATGAGCGACAGGAGATCCCGGTCGTTTACCGGCTTGGTCAGAAAATCAACCGCCCCGCCCTTCATGGCGCGCACGCTCGTGGGAACATCGCCATGCCCGGTGATGAAGATGATGGGAAGCGGCGGCGTGAACGCCATCAGTTCCCGCTGCAAATCGAGGCCGCTCAATCCGGGCATGCTGACATCCAGCACGACACAACCGGGGGTGTCCTGGTGATGGCCGCGGTCGAGAAACTCGCGGGCGGAGGCAAAGGTTTCCACCGCGTAACCGGCCGACGCCAGCAGACGCGCAAGGGCTTTGCGGACGGAAACGTCGTCATCCACCACAAACACAGTGCAATTGGGTTCTCCCCTTGCCATAAATCAACGCAGGAGAACTTTGCGCCTGGATCCGGTTAAAATCAACCATTTTAACAAAGCGTTTCGGCGGGCAGGGGCGCAACCAAACACACGCATCAACGCTGGTAGGGCAAACCGGCCGAGACCGTCTAAACGTATCGGAGGGGCGAGTTCTACGAGCCCCTGACTTATCGCATGCTTCTAAAGATGGGGACTCGTATAACTCGCCCCTCCGACGAGAAATAGTTTTGAAACGACGCGGCAGCGCCGCCCTACCACGATCCAAATCGGTAGGGCGGAGGTGCTCCTCCGCCATTCTTTCATCAAACCAAGCCCCGGCAGGCAAAGCCGCCTTCCCCATCAAGCCGGATTCCGTTCGGTCTCGTGAACCGGCAGCGTAAAGTAAAAGATGGCGCCGCGGTCGGGGTTGTTCTCCGCCCAGATCCGGCCCTTGTGCGCTTCCACAATCGAACGGCTGATGGATAATCCCAGGCCCAGGCCCTCCCGCTTGGAACTGCGGAACGGTTCAAACAAATTGACGAGCCGGTCAGGGCTGATGCCCGTTCCGCCATCGCTGATTTCGGCCCGGATCGTGGCGGCATCCAGTTGCCGGGTGCGGACGATGACCGTGCGCCGGTTCTCCGGGACATCTTTCATCGCGTCGAATGCGTTCAGCACGAGATTCAACATCACCTGCTGCAACTGGGCGTTGTCACCGTTTGCCGGGCGCAGTTCGGGAGCCAGTTCGAGCGCGATCTGAACCTTGCGATTCAGCATGTCGCTGTGCAGCAGCCGGTAGATATCAGAAATGACGCGATTGAGGTCCAGCGGTTCCAGGCGGGGTTCGTCCTTCCGCACGAGTGCGCGCATCTGGCGGATCACCTCGCCCGCCCGTTTGGCGTCCTGGGCGATGTCTTCCAGCGCACCCCGGACCTCGGCCAGATCGGGAGTCGCGCCGGCCAGAAACCGCGAGCCGGCCTGGGCGTTGCTCAGGATGGCAGTGAGCGGCTGGTTTAGTTCGTGCGCGAGCGACGACGTCAGCACGCCCATGGTGGACACGCGCGAAAGGTGTGCCAGTTCGTTGCGCTGTTGCCCAAGCTCCAGTTCCGACTGCTTGCGCGCGGTGACATCCGTGTCCGCGCCGCGGTAGCCGAGGAGATTCCCGTCCGCATTCAGCACCGGGGTGCCGCTGGTCTCCAAATGCACGATCTTTCCGCTCTTGCTGACATTGGCGTTGGGAAAATCCCGGAAGGTCTGGCGATGGGCAAACGCTTGGAAGGCGGCGGCTTTCAGTTCCTCACGGGACGACGGGATAAACAGATCGTAGAAATGCATCTTCCCCACCAACTCGTCCGCGGTGTACCCCAGGGTTTTTTCCACGGACGGGCTGGCGTAGGTGTAGAGGCCTTCCGCATTGACCTCCCAGATGAATTCTCCGGCGGTCTCGGCCACCTGGCGGAACCGTTCCACGCTTTCCCGGAGCTTTGTTTCGGTCAATTTGCGTTTTTCCTCCTCTTTGACGATCAACCATGCCTTTGCCCCAAGGGTTGAAAACACCAATCCACAAATGAACAGGACGCCAATGACCAGGGCCAGCCGGTTTCGGAAAGAGATCAGGCCGGAAAGCACATCCTGTTCGGCCGAGGCCACGGCAATGGACCAGAACGTATTCCCGATTTGAACCGGCAGGTACACCGCATATTTCCTGGTTTGCCCGACATTCCGGTCGCCGATTTTGTCAAAGGTGTATATGGCGGTGCCTTCATGGCCCTTAAGCATTTCGTTCTCCATGGCAAGCATCGAAGGGAAACCCTTTGAGGTTTCAAACACGGATTTACCTGTGAACCCTGGTATTGGGGTGTAAAGAATCGTCCCGTCACGGCTGACCACCCAGGCATACCCGGTTTCGCCAATTTTGATCACATCCAGATGGCGATGCGCCAGGCTCTCGAAGTTTATCAGTGTTCCGATTGACCCTTTGAATTCAGACCCCCGGAAAATCGGCACATGGAGGGCAACCGCGTCAAATCCCTCAACCGCTTTGAATACATCGCTGATAACCGGCTGGTGATCACGCAGCAGCTCACACACGTGCTTCTGATTTGAAATATCAACCCCCACCGAGCTGCTTTGGGGAAAGTTATAGGTTATGACGCCTCTTTCATCCACGCGGGTGATGGATATGATCTGCTTCTGATTGGCCTCATAGAACAGTTTCAAATAGCGTTGACCGACGGCGTCGTTATCAATGATCTCATCCATCTTTGACAACGAGTTTAAGTTTCGAGTCCACGTTGCGAAGAAATCTTCGATTCCCCGGGCCGCCTGTCGGGCGTGGATCATCTGCTCTTCATACAGCTTCTGGATGGCGGTGTTCCTGGCCTCCTGATAAAAGAGGCCAAAGAGAAAAACGCAAGCACCAGCAAATGCAATCGCCAGGGCTATGAACGTTCTTTTGTAATGGGTATTCAATCGTTCCAACTACGTTTTAACTCCACCTTCCATGCGTAGAGTTGCGGGCCGCTCCTCGAGAAAGCGGCCCGCGCATTTCAAAACCAATCCGGTTGATTTGCCCAGTCAATTTTAACTGGAACTGACAGGCGGCGCCACCAGCTTCACCGGCGGAATCGTCCACGTGCCGTCAATGATCGAGGGCGGCGTATCCTTCGGCCAATAAAGCCGGAGCATCAGGATGAATTTGCCTTCCGGCGCGGGCAGCCAGTTGGATTCCTTGTCCGCGCCCGGCGAGTCGTGCTGGAGATAAAGGTCCACCGAGCCGTCGGCGTTGGTGGTGAATTGATTCCGGCTGCTCAGCGTGTAGCGATTCAGCGGGTTGGCTGCGAAGAAAAATGAACCATCGTACATCGTCAGCGACCAGAAGGCTTCGGCGGGCGGCAACTGGCCGGCGTCGAAGTGCATGATGTACTGGTTGGTGCCCTGGTAGGGCTTGCCTTCGGCATCCACCAGGGAGGTTGGATACACGGCATCCTGCGGCCGGTTGCAGCCCAGGCCAATGGCGGTAATGGTCGCCCGCTGGAGATAATCCGTGCCATAAACGCCAGCCTTGGTCGTGAAGATCCAGCCGTTGGTGAGGGTGCCCGCATCATGGTAATGGCCCATGATTTTATCAAAGGCGGCCTTCGGCACACTGTGCAGAGCCTTGGCCGCATCCGGGCCGAACTTGTTGATGTCGAAATCCTGGCCCGCGACGATGCCGAGCTTCGCCAATTTTTCGATCACGGGTGCATCCGCCGCGGCGGGCGGATTGTCTTTCATCAATTTGGCCAGCAGGTTGAAATAATCCTCCGCGTTCAGGGCGTTCACCTGATTGCGCACCGGCGTCTTCAGGTCAATGTTCGTGTCCACGGTGCCCGGCGGCGGCGTGTAGGGCTGGCCATACGAACTGAGCGGAACCACCGAGATGTCGTCCTGCATCTTGTGTACCGCGTCATAATCTTCCGGCGTGCCGGCGCAGTAGATGCGACCCAGGATCCAGACCATGCTGGTCGGCGATTTATATTCGGTGACGCCGTCGGGCAGCGTGCCGCTCCAGCCGGGGCCGGTGATGGCATATTTCTGCGGGCCGGTGCCGGTGGTGCGTTTGCCGGGGTCCTGGAACACGTCGGTCCAGCCATCGAGCATGGGAAACAGGCAGTAGCGATCATTTGCATCGGGCAGGCTCAGGATCCACGGTTCCTTGCTCACGTCCAGCCAGGCCATGGTGTAGAGCGTGTCGGCGTTGGGAGCCGTTACCTGTTTGTCGTCGGGGGTCGGATAAGCCCGCATCCGGAGGAACTGTCCCATCGGCGCGGCTTTGCCTTCGGGTTTCTCCACGTTGGTCAGCACGCGCCGGGTGTATTCCATCGTGACCAGCGGGTAGCCGAAAATATAGGCCTCGGTGCCAATCGCGGCAGCCTCATCCGGCGTCAACGCGGGCGCAGAGGGCGCGGCGGGGGCTGGAACATGCTCCGGTGTCGTTACCGCAATCATGAAGGCCCGGGTGAGCCGCACCCCCACGTCGTTGCCCGGTTTTATTTTGGACAGTTTGATGTCCGGACCGGCTTTCACCATCTGGGTCGAACCATCCACCATTTGCAAAGTCACCTCGCGATTCAGCTTGTCCACACTCATGACTTTGGCGGTGAATCCGATGGTATCAACCATTTTGCCAGCCGGTTTCTCTCCCAACGCCGCCCGGACGATGACGGAGGCGGCACCGGCGCTGGGCGGCACACCACCCTTTACCAGCACAATGGCGACGGCCTCGGCCACCTGAGCCGTGACCTGGTCGCCCACCCGGATCTGGTCGAAGTTGAGCACCTCCGGTCCGCACTCGTAGTTGATCAGACTGCCATCCGGGCGTTGAAGCACCACGGTGCGGTTGCTGGCATTGACGGATTGCACGGTGGCGACCGCCGAAGCAGCATCAATGACGACCCCACCCCGCATGGCCTGCGGGGCGGCAGCTTGCGATTTGGGCGTTGACGAGCAGCCGTTGAATGCCAGCAAGACTGCCGGCAGCAACAGCATCGCGGTTAACTTCAGAACTTGTTTTTTCATAAGCTCCTTTCGCTCTTTTGGGGTTGGTATGAGATTTGGGTCCGGGAAATTGAAGTTCTACGGTTTCTCCAGCACGAGTACGGCGGCCTCCGTGGCCCGCACCGAGACGTTATCCCCCACATTGACATCCGCCAGATTGACGGCTTCGCTCACGTGGATCGTCCTGGTCCGGCCATCGGCCAATTGGAGGGTCACGGTGTAATTCCAGGCATTGATGGCCTTGACCTTGGCGGTAAACACCAGTGTCGCCACTTCGGTGGCGACGGCTTGCGTGCCGCCCGGCAGACGGACGCGCAGCCTGGCGGATTTTGAACCGGCACCGGCCGGCACACTGTTCATTCCGAGGAACACGGCGAGTTCCTCCGCCACCGAGACTTTGACCACGTCGCCGGCTTTGATGTCATCAAAACCGGGCGCACCCGGAGCGGCTTTGTAGGTGGCCTGGCTGCCGTCCGCGCGTTTCAGCACGACCAGACGTTTGGCGTGATCGACGGAAACCACTGTTGCAGTGGTCGTGGCGGCGTCGGTTACGATTTCACCGCCAAAATCCGTGGCGCTGGCATAGGCGGCGGGATTGGCTGGCTCATTCACCTTTCCCGTGGCGGGTGTTGACGAGCAGGAGGTGAATGCCAGCAGAGCCGCCGGCATCAGCGCCGTTACCGCGCACTTCAACGTCCGGTAAGCCGTTGGATTTTTAAATGTCATGATAAAGCAATGTTGGTGATGGATGGTGTGCGGTTGTGGATGCCTTAGGGCTTCTCGACGTGAAGCGCGGTCACTTCCTTGGGCTTTACAACCACATCGTCGCCGGGAGCCATCTCCTGAAGTTTGGCGTCCAGGCCGGCTTTAAATTTCTCCGACTGGCCATTGGGATATTGCAGGGTCAGCAGGCGATAGCTGGGATCCACCCACAAAACCCTGGCGTTGACGCCCAGGGTTTCGGCCGTGGTGCCATCCGGCAGCCGGCCGTTCTGCAATATATATATGGCAAGATCATCCTCCACGGTCGCCATGACCTGGTCGCCCGCTTTGATCTGGTCGAAGTTTTTGACTTCCGGACTCACCGCGTAAGCCTTCGTCAGTCCGTCGGTGCGTTTGAGGGTTATTGTGCGCTGGCTGGCATCAACGGACGTCACTGGCGCCGGGTCCTGAAGGACTTCCGCGGCGAACCCGCTCTGGATCAGGCCGGGGCTGCCCTTGGGTTGCACATTGGCGTTGGGTGGTGTCCAGCAGCCGGCCAGGGCCAGCGCAATGATCGGCAGCAGGGTTGCCCGGGTTGCAAATTTGAGATTTTTCATCGGATTGTTTTGGTTTGATTTAACTCGTTTAGTGGGACAAACGTCCCGGCCGCGGTCAGGGCTGGATCCAGCCCTCGGTCAGAAAAAGGTCCTTGAGTTGCGTGGCAATCTTCTTGGCCGTGCGCTCGGCATCAGCGTCCACGTTGGCCGAGAACGCTTCGCTGCCCACCGCCACACCCGAGCTGACCACGGCGGAAACCGCCAGGTGGCCGGCCACCGCGCCCGCCCCCATGGTTTCGGCCGCGCCGGGTTTGTCACCGCTCTCGGCATTGATTCCGAACTGGTTGACCAGAATATTGGTGCCATTTCGTTGCTCATAAACCTGGGTCAGGGTTTTGACGTCCGTCCGTCCGAGTCCCAACCCGATGACCACCCGTTCGGTCTGGTTGCCTTCGTCAATGGAAACGAATTGCCCTTTGACTTCGAGCGCGTTTCCGCCGGCCGGCGCCGGGCCGGACGCGCGGCTGGCCGGCAGGCCCAGAGCCTGGATCTCGGTCACCAGATGATTGGCCACGGCATCGGCCACCTGCCGCCCGATGGCGCGTTCCTGGTCCGTTCGTGGCGGCGCTTTTTCAACGAGTCCCTGGATGTCCGCGCCAAGGCCGCTGTTTAGTTCCACCTCGTCCGGCGACACGGCAAAATCATAGACGAGCACCTGCTGGGGCTTGGGCAGGAATCCTTCGTACTCGCTTTGCGAGGTCACGTTGGTGCTGGCACAGCCGGCGAGGAGTCCGATCACGCAGCCGCCAATGCTTAATTGCAGGAAAATCTGTTTTTTCATAGACGATTCCGTTCTTCTTGCTTGGATTCTTTGCGCCCAAACTTTCCTGGTTTCAGTTTCACACCGTACGGCAGGCCCGGTTGAAGAAACCAGTCGCATTATTTCGTCACCGGCCCAAGCTTACCCGGTTCATCCGCAACCGCAACCGAACATCGGCTTTTTGTTGCGTAGTTTTCAAAGCAGGAATCTTTTGTAGTTAGCAAAGCAGGAATGTTCACTGGTGGCGATTGGTGAAGAGGAGCACGGGCTTTTGATGGGGATCCGGGGCGGCGGCCAGCACGGAATGGTGGCCGGTGGTATGGAGGCAAAGGACCACCTTGGTTTGGGGTGGTTTTTCGATGCGCAGTCGTTGCGTGCCGATGGGCACGCGACCGTCGCTGCCGACCTGGATGGCCGTGCGCACGCTCCACACATAATCCCACCACGGGCAACGGGGTGCGGGGCGCAGCACGGAGCGTTTTTCTTGCCTGGCTTGGTTCCAGGCCCGTTGGGGGGTCTGGCGCAGTTCGCGATGCACTTCCCGGGCGTTGCGATGCGCCCGCAGGGCGTCGATATGTGGGTTGGCGGCTTCGATTTCGGTGATTTTTTCACTGGCAAAATAGGCGGGCAAGCGCCCCTGCCAGTATTGGTGAGCCCGTTCGATTTTGCCTTTGGCCTGAGGCGTGGGGGCATAGAGGAAACTGATGTCGTAAAACTTGAGCGCCCAGCCCAACTGGGTCAGGGCGTCCGGGTCGTGGGTGAAAAAGAGACTGTGGTAATCGACATAGATCTGCAAGGGGCGGCCGTGGGCCTGGAACGCGGTGGGCAGGAAGTCAAAGTAGGAGAGCAGGAGTTCCCGCTCGTAAAGCTTTGAGCCGGTGAAGAGGCGGCTGCAATCATCGAGCAGATTGAGCATGGGGAAGGCGATCCGGGAGTGAGGAAACCACCGGTGCGGCGAAGCGTCGAGTTGCCAGAGTTCGCCGATTTGAGCGCGTTGCCAGCGGCGGACGGCGGCCCGGATTTTTTGGGGCGGGACGGCATGGGCGAGCCGGTTTTCGAGCGCCCAGCGGCGGACCTGGGCGCGGTCGAGTTTAAAGGCGTGCAGGCGGAGCGCCTCGGAAGCCGCGAAGCTGTAAGGACACGGCGGCGAGCAGTCCAGGCGTTTCTTGAGCAGGTCCAAGACGGGCTGTGGCCAAGCCGTGGCATGATCGCCACCGGAAGTGCCGGGCGTCCAGAGCCGCTGTGACTTGCGGACGCGCGCGGTGTTGTAAGCGGTGGACAGCGCGTAAAGGCGGCTGGGCGAGAGGCCGAGTTGCTCGGCGGCTTGGCCGGCACTGAGCGTGTGTTGCCGGAAGGCGTCGAGGACGTGGCGGATAAATGAGGGCGCGTGACGATGGCTGAGTTGTTGATACTTTTCAAGACGCGCAGCATAACCGCCGGTCTTGGCCGCACCACCCCTCTTTTCGTCGGGCATCGCTTCGCTCGCCCTCCTCCAAGAGGGGTGGTGCGGCCAAGATGATTCCTGCTTTGCTAACTACACAACTCCTCCTGCTTTGCTCGCCCCGCGACACCGAACATCGGCTTTTTATTCGAAAACCGGCGGAGGCCATCGGGCCGGACGGAGGAACGTCTTCAACCCGGTTGTTCCGCCAGTCCAGCGTGAAAAGTCAGCTGCCCGCTTCCGGACCCGTATATTTGATCGCCACACCAACGATGACGCGTCCCATTATCTGCTGGACGGAGCGGCCGAACCAGGGGCCGTTGATCATCGCGCCGGTGACTTCCGTCTGGTCAGACTTAATCCAAATGGCGTCAGCGCCCATCTTCGCCGCCGCATCGCGCAAGGACTCCTCGATTTTCTGCGCCGGGACATTATCGCTGGAAGGTTCCGCCCGGACTTCGCCCAATTGCACGTGGGGCCGGGTCGGCTCCTTGCGCAGAATCTGGATCTGGGCCGGGTCCGAAGGCGGATATGTCTGCACGCCGAGATACTGGTTGGAATTGATGGAAACGGTGTTGCAGCCGGTCACCAAGAACAGGGCGGCGACGGACGCAAACAACCTCAGGCAGCGGAGGGTGAATTTATGGTAATTGTATACTTCCCTTATAAAGGTTCGGGAAACAGACAACATGGCGCTTTGATTTTTCATAGTTCATTATCTTCCCTGCCAAGCATAGCGGTAGATGATCCCTTGGCTGTTGATGAAAAAGGTGCGGCGTGCGATCCACTGGCGGGTCTGTGGCGGTGTATAGGTGGTATTTGCCGTGCCATAAACGCTCGTGTTGCCTTGGTAAGTGGCTCCGTATGAATTCCCGGAGAGATTGCCATACGTGTTACCTGTGCCATAAACCGTGGTGTTTGCCTGTCCCGGTGTTGTCCATTGCCGGTTTTGCAGATAAATCCAAATCTCGCCGCCCTGACCATCTGGTGTCTTTTGTTGCGGCATTCCCCAATTTGCCACCAAATCGGAATAATGGTGCCCCATATAAGATTGCATCACTTTGTCGGGCGATGCGCAACCAACCAATAAGGTTGCGATGATGGAAGTGACTAGGTGTTTCATAATAACTTCGCTGACAAACGGCTACAGAAAGGTGAGTTGATGTTCTGCCGATCTTCCTGGCCAGTGAAAGGCCAGATGAGATTGGTGACCGGGTTCAGCGAGTTTTTGACCAGTTCCACCTCTTGGGTCTTCTCGTCAGTTGCTGTTTCCTGCTCGAACAGCGCAGTGGCGGTGAATACTAGTCCGGAGGCCAGCGGGAAGAGAATGAGTCCTGGTTTCATGGTTTTTCGTTCCTGTTCGGTAATGTTAATCGCCGCGTCCCTCATTGCAAATCCCATTTGACTCGAAACACGTCCAGCGCCCGCCAGCGCGAGACAAGCGGACACGACCCTGGACCACCCCGCGTCAATCCCCATCCGCGGCCTTTCCACGGCCGGTCTGCGGACACGAAGTGAATTCGGGAGTTTTCGTGAGAAGACCTGTCTCGCCGCCGGTATTTTACTTATTTGGGCGACGCGCCGGCGATACTCAGGGTGAGTTCAATGGTGTCGGAAACCTTGTCCTCAAACTGGCCGGGCATGATGTTGAAATCGCCGCGCTTGATGGTGAAGCTGGAGCGGATGACCAGCAAATCGCCTTTCTGGTCCGGCACGCGCTGGCCAAGCTTGTCTTTCATGTAAGTCAGTTTCACGGGCACGGTGATTTCCCGGGACACTCCTTTGAGCGTGAACGTGCCGGTCACGTCCGCCGTTGTTGTGTCATCGGCGGTCTTGACGTTCTTGAATTCCTTCGATTCAAAACTGATTTCAGCAAACTTCGCCGCGTCGAGCCATTTATCGCTCAACATGTGTTGTTTTTGCATCGGGTTCGGCAGCATGAGCGACGTGGTGGCCACGATGATTCTCCCTTTCGTCGCAGCGGGATTCGCCGGGTCGAACGTGACCGTGCCGGAAATGCCGCTGGCGCTGCCGTTGATGGCCTCCAGCGGCGCATCGAGCTTGAATCCGGCGTTGTTGATGCCCTTGGGATCTTTGAAGTCAAACGTCTGTGGCGCGGCGAGAGCAGCGCCGGTCAAGGCGATGAATGCCAGCATGGTGAGTTTTGTTTTCATTGTTTGGTTTCGATTGTTGAATTACTTTGGTTTTGCCGGGACAAAAAAGGAAAGGCCCGCCAGGACCCCGGCGCCCAGAAAAGCCGCGCCCAGAAAATCAACGCCGGGAACAAATCCTCCCTGCCATTGAATTCCTTCCAGACCCGTCGCCTCGTCCATGATTTTCTTCGGAATGTGTGTCTTCGTCCAGCCGCGATTTGCCCCGGCTGCCGCCCAAAAAGCGATTGCGCCAACGATGAGAACTCCGGCAACGATACGAAGAGTCCTTTTCATGGGATCCTCCCGTGTTTTAGTCCAGGTCAAACAAAATGATCTGCGCCGGCCCGGCTGATTCGATAATCAGCCGGCTCTCGTCTGAAATCGCCGCACCGTCACCGGCTTTCAGAGGCAGACCGTTCAATTTTACCCCACCTTCAGCCACGTGCAGCCAGGCATGACGGCCGGGTTTGAGTGGGTGGCTGATTTTGTCGCCGGTTTTCAATTTGCCGATCAATGCGTCCGCGTCTTGATTGATGCGAATGGAACCGTCGCGCCCCGATTTCGATGCAGCCAGATACAATTTTCCCGGCGCGGCTTGGGCGAAGGATTTTTCCGCGTAGGTGGGTTTCGCGCCTTTATGGTCGGGCAGAATCCAGATTTGCAGCAGATGCACCGGCTCGGTCGGCGACGGATTGAATTCGCTGTGCGCCACGCCGGTCCCGGCGGCCATGTATTGGACTTCGCCGGGGCGGATGATGCGGCCGTTGCCCATCGAATCCCTGTGTTCCAGCGCGCCGCTCAAAACGCAGGTGATGATTTCCATGTCCCGATGCGGGTGCGTGCCAAAGCCGCCGCCGCCCGCAATGGTGTCGTCGTTAATCACCCGCAACGCACGGAAGCCCATGTGACGGTCGTCATGGTAATCGGCAAACGAAAACGTGTACCAGGTGCTGAGCCAGTCGAAACTGGCGTGACCGCGCTCATCGGCTTTACGGATCGTGATCATATACGTTCAAATTTGCTGTACGAGCTCGTTGGTTTCATAGCGGACCTTGGGCAGGCTTGCGTATTTGTCGCTGGCGGCGCGATAGCCCAGCGCGCAGGCCACCACCGTTGCGTAGCCACTGCCGTTCAAACCGAGTACCCGGTCATACTCAGCGGGGTTCAGCCCTTCCATCGGACAGGCGTCCACGCCCAGCACGGCGGCGCAGGTCATCAAATTGCCGAGCGCGATGTAAGCCTGGCGTGCCGCCCATTCGTGGGCGATTTTGCCTCGCGGACCGTTGACGATGTCGCCGAGCATCAGGTCGCGGTAAAAGTTCAGCGATTCGGCGGGGATTTTGCGGATGTTGCTGGTGCGTTGGATGAGTTTGGTCACGTCGGCATCGGTCATTTTGGTGCGCGCGGTGAAGACGACAAAGTGCGAGGCATCCACAACCTGCTTCTGGTTCCACGAATGCGGCAACAGTTCGGCACGCTTGGCGGGGTCGTTGATGACGAGAAAATGATACGGCTGCAGGCCGTAGGAAGTCGGCGTGAGCACGAGCGCGCGCTCCAGGGTTTGCCAGATGTCGGCGGGAATTTTTTGGGTCGCGTCAAATACTTTCGTGGCGTAACGCCATTGCAACGCATTCAACAACTGCTGGGTAGTTCCATTATTCATGGTTCAAATTAGATTTTATCTTTGCTCAGGGTGGCACATTATTTTGGAAAAGCAAATCGCGCGACCCGATGAATTATTACGGCGGTTTTGACATTCGGCCAGGGTCAGTTCAATTTGTGAATCAACATGAATCCGTCAGCCATTCGCATCCGCCGCGCCACCACGGACGACTTTCAAAGTCTGAGGTCGCTTTGGAATTCCATGCGCCTGCCGGCGGGTGAATTGGAAAAGCGGCTGACCGAATTTCAGGTGATTGAAGCCGTTGACGGACAAATCGTCGGCGCCATCGGTGTTCAAATCATCCGCCAGCACGCCCTGCTCCACAGCGAAGGGTACACGGATTTTGCCGTGGCCGATGCCGCGCGGCAATTGTTCTGGGAACGCATCCAGACCATTACCGCTCATCACGGCGTCTTTCGGCTGTGGACGCAGGAAAACTCGCCGTTTTGGGTTCGTTGGGGCTTTCAACCCGCCACGATCGAACAACTTGAGCGCCTGCCCGTGGAATGGAAACCTTCCGAAGGAAAATGGCTCACCTTTCAGCTTAAAAACGAGGAAGCCATCGCCGCGCTCGATAAGGAGCTTGAGGCTTTCCGGGAATCGGAAAAAAAGCGCACCGCCGAAACATTGGAGCAAGCCCGCACAATGACGACCACCATCACCGTCATCGCATTTGTTGTGGGGATCATCCTCATCGGCGTCGCCTTTTATCTCTTCATCCGCCGTGGTTTTTCACCGATGCGCTGACGGCAGGTTGAACTCGTCCGCGTGATATGAGCTGCGCACCATCGGGCCGCTGGCGACGTGAACAAAACCCAGCTCCCCTGCCCGCCTGCCGTATTCCTCAAATTTCACGGGTGAAACAAATTCTACCACCGGCAAATGTTTCAGTGTGGGCTGGAGATACTGGCCCAGCGTGAGAATGTCGCAACCCGCACGGCGCAAATCTCCCAGCACCACCATGACTTCATCTTCCTTCTCGCCCAAACCGAGCATCAGGCCGGACTTGGTGTACATCGTGTTGCCGCGCCTGTCCTTCACCTTCCGCAGCACGCTCAACGAACGGTCGTAAGTTGCGCGATGACGCACGGACGGTGTCAGCCGCCGGACGGTTTCCAGGTTGTGATTGAAAATTTGCGGGTTGGCCGCCAGCACGGCGTCAATCGCGGCATCGCTCTCATTGAAATCCGGCACCAGCACCTCAATCACGATGCCCGGATTCAATTCGCGCACCGCCTCGACTGTTTTCCGGAAATGGTCTGCGCCGCCATCCGCCAGATCATCACGGGCGACGGCGGTGATGACGATGTGCCGCAACCGCATTCGCCGGGTGGCCTCGGCCACGCGCCCCGGCTCGTCCGTTTCGAGCGGCAGCGGTTTGGCCGTGGACACCGCGCAAAAACCGCAGGCGCGCGTGCAGCGGTCGCCGGCGATCATGAAGGTCGCCGTGCCCTTCTCCCAGCATTCCCAGTGATTCGGGCACTTGGCGCTTTCGCAGACCGTGTGCAGCTTCAACTCGTCGAGCAGGCGGTGCGTGCGCGCAAAGCGGTCCGATGTGGGCAGCTTGATGCGCAGCCAGTCGGGCAGGCGCGGACGCGGTTTTAATTCAACAACGGTCATTGGTCGTTAATTTACAAAACGAACATCGAACATCCAACATTGAACGCCGAACATCGAACTGGGAGTTTGGTTGGCGGCTTCATTCGATGTTCGATGTTCAAGGTTCGATGTTTTCCCATCGGTGTCAATCTGCCGTCATTAACTTATCCCAGAACTTTGCCAGTTCCTCCGGCCCGAAATCGGCCAGCACCTTGCCATCCACCTCAATCACCGGCGCGAGTTCCTGGCCGGACAACCGGACCATTTCGGCAAATGCCGCTTCGCTGGCAATCACGTCAATCTTTTCGTAATCAATGTCGTGCTCGTCGAGCCAGCGCATGGCCTTGTGACACCACGGACAATACGGCTTGATGAATAACCGGGGTTTCATCGGAAAAATTTAATCATGGACGGACTTAACGCTGCTCGCGCCAAAAACCACAGTTTTGGATTGCGGCGGGAAGCGAAGCGCCACGCCGCTTTGGGACGCAACCACCCATACGAAAAGCGGTGTCGCCGCTGCGCTCTGCCACCGCAGTCCAAATTTTTGTCATCCGTGCGCGAACTCCTGTCATTGTATTACGGATTATTCAGAAATAAATGTCGGAGTCAAAGTGACGAGACTCAAAATCGGTTACAACTTTTTCTTCGCGTCGTCGGATACTAGGATCTTGGTCGTGCCAACATCCTTGATTTCAACCGTGGTCGTCCGGTCAATGTCACGGTCATTGCCGTTGAAGCTCACCTTGCCCTGCACGTGGTATTGGTATTTGGCGAGCTGGCCGTCCTTGACCCAGAATTTCACCGAACCCTTGGCATCGCTGACACTCGGGCCTTCATCGCCGCCCCGCGGTGGCCTGAAGGCGAGCATCGCTTTCGCGCCGGCTTCAGTCAAATCACTCGCATACGCATCGCCGTCTTTCTTGAGTTCCTTGGCCTGATCAGCCAGATCCGCGGCTTCCACCGCCGGGGTCTTGAAACTTTGCAACCGGCGCGCGAGGAACATGTTCGGATTAAACCCGCCGTCACCGTTGTCGTGGCTCAACTCCGCCAGCGATTGCCAGCCGTCCTCGGTCTTGGCCGCGCTTTTGCCGCCTTTGAGCACGGCCTCGACCGTGTTGTCGCGCATCGAGAGGGACAGCCAGGTGTATCCGCCAAGTTCCGTTTTCCCCTCGGTCGGACCGTTGAACCGCCCGCCGCCGTTCGGAGATTCGACGGTGGCTTTCCAACTGTAATTCGTCTGGTTGCCGAGCGCTTTGGCGGCGGCTTTCACTGCATCCTTGGGGCTGGCATCGGCGGCAAAAAGCGAGCCGGCCAGCAGGACCATTGTGCCGAATAGAATGTTTCTTTTCATTGGGAACCTTTGGTTAATTTATTCCTGGTACGGGATGGAACATGGCACTGATGCCGCCTTGCTTCCACAAAATAATTTGCGCTCATCGGGCCGGCCAAGCCGTTTAGGAAGTAGCAGCCGACGTGAGAAGGCTCCAATTGAATATTCCCAAGAAATTTTGAGCCTCGTCGCCTCGGCTGCTACGAAAGAAGGTGTTACCCGCCAATCTGCTTTTTGTATTGTTCCGGCGACAGCAGCGTGGTCAGTTCGGCGGGCTGGCTCAATTTGATTTTGTAAAACCAGCCACTGGCGTGAGGTTCGCTGTTCACCAGCGCCGGATCGTCCACCACCAGCCGGTTCGCCTCCAGAATCTCGCCACTCACGGGCGAGTAAATGTCGCTCGCCGTCTTCACGGATTCCACCACCGCGCAGGCCTCGCCGGCCTTGACCTTCCGGCCCACGTCCGGCAGTTCGACAAAAACGATGTCGGTCAATTCATGCTGCGCATGGTCGGTGATGCCGACCGTCGCCGTATCACCGTTGACGCGCACCCACTCGTGAGATTTCGTGTATTTCAAATCGGAAGGAATGTTGCTCATAAAAATATGGCCGTGAGAATACGCAGATTTTTAAATTTGAAAATACTTTTCAGCAGCAACTGGAACCGGACTGCAAATGACGAATGACTAAATCCGAATGACGAAAGAATGACGAATTCCAAAGCTCGAAGATTGGGGCTTAGACATTGGGAAATTCTTTCGTCATTATGGTTTCGTCATTAGTCATTTCCGCTCACAGAAACCGCGTCAGCAACCCCGGAGCGCAACCGACAAGCACCACCAGCACCGCCAGCAGTACCAGCGCAAACATCGTGACCAGCGGAACCTTGATGGCAGGCGCATTTTCCGCGGCGTCCAGCACATAAGCCTGCTTCAGCACTTGCAGGTAATAGTAGAACGACACGGCGCTCATCAGGATGGCCAGTATCACCAGCCAGAGCAGGCCGAGATGTTCGGCGTCCGCGCCCACCACCGCGCTGAACACGAAAAATTTCCCAATGAAACCCGCCAGCGGCGGAATGCCGGCCAGCGAAAGCAGGAACACCAGCAGGCACAATGACAATCCCGGCGCGCGACGGCTGAGCCCGGCGAAATTGGCCATCGCGTCGCCGCCCGTCGCCTCCTCCACCACCGTCACCACCCCGAACGCGCCGAGCACCGTCAGCGCGTAGGTGATGACATAAAACAACAGCGCACTCCGGCTGGACGGCGTATTGGCCAGCACGCCGAGCAGCATGTAGCCCGCGTGGGCGATGGCCGAGTAGGCCAGCAGGCGTTTCACGCTTGATTGCACGATGGCCGTGAGATTGCCCAGCACCATCGAAAGCGCGGCCACCACGGCAATCACCGGCGTCCAGCCGGACACATAGCCGTGCCAGACCGCGCTGCCTTCCGCGCCGGCAAAACCCAGCGTCAGGATTTTGGCGAGGATGTAAAAGCTGGCGACCTTGGAACCGGAGGCGATGAACGCCGCGCTCGGCGTGGGCGCGCCTTCATAGGCATCCGGCGCCCACAGATGGAACGGCACCGCCGCCACCTTGAATCCAAATCCGATCACGGTCGTCACGATGGCCACCAGCAACAACGGATCCAGTCCCCTGCCCTTCAACGCCGCGGCGATTTCCGGCAGATTGGTCGAACCGGACAGCCCGTAAAGCAGGCTGAAACCGAACAGCAGGAACGCCGCGGACATGCCGCCGAACAGGAAATATTTCAACGCCGCCTCGCTGGACCGGGCGTTGCGCTTGTTGAACGCCGTCAGGATGTAGAGCGAGAGGCTGGCCAGTTCCAGCGAAATGAAAATCATCAGCAGGTCCTCGGCGCTGACGAGCAACATCAGGCCGATCGTCCCCAGCAGGACCAGCGCCAGATATTCGCCGACGTGTTCGGTGAATTTGCCGGAAGCGGAAATCAGCACCGTAAAAATCGTCAACGCCAGCAGCACGAGTCTTCAGGAAATTCGTCAACGGGTCCACGACCAGCAGGCCGTGCAGCGGGTCGGTGTGTCCGTAATGGGTGAACGTGAAAATCGCCGCCATCAGGCAGCCCATGATGGAAACCATCGCCCCGGTTTGCGAAGCGGCGGGCCACGGATTCGCCGCGCATCGCGACCAAATCCACCGCCAGCACCAACAGCACGGTGATGGCCAGGGCGGTTTCCGGCGCGGCTGCCCGGAGCACTTCGAGGTAGTTCACAACGAGCCTCCCTTCAACAGCCGCTCAAACAGCGGCGAGTTCAGGCACGGCTGGATCCAGTTCAACAACAGGCCCGGGAAAAGCCCGATGACGAGCGAAGCGGCAATGAGCATCACCGCCCCAATGCGTTCCGGCACCGAAATGGGTTCCAACGGATGGTCGTGGCCCGGATTGTGCCATGCCGGCGTGCCGCGCTCCGAATAAAACGCCTTTTGCACCGCGCGCAAGATGTAGGCCACGCCCACCACGATTCCAACGCCCGCCAGCATGGTGGTTTTCGGAAACACCTTCCACGCGCCCATGAGCACCTGGAGTTCGGCCACAAACCCGCTGAAGCCGGGCATTCCCATCGAAGCCACGCCCGCCAGCACAAACGTCACTCCGGCAAAAGGCAGCAGTTTGCCAAGCTGCATCGTTTGCAGGTCGTTGAAATCGCGCGTGTGCGTCCGGTCATAAACCATGCGGCCCACGACGGCGAACAGCAGCCCGGCGATGATGCCGTGCGAGAACATTTGCAGCACCGCGCCGCTGAGGCCGATGGTGTTCAGCGTGGCCAGGCCCAGCAGCACAAAACCCATGTGACTCACGCTGGAATAGCCGATGACAAACTTGAAATCCCGTTGCACCAGCGCCACGCCCGCGCCATAAATGATGCCGATGACCGCCAGCGCGGCGATTTCGTCCTGCCACATGCGGGCGCCTTCGGGAAACAGCACCATCGCCACGCGCAGGCAGCCGTAGGCGCCGAGTTTCATCACCACCCCCGCGAGCAACATCGAGCCGGCGGTGGGCGCGGCGACGTGACCGGTGGGCGCCCACGTGTGAAACGGCCACAGGCCCGCCAGAATCCCAAATCCGACGAACACCAGCGGGAAACACCCAGTGCTGGAAGCCCAACGGGAACGACACTTTCGACAACTCCATCAAATCGAGCGACGCGTGGCCGGTCTGCGCGCGGGCCACGACCCACGCGGCGATCAAACCGATGAGCACGAGATGGCTGCCGACAAACGAATAGAGCGCCAGTTTCATCGCGCCGTATTCCTTGCGCGTGCTGCCCCAGCGCGCGATGAGGAAATATTTCGGAATGATGGTCAGTTCGTAGAACACGAACAGCAGCAGCACGTCAAAGCTGAGGAACACGCCGTACACGCCGCCAATCAACGCGAGGTAGAAGGCGAAAAATTCCTTGGTGCGCTTTTCGATGTTCCACGAAAACAAAATGCCCGCAACGGCCGCCAGACCGGTCAGCACCACCAGCACCAGGCTGATGCCGTCGGCCGCCAGGTAATAACTCGCGCCGATTGATGGAATCCACGGGACCTTGACAATCGTCGTCACCTCGCCCGGATTGGGCTGCTGCATCGCGCCGGCGAACGCCACCACGCAACCGGCGATGGCCGTCAGCAGGGCGATGATGCGCGCCGCCCGCGCCGCCTCGCGCGGCAGGAGCATCAGCACCAGCACCCCGATGAATGAAATGTATATGGTCCAGGCCAGCATGGTTAAAAATTCAGTTGTTGGACCATCTTCACGACGGTCGCGTCCACCATCCCCAGCACGAGCTGCGGCCAGATGCCGAGCACGAACATCAGCGCGATGGGAACGGCCACCAGCAGGCGCTCGCGCAGCGTGAGGTCCGGCATTTGCGCCCAGCGCGCGTTCAGCGGCCCGCAAAACACGCGCTGGATGAGCGTCAGCAGAAATATCGCCGTCACCAGCAGGCCAATCGTTGACAACGCCGCCGCCCAGGGCGCCAGCGGGAACACGCCCTTGAAAATCAGGAATTCACCCACAAACCCGTTCAACCCCGGCAATCCCAGCGACGAAAAGAGCGCGATGCCCATCAAGCCCGTGAACACCGGCACCACCTTGCGGATGCCGCCGAAATCGTCCAGCCCGCGCAGCCCGCCGCTGCGTTTCTCGATGAGCCACACAAAGAGGAACAGCGCCGACGCCGTGAGCCCGTGGTTGAACATTTGGAGCAACACGCCGTCGAGCGCCGCGGCCTTCTGCAACTCCGGCTGGTTCACGCCCACCGCCGCGCCCGTCACCGCAAACAGCGCGAGCAGGCAGTAACCGAGGTGGTTGATGGACGAATAAGCCAGGATGCGCTTTAGGTCGCGCTGGGCGAACGCCGCGCAGGCCGAGAGCACGATGGTCAACACCGCCAGCCACATCAGCGGCGTCAGCATCAACCGTATCTCTTCGGGAAAAATCGGCAGCAAGACGCGCAGGAAACCGTACACGCCCATCTTGGACATGATACCAGTGAGCAGCATCGTCACCGGGCTGGGCGCCTCGGTGTAGGCCGCCGGCAACCAGGTGTGGAACGGCACCACCGGCACCTTTACCGCAAATCCAAGGAATGCGCCGAAGAAAACCAGCAGGCCGATGTGCGATTTCCAACCAATGGCGTCGCCGAGTTTGGCTGTGATTTCGCCGCGCTCGGCCATGTTGGCGAGTTCGATGAAATCAAAACTCCCCGTCGCCAGCCGGATGGCCAGAAAACTCAGGAGCAACGTCACGCTGCCGACCATGGTGTAGATGAAAAACTGGGTCGCCGCCGGGCCGCGTTTCGGTCCGCCCCAAAGTTTGATGAGGAAGAACGCCGGGATGAGTACCAGTTCCCAGAACAGGAACCAGTGGAAGAAATTCAGCGCGGTGAACGTGCCGAACAATCCCGCCTGCAACCACAACACCAGCGCATAATACAGCGATGGATTGCTGGTAGGGACGCGCTGCCGCGCGTCCTGGCCGACCGGCAGGTCGGCCCTACCATCAAACATACTACCTGACGCCAGAATGGAAAGCGGCACGACAATCGCCGTCAACATAACCATCAACAGGCCGAGGCCGTCCACGCCGAGGAAATATTGGATGCCCAGCGACGGCACCCAGTCGTGTTTCTCGACGAATTGCAGGTCGCCGGAGGCGACATCAAAATGTTTCCAGAGACACAGCGCCCCCGTCAGCCCCACGAGGCTGAAAAACAGCGCCAGCCCGCGCGCGAGCCGCCTTTGTTCCGCGCCCAAGCCAGCCACCACGATGCCGCCGAATAGCGGAACCAGGATCAAGATGGTCAGCCAGGGCAGATTCATGACTTGCGCCCCCAAATCAGAAAAAGCACCAGCACCACCAGCGCCACGCCAATGACGCGGAGATAGATTTGCACGCGGCCATTCTGCCATCTCGACATCTCGCCGCCGCCGTCGCGCAAGGTTTCACAGCCGGCGTCGAAACCCAGGTTCACCACAAATTCATCGGTGAACCGGTAGAGCCGCGACAGCCCGAGCGTCACCCAAGTAACCAGCAACACCACCCCACCCCAAATCCAGCGGTCCATAAAATCACAAAGTCGCGCCGCCCAGGCATTGAAGCGAATAACGGTTGCCTCGTAAAACTCGTCCACGAAATATTTGTTCTCCAGCAACCGGAACAGAGCCGGCTGCGCCACTTGCAACACGTCAGGTTCTTCCACCGTCTGGCGCTGACGTTTGCCGTAAAGCCACCAACCGAGGCCGAGACCAGTAAAAACAATCACCGCAGAAGCCAGCATCAGGCCGAGCGTGCCACCTTCGGTCAATTTACTGAAATTGAACCCGGCCGGTTCGCCTTTCAAAAAACCGTCAAACCACGGCCAGGCCGGCGTGCCGACAAAGCCCAACAAAATCGCGAACACCGCAAGAATGACGAGCGGAACGGTCATGACCGCCGGGCTTTCGTGCGGTTCATCTTTTCCTTCGTAGCCGCCGACGTGAGTCGGCGCTGATTTCTCGTGTTCATCAGTCTTTGAGGAAGAATGAGCGGACTCATGTCCGCTGCTACGGTATTCACCAAAAAACACCAGCGCAACCTGGCGCGTCATGTAAAACGCCGTGAGCAGCGCCCCGGCACAACCAAGATAAAACGGAATGTGCGACACCGGCCAGTTGTGCGCCGAGTGCAGGATTTCGTCCTTGCTCCAGAAGCCGGAGAAGAACAGCGGAAAGCCCGACAGCGCCAGCATGCCGATGGCATAGGTAGCAAACGTCACCGGCATGAATTTTTTCAGCCCGCCCATCTTCCGCACGTCCTGCTCCTCGTGACAGCCATGAATGACGGAGCCGGACCCGAGGAACAACAGCGCCTTGAAGAACGCGTGTGTGATAAGATGGAACATGCCGACCGCCACACCACCGACACCGAGACCCAGCATCATGTAACCAAGCTGCGAAACTGTGGAGTAAGCGAGGATGCGTTTGATGTCCGTCTGTGCCACGGCGATGGTGGCAGCGAACACGGCTGTAATCGCCCCGACCCAAGTAATCACAACAGTCGCGTCCATTGGAGCCATACTAACAAAGGTGTGAGGACCACCATACATGGCATTCCAATCGGGTTTCATCAGCGGAAACACCCGCGCCACGAGGAAAACGCCGGCCGCCACCATCGTCGCCGCGTGAATGAGCGCGCTGACCGGTGTGGGGCCTTCCATCGCGTCCGGCAGCCAGACATGCAGCGGCACTTGACCGGATTTACCCATCGCTCCTATGAAAACAAGCAGCGCGATCCCTGTCAAAGCCACGAAACCAAAATCCTCGAACGGGAAAGATTTCGCCAAGGTTGGAATCTCCAAACAGCCATTGCCACCATCATAAAAAGTAAGTGTTCCCGTTTTTGCATACAGCCAGACCATGCCCAGCAGCAAACCGAGGTCGCCGATGCGCGTGGTGATGAAGGCCTTTTTTGCGGCCGCCGCTGCGCTCGGCTTATGGTACCAGAACCCGATGAGCAAATAGCTGGTCAGGCCGACCAGTTCCCAGCAGATGAAAAACAGGAGCAGGCTGTTGGCGATGACCACGCCGAGCATTGCCGCCGCAAACAGCGACAGAAAGCAGAAGAACCGCATGAAATTTTCGTCATGCGCCATGTAGCCGACGCTGAAGATGAAAATCAGCAGGCTGACGAACGAAACCATCACCAGCATGATGGCCGTGAGCGGGTCCAGCACCCAACCGAGCTGCAGCCATTGGCCGCCGAACTGGAACCAGTTGAAACCGGCCACTTCCCGGAACACGCCGTTGTCGCCATGATGGAGGAGCGTGGCGCTGAACGCGCATAGCGAAAGCAGGAACGCCAGTACCATCGAGCCGATGGCCAGCGTCGCCGCGAGCTTGCGCTGTCGTTGCTTGTTCACGCCAATCACGCCCGATGCCACCAGCGGCAGCACCGGAATCAGCCAGAGATTTTGGACAATCCAGGTCATCCCTTCAAATTCTTGATCTCATCCAGATTGACGGTCCGGTAATGGCGGTAAATCGCGATGATGAGCGCCAGGCCCACCGCCGCCTCCGCCGCTGCAATGGCAATGGAGAAAATCACAACCATCATGCCGGACAACGCCTCGGGATTCGGGCCGTAACGCCAGAACGCGATGAAGTTCAGGTTCGCCGCGTTCAGCATCAGTTCGATGCCGACCAGCGCGAGGATGGCATTGCGCCGCGTGACCGCGCCCGCCAGGCCGATGGCGAAGAGCAGTGCGGAAACGAGGAGGCAGCCTTGCAACGGAGTCATGAGCGACCTCCACTTTCATCTTCGTAGCAGCGGACGTTAGCCCGCTCTAATTTTTCAGATGGAGCTGACTCACGTCGGCTGCTACTCGATTGTTGGGAATCTTCTTTCATCGCGATGATGACCGCGCCAATCAATGCCGCCGTAAGCAGCAGGCCGATGACTTCGAGCGGCAGGACATACCGGGTCATCAGCAGGTCGCCGATGTTTTTGACGGTGGCTGTTGGCGCAGGCGGCATTTGTGTGGGCAGGCCCGTGCTGTTCAACGCCGCCCAGCCGAGCGTGGCAAAGACGGCGGCGGAAACCACCATGCCGGTGAACCAGCCGGGCGCAAGAATGGCCTGGTTCGGCGTCGCATCGCTGCGCGTCAGCAACACCGCGAACATGATGAGGATGGCGACCGCTCCGACATAGACCAGGATTTGGGCGAAACCGACGAACTGTGCATCGAGCGCCAGGTAAAGCGCCGCCAACCCGGCCAGCGCCACCACCAGCGACAGCGCGCAATGGACCAGGTTGCGCAGGCTCATCGCCGCCGCCGCCGCAAAGAGCGTCGCAACTGCAATGATGATAAAGAGCAAAGACATGGTTAAAACGTTAAATCGTTGAATCGTTGAATGGGGTGCAGCTTGACACTGCCCCAACTCCCTCTCCCCGCCTGAGCGGGGAGAGGGCTGGGGTGAGGGGCTTTGATCTTGGAAAACAACAGCCTCCTCACCCCGGCCCTCTCCTCCTTTGGGGAGGAGAGGGAGTAAAGCTGGGACAGTACGTAGATACGCCTTGATACGCACAAGCGTTGCACCCGGAATGCACTCTGATGCGACGATTCAACAATGTAACGATTTACGTTTTTCATTCCGCGTAGCGGTAAGTGCGTTTGCCGAGTTTTTGATTGCTCATCAATCCCCGACCAAGGATGACATACGAGCCGAAAATCAGGGTCGAGCAGACCGCCCAGCGCAGCAAGCCCGCGCCCAAGAAATGCCAGAGGCCGGCGGTGACGATGTTGACCAGCGACAGCGGCAGCATGAATTTCCAGGCAAAGTTCATGAGCTGGTCCATGCGCAGGCGCGGCAGCGTGGCGCGGATCCAGATGAAAACAAAGACCAGTGCCATCAGCTTGGCAAAGAACCAAAGATACGACGGCACCCAGGTGAGGAACGAAAACGGCGCCGTCCAGCCGCCCAGAAACAGCGTGATGCCCAGGCCGCTGATGGCAAACATGCCGAGGTATTCTCCGAGGAAAAACAGGGCGAATTTGAATCCGGAATATTCCGTGAAATAGCCCGCAATGATTTCGGATTCCGCCTCCGGCAGGTCAAACGGCGAGCGGTTGGATTCCGCGAGCGAGGCAATGAAGAACAGGATGAACCCTGCCAAACCCCACGGCGTGAACACAAACCAATGCGCAATGCCATACGTGTATTGATTTTGTTCAGCAACAATGTCCGCCAGCTTGAGCGAGCCGACGATCATGATTACAGTAACGGCGGAGAGAATGAGCGGGACTTCGTAGCTGATCATCTGGGCAATCGCGCGCATGGCTCCCAGCATCGAGTATTTGTTGTGGCTCGACCAGCCGGCCATGAACACGGACAGCTCCACCGCCCCGCCCACGGCAAAGAAAAACAGCACGCCCGCGTCAAAATCCGCGGCGGTCATGTTGCGGCCAATCGGCAGCACCGCGTAGGCCAGCAACACCGGTATGAGCAGGACGACCGGCGCGAGAAAATGCACCACCTGGTCCGCCGCGCGCGGCACAACGTCCTCTTTCGTGAGCGATTTGATGCCGTCCGGGATGAACTGGCCGAAGCCGCACAGGCGGATTTTGGTCAGGGGAATGCCGACGCGGTTGGGGCCGTAGCGGTTCTGGATGCGGCCGATGCCCTTGCGCTCGATGACCGTGACGAAGGCGAACAGCGTGGCGAACACCAGCGGGATGAACGAAATCGAAACCAGGGCGGACATGAATGGGCGCCAAGCATCGGGGAAAAATCCCACCACCTGGTGTTTTAACGTGACGAAAATCTGATCCAGCGCTTCAACCATGTTTTATGTGGGTTGGGTTTTGGGAATCGCATTAGCCTTCGCTTCGGCGGCGGCTTTGGCTTTGGCCTCGGCCCTGGCCTTTTCCCCGGCCAGATGCTCATCCACCATCGCGGCTTCTTCGGGATGAATTTTGCGGTAATACTCGTTCGACCGGGCCAGTTTGTCCTTCGTCAACAACAAGCCGCCGAAGCGGTCGCTGGTGCTCAATTCAAACTCGGTGTTCATCTTGATGGCGTCGAACGGGCAAACCTCGACGCAGATCTGGCAGCTCATGCACACCGAAACATCAATGTCGAACGTGGCCGGATAAAGCTGGGCCTGTCCCTTGTAATCCGGTTTCTTGTCCTTGCTCTTGACGATGTAGATGCACTGGGGCGGACATTCCTTCTCGCAAATCTGGCAGGCCACGCATCGCAGCCCTTTTTCCGCATCATCGCCGTCATAAACCAGAAAGGGGAACTGTCGGGTGTTTTCCTTGGGCGTCAGGCGTTCCTCGGGATATTGCACGGTGGTAAGCCGGTCCTTCGAGACGTAACTCCCGAAGAAATTCCGCGCGGTCACCGCCATGCCTTTTATGATTGCTTCACCTAACATTTTAATCCATTGGAAGTTCGACGTTGAATGTTGAATGTTGAATGTTCGATGTTTTTGAATTTGGCAACATTCAACAACCAACATTCAACGCTCAACATCCAATAATTATGGTTCATCGGTCCACCTCCCCCAGCACGATGTCCACGCTGCCGAGGATGACCACGGCGTCCGCAATTCGTTGTCCGAGGCACATGTCCTCAAGAATGGTCAGATTGATGAAACTCGGCGGACGCACGCGGTAGCGATACGGATTGGCCGAACCGTCGCTGATGAGATAAAAGCCCAGTTCGCCCTTCGGCGACTCGATCCGACCGTAGGCTTCGCCCGCCTTTGGCCGGAACCCGCGCAACTTCGCTTTCGGATCCATAACCGGTCCCGACGGGATGTCGCGCAGCGCCTGCTGCAGGATTTTCAGACTCTCGCGCATCTCCAGGACGCGAATCATGTAACGGTCGTAAGTGTCGCCATGCTCACCCAGCGGCACCTTGAAATCAAACCGGCTGTATATGCCATACTTGTCCACCTTGCGAATGTCATAATTTACCCCGGCAGCGCGGAGCATCGGGCCGGTGATGGAAGCATTAACGGCCAGTTCGCGGGACAACACGCCGACGCCTTGCGTGCGCGCGAGCAGAATTTCGTTTTCGGTGAGCAGGGTTTCATATTCGTCCAGAAATTTGCCGTAGCCATCCACCAGTTGCTTCGCCTGGGCCAGCCATTCGGGCGTAACATCGCAACGGACGCCGCCAAAACGCATGTAATTGCACATCATGCGCGCACCGCTCACCGACTCGAAGAGGTCGAGGATTTTTTCGCGCTCACGGAAGGCATACATCAGCGGCGTGCCCAGCGCACCCATGTCCTGCACGAAAAAACCGATGAGGCAGGTATGGTTTTGCAGGCGCGTCAACTCCGCCATGATGACACGGATATATTCGGCGCGTTCCGGAACCGCCAGACCCGCGAGTTTCTCGCCGGCCAGCGCGTAGGCCCAGTTGTTTGTCATCGAACAGAAATAATCCAGCCGGTCCGTGTAGGGCATCGATCCCAGATAGGAAATGTTCTCGGCGATCTTCTCGTGGTTGCGGTGGAGATAGCCGAACACCGGCTTGAGCTTCACGACCTTTTCGCCGTCCAGCACCACGTCCATGCGGAACACACCGTGCGTGGACGGATGTTGCGGCCCCATCGAGATTTCGAGGAGTTCGCCGAGCGGTTCGCCGGTTTCGCTCGCTTTCGGCAGAAGCTCGTAGTTTTTGGAGTGCGCCGACATGTTGGCACTTTCCAAAGCGGGGACATGTCCCCCCACTCCAAGTTCCGCGTTCATGCCTTCACCTCCGGCGGATAATGCTTGCTGGCCAGTTCCAGGACCTCGTCGTGCGGCGTCGGCTCGTATTCAAAATCATCGGGGGCCACGTAATCCTTGCGCATCGGAAAGCCCTTGAATCCGTCCCACATCAAAATGCGCCGCAAATCCGGATGGCCGGCCAGCCGGATGCCGAACAAATCAAAAACTTCCCGTTCCTGGAACTCGCAGCCGCGCCACACCGGCGTCAGCGAAACCGCGGGCGCTTCGGCGGCGCGATTCGCCGTGCGCTGGCGCAGAACCACCGGCCCGTGTTTCAATTCCATCGAATACAGGTGATAGACCACTTCAAGAAAGCCGGGCCGGATGGTTTTCTTCACCTCCTCGATTTCCTTTTCCACGCCGTCCACAACCTGCTTGACCTTGATTTTCTCGTTGAGTTCCGCCTCCGGCCAGTCCACGCCGGTCACGTTCGAGCAATAATCGAGGCGCAATTGCGGGTCGTCGCGGAGAAATTTCGCCAACACCAGCGCATGGGCCGGGTCCACCAGCAACGACCGTTCGCCCGCCGGGCAATCGTTCGGGAGAATTTCAATTCGTGCGCCCGGCACCGCTGCTTCGAGGCGGGACTTGATTTGTTCGGGTGTTTCCACGTGATTTGTTTATTAGGAAACCCGGAGTTCAGGATTTATTTTCCCTGGATTCCTGGATTCCTTATTAAATTCTCATTTTCTGGTCATTATCGGGGGTTGCCAGACATCGGGGTTGCTCGGCGGTTCCAAATCATGTTCGCCGTAGGCCGGCACCGGAAATTCGCTGGGCGCCCCGGCGACCAGATGCCGCGGACGGTCCGGCCCGGTGAGCTTCTGGTTCAGGATTTTTTCCTGCAAGGTCATGATGGCGTGAATCAACGCCTCCGGCCGCGGCGGGCAGCCGGGAATGGACACGTCCACCGGGATATACCGGTCGATGCCCTTGAGTACGTTGTAACCCTGCTTGAACGGCCCGCCGGAAATCGCGCACGCGCCCATGGCGATGACGTATTTGGGCTCCGGCATCTGGTTGTAGAGCCGCACCACCAGCGGCGCCATTTTCTTGGTGACCGTCCCGGCCACAATCATCAGGTCAGCCTGCCGGGGCGAAGGCCGGAAGACTTCCGCGCCGAACCGGGCCAGGTCAAACCGGGCCATGGACGCCGCAATCATTTCAATGGCGCAACACGCCAGACCGAACGTCAGCGGCCACACGGAATTGGCCCGGCCCCAGTTGTACAACTCCTGCAAACTCGTGGTGTAAATCCCCTGCTTCTGCAATTCGCTTTTTAAACCTTCGTCAATCATGATAAAAAGCGCCGATTGGTGATGACGCCCGCCCTCACCCCGGCCCTCTCCCCCGGGGAGAGGGTGAGCATCGGCGTGTCGTTGGAAAATCGCTTTGTCCCTGTTGCCATCTCCGCTTCTTTGCTGATCGCATGGAGACGCACGATAACTACGCCTTTCGGCATGGCCAAAAAACGGCGTACGATTCTCCCTCTCCCGGGGGAGAGGGCCGGGGTGAGGGCGGATGTAAAATTCCTGCACCCCTGAAAATACCGAGATACCAAAATGCACTGGCATTTCGCTGGAGAACCGTCGTTGGTGGCGCCGGTCATTTCCATGTCAGCACTCCCTTCCGCCAGGCCCAAACCAATCCTTCCACCAGGAGCAGGAGAAAAATTACCATGGCCAGGAACGCCCCCACCGGGAGCCCGCCAAAGGAAACGGCAAACGGCAGCAGAAAAATTGTCTCCACGTCGAACACCAGAAAAATGATCGCATAAAGGTAATACTCCGACCGGAAGGAAATCCAGGCGTCGCCCTTGGATTCCAGGCCGCATTCGTAGATGGCGTTCTTGTCCCGGCCAGGTTTTTTTGGCGAAAAGATTCTGGCCCAGGCCCACGCCGCCGCCAGCGGTCCCAGCGCAAACGCCACGGCGACCGCCATCAGCAGCACGACAACCAAATAAGGATTTTGGGATGTTTCCATCAGGCGTTCATAAATTTTCGGAAGCCCCGGCAACGCATCCTGCCTCGCAAAAATCGTCGAATGGATTGTGATTAAATCAATTCTGCGGATGTTCCCGCCGCACGGTCCGCCACTGCCAGACGCTAATATGACTGATTAGAAAGTCAAGCGCCGTCGGGAACGGCCAGCCACAATTTATGGGTAGGGCAAAGCTGCCGCTTTGCCTGCTCCGACAGCCGGTGAATACTGCGATGGCAAACAGGCAGGAACATCCCCTCGCTGGTTCTTGTAGAAGTTTGGGCGGCGCAGCAGCGCCCGCCCTACCAAATGGCATGCCACGAAGCGCACAACCGCTGCCGTCATCCACTACTTTTTCCGGTAAATCGGCTTGGGCACAATGACGGCAGCAAACGGTTTGCCGCGAATTTCAATTTCGATCTTCGTGCCGGGCTTCGCAAATTCCACTGGCACATAACCCATGCCGATGCCAATTCCGAGCGAAGGGCTTTGCGTACCGCTGGTGACGATGCCGGCATTCACGCCGTTCACCCAAATCGGATAATGCGGCCGAGGTGGCGCGGATTTCCCGATCATCTTCAACGCAACGAGTTTTTTCCTGGTGCCGCCGGCTTTTTGTCCCGCAAGAACGGAGCGTCCATTGAATTCGCCTTTATCGAGTGCGACAAAAAATCCGAGTCCGGCCTCGATGGGCGTGGTTTGCTCGTCCAGTTCATGGCCGTAAAGCGGATAGCAAACCTCGGTGCGCAATGTGTCGCGCGCGCCGAGACCACACGGCTTGATGCCGAACGGCTGCCCGGCAACGAGCAGAGCATCCCAAACGTGCCGGATGGCTTCGTCCGAACCGACGATTTCGAATCCGTCTTCGCCGGTGTAGCCGGTGCGCGAGACCAGCATGCTGCCGTGCTCAAAGTGAAAACCGGCGATCTGGTTTTTCTTCAATTCAGTCACGCGACCCACGCGCATGGCTGAAACCGATGCGCCAGGGATGCAGGCATCAATGAATTCCTTTACGCGCGGGCCTTGCACGGCCACGGCGGCGTAATTGTGCGAAGCGTCGGTAAGTTTGAGTTCCCCGAGAAATTTCGCCGCCTGCACCTGCAACCAGGCGACATCCGGCTCGATGCGCGAGGCGTTGATGATGAGAAAATAAACGCCGCTGGAAAGCTGGTAGGCATACAAATCGTCAATGACGCCGCCGCGTTCGTTGCACATCAAGGTGTATTGGCCTTCGCCGGGCGCGAGCTTGCGGATGTCGTTCGTGAGAACCGAATTCAGAAACTCCGCCGCGCCCGAACCGCTGACGGTGACCTCGCCCATGTGCGAGATGTCGAAGATGCCGGCGGCATGGCGGACGGCGAGGTGTTCGTCGGTGATGCTGGTGTATTGCACCGGCATCTCCCAGCCTCCGAATTCGACGAGTTTGCCGCCGAGTTTCTGGTGCGCGGTAAAAAGTGGCGTGCGCTTCAACATATCAAGTTCCCAGCCGCTTCAAGACTTCCTGCGCGAGCAGTTCATAAGCCGCCGCGCCGGAACTGTATTTGTCGTAATGGATGATCGGTTTGCCGAAACTCGGCGCCTCGGCAAGGCGCGTGCTGCGCGGAATCACCGTTTCAAAAACCCGCGTCCCAAGCTGGCTACGCACTTCAGCGACGACCTCGTTGGAAAGTTTCGTCCGGCCATCGAACATCGTCATCACGACGCCGAAGATGTCGAGGCGCGGATTGACACCCGCGTCGCGCAACTGGCCGAGCACGCGGTTCATCATCGAAATGCCTTCGAGGGAATAATACTCGCATTGCAGCGGCACGAGCAAACCGTCGCTCGCCGCAAAGGCGTTCAGGGTGAGGATGCCCAGCGACGGCGGGCAGTCCACCAGGACCACGTCAAACCGCTGTGATTCCAACACGGGCTGCAACACTCCGGCCAGGCGGAGCAGATGATTTTCCATTCGCGCCAGTTCGAGATCGGCGGCGCACAAATCCACTTCGCTGGGAACAACTTCAAGCCGCTCGAAAGCGGTGCTTTTGATTTTGTCGAGCAGGCTGCCTTCACCCAGCAAGACGCGATACGCGCTGTCACCCTCGGTTTTTTCCAAACCCAGGCCGCTGGTGGCATTGGCCTGCGGGTCGAGATCAAACAGGAGCACGCGCCGGCCCAGCGCGGCGAGGCACGCGGCAAGATTGACGGCCGTGGTGGTCTTGCCCACGCCGCCTTTTTGGTTGGCGACCGCGATGACTTTGGTTGGCACCCGACCGATTTAATGACAAGCGCGCCACTGTTTCAAGCGCACAACGCGTTTCAAGCCGGATTTATTGCGGATTAATTGCCGGAAAGTGAAAAACTGACCGGCTGGGCGAGCGAACTTTGCTGTCCAAAGGGCGAAGCGACCGGCTGAAGGCTGAGCACCGGACTGGTGCTGGACACAATCCCCATCTGGTCCGCTGACTGGGACAAGGAGGGCGACACGGCAGTGAGTGAAGCGGTAGTGGTGGTAGTGGCGGCGGCCTGCAGAACCGGTTGCGGCGCGAGATCCGGACGTTCCGCATAAATAATTCCGAGAAACAGCAGCAAACAAAGCGCTCCGGCAAACGCGCTCGCAAACACCGGCTTCACATCAAACGTATGCAACAATCTTCCCAGCCAGGGCGCCTGTCCAAACAATTCCTCCACCCAGCCGGCTGACGTTCCGGGGTCGCCGGCGCGAATCCGTTGCAAGACCTGGCTTGAAAAATAGTTGAAATATCCCGGGGGTGGCGTTTCATACCGTTTGAGAACCATCAAGCGGCGCAACGACTCGAAGTTGTTTTCGTTTTCGTTCATACTTCTTACTTCAAGTAATCGGACAACAATGCCTGTAATTGCTGTCGGGCGTAAAACAGCCGCGACCGGACAGTGCCAATGTTGCAATCCATAATCTTTGCAATCTCTTCGTGTGATTGTCCCTGCACATCGTGCAGAACAACGACCAATCTATGAGGTTCTGACAATTTCAGCAACGCTTCGTTCAATTTTTCCTGCAATTCCGTCAAAGCAGCATCGCGGCGCGGCGTCTTGTCCGAAATCAAGGCCATCAAATCCGGGTCATGCTCGGCTTGAAAGTCCAAGTCGTTCAGACTCATGTGCGTGCGGTTCTTGCGCTGTTTGAGGTAATTAATCGTCTTGTTGACCGCTATCCGGTACAGCCAGGTGTAAAAACTGGAGCCGCCTTTGAAGGATTTCAGCGCCTGAAACGCCTTGATGAACGATTCCTGGGCCAGGTCGTTGGCGTCCTCGTGATTGGCGGTCATGTGATAAATCGTCGCGTAAATGCGCTCCTGATGGCGCCGCACCAATTCATCGTAAGCCTCCAAATCGCCACGCCGCGCCCCGCGCACCAGTAATTCTTCATCGGGTGGCGCGGGCGTTTCTGAATCATCCGTGCGTGTGACGGGAGCGGACATAATCATGATTTATTCAAATACCAACCGCCAAGGCGTCGGTTTGTTGCGCTAAAAAATCCGCCAGGCCGAACAATCCGGCACGCCCGCCGGATTCCGGCAAAACCCGCAACACCCGCCGCGCCTGCTCCAAATAGCGCGTAATGACCGCCTGCGACGGCTCAAAGGTTTCATACCGGGCCAGCAATTCGTTCACGGCGGACAAATTTTCCGGTTGCCAGTTTTCCACCAGGTTCTCCAGACGCGCCCGGTCGGCAACGTTCGCGCGTTCCCACGCCAGCAGCACCGGCCACGTCAATTTGCCCTTCGCCAGATCCGTGCCCAGCGATTTGCCGGCCAGCGCCTCCGTCCCGAACAAATCCACGCAATCGTCATAAACCTGATATGCCGTGCCGAACGCCGCGCCGAATTGCCGCAGGGCCGCGCGCCGTTTCGGCGTCGCCCCGCTCAAAAACGCCGCCAGATCACAGGAAAGCGTGAACAGTTCGGCGGTTTTCATTTCGATGACACGGAAATACTCGCGCCGCGAGATTGGAAACTTGCGGCAGTGCTGCGTCTGCAAAATCTCCCCGGAACAAACCGTGTTCGTCGCCATGGCGACGGCGCGGCAAACTTCCGGTGTGGGAAAGCTGGCCGCCAGCTTCAACGCCTGCGCAAACAGGCAATCACCGAACAGCACGGCGATTTCGTTGCCCCAATTGGCCGCCAGCGTGAGCTGGTCGCGGCGGATTTCCGCCTCGTCCATCACATCGTCATGCACCAGCGTGGCCAGGTGTACCATTTCAATGATGACCGCCGCCGTCACGTGCGCCTCGGTGACCTCGCCGAGCGCGCCGGCGGACAGCGCCAGGATTGTGGGACGCAAATGTTTCCCGCCGCCGTTCAGGGCGTATTGCGCATAGGGAATGATTTGCGGATCAAAATCGTTGACCTGCCGGATCAATTGCCGCGTAACCGCCTGAAGAAACGGCTCCACCGGTTCCACGATTTGTTTCCAGGAACGATTCGGATTGGCTTCCGGCGAGTCAACCGCATTCGCACTCGCCACCTTTGATTCAGCAACCAGCATTCAGGTGGGAATTTACGGTTGCCCAGCCGCCGAGTCAAACCCCTTATGTTCCTTATGTTCCGCGCCAAAACAAAACCGCCGGACGGAAACATCCCTCCGGTTGCAAGACCGCGGCTGCTTGCCGTCACGATATTCAAGTAATTCCCGCGCTCAACCTTTCAACCCTCGATCTTCAACCAGCGCAATCCGTGACCGGCGCGCAAATTTACGCGGCTTTTTGCGCGCTCAATTTTATTTCAACGGAAGATTTAATTCTTCCTGCCGGCAGTCCGGCGTTTCTTCCTTCAAAACTTCGGGGGGCGCGGCAGCTTGTTCCCGGGTTTCCGGCGCGTCCGGTTCGGGTTTCGGAAAAATAATTTGCGAGCGCAACGGATCAATTTCAATTAAATATCCCATAACCCCCGCGATAATATCCGGCGGCGTTGGACAAATGCAGTCCAACTGGAAAGTTTCCGGTTCGAACTTGGCATCTCATTAACACCGTGGCTTCAGCCCGGTGCGAAACGACAGGCAACAACATTGAACCGTTTCAACGGTTTGCCAGACTGCGCCTAAGCCGTTGAAACGGCTCCGTCGTCTCCTCCGTCAGTAATCACCGGGCTGAAGCCGCGGTGCTAATGAGACGAGCTGTTTACCTTCGCCGCCCTCGACAATGGCAATCTCTTCCGCCGTCAACCCGTAAAGTTGATAAACCAGCGTGTCAATTTGCATGTCGGTGGCGGCGATCTGGCGTTCCAGCGCGGTCTTTTCCTGCGGCGTCCGCGCCCCGGCCAGCTTCGGGTGCAATTCCAGCATCTGCTCCACCAGCTTCACCATCCGGTCATGCGCGGTTTTGTCCGACTTGTCAGCGAAGTTAATGGTGCGGATCGGAGTTTGATTGATGTTCGATGCATTGAACCGTGTGTAGCCTCCGAGTTTTGGCGGACAAACCCGAACCAAATAGAAACCAATAAGCCGGGAATTCAGAATTCCGAGAAGGTAAAGCAGCGATGTTTTGCCGAGAGATTCTGGAATAAAAGCTGGCGTATTCGCGCCATTGAAGACGCAATCTTTTCCAAGCAAACCAACGGACAATCTCAAATCAATTCCTTTGAAAACAAGTTTCTCAGGGCGGAGGTAGCTGAAACTGCCTGGCCTCAGATGGCGATACCAGTCCTCAGTTGCATAGAGTCGCCGGCTATCCATGCGCTGCCTCAGCTTTGATTTATGCAACAAAAGCTTCTCGTAGAGTTTTGGGACGCGTTTTCGAAGTTCTGCTTCTTCAAGTAGCACCGGGCTTCCATCCTCGCCTTCCTCGTATGGATAGATTACGCATGAACCCGGCGTGGCCTCACAGTATCGCGAAACCTCCGCGCCGCGATAGGCGTAAGGGAATAGAAGACCAGACTTCAACGATTGTTTGTCACACTCCTCTCGCTTCAGGACAAAGGCTTCGTCCATACCTGTAAGGTCGCCGATATAAACGTGACCGAAATCAGATAGCTTCTTGAAAGCGATCCGTCGTGATTTGCAAATTGCAGCTAAATCGAATCCGCTCAGATTCCACGCCTCCACTCCAAGTTGTGTAAACAAGATTGACCTCAACATGATTCTATTGAGGCTCTGGATATTTAGATTCTCCCGGCTCTCGACCAGCCCGTAGGAGAACTCTTTTGCCTTCTTGCGTTGGCAAATTAGAATCGCAGGATAAGTGTCCGCATTGACAAATACTGGCAACGAACCGAAATCAAGTACGTGTTTTAACAATCCACCTGACAGAATTGAACGGATTCCAGAACCATAGTCAGTCGTCATCCATTGTTTCGTTGTAATTAGCCCGACGAGTCCCTTGTCGGAAACAAGTTGCAAAGAACGTTCCAAAAAGAAAACCGACAGATCAATCTTGCTCGCGGCTGACTTGTAAGCATTGAACAAATAATCGGTTTCGTGATGGGCGAAGAGTTGAACGCGGACGTAAGGCGGGTTGCCGATTACCGCGTCAAAGCCGCCTTCCCATTCGGGTTCAACGGGCACGTGCGGCAGGTCCTTCTCCTTCATTTTCTTGATGCTGTAACTGCCGTGCAGCGGCACGCCGGGCATCGTGTAGTCCAACGGCGGCGGTGCGTCACGCAATTCACCGCCAGCCGTCCGGCGGCGGAAGATTTGCGGGAATTCCTTCTGCCAATCAAAGACGTTGATGCGGTATTTCTCGTCGTCGGTCAGCAGCGGGAGTTCGCCCTGCTGGTAAAAATCCGGGCCGATGAGCGAGTTGCCGCATTTGATGTTGTCGCCGAGGTCGGGCAGCGCGCGTTCTTGAAACAACCGGAAGATGGTCTGGAGCGTCTGGCCGGTCTCGCCCTCCAGCACCTTAAGCAGCAGCGAGAGCTTGGTTACTTCCACCGCCTGTGTGTCAATGTCCACGCCGTAAATATTGGCCAGAAGAATCCGTTTGCGTTCGGCGATGGTGAGCCGCCAGCCTTTGCCGGACTGGACGAGCGCGGGTTTGCCGCCTTTGGCCCATTTGACCGGGTTGTTGGCCAGATAAAATTGCAGATGCCAGTCCAGCAGGAATTGATATGCGCCGATGAGGAACGAGCCGGAGCCGCAGGCGGGATCGAGGATGCTGATTTTCTCAACCTGCTTGGGTGTCTTGCCTTCAACGAGTTTGCCCACAGTCTGCCGGACGATGTAATCCACAATGTAGGTGGGTGTGTAATAGACGCCGCCGGCTTTTCGGACCTCAGGTTTTAGTTCGGGAACCGCGTGGTGCCCGTCGGTGAGCCGAATGACAGTGCCGAGAAATTGTTCATAAACCTGTCCCAGGATGTCGGCGGAAAAAACAGAGAATTGATACGGGCATTCGGGGTAGTAGAGTCCGCGCAGAATTTCGCGGAGCAGCTTGTCATCCAGGTCGAGCGCCAGCGTGAGTTCGTCGGGGTCTTCGTGGCGTTCCGGTTCTTTCTTGAAGTGGAAGAGACCGGAGTTGTAGCGGGCGTCGGCGTCTTCAAACAGTTTGGTCAGGCGCGGATAAATGCGGTCGGCGTTGACCAGGGCGCGGAGGCGTCCGTAATCCTCAATGCCGCGATCTTCACAGATGCGGAGAAAAATGATGCGGTCAATGATCCGCTGGACGGCAAAGTTCAACTCGCGTTGCGTGAGCTTGGGGTTGCGGATCGCGAGATTCTGGGCGATTTCCTTGCGCCAGCCTTCAATTTCAGCCAGGAAGGCTGTGTCCACTTCGGTCGTGCCGCGTTTGCCCTTGCTGGATTCGGCAAATTTGTCGAATGAACCTTTGAGAACGGCGTCACGGGAGAACCGTTCGTAAATCCAATCCCATTTCTCAGCGTATTCGTGGAACGTGCAGTAGAAAATGCGCCCGATGGAGGCTTGGTCGTCTTTGAGCGGTTTGATCCGGCAATCGTAAACCGCCAATTCCTCAAAATCGCCCAGGATGCTCAACGGCAATTTGGCCGACCAGCCATAACTGCGCAGTTGGTGCGCGGGGCTGATGTCCTGCTTGATGTCAACGGACGGCTTCTTGGCTTCCAGAAAAAATTTACGCGCACCTCCAATGCGAAAACAATAATCCGGTGCTTTTGTCGCGCTGCCCATCCGGATGGCATCTTCATGAATAACGTCCTTGTAGGCTTCCGCATAGCCCTCCTTGTTATCCATATCCCAGCCAAGCACTTTGAAAAAAGGATCAAGAAATTCGCGACGCAACTGGGTTTCGTTGTATTGGCCGGACTTGTAAGCCTCGAGTTGTTGATCGAAGCGGGCGACCAGATCCAAAATTTCCCGGGGCGCGGCCATGACTGCGACCTTAGCAAACAACCGGGGAATTTACAAATTGCGAATTGTGGATGAAGAACGGCTCGTGAGGACGCCCGCCCCACCAACGTCGGCCACGAACATCGTTGGGCAAACAAAAAAGCGCGGACGGTTTCCCGTTCGCGCTGGAATTGATTTCGCCAGGATTTACTTGGCTTCGGGCGCGGTTGCGGCCGCGGCTTCCTTGTCGCGGTCTTCCATCGCGGCCTTGCGCGAGAGCCGCACCCTGCCCTTTTCATCCACGCCCAGGCATTTGACCGTGATTTCATCGCCCACCTTGACGATGTCCTCGGTTTTCTTGACGCGGAAATTGGCCAGTTCGCTGATGTGAACCAGGCCGTCCTTGCCGGGCAGGAATTCCACAAACACGCCGAATTCCTTGATCGTGACGACCTTGCCGCGATAGATTTTCCCGATTTCGGCTTCCGCCGTCATGCCGGTGATGGCGTCGAGCGCAATCTTCATGCCTTCCGGCGAGACGGAGAAGATGTTCACCGTGCCGTCGTCTTCGATGTCAATTTCGCAGCCGGATTCCTCGACGAGGCGCTTGATGTTCTTGCCGCCGGGTCCGATGAGCGCGCCGATTTTTTCGGGATTGATCTTGACCGTTTCGAATGCGCGGCGCGTATTTGCTGATTTCCTTGCGCGGGGCGGCGAGGGTCTTGGCCATTTCGGCCAGGATATGCAATCGCGCGACACGGGTCTTTTCAATCGCCTCGGCCATGATGGCGTGCGGCAACCCCTTCAACTTGAGGTCGAGCTGGAAACCGGTGATGCCCTTTTCCGTCCCGGCAATCTTGCAATCCATGTCGCAGTAATGATCCTCCCAGCCGATGATGTCGGTGAGGAGCTGGTATTTGGAGATCTTTTTGTTCGCATCCAATTCGGTGCAGATGCCGACGCTGATGCCGGCCACGGGACGAATCATCGGAACGCCCGCGTCCATGAGCGCCAGCGTGCCGCCGCAAACGCTCGCCATCGAGGTCGAGCCGTTGGATTCCATGATCTCGCTGGTGACGCGGATGGTGTAGGGATAATTTTCGGACGGAATCATCGGCTCGATGCTGCGCTCGGCGAGCGCGCCGTGGCCGATTTCGCGCCGGCCCGGACCGCTGATGCGGCCGGTTTCGCCGACGGAGAAGTTCGGGAAATTGTAGTGCAGGATGAATTTCTTTTCGCTGCCGCCGCCGGTGTAGGAATCAAATTCCTGCGTGTCGTCGCCGGTGCCCAGCGTGGCCAGCGTGACCGCCTGGGTTTCGCCCCGGCAGAACAGCGCCGAACCATGGGCGCGCGGCAAAATGCCGACTTCGCTTGAAATCGGGCGCACGACATCAAAGGCGCGGCCGTCGAGACGTTTGCCGTGATTCAAAATCAAACCGCGAACGGCTTCCTTTTGGATGTAGTAAAACGCGTCGTTGATGACAAAGTCGGTGACTTTTTCCGCGCCGAATTTTTCAACGAGTTTTGCGCCGACTTCGTCCTGGATCGCCTTGCAGGCGGCTTCGCGGGCGAGCTTGCCGGGCGTGAGCAACGCCGGCACAAAACGTTCGCCGGCGAGCTTCTTGGCTTCCTGGAGAATTTCGTCGGGAACGATGTTGAGCGTGATTTCGCGTTTCTTCCTGCCGGCCTTGGCGACGAGTTCCTTTTGCGCGGCAATGAGCGGCTGGATGGCTTCCTGCGCGAATTTCAACGCGGCATTGAAATCGGCTTCGGTGATTTCCTTGGCCGAACCTTCATACATCACGATGTCATTCGTGTTGCCGACATAGACGAGGTCGAGATCGCTGTCGGCCTGTTCGGCGTGGGTCGGATTGGCGATGAACTGGCCTTTGATGCGGCCGACGCGCACCGCGCCGAGCGGGCCGTCCCAGGGAATGTCGCTGACCATCAGCGCGGCGGACGCGCCGATGATGCTGAGGATGTCGGGGTCGTTCTGGCCATCGGCGCTGAGGACAACGGTTTGCACCTGCACTTCGTTGTACCAGCCCTTGGGGAAAAGCGGACGAATCGGACGGTCGGTGAGCCGGCAGGTGAGAATTTCCTTTTCCGTCGGGCGGCCTTCGCGTTTGAAGTAGCCGCCGGGGAACTTGCCCGCCGCCGCCGCCTTTTCGCGGTAGTCAACGGTCAGGGGGAAAAAGTCCTGGCCTTCCTTGGCCTTGGTGGCGGCCACGGCGGCCACGATGACGATGGTTTCGCCGAGCTGGACGGTTACGGCGCCATCCGCCTGTTTGGCGAGTTTTCCGGTTTCAATGATGATTTGTTTGTCGCCCACCTGGGCGGTGATTTTTTCTGGCATAGGTACTTGCCCATCGCCACCGGAGGAACTTCAGTGAACTCCGAACGGTTTCGGAGCTGATTGAAATTTCCCAGGGGCAATGGAATTTTTATTCGCGATGATTTCGGTTTGGGAATCGAGCCGTTCGCGTTTCCGGCTCAAATTCGAGAGCGAAAGGCGGCTGGTTGAAAAAAAGCCGCGCCTCCGCAAATTCAGTGGCGCAGCTTCAATTTCTTCGTGACCGCCTGATAGCGGCTCAAATCCGTGTTTGCAGGTATTCAAGCAGGCGGCGGCGCTGGCCGACCATCATCAGCAGCCCGCGGCGCGAGCTGTGATCCTTTTTGTTGGTCTGCAAATGCTCGGTCAGATGGTTGATCCGCTGGGTCAACAGCGCGATCTGCACGTCCGCCGAACCCGTGTCCTTGCCGTGCAACTTAAATTGTTCAATCGTCTTCGTCTTCGCTTCCATATTTATAATTAGAGTGGAGGATTATATTTATTCACATCCCCGGTGTAAAGCACTTTCCCAGTCACTTTCGGAATTCAACAATTCATGGAATTCAGTGCCTTCATGCGTTTTTGAAAACCGGCCGAACGCCGCCAGCGCCAGACCAGCCGGCGCCTGGTCCGCGGGGTCAGCTTGAAATTCTCCCACATCCGCAAGCCTTCAACCCAGAAAATTTCGCCGTTCCGCACGGCCACCATCAATTCGCGCCGCCGGGCGCGGGGAATTTTCCGGTTTGTGAACAGGTCCTGAAGTTTCACCGCCGACTTCAAACCGATCGGTTGAAACCGGTCGCCCGGACGCCAATGGCGCAACGTGATTCTCCCACCCACCCGTCCGCGTCAAAAAATTCACAGGCCGGCCGGGCGGCGGGTCGCGAATTTTCTCCGCGCGTCAAATCGCCAGTACACCCGGACGCCGTCAAAGATCACTTCCCCGGCCCCGCCCGCCAGTTTCACCGCCGTCTCGTTGGCCTTGAAAACAGAAGGCCGGGCCGGCCGCAAACTGACCACGCCGGTCGCATCGCGCAAAACGAGGAGTTGAGGGCCAACGCTGACCGGAACATTGGCCGATTGCCGGAGCGATTCGATCAACTCAAAATCCGCCGCCACGCCGGCCTCCGACAATTGCAATTGCACAACCCGCCGTTGAACCGCAACGGGCAAGGTTTCAAAATTCAGTCTGGTAGGGACGCGCTGCCGCGCGTCCAGGCCGACCAGCAGGTCGGCCCGACCAAATTTTTGAGAGACGAGCCATTGCCGCGCGGTTTCACCAACCAAATCCGATTCCGCGCCGACGATTTCCATGAGCCGCAAAACTGTTTTCGTCAGAGCCGGCTGGTAGCGGCGTTGCAGCAGCGGCAGCAATTCGTTGCGAACGCGATTGCGCGGCAGATCGAGGGACGTGTTCGTCGCATCTTCGCGGAAGCGAATTTTGCTTTCGCGCGCGATTCCGCGCAGTTCGGCCCTGGTCGCGTCGAGCAACGGACGAACGAGCATGATTTTGGGATCCACCGGCGACGGCGACCGCCATTTCATTCCGGCCAGGCCTTCGCCGCCCGCGCCGCGCAGGACGCGCAGAAAGAACAGTTCCACCTGGTCGTCGGCATGATGCGCCAGGGCGATGACGCGGATTTTGCGTTTCTTTGCCGTGCGCGCAAAAAAATCATGCCGCATTTTTCGCGCGGCCATTTCGACGGACAATTTTGTTCTTTTCGCAAAGTCCCTCACGTTTGCCCGCCCGGCGACAAAGGGCAGCCCCATCGCGGCGGCGGTTTGACGGACCAGTTTTTCGTCGGCGTCGCTGCTGCGTCCCCGGAGCTGGTGATTGAAATGCGCGACGGTCAGCCGCCACCGCTGGCGGGATGAAAGTTGGTGGAGCGCCTGCAGCAGGGTCATGGAATCCAATCCGCCGGAGACGGCCACCAAAACCGCCTGCCCGCGCTGGAGCAGCCGGCGATTCTGGATGTGTTGTTCAATGCGCTGGAGCAAACCGGTCACGCGCTCATGCTACCGCATTGGCAAACGGGAGCAAGAATCTCAGGAAACCCTTTCCGGCTATGGCAGAATGACCCGATAGAACCGTTGCCGGGAAAAGAGGATGGCGTTGGTGTCAAACGTGGTCATGGTGGCATTGGTTGCGATGACCGCACCGCCCAAACTGATCCAGTTGGTTTGAATCAAATTGGTCCGGTATTGCACTTGATACACGATGCCGGTCATCACATTCCAGGTGAGTTTGAAGGTGTTGTTTGTTTTCGCCACGGACTGGAACACCGGCGCGGGAATCGGCACCACGCTGACGTTGTCGAGGCCGAAATAGGAGGGGTCATTGCGGAAGACGAACTGGAGCATGTTGCTGGAACTGGCGACCTTGACGACGAATTGCAAGTTGGTCCACGACAACACGCCCACGTTGGTTGAATTGTAAATGGTGTTCCCGTTCCATTGCACCAGGAAGGTGTTGGGTTTTCCCCGGCTGCTGGCCACGGGATTGTCCAGCCACAGGGAGAGCAAATAGGCCTGGCCCGGAAGGGTGGGCAACGACTGATAAAGATAACCGAGCGAACCGGATTGTCCCAATGCCGCAGCGTATGCGCCCGAATACGGTGTAATTAAAGTGCCGTTATCGATGGAATTGTCAGGGCTACCCATCAGGGTCCAAAAGGAAAAATCGCCGGTCTCAAAGCCACCATTCTGAACCAGGGACCCCACCCGCAACGTGATCTGGCGGTCCTGCGCCAAACCGCTGCTTTGATTTGTGAACCATACATTTGCGGTATAAACCCCCGCCGTCAAATTGCTGACGATGGAATTTAGATTCAGGGTCACGGTGGCTTGTCCACCGGGCGCCAGGGTGCCGCTCGTTAGCGAGGCATTGACCCAAAGCGAGGTGTTGATGAGAGACCAATTCAGCAAAGTTGCACCCGAGTTGGTCAGGGAAAAGTTCTGGGACGGCACATTGAACGGGCCGCCAGCCGGGCCGCCGCTCGTCAAGCCTCTTCCCGGCATGATCGAGAAACCGTCGGGCGCCGCGAGGGCAATGATCAAGCTCCCTCCATTCGGAGAGCGCCACCCGGTGCAAAGGTCATAGCCGGGAACCGCATAGAAGTTGGTGGGGCTGCTGCTCCAGGTATTATTGCCGATTACAATGTCGTTGAAGTCGGAGGCATAAGCCGCCCCTTGGCCGATCGCATAGATGGCGGGGTTGATAAAGCCGACCGTTGGCCGGCCTTTGGCCACGGCCTGCTGATTGACCAGCGCGGTAAAACCCGCCCACAAGGGCGTCGCACAACTCGTGCCGCCGAA
>CAWDPX010000018.1:0-147260 GCA_963804345.1 uncultured Verrucomicrobiae bacterium | reverse complement strand
GAGCCGAATTGGATCAATTCTCCAAAATCACGGCGCTTTGTCTCCAATAGAGATTGCACCATTTCTTGAAACGTATCACTACCAAGGCGATGGAATTGATATTTGGACATATGCAAGTTCAGTTAAGAGGTTCCTCGACGTTTTTAGTGGGTAAAGCGGGTGGAATTGGTTTTTCTGGTGGGGCGTATGATACCGGAAAAAGTGTTTCAACAGATATTGGCGCTGGGTGAAGCCTGGCGGGTGGTGCGTATGGATTACCAAGAAAAAGAACAGCGGGTGTTGATCCGGGTGGAGGAGCAGCCAGCCCTGTGGAAACAGGAAAGCTGTCCGCATTGCAACTCCAAGTCTGTGCGCGGCTACGATCACGCGCCGGAACGCCGGTGGCGGCATCTCAACGTGTGCCAGTTGCAGTCGGAGATTGTGTGTGCCCTGCCGCGTGGCGAATGTCAAAGCTGCCGGAAGATTTACACGGTGCGGGCGCCGTGGGAGGGACGCAGCCGGGGATTGACGCAGGAGTTTGAAGCGTTTGCGCTGACGCTGATGCGGGAGATGCCGGTCAAGAAGGCGGGGGAGATTTTGGGGGAAACGGATCAGAAATTATGGCGGGCGTTGTTCGCCCATGTGAATGCGGCGTGGCAAGATTTGAGCTGGGAAAATGTGATTTGGGTGGGAGCCGACGAGATGAACCGGAAGAAAGGGCATAATTACCTGACCGTGTTTGCGGACTTGCAGGCCAAGCGGGTGTTGCTGGCCGTTGAGGGCAAAGACGCGGGCGTCTGGGAGCGGTTTGCCGCTGAATTAGGCAATCACAACGGGCATCCCAAGGCGATTTCGATGGTGGCCATTGACATGAGTCCGGCGTATGCAAAGGGGGTGCGGGAGAACTTCGGGAACGCCCGGATTGTGTTCGACAAGTTTCATGTGGTCAGCCAGGTGGTCAAGGCGGTGGACGAAGTGCGGCGCAAAGAGGTGCGGGTGGACGCGCAGGCACGGGCGCAATTGGAACGCAGCAGTTGGTTGTGGCGCAAAAATCCCGAGGCGTGGACTGCCGGGGAAGAAAACCGCTGGGCGCAACTCAAAGACAAACCGCTGGTCACGGGACTGGCGTATGCGATGCGGTTGGAACTGCAACGGGCGTATGCCGCAACCACGGTCGAGCAGGCACGGAAACGCTTTGAATCCTGGAGCCGCTGGGTGCAAACCGAGGCGGCGGACTTGAAGAGCGGATTGCTGGAGCCAATGCGCAAAGCCGCCGACATGGTGGAAGGACATCTGGAAGGCATCTTGGCCCACTGGCGGCAAGGGTTGACGACGGCCTTCTTGGAAGGACTCAATAGTTTGTTCTCCGCGACCAAACGCAAGGCCCGAGGCTATCGCTCAATTGAATACCAGACCGCCATGCTCTACTTCGTCGCTGGCAAACTGGATATTCCTTACTATGGCTAACTACCCATTACAAACGTCGAGGAACCTTCTTTGTATTATCTGAATTTTCCTGAATCAAGGTCTTTGCCTCGTTCAAAAGGATCCGCGCAAAAATCCAGTCAAACCAAAACCCCTGCATCGGGGTGCCTTGATCCAATTGTCTTCGAAATTTGTTATCAATAATTTCCCGAGCGGCATCGAGTTGCGAACGTGCCTCATCCTGTTTGCCGAGTTTTTGATCGGACATGGCGAGGATGATGCGGGCCGTGGCGGTTCGCGGCGCAATGTGCTCGGGATAATTCAGGCTTTTCTGGCACCAGTCAGCCGCTTTTTGGAAATTGCCGTTACGGTATTCCAGCAACGCCTGTGAAACCGACCGCCACGCAGCCAGAAAAATGTCGCCGCTGACATCCTCGTTGGTGTCAACAAATTGCACGGGCACGCCGGTCGGAGGTTCCAGAATCTTCATGATTTTCTGGTTAGCGGGCAGCAGCAGGCTGATTTTGACAATCCGGTCAGCAAATGGCTGCTGGCTGCCGGTAAAATGGACGAGCGCCTCCCGCCGGAAATTTTCATAGCCGGTCAGGTCGCCCTGTTCAACCAGAGTCGGGCCATATCGAAGATAATCCAGCGTGCAAATATCCCAGCCATCCAACTGATCAATTTGCATCAAGACTTTGAACCGGTCGGCGGCTTCACTCCAGTTATTCCTCACGGCATGATATTCTCCCAGCTCACGTAATACGTTGGCACCTTCCACCGTCGGCTGGGTGATGGAAATTCCGCGCACTAATTCGTCGGCCTTGTCATAATATCCTTGATTGATCAGAACCGTGGCTTGGGTGATTTTTTCCCTAATTTCAGCCAAGCGACGCAATTTAACTTCATTGATACGTGCCAGTTCAGCTTGCCACTCGGCGGCAACAGCACGTTGGCGTGCCTCCTTTTCCTTAATGAACAGCCAGCTCGACATTCCCAATCCGATGAAGAGTGCCAACACCACTGCACCCCCGGAAATAAAAACCACCGTGTTCCGTCGAACCAGTTTTTGAAATCGATATAGCCGACTTGGCGGACGGGCGAGAACTGGTTCGCTGCTCAAATAGCGCTGAATGTCCATCGCCAGTCCGTTGGCCGTTTCGTAGCGCCGCCGCCGGTCTTTGTCCAACGCCTTCATCACGATCCAATCCAGATCGCCCCGCAGCAGCGAGATCAATTTGGGCGGTTCGGCGTGGCGGTGTTCCGCCGTCGCCTTCAATTCAACGCCTATCAGGGTGGTGACCATTGTGGAAGGCCGCTGCGGCTCCTGTTCCCGCAGGGTTCGGCGCATTTCGTCCAGACCATGCTGCAGCAATTTCTTTGCGTCAAAGGGCGTCTTGCTGGTGAGCAACTCATACAGCAACACGCCCAAACTGTAGATGTCGCTGCGGGTGTCCACATCCAGGCCGCTCATTTCCGCCTGCTCCGGACTCATGTAGGCGGGCGTGCCGATGATTTGTTCAAAGGAAGTGAACAGGGTCTTGTCGGTCAGACGCGCTTCAATCGCCTTGGCAATGCCGAAATCAATCACCTTGGGCACCGGCACGCCGTCATGCAAGGTGACGAGTATGTTCGATGGCTTGATGTCCCGATGAATGATTCCCTTTTGATGGGCGTGTTGAATCGCCTGACAAATTTGTTTGAACAGTTCAAGACGCTGGCGGGTGTCCAAATTATTTTGGTCGCAATACTCCGTGATTTTGACGCCGCGCACCAATTCCATGACGAAATAAGGCCGGCCAGTATCCGTCGCGCCAGCATCAAAAACGCGGGCAATGTTGAGATGATCCATCATCGCCAGCGCCTGACGTTCAGCTTCAAACCGAGCGATAACATTCTTGGTATCCATGCCCAGCTTGATGATTTTGAGCGCGACCCGTCGGCGAACCGGTTCCTCCTGGTCAGCCATGTAAATGACACCACCACCACCTTCGCCAATTTTCTGCAGCAATTTATAGCGGCCGATACGGGTTCCCAAGCCTTCGAGCAACGGCGATTCTGCGGTGGGATTGCCCCCGGATTCCCCGGCGGCGACGGTGGGAAAATCGAGCGGCACGGCATCCTTGAAAAATTTCTCCGCCGCCTGTCCCGCCTCCAACAACGTTTCGATTCTGGCCCGCATTTCCGGCTCGCCAGCACACGCCTCATCCAGAAAAGCGTTTTGGGCTGTGGCGTTGGGCAGATTCCGGGCCGCTTCAAACAATGCTTCTTCGTTGGGTCTCACGTTGCGATTAAACACAGGGTGATTTACTGGCCGGATATTCAGATCCTGAGTTTGAATCGTCTGGTAAAGCAAGGCTTTTGCGTAAGCCCATTGACGCTCCACCGTGCGTTCTGTCACGCCCAGATTCTCCGCGACTTCCTGATTCGTCAATCCGCCAAAGAATTTCATGACGACAATCCGCGCTTTTTCAGGATCATCCGTTCGTAATCGTTCCAGCGCATCATCAATCAACAAAACCTTGTCGTTGGGCGTCGCGGCGGCCAGATCCAGATCGTCTATGTCCAGTTTGATCTGCCCGCCACCGCGCTTTAACCGGGATTTATGTCGCGCGCTTTCGACCAAGATGCGCCGCATCGCCTCGGCCGCCGCGCCAAAAAAATGTGCGCGATTCTGCCAGCCACGGTCGCCGTCGCCAGTCATCCGCAGCCAAGCCTCATGCACCAGCGCTGTGGCTTGCAACGTCTGGCCGGCCGATTCCTGTGCCATGCGCGCCGCCGCCAGGTTGCGCAGTTCGTTGTAGACGAGCGGCAATAATTCTTCCGAAGCTTTGACATCTCCACCCCGAATCGCCTGTAGCATTAGGGTAACGTCGCTCATGATATTTCGCATCATACCTGTCGGATGCCCATTATGCAATTTTGAACAATCGCTCGCGCTGCAAATCATCAAGATCAATACTCATTGCCGAACGGTCGTGATTGCCGGCACGCCCGTCAGCGCGGATGGCGAATTGGTTTCAGCGGCGTCCCATTCAATGCAATCCAGGCCATAGCCGGCGCTGAGAAACTTGCTTGCCCGGCGTGCTGTAAGCGGTGAGTCCGTTGGCGGACAGATTATTGACCGGAATCGCATTTTTCGCGGTCGGACAAAGAATCATGTTTGTCGCCTTGGAAAAATAATCATCAAACCGCCGACCCATTCAGCCTTGGCGCCGTAGGCGGAATTGGCGGAAGGCTGCATCAAGCTTCCGTTGTTATCACCGGCATACATGATGTTGACCAGGATCATCTGCTTGAGATTGCTCAAACAGCCCGCTTGTTGCGCCTTGCGCTTGGCGCTGGCCAGCGCCGGTAACAGCACCGCCGCCAAAATTGCGATGATTGCAATGACCACCAGTAATTCAATCAAGGTAAAAGCACGGCCAATGGTCTCCTTTTAGAGGTTGGGGAGACAGAAACGCATTTCGGAGGCCGGCAAATAACATGGTTCTTATACTTCAATGCGCCAATCACCTAGCAAACCCGACGATAAATCTTCATTTTTTCATGTTGCAAGTAATAGCAAGCATTTTTGCGGCGGTTTTCTGTCGGCTTTCGGCTCACATTGTCGCATTAAATGGAAACAAGATCGCGCGCACGAAAATGCGCGCCCCCAAGAATTTATGAACATCAAACTCAAGCAGTTTGAAGTCTGGTTTGTCACCGGCAGCCAGCATCTTTACGGGCCGGAAACATTGAAGAAAGTCGCCGAACATTCACAGGAGATTGCCAAAGCGCTCAACATTGCGCCCGCGATTCCGGCGAAAGTGGTTTTCAAACCTGTCCTCGTCACGCCGGACGCGGTGACGGCACTGTGTCAGGCTGCGAACAATGCGCCAAAGTGCATCGGCCTCATCACGTGGTGCCACACGTTCTCGCCGTCGAAGATGTGGATCAACGGCCTCAAGCAGCTTCGCAAGCCGGTCGCGCACCTGCACACGCAATACAACCGCGACATTCCGTGGGCCACGATTGACATGGATTTCATGAACATGAACCAGGCCGCGCACGGCGACCGCGAGCACGGTTTCATCTGGAGCCGGCTGCGTCTGGCGCGCAAGGTGGTCGTCGGTTTCTGGCAGGAAAAATCCACGCAGGAAAAACTCGGCGCGTGGGCGCGCGCGGCGGCGGCGTGGGCCGACTGGCAGACGGCAAAGTTCGTCCGTTTCGGCGACAACATGCGCGAAGTGGCCGTGACCGAAGGTGACAAGGTTTCCGCGCAAATCAAGTTTGGTTACTCCGTCAACACACACGGCGTTGGTGATTTGGTAAAAATCATTGGTGAAGTTTCCGAAAAGGAAGTGGATGCTCTGTGCAAAACTTATGAAGCTGTTTACGAAGTGGCCGGCGATTTGAAGAAGGGCGGCAAACGTTATAAATCCATCCGCGAAGCTGCGCGCATCGAACTCGGTCTGCGCGCGTTTTTGACGAAAGGCGACTTCAAAGGTTTTACGACGACGTTTGAAGATTTGCACGGCCTGGTTCAACTGCCCGGCCTCGCGCCGCAGCGGTTGATGGCTGACGGCTACGGCTTCGCTGGCGAAGGCGACTGGAAGACCGCCGCGCTGGTGCGCGCAATGAAAGTCATGGCGACCGGCCTCACCGGCGGCACTTCGTTCATGGAAGATTATACTTACCATCTCGCGCCCGAAAACAAAGTCGTGCTCGGCGCACACATGCTGGAGATTTGTCCCAGCATCGCCGCCGGCAAGCCATCTCTGGAAGTGCATCCGCTCGGCATCGGCGGCAAGGCTGATCCGGCGCGTCTCGTGTTCAACACGCACGCCGGCCCTGCGGTAAATGCAGCGCTGATGGATTTTGGCAACCGCTTCCGTTTGCTCATCAACGAAGTGGACGTGGTGAAGCCGGAACAACCGATGCCCAGGCTGCCGGTCGCACAGGCCGTTTGGAAGTGCCGTCCAAATTTCGAGGACGCGTGTGCTGCGTGGATTTATGCCGGCGGCGCGCATCACACCGGCTTCAGCCAGGCGGTCACCACAGAAATGCTTGAAGACTTCGCGGCGATAGCCGGCATTGAAGTGGTCGTGATTGACGCGGACACGAAGCTCCGGCAGTTCAAGCAAGAACTGCTGTGGAATGAAACCGCTTATGGTTTGAAGAGCGGCTGGGTTGCCTGACCGAAATAGATTCATTCAATGAAAGCTCAATATACCATTGGCTTGGATTACGGGACGAATTCCGTTCGCGCGCTCATCGTCAATGTCGCCAACGGTGCGGAAATTACCACCGCCGTTTGGGGCTACGAACATGGAACGCAAGGCGTGATTTTGTCGCGTAACCCGAACCTCGCGCGGCAGCATCCGGCGGATTACGTCGCCGGCGCGGAGATCACCATCAAGCAGGCGCTCGCCGCAGCGAAAAAATCCGTCAAAGGATTCAGCGCCAACCAAGTCGTCGGCATCGGCGTGGACACGACGGGCAGCACGCCGTTGCCCGTGGATGCCAGCGGGCAGCCGCTCGTGTTCAATAAAAAAAAATCCAAAAATCCGGCGGCGATGGCGTGGCTTTGGAAAGACCATACCGGCGTGGCCGAGGCGGCGGAAATCACCGCGCTGGCGGAAAAAATCCGCCCGCAATATCTCGCCAAGTGCGGCGGCATTTATTCGAGCGAATGGTTCTGGAGCAAGATTCTCAAGTGTCTGCGCACCACGCCGGCTGTGTTCAATGCCGCGCATTCGTGGATTGAGCTTTCCGATTTCGTTCCCGCCGAGCTGACCGGCACGCTCGCGCCGAACAAATTCGTCGCGGGCGTTTGCGCCGCAGGTCACAAGGCGATGTGGAACGCGAAGTGGGGCGGTTATCCTGACAAAGAATTTCTTGCCAAGCTAAATCCCAAACTCGCGCAGTTGCGCTCACGTTTGACGCCGCGCGTTTGTTCGATTGATAAATCTGTCGGCGGCTTGACCGAGGCGTGGGCGAAGAAAACCGGTTTAAAGGCTGGAATTCCCGTCACGGTCGGCGCGTTTGATGCGCATCTCGGCGCGGTCGGTTCGGGCGTTGCACCGGGAACACTGGTGAAAATCATCGGCACGAGCACGTGCGACATCGCGATTTCGCCGAACAACCAGAAGCTTGCGGACGTGCCGGGCCTGTGCGGTATCGTGGACGGCAGCGTGTTGCCGGGTTATTTCGGCCTCGAAGCCGGCCAGTCGGCGGTGGGCGACATTTTCAATTGGTGGGTGAATTACATCCGGCCGCATGGCGAAAAATTGTCGCACAAGGCCCTCGACGCGGAGGCGATGAATTTGAAGCCGGGTGAAAGCGGCCTGCTCGCGCTGGACTGGAACAACGGCAACCGCACCATCCTCGTGGACCAGCGGCTCACCGGCTTGCTCGTGGGCCAGACGCTTTATACGACGCCAGCGGAGGTGTATCGCGCGCTCATCGAGGCGACGGCGTTCGGCGCGCTGACCATCATCAACCGCTTCGAGGAATACGGCGTGAAGATTTCGCAGGTGGTCAACTGCGGCGGCATCGCGGAGAAAAGCGCCATCACGATGCAGATTTATGCGGACGTGACGGGCCGGCCGATGAAAGTGAGCCGCTCGGCGCAGACCTGCGCGCTCGGCTCGGCCATCGCGGCGGCGGTGGTGGCTGGCGCGCACCAGGATTACGCCACGGCGCAAAAGAAGATGACCGGCTTGAAACCGAAAGTTTACCGGCCGAATCCGAAGGCGCATGCAATCTACCGCGAGCTGTATCCGCTCTACCGGACATTGCACGACGCCTTTGGCACGCAGGAATGGAATGGCAATCTGTTCGAGGTGATGAAGCAACTGATTGAGATCCGCGGGCGGGTGAGGAAATAAAAATTAGCCACAGAGGCACAGAGACACTGAGAATTTTTTAAGAATTAATTCTCTGCGCCTCTGAGTCTCTGTGGCAAATACCAAATTTGTTATGCTTGAAAGATTAAAAGCGGAAGTTTGCCAGGCGAACCTTGATCTTGTCGCCGAAGGGTTGGTGATCCAGACGTGGGGCAATGCCAGCGCGGTGGACCGCAAGCGTGGCGCCATTGTCATCAAGCCGAGCGGCGTGCCCTACTCGGAGATGAAACCGGAACACATGGTCGTCGTCTCGCTCGCCGACGGCAAGGTGCTGGAAGGCAAGTTGAAGCCGGGTTCCGACACGCCGACGCATCTGGTGCTGTATCGCGCGTTTGCGGGCACGGCCCGAATGTCATCATCGAAGCCGTCGGCACGGAACAAACTTTTCTGGCGGCGATTGACGAAGCCAGTTTTGCCGGCCGTGTCGTTTATGTCGGCTACGCCAAAAATCCGGCGGCTTACGAGACCAGATATTTTCTGTTGAAGGAACCCGACATCCTCGGCTCGCGCAACGCCACGCGGCGCAATTTTGAAGAAGTCGTGGCGGTGCTGGAATCGGGTGCCTATCCTGTCAAGGAAACCGTCACTCGCACCGTGCCGTTCGATGGGGCTGGGCAAGCGATGCAGGACTGGTCGGCCAACCCAGCGCAGGTCACGAAGATTCACGTTGAAGTTTAAGTCGAAACCAAAAATGAAAAAATTAAACACGCTCATCCTGGCCGCGTTTTTGTTTCAAGCCACCGGCTGGGCGCAAACCAACCACCCGCCGACGTTCGGCACTATTTACCAGCGGAAAATTCCGGCGTGGTTCAACGAGGCCAAGTTCGGCGTGTTCATCGTCTGGGGCGTTTATTCCGTTCCCGGCTGGGCGCAGAAAGGTCAATACGCTGAATGGTATGGCCACAATATTCTCGATGAAGGCAGCCCAAGTCAAAAATATCACGAGCGCGTCTGGGGCAAAAATTTCACCTACGACCAGTTCGTGCCGCTGCTCACCGGCGAAGGTTTCAACGCGGGCGAATGGACGTCGTTGATCCAGAAAGCTGGCGCGAAATATGTCGTCACCGCCGCCAATTATCACGACGGCTTCGCGATGTATCCGACCAAATATTCCGTCTCCAAATTTGGTGACCTCTGGAACGCCTTCGATCGCGGCCCCCACCGCGACGTGCTCGGCGAACTTCAAACCGCCGGCAATGCCAGAGGTTTGAAGATGGGCATTTACTACTCGCTCTATGAATGGTGGAACCCAATTTATCAAAGTGGCGATCTTGAAAAATATGCCCGTGACTGGTTGGCACCCAAGTTCAAGGAAGTTGTCACTCGCTACCAACCGCCGGTGATGTTTCTGGACGGCGAGTGGGAGCATCCTTATCAAATCTGGCATTCGGACGAACTGGCCAATTGGCTTTACACCGAATCGCCGGTTAAGGACGAGGTAGTCGTGAACGACCGCTGGGGCTGGGTGCGCGGAAAATATGGCGATTATTTGTCGAGCGAATACGGCGGCGGCGATTATCCGCCGACGCATCCGTGGCAGGAAGATCGCGGCATCGGCAACAGCTATGGTTACAATCGCAACGAAGACGCGTGGGATTACAATTCACGCCAGACGCTCGTGCGCCTGCTGTCCACCGTCTGCGGCAATGGCGGCAATCTCCTGCTCGACATCGGACCCAAAGCCGATGGGCGCATTCCGCCAATCATGCAAGAACGCCTGCTGCAAATCGGCGACTGGTTGGGCAAAAACGGTGCGGCGATTTACGGCAGCAGCGCCAGCCCATTCTGGCCACGCATATTTGAGTGGGGCGTTGTCACTGCGAAAGGCGACACCGTGTTCCTACATTTGTTTGATGAAGCCGCCAAAAGCCTGGATATCCAAGGATTTTCCGCTGATGTGCAAAGCGTCAAATATCTTGCCACCGGTGAAGATCTGAAATTTTCCGAACGGAAAAATAATCTGCACATCGAATTGACGCCCGTGAAACCCGACAGCGATGACACGGTGATTGCGGTGAATATTCGCGGTGAACTCCAAGCCGACAAACGGCCGCACCAATATGAAAGCGGCAAAATCCTAATTCCCGCCTGGTCGCTGGTGATCAATGGCACCAAGGCAAAAATGCGCTTCGATGGTTTTGAAAAAATCGCGCACATCACCGACTGGACCGATCCGGCCGAAACCGCTTCCTGCAAATTCGTGGTCAACCAACCTGGCCGTTACCAAGTCAGCGTGACCTATTGCAGCGACAAAAATTGCGCGGGCTCCACGGCCAGCTTCAATTTGAACGATCAAAAAATTGATTTCACTTCCGAAGACACCGGCGGCTGGAGCGGTGGAAACTATCGCGTCAAAAATTGCGGAACAGTTTTGATTTCCAAAAAAGGCGAGCAGCAATTTTCCATCGTGCCGTATGCGAGTGGTTGGAAAAACCTGGCGATTAAACAAATCCTGCTGACGCGGGAAAAATAGCGAGGTTAGGCAGCAAATCTTGTCTCATTTACCACCAATGAAATTTGAAAATATTAAAAACCCAAACCGGGGCCATTATCCAGGCGAGCCGGGTTTTCGTTCGCTTATTTAAAATTCCAATGAAACAGAAATAAAAAAATATGAAAACATTTGATGAACTAGCTGTCTGGCAAAGCTCGTCTTTGCGGAAAAAAACTTTGAAGGCGTTCACTTTGATTGAACTGCTGGTCGTCATCGCCATTCTTGCAGCCATGCTGCTCCCGGCACTGGCGCGGGCGAAATTGAAGGCGACTCAGGTCAGTTGTCTGAGCAACCAAAAGCAACTGTGCCTGGCCTTGGCGGCAATGGATTTGCCGGTCGCTTCCGGGTCCTTCACCGCCGCGCGTGATTCTTTGACTAATTATTCCTGCCCGGAATGGTTTCGTGACGCGAAGTTTGGCATCTGGGCGCACTGGGGACCACAGGCCGTTCCGCGCGCGGGCGACTGGTATGCCCGGAATATGTATCTTCAAGGCAGCCCGCAATACGAAAGTCACCTAAAACATTTCGGCCATCCTTCGACGAACGGTTACAAGGACATCATCCCGCTCTGGAAGGCGGAGAAATGGAACCCCGATGCGTTGATGGCCCTATATGTCAAAGCCGGTGCAAAATATTTTGTCAGCATGGGGGTGCATCACGACAACTTCGATTTGTGGAATTCCAAATTCCATTCCTGGAATGCTGTCAAAATGGGACCGCATCGTGACATCGTGGGCGACTGGAAGAGGGCTGCGGAGAAGTTTGGAATGCGGTTCGGTGTATCCGAACATCTCGGGCCAAGCTACGGCTGGTATGCTCCGAGTCACGGTTACGATCAATTCTGGGAACCGGGCGCGCGACTCGGCATTCCCTATGACGGGGCGGATCCAAAATATAAAGAACTCTACCATCCCGACAACCACGAGCCTTTTCGCTGGGGACCTTCATGGTATGCAACCAATTCCGTCTGGCATCAGGAGTGGTTCAACCGCATCAAGGATTTGGTGGACCAGTATCAACCGGACTTGCTTTACACTGATGGCGGAATTCCCTTTGGCGAAGTCGGGCGTAGTTTGCTGGCGCATTTCTATAATTCCAACGAAGCCGCGCATGGTGGAAAACTTGAGGCAGTGTATAACTTTAAGGATTTGGGCACCGGCGAATTCATTCCCCACGCCGGTGTAGAAGATGTCGAGCGCGGCGTGATGAAAGACACCCAGCCTTTGCCCTGGCAGACCTGCACTTCCATCGGCGACTGGTTTTACAGTGACGGCTTCAAGTATAAGACCACCGCAGAAGTGGTTCACATGCTGGCCGACATAGTAAGCAAAAATGGCAACATGTTGCTCAACGTCGTGCTGTATGCCGATGGCAGCCTGCCGCCGGAATCGCGGCAATTTCTCGACGAGATGGCGGACTGGATGGCCGTGAACGGCGAGGCAATTCACGACACCCGTCCGTGGAAAATCTTTGGCGAAGGCCCCACGGTTACGATCGCCGGCTCCTTCAAAGAAGACACCAGCTACATACCAGAAGACATTCGGTTCACGCAATCAAAAGATGGCCGGACGCTTTATGCCATCATCCTCGGTGTGCCGACGGAACCGGTGCGGATCAAGACACTGGCCGGTGAAAAAATTGCCAGCGTTGCTTTGCTGGGCAGTGACAAAAGGCTGGATTGGAAACTGGAAGCGGACGCGTTGGTCATTCAGCCGGTCGCCCCGTGGCCCTCGAAATTCGCCGTGGCTTTTAAGATCACGCTCAAACAATAAATTCAGCATCGAATAGAACGAACAATAACTGCCGGCGAAATCTGCATGATAAGAAAACAGAAAAAAATTATCATATGAAGAACGCATTCTCGTTGGCAGGTGAAGTGGCGCTCATCACAGGCGGAGGTTGCGGCACTCGAAGAGCTGTATGCGTTTCATGATGCGGCCGTCCATCTTGATTTCCTGCACGCCGAGATCGGTGACCGACTCAAACTGTTGCACCAACGCCGATGGCGGGGCGACCGGACTCGGTTCTTTGGCCACCTGCACTTCCCGGCCGGTCAGCCATTTCCAAAACCAGCCGCTTTCCAATCGGGCCGTGCCTGGCTCGGTGACGTAAATGGCGTTTTCACCTTTGCGATGGTCGGAGTAACGATACTCGGGCCAGAAATAAAACTGGTTGTCCGGACTGCCGGAAGCAATGCAGTAAACAAGCGGTTGGGTGCGGAGGGTGGTCTGGGCCTCGGGCAGATAAAACGTGAACAATCCGGTTATCCCGTAATGACCGCAGATGATAAACGCGGGTTTGCCCTCCGGAAGCAATTTTTCCCGCGCCTGCTCGACGCACGCCGCCGCTGCCTGATAGCCGCGCGCACGGCGGAGCGGATCCACGTCGCCCGGCAACGGGTGGCCGGCGATTTTGCCGATGAGACCGGTGTCGTGCATCAAGGCAACGATGGACAGGCCGAGGATCAGACCGCCGATGAGCCAGCCTTTCACCGCACGCACGCCTTCGCGCCACCGCGCGTCCCAATAAACCACCATCAGGCAATACATCGGCAGCACGGCGGGGGCGATCCAATTGGGCAAAATGCGCGAATGGAGCGAATAGACCAGGTGCCCCAGAAACACCAGCCCGCCCAGGCAGAAGAAATAAAGCCCCAGCGGGTTCTGCTGGCGATGTTTCCAGAACGCCACCATGGCCCATAACACCCCGACAAAGAATACCGGGTTCAACAATCCCATTTCCTGAAGGAAAAATTCCCGGAAGTGCCGCAACGTCGGGTGCCATTCGGACTGCATGCCGGCGTTGTCGGCGACATGGTGGAGGGTGATCCAGCCGTGCTGCGAGTTCCAGACGATGACCGGCAGTGTGCAGAGCGCGAAAATCAGCAGGGCGAGGTACGGGCCGGGCTTTTTGAGTTGTACCCGCGCCGGAGCCCACAGCAGGAAGAACAGCGCCCAGCAGACGATGAGATAGATCGCGCTATATTTGCAGAGAAAGCCCAGGCCGGCGGCCAGGCCGGCGAGCAGCCACTGTTTTGTCGTGCCCCCGGGCTGGACGGCGCGCCAGCCGGCGATCATCGCGAGCGTGCAACACAGCACCAGGGGCGGGTCAACGGTCATCAAAATGGTCCCGGCGGTCAGGAGCGGGGAACTGGTGAGGATGAGCAGGAGCAGGAAACCCTGGCGGGCGCCGGCTTCGCGGGCCAGAAACCGCAGCACGACGACGCTCAGGATGGCGGCAATGACCGGCGAGAAAAATCGCACCCCGAATTGCGTGTCGCCCCAGAGCGCCGTGCCCGCGAACTGGATGAACGCGATGCCCGGCGGCTTGCTGAAGTAGGACAGAGCCAGATGCTTGGACCAAAGCCACTGGTAGGCCTCATCGTTGCTTAACTCGATCGTCCCGGAAGCGATGTAACCCAGGCGGAACAACAGCAGGACGGCGGTCAGAAGGTAACCGAGAAGAAGCCATCGCTGTCCGGATTTGTCCTTTGATTGTGGATTGGCTGTCAGGTTCAAGTGCGGGAAGTATGGCGGTCAACCGGTGGGGCGGCAATTCAATAGGACGTGACAGCCCGGCGCGCGGGTCAAAACATTTTGGGAGGGAAAGCGCCCGATGAGCTAAATCTGAATTTTTGTCATTTCGCAATTGTTGCCCGCACCGTATATTTTGAACCTGCAAACAAGCAAGACCATTTAACTGATGACAACGACGACGCGAAATCAAACGTCCTATCCGTTATCGATTGTGATTCCGGTTTACAACGAGGAGGCGATGCTGCCCGCGCTGTTTGGAGAATTGGAAGCCGCCTGCGCGACATTGCTGAAACCGCAGGGTCCGGTCGAAATTGTGTTTGTCAATGATGGCAGCCGGGACAAAAGCTGGGACCTGATCCAGGCTTATTGCCTGTGTCATTCCGGCTGCTTGGGCATCAAACTCTCACGCAACTTCGGCCACCAACTCGCCCTCACCGCCGGCCTCGAAACGGCGCGAGGCAACATGGTGATTACCATGGATGCCGATCTGCAAGACCCGCCGGCGGTGATTGTGGAAATGATCGAGGCTTGCCGGCGGGGCTACGACGTGGTTTATGCCACCCGCCGCGAACGCGGGACGGAAACCGTCACGAAACGCCTCACGGCCTGTTTCTTTTATTTCCTGATCGAGAAACTCAGCGGCACGCCCATCCCGCACAATACCGGTGATTTCCGGCTGATCAGCCGCCGGGCGCTGACCGAGTTGTCGCGTCTGCGCGAAACGCATCGTTTTCTCCGGGGTCTGGTGCCGTGGATCGGTTTTCCCCAAACGCAGGTTTTTTACGACCGCGCCGACCGTGTTGCCGGCGAGACGCATTTCCCGTTTCGAAAAATGCTGCGGTTTGCATTCGACGGCATCGTGTCCATGTCCGCCATGCCGTTGCGACTGGCGTATGTGCTGTCGCTGCTGCTGTTCGGCATTTTTGTCGGCTACATCGTTTACGTCTTTTACAGCCACTTCTTTCGTGGCGGCGAGCTGGTGCCCGGCTGGACTTCCATCATGTCGGCCATCACGATTTTCGGCACGATTCAACTGCTGTTGTTTGGCGTGTTCGGTGAATATCTGGGCCGGATTTATGAGCAGTCCAAGAACCGGCCGCTCTTCATCATCCAGGATGTCGTGCAGGCCGAAACCGAAACCCCGGCGGCTCCGCCCTAAAATTAAATGCCCGCTTTCCTGCGCAATACAAGCCCAACGCGGCTGGCGCTTGTTCTCATCCTGGCCGTCGTCGGTTATCGCCTCTGGTTTGCCACTCAGATCGGGCTGGTGGCCGACGAAGCCTACTACTGGCTGTGGTCGAAACATCTGGCGGCTTCGTATCGCGACAAAGGTCCGGCCATCGCGTGGACCATCGCGCTGGGAACGAAAATGTTTGGCGACACCGTGTTCGGCATCCGTTTTTTTGCCGTACTGTTAAGCGGCGCCGTGAGCTGGCTGCTCTTCGTGCTGGCGCGGCGGCTTTACGACGAACACACCGCCTGGTGGTGCCTGTGGATGGCCCTGGTAATGCCGATGCTGGCGGTTGGCTCGATCCTGATGACCATTGATTCCCTGAGCATGTTTTTCTGGGCGCTGGCGGTGCTGTTGTTCTGGGACGCGTTGCACAATGGCCGGACTTCCACCTGGTTCTGGCTGGGGCTGGCCATCGGCGCCGGATTCCTCGCCAAATTCACCAACGGCGTGCAACTGGTCTGCATCGCCCTGTTTTTGCTTTGGTCGAAAGAACATCGTCCGCTCCTGTTCAGCCGGAAAACCTTTCTCATGGGCGCGACATTTGGTCTCGCCAGCACGCCGATTCTCTGGTGGAACATCCAGACCGGCTGGGTTCACGCCACGGCGCTGCACTCGCGCAGCGGCGTGACCAACACCTTCCAGATCCATCCCTTTCAATTGCTCCGGTTTGTGGGCGAACAATTCGGCGCGCTCTCGCCGCTGTTCATGGCCGGCATCATCGTGGCCGCCATTGCGCTGGTGCTGAGGCGGGACGGAGATTTGCGGAGGCGCTTCCTGTTGAGCCAGTTTTTGCCGATTTACGGCCTGTTCCTCTTTTTCAGCATCAACAGCGCCGGCAAGGCAAACTGGATCGTGCCGGCGCTGTTCACCGCCATCATTTTTACCGTGGTCTATTGGCGGGAACTGGTCGCGCGCCGGCCCGGCTGGCGCTGGGGCGTCGGCGCGGCTTTCACCATCGCGCTGCTCATGACCCTCGTCCTGCACGATACCGAAATTCTGCATCTGCCCCAACGGCTGGACCCGTTGTACCGCGCGCAAGGCTGGCCGGACTTTGCGGCGCGTCTGGAAAAAGACCGCGTCGCGGAGCGGGCCAACCTGCTGGTGGCTTCCCATTATTCCCTCGCCAGCCTGATGGCGTTTTATCTGCCCGACCAACCCCGGACTTATCTGGTCCCCGCGCCGTACGGCAGTTCGCAATTCACGCTCTGGCCGGGTTATCAGGTGACGCCGGATACCCGGGCGTTGTTCGTTGCCTCGGACATCCGGCCGATACCAAAGGCCCTGCAGGATCAATTCACCCGGATCGAACTGGTGGATGATTTCTGGTCGCAGCATCACGGCCGTCCCATGAACCATATCTGCGTTTATCTTTGTACCCGGGAGTAAACGGCAGGGCATCAAGCAAAGCCCTCCGGCGCACCCGGCCGGATCAAAAATCAATCTGCTGGTCCCAGATAATGACGCACCGGCATGGCTCCGGATTCGGGGGCGTGGGAAGTTTTTGCCGGAAGTTCAGCTTCATCCCGAAATTGCCCCGCGCGCGCCAGCCAAAATAGAATTCAAAACGGTGGTGTTTGTAATCAATGAAGGGCAGATAGACGATCCGGCGCCGGGTGACGGCAAAGTTCCAGCCGCCGTTTGGGTTCCCGTTCATGTCGGGATAGACCCCATACCGCACCGATTTTTTATCAGCCACCCCGATCACATAATTGCTGAAGTTTTCAAACGGGTTGCGCAGGTACCACATGAAAGTCCGGCAGGAGCCATCCGGGCGATACCAGTCCGGCGCGCGCGGTTCATCAACGTTTCCGAACCACCAGATCGGGTTTATTTTGTTGTAGAAGTGGATGGGCGGAAGATTGGTGCGCGGCACCATGACGACGCTGTGCCAGCGGGGCCTGGTCACGGCCGCATCGGGCGGCGGCGGCCCGGGCGCGACCGAACAGCAGCCGGCGGCCAATGACAGGCCGGCAAGAAGCAGGAGCTGTGCGAATTGTGGTCGCATCAGGATTTCCGAAACGAATGTTCCGGGGAGGAAGCCCCGGACTCATCCTTTGTTTGCGGCCGGTCCATGAGGTTCAAGCGCGGAAAGTATGGCGGTCAACCAGCGGGGCGGCAATTCAATAGGACGCGGAAACCGGGAGCGCCAGTGTCTGATCGAGCCTTTCCCAAACTTACGCCTTTCATTTTTTCTGAAAAATTTTACGCTGTCGGCCAATGAAAGGAATCATTCTCGCCGGCGGCGCCGGGTCGCGGCTGTATCCGCTCACGCTGGTCGCGAGCAAACAGCTCCAGCCGGTGTATGACAAACCGATGGTGTATTATCCGCTGACAACGCTCATCGAAGGCGGCATCCGCGAGTTGTGCCTCATTTCCACGCCGCAGGATTTGCCACGGTTCAAGCAGTTGCTCGGCGACGGCCGGTCATGGGGGCTGTCCATCGAATATCGCGAACAGGCGAAACCGGCGGGCATCGCGCAGGCGTTTTTGATCGCGGAATCGTTCATCGGCGGCGACAGCGTCACGCTGGTTTTGGGTGACAACGTGTTTTATGGCGGCGATTCGTTTCATCGCGCGTTCGCCGAGTTCAAATCGGGCGCGACCATTTTCGGTTATCACGTCAACGACCCGGAACGCTACGGCGTGGTGGAATTTGACGCGCAGGGCCGGGCGATTTCCATCGAGGAAAAGCCGAAGCAGGCCCGGAGCAATTATGCCGTGCCGGGGCTTTACATTTACGACAACCACGTCGTGGCCACCACCAAGGCGCTCAAGCCGTCGGCGCGCGGCGAGTTGGAAATCACGGACGTGAACGTGGCATACCTGCGGCGGGGACAGTTGCGGGTGCATCGGTTGAGCCGCGGCTTCGCTTGGCTGGACGCGGGCACGAGCAGCAGCCTGCACGAGGCGTCGGCTTACGTGCAGACGATTGAGAAACGCGCGGGCGTAAAAATCGGCTGTCCGGAGGAGGCGGCGTTCCGCGCCGGGTTCCTGTCGCTGCCGCAACTGGAGGAACTCGCCGGCAAAATGCCAAAGTGCGAATACCGCGATTACCTGGACCAGGAAGTCATTGCGGAGGCCCGGCGGCTGGCCACATCCCGACCTTGAGCGATGAACGTCATCACCTGCGACATTCCGGGATTGGTGGTCGTTGAACCCAAGGTGTTTGGCGACGCGCGCGGCTTTTTCATGGAGATCTGGAATCGCGAGCATTACCGCGAGGTGGGGCTGGACTGGAATTTCGTGCAGGACAACGTGTCGCTTTCACGCCGGGGCATTCTGCGCGGGCTGCATTTCCAGAATCCCAAGGCCCAGGGCAAGCTGGTCTTTGTGCTGCAAGGCGAGGTGTTTGACGTGGCGGTGGACATCCGGCGCAGCTCGCCCACGTTTGGCCGGTGGCATGGACTGAATCTCTCCGCCGAGAACAAAAAGCAATTTTTCATCCCGCCGGGTTTCGCGCACGGATTTGCCGTGTTGAGCGAGACCGCGTTGTTCGCGTACAAATGCACGGAATTTTACACCCCGCAAAATGAACTGACGCTGGCGTGGAATGATCCCGACATCGGCATCCAATGGCCACTGGAAAAGCCGCAGCTTTCTGAGAAGGACGCGCGCGGACCGCGGTTGAAGGATTTGCCCAAGGACCGCCTGTTCGCCTGAACAGCCCGCCCCATGAAGATTTTGCTCATTGGAAAAAACGGACAGGTCGGTTGGGAATTGCGCCGCACGCTCGCGCCGCTGGCGGAGGTGGTGGCGGTGGATTATCCCGAAATTAATTTTACCGACGTGCCGGCGCTGCGCCAAATCGTGTCCAGAACGCGGCCGGACGTGGTGGTGAACGCCGCGGCCTACACCGCGGTGGACAAGGCGGAGACGGAAACCGAATTGTGCCGGCAGGTCAACGCGATCGCGCCGGGAGTTTTGGCCGGGGAGGCGAAGAAGCTCGGCGCGCTGATGGTGCATTACTCGACGGATTATATTTTCGACGGAACGAAGACGTCACCTTACGTCGAAACCGACGCGCCGAATCCGTTGGGCGCCTACGGGCGGACAAAATTGGAAGGCGACCGGGCGGTGACGGCTTCCGGCGCGGACCATTTGATTTTCCGGCTGTGCTGGGTCTATGGCGCGCGCGGCCAGAATTTCATGCTCACGATGCAGCGTCTGGCGCGCGAGCGCGAGAAACTGCGCGTGGTGGGCGACCAGTTCGGCTGTCCGACGTGGTCGCGAATGATCGCCGAAACCACCGCGCTGGCGCTCAAGCAGATCCTGGCCGGCGCGGATGCTTCCAAGTTCAATGGCGAATATCATCTCGCCGCCGGCGGCCAGGCCAACTGGCATGAGTTCGCCTCCCGCATCATCGAGTTAATGCCGGAGGCCGAACGGAAATGCCACGTAGTGGAAAGGATCACCACGGCCGAGTATCCGACGCCCGCGAAGCGGCCGTCGTATTCGGTTTTGGGTTGCGGCAAATTGCAGAAAACTTTCGGGTTGCGGCTTCCGGATTGGGAGGCCAGCCTGCGACAAGTCCTGGACCAACCATGAAACTGCTCATCACTGGCGGCGCCGGCTTCATCGGCTCCAATCTCATCCACCACGTCATTGACCGTCCGGAGGTCGAAAAACTGGTCAATCTCGATTGCCTGACTTACGCGGGGCACCTGGAGAATCTGGAAAAGGTCGCCAAGCATCCGAAATACATTTTTGAAAAGGTGGATTTGCGCGACAAGGCCGCCGTGCTGGCGGTTGTCGAAAAACATGCCATCACGCACGTCATGCATCTGGCGGCGGAATCGCACGTGGACCGTTCCATCACCGGCCCCGGCGATTTCATCACCACCAACATTCTCGGCACGTTCAACCTCCTCGAAGCCTGTCGCGCCTGCTGGCTGAGTCCAAAATCCCAGACGCCAGACCCGAGACCCGAGACCCGATTTCACCACGTTTCCACGGACGAAGTTTATGGCTCGCTCGGCGCGACCGGGTTTTTCACGGAGACCACGCCGTACGCGCCGAACTCGCCGTATTCGTCCAGCAAGGCATCGTCCGACATGATCGTCCGCGCATATTTCCACACCTACGGCCTGCCGACGGTCATCACGAATTGCTCGAACAACTACGGCCCGTATCAATTTCCAGAAAAGCTCATCCCGGTGGTCATCCAAAGCATCCTGGCGCGGAAGCCGGTGCCGGTCTATGGCGACGGCCTGAACGTGCGCGACTGGCTTTACGTGCGCGACCATGACGAGGCGCTCTGGCTGGTGCTCACGCGCGGCAAACTGGGCGAGACCTACAACATTGGCGGCCACAACGAATGGGCGAACCTCCAAATCGTGCAATTGATTTGCGACACGATAGACGAGTTTGTTCCCCAGCTCGGCGGCGATTCGCGCAAGCTGATTACGTTCGTCAAGGACCGGCTCGGCCACGACCGCCGTTACGCCATTGACGCGTCGAAGATCCAGCGCGAACTCGGCTGGACCCCCGCGCACAAATTCGAGGACGGCATCCGCGAGACCATCCGCTGGTATCTCGACAACCAGGCCTGGGTGAAAACCGTGCTGGCGAAGACGAAGGCATAATCACAGGCTGCCGGGACACCGGATACGGTGCTATTCTACAATTTGGTGACGGTCCGGGCTTAATAGTTTGTTTCTCAAAAGGTGTGAGGCGGCATTATTGAAATCTTCTGCAAGTATGGCCCAGCGCTCGTGGTCTTTCCATCTTCCCGAAATCTTTAAGTAACGCCTCGAATAGCCCTCGCGAACAAAACCGCAACTCCGCACAAGATGCACTGAGGCCGCATTCCGAGGCTGAATATTCGCCTCCAAGCGGTGAAGCCTAAACTTTCTAAAGGCGTCGGCAAGGACCAGTCGCAGGCCTTCCTGCATCAGGCCCTGGCCGGTGTAATCAGAAAATGCGTAATAACCAAGGAACGCACTTTGAAATGTTCCACGAATGATATTGCTAACGTTGATGACCCCCACGAGTCCTCCGGTCTCCTTATGGGTGACAAGGAATCCGCGATGGCCATCGGCAGAAATTCGCTGGAGATAGCGGCGATAGGCGGCAGTCGTAGCCGGAGGTGAGACCCAACTCCGATGTAACGTTCGGCTCCGACGCACTGCGGCAACAAATGCCGTGGCATCTTTGATTGTCGGTTGCCGGATGGAAACAAGGGCCTTCAAATGTGCAATGTCGATTGCCGCCTAACGATGGAACTCACACACGCCGGACCAAAAGACACTGACCGCGAAGCGGAACTGAGAGCGCCATCCGGCGTTGTGTGCAGTGATTTTGTTAGACGGCATCATTTTGCGTTCCTCATCATATAGCTGAATGCTTCTTCCTTGCTTTTTAATTTCTTGCAGCCTTTCGGGGGCTCAAACAGGGAAGGGTCGGGTTTTTCCAGTTTAATATTGGTAAATTCAAATCTCATGATTTTGCCACCAGCCGGATATTCAGCACGGATAGGGAAACGATTCAGATCGGTCGCCTCCCAAGTTGTCCACTCGGTTGTTCCACCTCCGTCTTGGATAATCACTTTGCATTTTACGCAGGGATGACCATCAATCGTCTCCTGGCCAATATCAGATTTTTCTTTAACAGGGTTTGAGATGGGGGTTTCAGCCATTTGCGGCGGACGCAAGGCTTGTTCAACGAAAATATTAAGGCCGCCGAGCCAAACGGAGTAACCCATATTTCTGTCAGGCCGAGTAATGGTAGCAAACATATCCGAACCGGGAGCCGCTATTACTGTTTCCCGCCGCTTCCCTTCGGAAAAGGCTATCTCGGTTGTGTTCGTCGGTCCCTCTCCAGCCTTCTTAGAGGCAGCGGGATTGTGCATGTATGAAACCTGAGTGGCCGTGAAATTGATATTCCCGCCATAGAACGCGGCTGCCGCCTGAATCTCCGCTTGCGAAAGGGGCTTCTCTTTCGGCCCGCATCCGGACAAAACGATTACGCTCAACAACGCTACAATAATATTTGTTCTCATAGTGATATTGGGATGCCGTCTAACGTCCAGCTCAGGCACGCGGGGCTGATGACGTCCTCCGCGATAGCGGAACTGAGACCGCCATCCCGCGTTGCCTGCAGCGAGAGGCTGTGTGAAAAGTCGGTCATAATTTGAAACCTTTACGCCGGAAGATGGTCTGATACAAGCATGAATCATCGTACCGGACTGGACCGCTCCCAAACGCTGCTCTTCCCCGAACGGCTGGAGGATTATGTCGCCGCCGAGAACCCCGTACGCTTTATCGACGCCTTCGTCGGGACGCAGGATCTGCACGCGTTGGAGTTCGCCAAAGCTCAGTGCGCTGATACGGGGCGGCCGCCGTATGACCCGGCGGACCTGCTCAAACTGTATCTTTACGGTTATCTGCATCGGATTCGCTCGTCGCGGTTGCTGGAGGCTGAATGTCACAGGAATGTGGAAGTGATCTGGCTGCTGGGCAAACTGACGCCGGATTTCAAAACCATCGCCGACTTCCGGAAGGACAATCTCAAGCCGCTGCGGGCGGTGAACCGGCAGTTCACGGTGTTGTGCCGGAAACTGGAGTTGTTCGGCGGCGAACTGCTGGCCGTGGACGGCAGCAAATTCGCGGCGGTCAACGCGCGGGACCAGAACTTCAATGCGGCCAAGCTCCAGGACCTCATCGAGCGGGCGGACGCGCGGCTGGCGGAGTATCTCGAGCAACTGGACACCAGCGATGCCGCCGAACCGGGCGGGCCGGCGCTCACGAAAAGCGAACTGGCGGCGAAGATCGCGGCGTTGCAGGAGAAGCAGGACTGGCACAAGGAACTGCTGGCCCAGTTGCAGGACGGAGAAGACAAGCAGGTGTCGGTGAGTGACCCGGACAGTCGGAAGATGCCCACGGCCCACGGGATGATGGTGGGCTACAACGCGCAAATGGCGGTGGACGCCAAACACAAGCTGATTGCGGCCGACGACGTGACCAACGAAGTGACGGACTATAAACAACTGGCGAATGTGGCGATTACCGCCAAGGCGAATCTGGAGTTGAAGGCGGCGGAAGTGTTGGCGGACGCGGGCTATTATAACGCGGCGGAAGTGGACCGGTGTGCCGAACAAGGAATCACGGCCTACATACCCAAAGCGGACACGAGTGCGAACACGGCGCGGGGATTGTATGGCAAGAGCCGGTTCAAGTACGACGCGCAGAAGGATGTGTACGTGTGTCCGGCCGGAGCGGAGTTAACGCATCGGTTCAACACGTATGAACTGGGACGGGAGTTGAGATATTATCGGGCGAGCGGGTGCAAGGGGTGCGCGTTGAAGAAGCAATGTACGCGGAACAAGGCCAACCGGACGATCACGCGGGAGGAGAATGAAGGCTTGATGGAAGCGATGGCGTTGCGGATGGCGGCGCAACCGGAGAAGTTCAAGTTACGGAAGACTTTGGCCGAACATCCCTTCGGGACGATCAAGCGGTGGTTTGGGTACACGCACTTTTTGCTGAAGGGCTTGGTGAAAGTACGGACGGAATGGAGTCTGACGACGCTGGCGTACAATCTCAAACGGGTGCTGAACCTGGTGAGCTTCGAGAAACTGATGGCAGCGGTGGGAGTGAAAGTCCCGCAAAGGGCTTGAACGGGGCGGGCGGAGCCTTTTTTTCGTTGGATCATCCCTTAATCCTCCCGGGCAGCTGTCCGGACGAACGCAATCTCCAACCGACAAAAAACCGGCGGTCTGAAAACCAGATCGCCGGTCAAACTTTTTCCCCGCCGATCACTCACCCCGCGCCGGACTTTTCACACAGCCTCGCGATTTGTTGAACCCAGCCGCTGGCGCGGCAGGAGAAGCCGGGCGCTTGGTTGACAATCCTGCGTCAAGAGTTGATGATCGGCTCATGCAACTTGGTTCGGACTTAAACTCAAATTTCGATGGCAGAATCGGATTAAGTTCTGGCAAAAGCAAGGCGGATGTGATAAAAGCAAAAGGCATATTTTTTCCGGGGGTTTAAGGGGGGCCGCTTTTAAATCATTGGCTTTTTTGACTGCCGGTTTCACGTTTGGCGAAGGTTGCTAGGTTAGTTCCCCGGGCTGGTTCAACAACGGATTGATTCGACGCTCCGCGCGACTACCCCTCCCAAACTACGAACCTCCCACTCGCGCTCCGGTCGATTCAATCCTTTGGTGGTTAGGCAGCAAAATCGTCATAACTCACTTCCGCTTCCGTTTATTAAGCTCTTGAATGGCTCCAACATAGACTGCGCTCATAAGCAACAAAGGACAAACAATAATAATTATCGGCTTCCAAATTGGCTCTCCGGGCTGATGTGAGACTAACTTCCATACTCCAAAGCCGACGCCGACGCTGCCCAAAATGGTAAACCAAACCAGCAATAGGATAAGTTCCCGTCTGGTCATTTCTTTGAACGGCTTGCCTGGGACGCCTGGTGCTGGCATAAAAGTGTCTTGCTGCCTAACGATAGAACTCACACACGCCGGACCAAAAGACGTGGACCGCGAAGCGGAACTGCGACGGCCATCCGGCGTTGTGTGCAGTGATCTTGTTAGCCTTCATTTTTTACTGGTCTGCCACCGAGAACCTCGATGTAAAACTTCCGATTTCGTGCGACCAACTCGTCGAGCGACTTCTGCCGTGCGATGCGGTAAGCACGGAACGCCTCAAGGGACGCTCGCTTCACCCAAAGCTTGGCCTCGCGGTCATAGACCGCGCCTGTCTTCGCGGCGCGACAAAGCGCCAGATACTGCGTCGGGTCTGCTGCCGCTGTCCAAATCCTGCCCTCCGGCGAGCCTTCGTCGCCAGCCGAGAACTGTATATCAGCGCCCTCCGCATTCGACCTGACAAGCTTCGCGCCGATACGCTGTGCCTCCGATTCGATTGCTGTGCGCATCGAAGGACAAATATATAGTTGAATTTGGCGGCCCATGCGCGTGAAGGCTAACGAACGAGTTGAGCCGAGCAGTGTGAGCGGCTCAATGTCGTGCCAAGCTTTCGAGATTTCCCAGTAGTTTCCATGCGTATGGCTCCAACGACCTTGTTAGTCGGTCACGAGCGAAGGAGGTCCAATTACTTCTTTTTCCAATTGCCCCTGACCAAGTTTTCAATTCCATCCTGCTGCCGCATTGGTCCAACTATTCCTCTTTCACTCAAACACCAGCGACGAACCCCGCAGGGTGGCGTCTCTTGGCCATCGCCTTTAGGGCTTGTCGGTCCAACTCTGTTGACCCTCAAGCCCTAAAGGCGATGGCCTAATTGTAATCCTCTAATCGACCCCTGTAAATGAATTTTCAAACCACCAGACCATCGTGATCCGATTAACTATTAATTACATTGACTCTTTTCATGCTAAGTTGATATTAGCCGGGAAAACATTGAGTCGGTTTGATGATTCTTTCTCTGGGTGGAACGCTAGGAGCAGGGGCTGGGCGGGTCAAGGCCAAATCCCCGGTGGCGTGGGAAAACATCGAACTCTTCCGCGCCGGAAAGCGGTGCTAAAGACACGCGCAGTCCAGACGCTTCGCGACTGTCGGACGCCCTCAAATTGCGCAAAGCGTCTGGATTGCGGCGCGTTCACCGCCGCTTTTGACCCGGTCCACGACTTCCGCCTTGCCTTCTCCATCGAATTGCGTTCACTTCGATGCAATGCCTGTTTCCGCAAAAATGCTTTCGCTGTTGCGCGACCCGGTGGGGCTGGAGCCGTTGGAACTGGACGGGGAGCACCTCGTCAACCGGGCGGGCCAAAGACGTTATCCGATCATCGAATCCATCCCCGTGCTGCTCGATCCGGCGGCGTTGGGTCCGCAGAATCTGAAGTTCCAGCACATGTATGATTGGATGTCGTATGGCTATGACTTCGCCATGAATGTCGGAGGTATTTTTTCCGGGGGGAAGCTCGCCAAATTGCGCCGGCTGCTTGCAACCAAGCTGGCCCTCAAACCGGGGGACCGGTGTCTATATACCTCCATCGGGACCGGGGCGGACGTGCCTTATCTGGCGGAGGTGGTTCCGCTGGAGAGCGTCGAACTGGTTGGCTTGGATCTTTCCCTGGGCATGCTCAGACGGTGCAAGGCGAAAATTCGCCCTTATGAAAAGACCTCATTGCTCGTGCAGGCAAACGCCGAGCGGCTGCCCTTCGCCGACCGGACGTTCGATGTGGTCTTTCATGTGGGTGGAATCAACTTTTTTGACCAGCCTGCGGTGGCCGTGCGGGAAATGGTCCGCGTCGCCAGGGCCGGGGCGCTCATCCTGATCGCGGACGAGACCAAGGTTGTGGTGGAGAAAAATTATCAAAGGAGTCCTTTCACCCGGGCTTACTTCAAGGACGCCCCAACGGATTTCAGTCCGAGGGACTGGGTCCCGCCGGGCGTCTGCAATCCCGTCTATGAAGAGGTTTGGAAGGGCAAAGGTTATATCCTGACCTTCAACGTCCCGGTTCCCTGACCGGCCAGTTCATGGTTGGTGTGGTGTAATTCCAGTTATTTGCGCCTCAGCCGCCCTTTACGAAACGACATTTTCAGGCGAGAGTAAGCATGTGTACATTCGCTGTTGTTTTGCGACCGGTCTGGCGGTTTTGCTTGTTTCCGCCGCCGAACTTTTTGCGGGTGGCAGCGGGTTGAACGTTGTCGTGGTTGTCAACCAGAACAGCACGAACTCGGTCCAGCTCGGCAATTACTACTGCGAACGGCGCTGCGTGCCGCCGCAAAATCTTCTGCGCATCAACTGGGCCGGCGGCAACATCACTTGGACCCGGTCGGATTTCGAAGCCAACCTGCTCAATCCGCTGGCAGCCATGCTTTCGAGTCGCCGCCTCACCAACCAGGCGGATTACGTCGTCCTGTCCATGGATATTCCGTTTCAGGTTACGGACACGAACGGAATAAACTCGACGACTGCCGCGTTGTTTTACGGGTTCAAGACGGACGATTGCACCAGTGATTGTCCGGCCGGGATTCCCGGCTGCAATCTGCCCGCCGCCAGTGCCAGCGCCTATGCTGGCAGCGAAGGCATCTTTCGTCAGACCCCGCCAATTGCCGCCGGCAGCAACTCGTGGCTGGTGACCATGATCACGTCCAGCAACCTGGCGCAGGCGCAGGCGATCATTGATGGCGGCGTGGCCAGCGACGGCGCTTGTCCCACGCAAACGGTCTGGCTGGCCAAAAGCAGTGACAGCTTCCGCAACATTCGGTATCTGGAATTTGACAACGCGATTTTTGACGCGCGCGTGGCCGGCGATTTTTCCATCCGGCGGACCAACTTGGATTCGCCGTACGGTTTAACAAACCTGTTTGGCTATCAGACCGGCCTGATGCAGTTCAACATCTCGTCAAACGCGTTCGCCCCGGGCGCCATCGCCGACAGCCTGACCTCGTATGCGGGAGTCATTTATGGATACAACGATCAAACGACGCTGCTGGTCTTCCTGAACGCCGGCGCCTGTGGCAGTTACGGCACGGTTACCGAGCCGTGCGCCTACCTGCAAAAATTCCCTTCGCCGCAGGATTATTTTTACCAGCATCGGGGCTTCAGCCTGGCGGAATGTTATTATATGAGCCTCGCCAATCCTTATCAGGGTTTGATTGTGGGCGAGCCGCTGGCCGCGCCTTTCGCCCGGCCACCCGCCGGCGCGTGGGTCAATTTGCCGGCCAACAGCGTGTTGAGCGGCATCACCAATCTCACGTTGCAATGCACCGCCGGCGCGTCGAACCGGCCGATTCAGCAGGTGGATTTGTTCCTTGACGGCACGTGGCGGCAAACCCTGACCAACATTCCGCCCGCCGCAGGCAACAAACTTTATGTGACCATCAATGGCCACGCCACCAACTACCCGGTTCCAAGCAACGCAACGATCAAATCGGTCGCATCCGGATTGGCCGGCCTTCTGAACCAACCCGCTTATGCCGGACATTCGAAGGCGCAGGCCACCGCCTGCGGTGACCGCATCGAATTGCAATTCACCGACATCAACCCGCCCGGGGCGCAAATTCCGGTAAGCGTCAGCAATTCCATCGGTTCGGCATCCGCGCTGACTGCTTTTGTCGCTGCCAGCGAAACCAATTTTCTCGACACGGTTGCCTATGGTTTCTACGGTTCAGACGGGTTGGGGTTTTCCGTGTCCAACACTCCGAGTGTGGGCGATTATTTGCAATTGGTGGTTACCAAAACCAATGGGACACAGGTGACACTGGCGGTGACCAATACCGCGCCGGGCACGAACATTTCCGGCCTGGCCGGGCAATTGCTCAATGCCATCAATGGCAACAGCGCGTTGCAGGCGGCTGACGGGCTGGTTGCCGGGGATTATATTCCCTACGACGATTATCCCGGCATACCTTTCGTCCAGTTCAACCTGTACGCGCGAACCGCCGGGTGGCCGGCTTCGCAGATTCGGGCGGCTTTCAGCGGTTCAGCCGACCTGATTATTTCACCCACCGGCATCCAGACGTTGAATCAAAACGTCAGCGACCTCCAGCCGCGCAACCATCTTTACCTCACGGCCGGTGTCACCAATCTTTCATTCACGTTTCCCCTGGATACCACGGCGCTGTCCGACGGCAGCCATGAACTGACGGCGGTGGTTTATGAAGGCAGTCATGTGCGCACGCAAGCGCGCGTGACCCAAAACGTGCGCGTCCAGAACACGCCGCTCAACGCCACGTTCACCACGCTGGCCGGGGCTTCCAACACGGTGTTGAATTTCACGCTGCTGTTTTCGGTCGCCGCCAACACGAACACGATTTCCACCATCGAATTGTTCACCACGGGCGGTTCGGCCGGTGTTGTTTCCAACCTCTCCTCCGCCACGTTCGCGGTGGCGGCGACGAATCTGGGGATTGGATTGCATCCATTCTACGCCGTGGTGACGCGCAGCGACGGCAAACAATACCGCACCGGGACGGAGTGGATTCGCATCGGCGGGTCGGAACCGCCGTTTGGGCTGACGCTGACCGCGCCGCCGCCCGTCATCGGCTGGCCCGCCACGGCCGGGCGGCTTTACGAGGTCATGAGTGCCACGAACGTCCAGGAAACATTCCAGTTGCGGGGCTCGGTCACACCGTCGAATTCCCCCGGGCTTTGGATTGACACCATCACCGGCGCGCCGCAACAATTTTATCGTGTGCTCGCGCCATGATGAAACCAGGCGAGTGTGGAACGCCGGATTCATCCGGCAGCGCGCGGAACCAAGAACGATTCTGCCGGATATATCCAGCGTTCCGACGCGAAGGCTCATGGAATGGCACGTACTTCCGGTCTGAGTTTTGAATTTCACAAACGGGGATGGTTGTGCCACCTTTTTAACCGGCCATGTTCAAAACAATTACAATCTGCGTTTTTCTAACGGCGTTTAGCCTGTGGGCGCGCGCGGCGGACACCAACTCGCTCGTCTGGCACCGGGCGACCGACCGGGTGGACGCCGATGTGCGGGGCATGGCCCTGTGGCCGTTGCTGGAAAAAATCGCCGTGGCGGCCGGCTGGCATATTTTTGTCGAGCCCGACACCACCCACATAACTTCCGCAAAGTTCAAGGACCTGCCGTCCGGCGACGCGCTGAAGATGTTGCTGGGCAATCTCAATTTTGCGCTCGTGCCGCGGACCAACGGCGCGCCGCAACTTTATGTTTTTCGCACCGCGTTGAAAAACGCCACCCAACCGGTGCTCGCGCCGACGGCGGTGCCCAGGCACGTTCCCAACGAATTGCTCGTGAAACTCAAGCCGGGTACGGACGCCGACGCCATGGCCAAACTGCTCGGCGCTAAAATCATCGGGCGCAACGACAAACTCGGCCTCTACCGTCTGCAATTCGCCAACGCCGACGCCACCGATGCCGCACTGGCCAGTTTGAAAAACAATCCGGACGTTGAGGCGGTGGATTACAATTACGTCCTTGACCCGCCGGCCACGCCGCAACTGTTCGCAAACCCGCCGGTTGGCCCCGTTTCGCTCACGCTGGACCCGGCTACCACCGGCGACCCCTGCAATCCGGTCGTCGGCCTGATTGACACGCAGGTGCAGTCGCTCGGCAGCCAGCTCGATCCGTTCATGTTGAAGCCCATCTCCGTGGCCGGCGACGCGGCTGCGAATACGTCCACCATTACGCATGGGACGGCCATGGCTGAGACGATTTTGCGGGCAGTCTCGCAGTCGGCCGACGGGAACAGCCCCGTCAGGATTTTGTCCGTGAACGTTTATGGCTCGGGCGAAACGACGACGAGCTGGAACGTGGCGCTCGGCATCCAGGCGGCGGTGGACAACGGCGCGACCGTGCTCAACTTGAGCCTGGGCGGTTCTAGTGACAGTGCGGTTTTGGACAGCGTGATCCAGCAGGCCATCGCCGCCGGCATTCCGGTCTATGCGGCGGCGGGCAACCAGCCGGTGTCCACGCCCACGTATCCGGCGGCGGATACGGGCGTTATCGCGGTCACCGCCACGCAGGGCAGCCAGCTCGCGCCGTATGCGAACTTCGGCAGTTTTGTTTCCCTGGCCATGCCGGGTGCGAGCGTCGTCTATCTCGGCGGACAGGCGTATCTCGTCCAAGGAACCTCACCGGCGACGGCTTACGCGACGGGCGTGGCGGCGGGAACGAAGGGAGCGGGTTGTCTGCCGTGGGGGCAAATCCAAACCGCCATGCAGCAGAAGTTCACCGTGCCGGCAAAATGAACATTCTTTCGGAGGGGCGAGTTACACGAGCCCATGAATGAATTGGATTTGGGACTCGTGGATCTCATCCCTCCGACTTGTTTAATGGAGGGCGGTCAATGCTGCGACAGGCAGCCAATCCTGGCGAAGGCGACGACATAGGCGAGGAACGCGACGATGAGCAGCCATGGCTTGCCGGCGATAGTCAGCAAAATTCCCACGCTTAAGATCAGAGCGATCAACAAATAAACCAAAGCCGCCAGCGCCAGTTTCATTGATGCTGATTATAATCTGCTTGCGCCCGCGCGCAAGGCCGGGATTTATGATGGTGTAGCGTCGGCGCTGTGCGCCGATGGGATCGAGCCACAGGCTCGACGTTACAACTTTGGAAGGGCTGCGCGGCCGCGCAGTTCCAATATCCGGGCATACAGCGAAGACAGTCCGATTTCACTTGTAATTCAGAAGGACAATGATAACAATTGCTCAATTCAGACAAAGGCAGTATGAAACCTTGCCAATTACAATGGGTTGTAACCTTCTCGATGCTGCTCCTTTTCCACGCCTCGGCATCAGTGTTGTACGTGGATTTGAACAGCACCAATCTCGTGCCGCCTTACGCTGGCTGGAACACTGCTGTGACCTGAAAGAAAAAATAGGGCAAATCACCTGTGCGATGGAATAGAATCACCAAAAAGACCCACGCTGGTCGCGGACAAGAAACCAAATGGGAAATCCCGATTATTATGACAACTTCCAATAATCTGCCCGACCCAATGAGGAAGAAACCTTTCGCACTGTTATTGACCCTGTGCCTTTTACTCACGGCGGCACTTGGCCTCCACGCCCAATCCGGCGGCGGCACGGTCGCGGCGTGGGGATACAACTCCAATGGTCAAACGACCGTTCCGGACGGCTTGACCAATGTGACGGCCATTGCGGCGGGTTGTTTTCACACTGTGGCCTTGAAGAGCGATGGCACGGTCGTGGCGTGGGGAGACAACGGCTCTGGTGAAACGACCGTTCCGGACGGTTTGAGCGGGGTGACAGCCATAGCGGCGGGTAAAGCTGATTTTTTAGGCTCTCACACCGTAGCCTTGAAGAGCGATGGCACGGTCGTGGCGTGGGGAGAAAACAACTATGGTGAAACGACTATTCCTGCCGGTTTGAGTAATGTGACGGCTATCGCGGCAGGAGGTTATCACACTGTGGCCTTGAAAAGCGATGGCACGGTCGCGGCGTGGGGACGGGACGTTTATGGTGAAGCAAACGTTCCAGACGGCTTGAGCGGGGTGACGGCCATTGCGGCGGGATTATTTCACACTGTGGCATTGAAGAACGATGGCACGGTGGTGGCGTGGGGATACAACTACTATGGTCAAACGACCGTTCCGGACGGCTTGACGAATGTGACGGCCATTGCGGCGGGATTTTATCACACCTTGGCCTTGAAAAGCGATGGCACGGTCGCGGCGTGGGGATACAACTCCAATGGTCAAACGACCGTTCCGGACGGCTTGACGAATGTGACGACTATTGCGGCGGGCGGTTACCACAGTCTGGCACTCAAGGCCGATGGCACGGTGGTTGGCTGGGGCTATGACGGTGACGGCGAGATTGATATTCCAGTGGATCTGACGGGCGTGATGGCCATTGCGGCTGGTGGTTATCACACCGTGGCAATTTTGAATGCTCCTCCAGCAATCATCCAGCAACCGCTAAGCGTGACATTGGTTACGGACTCAACGACCACCTTTAATGTAACGGTGATCGGCTCATTGCCTTTGAGTTATCAATGGAGTCTTAACGGGACGAATGTCGTTGGAGCGACCAACACGAGTTTGATGCTGACTAGAGTGCAATTCAACCAAGCGGGTGAATATGCGGTGCTGGTGACCAACCTATACGGTTTGGTGCTCAGCTCGAATGCGGTGCTGACGGTCAAAGCTCCGGCGGTGTTCTATGTCGATTTGGACTGCACCAACCCCGTCCCGCCTTACATGGATTGGAGCACCGCCGCGACGAACATTCAGGACGCGATCGACGCGGCAATTCCTGGCGATCAGATTCTCGTCACCAACGGCGTTTACCAGACTGGTGGGCGCGTGGTTTATGGCTCGTTGACTAATCGTGTGGTCATAGACAAAGCCGTCACCGTACAAAGTGTCAATGGCCCGGCGGTGACAGTAATCGAAGGTTATCAAGTGCCGACAACCACCGTTGGCGACAGCGCCGTGCGCTGTGTTTATTTGACGAACAACGCCGTTTTGGCCGGTTTCACCCTCACGAACGGCGCCACGCGCGACGCGGGCGATGGTAATCTCGAGCAAAGCGGTGGCGGCGCCTGGTGCGAGTCTACGAACGCCTGCCTCACCAATTGCGTTTTCACGGCTAATGCGGCTAACAATTCCGGCGGTGGCATCGTTTCCGGCACGCTGTTCAACTGCACGCTTTCAATGAACACCGCCGCCGGCGATGGCGGCGGCGCGGCACAAACTGTTTTGAATCAATGCATATTGAACGGCAACTCAACGGGGAACAACGGCGGCGGCGCGGCGGGCGGCACTCTAAACGATTGCCTCATCACCAACAATGTTGCGTGGACTTGGAATGGCGGAGGGGCATCCGGCAGTACGTTGAACCGTTGCACATTGACCGGCAATTCGGCGTTGTATGGCGGCGGCGCCGTGGCATGCACCGCGAACAACTGCACGCTGATGGTCAACGGAGCGGCGTACGGTGGCGGTGCTGACGGCAGCGACCTGAACAACTGCCTGGTCGTCAGCAACAGCGTGGGTGACACAGGCGCCGGTGCGTTCGACAGCACGTTGAATAACTGCACGGTTTGGGGAAACACAGCTTCTGACGGCACTGGTGGAATTGAGGGATGCGTCGCTCATAATTGCATCATTCTCGGCAATGACCACGCCAACTACCGTTGGGGCAGTCTGGATTATTGTTGCACGGAGCCGCTCCCCGGTGACGGCTCCGGTAACTTTAACAGTGATCCTCTATTAATCGATCCGCTTGGCGGCGATTTTCATTTGCAGTCAAATTCACCCTGCGTCAACCAGGGGAATAACGCTGATGTTGCCTCAACCACTGATTTAGACGGCAATCCGCGGATCTTTGACGGCACTGTGGACGTAGGCGCTTATGAACTTCAGACACCGGTTCCGTTGCAGGCAATGATACATCCCGAATCAACAAATGCCGTTTTGGGATATGACTTGAATTTAACCGGCTCAACTTTGGGCGGCATTGGCACGACCAACTCGTGGGATTTTGGCGACGGCACCGGGGCGAGCAATCAATGGTCAGTCGCGCATACCTGGGCCACGGCGGGAGATTATCCGGTCACGCTCACGGTCTTCAACGATGCCAATCCCGGCGGCGTGAACGCGACTATTATCATTCACGTATCGACACAAATTCTTTATTATGTGGACGCGAATGGTACCAATCCGGTTGCGCCGTATTCGTCCTGGGACAAGGCGGCAATGACCATACAGAATGTGGTCGATATCGCCATGGCAGGCGCAACAGTTGTGGTCACCGACGGCGTGTATGCGCCATTTGGGGGGAACAAGCCGCTGAACATCCAGAGTGTCAATGGTCCCGCAACGACAATGGTTGACGGGGGCGGCGCGCAACGGTGCGTGTATTTAGCCGGGGGTGCCACGCTGTCTGGCTTTATGTTGACCAACGGAACGACCTGGGATAACGGCGGCGGCGTTTTCTGCGAAGCTGCGACCACCGTCGTATCCAACTGTGTGTTCGTGGGCAACTCTGCCAGATCACATTCCGGCGGCGGTGCATTTGGAGGCACGTTGAACAATTGCATCTTGACCAACAATGTGGCCTATGCCGGCGGTGCTGCCAGCTATTGTGCCTTGAGCAACTGTGTGCTGATTGACAACTCGGCCGAAGAAGCTGGTGGGGCATATTTTTGTTCTTTGAACAATTGCACCGTCACTGGTAACTCGGCAGCCGATGTCTGGGGCGGGGCATGTGGTGAATTGAATAACTGTCTGGTGACCTCCAACTCGGCAGGCAATTATGCTGGTGGGGCGGATGGAGTTCTGAACAACTGTATCATCGCCTACAACTCCGCGTCCTATGGTGGCGGGGGAAACGGCACATTGAATAACTGCACCCTTGTCGGCAACACGGCTAATCAAGGCGGTGCGGCGTATGAGTCTGAGTTGAATAACTGCATTGTGTATTATAACTCTGCTCCGAGTGGCCCTAATGCACTTTACTGCAGCCTGAATTACTGCGCGACACCTACCCCCGGCGGCCCCGGTAACATTACCAATGAACCCGTCTTTGTGAACTTGGCTTGCGGCGATTTTCACCTGCAATCCAACTCTCCGTGCATTAATGCCGGCAACAACGCCTACGTTTCCGGTGCGAACGACCTCGACGGCAACCCGCGCATCAAGGGTGACACGGTGGACATAGGCGCCTACGAGTATCAAACCCCGACTTCGGTTATTTCCTATGCTTGGCTCCAGCAATACAGTTTGCCCACCGACGGCTCGGCGGATTTTATTGATTCAGACGGCGACGGCATGAACAACTGGCGGGAATGGCGCACGGGTACGGATCCCACCAATCCGCAGTCTGTTTTAATGATGACGTCGGTGACGGCAACCAACAGTCCGCCGGGAATGGTCGTGACCTGGCAAAGCGTGAGCGGCATCACATATTTCCTGCAAAGCAGCACCAACCTTGGCGCACAACCGGCATTCTCTACCATCCAGAGCAACATCGTTGGTCAGGCTGGCACCACTAGCTACACCGACACCACTGCTACGAACGCGGGCCCGTATTTCTATCACGTCGGCGTGCAATAAGCGGATGGTTGACTAAGTCTTCGCTCGCTTCGCCTCGGCAAGAGGTTGAGGGTCAGACAAACAGGGGAACATCGAACGTCGAACATCCAATGTTTGCCGCGCCGGGGATGCTGCCGAGACCCGAATCGTCGGAATGGCTTGGATTTTGGATTTAACTTTGCGCTTCCCGTTTTCGATTCCGGCACCGTAAACTCCCCCCGTGCTCGCTTTTATTGTCATCGCCGCCGCGGCGTATTTGCTGGGTTCAATCCCGACCGGCTATCTCGTCGCGCGGGTGAAGGGGATTGACATTCGCGCCGTGGGCAGCGGCAACATCGGCGCGACCAATGTCTTTCGCATTCTCGGCAAACCCGCCGGCATCCTGGTGCTCGTGGGGGACGGACTCAAGGGCTTTGCCGCGTGTTCCTGGCTGGCGGATTTTGTCGTTCAACCGTTCGCCGTGGCGCCGGACAGAATCGAATGTTTGAAAATCGTCGCCGGCATCTGCGCCGTGCTGGGCCACAATTACACCTGCTGGCTGAAGTTCAAGGGCGGCAAAGGCATCGCCACCAGCGCGGGAGTTTATTTTGCGCTCGCGCCGCTGGCCGCGGGCATTGCGCTGGGCACGTGGATCGTTGTGTTCGCGTTGAGCCGCTACGTGTCGGTGGCCTCCATCGCGGCTGCCGCGGCGTTGCCCGTGGCGGTTTGGTTGACAAAGGACAGCCTGTTTTTGGGAATTGTCACCACCGCGCTGGGGCTGCTCGCCATTTTCAAACACAAAGGCAACATCCAGCGTCTGCTCAACGGCACCGAGCGGCGTTTGGGTCAAAAATCCGCAACAACGGAGGCAACCAAATGAAAACTACCGTGCTGGGCGCGGGCGCTTGGGGAACCGCGCTGGCGAAAGTGCTTAACGAAAACGGCCATGCCGTGACGCTTTGGGACATTGACCCCGTGACGCTGGACGAACTGCGCCGCGGGCGGAATGAGCGTTACCTGCCCGGCATGACGTTGCCAACTGACTGGAAAGTGGAGACGGATTTCACCAGGGCGGTGGCGGGGGCCGAATGCCTGGCCCTGGCCATTCCGTCGCAGGTTTTCCGCCAGGTTGCCGTTAAGCTGAAAGGGCATCCGGCCATCATGGTGAGCGTAACCAAGGGCATTGAGTTTGAGACCGGCGAAACGATGAGCCGGATACTGCGCGAGCAGGTCCCGGCGGATCGCGTGGCTGCACTTTCCGGGCCGAGCTTTGCCCGCGAAGTGGCCCTGGGCATCCCCACCACGGTGGTTTGCGCCAGCGAAAACGACGCCACGGCGCGAACGGTGCAGGGGCTTTTTCACCGTCCCAAGTTTCGCATTTACCGCAGCACGGACATCCTCGGCGTGGAATACGGCGGCGCGCTGAAAAACATCATCGCCATCGCCGCCGGCGTGAGCGATGGGCTGGGCTACGGCGACAACACCAAGGCCGGGCTGGTCACGCGGGCGTTGTCAGAAATTCGCCGGCTGGGGGTGGCGTGCGGCGCGCAGCCGGAGACGTTCGCCGGCTTGAGCGGTCTGGGCGACCTGATGCTGACGTGTTTCTCGAAGCAAAGCCGCAATCGCGATCTCGGCGAACGTCTGGGGCGCGGTGAAACGATGGCGGCCATCCAGGCATCGCACCCGAAGCTGGCCGAGGGATATCCGACGGCCCGGTCCGCGCACCGGCTGGCGCGAGACAAGAAAGTGCTCACGCCGATTATTGACGAGGTTTATGCGCTGCTCTTCGATGGCAAGGAGCCGAAACAGGCGGTGCAGGATTTGATTTCCCGCGCATTCAAGGCGGAGGATTGAGGGGGAAAACCGAATTCCGAAATCCGAAGCCCGAAAGAAGTCCGAAACTCGAAATCCGAGTTATTTACTTTCTCCTGCTACCATGAAAATACTGTGCCGTTTCAGGTTTCGGCCTTCGGGTTTCGGGGCTTCGGACTTCGGATTTTCCTATCCCATCGCCGCCTTGATCAGCTTCATCAAATCGGCGTAAGTCTCGACGGCCTCAAACTGCGGGAATTGATTTTTCACCATGTCGGGCGCGCGGAAGAGGATTCCCACATTCGCCTCGACGAGCATGGCGGTGTCGTTGAACGAATCGCCGCCGGAGATGACGTGGTAATTCATCCGTTTAAAGGCGGCCACGGCCTCGCGCTTCTGCTCCCGGATGCGCAACTGGTAATCCACGATGCGATCGTTTTCGACAACGAGCCGGTGGCACAGGAGCACCGGCCAGCCAAGCTGGCGAAGCAGGGGCGCGGCGAATTGCTCGAACGTGTCGGACAGGATGACGACCTGGACGAACGAACGCAGTTCGTCCAGGAATTCCCTGCCGCCGGACAATGGATGCAATGTGCCAATGACGTTTTGAATGTCGGACAGTTTCAATCCGTGTTTGTCGAGGATGGCCAGCCGTCCGCGCATAAGCTTGTCGTAATCCGGCTCGTCGCGCGTGGTGCGGCGCAATTCTGGGATGCCGGTCTTTTCGGCGACCGCAATCCAGATTTCCGGCGTCAACACGCCTTCCATGTCCAAAGTGACAATTGATTGTTTCACGCGCGGAGTTTTTCAAAATGCCACCGGCATGTCCAGCATGGGTACGATTCTTTCACCATCAACTTGGCTCGCCAGATGACATGCAAAACTTTGCTTCAGGTGAAGCAAAGTTTTGCAATCCATTTGTGCTTCAAGCCCCAAACAAGCCTCCGGCGCACATGCCAGCGCAGCGGTTCAAGGTTCGGCTTTCAGATTTGCATTGGTGGAAAGGATTTGGCCGAGCGCGGCTTTTGCTTCGGGGAATTCCGGCTTGAGGCGCACCGCCTCGCGGTAATGAAAAACAGCTTCCTTGGATTTGTGTTGTTGGGACAAGGCCTGCGCCAGGCGGAAATGCGCCTCCGCGAAGCCCGGCCTTTCAACCAGCGCGGCGGTGAAATGGCTGGCGGCTTCATCCGGTTTGTCGTGCAGCAACAAAACCAGGCCCAGGTTGTATTGGATTTCAGAATTGTGAGGAGCGAGCCGCCCGGCGGCGTCAAGATGTTCAATCGCTTCGCCCAGCCTCTGGTTTTGCAACAAGGCCATGCCGAAATTATATTGTGCCACCGGGCTGGTCGGCGAAATTTTCACCGCTTCAGCGCAAAGTTCCATGGCCTCCTTTTTCAGGCCCATGTCCCTGAGAGTCTCACCCAGGCAGGTGTAGGCGACGAAATTATCAGTGGTCACTTCAATGGCATGACTGAAGAGTTTAACGCTGTTTTGCCAGTAACTGAGTTGAATTTCAGTGCGCACCAAACAACCCGCCAGCGCCACGCCTCCGGCAAAAGTCGTGATTATCCGCCAGTGGGGACGCCAGTTCAAAAGATCGTTCAAGCCCCACACGACAAGAATGAACAGACCGATGCTGGGAATATACATGTAACGGTCGGCCATGGACTGCGAGCCGACCTGCACCAGGCCGATGGTGGGGACGAGCGTTCCCAAAAACCAGAACCAGCCAACGGGCAAATACGGATTTTGGCGCGCGCGCCAAAGAGACAATCCCGACCACAGGGCCAGCAATAATGCCGCGCCAATCGCCAAACCGGCCGGCCAATGATACGGATGCGGGTAAAATATTGAAAGATCAACCGGCCAGAATGTTTTGGAGATGTAACGCTCGTAGGCCCACAAGGCATTTGTCACCCGGGACGAAAAAGACAATCCCGCCGACGACCAAAGCGCCCGGCCCGAAGTTTGCACAAAATAGGTCACCACGCTGGCCGCCAGTGTGAGAGCGAGGAAGGGCAGCTTTTCAACAATCAGCCGGACGGTTGAGTCGGCTGAGGGTTTTTCGGAACGTGAAACGTGAGACGTGAAACGTGAGAACCTCTCCAACGGCCAGAAATCCAGCAGCAGCAAGACGAAAGGCAACGTCACCACCATCGGCTTGGACATCAATCCGCACGCGAAGAACAACAGTGCCAGCCAGTAGAAAAGTGACGGGTGGCGGGTGGCGGGTGACGGGGCAGTATCCGTTCGTGTCACTTGCCACTTGCCACTTGTCACATATCGCGTGTACGCGATGAGCGTCAGCATCCAAAAAAATGTGCTCAACACATCCTTGCGCTCCGACGCCCACGCCACCGATTCGACATGCAACGGGTGCCAGGCAAACAGGGCCGCCACCATCGCGCTGCGCCACAAAGCTCCGGTGATCTGCCTGAGCCAAAGGAACAGCAGCAACGTGTTGAAGATGTGAAAAATCAGATTGGTTGAGTGATGGCCGCCCGGATTCAAACCGTACAACTGGCAGTCCAGCATGTGCGAAATCCACGTCAACGGATGCCAGTTGGCGGCGGCTCCGGTTTGGAAGGCCCAGACCACCCCGGCCCAGGTCAGTCCGGCCTGAACGTGGGTATTGTTGGTGATGTAATCGTCGTCATCGAAATTGATAAAACCGTAATGAGTAATCGGCCAGTAAAGCGCGGCGGTGACAACGGCCAGCGCGAGGCAGACGAGGGCGGCGATCTGGTTTTTTGTCAGTTTGGCCATGAGCATAAGCTGAAAGGTCGGGGATTAAAATTCAACCATGCGGCGCTTTCGCTGTGCGAACCGGCAGCTTTCCTGGTAACCGATAGAGTGTGCGAGCTGGATGGCCTCGGCAAAATTCAATCCCACTTCTCCGGGCGCGTGGGCGTCCGAGCCGAAGGTTATCGGCACGCCTTTTTGAAACGCGAGCTGGAGGATTTCGCGGTTCGGGTAGATTTCCTTGCAGTCTTTCCGCAACCCCGCGGTGTTGAGTTCGATGGCGCAATTGTGGTTTTTTGCCGCATTCAGGAATTTTTCGTAAAGCGCCGTGCAATCCTGCTGCGGCCGATGCCCGAACTTTTTCGGCAGGTCCACGTGGCCGATGATTTCGAAAAAACCGGTTTCCGCGGCCCGGGTGAGCCGTTCGAAATAAGCCGACCAGACCTCGAACGGATCGCGGTTCTTCCATTTGGAAATTTCATGCGGATTATCCACGACCCAGTCATCGGAGACGTAATGCACCGACCCGATGAAATAATCCCACGGATGCCGCGCGGCGAGTCCGCGGATCCAATCCTCGTAACCGGGCAGATAATCCACTTCCAGCGCGAGCCGGATGGTGAGCTGTGGGAAATCCTTTTGGGCCTTGAGAACCTTCGCGACGTACTCATCAAGCTGGTCGGCGCGCATCCGCCAGTCATCGAAATCGTCGCGCGGCATCGGCGAATGGTCGGAGAAACCAATCTCCGTGAGGCCGATGGCCACGGCGCGGGCGGCGTACTCGCCCGGTTCGCCGGTCGCATGCCGGCAGAGCGGCGTGTGCATGTGATAGTCGGCAGGCCATTTCATGGCGTTGAGTGTTGAGAGTTGAGCGTTGAGTGTCGAATAAAAAACGGTGCGTTGGAGTTCAAGCTTGAGCTTGTTCCTTCCTGGGAGCGCCGGCCTGTCGCGCCATAGCTTCAGAGCGAAGGCTGACGTCCCCGCCGGCTCTTGGCGAGCGCACAACCAGAGCGGAACCCTCACGAGTTCCGCCCTGATGCTGCAAATTTGAACGGCTGGTGAATCTGGCAGGTCAGAGTCCGCCGTCAAACATCCAGCGCCTGGCCGGGTTGTCGCACCGGATCGCCAGGTTGTACTTCTTGGTTTCGCCGTTCTTGAAACGGATTTCGTAGGGCACGAACGTGGCCACAAATCCCGGCCGGTTGAACGGTTTGCCCAGGCTCACAACCTGCACGCCATCCAATGCTTCCTTCATCCGGTCATCCAGCGGCGCCACTCCCGGCCAGAACTTTTCCACCTCCGTCCAATCGCCGCGTCCGCACGCCTCAAAAAACCCTCGCGCCGCTTCCTCCGCCGGCATGGCCGCGTAGCGGGCGTTTTCGTCCGCCGACAATTTTTTCATCTGGAACGGATCATTCGCTCCCGCCGCCCGGCGGGGGGCTTCCCGGTAAAGGGCAAGCTGGTGATGTTGTCTGACAACGGTGGTTCCAAGGACGACGATTACAACCGCCGCCACGATGATGACTGTGTTTGTTTTCATAATAATTAAATCTTCTCCAAGGTTTTCTATTGCAGTCGGCAGGATCAATCAAAGGCCGCCATCCACCTGCCAGCGGCCCGCAGGATTGTCCTTTCGGATGGCCAGGTTCTCCGGGTCAATCAGTGACATGCGGCATTTCACAAACCAGGCTGATTGCTCTGCGGACCAGAAAGCTTCACCAACCTCCACCTTCGAAACCAGTGTATGCGTGTCCATGCCCTTTTTTTCCGCCTCGTCAAACTGACCTTTTAATTCTTCCACAAAATTGTCCGGGCAGAATTTTTCCAGTTCGGTCCAGTCCAGTTTTGCGAAGGCCTTGGAGCATGCCGTTACGACCTCGGCGGGCGACATCTTGGCATAAGCGTCGTTGTTTGGAAGGATCGCAGGTTCATTCGTCCATTTAAGGTCCTGATGAAACTGGAGTTTGCTGTGATAAATTCCCGTCACCACATATCGGTTTGCCGCATTCGAGTTGGACACGCGCACATTAATTTCCTGCGGTCGGAGTTTGATCACGTATGGCACATAGCAGCCTGGATAAACTTTGGAGGTGAAGGATTTGCCCAGGCTGATGATCTCCAGACCACCGTAGATCTGTTTCAGGGCCGGAACAACCGGCGACATGAATTTTTCGGTTTCATTCCAATCCTCGCGGCTGCAAGCCTCGAAGAATGCGCGGGCGGCCTGTTCGGCGGTCAGGGACGCATATTTGTCGTTGTCGGGCAGATTTTGCGGTTCCTGGCCCCAGCTTACATCCGCCGGCAATTCGAGCTGCCACACACTTGGTTCAATCGGCTGGTTGTAGTCAATCTGGCTGAGGTCAAAGATTTGTACCTCGCCAGATGGACGAACCAGATAAATCTGCACCGCCTCCAACAAGTCGGACTGGGCATCGAAACAATATACCCGGCGGGTGTCGGACACTCCGATGAATTTGTTCTTCATATAGTCATCGTCCGGCAGGCCGGAATTGGCATGAACCGTAACGATGGCTTTCTTCCGGCCATCGGCGCCGCGTTCCTCGGTGAGGTCGAGTTTCCAACCATATTCGGCGGCATTTTTGAGTTCATTGGTGATGGTGTTGCTGATATTGGCAATTTTCTGGAGCCAATCCGTGTTCAACGCGCCGGGCAAAGGTTTGGGGATCTTGAAAGCTTCATTGGCGGGTTGTTTGATGTACAATACGGTTGATTGGCCGTCCATGACGCCGACCCGTCCCGGCTTTTCAACCCGCCATTTTAACTCCGGTTCGAACTGTTTCCACAACTCGATGGATGTAAAGTCCTCGGCGGAATTGATGCTTTCAAAATTATCTATCGGAGTACTGCGCACCTGGCCGCGCAAATGAATGCTGGTGAGTTTGGCCACGGCCTGGGCGCCTTTGGTCATGACCTCGGCGGCGGTGGCTTGGGACTTGGGAAAGACCAGGAAGGCGATCAGAATAATGGCGGCCGCACCGGCGGCAGCGCCCAGCCCAAATCCCCAGCGTGTGAATAATTTTGTCATAATCGTATCTCTTTCGCGTTCGGTTTGCATGGCCTGAACCCGCCGCATCACCGGGTTGATCAGTGACACTCCCGTGGTCGCAGGGCCGCGGGCCGCCAGTTGCCGTTGCAGGCGGGTGATGGCCGCGTGCTCGGCCCGGCAGGCCGCGCAGGTTTCAAGGTGGGCCTGACACTGGAGCGATTCTTCGCGGTCGAGCAATCCTTCCACGCAGGCGACCAGATTTTCCCGGCATTCAGCGCAGTTCATGGCAGTAACGTTTGGTTGACGGTTGTTTCCGCGCTTTCGCGGACGGCCAGCTCCTGACGGAGCAGGGCGTAGGCGCGCGAAAGCGTTTTGGTGACCGTGCCCAGCGGCAGATCGAGGCGGGTGGCGATCTCCTGACAGGAGTGCCCCTCGTAATACCGCAGCAGTATCACCTGACGATAGGATTCGGGCAGGGCGGCGATGGCTTCTTCCAACGGATAATCTTCTTCCCGGCTGTCAGCGGCGTTGGCCATGATGGATTCCGTCACTTCACAATCCTGCTGGCGATGCTTCAGCGAGCGCAGTTGTTCCTTGGCGACCCGTCCGGCGATGCCCAGCAGCCAGGAGTAAAACGACTCCGGCTTCCGCAGCTTCTTCAGGGACAGAAATGCCCTGACATACGACTCCTGCGCCGCTTCTTCCACCTGCAAACCGTCTCGAAGCCGCCCCGCCAGGTAGGCGAACAGCGGTTTCTGATAACGATCCACCAGCACGCGGAAATCCTCCTGATGTCCATCGCGGCAACGCTCGACGTATTCTTTGTCGGTCAAGTCCATGCAATGTCCTGTCCAGGCAAATTCATATCGTCATTCTATAGTGAAGTCCGGGGCGGTTTTGCGACAAAAGAATGGGAAAATCTTTTAACCACGGATGGACACAGATGAACGCGGATGGGAAAAAGGATTTCAGCGATGCAAAAGAATGAACCAATTGGTGTGGACTCCAGAATTTGCCGGAAAACCTGTTGGTTTCGTTTTAATCCGTGTTTATTCGTGTCCATCCGTGGTTTCATTGAATTGATACAAGCTAAAGCTTGAACTCCAACGGTCGGGGCAACAGATTGCAGGGCAATGGCTGACGACAGTTCAACGGAGAAACTCCGGTTGTTCATCGCGATTCAGATTCCGGAGCTGGTTCGGGATGAAATCATCCGCGTCCAGCAGGAATTGCAGCCGCTTGTTCCGCGCAATGTGGCCCGCTGGGCCAAGTCGGATCAATTGCATCTCACGCTCCGGTTCCTGGGCGATGTTCCGGCGGATGGCGTCGAAGATTTGAAGAAATCGGTCAACGCCGTTTGCCGGAATGCCCGGCCCTTGTCCTTGCGCGCCGAGGGCGTCGGTTTTTTCCCGAATCCCCATTCACCCCGGGTCATCTGGGTTGGAATCAGTGACCGGGAAGGGCGGCTGGGTGATTTGCAGAAGCAGATTGAAACCGCTGCCGGCCCGTTCAGTTCCGAACCGGGCGGGAAGAATTTCACGGGCCATGTCACGCTGGGCCGCCTGAAAAATCCGAGGCCGGCCGATACCCGGAAACTGGCCGCCCGGGCGCATTTGCTCGAAAAGCGGCGGTTCGGCAAATGGCCGGCGCATGAAATTGAAATAATTCGAAGCGAATTGTCCCCGGCCGGGGCGCGCCACACTTCGCTCGCGGCGTTCCGGCTGGGAGCGGTTTGAACTGCCGCAAAACTTGTTTGGTCTTGCTGAACCGCTGGCCTGGGAGCAAGAGCTGCCCGCGCGATAATGCGCAGGGCGGCTTCAGCCGCAACCAAAGTAGCGCGGAATTTATTCCGCTTCGGGCCAACACGTGTAAACCCGCTTGGAAGCACATGCGACCGGGGAAGCGGATTAAATTCCGCGCTCCGGAAAAAACTTCGCTGGACGCGACAATGTTGGGAGATGGTACTGGAGGGCGGTTGCCTGGCCATGGTGTTTCCCGGTGGTTTTTCGTCCTAAAAGATAGCTGGATTTCTGCCGCCTTTACGGACATTATCTTCCCAGCATGGGCGATGAATCATTCAAAACATCAGGGCTTCGCGGATTTGCCATTACTGCCGCATTGCTCCTCTCCTTCATCCAGGCCAGGAGCGCCGTGGAAGGCCATCAGGCATCCATTGCCGCCGCGGGCGCGGTGGGCGACGGGGTGACGCTGAATACGCCGGTCATCCAGAAGGCGATTGACCAACTGGCCACGAACGGTGGCGGGACGCTGGTGATTCCGCAGGGTGAATTCCTGACCGGCGCCATTTTTCTGAAGCCCGGCGTCAATCTGCATCTGGACCCGGGCGCGGTGCTCAAGGGTTCCACCAACATTGAAAATTATCCGGCGATGCAGACGCGCATCGAGGGGCATGCGCAGGTCTGGCGCCCGGCATTGGTCAACGCCAAAAACGCGGACCACCTCCGTATCACCGGCGAGGGCACCATCCAGGGTGGCGGCAAGCCGTTTTGGGACACGTTCTGGGAACGGCGCGCCGCAAACAAATTGACCCAAAATGTCGAGGTTGAACGTCCGCGAAACCTGTTCATTCAAGACTCGAAGGACGTGCAAATCAGCGGCATTTCCCTGCGCGATTCCGGGTTCTGGAACCTGCATCTCTACCGCTGCCAGAATGTGGCGGTCGAGAAGCTGGACATCCGGGCGCCGACCCATTCGCCGAGCACCGACGGCATTGATGTGGACAGTTGCCAGGACGTGACCATTCACGGTTGTTACATCTCCGTGGACGATGACAACATTGCGCTGAAGGGTGACAAGGGGCCGTTCGCCATGGACGACAAGGAAAACCCGCCGGTGACGCACATTCGCATCTCCGATTGCACCTTCGGCCTGGGCAACGCCGGGTTGACGCTGGGCAGCGAAGCTTCCCTGGTACATGACGTGGTCATGGAAAATTGCCGGCTGGTGGGCACGGAAAAAAACTGCGTGTTGAGACTCAAAGTCCGGCCCGACACGCCGCAGGTTTACGAGGACATCACCGTCCGGAACATCACGGTGAACAATCCCGCGGCGAAACTGGTTTCGATTGAGGGCTGGAACCAATATTTTGATCTGCACGGCCAGCCGCCGCCCAGCCAGTTGGTGAATCATGTGACCCTGACCAACATCACCGGCACACTGAACAGCTTCGGCCGGATTGACGGGCCGGCAAAGAGCACCGTGCAGAATGTCACTTTGCAGGACATTGACATCCAATTGAAGGATCCCGGAGTGGTGATCAAACATGTGAAGGACTTGAAATTAACCAACGTGAAAATCAACGGCGTTGCGTACACGGGCGATCCCGAAACATCCGGCAAGTAGCGAAACCCATCGAGCCCGGGGCGGGAGGTGCAACTTGGCACTGCCGCCGACTCCCTCGCCCCGCCAAACGGGGAGAGGGTTGGGGCGAGGGGTTCAAACTTGCTCTTCGGTTCCATGCTTCCTTTCTATCACTCGGAAGCCCTCTCCACAAAATCGAAGAACCTTCACGAGGAACGCGCCACCTCACCCCGACCCTCTCCCCCAACTCCGTTGGCGGAGAGGGAGAAAAACGGGGGCGGTCGCGGATGCGCCCCGCGCGGTCGGAGTGGCGGAAATCCTGACTCGACATTCGCACCGGGAAGCATCAGGGTAAGGAGCCATAAGCCTATGGCAAAATGTGGTTATTGCGGGTCAACGATTATAATGGGCGGCTTGAGTTCCGGCACCCAGCGCTTCTGCAACAAAAAATGCCTCACCAACGCTTACGTCCTGAGCGCCGCCCAAAAAGTTCCGCCGGAGGTGGTTGACCGGCAGGTGGAGGAAATTTTCCGGGGCAACTGCCCCAAATGCCGGGGTCTCGGCCCCATTGACGTTCACAAAGTCCATCAGGTCTGGTCGGCGTTCGTGCTGACGCGGTGGACCACCACGCCACAGGTCTCCTGCCGTTCCTGCGCGACCAAAAGCCAGTTGGGCGGCGTGCTGTTCTCGGCCGTGCTCGGCTGGTGGGGATTTCCCTGGGGACTCATCCTGACCCCGGTCCAGATTACGCGCAACATCGCCGGCATGTGCGCCGGGCCGGATCCCTCAAAACCGTCCGACACTTTGCGGAAGCTCGTTCTGGTCAAAATCGGGGCACAATCCCTTCAGAAGAGCCAGCCGAACATCCCGCCGCCACTGGCAAAATGAAAGACTTTTAGGCGAAGAGAGCGCAGAAAGGATGAGTCTATTTTATATTTCGCGATGAGCGCCGCCGGTGAAATCAAAGCTTGTGACTTTCACGAATGGGAAAATCTCCTCCGCGAATTTGAATTGTTGGCAGTTTCCGCAAATGATTGGCACCTAGTAATCTCGCAATTTGAACAGTTGCTTGATGAATTTGATAGACGGCAAGATAGTTGGCGAGAAGAACAGAAATCACGAGCTGATGATTTCAACATCATGCGCACCATGCGGCTCACCAGAAAGGAGCTCTGCCATTCGGATATTCTGGCATGGTTGCTGGACCCCACGGGCACTCACGCTCAAGGGAAACTTGGTTTTCTCCAGTTTTTGAGAGAGTTGAGCTTGCCAGAAGAATTTGCTAGCAAGAATTACCGGGTGATCCGGGAATTGGCTGGCGAAGAATCACAACTGGACATTGTAATTGAAGCCGAAGGCGAATTTATTATCGGGATTGAGAACAAAATTGATTCTGAAGAAGGGGATAATCAAACCCAGCGCGAATGGAATGATCTAGAGCGAAGGAAAGCTGCCTTGTCTATTCCCACTCAAATCACGGCATTTTTTCTAACGCCGGATAAGGCAGAGCCATTATGTAATATGTTTAAGCCAATCTCGTGGCAACTCATCGCAAATATTTTTGAGGCGTTTGCGGACGAGGCAAAAGCCGAGTTGGTTAGGACATTCGCTAAACATTACGCCGAAACGATAAGACACGAAATCGTGTCGGCAGTTGAGGAGGAGCAAATATGAAAATGAACAAAAAGGATTGTTGGTTAATTGAGCGGTGGGAGAAAACCCGACAGTTGGAAATCGCCATGAACGAGACACGACAGCGGTTTAAAAGTCTTTTTTATGAAATTCACAAAAAGGTAAAGCAAACCCATCCGGCTCTTGATCGCTTGGACATCCACCTGAATCCAAAGGAAATTGAGGATTGGGGTGGTGACGTTATTTTTTCAAATGGCGGCTGGCCATCTGATTGGGAGGCGTGGCGAACGGGATTTCATGTTTGTAGTATTAGTCTTGACGAGCTGTCATCAGAACAAAATCCCGGACCGAGTATAAACATTTTTTTCCAGGCCAAGAAGAGTGACATCAGGATTGAAGAATTCCGACAACGCATAAACGCAGAAGCCCCGGGAGTGTTTCAGGGCAAAAAGATCGTTTGGAAAAGTAAGGATGAGGACGACAACCGAACATTGCTTTGGTATCCGATGCCTGAAGGAAAAAACGAATTTTGAAGATGCTTTTCGATGGTAATGAACAAGAATTTGTGGATTGCATTGCCAACCACGTTGCCCTCATGTGCGGATTTATTCCGATTCTGGATAAACTATTTACAAAGTAGGAATTCCTTTTCATGCCTGACGACTCGTTCAAAGAATTTGTCCTCGACCCGTCGAGCACGTTGCCGGAGTGGCGTATCCGTCTGGCGGAGTACGTCTGGTTTTAGGTTGCTCCCAGCGTTCAGGGGTTGCTCAAACGGAAGAACAAATTGCCCGTCGGCGGCGTGATGGTGATGCTGTTCGTGCCGTTGCTGGTCGTGATGGTATAACCACTCGTCGTCCAACCCGCCGACACGGTGAGATTGTTATTTTGTTGCAACGTGCAACTGCCCGTGTTCGGCCATGAGACGGTCACAGTTGAGAGTTGAGGGTTGAGAGTAATCGTGAGCAGCGGCAGGCCGGGCGTTTGCACCACGGAAATCAGCGCCCAAAACCCGCCGGTGAGTGAATAATTGCCGCCGCTCATCGCGCCGCCGGCGTCGTGCTGGCCGATGGTGCCGCTGACGGCATAAGTGCCGCCGGCGCGACCAACCGAACCGGTAATCGCCGCCAGCCAGAATAAAGAACAAAGCGGCGCACTTTCCATAAGGTCTGGATGAACTTTTGTTCGCTGAATTTCTCCCGTTTCAGCAGCCGGCGTTCGAGGATCTGGGGATTGCGTTTGTAGAAATAAAAATAAAAGCGGAGCTCGGAAAGGAGACCCATGACCAGGTAAGCCCAGCCCGGCCAATACTTGAGCGAGCCGGCCGGAAGGAACAGCATCGCGGCCATCTTCAGTTGGCCTGCCAATGTGCGGCGAACCAATCTTGACACCAGACTCTGCCCAGCGGAAACGTTCATGGTGTTTGGCAATCCAATCCGGAGACTGTCATGTTTGATGTCGCATTATCTGCAGCTTGATGCCTTTCAGCCTTCGCCCGTTTCGGCGCGACAAGAGCGCGGCGTTCGGCGTTCATTCGCTCAGTCCACCCAGCGCGGAGATGGAAACAGTTCCTGCGGCACAAAAATGCAGTGCGCTCGTCCGCTGACTTGTCCAGCGCCGATTCAAACAAGACTTCTTCGCGGCTCGGGTTCATGGGTTCAACTTCGTGAGGATTTGGTCGCGAGCCGCACCGGTGCGCTCTCCGGGATCATGTGCAATGCGATCTGACCGACAGCGGTTGCGGCCAGCAGATACCAAGCCGGTGACATCGGATTGCCCGTGACATGGATCAGCCACGTGAGGATGAATTGGCAGGTGCCGCCGAAGGTTGCGATGGAAACCGCGTAGATCGTGGCGAAGGCTCCACCGCGGATTGGCTTGGGCAGGCTTTCGGCCAAGGCCACAAAGAATCCGCCGAAAGGAATGCTGCCCACCAAGTTCAACAGCCCCATGCCGGTCAACAAGGCCAGCGAACTTCGCGCTCCGACAATCCACAGGAACACCGGATAGGTGATCAGAAGTGTCGCCAGATTGGCCCAGATCATGACCGGGCGCCGTCCGGTGCGGTCAGACAGCCAGCCGCCATAAAGAACGCCGGCAAGCCCCGCCAGATTGCCGACCACCGTGACCGCGAAGGCCGGTCCCGAGGCCATATGCAGAGTGTCTTGCGCGAACGTCGTCATGTAGTCCGTCACATAGGTGCTGATCGTGGCATAGGCGAGCACGATGATCCCCAGCACGATGATGCGCGAGTTCTCACGCGCGGCGCCCAGACGCGTCGCCGCCCTGGAGACGGCGGAGGCGGACTCTTCAACTACATGCAGTGTTTCGGGAACTCCGCGACGGAGCCAAAGACCGAACGGCACCGTGACGGCACCGAGCAGGAAGGCAATGCGCCAGCCATAGGAATCGAGCGCCGCAGGCCTTAGCACGGCGGACAGAACGAAACCGACGAGGCCGCCCACGGTGGCGGCAATGCACTGACTCGCGCCCTGCCAGGCAACCATGAGGCCACGTTTTCCGACGGGTGCGGATTCCAGCAGATAGGCCGTGGTCGGGCCCACTTCGCCGCCCAGCGAGAAGCCCATCACCATGCGCGTGACGATGGCGAGTACCGGCGCAGCGACTCCAATCATGGAATAAGTCGGGATCAGAGCCATCGCCACAATGGCCCCGCCCATCATGGTGAAGCTCAGCATCATGGCCGCGCGGCGGCCGACCCGGTCGGAAAAAGCGCCAATGACGATCCCGCCGATGGGGCGCGTCACGAAGCCGGCACCGAAGGTCGCCAGCGACAGCATGAGGCTGCCATAGGCGCTCTCGGACGGAAAGAAGGCGTGACCGATCTGAATCGCAAAGAAGGCATAGGTCAAGAAATCGTAGAATTCCAGCGCGTTGCCGATGGTTGCTGCGGCGATGGCGCGGCGCGGCAAGGCGACCGGTTTCTCCAGCGCCAAGGCAAACAAAGCTTCTTCGCGATTCGTATTCATAACTGGAGAACCAACGCTTTTCCCTTCACCTCCGCCGCGCGGACTTCCGCCCAGGACGGCGCGCACCAGAGGGAGAGAACATGTCCGACCGGTAAAGCGCGTCGAGCACGGAGCAACAGCCATATCGCATAAGCAGCATTAGAGTGAAGCGAGAAATTGCGGCGGTTTGCGAGCTTTGGTCATCTGCTCGAAGGCGTAGGCCAAGCCAAGCAGCCTGGGTTCGCTCCAAGCACGGCCAAAAAACGAAATGCCCACAGGCAAACCGTGTACCAAGCCCATTGGTACAGTAATGTGCGGGTAGCCAGCGATGGCAGCGGGGCTCGTGCAACCGCCCGTATCCCGGTCACCCCAGAGCAAGTCGGTCCGATACGCCGGCCCGCCCGTCGGGGCGATAATCGCGTCCAATCCCAACCTTTCCATGACTGCGTCAATTCCTTCCTCGCGGGCAAGGCGGTGGTTTTGAGCGAGCGCATCAAGATAGGCTTTCTCTGTCAGAGGTCCCTTGGCTTGTGCCTTGAGAAATAACTCCTGTCCGAACCAGGGCATTTCCCTGGCCTTCTCCCGTTCATTGAAAGCGATGATCTCGGACAGCGAATGCACCGGCGACGAGGGGCCGAGCCAAGCCAAATATTTGTTAAGGTCAGCCTTGAACTCGTATGAAAGCACTTCATCCTCGCCGTCACCGAACTTTCCGTAGCTGGGCAGGTCGGAAGGATCGCTGATCAATGCGCCATGACGCTTCATGGCGGCGATCGCACCTTCCATGAGTTGATCCACTGCGTCCAAAAATCCACAATACTTTCGCGCCACGCCGATGCGCGCTCCTTGCAGGGCAGCAGCGTCCAGAAACCTGGAATAGTCGGGCGCAATCTTTCTCGCAGCAGAGGAGGCGGCCGGATCATCCATATCGGGTCCGGCCATGCATCCCAGGAGAATGGCGGCATCCGCAACGGTTCGTGCCATCGGACCAGCCGTGTCCTGGCTGTGTGCGATTGGAATGATGCCCGACCTGCTTACCATACCGAGAGTTGGCTTGATCCCCACCAAGCCGTTACAGGAGGCGGGCATCGTGATCGAACCGTCAGTTTCCGTGCCGACAGCCACGGCGCAAAGGTTGGCTGAGACCGCCACGGCGGAGCCGGAGCTGGAGCCCCACGGATTCCTATCCAATACATAGGGGTTCAGGGTCTGGCCTCCCCTGCCGCTCCACCCGCTGGTAGCGTGTCTGGAGCGGAAATTTGCCCACTCGCTCAAATTCGTCTTTCCCAGAATAACCGCTCCTGCCGAGCGCAGTCTCTTCACAAGAAAGGCATCGGAAGCGGGAACTGACCCTACCAGAGCAAGCGACCCGGCGGTTGTCTGCATTTTGTCACGCGTCGCAATGTTATCCTTGATCAGAATCGGTATGCCATGCAAGGGGCCGCGAGGTCCACTCTTGTGGCGCTCCCAATCGAGGGCTTCGGCAATCGAAACCGCGTCCGGATTCAGTTCAATGACCGAGTTGAGTTTTGGGCCATCCTTGTCCAGCTCACGGATACGCCGGAGATACTGGCGAGTGAGCGAGGCAGCCGTAAGCCGGCCTGATGACATCGCTGAACTTAGGTGACTGATGGTTGTCTCGCCCCATTCAAAGGCGCGCCTGTGAAAGGCGGGATTCGACATTGGCCCTGTGGCGGCAATGGACGGGTAGATCCACGCTGCCGCGCTGCCCATCGCGCTAATCTTGAGAAAATGGCGCCTGTTCATTGTAGTTGGGACGCGATACGACAATCACGACCGACTTACCGTCCGGTGAAATCTGTGGATCAGAAATGCTGATCAACTTTGCCAGGTCGGCAATTGCGAAACGATTCGTTTGCGGGAGTTCTCCCGCGTGTGTGTCTGCCAAAACAAGGCAGACGAGAATTGCTTGAAAAACGGCCTTCATGGGCGTCATTTCTTGTTACTCCTTTTCAGTGGACTCAGGACCGCCGTGGTCACCAATCAAAACCCATTTGTCCCCTTGTTTCATAAGAATGTCAGTCCAGCGACCGCGCTCGATTTTTTCTTTGCCCTCTGCATCCTTGATGGTTTGCACATAGTAATAATCCACAAAGGCGATGTCGCCGTGAATCTTGATCCCTACAGGTTTGACACTCTGAACGAGCACCTTGTTGCTCTTGAATTCGTGCTCGAGCCACTTTCTCAGCTCGGCCTTGGTGACCGGCAGTGAATCACGATTATACCACCCGAGATAATCGTCATGGAAGTAAGCCATAAACTTCTCCAGGTCCCCGGCGGCGTAGAGGTCGTTATACGTTTCGACATTTTTCCAGACATCCTTTTGTGCAGCCGACCATTCCTGTGCATAAAGGTGGTTTGGAACAAACCACGCAATACTCATTGCTGCTAGCACGACTAATTTTTGGATAACCTGTTTCATAGTAGTATTCTGTGTTGTTGTGAGTTTTTTTTGATATGCGGTTCTATCGCGTCAACTCGTTCCGCGATAGGACAAATAACGCCCGTAAATCATGCCAGCAAGAGGATGACAAAGGTGCGCCAGCAGAATGCTCCATTGCCGATCTTGTTAGGTGTGTTCATATCACCGCTGCTCGCCCGCGGTGAAATTGGTCCACGGTTCTGCTGGGCGGCTTTTGAGGTATCCCTCCTGCCAGTCGAATTGCGGGTGTGCGGCCAGAAATACCAGCGCGTCGAACGAAGTCCCGTCGGCCGAACCCCAGCGCGCGGCGAAACTCATGTTTTTGGCCATGCGCGAATCGACAACTTTGGCATCATACGATCCAAGGGGATGAAACGGAACGTCACTCGCGGCCGTTAGTTGGGGATCCAGTTCACAGTGTCCCGCCAGGGTCCGGCAGCCCGGGTTTTCCTTGTTGAGGCAGGTGTCGTAGCAGTCACCTTCCATTTGTTCACCCAATTCCAAATCAATCTTGCCAGCATTTTCATTCATCAGTTGCTTCCAACGCACCCGGCGGGCCACAATAGAACTGCGAATATCCGAATCATTCGAGGTGGTTTCGAGCCGCAGGATATGCGGATTCTCTGCGATGTTGGACCCAGTGAAATAACCGTCCTTGGTCCGCTCAAAACCGGTGTATTTAAGCCCCAGTTCCAGACGGGCAATCTCTCCGCTGTTGACATCACCGATGAGCCAGGCATTGGCATAACCGCCGTTGTTGCCTTTCTTCATGATGGCGCACCACTGGTCAATATTGGTGGCATCCTGCATCGCCCGGCGCATCCGGACGAATTCCGGAATGCCTTTCTCCGAAAAATGCTGAAAATCTCCTATGGTGGTTTCCGAGCCAACGAGCCCGGCGTCGGTGATGAAAAAATCCGTGCCGCTGTGGATGAACCCAGGCTGCGTCTGCATGAGAATGCGATGGCCTTTGGCGGGTTGGATATCAATGACCACGTTGGCCAGAGCTTCGACATAGTCGTCCATCGTGTTATGGCCGAGAACGATCCCGCCGTCTTTGGTCATGCGGCCCGTGGCGATGAATGAGGAGCAGGATTCCTTCGGCTTTTTCACCACGTCGATGCCGTCGGTAATTTTTTTGGCGGCCAGCGGCCACCAATACCATTCGAGTTCAATCTCGGCGTTGTAGGTGACGATCTCGTCGTAGGTCGTCGGCACACCTGCCGCAGTCATGCCTTCCGCGATGCCCTGCATCTCAGCGCGGTCCTCCGGGTCAATGGCCGGCTCGGTGAACCCCTTGGTGTGCGCAATAAGCCAGGACCATTCCATGCTGCTGTCGTGCCGCCATTTTGCCCGGGCAACCCGGAGGCATTCCGCGATTTCCCTGGCCAGAAGATAGCCGTGCTGGAAGCCACGTTCCCGCGGGGTCCCTTCAATATGCACATAAACCCAGCCAGCTTTCTCGTGCCGATTCGCCTTGCTGAGCCACGACTGCTGGACTTGGGTCAGAGCCGGGGCTTCAGCGCCGAGGCAATTGAGGGTGAAACAAAGGAGCGCGGCGAGGGCGAGCCACCGGATGCTGGAGAAGTTTGTTTTCATGGAATTTCCTTTCTGGAGTTAATGTAGCCGGAAGAACAAATTGCCTGTTGGCGGTGAGATGGTAATGCTGTTGGTGCCGTTGGCGGTTGTGATGGTGTAACCGCAGGTCGTCCAGCCATTAGCCAGCGTGAGGTTCGCGTTCTGTTGCAACGTGCAACTGCCGATATTCGGCCACGAGACGATGACGCTGTTGACGGAATGAGTGATGATCAGGTTTGGCAGGCCGCCAGTCTGCACGACGGCAATCAAACTCCAGAACCCGCCGGTGAGCGAATAATTGCCGCCGATCATCTCCCCGCCGGCATCATGCTGGCCAATGGTACCGCTGACGGCATACACGCCGCCAGTGCTGGTGCCGCCTCCACCGGAGACTTTGTACCAGTCAATGCTGTAACTCTGCGCCGAGGCGGTTGAGGGTTGAATGATGAGAGTTGAGAGCAACAGCAGAACGGCAGGTAGGGCGCGGTGTCCCCACCGCGCCGTAGCGAGATTCCATGCCGGCCGTCTTCCATCTCCCATCTCCGATTTCCGAGCTTCGATTCTCCATTCTCGTATTTTCATTGTCCGCCTCCATTCTTTGCGTTGAGAAGTTGTTCGAGTTTTTCAAGCCGTTGTTCCAAGTCCTGAACCTTGTGGTGCTCCTTCAGAAATTCGTTCAGGAGCATCGCGTTGACCGCATCGTAGCGGACCGTAAAAATCTCGCCGTTCGCTTTATGCACCACTAGGTTCGGGTCCACTTGCTCCACTTCCTCGGCCACAAGGCCGAATTGCGGAGTGCCTTGGGGGTCAATTCCTGGTTTGTATCGGAAGGTAACCGGCTGTAGCGAATAGAGCATGTCGCTCGCGTCGGCCATTTTGCGTATGTTGTCCTTGAACCGTTGTGAAGAGGGAGCCACGCCGAGTTGGCCTGAAGAATTCACAACCACCGGGGTTCCGCTGACGGTAACCCCAGAGATGCCAGCGACGAAGGTGGCCGTCTGTGAGTAGCCGATGCGGATGATGTTGGTGTCGGTGGAAACCCCCTCGTTGCCGATGTCAATGTTATTACCGCCGGTGGTAATGCTATAGCCAGCCAGATAACCCAGCGCGATGTTGTAGGCGCCGCTCGTGTTGTTCTGAAGCGCCTGAGCGCCATTGGCCGTGTTGTAATTGCCGTTCGTGTTGCTGTAAAGCGCATCCAATCCGTTGGCCGTGTTTAGGTAGCCGCTCGTGTTGGAAAAAAGCGCCTCATTGCCATTGGCCGTGTTGAAGGTGCCGCTCATGTTCTTGAAAAGTGCCTGATAACCATTGGCCGTGTTTTGGGAGCCGCTCGTGTTGTTGCAAAGCGCCCGATAGCCATTGGCCGTGTTGTTGGTGCCGCTCGTGTTGTAGACAAGCGCATCATAGCCATTGGCCGTATTGTGGGAGCCGCTCGTCGTCGAATTGCCCGAAGGGCCGACGAAGAAGTTGCCAAAGCCGCCGTTGGCGTTGCCTCTGCTGACCAATGCAGAGGCATCGAGATTGTCCAAGCCGGAGCCATCGCCGAAAATGTTGCCGTTAATGGTCACGCCGCTCGCGCCATTGGTCACAACTGCGGCGGGCAATTGCGCCAGCGGGATGGTTCCCGTCAGGCTCGCCGCTGACACGCTCAAGTTGGTCAACCCGCTGCCGTCGCCGGTGATGACACCCGCGATGAACGTCTGGCTCTGGCCGCTGCCGATGCGGATGATGTTGGTGTCGGTTGAAAAGCCCTGGTTGCCGATGTCAATGTTGGAACTGCCGGTGGTAATGTTATAGCCAGCCAGATAACCCAGCGCGATGTTGTAGGAGCCGCTCGTGTTGTAGACAAGCGCATCATAGCCATTGGCCGTGCTGCCGATGCCAATCGTGTTGTACAAGAGCGCCGCATTTCCATTGGCCGTGTTGAACCCGCCGCTTGTGTTGCGAGCGAGCGCATTCAGGCCATTGGCCGTGTTGTAGGAGCCGCTCATCATCGAATTGCCCGACTGACCGACAAAGAAGTTGCCATAACTGCCGTTGGTGTTGCCGATGCTGGTCAATTGAGAGGCGTTGAGACTGGTCAACCCGCCGCCGTTGCCGATAATGACGCCCGCAATGAACGTCTGAGTCTGGTCACTGCCGATGCGGATAATATTGGTGTCAGTGGAACGGCCCGGATTGCCGATGTCGATGTTGGAACTGCCGGTGGTGATGTTAAAGCCAGCCAGATAACCCAGCGCGATGTTGTAGGAGCCGCTCGTGTTCCAGAAAAGCGCCCAAGGGCCATTGGCCGTGTTGTAGGAGCCGCTCGTGTTGTAGGCAAGCGCATTGGCACCAATGGCCGTGTTGTCGGACCCGCTTGTGTTGAGGTAAAGCGCCTGAGCGCCATTGGCGGTGTTTTGGGAGCCGCTAGTGTTGTTCAGAAGCGCACCATGACCATCGGCCGTGTTGTCGCCACCTTCCGTGTTGGAAAAAAGCGCGTCAAAGCCATTGGCCGTGTTTCCGGAGCCGTCCGTGTTGCTGTGAAGCGCAGCATAGCCATTCGCCGTGTTGTCGTCACCGCTCATCGTCGAATTGCCCGACGGCCCGATGACGAAGTTGCAAGAACCGCCGTTGTCGTTGCCGAGGCTTGTCAATTGATCTGCCGATAATGTCCCGCTCAAGCCGCTGGCGCTTTCCGCATAAATCGCATACGGCGCGGGCGTCAATTGTTGGCGCGGGCCCAGCGTCGTGAAGCTGTTGACCCCGTTGGTCTCCACGGCAATTTCCAGCCAGTTGCTCTGGCCGGTGAATGCGCCGGAGCCAAAATCAATCAGCACCGTAAACAGGCCGTTGGTGACGCTGACGGCGTTGTTGGTCACCGGCCCGGCGATGGCGACACCGTTGGTGTCGGTATCGAACAACGAAAACGTCAGGTTATAGGTGCCGCTGGCCGGACTGCCGTTGTTCTGGAGCTGGCCTTGATACGTGAATGCCGTGCCCTGGGCAAAGGCGGTTGAGGGTTGAAGGTTGAAGGTTGAGAGCAATGCCACGACAAATGCGTAGTGCGAAGTGCGAAGTGCGAGTTGAACTTTAGTTTTCATAAGTGTTTTGGTTTAACGATTTATTCTGTCCTAAAAGTGTAAGTGCCATTTCTTCCTGGATTGTGCGGGATTACATAGAGAATTCTTCAACGGCGCCTCATTGGGTTGGCTCCTTTCGAGGCGATCCTGATCGGTCGGACCAGCGACCGAGCGAGATTCCCTTTGGCGACGGCAGGTTCCCGGAACTGAAGAACGTGGCCCAGGTCTTGCCGGATTCGGGATTATACTCGGCGGTTCGGCCGGGAATCGGCGGAACGCGGATGAGGTGATGGCAGTTGGGGCATTGAATCTCGCGGCCTGATGCCTGCTCATCGCATTGCAGATGTTGTTCGCAGTGCGGGCAGGAGAATTTGAGTTGGTTCATAATTGGCAAATGGTTTCGTCTGCTTGTTCAATGTGTTCTCACCCGCCGGCTTTCGCCGGTTGGCCTGAGAGGAGGGCTTGAATTTTCGTTTTCAGTTCCTTGTCGGCCACGCTGAGACGGCCTTCGGCGTCGGGACCGTTCAGAATTTCGGTTGACCGGTCGAGGAGCGATTTTCGGCGCGCGGCGTCCTGGGGATTCGACGCGTCGAGCACAGTGGCGAGGAGGAACGATGTCCGGGCCACGGCCTCTTTCAGTCCCCAAAGATCGGGTTCTTTTGCGAGCCTGGATTCGCGAACGGCGAGAGCGGATTCGAGCAGGCTTCTGGCGCGCGGGAGGCCGCCGGTTTTCACCAGCGCCTCGGCCAGCGACTCCGTGGCGGTCATCGCGAAAGCCTCCCTGTCTTCCGAGAACGCGGGTGCGACCGGGGCCTCGCGATAGCCTGCCACCGATTTCTCAAGCACATCAACGGCTTCCTGAACGTTTCCCTGGCCCAGCATGGCGGCGCCGAGGAAACCCTGCGCAACGGCCCGGCGCAGAAGCAATTCGGCGTCAGCCGGCTGCTGGCGCAGCCCGTCTTCAATCGTGGCGAGCATCTCGCGCGCCGCGCCGGCAAGCTCCAGCCAGTCGTCCAAAGTCAGCAGCGGCTCCGATTGCAAGCTCAGCCAACGGACCCGGGCTTGGAGTTGGTCGAACGAACCGGCAGGCATAGTGTCGTAGTACGCTTGAAATCGCACTTTTCCGGTCGCCAGTTGGGCGCGAGCGTCCGCGACATCCCCCGCCGCTGCAGCCAGACTTGCCAGTTGGGTACTCGTGGCCATGAGTTTTTCCAGATCCACCCGGTCCCAGACGTCGTCCCCAGCGTAAGCCACAGGTTGCAGCAGGGAGTCAAACTTCTTGAACGCCTGCCGGGCTGCGTCAATCGAGCCATTGTTCTGGAGATAGTAACACTCCATTTGGTGACTCATGGCATAGTCGTGGCGCCTCCCCACGTCCGCGGGGTCGAGCTCGGACAACAACCGGTAGTGCTCACGCGCGACGAGTTCCGCGTCACGCGACCGTTTCTGGGATATGGTCGCCACCCGGTAGCTGAGGGATTGCGCGGCATTAGCGGCATTGTACATGAGGTCTTGGTTCCCGGGATCGGACTTCAATTCCTTTTCGAAACGGGCCAGAGCCTCCTCGCTGAGTTGCACCGATTTCCCGTGCTCGTTCACCTCCTCGTAAGCACGGGCCAATGACACCAGAGTATTCGCGTCAAGATAGCGCGTCAAACGGTCGTCCGGTTCCGCCGCCAGCAGTTCTGCCAGGAGAGTTTGGGCCTCGGTGATGGCGGCAATGGCCTCGGCGGGCTTGTGGGAAATTTCGGTGGCAGCCCAGCCACGGTCAAAGAGCGCTCCAGCCAGGCCTTTTTTCACCGAAATGCTGTCGGGGTAACGGGCGCGGAGCTGGCGCCATTGTTGAAGTTGCTGTTGTTGGGCGAGATCGTACTCGGCCTGGGTTCGTTTTCCCGTAAAGTCACTCTGCCACCACCAGTTCACCCCCAGCAAAAAGGCGGCGGCATCCGGATCATTGGGATTATCCTCCGCGACGCGCCGGGCCAGCTCGATGGATTTTCGCAACGCAACCTCCGCCGACGCCCGGTCGCCGGACCACCAGTGGAACCCGGCCATCGCCTCGAGGGCGCTGGCTTCGGCCGACTCCACTTTCGAGTCCCGGAGCTCGGGCGGCAGCGCATCGAAATGGCGCACGACTTTTTCGGCAATCTGCTTCAGGAGCGGCAGGCGGCCACTTTTCTCCAAAGCCGGTTGCAGGTCTTGCATCATGAAACTGATGATGCCTTCCATCTGGCCGCGGGCAGTGTCGGCGAGTTGATGTTGTTTGCGCTCGGCTTCCCGCGCCTTGTCCGCTTTGAGGTACAAAAAGATCGAGACACCCAGCCCGATGACCAGCGCGGCCAAAACGGCGCCAGCCGCGGCGAAGGCGAGCTTGTTCCGTTGGACGAGTTTCTGGAACCGGTAGGCCGAACTCGGCGGGCGGGCGATGATGGTTTCGTTTTTCAGATGCCGTTCGAGGTCCTGGGCCAGTCCATTGGCCGTTTCGTAGCGGCGGGTGCGGTCTTTCTCCAGGGCCTTCATCGTGATCCAGTCCAGGTCGCCGCGGATCAGATGAATGAGCCGGGGCGGTTCGGCGCCGTGCCGTTGGGCAAGCGCGGTCAGGTCGGCGACGACCATGGTGCTCAACCGCGTCGAGGGACGCGGCGGCTCCTGCTCGCGAATCGTGCGCCGCATTGCGTCGAGGCCCGATTGGAGGAGTTCTTGCGGATCAAAAGGCGTTTTGCCCGTGAGCAACTCGTAAAGCAACACGCCCAGGCTGTAAATGTCGCTGCGCGTGTCAATGTCCAGCCCGCTCATTTCCGCCTGTTCGGGGCTCATGTAGGCCGGGGTGCCGATGAACTGGTGCAGTTCGGTATAAACCGTCAGGTCGCTCAGGCGGCCTTCCGTCGCTTTGGCGATGCCGAAGTCGATCACCTTGGGCACGGGAACACCGTCGTGCAGGGTGACAAGGATATTCGACGGTTTGATGTCGCGATGAATGATGCCCTTCTGATGGGCATGTTGGACCGCGTGGCAGACTTGCATGAACAGGCCGAGCCGTTCGGGTGTGGAAAGTTTGTTCTGGTCGCAATAGTCGGTGATCCGGATGCCGCGCACCAGTTCCATCACGAAGTAGGGCCGACCGGCGGAGAGAACGGAGCGCGCTGGGTAGGGCGCGTCAGTCCCCTGCGCGCCGCTTTCGGACGGTTGAGTGGCGGCGCGCACGGAGTGACGCGCCCTACCTTCAGGCTCAGGAACAGCGCTCTCTGTAATTCCCGCATCAAAGATTTTGGCGATGTTGGGATGATCCATCATGGCCAGCGCCTGCCGCTCGGCTTCGAACCGGGCGATGACCGATTTGGTGTCCATCCCCAGCTTGATGACTTTGAGGGCGACGCGGCGGCGGACGGGTTCCACCTGTTCGGCAACATAGACAACGCCGCAGCCGCCTTCGCCGATTTTCTCGCGCAGTTTGTAACGTCCTATGCGGTCGCCGGCCTTTTCGGTGAGCGGCGTGGAGACGACGACGGTTTTACCGGGCAGCGCTGCGGCGGGTTCCTCAAGAAAACCGCCGGCCTTTTCGTGCGCCTGAAGGAGGGCTTCAACTTGTTGGCGCAGTTGGACATCATCGCCACAGGCCTGGGCGAGGTAGGCGGCACGTTCAGTCGCGTTTGCCTTTTCCAGGGCATCGGCGAAAATTTCCTTAACCAGTTTGTCGCGGTCTGTGTTCATAGGCGAATCGTGTTCAATCAAGGCTGGCTGGAGCCGCAGAAACTTTCAAGGCTCCGGCGGACCTCGGCAGTTTCCTGTTCCTTTTGGAACTGTTCACGGACCTTGAACCTTGTAGCCGCCAAGGTGAATTGGCGGATTCGGCTTGCACTGACCGTCTCCGCCGTTTCACAACGGCGGCTACAGGTTTATGGGAAGAGTCACAGTGCGACCAGGACAATTTGAATTGGTTCATGGCTTTCAGGTGGTTGGCTCTGTTGCCACCTGGACTTCCTTCAGCGGCTGGCCTGCGGCATCGGTGAACCGGATTGACCCCTTCCACTCGCGGGTACCTTTCACCAGCTTGATCACGAGCACGTTCAGTCCTGCGTTCAGTGTGATGTTGGGGACACTATCCTCCTCGGCATAAAAGGGACGCGGGAAGGCATTTGTGTAAATCGGCTTCCCATTCAGATAGACTTTCGCCTCAGCACCGCTACCGACCAGCATCCGAAGCCCCCGCTGCTCAACGTCCGACCGGAGATAACAGACCGCGTAGGCCACGCTCTGGGTTGTCTCGTGCTCAAGGAGCGCGTTAAAGTCGAGCACCTCGTTTGTCAAGGCCACTTCCTGCCACTTCAATTCACTGCCCCCAAAGAATCTCGACTCACCCGCTTTTGGCCTGAGCTGGCCTTCGCCCTCAATCTGCTCGATGTCTAATCCCTGCGCTCCGCTTTTACCGGTGGCCAAATTAATCGGCGCCAGGATCAGCCACCGTGTGATAGATTCACGGGCGCGGGAAGCAATTTCGCGCTCCTGCTCGGCCTGTGCGGCGGCAATATATTGAGTCGCGGCCCGTTCTTCTTCCTTCCAAACAGCGACCTGCTCGGGTCGCGCCACCTCCCACACTCTCGCCGTCTGATCCACGCTTCCGGTGACGATCCGCCGCCCGTCCGGTGAAAAAGCAACAGAAAGGATCGAAAAGGTGTGTCCCTTGAGCGTGAGCAGTTCGCGGCCGCTGGACGCCTCCCACACCTTGGCCGTATTATCCAGAGAACCCGTTACAATCCGCATGCCGTCCGGTGAAAAGGCCGCAGACCAGACCCCATCGCCGTGCCCCTTGAGCGTGAGCAGTTCCCAACCACTGGCCGCCTCCCACACCTTGGCCATCCCATCCGCACTCCCGGTCACAATCCTCTGGCCGTCCGGCGAAAAAGCTGCAGACCAAACCCCATCGCCGTGCCCCTTGAACGTAAGCAGTTCGCGCCCGCTGGATGCCTCCCACACCTTGGCCGTCCCATCAGAACTGCCCGTCACAATCCGCCGGCCGTCTGGGGAAAAGGTCACAGACAAAATATTACAGCTGTGCCCCTTGAGCATGAGCAGTTCCCGACCGCTGGCCGCCTCCCACACCTTGGCCGAATTATCCAAACTCCCGGTGACAATTCTCTGACCGTCCGGTGAAAAGGCCACAGACATAATCCAATCGTTATGCCCTTTGAGGGTAAACAGGCCCTTTCCGCTGGCCGCCTCCCACACCTTGGCCGTCCGATCAGAACTGCCAGTGACAATCCGCTGGCCGTCCGGCGAAAAGGCCACAGAAAACACCCGAGCGCTGCGCCCCTTGGCGTTCATGGCGGTGGCCACAGTAGAATCAACCTGCGCGCCGTGCCCCTTGAGCGTGAGCAGTTCCCGACCACTGGCTGCCTCCCACACCTTGGCCGTCCCATCGTCACTCCCGGTCACAATCCGCCGGCCACCTGCGGAAATTGCCACAGACCAAATCTCATCGCTGTGCCCCTTGAGCGTGAGCGGTTCCTTGCCCTTGTCTGCTTCCCACACCTTGACCGTCCCATCGCTACTCCCGGTTGCAATTCGCCGCCCATCCGCGGAAATTGCCACAGACAAAATCTGATCGCTATGCCCCTTGAGCGTGAGCAGTTCCCGACCACTGGCCGCCTCCCATACCTTGGCCGTCCGATCGCCACTTCCGGTCACAATCCTCTGGCCGTCCGGCGAAAAGGCCACAGACCGAACCCAAGCGGTGTGCCCCTTAAGCGTAAGCAGTTCCCGGCCACCGGCCGCTTCCCACACTCTGGCCGTCTGGTCTTTACTGCCAGTAACAATCCGCATGCCGTCCGGTGAGAAGGCCGCAGACCAAATCGCATCGGTGTGCCCCTTGAGTGTAAGCAGTTCCCGACCGCTGGCCGCCTCCCACACCTTGGCCGTCTGATCCGCGCTGCTGGTGACAATCTTCAGGCCGTCCGGCGAAAAGGCCACAGAACGAATCGCAGAAGTGTGCCCTTTAAGCGTAACCAGTACTTTACCGCTGGCCGCCTCCCACACCTTGGCCACGGAACTAAAACTGCCGGTAGCAATGCGCTGGCCGTCCGGGGAAAAGCCCACAGAGCGAATATGATCATTGTGCCCCTTGAGCGTGAACAATTCGCGCCCACTGGCCGCGTCCCACACCTTGGCCGTCTGATCCGCACTGCCGGTGACGACCCAATGTCCGTCCGGGGAAAAGGCCACAGACCAAATCAGATCGCGGTGCCCCTTGAGCGTGAGCAGTTCCTTGCCCTTGTCCACATCCCACAGCTTGGCCGTCCCATCCTGACTGCCGCTGACGATCTGCTGGTCGTTCGGGGAGAAGGCTACAGAGGTCACTCCTTTTAGATGCCCTCGCAGCGTCTTCGAGGCCAAGTGAGTTAGTGGTTGCCAATAGTACCACTCAAAGCCGCGATGCGGAGAGTCTTGGGTTTCTTCCAGCAATTGACGGAGTTGCCGGATATTGTTCTGGTCCCAGGCTTGCTGGGCCAGGTTCATTTTCGCCGCATACAGTTGGTGTTCGTCCTCGATTCGCACCGATCGCTCCGCCTCTTGAGCCCGTTCCGCATTCTTCTGCGCCGCCACAGATTCGGTTTTGGCTTCGAGCGCATTAGTCTTGGCGCGGGTGGCCACCAGCGCCTGCCAGGCGCTTATGCCAATGCCAAACATCAGCACCGCCACCAGCACGGCATGGGAAGAACTCACCACGACAGCAACAACCAGCACCGCCGCGATTATTGCGCCCGCCGCAAAGGCCAGCTTATTGCGCCGAACCAGCTTCTGAAACCGGTAGAGCTTGCTCGGTGGGCGGGCGACGATTGGCTCGTTGTTCAGGTGGCGCAGGACGTCATCAGCCAAGCCGTTGGCCGTCTCGTAACGCCGCGTCCGGTCCTTCTCCAACGTCTTCATGACGATCCAGTCGAGGTCGCCGTGGATGAGGCCCAGCAACTTCGGCAGTTCGGCATGGCGGCGCTTGGCGATGGCTGTCTGTTCCTCCGCGCCCAAGGTGCTAATTCGGGTTGAAGGTCGCATCGGCTCCTGTTCCCGGATGATACGCCGCATTTCATTCAACCCCGCCGCGATAAGTTCCTTCGCATCAAACGGCGTCTGCCCGGTTAACAGTTCGTAGAGCAACACCCCCAACGCATAAATGTCACTACGCGTATCAATATCCAATGTGCTCATCTCCGCCTGCTCCGGACTCATGTACGCCGGCGTGCCGATAAACTGCTCGAACGCCGTAAACAGCGTCTTGTCTGTCAACGGTTGGCCCGAAGTCGCCTTGGCGATGCCAAAGTCAATGATCTTAGGTAGCGCTTTCCCATCCTGCACGGTGACCAGGATGTTCGAGGGCTTGATGTCGCGGTGGATGATGCCTTTCTGGTGCGCGTGCTGGATGGCATGGCAGATTTGGACAAACAGGTCCAATCGTTGCTCGGTCGAAAGGCTGTTTTGGTCACAGTAGTCCGTGATCTTGATGCCGCGCACCAGTTCCATGACGAAGTAGGGCCGGCCGTTATTGGTCGCGCCGGCATCGAGCACCTTGGCGATATTGGGATGGTCCATCAGTGCCAATGCCTGCCGCTCGGCTTCGAACCGGGCGATGACTGCTTTGGTATCCATCCCCAACTTGATGACCTTGAGGGCGACCCGGCGGCGGATCGGCTGTTCCTGTTCGGCCATATAGACCACGCCGCAGCCACCTTCGCCAATTTGCTGCAACAGCTTGTAGTGGCCAATCTTTTCGCCAGCTAATTCTGCCAGTGAAGCGGAAACAACTTCGGTTTTGCCCGGCAACATTGCGGCTGGCTCCTCAAGAAAGCCCCCTGCTTTTTTATGCGCCTGAAGGAGAGCTTCGACATGTTGGCGCAGTTGGGCATCATTGCCACAGGCTTGGGCGAGATAGGCGGCCCGTTCAGCCGCGTTTGCCTTCTCCAAGGCATCGGCGAAAATTTCCTTAACCAGTTTGTCGCGGTCTGTATTCATAGGCGAACTGTGTTTAATCGAGGCCGCTCGGAGTCATCGCAACTTTCAAGGCCCCAGCCGACTTCTGCTTCTTTTCTCCAGTCAGTAATGCGCCATTTCGAGCCGGGTTGCGCCAAACAATGAAATAATTCAGGCGCCGGATTTCTCGTCGCCCGCGATTTGTTGAAAAAGCCAGGCCCGGGCATAGGCCCACGTGCGATCCGCCGTGCGCCGCGAGATGCCCAGCAGGTCGGCCGCCTGTTGTTGAGTCAGTCCGGCAAAGAAGCGAAGTTGGACAAGTTCCGCCGCCGGGGGATCGCGCTGTGCGAGTTCGGTCAGGGCTTCATCCAGCGCCACGAGGTCGGTCGAGGGCAGCGGTTCGGCCAGTTGAATGTGCTCGACGTCAATCCGCTCCCATCCGCTGCCGCGTTTTTGCCGCCGCTTGCGCCGGGCATTCTCAATCAGAATGCGCCGCATCGCCTCCGCCGCGGCCGCGAAAAAATGCCTCTGCCCATCCCACTTCCGGCTTTCCGCGCCCACCAGGCGCAGCCAGGCCTCGTGGACCAGCGAGGTGGCCTGGAGGGTTTGGCCGGATCGTTCCTGTGAAAGTTTATGCGCCGCCAGGCGGCGCAATTCCTCATAGACCAGCGGCAGCAGTTCCGCGCTCGATTGCGCTTCGCCGCGCTCGATTGCCTGCAACATGCGAGTCACGTCAGACATAGCCATGGGGAGAATACCTGCGAAAGGGAGTAAGCTCGAACGAACGCTTGCTGCTTTCTTCTCCCCTGGACGTAAAGCGGGGCACAAAAATCAGAAGCTGTCAAGATAATTGGCTTTGATGGAAACGCGCCAACAATCGCTGCCGCTGTTTAGAAGTCCAACGTTGCCGTCCTGATCCAGTTTTTGATGTAACCATGCGGCCATGATTTCATAATCCAGCGCTGGCAACTAGACGTGGCCGCTCAGGCGGATACGGAGTGGCGGTACTACATTTTCAATGCAAAGGCGCAAAGACGCCAAGACGCAAGGAAAAAACTAAAACTCATTTGGAGTGCGGTGGCAGCCTGCCAAGGCGAAGCGCAGCGAAGACTGGAGCGCAGCGGCGACACTGCTTTTTCGACAACGGATAGAGCTTCCAAAGCGGCGTGGCGCTTCGCTTCCCGCCGCAGTCCAAAACGATTTGGTTGCGGCTGAAGCCGTGCCAGGCCTTTGCGTTTAATCTTTTCCGTCGTCCCGCCAGGATGTTATTTATTTTTCACGCCAACCGGGGACGTTGTCCCCGGCTCATTTCCGTTGCCGCTCCGCGGCATTTGCGCCTTCGTGTTTTCGCGGCTTTGCATTAAATCCTTCCCCATGTGTCAAAATTATTAACGCCATGCACGTGGCGGCCTGCCGGGCGCATGGCCCAAGTTGTGCTGGTTTATTACGCGTGGAGGCACGATGACTGGAAAAAAAACAGGCCAGAACAATGACGTTGCGGATTTGCGCCCCGGCGCCAAATCCTTTCTCCTGGTGCGGGGTGGACCGGTCATTGCGATTAAAGCTGAAACCGGAAATAGCGCTTCCCTGCCCCGCATGCAAAACGAAATTGACATCGTCCGCGACATTTCCACGCGGCTCGACGCGGCGCAGATCGGGTACATGCTCACCGGCTCGATGGCGCTGAATTGCTACGCCCTGCCGTGCGTGCCCCACAATCTTGACTTCGTCGTCGCCCTGCGCCCCGCCGACGCCGAGATCGTGTTCCGTTTGTTCAGTCCCGACTACGACCTTTCCCGCGAAGCGGTGGACAGCGCCATTGCCCAACAGTCATTCTTCAATCTCTTCCACCGGAAAAGCCGCATCAAGGTGAATTGCATCGTCTGCCAGCAAATCAATTATCGCCTCATGGAATACAGCCGCCGGCAGCGCATCAAATTTGAAAACTTCACCACCTGGATTGTGAGCAAGGAAGACCTCATCATCTCGAAACTGCATTGGGCCAGGAAATCACGTTCTCCACGGCACCTGCGCGACGTGAAAAATCTCGCCGCCACCGGCTGCGACACCAGCTACATCGAACGCTGGACCCGGGCGCTCGGAATTTTCATGTTGTGGGAGGAATGTTCGCAAGGCTGATGCGACAATCCTTTCCAAAGACCCGTCACTTGCCACGGGGCACCTGACAACTTCTTCAAAGAATTTGGACTCGCCAGTTGAGCGCGTTGTGCCGGATGTCCGGCTAGAGGCGCAGGCGGTCGGAATCTGAAATGGCCGACAATTCAAGCGGCACATCGCTCTCACGCGGACGAACCCTCACACGCGAGCAGGAGATTTGCTGGATGGCGTTCAGCAGCTCGGGAATTTTGATCGGTTTTTGGAAGTATTCCGCCGCGCCGGCGGCCAGACAACGACCCCTGAATTCCTCCGGTTTAGCCCCGGAAATAACGAACACAGGGATGTTTCTGGCCTGGGATCCGCACATGCGTTGGAGCCAATTCATAATCAGAAACGCATCCCAAGTGTTGCCGCTCTGAAAAGCATCGGGCGGGAAAAAAATGTCGAGCAGGATGAGGTCCGGCTTTTCCCGGCGCACGATGGTAAAGGCTTCGGGACCGTCAGCGGCGGTAAACACCTCATAGCCTTTGGATTCAAGGGCCGATGACAAAACTTTCAGGGTTATCGGATTGTCATCAACAACCAGAATTTTTTTAGTTGGTAAAAAGCTTACCGTCATAACAGTTGTCTTAATATGGGACATGTTCCATAAAAAGACAAGGTAAATCTGTGGGATTTGCGTAACTTCCTGTACTCGTTTAGGTAACACCCATTATTGATTCACGGCGCACACCCCGGGGGAGCCGGCCTGTTGAGCCGATACTTCACCGCGAATGCTGACGTCCCCGCCAGTTCACTACATGCGACAGACAGTTCCACCCGCCGCCGTTGCTTTGCGTTTAATCTGTTTCCATCGCGCTTCGGAGGGATTCATGAAAGGCGGAATTTGCGGCTTTGCGACATCGCAACTTTGCGTTAAATCTTCCCGCGCGTTTGCCTTATGCCTGACGACTCATTCAAAGAATTTGTGCTCGACCAGTTGCGCGCGTTGCCGGAGGTGCGGGCCAGGGCGATGTTCGGCGCGCACGGACTGTATCAAGACGACCATTTCTTCGGGATTTTGGATGAGGGCCGGTTGTTTTTCAAAACGGACGCGCAATCGCAGGCGGATTATGTGGCGCGCGGCATGGAACCGTTCATTTATGAGTCGAAAGGGCGAACGTTGACGATGAGTTATCACGAAGTGCCGCCGGACGTGCTGGAAAATGCGCCGGAACTGGTTGCCTGGGCACGCCGGGCAATCGAGGTGGCCGCCCGCAGCGGAAAATCCCGGAAACTGTCGCGCAGGAACAAAGGAAATTAGTCCGGCGCGCCGGTGTAACGGATGCGCCAGAGGCGGTTCGCCCCGTCGTCCACCATGAGGAGCGAACCCTGGAGATCCACCGTCATGCCCACTGGCCGGCCCCAAACATCCTGTGCGTCGGTCACAAAACCGGTCATGAAATCATCGTATTCACCGGCGGATTTTCCATCCTTGATCGGGACATAGATGATTTTATAACCGGTGCGGCGGGCGCGATTCCATGAACCATGTTCGGCCGCGAAGATGCCGCCACGATATTGGGCCGGAAATTGTGTGGCCGTGTAGAACGTCATGCACAATGAGGCTGAATGGGCTTGCAGCAGCACGTCCGGCACGATGACCTTGCCGGCCAGTTCGGGATGCTTGCCCGCATGACGCGGGTCCTGATGATTGCCGATGTAATACCATGGCCAGCCGTAGAAACCGTTTTCCTGGATGCGGGTGATGTAATCCGGCGGAAGGTTGTCGCCCAATTCGTCGCGCTCGTTGACCGAGCCCCATAAGTCACCGGTCTTCGGTTCAATGGCCAGCCCCACGGCATTGCGAATGCCTGAGGCATAAATTGCGGAAGCCGGTGCCGTCGGGGTTGTATTCCAAAACGTCGGCGCGGTTCTTTTCCAGCGCGTCGTCGCTGACATTGGAGTGGGAACCGACGGAGATGAACATTTTTTTCCGTCGAGGCTGAAAACGACGTCGCGCGTCCAATGTCCGCCGCCGCGCAGACGGCCGCCACCGGGAATGTTGGTGACAATCATTTCTTCGGCGCCGCGCGCCTGAAGGTCACCATCCTGGTACGGATAACGGACCGCGGAATCCGTGTTGGCGACATAGACGAACTTCGGTTTTCGTCCCGGCGGATAAAAAGCGATGCCGAACGGCTGGCGCAGGTGTTCGGCAAAAATGTTGGTGCTGATGATCGTGCCGTCCTTGCCCTGGCGGAACACCTTGATGCGGCCGGGCTCGCTTTCGGCGAGGAACAAATCGCCGTTGGGCGCGGTGATGATTTTCCGGGCATTGCTCAAACCTTCGGCGAGCAGGTCAACGGTGAAGCCTTTCGGCGCCTTGGGCCAGGCCCCGGCAGGCCGCGGGACGAGGTGCGGTCCATTGTCACTGGAACTGGTGGCGTAAGGCTGGGGCAGATCACCGACGGTGATGAGACGGCGCACCCCCGGCGCATCGGTTGTCCAATCGCCCATGGCCGCCGCGCCCTGGAGCAAATCGTTGTTTGTGTTTGTTTCACCCGCACGGGCAGCGGTAAAACCGCAGGACAGCGACACAACGCCGATCGCAAAGACCAAAGCCGGGCAGCCCAACATGTTAAGCAAATTATGTTTTGATCTGCACATTTGCTGATTTTTTTACCGGTTTCGGGGCGTCGTCAAGGGCGGGTTGGACGGAAGTAAACCCAGCCTTCCAACAAGGGCATAGTGCCGGAGGCGTGCGATCATTCTTTTGTAGCGGCGGTCTGTGACCACCGCCATGTTCCGACGCTCGCAGAGAGCTGCTACAGCCTACTTTTTGTAATGGCAGAGGTAGGCCACGTCCGCTGCGGCTTCGACATCAAAGGACGCCTGCGCCGGGACCACAAAGAACTGGCCCTTGGCAAAGGTCTGCCATGCGGCGCCGGGCAGTTTCGCCTTCAACGTGCCGGCAACAACTTGCATGCGCTCTTCCGAGTCGGTCTTGAAGGTGTATTTGCCCGGCTCGATGACGCCTGCCGTGGCCGGGCCTTCCGATGTGTTCACGGCCAGACTTTGAACTTTTCCGTCAAAATATGAATTGTGTTTCATGGGTAACAGTGTTGCCGGTTTGAAGGCAATTGGCAATCCAACACCCGGCATCCAACACCCGGCAGCGGAGGGTGCAACCCCCGCAGCGGCAGCCATCCCTGGCTGCCGTATCGTCCGGCTTCCAGCCGGGTGGTCCGATGTGGAAACGAGGTCATGGCATGGGTTCGGTTATGTGACCTAGGGCGGCAAGCTGCCGCCGGATACGGCCGGCAGGATGCCCGCCGCTACCGATCGGGGGCAGTTTCAAGCCGTGTCCATGGAATCATCACAACCGTAAACCATCAACCAGGCCGGCCGCCGGCCGAAGCGGCGGATTTCAGGCCGGGGTCAACTTTGCGGCGCGGAAAGTTGTTCGAGTTTCGCGCCTTCACGCTGCAGGAGAATGGCTTCGACGCGGGGCACATACATTTGCGTTTCCGCGGGCAGATGTTCGGCGATGGCGTCGTAACTGCGCGCTTTGTAGCGATCCAAAAGTTTTTGCACCGTGCCTTCGCCGGCGTTGTAAGCGGCCAGGGCGAGCCGCCAGTCCTTGAAACGGTCATAAAGATATTTCAGATACTGGGCGGAGGCGGTCGCGCTCGGTTCCGGTTGATAACGCTGATCGCGCGGCCACAGGGAGAGGCCAAACCGTTTGGCCGTGGCCGGCATCAATTGAAACAATCCCGCCGCTCCCGCCGGACTCAGCGCGCGACGGTCAAATGACGATTCCACTTCCGCCACCCAGACCAGTTCGGGCGGCACCTTTTGGGCGGCGAAAAGGGGCTTCAACTCCGGCACATATTCCTTGGCGGCGGCCGGCCAGGGAATGCTGGAAACTTTTTTCACCCAAAGCTCGCGTTCCTTTTGCGGCGGGGGATTGGGAACCGGCCGGGGGGGCTGGTTGGTTTCAACTGTTGGCGGCGGGATCGTGAGCCGGATTTCGTCCGCGACCTCCAGGTAATCCATCTGCGCCTTGAGCCACGAGGCATAGGGCCGGGTTTCCTCGTGGCTTTCCAGCAACGGCAGGACGGTCTGGGCCGTTTGGCGCAGCGCCGCCACATCCACCACGTAGTCGCCTTGAAAACGCTGCTGTATTTCGCGAAAAAATTGCCGCACCGCGCGCTCGTCCATTTCGGGAAGCGCGTTGAGAACGTTCGTATCGAGATTTTCCTGCGCCCATTGTTGCGCGCCTTGAACCATTTCCTGCATGGTGACCGTGTCGTCAGCCGCCCGCGCAACCAGTGAACCCGCCAATAATAGCACGAGCAGGCCGCACGCTTGCAAGAAATTCATCGCCATAAAATATCCCTGGAAACCTTCCCGTCGCTATGGGGTGTTCACCCCATTTACCTCTTTACCACAATCGTATGGCCGGACCCGGCGGCGCGGAGGCCGCCAATGGCGCAAGCGCAGAGGATGAATGCGGTGCAGCCAAAGGAGGCGGCCGCAAACAGGCAGAGGAGGAGAATCATGTGCGTCCAGTCCTGCGCCTGGTACCGACGCCATAAATGGGCGCTGTTGAATCACGCAACGTCAGTCCAGTCTTCCAGACTTTCATAATATCAAAATAGTGATGAACCCGTGCGGGTGCTATGGGGTGTTCACCCCATGTTCACCCCGGCGGACATTGCGGGCATCCGGATGTTTCCCGCTGGGAATTGATATCAGACCATCTGGATTGTTATGGGGGAAACACCCCATAGATTTTTCCGAAGCACGGCCCCATATTATCCCCGTCTTTATGTCAAAGCAGGAAATGGTGAAAGCAGTTTTCGGCAGGTCAAACCGAAGCGGCTTTCACCATTTCTTGACTTCGGCATTCCCCATGAATCATGTGCGGACAGCCAGGTTTGACTTTCTGGGCGGAGTAATGGTTGCCAGCATGTCAATGGGAATGGTGTTTTTGATGCGTCTCCTTCTGGCGCATTGATTTGTCTGGTGTCCGCCCGGATCCGTCTTTTAAACCGCGCTCCAGATACAATGTCCAACTGTGCCCGTTGCCTGTTGAACCCGGGTTTTGTGGTTCCGGTTCGCCTAATGCCCCTTCTTGGGGGATGCTGGAGGATTGTTTTCTGAATTTTCCTTCACCACGGCGATCATTTCTTCCATCCCTTCCTTGATCTCATTGACCTGGGGATGCACTTCCTTGATGAGATCATGCTCGACCCGGGACAGCTTTTCGATTCGTTTGCCCTGCTCGCGAAGCTGGTCCAAAAGGAAATTCTGCTTGACGGAAAGCCGGCGCATCCACCAAAAGCAAACGCCCCAGCAAACGGTCCCGGCCAGGGTCATCCAGAAAGCGAGGTTGTTTTTATTCATAACCAATCACGCGGCGGTTCAGGAAACATCGGAGCGCGGGCTTCAGCCCGCTTCAACGTCCATTGCGGTGCGACTCAGGAAATCCCCGGCCAGTCTCCGATTCGTGCACTGAAGCGGCGTGAACCGCGCTCCGTTCGCGCTAAACAATGGTCAACTGGACGCTGTTCTCAATGATGCCCGCGCTGATGGCGTAGCGCGTGAGTCCGGCGGTGTCGTGGACGTCGAGCTTGCTCATGACCTTCTCGCGATGTTTCTCGACGGTCTTGATGCTGATGCCCAGTTCCGCGGCCGTTTCCTTGTTGGCCTTGCCCTCGGCAATCAGTTGGAGCACTTCCATCTCGCGCGAAGTCAGGCGGACGTTGCGCGACTGCGATCGTCCGGCCCGATCCGACGACTTGCCTTCCAACTGGTGAAGGCGCCTGGCAATCGTGGGGCCGTAAAACGTTTTTCCCTTTTGGACTTCCCGGATCGCATCGCACACCACATGGGAAGAGTTCTGTTTGAGCAAAAATCCCATGGCGCCGGAGTCGGTCGCGTTTTTGACATACGCGTCATCATTGTGCGCGGAGAGAATGACCACTTTGGTGGCCGGAACGGCTTTGAGCACCTGGCGGGTGGCCTCCAAACCATTGAGCAGGGGCATCGCGATGTCCATCAACACCACGGCGGGACGAAGTTTTTTGGCCAGGGCGACCGCCTGGCGGCCGTCCTGCGCTTCGCCGACCACTTGAATGTCCTTTTCCAATTCCAGCATCTTGCGAAACCCTTCGCGCACAATCGTATGGTCTTCGGCCAGCAGAACAGTAATTCGTTTCATAGAGATTCAAGGTTTGGTTTTGGCCGACCCCATTAGCGAGCCCCCCGCGCGGCAGTTGGCGAGCGGAATCTGAGCCCGGACGGTGGTGCCCTTGCCCGGCGCCGATTCGACGCTGAAGCTGCCGCCGACCATCTCCAGCCGTTCGCGCATGCCGATCAGCCCCAGGCGGGTATTTCGTTTGGAGTGCATGACGCGTTGCGCCTGGAAGGATTTTCCGTCGTCCTTGATTTTCAGGCAAATGGCGTTGGGGAGTTTCTCGAAGTTCACTTCCACCCGGCTGGCTTGGGCATGCCGCGCCACATTGGTCAGCGCTTCCTGGGCGACGCGGTAGAACACCGTGCGCGTGGCATTGTTCAATTGTTCAATCCGGCTGGCAGAAAAGGTCGTGAAATGAATGTGGATGCCCGTCCGTCTCGTAAATCCTTTCATATAGGAGTGCAGGGCGGGAATCAGCCCCAGGTCGTCCAGCACCGTCGGGCGCAGTTCCCGGGCGAAACGATGCACGATGTCCACCGACTTCTCGACCATCCGTTGCGTGCGGCTGATCTTTTTCTGAAGGCCTTTCACGTTGACCGCGGCCTCCACTTTCAATGTCGCCAGTTGGATGTTGATGCCCGTCAGGGTCTGGGCAATTTCATCATGCAGTTCGCGGCTGATCATCTTGCGCTCTTCCTCCTGGGCCGACAGAAGCTGGCGGGACAGCAGCCGCAATTGTTCCTGCATGTGCCGCGATTGCTCCAGCAACCGGCTGTAGTGTTGCCTGCTCTTTCGGAGGGACACCTCCACCGATTTGCGCTGGAGAATCTCCTGCTGCAACTGCCGGTTCGAGGCGATCAAGTCCACGCTGCGCTCGTTGAGCGCCTGATTCAGTTGAATCAGTTGGTCATTGTCCTCCCGGGCCGCGCGATGCGTTTTCTCGATCGGGGTGATGGCCTCGGCAAAGAATTTTCCCGCCCGCCGGACCATCGCTTCCCGGATGCTGCTGGAATAGCCCGGCAACATCAGTGTGATTAACGCCTGCTCGTGAAACCGGGCCAGATCCAGCGTCTCCAGCCCCAGGGCCATGGCCCGGCGTCCCAAATTTTGCGCCGGCCCGCGCGCCGGGACCGGCGGTGGACCTTGCTTCAGGTGTTTACGCAGCGCCGCGACATATCGTTGCGCCAGCCCGTTGAGTTTGCGTGCCATTTTAGGTGCTGCTTTGCGTCCGATGGTGAATTCCGAATTCACGGGCGAACCGTTTTATGATTTTTACTGATTTATCCACCAGCCGTTGCGTGCTGGCAATCTCTTTTTTGAGGCCGCTGGCGTCGATCGCGGCCTCCTTTTTCAATGTCAACAGCCGGACATTGATGCCCAGCAACGTCTGGGCAATTTCATCATGCAAGTCGCGGCTGATTTTCTTTCGCTTGTCCTCCTGCGCCGACAGAATCTGGTGGGTGAGGCGCTGCAAATGTTTCTGCAGGCGGCGGGATTCTTTCAAAAGTTTCCGCGAGTGTTCCCCGCTTTTTCTGAGGGCCTGCTCCACGGTCTTGCGCTGAACGATGTCCCGTTTCAGGGACCGATGGGAGGCCGCCAGGTCCATCGTGCGCCGGCCCAGCGTCTGGCTGAGTCTGCTCAAGCGGACGTTGGCCTTGAGCGCGGCGTGATGCATTTCCTCAATCGGGGTGATGGCCTCGGTAAAAAAAATCTCCGCCCGCTTGATGACCCCATCTTTGCTGCTGGCGGCTTCCAGGGTGGCGAGGGCGTCCTCGTGAATCCTGGCCACGTCCAGCGTTTCCAGATCCAGAGCCACAGCCTGGCGTCCCAGCGCCAGTGCCGCCCCGCACGGCGGGATCGCCCGCGGGTCCTGCTTCAGATGTTTTCGCAACGCCGACACATATCGTCGTGACAATGCGGTCAACTTTCGTTTCATTTTGTTTTCCAGATCCAGACGCTACTCTCCGGGATGCTTGATCCCTGCCGGCGAGCCGACGATCCGAGTCCGAAGCAACTATCATACGATTGTTTCAATCTGTATATGGGGTGAACACCCCATAGAGAGGCGAACTTGAGGGCGTGTTGCCCAAATCAGTTTGGAGACGGCGGAGCGCGGCTGTCTCAGCCGCAGCACGTTCGACAACCCCAAAACCCGTGGAATTTTGTGCGCTCATATGGCAATCCTGGCTGCTGCGGGTGGGACACCCGCGCTCCGTTCCATTTGGGCAACACGCCCTTGACACTGCCGCCGGTTCTTGCCAAGTGCGCTCTACATTGGCGGAGGCACGCTCGGCCTCGTTCTCGTCATCATCGTTGTGGTCCTGTTGCTCCGTTGGCTTAAGCATTTCAATCAAGAATAAATGCTGCCGGCGGGATAACACATATGTGCTATTATGGATGGGAGCAACAACATGCCATAAGATTTAATCAAACCTTGCGTGGAATGCCGTTGCCTTTGGGGTGGTTTGGGGCAAATGCAGCGCTTTTTGGCGCGTAAATAATTTATCTGAGCTAATGAGATTTAATGTGTATTTCGGGTCTGATTATTACTCCTGCCTCCTTTTGCTGGCGGTGGCCGGCCGGGCTTTGGCGGTTCAGGAGATTAACACCGATGTCTGTGTTTATGGCGGCACGTCGGGCGGAGTCGTGGCGGCGGTGCAGGCGGCCCGCATGGGCAAATCAGTCGCCTTGGTGGTGGTCAATAACCATCTCGGTGGAATGTCTTCCGGCGGGTTGGGCTCGACGGATATTGGCAGCTATGGGGACAGTTACATACAAGGCACTGCGCGGGAATTTTACACACGCGTCGGGCAGAAGTATGGCACCGGAGCAGCTTTCGCCTTTGAGCCACATGTGGCCGAGGCTGTTTTCAATGAAATGGCGCAGCAGGCGGGAATGATCATTTACACCAACCAGTATCTGGTTTCCGTTTCCAAGCGGGGGCAGCAAATAATGGCCGCCACCATGAACAACGGCAACGTTTTTCGCGCGAAAATTTTTATCGATGCCAGTTACGAGGGGGATTTGATGGCCAAGGCTGGAGTCAGCTACACCGTTGGCCGTGAAGCCGCCAGCCAATACAACGAAAATCTCAACGGCATTCGCACCCCCAATACCGGGGGCCATCAATTTGGCTCGGCAAATGTAAGCCCTTATTTGGCAAGCGGCAATTCGAACAGCGGTTTGCTGCCGTGGGTGCAGTCGGCCGCCCCCGGCGCTGCGGGTGCGGCAGATCAACGGGTTCAGGCTTATAACTTCCGGATGTGTCTGACCACGGTTGTGTCCAACCAGCTCGCCATCACCGCGCCGGCGAACTACTCCGCTGCGCAATACGAACTGCTGGCGCGCTATATTCAGGCCCAGGTGGCGCAAGGCGCATCGTTGACGCTTGGTTCTCTTATGATTATTTCCGCCATGCCCAATGGTAAAACCGACATTAACAACTACGGTGCCGTTTCAACTGATTTCATTGGCCAGAATTACAATTACCCGGAGGCCGATTATGCCGCGCGCCAGCAAATCTGGCAGGCTCACAAAGATTATATCCAGGGATTATTCTATTTTCTCGCCACGGATCCCCGCATACCCGCTGCGGTTCAAAGCCAGATGAATTCATATGCTTTGTGCAAAGACGAATTTGCCGATAATGGTGGCTGGCCCTACCAGCTGTATGTTCGCGAGGCCCGGCGTATGGTTTCAGATTATGTGCTGACGCAGTCCAACTGCCTCGGTCAGGCGATCGTGCCTGATTCCATCGGATTGGCGGCCCATACCATGGATTCACACAACTGTCAGCGCTGCGTGGTAAATAACTACGCACAAAATGAAGGGGACGTGGAAGTGGCGGTGCCCAATCTCTATTCGATGCCTTATCGGGTGATGGTGCCCAAGAGCACGGAGTGCAACAATCTGGTGGTGCCTTGGTGTATTTCGGCTTCACACATTGGATTTTCCTCATTTCGGATGGAGCCGGTCTTTATGATCGTAAGCCAGGCGGCGGGGACCGCCGCCTGCCTGGCCATTGATGACGGGGTGACGGTGCAGAATGTCAATATGGCAAAATTACAAGCGCAACTTCTGGCGGATCAGCAATCCCTTGGGACGCTTGCAAACGGCAATACCGCGAATGGCAATCCTGCCGTTGCGATAATTATTGATGATGCGGACGGCGCGGGTGTGCAAATTGTCGGTTCCTGGATCAGCAGCACCGCAATTTCTGGATATTATGGGAGCGATTATTTGCAGGACGGTAATACGAACAAGGGGTCTTCCAGCGTAACATATATTCCGACCTTGCCTCAAAGTGGCTCTTACGGTGTGTATGTTCGGTGGACGGCTTATTCTAATCGGGCCAATAATGCGCCGATAGATGTAGTATACCCGGGGGGCACTAATACATTCCTGGTAGACCAGACGCAGCAGGGTGGTCAATGGGTATTATTGATGACCACCAACTTTAATGCCGGCACAAATGGATATGTGCGTATCCGCAACAATGGCACAACGGGTTATGTAATAGCCGACGCCGTGGCCTTTGCGACCAATGGTGTTTTGTTGTTGCCGTCTGTCAATATTTGGGCCGGGAATGCGCAAGCCTCGCGGCTGGGTTTGACCAGTGGGAGTATGATGGTCAGCCGTGACGGCTCAAATGCGCCTCTGACAGTATATTTGGCCAACGGCGGCACGGCCCTGAATGGTTCTGACTATGTGCTCTTGCCGGGTTCAGTTACGCTGCCGGCCGGAGTGTTGTCCACCAACATCAGCATCACGCCCTACTCAAATGCCCAGCCGGTGGGAGATAAAACCGTGGTGATTAGTGTGGCCACCAACACCGCCTATTCTCTGGGCAGCCTTTCCTTGGCGACTGTTTTCATCAGCGACACGCCCATTAACGACTGGCGGGTGCAGTTTTTTGGGGCTAACGCCACCAATTCAAACATCGCCGGCGACTTTGCCGCGCCTGCCGGTGATGGCATTCCTAACTTGATGAAATATGCGCTCGGCTTGAATCCCACGAATGCCATCAATACTCCATTGATTGTAACGGCTTTTAATGCCAATGGGTATTTCACATTGTCATATACGCGTCCGGATCCACAGCCTGTTGATGTGAATTACGCTGTCAATACATCGTCAAACCTCTTGACCTGGTTGACCAACTCGTCGTCGGTGAGTGTCAGTGCTATTGCCTTCAACACCAACTTCACCAGCGCCACCGTTACCATACAGGAGCAGCCTCCGGCCAGGAATCAGTCTTTTTTTCGTCTTTCCGTGAGCAGGAACTGACCAATTTATCCAACCACCCGAATACCGGAAGCTCTGGACATGAAAGGCCGCGCCGGAGCTTTGATCTGCGATCGGCGGGCAACGCCGCCTCAGTTTCAGAGTAGGGTTACACCCCATAGCGCGCACAATATTGTCAGGTGATGATCTTGGCAGTGGAAATAGTCGCGTTCACTTTAATGGTTGGTCATGCCCTGTGGAAGAGCATGGCTGGCGAACAACCATAAGAATACTTTTGCCGTCATGTTGGCGGCGAATCAAAACAAACAACAAAAACAACTATTATGACTACACTCGAAATCAAAGGCGACTGGAACATCACCAAGGGCAAGCTGAAACAGAAATGGGCCAAGCTCACGGATAGCGATCTGCAATTCGTCGAGGGCAAGCAGGAAGAACTGGTTGGCCGGATTCAAAAGCTCACCGGCGAAACCCGTGAAGTGGTCGAAAACGCGATCAAGGAATCCAGCTCCTCCTGCTGTTGCAAATAGGCTGTCAACCGCGCAGGCGGACAGGTAGGGCGGCGCCGCCGGGAATGATGGCCGCCAGCAAATCACACCTGAAATATCCAGCCGCTCATTGACTTGAGCGGTTGGTGCAGTTTTACCTCATGCCAGTCGCCGCCCTCCCACAAATCAAAAACGGTAGGGCTGACCTGCCGGTCAGCCCCAATATCAGGGATTCGCAGCAACATGTCGCGCCCGGCCAGCCGTTTTGCCGCTGGCTTTTCGCTCAACCCTCAACTTTCAATCCTCAACCATTGAACCGGCGTTTTGTCTTTCGCCACCTTTTCCATATCAGCCAATCACTTTGACAAAATCCGTCAATTTCTTCCCGGTATAGAAATTTATCCATTTGCCGGCCTTGTCCAAATAGGCCAGGCACTTACATTCTTTGCATTGAATCCATGCCAGATCCTTGTCAGTTGAAACCGGCCCGCTGATGGGACTACTTTTCATGTGAAATTGAATTCTGTTTCTCATTCGTCCGGCACACGTTAGCACGCTTGCCTTGTCCGTGCCAGCGGTAATACCCCTCAACTCTCAACCCTCAACTAAATAATTGCCGCCACCGGATTTCCGGCGCACAATCATTTCCACCATGCCAACGGGCTTCGACGAAGCATTCAGACGGGTAAAAGCACTTGTGGCGGATTTTCGGGCCAACGAGAAATTCCACCTTTCCCCGGCCTACCAGGAATCTGATGTGGGCGACCGGTTCGTTCCTCGACTCCTGCCAGTTTGATCAGTCCCAGCTGAACCGGGTCTCGAACCGCGGTAGGGTTACACCCCATAGCGAAAAACCGACCGGCAACGTAGCTTCGCCAGATTAGCCGGCACAACCGCAAACCAAACACACAACGAAAATTATCATTATGAAAAATAAAACCTGGGCCATCACCGTCCTTTCCATCGCCGCTTTTGCCGTGGGATGCGAGAAGCAACAAACCACTTCCCAGCAGATGGAGACGGTTAAAACCGAAACCAAACAAGCCGCGCAGGACATGAAGGATTACACCTTCGCGCAAAAAGCTGAATTCGTTGCCGCCATGCAGGTCCAGTTGGACGCTCTTAACAAGGATTTGGACCAGCTCTCCGCCAAAATCGACAGCTCCAGCGACGCGGTCAAGGCCGAAGCCAAACCCAAACTCCAGGCGTTGCGCGACCAGGCGGCCCAGTTGAACAAGCAACTGGATGACGCCAAAAACGCCACCGAGTCCACCTGGAACAGCGTCAAAGCCGGCTGCTCGAAGGCCTACGACGCGACCAAGGACGGTTTCAACCAGGCCCGCCAGTGGGTGAGCGACAAAATCGCGCCCTGAGACGAACATTCTTCGCATCAGATCAAGCAGATCCTAAACCTCGGCGTGATGATTTGTGTCGTCGGGTGGCTGCCATCCGCCTTCGGCATGGTGAATCGTTCAGGCGGCCTCCGGGTTCCGCAGATTCAATTAAAACCGGTACGCTTTATTTGGGCGGGGTCTGGTGTGCTTGAATGGCCGCGGCGATGGAATTGACGTTCTGCAATATGCCTTTGGCGGCTTCGGGATCGGAAATTTTCAACCCATAATTTTTGTCCAGCGACACCACCAGCTGCAGGGCGTCAACGGAATCCAGCCCCAGTCCACCCGGACCAAACAACGGCAGATCGTCCGTAATTTCCTCCGCGGAGATTTGCAGCATGAGGTTTTCCACCATCAGGTGTTTGATTTGTGTTTTCAGTTCCGGGGTGTTGTTCATTAGAAAATGCCGCCGTCAATTTTGAGGGTTGAACCTGTGATGTAGCTGGCTTCCGCGCAAGCCAAAAATCGGACGGCGGCCGCCACCTCGCCTGGCTGGCCGAACCGTCTCATGGGAATCCGCTCCAAGGCTCTTTTGCGTTCCATCTCGTCGATCACCAGCGACCCGGTTTCCACATAGCCCGGGCAAACCGCATTGACCGTTATGCCAATCCGGGCAACTTCCTTGGCCAGGGACCGGGTCAGCGCCACCACGCCGGCTTTGGCGGCGGCATAGTTTGCCTGACCGGCAGGCGCCAGCAACGCGCTGAGCGAGGCGATATTAATGATGCGGCCGCTGTGCTGGCCAATCATCGTGGGCAGCACTGCCTGACAACCGTGAAAGACCCCATCCAAATTAAGGGCCAGAATTTTTTGCCATGAATCCAAAGCCATGGTGGCCAGCAGGGCGTCCTCGTGACAGCCGGCGTTGTTCACCAGCACATCCAATCGCTGGTGGCAGGCGAGAATCCCGGCCACAGCCGCCTTCCATGAGTCAGGCCGGGTGACATCCAAGGCCATCGTGCGGCAACGGTCCGGATTTTCCGCCGCAAGTTTTTCAGCCTCCTCAAGCCGTTCATGAACACCCAGCCAGATGTTATTCTCCGCGGATTCCTGGAGGAACGACCGGGCGATGGCCTGCCCGAGGCCACCGTTGGCACCGGTGATCAAGATAACACGCGGATTCATGACGCAAGGCTGCCCGCCGTTGCCGGCAATGACAAATCCGAAATGGTCCGGCCACCCTGGTTGAATCGGACGCCGACCGCCTGTTGGCTCGCCCCCACCAGGCTGACATTGGCGGCATTGAACTTGCCACTGGCGATCAAATCGCAGGCGGCCACGCATTGCCAGGCGGCCGCAGCCATCAAGCCCTCGCCCAACACCCGTTTGGGACTGAGGCGCGGACCGTTCCACCCGGCCCAGGCGCTGGTTTCAGCCGCATCGGCTCGCGGACTGTCATTGAGACCGTCACACAGAATTTCTGTTGGTCTCTGTGCCGGCATCTGCGCCCGCATTTTTTTTGCGGCCAGCCTTCGATCCGTATGCGCAGAGTAAGAGTGTGCGTCGGTGATCAATTCCAGTTCCACCCCCAACGACCATACCGGATTCAGGCTCAAGCAGAGCGCGGCGGCGCCGCTGCTGATGATGGCGCGGCGGTCAAAATGCCAGAGGGCGTCGGCCGACAACCAGTGGATTTCCTCCGCGCCGATCGCGAGGCAGGCATCCAACCGCCCCTCGTGCAACCAGTCAATGCCCAGGGCCAGTCCTTGCGAATAGGAGGAAGGGTCTCCCGTCAGGGTGCAGACCAGCGGTGTATTTTCCAGCAAGGCGGCCACATGGCAGGCCGGCGCGGCAAAAACGGTCTCCGGAAACAACAACGGACTGGCAGTGGCCGCGTTTGTTAATGTCTCCTCGAAAAATCGGGACGAAAATTGCACGCAACCGGTTTGCAGGCAGACAATGATTCCAATTCGGGGTTGCGCTCCAACGTCAGGCCGGACTGTTTTTACCGCCTCCAGTCCGGCCGCTGCCGCATACTGGGTCATGGGACTGGTGCGCCGCATATGGGGATGAGCCAGAAAGGGCAGCCGGACCGGCGGGTTGGGAACAGGCCGCATGTTCAATGGTTTTTGCCAGCCCGGACGCATCAATGGTTGGATCGGCAGAGCCGCCTTTTCTTCCAGGGCCTCGCGCAGAGCTTCCACGCCCCACCCCGCCGGGCTGACACTGCCCAACCCGCACACGAATACCCGGCTCATGACCACCTCCGCATGATCAGGGTGGCATTGACGCCGCCGAATCCAAACGAGTTTGAAAGCGCCACTTTGACCGGGGCATCTTCCGGCCGGGCGACAATGCGAAAAGAGCAAGCCGGATCAGGGGTCTCGAAGGCCAGTTCCGGCGGCAGCCATTGTTCGCGCAAACACATGAGGCAAACCACGGCCTCCACCGAACCCGCCCCGCCCAGAAGATGCCCGATCCCGGCTTTCGTTGAGCTTACCGGCAGACCGCCGGCACGGTTGCCGGCCCAGCGATTGATGGCTTTTGCCTCGGCCTGGTCATTCAAAAGCGTTCCCGTGCCGTGGGCGTTGATGTAATCAACGTCTCCCGCGGCGATTTGCGCGCTGGTGCAGGCCGATTGCATCGCCTGGTAAGCCGCGTCTCCTTCCGGGTGCGGTTGAGTCAGATGATGGCGGTCCATGCTGGCGCCGTAGCCAATGATTTCCCCCAAAATTCCGGCACCCCGCTTCCGTGCTGATTCAAAGGTTTCGAGGGTTAACACCGCGGCGCCTTCGCCCATGGCCAATCCATCCCGCTGCACATCAAAAGGCCGGCAGCTCGTCGGCGACAATGTTTGCAGCGAATCAAAGCCGGAGAATACCATCTGGCTGAGGGCATCATAACCGCCGGTCAAAACCCGGTCGGTTTGTCCGCGCCGGATCATTTCCCAGGCTTCACCGATGGCGCTGGTTCCGGAGGCACAGGCATTGGAGATGATCGTGATCGGCCCGGCAAAACCAAGCGCATCCAACACCATCCGCGCCTGGAAGTGCGATTGATAATGCAAAACCCGGGTTGGTTGTCCTTTGTGGTGATGGGGCGAACAGACGGCCTGGCGAAAATAATCCTCCCCAATCGTCATGCCGCCGGCCGTGGTGCCCAAAACGACCGGCAAATGATCGCAAGCCTGCCAGCCGGACTGCTGCCAGGCCTCATGCGCCGCCAGCAACAACATGCTGCCGGCCCGGTCCAACCGTTTTATTTGCCGTTCCGTCAGTTGCGTCGCCGGCAGCTTGGCGGGCAAATCCACCACCGCCGCGGTCTTGACCCGTTGCCGGCTGACATCGAAATGGGTGACGGGCCGGAATCCCGTCTTCCCGGCGCGAAACGCAGCGGCATTCGGTTTCCATCCCTGTCCCAGCGAGGTCACGATCCCGGCGCCGGTGATCACCACGCGCGGCGGAGGAGAAGGGAAAGAGGTTTTGGGAAAAAGCATGGGGCGGCTTTCAAATCATGTTCGCACGGTCTGCGCCAGCCGGTAAACGCTTTGCCGGAAACCGAGGTTCATGGGATAAAACAAATTCTTCCAGGCGGTCGTTCCCCACAGGCGTTTAAAAATGGAGGGGATCGAATAGACCTCCTTGAACACCCGGTAATAACCCTTCAGCAACTGGTCGGCGGTCAGGGTCCTGGGTTTGAAGACCACGTGGTTGGCGTCGTAAAGCGACCAGTCCTGGGTCAGAATCCGATCTTCCCGGACCAGCCGTTTATGCAGCCGCGTGCCGGGATAAGGCGTGAGGATGGAAAAATAGGTCACTTCAATTTTCGCCCGCAAAACAAATTCCAGCGTGCGGTCGAAAACTCCTTCGTCATCGTTGTCAAAACCAAACACGAATGAACCGTCAATGCCGATGCCATGGTCGTGAATTTTTTGAACGATGTCGAAATACTGGTCCGGGTGATTCACGCGCTTGCCCATCGCGGCAATGGTTTCGGGCGAGAGCGATTCGAAGCCCATGAAAAGCCCCTTGCACCCGCTTTGCTGGCAAAGTTTCAGGATTTCCGGATCACTGGCAATATTGACCGAAGCCTGGCCAAACCAGTTCAGGTTCAAATCGGCGATGCGGGGTAAAAACTCCCGGGCATAGGCGCGGTTGCTGATGATGTTGTCATCAACGAAAAGCACGCAGTTCTTCAGCGAGAAAACACCCCGGTTGAAAGGAATCAGCCCCCGCAGTTCCGCCAGCACTTCATCCTGCGGCCGGTTGCGATATTTCCCGCCAAAGGCGCTGGTCACGGCGCAGAATTCGCAGTCAATCGGGCAACCCCGGGTCGTTTCGACAAAATGGACCGGCAGATATTTTTTGTTTTCGTAAAGAGTCCAATCCGCCCGCGGCAGCCCCGCCAGCGATGGCAGATTGTCTTGATGCCGGTAGACGGGCTTTAGTTGTTTGAGTTCGAAATCGCGCAGCAAGGCGGGCCACAGCGCTTCGGCTTCGCCCATCACCAGGCTGTCGCAATGCGGTTGTGCCTCGTCCGGCAGGCAGGAGACGTGCATCCCGCCCAGCACCACCTTGATGCCGCGCCGGCGGAAATGATCGGCGATTTCATAGGCCCGCTGGACGGTGGTGGTCATGGCGGTGATGCCCACCAGATCGGCCTCCTGGTTCAAATCCAGCGTTTCGATCTTCTCATCCACGATGGTGATCTGCCAGTCGGATGGCGTCAGTGCCGCCACTTTGAGGAGGCCGAGACCGGGCATGCGGAAAAAGAATTTGTCACCCATCAAACTTTTCCTTGAGAGCGGGGAGATGAGCAATAATTTTTTCACAGGTTCACTTTCCATTTACGCCATGCGGCCACAGGCGCTGAATGGTTGAAAAGTAGCTCCACAACGGCCCGACGGCACCTTTTTTACGCAACCGTTCAACCAGGCGGGTGTAGGCGGGCCCGGATCCCCGACAATCCAGTTGGGCGCGAGCCGGGCAAACTCCTGGAGTTGGGCAAAGACCTCATCCACCATCAGCCCGGGGGCGAGATAATAATTAGGCGCGAGCAAATCGGTTTCCTGGTCAATGCATCCTTCGGCGACCGCCTGCTGAAACAGGCGCGTACCCGGATAAATCCGCATCCCCACCACGGCAATGATCACGGCGTTCTTGAGCCGCAACGACGCCTCAAATCCGCGTCGCAGGGTTTCCGTGGTTTCTCCCGGGCCGCCACTGATGAGAAAATGGCAGAAATCGATGTTCTCCTGGCTGGCCAGCTCGCTGGCATGCAGGATGTCGTCGAAGGTCAGTCCTTTCTGGTAAGCTGCCAGAACCTCGTCACAGAAACTGTCCGACCCAAACTCAATGTGCGCCAGCCCGGCCCGCTTCATCAGCTTCATCAATTCCGGCGTCAATCCCTGGGGACGCAGAAAACAACCCCAGGCCAGCTTCACGTTGTGGCGCAGGATGGCCTCGCAGATTTCCGTGACATGACGCGGGGAAGAATTGAAGACCGAATCCACGATGAACGCATAGCGGGCTCCCAGCCGCTGCACTTCCGCAAATTCATCGGCCACGGCTTCCGCGGAACGGCGCCGATTATGCCGGCCTTCAATGACCGGATACGTGCAATAGCAACATTGGCAGGCGCAACCACGCTGGGTCTGGATGTTCAGCATGCCGCTGGTGCGCAGGTAATAATCCGAGACGTTGGCCGGGCGGTCGTCTGTTTCCAGGGCCTGCCCGTCGGCAATGCCGGCCGGCGGGTTGATGACACTATGTCCGTTTTCGCGGTACACCAGGCCGGGAATGCCGGAGAAATCGCAGCCGTTGTTCAAGGCGGCGAGCAGGGAAACAAAACCGGCTTCACCTTCGCCACAGATGCCATAATCCGCGCCGGTCAAGGCCAGCAATTGCCGGGGAAAAATACTGAAGCCGCTGCCGCCCACCACCACCGGACATTTGATTTTCTGCCGGATCGTTTCGCCCAGCGACGGGAGGTTGTCAAAAAAGGTTTCCCGTCTGCGGATGATCACGTCGTCAATGTTGCGGACGGAAATGCCAACGACATCAGGTTGATAACCGGCCAAAACATCTTCGATCCGTTCTGTGCCAGCCAGGCTGTCAACCCAATGGGTGTCGTGGCCGGCCCGGCGCAACGCGGCGTTGAGGTAGGCAAGCCCCAACGGAAACACCGGGTCGGGCGTGGTGCAGCGATTGTTACTGATCAGTAGAACCTTGTTACCCATGCAATGTCTGGTTTGTCCTGACGGCATTTGGGCCGGTGACCGCATTCATTTCACGACCGCGGCCGTACACATCAAGACTTTGGTGTGAGGAAACGAGTGGTCCTGCGATGATGGCTTTGATCACACGCGCCTCACCTTTGAACTGCGCTGGCGGTCCCTTTTCCCGCGGGGTCCGTTGCCCGGCTCCGATAAAAATCTGCCAGCCCGGTTTTCGATGGCGCGAGTCCTTCAGCGGCAAGCGCATTCAGCACACGCTCTTCCGTCATGATGAATCGGCCGCGCTTGTAAATGACGTAATTGCCGCGCAAATCATCAGGAGTCAGATTGATCGTCACGAGATTCGCACCCGCGCGCAGGCCGCGACGATAGCCATCCGGCGCGGCGAGGTTGAACGCGCTGACGGCGGGAATCACCCAGTCAGGTCGCATCAACCGCAGTGCGCTTACGCAATTGAGAGTCCAATCGGCGTTGCCCATCGTGCTTCCGGCGAGGGGCGTGTTTTCGCCGGGAATGAACGGGCTGACGCTGCAACCGTGAAGCGGAAGCGTGCGGGCCCGTTCCAGGTTTTTCCAAAGGTCCCGCGGTTCTTGTCCGGGCAGCCCGACGATGAAGCCGGAGCTGACAAACCAATTATTTTCCGCGAGCAGCCGGATGTGCCGCAGTCGTTCGGCCAGGGTGCCGGGCGCTTCCAGCTGTTCGTATTGCGCGGCATCGCCGGATTCGAACTTCATGATAAAAATACCCGCTCCGGCGGCCTGCAGTTCGGAGTAAAGTTCCGGCGACAGGGTTCCCAGGCAAACACTGATGCCGAGCGGCGTTTCGCGCCGCAAGGTTTCGATGAGCGGCAGTACGACTTCGCGCACGGCCACCGGGTCTTCGCCCGACTGGATGTTCACGTCCGTCACACTGTCCGGGCAATGTTCGATGAGCAGTTCGGCGATTTGTTCGTGCTGCGCGCGGTAGCGGGCGAGGTTGCGATTGTCGCGGCGCATGCCGCAGTAGCCGCAATTTTCGCGGCAGAAATTCGAAACTTCGACCACGGCGCGCACGAAATATTTCTTTGCCAAATTGTATCTCGAGTTGTGGCGGCGGCGCATTCGTGCAAGGCCGCTTGCGCCGCCCCGTTCAAAGCGAGTTCAGACTCGGTTGGTAAATACCCGTAGCTTGACACGGGGTGATGATAGTACGCCCGCCATTCCGGCGCAACCAGTGGGGTGAACACCCCATATACACCAGCCAACGGCCGGCTTAAGTAAAGCCCTCAATGACGATGCGGATGTCGGGGTCGTGGTGATTTCTGCTGCTGACGGCTCGGTTGTCGAAAGCAACCTGCATCCCAACAGTGTGGATTGATTGCCGACAGCGCGCGCATTTTCTAACAGGTGATGGACTGGAAACGCCTGGGCGCTGGCGGCTGGTTCAACGCATCGTTTTCCGCGCTTGCAGCACGATCCGGGTGCCGTAATACAACCATATTTTGGCATCGGGAATTTCCGCCCGGGCCGCCAGTTCGCGCCATTCACCCAGACGAAATCCACGCCGCACCGAAATCAAACCATCACTGCGCAAGGTTCGACTGACTCGCAGCCAATGCAATCCGAGCCAGACCAGGGCATAAAGCCCGGCGTTGCGGTGAAGGTCGCAAAAGAACACCGCCCCGCGCGTCACCCGCCAGGCCTCGCGCCAGTGCGTGACGATTTGTTCATCGGTCAGGTGATGGGTCATTTGCGAAGCAACCACCAGGTCGAAGCTGCCGTCGGCGAACGGCAGTTGCAAAGCCGAACCGACAACGCTGTCCGGCCGATTGCCGATTTTCAACACGATCGGATTTGCGTCCAGGTTGGTGAAATGCCAGTACCAGCCACGGCGGCACGCCCATTCGGTCAATCGTTCACCGAGCAAACCGGTGCCCGCGCCCACGTCGAGAATGTTTAACCGTTCACAATTCACTTTGCCCAGCCATCGGGGCAATCCCGCGGCAAACGGATGCGAGAACTGAAAGAGAGAGTTGACGCGGTTGAGATCGCGGAACGAAGCGGCGGTCTCCGCCTCCGTGCGGCCGGGCAAATCAAGAAACTCTGCCTGCGTGGAGCGATGACGCAAAAACATGATGTCAATTAGAAGAAACCCGGACTTTATTCAAGCTCCGGTCTCAAAACTGTGTCAACTCCAGACCGTCTCGTTTGCGATCAAGGTCTCACTCGGAGAAAATCTGCTTCATCCGGCACTGTGAAAACATAGCCTTCCGCCGCCAGCCGGCATAGAACGGTCTCGGCCAGAATCAAATTGATCGGTCGCCCCTGCCGATCGCGCCGGCCTTCGTGCAACAGGATGATCGCGCCGGGCTGGACCGAGTGGTGGATCCGATTGGCCATGGCTTCGGGATTATGTAACACGCCATCAAATCCGCGTGCCGACCATCCAATAAGCTTCATGTTCCGGTCACATAGCAAAAAATGCAGAAACAGATTGGCCATGCCCGCTGGCGCGCGAAACCATCGGGGCTGTTCGCCGGTGGCTTCGCGCAATGCCTGGTTGCATTGATCAATTTCCCGCGTCAACCAGGTTTCGAGAAAACCCCAGAAAAACAAAACCGGATGGGTCTGGGTGTGATTGGCTAGCGTGTGACCGTCGCGCAAAATCGCCCGTGCCAGTTCGGGATATTTTTGAACCTGCCGGCCAATCACAAAAAAGGTCGCCTGTGCGTTGTGCTCTTTCAGCAGCTTGAGCAACCGCGGTGTGTCCTCGGGATGCGGACCATCATCAATGGTCAGCCAGACGGCTTTTTTCGGCGTGCGAAAGCGGGTGACGGCCAGGCCGAACCAGCAACAATTGGGGCAAATCGCCGGAAAAATAATCAAAAATTTTATGGCCAGGTCCAGACCGACAAAAACCAGTTTGTGATGCCAATTACATGCAACCAGCACGGGCGTGGTCAAACCGGCGGCGAAGATTAGAATCAGGGCAAACCGGCGACGGGTGAAAAACCAGCGACCCGCCCCGGTCAGGACGGATTCGGACCCACCGATGAAGTTTTTTGCCTGCAACATAACGATTTGGCTAGGGAGCTTCCCCCCCGCGCCTTGCCCGCTGCCGCAATTTCCAAATCCGTCTTGTTTGCGGCAACATCTCCAGCACCAAAAGTGTGTGCCGCCGAATGAGCAGCAAATTATCCCGCCAATAGTGGAAGTGGGAAATTCCGCCGTCCGCCGGATTGAAATATTTGACCGGCGCGGGAAGATTGATCGGTGGCACGCCCGCCCAAAAAAGCCGCACGGCCAGTTCCGTGTCGAAATCAAATCGCCGCGCGCCGCGTATGTTTTGCAGGACGCGCACTGATTCCTGGATGGGATAGACCCGGAAACCGAAAAGTGAATCTTCGATCCCGCCCCAGAGGGTCTCCAGATTGGCCCACCAATTCCCCACGCGCCGGCCGTGGCGGCGCGACGCCGGCGCATCAGTGGAAAATTGCGGCACTCCCAAAATCATGGCGGCGGGATTTTTCTGTGACGCCTGCATGAAACGGGAAATATCGGCCGCCGAATGCTGGCCATCCGCGTCCAGCACCAGCGCATGGGTGAAGCCCGACTGGCTGGCAGCAAGCAACGCGTGCAGCACGGCTGCGCCTTTGCCCGAGTTGCGTTCCTGAAATAAAACCTGCAGCCCATTTTCCGGCCCGGTCATCTCCGCCAAAGCGGCCGCGCTACCGTCCGTGCTGCCATCCATCACGACCCACACCGGCTGCCAGCAGGCCAGGGCTTCCTTCACCGTTTCCACTAGTCTGCTTCCCGTGTTGTAGCTCGGGATAATGACCAGATGTGTCTGGCTTGGCGTCATTAGGCTTGGGTCGCTCATGAATCTCATTCTCCGGATCGGGCAAGTGTTTCTCTGAAATAATCTTCCACCGCGCTGCCAAAGTTTTTCGCCGCCTGTCCCGGCTCCGGCTGAAACCGCCGGCCCAGGCGCAGGGAATAGCGCAGGGGAAAGACCGGTTCTTTGAAAAGCGGCCGGCCTTTGCCAAGGTAGTTGCTCTCGGAAGTGATAATGATGGTTTGCACCGGCGATCGGGTCAAAACGGCGACCAGTGCGAACCCCATCTTAAAGGGCAGTAATTTCCCGCCCACGGTTCGGGTGCCTTCGGGAAAAACCAGCAGAGTTGACCCCTCTTTCAGCCGCTCCCCACATTTTTTAACGAGGCCCAAGCCGGATTTATTATAGATATACCCGGCCAGCCGTGCCGTTCCCGACAAAACAATATTCCGCGCCAGACTCCCCTTCATCAGGCAGACTGCTTGCCGCATTTGGGCGACCAACAACACCGCGTCCAGCAGACCGGGATGATTCGCCACCACAATCAATCCGGCACCATCGCGCAGCCCGGACAACTCGCCGGCGTCAAGTTCGACCAGGCCAAACGCGCGTAAATACCCCACAAAAAAAACGAACAGCGCGTGAATCAGCTTTTGGCCAAATAAACGCGCGTAAACCCCGCGAACTAAAATTGCGGGGACTGCACAAGCCACGCTGACCAGCGAACCGACGACCGCAAAAATAAGAAAAGCCCCAAAAAAAGCCGCGGTTTGGAGAGTGCTTTTAAACCAGTTTTTAGTTTGTGTCGCCATCAGCTCGAAATTCATTGCTTGCAACCGGCGATGTCAGCCTGCGTTTCTGGAATGCTCTTTTCAAGGGTGAAGTTTGCGGCACCCACAGACCCGCTTTCGTTTCTTGATATTCTGCTTGCGTGTGACCGCCGTGGAAAATCATGCTGTGGTTGAAATGTTGCCAATATCAGATCAAGTACAAACCCTCCCCACGCGCCGGAAGTTGTGGCTCACAAAATTCGCCACTTTCTTGATCGCCTCCGCTTTACTGGGCTGGTCTTACGGCTGGGCGTTCTCCCGGGCGTTTCCCAAAGATAAAACCTTTGGCTTTGGTTACGGCATGTTGCACGGTGCGCTGATGCCGCTGGCGTTGCCAAGTTTGCTTCTCGGCCAGGACGTGGATATTTTTGCGGCGGACAATTCCGGGCGCCCTTACAAAATCGGCTATATCTGCGGCATCAACGTCTGCGGCCTGGCCTTTTTCGGGTCGTTGTTCTGGCGTCCCAAACGCAGCGCGGCGGATCATAAAAGCCAGCGGCGATAAATCTCGATGATGTTCAGGCTGCCGCCCACCCAATAAAGGTTTGCCGGCAGAAAAAAAGTTTGCGCCGCGCCATCAAACCTTAATTGTGACGGTCTTGTTGGATCGTTCGGGTCGTAGGCTTGAAACTCAAAACCGCTCCCGGTTTCCACCCCGTCGAATACAACCATGCTGTGGTTGATGGACAGGGAAGGGAAATTCACCAGATGGATGAGGGGCGCAATATTTTGTTTGAGGGCGGAGAACAATTGCGCGGCCGTGCGCGTCTGGTGGGCGCGCGTAAGCGGAAATACCATCCGCCAATGGCTCCGCACAAAATACGAACGCCACGCCCCTCCGCATTCGTTCTTGAACATGTGTTCGCGCGCCCGGCTGAATTCGCGCAAGCAGGTAAATCCGGGAATGACAATTTGCCTGTCGCCCCGGCTGGGCGTCCGCGGGTTGCGCGAAATGACTTCACGAATCAAATGCCGGCAGGCTTCGTCACCGGCAACTTTTTGACCGGCATCAAACCGCACGTGATAACGGAATTGCCGCACCGCGCGGGTCAGCACAAAACAGCGGTGCGTGTAGTCCGGCCTCGGTTTGCGCCAGCGGACAGTGGTTTTCCCGGTCGCCGGATCGAATTGATATTCCCACAGCAATTCATTGGCGAAAGCAAAGGTGTCGTGCTCAAATTCAAAAGGCCGCCCGCCGGCCTCACCTTGATTTATTTTGTCAGATTTCATCAATTCGCTTGCAGAGGAAGTTAGTCGTGCATTAACAAACTGACAATGCTTTACGAACGATGGCGGAAAATTGCCGGAGAACAGCGCAACGAACTTGCGCTGCGCGACTGTGCTTCTGGCCGGCACTGGACATTCGGCGAACTGTTCGCTGCGGGCGAAAGTTGGAAAGGAGCGCCGGCCTCCGGCCCGGCCAGTGTCGCCGGCATCATTTTCCCGAAAGGCCATTCGCCGGAATTCATCCTCGATTTGCTCGCCGCGTGGCGCGAAAACAAAATGGTTTGCCCGCTTGAACCGGGACAAACGCCGCCGCAAGTTCCAATTCCGCCGGTTCATTGCATTCATCTCAAATGCACTTCCGCCACGACCGGCACGCCGCGCGCGGTTGCCTTCACCGCGCAGCAGCTGGCCGCCGATGCCGGGAACATCGTGGCCACGATGGGACTGCGCCCGGACTGGCCGAACCTTGGTGTGATTTCGATGGCTCATTCCTACGGGTTCTCAAACCTGGTGCTCCCGCTCTTGCTGCATGGCATTCCGCTGATCATTGTGCCGTCGCCGCTGCCGGAAATCGTCTGTTGCGCGGCGAAAGGTGAACCCGCCATCACGCTCGCCGCCGTGCCGGCGATGTGGCGCGCCTGGCAGGAAGCCAACACGGTTCCACCCAACGTGCGCCTCGCGATTTCCGCCGGCGCGCCCCTGCCGCTGGCCTTGGAACAGGCCGTGTTTCAAATGCGCGGCGTGAAAATTCATAATTTCCTCGGCTCGTCCGAATGCGGCGGCATTGCCTACGACACCAGTGCCGCGCCCCGCGCCGACGCCGCGCTGGCCGGGGCGCCGATGCAAAACGTGGACCTGTCGCTGAACGATGACGGCTGCCTGGTCGTGCATAGTCGCGCCGCCGCTGAAACGTATTGGCCGGAAAAATCGCCAACGCTGGTCGGTGGAATTTTTCAAACGAGCGACTTGGCGGAGTTGAAAGACGGACTGGTCTTCCTGCGCGGTCGTTTGAGCGACCAGATCAATGTGGCCGGACGCAAGGTGTCACCGGAGACGATTGAACGCGCGTTACTGGCGCATCCGCGGGTGCGTGAGTGCCTGATTTTTGGGGCGCCGAGCCGCGATGTGGAAAGGGTCGAAACCATTATTGCCATCGTGACATCGGATGCGCCGGAGGCGGAGTTGAAACAATTTTTGCTCGCAAGCGTTCCCGCATGGCAGGTCCCGCGTGAATGGCGTTTCGTCCCCTCCCTGTCCGCCAACGCCCGCGGAAAAATCTCCCGTGTCGAATGGCGCCAACGCTACGAAGACAAAACTCATATTGCTCCTCCGTCCTAGACCAGATAATGAGAGCAAGGATGAAAGCATTGGCGACAGGCTGATTAACAGGCAGGCGACAGGCATTCTGAAGAAGCTTGAAAACGCCGCATCGGCTTTTTGTTTCCTGATCACGCCGCTTGTTGCATCCTTGATTCATGGACTTGCCGCACCAGCGCACACCCGGATCTGACTGGCTTCACCAAGCCTGGGTCCGTGGGCTCAAGTGGTGGCCGGCCAAGATAATTGGCACGATCCTCGGCATGACGTCGTTTTTTGCCGCTTATTTCTGGGTGCTGCGTCACCCGCTTTCCCCCGTCACCACCATGCCGCTCACCGCGGTTGACCGGCTGATCCGTTTCCAGCCGGAAGCCGTGCCGCTTTATTTCTCGTTGTGGTTTTATGTGACATTGGTGCCCGCACTGCTGATTGATCGCCGCGAGTTCGTGTCCTATGTCCTGGCCGCCGTCGGGATCAGTGCCATCGGTCTGGGGATATTTCTCCTGCGGCCGACGACCGTGTTTTGGCCCGACGCCGACTGGTCGCAGCAGCCGGCGTTTGCCTTTCTCCGGTCGGTGGACGCCTCGGGCAACGCCTGTCCCTCCCTGCATGTGGCATTTGCCGTGTTCACCGCCGTCTGGCTCGGTCGTCTCTTGCGGCAGATGGGCGCCGGACGCCGCGTGAGTGTGTTTAACTGGCTGTGGTGTCTGGGCATTCTGTATTCCACAGTCGCCATCCGCCAGCATGTCGCGCTGGATGTTCTCGCCGGGGCCGGACTGGGGGCGGTCGTCGCCGTGGTACATCTGCGCTGGCTGCGCGTTTCAGGCTGAAGGTCGCAGGCGACAATGGAAATCAGCCGGCGACGAAGAGGCTGGAATGATGAACCGGGAAAATCATCTGTCCGGCGTTGATCAAATGCCACTGAACGAGAAGCAAAAGTAAGATTGCGACTACGGGCGACTAACCCGGCACGGAGAGTTCGCCACTCAAAACGAGTTCCGCCTGCAACACGATCTGGTCGTTCACTCTCGCGGTGCCCTGCGCCTGAACCAGATTGCCGAGACGTCCCGTGATGCGCGCTTCGAGTTGGATGATTTCGCCGGGTTCGGCGGTGCCAAGAATTTTCACATTTCGCAGCGCCGTGAGTTTCAGTCCGGCCAGCGGCGTGATTTTCGGGTCGCTTTGCGCCACGACGCCCGCAAGTTGCGCCGCCGCCTCGACGAGCAGCACGCCGGGGAAAATCGGTTCGCCGGGAAAGTGGCCGCGCAGAAACGGTTCGTCGCCGCGAACCTGGTATTCGCCTGCGCCGCTTTGTCCCGGGGCCAGATTCACCAGCCGGTCAAGGAACCGGAATTCCGCGCCGTGCGGCAGAAGATTCAGTGCTGTGACAAGGTCGTTCATTGTTTTTTGGTAGGGCTGCATTGCTGCGCAGCCCAAATATCAGGGCGGCGCGGCAGCACCGCCCTACCGTTTGAATGGTTCAGTAACTTTGAAATCAGCGGGCGGACTCCACTCGAATATTTTGCCGTCCAGCGTTGGATTCAAGACGGCGTTGGTGAATTCATTTCGCATCCGCGAACCGTCCACAAAAACCAGTTCGGTGCTGGCCAGCGAAAAATCATTGGTGGCCAGGCCGAGGCGCAGTTCCGGCATCATCCGCCGCGCGAAGACGCTTTTCGGCTGGAGGGAGAGTTGCCACGCGCCATTGGTCTCCGTCAGCGACAGGATTTGAAACTGGGCCTCGAACTCCTTCCGGTCGTGTGGAAAACCGGCCTGCAACAGCGACATCGTGTCGCGCCACTCGGCCGGCGTGCCGGCGCCGAGGGGATAGCGCTCGGCGCGTTTCAGCCGCGGATAAATCACAAACATTTCGTCGCCGTGCCGCAGCGCGATGGTTTTTGCGGGTTGGCCGAGTTCCCAACGAAATTCATTGGGCATGGCAAATGAGATATGGCCGCTGGCGACGAGCGGCCGGGTCAGGGTTTTCAGCGCGCGGGTCTGGACAAAATCAGCGGACCAGGTGTGAAGACCTTTTTGCGCGGTGAACCACGCATCCAACATGGTGTTGGTTTCATCGGCACGAACGTTTTGCAGCGCGGAAAAGATTCCGAGCGCAACAAGGAGTTGTCGGAGCATTTTCATTTCGGTTTTTCCTCCGGCCAAATCGGGACGAAGTGAAACCATTGCGTCAGATGCTGCCGGATGGCCGGCTCGAACGCACGCAGGATTTCCTGCGTCAAACGGACACGGGCTTCACGGTTGCCGATGGCCGCGCGATCATAGACGATTTCCGGCAGCATGTTCGCGTAATAATGGTCACCCTGACGGACGATGTAGGTCGGAACAATCGCGCTGCCGGAAGCCCGCGCGAGTTCGGCCACTGCCTTGGAGGCAAGAAACGATCTGCCGAACAGCTCGACACTCACTGCCGTCGGCGCGGGCGGGCGATCCACGAGCAGAGCCACGGTCGCGCCTTCCTGCAATCGCCTGATGATTTCGACAAACGCGAACATGTCGTCACCAACGACCAGGGTTTCGATGCCCCGCAGCCTGCGGGAATTCTGGCGCATTTCCGTCAGGCGCGGGTCGGGTTCGGGCTGCGTGAGCACGATCAGTTTACAGCCATGCTGGACGAGAAACTCACCCCCGAATTCCCAATTGCCCAAGTGCGGCGTGACGAGCAGCACGCCCTTGCCGCGCTCGTGGGCGGTGGCGAAATGGTTCCAGCCGTTCCAGTCGCCCTGCCAGCGGCCCAATGCCCCGCCACATTCATAGCACCACAGGTCGGTGATCTTAATCATGAATTCCGCGAACAATTCGCGCGCGGCCCGCGTGGCCAGCTGGCGGTCATTCAAAACGGGCAGCAGATTTTGAATCACGATTTCACGCCGGCGTACGGCCAATTGCCAGTAGATTGAGGCGATCAGCCGGGCAAAAAACGCAAAAACCGGCGCGGGAATAAAACGGCCGAGCGTCAGGCCAATCCGCCAGATGAACGCGCCGTAAAAATGCGACGGCCCGGAAACTTTTCCCGCCCAGGGTTTCACTTCTCCCCGGCCCAGGACCTGTTTCCACCAGACCGGCAGCAGGAAAACCGAAATCAACATATTGCCCCCGATGCCGACGGCGCAGACCCGGCCAAGGCTCGACATGCCTACGTTGCTCGACAGACCGAGCGAACCGAAACCGGCAATCGCCGTGCCACCGCAGAGCAGCAATGCCCGACCGACCGAGCGATGCGCCAGCGGCAGATCACCGTGACAACGGCGCAACGTGAGCTGCATGAAAATGCTGTAGTCCACGCCCGTGCCGAGAATCAGTGGCAAGGCCATGAGGTTGAGCAGATTCCATTGCCAGCTGCAAATTTTCATCATGGCGAGCAGGCAACATCCGCTCAACAACAGAATGCCGAGGCTGAAAAAAAGCTCGGTGAATCGCCGGAAAGCCAGCCAGAGAGAAATCAAAATGAGGCCAGCCATTGGCAACAACAGCTTCCATAGATTCTTTTTGACGGCCGCCAGGACCGTTCCGCCAAGCAAATCCCAGCCGGAAAGCCAGACGCCATCGCGCGGCAATTGGGCATCGAGTTGCACGAACGAAGTGGCGTTCGTTGACGGGAAAAGGAAGCCGACGGCGAAAAGGTTTTGCGGTTCGCGCACCGCCAGTTTTTCAAAAATCCACGAGCAAAGCGGATTCGTCGGCCAGAACACGTTCGTGGTCGCGGCGGCGTGCTGCCAGGTCTCAAAAATGCCTTTGGCCAGACCGAGAGCATCCTCGGAAAAGCCATCGGTCAAAGCGGCGGCACGCAAGACCTCACCTTCGGCAACGAGCCGTTGAGCGTTCACACGATTGGCCGATTGAAATTCGGGCCGTGGCCACAATGCGGTTGGCAGCGTGAACCCAGAGAGGGTTTGATTGGAAACCGCGGCGTTAAGTGCCGGCAAAACGGCGTCGAGTTTTTTGGCGACTTCGCTTTCGTCGCGGCCGGAAACGACCAGCCAGAGCGGCTCGCGTTTTTGCCCCAGGTTGGTTTCGATCGCATCGAGCGTCGTATAAGCCTGGCTGTCGCGCGGTCGCAGGGCATTCGCACTCGTGTCCATTTTAGGGAGGCCGGAAAATAAAATTGCGGCGCAGAGCAAAATCAAAATGGCCGTGACCGCGAAGACAATTTTTGGGCGAAGCGTGGGAACGGTTATGGCGAAGCTATTCCCGCCATTTTCGGCAGGGCCGACCTGCCGGTTGGCCTGGACGCGCGGCAGCGCGTCCCTACCAGTTTCAAGCCGCATCCGGTTCGGAAACAACGGCGGCAGAAACGCGAAAATCATCACACCGGCCGAAAGCGCGACGCCGATGCCGACGAGTGAGCCGAGTTGGGCAAGGCCGGGCAGGCCGCCAAAGTTCAGAACGAGAAATGCGGAAATGGTGGTGACCGCCGCCCAGAAAATGCTGGGCGCAATGGCGCGGCGGACTTCGGGAATGGACCGGTCCGGATGCGCGAGCGCCTCCTGATAATGCACAACGGCGTAGTCCACCGCGAGACCGAGCAGGATGGCCGCGAAGCCCATGCTGATGATGTTGACCGCGCCAAAAATCAGACCGCCGATGGCAAGGGTCGCCGCCAGAATCAATGCCAGAAGCGTCAGCAGCCAGAGCATCGGCTTGATGCGCCGATGGGTGCACCAAAAAAGAATTGCAATGATCAAGGCTGTGCCGCCGACGGACAGCTTCATGTCATGTTGCATGCTGCCGGAAATTTCCGCGACGAACGCGGGCCGGCCGGTATAGCCGATTTTTATTTCATTCGCAGGTGGCAACGCGGCCTGAATGACGTTTTTCACCGCGTTGAACCAGCTGGTGCATTCGCGGTAGCCGTTCAATGCGCTGCGGGCCGTGACGAAGATGATCCGGAACCGGCCATCGGCGGAGGCAAACAATTCCTGTCCCTGCCCAAAACCGGAAACCGTCCCGGCGACATTTTCGGGCAATCGCGTCAGGCCGAACGGGTCGTAACTCAGCCGGGCAATTTCATCGGGTGAAAGCGTGGTGGCCAGCTGGTCGCGGGTCGTGGCGAGAACCGTGGCAAGATTCGTTTCCGAAAGTTGCGCGGCCAGATGGGCAAAGGTCTCCGGCGGCTGATTGAGCCAGAGAAAAGCGATGAGTTCGGCGGTTTGTTCGGGATGTTCGAGCCAGGGCGGCTGCCAGATGGCAGCGGCAACCAGATTGGTTTCGCCTTGCAGGCATTTGGCGATGGATTTCGCCGCTTGTTCGGCGGTCTCCCGATCCGGCGCGCGGACGGTGATGAGGAGTTCGCGCGCGTTGGCGAAGTGTTGTTGGTAAATTTTAAGGCCTTGAACGGCGGGAACATTCGTTGGCAGCAAGTCGAGCATCTCGGCGTCAAAGTGCAGCCGCGCCAGCCCGGCGATGATCGGAACGAGCAACGCGAGCCACCACCAGTGAAACCAGCGGCGGTTCATGGTAAAACTCCTGTTCCAATGGAGCGGCGTTGGAGTTCACGCTTTAGCATGTCCCGGAACAAGCTGACGCTTGAACTCCAACTGATGTTCATGGGAAAAATTCCCCTTCCAAAGTTTCGCCGGTGCGCTGATTTTCCAGGCGCCACGAATTGGCTTCTATACGGGTAAATTTCCAGTTGATGCCGATGGGCGTATCGAGAAGTGCATGGGGCAGTTGAAACCAGGCGAAACGATCCGGCGGCGTGCCGCGCCCGTGCCACGAAAATTTGTCCGCGCCGTATTCAATCTGCCATTGCCCGCTGGAAATCTGCGCGGTCGCCAGCGGGAAAGGCATTTTGGAGAACTGGACGAAGAAATTTCCATTCGCATTGGTCGCGAGCAACAGATCGCCGGCGAGTTCGGGGCGGTTGGACGAAGGTTTCCATACCGCCTGGCCTTGCTGAACGCGCCAGCCGGGCGCAGAAAAATCGGCGGGCGGCAGCGGCGGGCCGGTACGACAGCCGGCAGCAAGGACCGCCATCAATAGCAGCGGCAGCACGCCAAGGCGCAAATCGGCGTTCCCAACGCGCGGTTTCATCCTGGGGACGAGCCTGTTGGAGTATCTTTGGTCACGATGACAATCGGGCGGAAACCAAGCGGGGCTTTGCCCAGCTCGAACCTTGCGCCGAATTTTCCAGGGAAGCCCGCCGCTTGCAGCGCCGGCAGCACCCCCATCTCGCGGAAGATGGTCATGTTGCAGGGCAGGAGCGATTCACCGATGTGAAAACGCGGAAAAATCTCTTGTTCCAGCTCCGGCACGCGTTTGCCCGCCTGCGCCAGAAATGTAGCGGCACTGTTGCCGCCGGGCCCGCAACCGATGATCAGCGCGTCATAAGTGTCCGGATTCACTGACAACAAATTCAATGATGTGACCGATAATGGCAAGCTTGGAAAGCCGGGACCGCCATCTTGAATGGCAAACGTATAAAACTTCTGCGAGCAGCGAACAAAACCCGGCCTGTCGCGCCGCGGTGGCGACGTAGCTCAGGCCGATCGGCGCCGGCAGGCGGCGAGCCGGCCGCTCACTGATTTGTCAGTTGGTTTATGGCCGGCCAATCAGTCGGAAGGCGAATTCGCCAAATTGTTGGTTGCCGGAGTGACGGTCGGAGACGTATAGACCGGCGGAGTATGGTCATCGCCTCTCCAGGTGGGTTTGAAATCGGTCGGAGACTGGTTGAGGTTTGATGAAAACGGACCGCTGGCGCAACCGGTGATGCCGGTGACTACGACGGCCATTGACAGCCCCAGACCCAACGCCAGAAACAAAGGGCCGGCTATGATTTTGAGTGCGGTCATATCGGCTGAAGTTACGGCCTGGGCCGGCCCATCGCTATGGGGTATAACCCTACTGTTGACCGTTGGAGCCGCCGCCCGAAAGCCAGCGCGGCGCGCAGGGTGCGTCCAAATCAAAAAGCTTCCGGTAGGGTAACACCCCATAGCGCACCCGCGGCTTCTTGAATTAGTGTCAGCCAATCAGGCAAGCAAACACGCCTGCCCAAATTTAGGAAACACATGAAAACCAAACTCACCCTGCTCACCATCAGCAGTGTGCTGGCGCTGGCCGCGCCCACATTGCTGGCGCAAGATACCAACACCAACGGCACCAATAACCTCGCCCAAACCTGGAAATATCAAAAGGCGCTTGAAAATGACCGGTCTTTGGGCGAACGATCCCTCCTTCCGCCCGGGCTCAAGGAAAAGTTGAAGCTCACCGACGAGCAGAGAACCGAACTGAAGCCAATCGAGGATGACTTTGCCAATACCTGCCGGCAATACCAGACAGCCAACCAACCCCGGATTGACGCCGCCCAGGAGGCAATTCGGCAGGCGCGCGCATCAAAGGACACGACAAAAATTGAGGCGGCGCGCAAACAGTTGCAACAGGTCTGGGCCGGTCTCCGGCCCTACCGAGAGACAGCCGTCAATCAAATCAAGCCTCTGCTGACGCCGGATCAAACCACGATTTTAGACGAAGCAAAAAACCAATGGCGCGAAAATCATGGTCAGGAAGCGAATGATCCGTCTGCGAATTGAATCATAACTGCAACCAATCCGCCGTGCTCGCACGGTAGGGTTACACCCCATAGCGCAGGGCCGGCCCGCAACGTATTGTGCCGCTCGTACCAAAAACATCAATTAACTCAACAACCGAAAGTAAAAGCATAATGAAAATGAATTCAACCTGCACACTCGCGCTTCTGGCAGCCACGAGCGCCCTGTTAGTCACCAGCCCGTCGCTGCGCGCCTCCGATACGGACAGCCGCATCGAGTCATCCGCCGCAAAGTCGTATGTGTTCAAAACCTACCTCAAGGACGATTCCATCAAGACTGAATCCAAAGACGGTGTCGTCACCCTGACCGGAACGGTGACCAAAGCGTCCGATAAGTCCCTGGCTCAGGACACCGTGGCGAGTCTGCCCGGCGTCATAAGCGTGGACAATCAACTGGTGGTCAGCGGCGCGCAACCCGCCGAACACTCGGATACGTGGATCGGCCTGAAGGTGAAAACCGCACTCTTGTTCCATCGAAATGTGAGCGCCACCGGCACCACCGTGGAGGTGAAAGACGGCGTCGTCATCCTGACCGGTGAAGCCGGCAATCTGGCGCAAAAGGAACTCACCACCGAATACGCCAGGGACATTGACAATGTCAAAGCGGTAGTGAACGACATGACGATTGCCAAGACTCCGGTAACGCCAGTCGCAACCACCGGCGATAAAATTGATGACGCCTCGATCACGGCTGAAGTCAAGTCGTCGTTGCTGTCGCACCACTCGACCAGCGCCTTGCACACCACAGTGTCAACGACGGACGGCATTGTTACCTTGAGCGGCATTGCCAAAAACGCCGCCGAAAAGAGCCTGGTCACCAAGCTCGTCACCGACATCAACGGTGTGAACAGCGTGATCAACAACATGACCATCGCCGTGCCTGTGGCCACCAACTAAATTGATAGATTGCTGTTGGCTGGTGCGAAAGCGCGCCAGCCCGCAGTGAACAAAACAAACTAAAAGGAAAATCTTATGTTATACACGATTGCGGTGGTGCTGCTCGTTCTGTGGCTGCTCGGTCTCGTAAGCAGTTACACGCTGGGCGGGTTCATTCACATTCTGTTGGTAGTTGCCATTGTCATGGTGCTCGTCAGCCTCATCTCCGGGAGCCGGCGGCTGAATTAAGCAGCGGTTAACCGAAGAAAAAAACTGAAGCAACAATATGAATACAAAAACCATGGTTGCAGTCCTCCTGGTCACTCTCGGCATCGTGGTGCTCGCTTACTCGGGCATCACCTTCACAACTCCGGGAAAGCCGGTCGAGTTCCTCGGCATGCATATCGAGACCACCGTCAACCACTTTATCCCGCCCGTTGTTGGAGCGTTTGCGCTCGTCGGCGGAATCGTGTTGCTGGTGGTAAACCCCAAGCGGGTTTGACGGTCGGAGTCGAAGCAGATGCCGGTATGAAAGCAAAAATATTCGAAATTACTCTCCATAAGCTGCCCTCCGGCAAGTCGCCGGCAACGGCCCTGGAAGAACAGATCAACGAGTTCCTCTCGCAACACCCGGACCTGAAGTTGGCGTCCACGCACCTGAGCACCCTGGTCACGCCCGCCGAGCCGAATGCCATGCCCCGAACGGAGGAATCATCCATCATCATTTTCTGCACCCTGTTCTATACCGACCACTGAACGGGTGATACCGCCTTATGTACACACTAAAGCTCATTTGCCTGACCTTCCTCCAACTGGTCAAACAGGTCTGGTGCCTTCCCCAAACCATCGCGAATGCTGCCAGTCAAAGGCGGCTGCTGGCGGTTCGAAACGAACATGAAGCCGAGCGGCTCGACCGGATCCGCAACCCGTCAAAGTATCTCGGAAAGTGATTTTACCTTTCACCGCTTGGTTTCTTTGTTGTTCAACAGAATCAGGCTGAGAGATCAGCCACTACGTCCCGATCAAGGCCGGTGTTAGTTTTTATGCGCCCGGGTGGAAACAGCGATGGAAATTGTAATTGCTCCAACCAACCGCGGCCACTAATTTCCCGGCCATTGCCAGCCCATGAATATCGCCATCGAGACCTCCAACCTGACGCGCGATTTCGGGAAATTTCGCGCGGTCAATGAACTGAACCTCCACGTCGAGTCCGGCCGCTTTTACGGTTTTCTTGGTCCCAACGGCGCGGGCAAATCCACCACCATCAAGATGCTCACCGGCCTCCTCGCCCCGAGTGGTGGCACGATGCGCATCCTCGGCGAGGACACGGGCGATCCGCGGCGCGCGTTGGAAGTAAAACGCCGCATTGGCGTGGTGCCGGAGAACCTCGCGCTGTTCGACAACCTGACGGCGCGCGAATACCTCACCTTCATCGGCCGCATGTATCTGCTGCCGCGCGATACGGTGCGCGAACGCTGCACCGAGCTGCTCGCCATGATGGACCTGGCGCACGAGGAGAAGAAGCTCACGCTCGAATTCTCGCATGGCATGAAGAAGAAACTCGCCCTGGCCGCCGCGTTGATTCCCAATCCCGACCTCCTGTTCCTCGACGAACCATTCGAAGGCGTGGACGCGGTGGCGTCGCGGGTGTTGCGCGACACGCTCAAGCAGTGTGTCGGGCGCGGCGCAACGGTTTTTCTGACCTCGCACGTGCTGGAAATCGTCGAGAAACTTTGCTCGGATGTCGGCATCATTGCGCAAGGCAGGCTCGTACACCAGGGCACGATGGAGGAGTTGCACCGGGACGGTTCCCTGGAAGACAAATTTCTCGCGGTGGTGGGCACCGACGGCCACGAGGTCCAGAAGTTGAGCTGGCTGGAGGGTTGAATGAATTGGGAGCAACTCAAGACCGTCCTCTGGCTGCGCTGGCGGCTCACGCGCAATCAGTGGGCGCGCAGCGGCGGCCTGGGCGCGGTTATCGCCGTGCTCGTCGGCCTGGGTGCGGTCGCCATGGGCGGATTGTGCTTCGTGGGCGCCTTGCTCGGCGCGGTGTTGGGATTGGGTGACGTTTCACCGAAAATCATCATGGCCATCTGGTTTGGCGTCACCGTCGGGTTCCTTTTCTTCTGGATGATTGGCCTGCTCACCGAATTGCAACGCTCCGAGACCATCGATTTGCAACGTCTCCTGCACCTGCCGGTCGCGCTGGGCCAGATGTTTGTCGTCAATTACCTCGTGTCGCACTTTGCGTTGAGCATCATCGTGGCCGTTCCCATCATGCTGGGGCTGGGCCTCGGACTCGTGTTCGCGCGCGGGCCGGAAATGGTTTTGCTGGTTCCCCTCGCATTGAGCATGGTCTTCATGATCACGGCGTGGACGTATTGTCTGCGCGGCTGGCTGGCAACGCTGATGAGCAATCCGCGCCGCCGCCGCACGGTCATCATGGGCATCACCTTCACCTTCATTTTGCTCAGCCAGGGACCGAACCTTTATTTCAACGTCCTCCATCGGGACGACTTTCATCCCGGCCGACAGTCCGCCGCTGACCAGGACGCGCGCCGCATTGCCGAACAGGAAAAACTCAATCAACTGCTCGCCGCGCGGAAGTTCATCCCCCCGCTCTGGTTGCCGCTGGGCGCACAGGGACTGGCCGAGGGGCGCGTGCTGCCCGCGTTACTTGGGACGCTTGGTTGTCTCGGCATTGGCGCACTCGGGTTGCGTCGGGCGTATCGCAGCACGGTGAGCTTTTATTACGGCGAAACCGGCGGGAAAGCTCCGGCGCGAATCAAACCGGCCGCCACCGCCACCGCGATTGTCGCCCCGGCCAAAGGCGGCAGCCGTTTTCTGGAACTTCAGCTTCCGGCCGTGCCGGAGCAGGCCGCTGCGCTGGCGCTGGCCACGTTCCGCTCAATGCTCCGGGCTCCCGAGGTGAAAATTGCATTCGGAAGCTCGTTTTTGGTGACGGTGATTTTCGGCGTGATGTTCTTCCTCCGCTCGCCGCCCCATTTCCCGGACACGGCGAAGCCATTCCTGGCAACCGGTTCAATCGTGTTCTCCATGTTCATGCTCGTCCGCTTTTTCGTGAACCAGTTTGGTTTTGACCGGGACGGCTTCCGCGCCCTGATCCTTTCTCCCGCAGATCGGCGACTCATCCTGCTCGGCAAAAACCTCGCGGGTCTGCCCGCCAGCGCCCTCTTCGGCATCCTGTTGCTCACACTGACTGCCGTGCGGTTGCAACTGTCATTGCTCGATGTCATCGCAACATTATTTCAACTGGTCGCCCTGCTGTTGATTGCCGGTCTGGGCGGCAATCTGCTTTCCATCCTCGTGCCCTACCGCATCCAGCCCGGTTCGATGAAGCCGACCAAGATGCCCGGCCTGGCGATGTTGATGATGTTTCTCTGCCAGCTGCTTTTCCCCGCAGTCATGGCGCCCGTGTTCGTGCCGCCACTGGCAGGGTTGTTGTGGCGGCTGTCCGGCTGGCCGGACGCGGTGCCGGTCAATCTCATTTTTTCGGTTCTGTTCGCGGCACTGGCGGCAGCTGCCTACCGGCAGACGCTGGGACCGCTGGGCCGCCTGTTGCAACGCCGGGAAACAAAAATCCTGGGCGTGGTGACGGTGGAAGTGGAATAGGCGAAATCGGCATTTTTTGAAAATCCATTTTTGCGTTTGTCAAGAGCGCCGTAAATGATTTTCCAAAAAATATTTCTTGAGAAAATGCCCGCCCGGGGCGATGTAATAGTCGGAAAGCGTGAGTTGAGATTCGCGCGTTGCTCTTTGGAAAGTTTAACCGGATTTGCCCTGCCCTGTTCGTGATTCGCAGCAAATCCTTGAACCGTAGTAAAACGATCAATGGAGCCAATCTGTGACTGTGGCCGACATGCCTTCACTGGAAGTCGAAAGCAGCCCGGCGGGTTCCGCATGTTGTAAAACATGTTCAAAGGATCATGTCGCACACGGCAAGGGTGGGGTTTTTATTTTAAAATGGGGAATCAAGGCCCGCCGGTCGGCGGGCTTTTTTGTTTTGGGCAAATCTTCCGCCAACTGTTAATTTTAACTCATGGCGCGCGACGATTTGTTTGCAACTCCGGCTGAACCGAAGCCGCGCGCTTCGGCCACGCCGGAAGCTTACCGCCATCAGCCGCTGGCCGCGCGCATGCGACCACGGAGCCTCGATGAGTTCGCCGGCCAGACCCACATCCTCGGCCCCGGCCAGTTGCTCCGCCGCGCCATCGAAGCCGACCGCATCCAATCGCTGATCTTCTTCGGGCCGCCCGGCACGGGCAAAACGTCGCTCGCCCAAATCATCGCGCGCCAGACCAAAAGCAAATTCGAGCGGCTCAGCGGCGTGGAATCCAACGTCGCCGACATGCGCCGCGTACTGGCCGCCGCCGCCAATCGCCTCGAAAACACCGGCCAGCCGACCATCCTGTTCATTGACGAAATCCATCGCTTCAACAAGGCGCAGCAGGACGTGTTGCTGCCGGATGTCGAGAGCGGCGTTGTGCGGCTCATCGGCGCCACCACGCACAACCCGTTTTTCTTCGTCAACTCGCCGCTGGTTTCGCGCTCGCAAATTTTTGAGCTGCGCCCGCTGACGGAGACCGAGCTTTTCGCGCTCCTGCAACGCGCGCTGGCAGACGTTGAACGCGGACTAGGCTACATGAAAATCAAGGCCGAGGAGGATGCGTTGCGCCATCTCGCAAAAATGGCCGACGGCGACGCGCGCAAGGCCCTGAACGCACTGGAAATCGCCGCGCTCACCACTTCGCCGCAAAAAAACGGCGCGATTCACCTCGACCTGGCCACCGCCGAACAAAGCATCCAGAAAAAGTCCGTGGTGTACGACGACGAAGACGCGCATTACGACACGATTTCCGCGTTCATCAAATCCATGCGCGGGAGCGACCCGGACGCGGCGCTGTACTGGCTGGCAAAAATGATTCACGCCGGCGAAGACCCGCGTTTCATTGCGCGGCGGATTGTGATTTGCGCGGCGGAAGACGTGGGGCTGGCGGACCCGATGGCGCTGGTGCTGGCCAATACGGCGCTGCAGGTGTCGGAATTTGTGGGCTGGCCGGAAGCGCGGATTCCGCTGGCCGAAGCGACGGTTTATATTGCCACCGCCAACAAGAGCAACAGCGCCTACCTGGCGATTGACGCCGCGCTCGCAGACGTCCGCTCGGGCCGCACGCTGCCGGTGCCGGAACATTTGCGCGACACGCATTATACGGGCGCCGAACGGCTGGGTCATGGCAAAGGCTACGAATACGCGCACGACCATCCCGAACATTTCGTCGCGCAGGATTATCTTGGCGCGGACAAGCATTATTACGAGCCGACCGAGCAGGGCGTGGAAAAGAAAATCAAGGAGCGGGTCGAAAAATGGCGTGCGGAATTTACCAAGATCAAAAACAAACCTTGACCACGGATGAACACAGATAAACTAAACGCGGCTTGCGCCGCAACCACGGATTTTGGACTGCGGCGGGAAGCGAAGCGCCACGCCGCTTTTGGACGCAACCGGTCGCACGGAAAGCGGTGTCGCCGCTACGCTCTGCCACCGCAGTCCAAAACTTCGTCATCCGCGCGCGAAGTTGCAGGATTCATCCGTGGTTATTTTACGCCCTGAAAATGCAACCCGATATTCAAGCGGCCAAAGTCGCGCTGCGGAAACAGATTCACGGCGCGCTGCAAAAAATTTCCCCGGCGGCGCGCAACACGATGTCCGCACAAATCCGCGACCGGCTCAAGGAACAGGCCATCTGGAAAAACGCCGGATCGGTTTTGTTTTTCGCGCCGCTGCCGGCGGAGCCGGACATCTGGCCGCTGCTGGAAGAGACATTGGCCGGCGGGAAAATTGCCGCCCTGCCCCGCTTTGATTCGGCAAGCAACAGTTACGTCGCGGGCCGGGTGAAAAATCCGCGGAGCGGCATTGTGACCGGGCAATTCGGCATTCGCGAGCCGGGCGTCAGTTGCGTTGAGATTCCGCTGAACCGGCTGAATTTGGTGCTGGTCCCCGGCATCGCGTTCGATTGGCAGGGGCGCAGGCTGGGCCGCGGCCGGGGATTTTACGATCGTTTGCTGGCCGATGTGGACGGCATCAAATGCGGAATTGCTTTTGATGAACAAATGGTGGAGGAAATTCCGGCCGGTCCGCGGGACATTCGCCTGAATTTTATTTTGACGCCGACACGCTGTGTGGAAATTGCGGGTTGAAGGGCGGTGCGATTACTGGTGCTGCTGGTTCATCATGGGCATGCTGCCTTCCCAGCCTTGCGGCGTGTTCCACGGGCGGACTGAATCATTTTCCGGCTCGTTGGTCTCGCAACCACTGACACCGACGAGCATACCACCAAGCAACAGGAGCAGGAACCATCTCGCAACGCGGCATCTCATGTCAGGAGGCCGGATGCGCGGGGCTGACCTCATCGCCTTCAATCACTTCGCCGAGTTTCCAACCCGGCACGACATTGGCGATGCAGCGGTTTTTCTCGACGCTGCGCACGACAACTTTGGCAACCAGCTTGCCTTCCCGGCTGACTAAAAGTTCACCATCTTCGAGAACCCCCTGATCCAGGCCGATGTTCAGCACGACAAAATCCCATTTCGGATCAACCTCCACAATTTTGCCCCTGAGATCGGCGCGCAATCGGATGGTCGGGTCCGGACCTTCATATTTGGCGAGGCGGGCTTCCACCCGGGTCTTGGCGCGTTGCAACACCATTTTTTCTTCGTTAACGATTTCGACTGTCTCTTGTGATTCTTTCAGCAGACGGCTGAGCTTGCCGACTTGATCCGCAGGGATGCCGGTGGCCTTGTAAGCACCCAATTCCGTCTGCGCCTGGTCACGGTCCTGTGTGGTCTTGGTGAGTTTGTCGGACAAATCGTCAGCGCGCTTGGTCTGCGCCGTGGCGGTGACGACCGCCTTGTCGCGCTCGGACTTCGCATCAGCCATTTCCTGGGTGGCCTGCTTGAGCGCGTCCTGTGACTTCGTCAAGTCGGTTTTCGCTTTGGAGAGATTGGACAGGGCTTCCACCTTTTTGCCGCGTTCATCATCCCGCTGAGTAATCAGCGTGGTGATTTTTTCCCGCACTTTAACAATATTCCACCCGCTTACGAACAATGCCGCAGCGATGGCCACAATCAAACTGATGCGAATAAACATGGCTTGGTTTTCAGCTTTGCCTTCAAGTTAAACATTTGCTCCCAATGTGTCAACGCTAGTTTATGCCTTGCCAAACCTTCATTTCGCTTCATCTTTTGCCGCATGGATGCAGCACAACTAAAGTCTTTGCACCCGTCCGGCGCCAAACTGCGGCCGCTGCGCGCGTTGCTGGCTTTGAGTCGGGTATCGCATTTGCCAACGGTCTGGTCGAATTGTCTGGCCGGCTGGTGGCTGGGCGGTGGCGGAAATTTTGCGAAATTGCCGCTGCTGTTTCTGGGCGTCAGCGCGCTTTATACCGGCGGAATGTTTTTGAACGACGCCTTTGACGCGGATTTCGACCGCCAACGGCGCGCGGAACGGCCAATACCGTCGGGTGCGATTTCTTTGCCCGCCGTCTGGCGCTGGGGACTGGTGTGGCTCGGTCTGGGCGCGTTGTGTTTGACCGCGGTGAGCAAAACGACCGGAGCGCTCACGCTGGCGCTGCTCCTGTGCATCATCATTTACGACGCGACGCACAAGGTTGTCACCGCGTCGCCCTGGCTGATGGGCTTGTGCCGGTTCTGGGTGTATGTCATCGCCGGTTCAGCCGGCGCGGCGGGCGTCAACGGCGGGCCGGTTTGGTGCGGCGTCGCGCTGGCTTTGTATGTGGCCGGACGGGGTTACCTGGCACAGCACGAAAGTTCCCGCGGGCGGGTTTCTTATTGGCCATTGGCACTGCTGGCGGCGCCGATCTTTTTCGCCATGCTGATCAACTCGGCGGAATATCGCGTCCCAGCCATGTGGTTGTCGCTCGTGCTCGCACTGTGGATCGCGCTTTGGGTGCGGACGATTTTTCAGGCGGGTGAAGTCAATGCCGGGCACATTGTGTCGGGCCTGCTGGCGGGAATCGTTTTCGTGGACTGGCTGGCGGTCGCGCCGTTATGTCCGCATTGGTTGAGCTACACGTTTTTGATTTTGTTCGGCGCGACGCTGGGACTTCAGCGATTTGTGCCGGCGGCTTGAAATTCCGGGCTGTGGTTGCATTTCACATCATCTGCTGTAATGTCTCCCGGCATCCCGCATCGGGGATCGAGACGGCCGAGGCTACAGTTCCAACTGAATTCACAAGCCACACTTGAACAGAACAACAGTTCCGATTATAATGATTTTTCGGTTATGAGCATTGAAGCGCCAGTCAAATTGACACACAACGAAGCAATCAAGGACGCGATACCGACGCTCGCCGGCACCATTGCCGCGACGTTGAATGACGCGGGCGCCGATCATTTTTCCGAGGATGACAACCAGTTCCTGAAGTTTCACGGTTCCTACCAGCAGGATGACCGCGACCTGCGCAAGACCGGCAAGAAGTACATCATGATGGTCCGCAGCCGCATTCCCGGCGGCGTGATGACGGCCAATCAATGGCACGTGTTCGACAATTTGTCAGCCCGCTACGGCAATAATACGCTGCGCGTCACCACGCGCCAGACCATCCAGTTTCATGGCATCCTCAAGTCCAACTTGCGCGCGGTCATCAAGACCATCAACGAATCGCTGCTCTCCACGCTCGCCGCGTGCGGCGACGTGAACCGCAATGTGCTTGCCCCGCCCACGCCCGCCTACACGCAGGCGCGCGAACAGGTCTATGCCGATTCCAAAAAGGTCGCCCTGGCGCTCGCGCCGCAAACCGGGGCCTATCACTCCATCTGGATTGACGGCGAACAGCTCGATCTCGAAAAGCCCGAGAATAAAAATTTCACGGACCCGCTTTACGGCAAAACGTATCTGCCGCGCAAATTCAAGATCGCGTTCGCCATTCCGCCGGTGAATGACCAGGACATTTTTACGAATTGCCTCGGCCTCATCGCCCTCGTCGAAAACGACCGGCTTGCCGGCTACAACCTCGCCGTTGGCGGCGGCATGGGCCGTAGCCATGGCAATGCCGCCACCTACCCGCGACTGGCGGATGTCATCGGCTTTTTCAAACCGGAAAAACTTGTCGAAATCGCGAAGGCCGTGCTCACGATCCACCGTGATTTCGGCGACCGCACCGACCGCAAGCATGCCCGCCTGAAATACATCGTGGCGGAACGCGGCGCGGACTGGACGCGCGCCGAGATTGAAAAACGCGCCGGCTTCAAGCTTGAACCAGCCCGGCCTTTCAAGTTCACCAGCACCGGCGACCTTTACGGCTGGCGTCAGGCGGTGGACGGCAAATGGTTTCTGACCTTGTTCGTCGAAACCGGACGCATCAAGGACGCGGAAGGCCACCGGCTGAAAACTGCGCTGCGGCTGGTCGCGGAAAAATTCCCCGAAATCGAATTTCGTTTGTCCGCGAATCAAAACGTCATCCTGGCAAAAATTGCTGAAACCGACAAAGTGAGTATTAATGCGCTGCTTGCCGAACACGGCGTAAAAGTGGAAAACCAGGCCACCGCGCTGCACGCGGCTTCGATGGCCTGCCCTGCCCTGCCCACCTGCGGTCTGGCGCTCGCCGAATCCGAGCGGATGTTGCCAGGGTTGATTGATCGCATCGAAAAACTCTGCGGCGACCTCGGCCTCGGCGGCGAGGAAATCATCATCCGCTCCACCGGCTGCCCGAACGGCTGCTCGCGGCCTTACACGGCGGAGCTCGCATTTGTCGGAAAAGCGCCGGGGCGTTACCAGGTCTGGCTCGGCGGCGACGTTGCCGGCACGCGGCTCAATCAACTCTGGAAGGAAACCGTCAAGGAGGCGGAAATCGAAAGCGAACTGCGCCCGGTGCTGATCCGTTACTTTAATGAACGTTTCAACCACGAACGCTTTGGCGACTGGTGCGACCGGGTGCTGCTCAAGGAACCGGTGACGGGATTTTCAATTTGAAAAGCTGAGGATGACCGCGGAACAAATTACCAAGGTTAACGCCGAGTTGCGAAACCAATCGCCGCTCGAAATTGTCCGCTGGGCCATCGCCCAAGCCAATGGCCGCGCCATCGTCTCCACAAATTTCCGCCCTTACGAAGCCGTCATTTTACATCTTTGCGTCCAAATACAACCGGACATCCCGGTTCTATGGGTGGATCATGGCTACAATCGTCCCGCAACCTACCGGCACGCGGAAGATTTGAAAAAACGGCTCAAGCTGAACCTCAAGGCGTATCTGCCAAAGATTTCCGCCGCGCACCGCGATGCCATTTACGGCCCGATCCCGACCACGGATGACGAGGAAGGCCTGAAACAGTTCAGCGCCGTGATGAAACTCGAACCGTTTCAGCGCGGCATGAAGGAACTGGCGCCGGCCGTCTGGCTCACCGCCTTGCGCAAGGTGCAAAACCCGAACCGCGCCGGTTTGGACATCGTTTCCGAGGACAAAAATTTCGGCGCGCTCAAGGTCAGCCCGGTTTTTTATTTGAGCGACGCGGACATGGAAGCCTATTTGAAGCAGCACCATCTGCCCAACGAATGGGATTATTTCGATCCGGCCAAGGCCGACGACAAGCGCGAGTGCGGCCTGCACGCGAACTGGGGTTCGCAGGCTCTGGGGTCTGGCGTCTAGGTTCTGGGGTCTGGCGTCTGGGCGCTGGTATCGGTAAACTGGATTAATCTTATGGGCGAACCTTTTGAAAATTCGGAGGCGTGGAAATCGGCACGGGTGCTGGTGAATGAAGTCTATTCATTTTGCCGGCGCGAGCCGTTATGCCGCGATTTTGGATTGCGCGACCAGCTTCAGCGCGCGGCGATTTCCGTGATGAACAATATCGCGGAAGGTTGGGAAAGTCTGCACGTTGCGGAAAAGCGCCAGGCGTATAATATAGCCCGCAGGTCGTGCGGCGAAGTCCGCTCCATGAGCTATCCATTGCTCGACAACAAATTTATATCTGTGACTGAACAAACCAATCTCCAGAAACTTTGCATCCAATCGGGCAAACTCATCAGCGGCCTGATTCGCTCATTGAACGACCGATGAAAACCGCCAGACCCCAAATCCGAGAGCCTAGACGCCAGATCCAAGACGCCATCCCCTTTTCATGAGTTCGTACCATCTTGATCATTTGCAGTATCTGGAAACCGAGGCGATTCACATCATGCGTGAAGTCGCCGCGGAATTCGAGCGCCCCGCCCTGCTCTTCTCCGGCGGCAAGGATTCCATCTGCCTGCTGCGCCTCGCCGAGAAGGCGTTCCGGCCGTCGGACATTCCGATGCCGTTTCTCAACATCGAAACCGGCCACGAATTTCCGGAGTTGATTGAATTCCGCGACCGGCGCGCAAAACAACTTGGCGCGAAGCTGATCGTCCGCACCGTCGAGGACGCCATCGCCAAAGGGCTGGCCCATCCCGCGCCCGGCGAAATCAGCCGCAACAAACTGCAAATTCCCGCCCTGCTGGCTGCGATTGAGGAGTTTCAATTTGATTGCGCCATCGGCGGCGCGCGGCGCGACGAGGAAAAAGCCCGGTCGAAGGAGCGGTTCTTCAGCTTCCGCGACAGCTTCGGCCAGTGGGACCCGAAAGGCCAGCGGCCGGAAATCTGGAATCTTTACAATCCCCGCGTGAACCCGGGCGAAAACATGCGCGTCTTCCCGCTCTCCAACTGGACGGAGATGGACGTGTGGGAATTCATCAAACGCGAAAAACTGGAGGTGCCGGCCATTTATTTCAGCCACACGCGCAAATGCGTCCGCCGCAACAACCAGTGGCTGCCTCTCACGGATTTGCTGCCACCCCGGGAAAAGGAACAGGTGCAGGAACTGGTCGTCCGCGTCCGAACCATCGGCGACATCATCAGCACCGGCATGGTCGAGTCGCCGGCGGACTCCGTGGACGACATCATCGCCGAAATTGCCGCCGCGCGCGTGACCGAGCGCGGCTCCCGTGCCGACGACAAGGCCGGTGAAGCCGCGATGGAAGACAGAAAGAAAGCGGGATATTTCTAAACCATTTGCGATATGAGCGAGCTTGAATCCAATCCCGAAAAGCGCATTGCGCTATTTCAGCGGAAGGAAGTTCGTCGCGTCATTCATAATAATGCGTGGTGGTTTGTCATCACGGATGTCGTAGCGGTATTGACCGATTCAGTTGATTCGTCTGACTACCTAAAGAAACTACGCAAGCGCGACCCCTCTTTGAGCGAGGCTTTCAAAGGGGGGGGACAACTTGTCCCCCCCTTGGCCTCGAATTCGACACGGCAGGCGGACGCCAGATGCTGCAATGCTGGAACACCGAAGGCCTTTTCCGCCTCATCCAATCCATTCCCAGCCCCAAGGCCGAACCGTTCAAACGCTGGCTCGCGCGCGTCGGCTACGAGCGCATTCAGGAGATTGAAGACCCGGAACTCGCCACCAAACGCACCCGCGCCATCTACCAAGCCAAGGGCTATTCCGACGACTGGATCGAAAAGCGGATGCGCTCCATCGCCATTCGCGACGAACTGACTGACGAATGGAAGAAACGCGGCGTGCGGGAACAGCGCGAATATGCCATCCTCACCGCTGAAATTTCCAAGGCCACATTCGGCCTGACGCCGGCGGAATACGCCGAGTTTAAGCGGCTCAAACGCGAGAATCTCCGCGACCACATGAGCGATTTGGAACTCATCTTTTCGATGCTCGGCGAAGCGGCCACGACCGAAATCGCCCGCAACCGCGATACGCAAGGCTTCCCGCAAAACCAGCAGGCCGCGCACGCCGGCGGCAAAGTGGCCGGCAACGCCCGCCGTGAACTGGAAACGAAAAGCGGACGCAAAGTCGTCACGAATGAAAATTATCTTGCGCTGACGCAGGCGGCGAAGAAGGGGAAGCTGGTAAGCCACATGAAATAACGGATTTCCAACTCGTACCAATGCCCCACACCCAACATCCAATTGAAATTCTGCGACTCAACACCTGCGGCTCGGTGGACGACGGCAAGTCCACGCTCATCGGCCGGCTGCTGTACGATTCCAAGAATCTCATGGAGGACCAGCTTGAGGCGCTCGAACGTTCCGCCGACATCACCGGCGGCGGCCAGATCAACCTGGCCAATCTCACCGACGGCCTCCGCGCCGAACGCGAACAGGGCATCACCATTGACGTCGCCTATCGCTACTTCGCCACACCCAAGCGCAAGTTCATCGTCGCCGACACGCCGGGGCACGTGCAATACACCCGCAACATGGTCACCGGCGCCTCCACCGCGAACCTGGCCATCGTGCTCGTGGACGCGCGGCAGGGCGTGATCGAGCAAAGCCGCCGCCATACTTACATCGCCGCGCTCCTCGGCATTCCGCACCTGGTCATCGCGGTGAACAAGATGGATTTGGTGGATTGGAACAAGGAACGATTTTTGGAAATCCGCGATGAATTCGAGGATTTCATCCCCAAGCTCGACGTGTTCCGCGACGTGAAATTCATCCCCATCAGTGCGCTCAACGGAGACAACGTCGTCGAGCCGTCCAAGCTCACGCCGTGGTATGAAGGCCCGCCCATGCTCGCGCATCTGGAAACTGTTCACATCGCCAGCGACTGGAACCTCAGCGCGCTGCGTTTTCCGGTGCAATGGGTGAACCGCCCGAACAACCCGACCGACCCGCACCTGCACGACTTTCGCGGACTGAGCGGACAAATCGCCAGCGGCATCGTGCGCAAAGGCCAGACCGTGGCCGTGCTGCCCGCCGGCATCAAGACCACCGTGAAGGACATCTGGACTTATGACGGCCCGCTCGAAGAAGCGTTCTGCCCGCAATCGGTAACGCTTTGCCTCGAACACGACATTGACGTGAGCCGCGGCGATATGATTGTGGGCCTGGAAAATCTGCCGGGGCAAAGCTCCGATTTGCACGCGCACATCTGCTGGATGCACAAGCGCCCGTTGCAGGCGGGCAAAAAATATTTCCTCAAGCACGCCACGCAAACCGTCCAGGCCGTCGTCACCCAGTTGGAAAGCCGCATCAACATGACCGCCTTTGAACCGGAAGCCGCGCCCACTGCCCTGGCGGTGAACGACGTCGGCATCGTCCGCCTGAAAACCGCCAAGCCGATTGTCTATGACGGCTACAACACCAACCGGCTCACCGGCTCGTTCATTTTGATTGAAGAGGGAACGAATGCCACCGTCGGTGCCGGGATGCTGTTGCCGCCCACCGAAGCCGTGAAGCCCGAATACACCGACTTCGCGATTTGAACGTTTGGTTATGCGGGACTGACGTTTACGAAATGAGGGGCGCAATCTTCTTCCCGGCAATTGGTTATAGGAATATTTTCCAGATTGACAAATGTACCATTTTTGATACACTGCTTTACGGATGAAAGCTGAACGCCCGCTCAAAGTCGTCTTTTTCAAGACGGAGACGGGCAATGAGCCGGTGCGGGAATGGCTGAAGGATCTGCCGAAAGAAGACTGCAAGGTCATCGGCACAGACATTCTGACGGTACAATATGCGTGGCCGGTCGGGAAGCCGCTGGTTGACAATTTGGGTGACGGTATTTGGGAAGTTCGTTCACGGTTGGACAACCGCATCGCGCGGACGCTGTTTGCGGTGGTGGATGAGGAAATTGTCCTGCTCCACAGTTTCATCAAGAAACAGCAGCGAACGCCGCAAGACGAACTGGAATTGGCGAAGAAACGTAAAAAACAATATTTGCATAATCTATGAGCAAAAAAAATCATCGTGGCAGTGACTTCCGGGATTTTCTGAATGAACAAGGCATCCTGGGCGAAGTCGAGGCCCGCGCGCTCAAGCAGGCCATGAGCCTGCAAATCAGCCGTCTGCTGGAAGAAAAATCGGTCACCAAGGCGGAAATGGCGGCGCGGATGAAAACCAGCCGCGCGGCGGTGGATCGGTTGCTGGATGCGTCCAACTCCTCGGTCACACTGAACACTCTGGGCAAAGCCGCCCGCGCTTTGGGACGCAAGGTAAAGATTGAATTGGTGCCGGCATAACCATTACGTCACCGTAATTGACCTCGCCGCGACCTGCTCGCGACTTCAGTCGCGAGTTCATCACGCCTGTCCCGTCATAGCTTCAGGCGAAAACGGATGGCACACAGCTCCCGGATATTGAATACGCAAGGGACGTGCCATGGTGTGGTCAAACGACAATCCATTCCCGCCCGTCGCCAAACCCGAATTGTCATTTTTCCAGTTTCGCGACATCGGCATCGTCCGCCTGAAAACCGCCAAACCGATTGTCTATGACGGCTACAATACCAACCGGCTTACTGGCTCGTTCATTTTGATTGAACAGGGAACGAACGCCACCGTCGGCGCCGAGATGCTGTTGCCGCCCACCGAAGCCGTGAAGCCCGAATATACCGACTTCGCAATCTGAGCGCCGCCCGGCGGCGGTTTAATTGGTGGGGTGAGTTGCGAATATCACTGACCCTTCACCTCACTTCACTGCACCCTTCACGGCGAGCGGATGCGGTAGAAACGCTGGGAGTTAGTCGTCGCTTGCTGGTCGGTGAATTGGAACTGGCCAGGTGGACTGTCTGTTACAATGCCGATCATTGTCCAGTTGGTCAACGGCAACATCAGATTCGTGGTGGCCAGCACGCTGAATAATGCGCCGTGAGCATTTGTAAATTCCAATCGGAATGAACCATTCGTCATGATGTTGACGTCGGTCAGCGTGATCGTCCACGTGGCAGGACTTAGTAATGGATCGAACAACTCTGCGCTGGAAAGCGCGCCGTTGTCACCATAGCCTCCCGCGATCAATACCTTTCCGCTGGGCAGCAGAGTTGCCGTGTGTGACGAGCGTGCGGCATTCAGCGAACTGGTCTGGACCCAAAACCACTGGATTGGATTCTCAGGGTAAGAAATGATGTCAGTCCAGTAAATCTCGGTGCTGCTGAGGAGGGAGCCGGAGACTGAAACGCCACCCGTGACCATTACGTTCCCATCGCTCAGCAGGGTTGCCGTGTGATACGCGCGAGCGGTGTGCAGCGCATCGGCATTCGTCCATATCCCAATGGTCGGAATGTAAAGCTCAGAATCAGAGATCTCGCCGTAGCCGTCACTGCCATTCTTGCCTCCTGCTATCAGCACCCATCCATTGGGCAACAAGGTCATCGTATTATTGGAGCGTCTGATGTTCATTGCCGCGGTATTCGTCCACTCACCAGTGGCCGGTGTGCCGCCTTGAGTGAAAAGTTCAGCGCTGGAAAGATAGTCATAATAGCCTCCTGCGACCATTACTTGGCCATTACCCATTAACGTCGCCGTTTGTAAGTTGCGCGCCGTGTTCAACGAGCCAGTCAGTGTCCATGTGTCGGCGTTCGGATCGTAAAGCTCTGAGGTCTTGATAAGACCGTTTCCGTCGGGGGTGCCACCTACGACTAGCACTTGCCCATTCGGCAACAAGGTCGCGGTATGATAGGCGCGAGCGGTGCTCATGCCGGTTTTGGTCAGCGCCCAAGTCCCAGTGGCTGGATCGAAGAGTTCTGCGCTGGCATTAACGCCGCCATTCCCCCAACCACCCGTGACTAACACTTTTCCATTCGGCAACAAGGTCGCGGTGTGGCCAGCGCGACTGTTGGTCATCGAAACTGTTGTTGTCCAAGTGCCGGAGTTTGGATCATAAAGTTCCGCGCTAGAAAGGACGCCACCGACACCAATCCCTCCTGCGATGAGCACCTTCCCGTTGGGCAGCAAGGTTGCTGTGTGCGAATAACGCGCGTATTTCATACCCCCGATGGGAATGAAAATGGCACCTTTGGCCGGGTGACTGACCAATAAATTGAGCGTCAGCACAGCCAGCGCCAGAACAAGTAGTAGGGTTTTGTTTGCATTGGTTTTCATAGGACAGTGGATTGCTAAGGAATTGCTGTTTCGAGCCCCGCCGGTTTAATGTCCCCATCTTAAACCGGTCCGCCATTCATTTCAACGTCATTGTCGCCTCCTGGGCGCATCCGCGCACTGCTCCGGAGCGCTGGCCTCCGGCACGGCAGGTGTTGAGTTTTCTCAGAAACGCGCCGGACCGGAGATCGGCGCTCCATTGTTGCCATCGGAGTCGGGGGCAATGTGCGGATGCGCCCCCGCAATCATAACCGGGTCACAGTTTTTTCAGCACGAACAGGCAGACGTCGTTTTCACGCAGGTCAAATCGCTGTTGAACTTTTCCATCCCGGCCGACCTTGACCTTGGAGCTGGCGATGGGCGCGCCACTGTTTTCGGATTTGATTTTTGCAACCTGCGCCCGGGTCAGTTGCGCGGGCGAACCCAGGTCCAGGTAGGTCGCGTAGGCGTCGTTGACACGGTAGCCGACCTGGTAAATTTCCAGCGCGTATCTGCCCTTGGGCACGTTGGTCAGATTGAGAGTGACTTTGTTTTTCGGCAGGGACGGCAGGTCGCGCTTGTAATAAACCTGGTTGATGACATTCGTGCCGGGATGCGTGATGGTAAAATCCCAGACCAGCGCCTGAATGCCGCCGGACTTGTCGGTGCATATCCACGAGGCCGGGTCGCTGTCTTTCAATTCGGTCGGGCCGAGCCGGTTCAAAAATTGATACGCGTAGAACGCCGGCTTGTTGATGTCCTCGTAGTTGATCAGGCCGAAGCCGCCGTGGAACGGCGTCCAGCGCGGACCGGCCTCCTCAAAGATGTCCGTGAACACCCAGTAAGACATGGACTGCGCGGCGGCACCGGCGTTCTTGAGCTTGTCGAGGATGAACGCCGCGCTGTGGTAGCTGTCGTGAATCGGATCGCTCGGCGTGTAAGACGCGCTCCACTCGGTAAAGTGCAATTCCAGATTGGGCAGCGCGGAATCGCGGATCTGCTTGCGCACGTTGATGACTTCGCCATAGATGCTGGATCGGTTGGGTGAGAACACCGTGCCGGCATTGCCGTTCTCATCCAGATAGCCGCTCATGACGGCATAAGTGTGCGTGGAAATAAAATCCACCGGCGAATGATTCGTCACGCAGAAATGGATGAACTCCGGCACCCACGCACAACCCGCCGTCGCCGGCCCGCCGACCTTGTAGGCGGGCGAAACGTCCTTGATCGCCTGCGCCGTAACGGCGTAGAGATTGAAATAATCCTGCTGCGTGCCGTCAAAAAAGCCGCTCAAGTTCGGTTCGTTCCAAACTTCAAAATACCAGGAGCGCACCTCGGCGTCGCCGTAACGCTCGCGCAGATGCGTGACGAAGGCGCGGATAAAATCGCCCCACTTCTTGAAATCTTTCGGCTTGGTCACGTTGCCGCGCCACCAGAAAATCGTCCGGGAACCGCTGGCCATGGCCGACGGCATGAAGCCCAGTTCCACAAACGGCTTCATGCCTATGCTTTGGAGAAAATCGTAAAGCTCGTCAATGTATTGCCAGTTGTATTCCGGCTGGCCGTCCTTGCCTTCCCGGTAAACCCCCATGTCGTCGCAGAACAAACCGTGCATGCGGATGTATTCAAAACCGCATTCGCGATGCGCGTACGTGAGTTGCCGCTGCCAGTCGGCGCGCAAACCTTCGTTCGCCCGCCCGGCCCCGACACACTTCTTGAACATCGTGTTCAACGGCCCCTGCACCTGCCGGAAATCAGCGGAGATGACGCGGTCGGTGGCCGGCGGATTCGTGTTCGCCGCCGGACAAATCCCGGCCAGTAAAAGCGTCAGGCAGACAAGGAGGGCAAAACGGGTATTCATAAACGTAAACGGGTTATAAATGGATCACGAGTATTGACACAACTTCACTCTTTCAGGTGGTAAAGCCGGTTGGCCGCGTGAGTCCATGTCCCCATTTTTAACCGGTCCGCCATCCATTTCAACGTCATTGTCGGCCCCTGCCGTAATCGGGCGCACCTCAAAACCCCGGAGCGCGGCCCGTCTCAGCTACAGCACGCTCGACAACTCAAGCCGGCAAACATCTTGGACTGCGGCGGCAAGCGAAGCGCGACGCCGCTTTGGAAACAAACCGACAGTTGGCGTTGTTCCGTCCAAAAGCGCTGTCGCCGCTTCGCTCTGCCAGCGCAGTCCAAAAGCGGTCACCAGATGCCACGCCATTTTCCACCGTCGTTGATTTTAAAAGCACGCCCTCAACATGCGCCCTCGCAATCGCCGGACCGGACTTCGGTTTGTAAAAGATTGTTTGCCGGAAACGCTTTTTCGACATTGACCACTCACGTCCAAGGGTGACACCTTTTTGGCACAACAATTACATTTGGTAGTGCTGAGAGGACTGTTTTTAAAAAATGCCACTGCCCGTTCTTGAAAATGATGCCACCGGTGACGCGGGTTCACAAAGAGGAAGCCGCGCGGTTTTCATTTTCACCGGATGCCTGCTGCTGCTGCTGGTGGTGGGCTGGGTGGATTACATTACGGGCTATGAACTCGGGTTTTTCGTTTTTTACACCGTGCCGATCGGGCTGGCCGCCTGGTACCTGGGGCGCTGGCCCGGCATTTGGCTGGCCCTGGCGGCAACAATAGCCTGGTGGCTGGCAGATGCTTTCGCCGGAGCAAAATATTCCTCACGGTTTTCTTTTTGGTGGAACAGCACCGTTCATTTTTCGGCGTTTGTGATTAACGCCGTGACCATTGCGAAAATCAGGCTGGACCTGAGACAACGCCATGAGCTGGCGGCCAAACTCGAAGCCGCCCGCCAGACCTTGCGCGCGGCGGCCAGAGTTCTGCCCGTTTGTCCCCTATGCGGCAAAGCCCATTCCCAGACCGGGCAGAATGGCCAGGCCAAGCTGCGGAATTTGGCCCGAGACAACGCCGACCTCAGCGGCGCGCTCTGCGAAGAATGTGCTCACCCGCGCGGCGCTGATGAAGATGCGGCAAGTCCCGGCAGTCCGTAGCACAAATTTGCGACACGACCGGCTTTCCGGTCAGATTGCATTTGGCGAATCCGCCCGATATATTCGCCGCATGAAACAACGCCTTTTCAATTTCGCGTTTGCCCTTTCCCTGTTCCTGGCGGTCACGGCTTTGGCCGAAAACACCGCCGTCATTCCCGCGCCCCGCACTTTTCCCACCAATTGGATGTCGAGCCACGAAGCCTTTGTGAAGCAGGTGAAGCAGGGCGGCATTGACCTGCTGTTTCTCGGCGATTCCATCACCGCCGGCTGGCTTTGGGACAAGGGCGGGCTGAATGTCTGGAACAAATACTACGCGCCGCGCCGCGCCGCCGAGTTCGGCATCGGCTATGATCGCATCCAGAATGTGCTTTGGCGGACCGGGCACGGCGAACTCGATGGCATCAAACCCAAAGTCGTCGTCCTCCTCATCGGCACGAACAATGCCGGCAATGAAGACAACGGCAAACCGCGCAACACCACGCCCGAAATCGTCGAAGGCGTGACAACCCTCGTCAAGGAACTGCGCATCCGGCTGCCGGACAGCAAGGTGCTATTGCTCGGCATTTTCCCGCGTGGAGAAACGAATGACCCGGTCCGCGTGCAGGTCAGTGAAGTCAATGCGCAACTCGCGAAGCTGGATGACGGGAAGATGGTGAAGTTCATGGATATCGGTTCCAAATTTCTTGGGCCGGACGGCACCCTGTCCCGCGACATCATGCCGGACCTGCTGCATCCGAATGAGAAGGGCTATCAAATCTGGGCCGACGCCATGGAAAGCACGCTTGCCGGAATGATGAAATGAACCGCCGCGAGAATGCCGGCGCTTGCCCCTCATAATTATGTGCGAAGATTGCGCTCGAATCGCAGGGTGGAACTTGGCAGGCTAAAATCATGCCATCACCGTTCCGCTCAACCAACGCCGTTGCTTCATTTCTGGCATCGCCGGCCTTCGGTCGTTTGAGCAGAAATCGAAGGGGGCCTGAATGTTTTCCATGAAACCGCATGCCATCAATCTTGCCGCCGTTCTGGCTTGTTTTCTGGCCGTTGCCACGGCAACCCCGCTTCGCGCGCAATCGGCATTGCGCGACTTCATCACCGTCCGCGGCGACCAGTTGAGGGAAGGCGACAAACCGTTTCGCTTCATTTCCTTCAACCTCCCCAATCTTCAAATGATTGAAGACAACATGCCTTTTGCGGAGACCAATCCCTGGCGTTTGCCGGATGAGTTTGAAATCCGGGACGGGCTGATGACGGTGCGCCAGATGGGGGGCACGGTGGTGCGCACCTACGTGCTCTCCGTGGCGCGCACTAATGACCCGACGGGGACGCCGCGTCACGTTTTGGGGCCGGGCAAGTTTGACGAGGAAGCCTTCCGCGAACTCGACCTCGTACTCAAGATCGCCAATGAACAAGGTGTCCGGCTCATCATTCCCCTGGTGGATAACTGGAAATGGCAGGGCGGCCGGGCGGAATACGCCGGCTTTCGCGGCAAGGACCGGGACGACTTCTGGACCGATCGCCAGCTCATCGAGGATTTCAAACAGACGATCCATTTTCTGGTCCGGCGCACCAACACCCTGACCGGCGTGCGTTATTGCGACGACAAGGCCATCCTGTGCTGGGAAACCGGCAATGAATTATCGTCAACCACCGGGTGGACGCGCGAAATCGCGCGCTACATCAAGAGCCTGGATACGAACCATCTGGTCATGGACGGCCGGGCCGGGGAATTGCAGCCGGAATTGCTGGCCCTGCCGGAGATTGACATCGTCACGACGCACCATTATCCGAATTCGAGGCGGCCAACCACGTTCGCCCAACTCATCCGGGAGAATGCGGCGCTGGCGAAAGGCAGAAAGCCCTATGTCGTCGGCGAATTCGGATTTGTTCCCACCGAACAGATGACTGCGGCCATGAAGACCATCATTGACACCGGCATTTCCGGCGGCCTGCTCTGGAGCCTGCGTTTTCGCGACCGGGATGGCGGCTTCTACTGGCACAGCGAACCTTCGGGCGGCAATCTTTACAAAGGGTTTCACTGGCCCGGTTCGACCCTGGGCGCGGCGTATGACGAAACCAATTTGATGGCCTCGGTCCGGCAATATGCCTTTGCCATTCGCGGCCTGACTCCGCCGCCCATTCCCGTTCCGGCGCCGCCCCGATTGCTGCCCATCACCGACGCCGCCGCGATTTCCTGGCAAGGCTCCGTGGGCGCCGCCAGTTACACCATGGAACGCGCCCCGAAAGCGGACGGGCCGTGGACGGTTGCGGGCGCAAACATTGACGAAAGCTTCGTGCAATATCGTCCGCTGTTCAACGACGAGTCCGCGCCCGAAGGTAATTGGTTTTACCGGGTCCGCGCAAAAAATGAAGCCGGGCTTTCAGAACCCTCCAACGTCGCCGGGCCGGTCGCGGTCACACACGCAACCCTGGTGGATGAACTCGCTGACTTTTCAAAAGTCCACGCCAAGAAGGGTCAAATCGGAATCACCACGCGCAATTGCCGCCGGGCGAAGGAAGACGCGCACCGCGCCGCCGGCAATGCCGGTGACGCGCTCATCTACGAGCTTCCGGCTTCGATTGAAGGTTTTCGCGTCTTCACGTTTTTTCCCAACACTATTGCGGACTTGAAGTGTTCCATCTCCGATGACGGCCAGACTTATCATGACGTCCCCGTCAGCAAAAACGAATATTTTGACGGTGCCGGCGATTACGGTTTCTGGGTGCCGGTCCTCTACCACGGCGGGAACATCGGCGGCGGCGCGAAGTTCCTGAAAATCGAACTGACCGGCGAAACCCAGATTGGGCGGGTGGAAATCATCCATGCTTTGATGCCAAAATAGCCGGCAACGGGAATTTTTTCGTGAATACAAATGAATTGAAGGAATTTTCGCAGCGTGTCAGCGGCCAATTGTACGGCCAGATCATGCCGTTCTGGTGCGGACCGGCGTTGGACCACGAGCAAGGCGGCTGGATGGGCTGGTTGTCCAATGATCTCAAGCCCGACCGCACGCAACCCAAGGGGCTTATCGTCAACAGCCGCATTCTTTGGGCGTTTTCCGCCGTCCACCGCGCCCGGCCCGAAAAGCTCTTCCAACAAATGGCCGGGCGCGCGCTGGATTTCGTCATGAACCGCTTTTGGGACGCGCGGCACGGTGGCGCGTTCTGGCGGCTGGACGACACCGGACGCGTGCTGGACGATTCCAAAAAAATTTACGGCCAGGCCTTCTACATCTACGCCCTGGCTGAATATTACCAGGCTTTCGGCGGGAATGCCGCGCTGGATCGGGCGATTCAGTTGTTTGAGTTGATCGAACGGCACGCGCATGATTCCAAGCACGGCGGCTACATCGAAGTGTGCCGGCGCGATTGGTCCGAGGCCGGCTCAGAAGCCAGGTTGAGCGACAAGGACATGAACGAGAAGAAGTCCATGAACAATCATCTTCACGTTCTGGAGGCCTACACCAACCTTCACCGGGCCTGGCCGGAACCGCGTGTCGCGGAACGGCTGCGTGAGCTTATCCAGCTTTTTGAGCAACGCATCCTCGACGACCGCACGCAGCATTTCCACCACTTCTTTGATGAGACGTGGCGGGTCCGTTCGGACACTTACACCTTCGGGCACGACATCGAGGGCACCTGGCTCCTGTGCGAAGCCGCGGAAGTATTGGGTGACGACGCCCTGCTCCAGCGCGTGCAGGCGGTCGCCCTGCGGATGGCGGAAGTGGCGCTCCGGGAAGGCGTCGATGCGGACGGCGCGCTCTGTTACGAGGGGAAAAATGGAAAGGTCATTGATGCGGGCAAGGAATGCTGGCCGCAAGCCGAGGCGGTCATCGGTTTCCTGAACGCCTTCCAGCTTTCCCGTGACGCGAAATTCCTCGAAGCCGCCCAGCGTGTCTGGATTTTTATCGAGCAGCATCTGGCTGACCGCGTTCACGGCGAATGGTTCTGGCGCATCAACGTGGACGGCCAGCCCGATTTGAAGCTGCCGAAGGTCAGTGAATGGAAAGGCCCGTATCACGGGTCGCGCGCGTGCCTGGAAACGCTCCACCGGTTGCGCGCCATTTCCGCAGGCACAGAGCAGCACCAACTTTAAATACTTTGCGCCGGGAGCGTTTTATTTTGCGTAAAATTGTCAATTGCCTTATCAATAATCGAAACACTCCAACAACCATGAAACGAATCCTGTTAACCCTGACCTGTGTGGCCGGCCTCAGCGCGCATGGCCAGAAGTTCGACCAACTGGCCCTGACCCCGCAGATGGGCTGGAACAGTTGGAATAAATTCGCCGACAAGATAAACGAGCAATTGATCCGCGAAACCGCTGACGCGATGGTTGCCTCGGGCATGAAAGACGCGGGCTACCAATACGTCAACATTGACGATTGCTGGCACGGAGAACGGGATGCCCAGGGGTTTATTCAGGCTGATCCGAAGCGTTTTCCGTCCGGAATCAAGGCGCTGGCCGACTACGTCCACTCCAAGGGCTTGAAGCTCGGCATCTATTCGGATGTCGGCTACAAAACCTGCGCCGGCCGGCCCGGCAGCCGGGGGCACGAATTTCAGGACGCGCAGACTTACGCCCAGTGGGGAATTGATTATTTGAAATACGACTGGTGCAACGCCGAAGGGCTGAAGGCCGAGGGAGCCTATACGACCATGCGCGACGCCTTGCATGCGGCCGGCCGGCCGATTCTCTTCAGCCTTTGCGAATGGGGCGACAACAAGCCCTGGCTCTGGGCCAAAGACGTCGGCCATTCGTGGCGAACGACCGGCGACATCTACAATGCTTTCGATGGCGTGAAAAACAACGGTTCGTGGAAGGCCTGGGGTGTTTTGCAGATTCTCGACCAACAGGAAGGCCTGCGGAAATACGCCGGACCGGGGCATTGGAACGATCCCGACATGCTGGAAGTCGGCAACGGCATGCCGGTGAATGAAAACCGCGCGCACTTCTCGATGTGGTGCATGCTGGCCGCGCCGCTGATTTCCGGGAACGATTTACGGCACATGTCCGAAGACACCCGGCAGATTCTCATCAACAAGGACGTGATCGCCGTCAACCAGGACAAGCTGGGAATTCAAGGGTTCAAGTATTCCGCAAAAGACAAGGTGGAAGTCTGGTTCAAGCCTTTGAGCAACGATGCCTGGGCCATGTGCGTGCTCAATCGCAGCACCAATTCGCAATCCATCACCTTCAACTGGAAAAGTGAAACCGTGGCGGACGACCTCTCGAAACGGGAAGCCGGGTTTGCCACGACAACTTACAAAGTCCGCGATCTGTGGGCGAAAAAGGATTTGGGAACCACGACGGACACCCTGACTGCCGAAGTGCCGGGCCACGACGTGCTGATGCTGCGCCTCGATAAAAGGTAGGATTGATGGCAGCTTTTGGACTGATACGGTTTCCGGAGTTACCAGCCGAAAACATCAACTGCGCTCCATACAAACGCTGTGCCGGTTATTGAGCGCCGTTATGGAGTATTCGTATAATGGAACAATTATTGAAATACCTATTTCACGAATTGTTTCTTTTGGAAAATGGCTTGAGCGCTTCTTTCCTTCGTTTTCTTCTGTAGAAACATACGTGCGTTTCGCGGTTTCAATCCGCCTTTCTCCTTCCGAATGCTTGCCTTCTGCCACATGTCTCACACGCCGTAGCTTCTGAGCGAAGGCGGGTCACCCCGCGATTGCAGCCAGTTTCTTGTTCGCCTGGGCAATGACGGTGAGCGTGCTCTGGTCGGTGTCGAAGACGGAGTTCAGTCCCTGCGGTTCACAGAAGGGATCGCCGGTCAGGGCGGGCGCTGAATCGGGTTTTCCCGCGCCGGCGCGGCCTTCGCCGCCCCAAGTCCAGAAGTTCGCGCCTTGCAAGGCCCGGCCCGCCCGGCAGGACTCCGCCACCTGATTGAACATACGGCTGAAATAATCGTCGCGGCAAATGGCGGGGCTGTCGGGCGCATACCGCTCGTGGTCGCGTGGCAGGCCGAATTCCTCCAGCACGAGCGGTTTGCGCAACGTGTCGGTGGCCAGGACGTTGTGTTGTTCAACATGGTCCCTGGCCCGCGCGGCGGCTTTTTCATAGTCGGGTCCGGGTTGCGGGTCTTTCAGCCAGCCCCAATTCTTCAGCCACATGTGCACGGTGACGTAATCAATGGCCGGGGTTTCGTGCGCTTTCAGAAAAGCCTCGGGCTTGTCCAGACAGCCATGAATTCCTTCGGAGCCGGTGCATACGAGATGATTCGGATCCTGCGCATGAATAAATCGCGCCGTCGCGTCCACCCATTGGCAGAACTCCGGCACCCCGCTGACGGCGGCATCCGCGCCGGGGCGCGGTTCGTTGGCAAGTTCCCAGGTCATGATCGCCGGGTCGTCACGATAGATGCGGCCGTTCACCGTGTTGCGGCGCTGGATGAGCCGCGAGATGTAATCCAGGTAAAGCTGGTTCGCGGCAGGCGTGACATAAAGCCGCGCGGAGAATTTTATAAAACCGCTCCAATTGCCCTTTGCCATGACCGGCTTGTCCGGGTCCGGAATCGTGTCGCCGGTTATCCAGCGGACATATTGGGCGAAACCGCCGGACCACTGCCAATAGTTGGAGAGGAAAAGGATGCCCCGCAGGTTGCGGCCGGCCATTTCGGCCAGGCAAAAATCCAGGCCGCGAAGCAGGTCCTCGTCCCAGTCGCGCGGCGCGCGGGTGATGCCGCGCGGAATGGCCCCGGCGAGCGGCGACGTTTCCGAGCCGGCCAGCAGGCGGATGTTCGTGACACCAATGCCCTGCAGGCGGTCAAGCTCGCGGACCAGGCGCTGGCGGCCTCCGGGCAATGCCGGGTCGGACAGATAGCAGCCGTACCAAAGATTGGCCCCGATATAAAAATAGGGGCGGCCCTGGAGCTTGAAGCGTCCGTCGCGGACGGCGACAAAATCGCCCGCGGTTTTCCGGGTGCCGCCGGAACTGGCTGGCAGATGGTTGCAGCCGGTCGCAAGCAGCGGGAGCGTCAGGGCGGTGGTTTTAATAAAGTCCCGGCGGGAAGTGTGTCGGCTGCTCATAATGATTTGACATGCACGGTCGCTGAATTTTTCCGGCCAATTTTCAAATGAATATGGCCAAAACATGGACGTTGTGCGGCTGGAATGAAATCTTTTTTAAACCGCAGATTCGGGCGAACGCCAATTTTCTCCCTCTCCCCGCTCGGACGGGGAGAGGGAGTCGGCGGCAATGTCAGGATCCGCAGATTCTGGATTGGCGGATGATTCCGCCCAATGTAGAATTTTAAAAATCGACAACCAATTTAACCACAACCACCATTGTCCAGGCCAAATGAACCGAACCGCGTTTCAAACCCAATTGAAGCAACTCCAGCGGCAGCACGAACAACTGATCAAACGCCGCAATCGACCGCAAAAAACCGGCAACGGCATTTTTGACCGGTACGAATTTCCGGTGCTCACCGCCGAACACACGCCGCTGTCCTGGCGTTATGACTTCAACCCCGCGAGCAATCCGCATTTGATGACGCGGCTCGGCATCAACTGCGTTTTCAACGTCGGCGCGATGGAATGGAACGGGAACATTGTTCTGATGACCCGCACGGAGGGCTGGGACCGGAAATCCTTCTTTGCCGTGGCCGAGAGCCGGAACGGCATTGACGGGTTCCGATACTGGGATTACCCGGTGCGGATGCCGGATTACGAGCCGCAGGAGACGAATTTATACGACATGCGTCTGGTCCGCCACGAGGACGGCTGGATTTACGGATTATTTTGCGCCGAGCGGCATGACGACTCGAATCCGGGAGATCTTTCGGCAGCCATCGCCCGTTGCGGGATTGCGCGCACGAAAGACCTGGTGAAATGGGAACGGCTGCCCGACCTCAAGACGAATTCATTGCATCAGCGCAACTGCGTGTTGCATCCGGAATTCGTCAAGGGCAAGTATGCCTTCTACACCCGGCCCATGGCCGATTTCGCGGCCACCGGCAGCGGCGACGGCATCGGCTGGGGTTTGTGCGACGACATTGAGAACGCGGTCATCGGCCGGGAACAAATCATTGACCCGCGTTTCTACCACACGATCAAGGAGGGCAAAAATGGCCTCGGCCCGGCGCCGATCAAAACGAAAAAGGGCTGGTTGCATCTGGCGCATGGCGTGCGCAACACCGCCGCCGGCATGCGTTACGCGCTCTACCTGTTCTTGTGCGATCTGAGTAATCCCACCAGGGTCATCCAGACACCCGGCGGCTATTTCATGGCCCCGGAAGGCGAAGAACGCGTCGGCGACGTGTCGAACGTCGTGTTTGCCAACGGCTGGGTGGCCCGTCCGAACGGCGACGTGCTCATCTACTACGGTTCCTCGGACACGCGCACGCATGTGGCAACGACGACGGTTGAGAAATTGTTGGATTACGTGGCCAACACACCCGCAGACGGCAGGCGCTCGAAGATTTGTGTCGAACAGCGCTGCCGGTTGATCAAAAACAATCTGCGCCTGGGGACCGCCCGGCGAACCCGGGGCGGGTTTTCAAAATGACATTGGCCGGCAAATATTTTGGACTGCGGCGGCAAGTGAAACGCGACGCCGCTTTGGCAACAAGACACCGGCTGGAATTGTTTCGTCAAAAGCGCTGTCGCCGGATGCCACGCCATTTTTTGCCGTCCGTTGATTTTGAAAACACACACCAGCATTAAAAATCTGCAACCTATGAACCCAACCATGCCTTTTCTCTTCGGGATATTAATTCTGGCCGCGTTCACAACGCACGCCGCCGATCCGTCCGGCGATCACGAACCACAGAGCGCAACATCACCCCCGGGCGTTTACAACGTGCTGGATTACGGCGCAATGGGCGATGGCGTGGCGGATGACACGGCGGCCCTTCAAAAGGCGGTGGATGCCTGTGTTGCGCAGGGCGGCGGACAAGTGGTGTTGCCGGGCGGAAAAACGTTTTTCTCCGGAGCGGTCACGTTGGGCAGCGGGGTGGATTTTCATCTGGCGCGCGGCGCGGTGTTGAAAGGCAGCCCGCGCTGGCAGGATTACGGCCCGGCGGGGGCGTTGCTGTTTGCGAAGGACGCGACGGGCGTTTCCATTTCCGGCGACGGCGTGCTGGATGGCAATGACAAGGCGGTATGGCAAAAACTCGCCGATGAACAGGCGGGCGGCGACGTGAACAAGCCGGGCTGGTGGCCGCAATCTTTCTGCGGGGTCTGGTGGCCGTTCGGGCGAAGTGCCACCGACAAGACATTGGCCGCCGGACGGCCGATGGTGATCATCCTGATCGGGTGCCGGCAGGTGCGCATCCGGGACATTACCATCCGCAACGCGCCCAGCTGGACGGTTCATCCGGCCGGGTGCGAGGACGTGGTGATTGATTCCATCAGCATTCTCAACGATTGGAACGTGGCCAACAACGACGGCATTGATCTCGACCACTGCCGGAACGTGCGGGTCGCCAACTGCCACATTGACACCGCGGACGACGGCATAGTGCTCAAGAACACGCCGAACTTCGCGAGCTACGGCCGCAGCGAAAACATCACCGTCACCGGCTGCACCATCGCTTCGCGCAGTTGCGCCCTGAAGCTCGACGAAGCCTACGCGCCGCCGGGAATTCGCAACGTGGTCTTCGACGCCTGCGTCATTTACCGCAGCAATCGCGGACTTTGCATTCAAAGCCGCGACGAGGGCGACATTGAAAATGTTCTTTTCGCCAACATCACGATTGAAACCCAACTGCAACCGGGCAAGTGGTGGGGCGCGGGCGAGCCGATTCATATCAGCAACCTGCCGCGCAACCCGGACACGAAGCTGGGGCACGTCCGCCAGATCCGCTTCAGCAACATTCTCTGCCGGGGCGAGAATGGCGTTTACCTCCGCGGCTGCGAGACCCAACCGATCGAGGACGTCGTGTTTGACAACGTGCGCGTGGAGGTGGGCAAGACCAGCGACCAGCCGGGCGGATTTTACGACGACCGGCCCAACGGGATTTTGCCCGGCGGCGTGTTCAACGGAATTTACACCAATACCATCGCCGGCTTCCATTGCGGGTATGTGCGCGGCCTGACGCTGCGCAACACGCAACTCGTCTGGGGCGAACATTTGGAAACTTATTACGGGGCGGCGCTGGAAGTGCGCCACGTTGAAGATTTGCAGTTGGAGCATTTCACCGGCAAAGCCGCCCGGCCCGGCAAGTCGCCGGACCAGATCATGGAATAACAGAGGCCAGAGTGTGTTTTCAGTCATGAAAAAACGAACCATGCTCGTGCCGTTGGTCGGCTTGTTGTGCGGCGGCTGCGGTTCCATCAAGCCGGTAACACCCGATGCTTCGCCGGAAGCGGTGGCGTTGTTGAATTACATTCAGGGCATTTCCGGCAAATACACGCTCACCGGCCAGCACAATTATCCGAACACCAGGGACACTTCCACCCGGCTGGCCGCCCGGACCTGGGGCAAGACCCCGGCCATTTTCGGCCAGGACTTCGGCTTTGCCGCACCCGGCGACAAGGATGCCGCGGCCGCCCGCCCCGGGATCATTGCCGAGTGCGAGCGGCAATACGGGCAAGGCTCAATCATCACATTGTGCTGGCACGCGGTCCCGCCGACGGCGGATGAGCCGGTCACATTCCGGCCAAAGCCGGATGCCGCAACGAACAAGCTCGCCAGTGTGCAAGGCCAATTGACCGACGAACAGTGGAACGACCTCATAACGCCCGGCACCGGACTTTACAATCATTGGTGCGCCCAAGTGGACGTCATTGCCGGATACCTCAAACAGCTTCAGGCGGCGCGCATTCCGGTGTTGTGGCGGCCCTACCACGAAATGAACGGCGAATGGTTCTGGTGGGGCGGGCGGCGGGGAGAACGTGGCACGACGGCGCTCTACCGCCAGTTGTTTGACCGGCTGGTTAATTATCACCACCTGAACAATCTGGTCTGGATTTGGAGCGTGGACCGCCCGAGCACGCCGGAGAGGCAGTTTGCCGATTACTGCCCTGGCAGCGCTTATTTTGACATTGCAGCGCTGGATGTATATCGCAGCGATTTTCAGCAGTCGTACTACAACGATCTGCTCAAACTGGCGGACGGAAAGCCGGTTACCCTGGCTGAAGTGGGTCCCCCGCCCCCGCTTAAAGTGCTGAAGAAACAGCCGCAGTGGACGTGGTGGATGCTCTGGGCGGTTGGCGGAAGAGGGATGGCGGCGGCAACCAATGGCCCGGTGAGAGCCTTGGTCAACGATCCCCGCTCGCTAAGTCTGGAGGACCCGGAATACGTCAGGGGCATCGCTCCCATCCGCGCCGCGTCCGGTCTGGCGCCGTTGCCATTGCCATCCGCATCCCGGCCCGCGCAAAATTGATCGGCGGGGTTGCGGCTGCCACAGTTACGCCAGAATTGCCGGGTGACAACGGACGAAATTGCATAGGTGATGTTAAATCCGGCACCGGCCAGATTATCCATCACGCCTGCGGTTCAAGCGAACTCAACCCGCGCGAACAGCATTACCATGGCGCTGAAGTCCGAGGCTGAAGATAACCCAAATCCAGGCAAGGATTAGGAGCCGCCTGTACTGATCCACCGGGTCCGCCAGTGGCGCCGGAGGGAAGGATTGGGTTGGCAAAGGCATCCAGCCATTTACGCACCTCCGAGTGACCATCGGCGTAAGAAATGCCGGCTCCGCCATTATGATAATTGGCAGGGTAATCAACCAGCCATCCTGACATGCATACGGCCAAACTCCCGTCATTGATGGTGGTCGGGTTCTCATCCATGAGCACCCAGAGATCGGAGGGGCCCGGCGCGGTTATTGCGGACGTTTTACCATAGGTACGGTAAATTTTCTGCCCATCGTTGTAGGGATCCACCAGCCATCCGCCTCCGACGGCAGAACCAATTGGGCCGTTGGCGGGATTGCCATCCGGCATACCCGCCGCCGAATCCCAGCGCGTCCCAACGGCGCTGTTCATTGACATGCTGCGTTGACGTATCTGACCTTGCAGCATGGCGAAGTCCGCCGGACATTTAAAAATAGCGGGGTTCTGGTTGTAGGCAGCCAGACAGGTAAGCGCCGGGTTCACTTGTATTCCCTGTCCCAGACCTGGTTGGTCGACCGCGTCCTGAATTTTGTACATGGTGCCGAAAACCCAGTTCTTTATCGAGCCATCTCGTGGTGCCAATTTCGTAAAGGGATAATCATTGGGCGGCAGGACATCGCCGTTATCATCATCGTACATCCGCCAGCACAGCATGAGTTGACGAGTGTTGCTCATGCACCCCATTGCCTGCGCCTTTCGCTTGGCATTGGCCAGTGCCGGCAGAAGCAGGGCTGCCAGAATGGCGATAATAGCAATGACCACCAGCAGTTCAATCAGGGTGAAGCCGCCGTCCCGGGAATCGGCCTTTTGATGTTTGGTTTGAACTTTCACAATCACACAGGGTTGATTGACTTACTTTAATATAGGCGCTTTTTTAAAAAAGCTACTAAAAAATGGGCGCCGGTTTGGGGCCGGCGCCCATGTGAATTGTCTGCTTTTCAGCACACGGCTCCAATCAGTACGTTACTGTGGGGCTGGTGTCGGGCATTATGGTATTATTGTCTGCGTCACTCGCAGTGATCTGCGAGCTTCCACCGGCAATGAAGTCGACCGACAAGGTTCCGGTTCCGTTGATCAAATTCATCCCCGTCTGACTATTATCTGTGCCAAACACCACAAAGCCAGCGTCTGCCAGATCAGTGAGCACACAATCGTCGGTCACATTGACCACGTTCCAGTTGTCGTCAACGGCATTGATAATCACGTTGAAGGGAGTGCCGGATGCCTGGGCAAGGGGTGTTCCAGTCTTGCCCGAGGGAGTGTTCGGCGCGGCAACCTCACCGGGCAGCAAGATTTGCATTTTAGTAAAGGTCCGCTTGATGAGGCGGAAGAAAGCCGTATTCCCAGCGGGTATTTCGCTGGGGGCAACCATCTGTTGCACGGCGTTAACCATCCCGAGAGACGGGTTAATGCTCGGCGATGTCCAGGCGAGCGAACCACCGGTCAACGTGGTTGACGCCTGCAAACTATAGCCTGTAGCGGGAAGAGTCCATAGCATCCAAAGCGCGCCGGCTTCGGCTGCCGGCACAATGAAGACGCCCTTGGGGCCGGTTGCCGCACTCGTAGTCCAAACGTTGGTTGTATCCAGCACGGTATCCGTCAGGAAGTTTTCGCTGTAGGCTGACGCGACGGGACCACTAACGGCGAAATTGGAATAGACGACCGGTTGATTATACGCATCCGGATTGTTCGCCTGCCCTCCCAGATAGATGTAAAATGCGACTGGATTACCCTCGGCAAATTTGGGGGCGTTATACGACGGGAAAGTGAAGCTGTTGGTGTGGCCATCCGGGGATGACAGTGTCCCGGCGGTATCGGAAGTGAATGTGAGTGTCCAAGTGCCAAAGGCGCCGGTGGTAGTATTCGTGACTTGGGCCAAGTTACCGCTTTCCGGGGTTATGCCACCACCGGTTCCAGGAGCAGCGGTGTAAATGCCGCCACCGCTGTACATATCCTGTCCGCCAACCTCTCCCACCTTGTATCGGAAATACCCGGTCGCATTGGTGGCGCTTCCCTGAATATACATAATGGCGCAATTGGTCTCATTCCAGTCGGGCGCGTTGTCCATGGCAACTGGATTGGGACACAAATACATCCAAGCTTCGCAGTTAACCGAGTTGGGATAACCAGCAATGGTGAAGGAATAGCTGACCGGGTTTTCCGGGGTGGCATGCCCCACCCAACTCAAGCCGGTGGTGTGGCGCAACACGGCTGACTGCCGATCATATTGGCTGCTCGCGGTGCTGAAAAATACGTTCAAGCCAGGGGTCGCCTTGGCGGTGGGTGCGGACACTGTGGGCGGAGGCGGCGGGCCTGCGGTTCCTTTCAGTATGATGTTGTCAAGCCATATTCTACACACGGGAGGATTCGCAATTCCCCATTGCTTATTGATCCATTTATGAAAGGTAAAGCCGCTTTGATTGGCCAAGCCGGACAGGGCCGGATTAATGGGAACACTCATATGCACCCAGTGCCCATTGGCTGCGACGGGTATATTCGTACTCCAGATATAGGGACCAGCCTGATTGCCAAAGCCGCAAACGGCTATCTCGAACCCCGGCGTGCTTCCGGCCATATAAGCGGATCCCGCATAACTCTGCATAATGAGTGCGTGGGTATTTAAGTTTTGCAGGCTCGTGTCCCAAGTCGAAAGATCGTTAAAATGAGCAATGTCGATGTCTGACGTGGGGTCATACATGATGTCGAACTCAAGGGACGCATACAGAGACAGGTCAACCGATCCAGCATTATACCATGGATTTCCCCCGTTAAGACACATATAGGGCATAAATGGAGTATCACTGCCGCCGCCGCCGAAAGTGGAGGTGACTAAAAGAGAGCCGGCGGGGTTGCCATTAACTGAATCCCAAGCCAACGTTGACGATCCCCAGTTGATGCCAGCCCCTCCGGTGCCAGTATCAAAGGTGTCGATTGTCAGGTCGGCGGTCAGTGCAAACAGGCTGGTTGGTGCGGCCAGCGCCAGTGCGGCACATGCAGCAAGCATTGAATGTTTGAGTCGGATTGTTTTCATATTGATTATTTGTCGGGGTTGTTGGTTTGTTTACTGGAGTGGGGTTTTGGGAGTTGGTTGGTTGCCAATGTTAATGTTTTTGGTTGCTAATTTAGGTTTGCACATTTGCCACAATCTAACCTTCGCTCTGGCTCTGGAAACTGACCGCTCTCCAGTTCACTGGAGTCCGCTGAAACCAAAACCGGCTGAGACTAAACTGCTGTTCCATGAACATAACTGGATTTCTTGTATTTACTCTATCACACATTTCCTGCCATGCCTGCCACCAAAAATGGGCGATAATTGCTTTGTCACATGCCGAACACCATTCCACAACCGCTCCAAACTCGCCCCAATTGCGGCTGTTATTCAATGTGCTTGCAATGGAACAACGATTAACTTAGCACTTTTGTAAGCGGTTGCATGTCGCATAAACTGGTGACACGGCTGGCTTTTGCTCAATTTGCTTATTTTGAATCAAGCCGGGCCGATCTCAGCCATCCCGCAGGAATTCCACAAACCCCTCGAATATCTGCCGGGGAATGGAATGATCCGCTTTTTTGAGCCACGCAATTCAAAACCGCCAACAAAATCAATGATTTTAAGCGTATTCCTCAGGGGATGGCTGTGCCGGCAGATCAGTCTCCCGGCGCCATGGTCCACATTCCTTTGGGGGCGGCCAGGGTTCCACTGCCGACCGTTTCCTCAATTTTGAGGGGTTCCACATGGCCATCGTGAAAGAGATGGCAAATCACTCCCTCACCGTTGCGGCAAAAAATTGCTTCCGATGCCGCCGGCAACAAACGCCAGCGTTTATTAGGGCATAACATGGTCAATGTTAACGGCGGTTAGCCGGCTGGTCATGTCACCTAAAATGGCGACACCATAATGTCTCGCGTTGCTGATTCTTTCCGGCTTTATAAAAGGCCATTGGCATTCAATCATAGCCTATGCGCCTGATGTTGAAATTTTGCGGTCATGGGGTTGCCCTTATATTTATGTTCGGCCTGCCATTTTTTGCCTCCACCGTTGCGGCGGGGACAGGAGGGATTTTGAATTCCACCCTGACGCCCTCCCGTTCCGAAGGTTCCAACCTTTGGTTTGACATCCGTCAACTCAACGTCGAGGGCCGGGGCTGGAACGACACCAAGGCCTTTTATGACCGGCTGCCGGCCCGGGCCGAGGGCCTGGTGCGCCAGCCCATCTGGGAGTTGAGCCGCAACTCCGCCGGCATGTGCGTCCGCTTCGTCACCGATGCCACAACCCTCCGCGCGCGCTGGGCCTTGACCGAGTCCTGGCTTTACCTGCCCAACATGACGGCCATCGGCAAAAGCGGGCTTGATTTGTACGTGAAAACGGAAACGGGCTGGCGCTGGCTTGCCGTCGGCCAGCCCACGGCGCAGACCAACGAGGCGACGCTCGTGGAAAATCTGGTGCCCGGCAAACGCGAGTACCTGCTTTACCTGCCGCTCTACAACGGCACGAAGTTTGTCGAACTCGGATTTCCCACCAACGCCAGCATCGAAAAAGCCGGCCCGTGGGGACCGGGCATCCGCAAGCCGATGGTTTTTTACGGCACCTCCATCCTGCAGGGACTTTCCGCTTCGCGTCCCGGGATGGTGCATAACGCGATATTGGGACGGCGGTTCAACTGGCCGACCATCAATCTCGGATTTTCCGGCAACGGCAAAATGGAGCCTGAAATGGCCGGCCTGCTCGCCGAGCTCGACCCGTCCGTTTACGTCCTCGATTGTCTGCCGAACATGGACGCGGGCGAAATCAAGGAGCGGGTCGAACCGTTTGTCCGCAAGCTTCGCGCCGCGCACCCGGACACACCCATTGTGCTCGTGGAAGATCGCACCATGCAGGATTCGTTCCTGATTGCCGGGCGCATGGAATATTATCACCTCAAGGACCGCGCCGAATTAAAGGCCGCCTACGAGCGGTTGAAAAAAACCGGCGTCACAAATCTTTGCTACATTCCCGGCGAACATCTGTTTGGAGACGACGGCGAGGGCAGCGTGGACGGTTCGCATCCGACCGACCTCGGCTCCATGCGCCAGGCCGATATTTTTGCCGGTGTGCTTGGGCCGCTGTTGACGCCCGGGAAATAACATGCCCCCCGACCGGCTTAGCACGGCAGGAAAACGGCGGAAACGGAACGGGCTTCTTACTTGGAAGCCGCGTTTAGCCCCTGTTCATCACGGGGCGCGAAATGTCCATACTTGGCCACGGCTTGGGCCCGGGAGCGCACATGCATCTTCTCGTAGATGCGCCGGATGTAAGTGACCACGGTTGCCACGCTGATGCCGAGGTTGTCGGCGATTTCCTTGTATAAATAGCCACACGCCAGCAATTCCAGCACTTCCCGTTCGCGCGGAGAAAGAATTACGGATTCATCCACCTGGGGCGCGGGGCGGAGAAATGACTGCACAACCTTGCGGGCGATGTTGCTGGTCATGGGCGATCCCCCCGCATGGACTTCTTTAAGGGCCGTGAGCAATTCAGCGCGGGGTGTTTGCTTCAGGAGATAGCCGCTCGCACCGACGGCCAGGGCATCGAAGATGTGGTCGGTGTCCTCGTAAACGGTCAGCATTACAAATTGGGTTTCCGGCAGTTGCGGCTTCAACTGGCGCACACATTCAATCCCGCTCATGCCCGGCAGATTGATGTCCATCAACACCACGCTCGGCTTTTCCGCCTGCAACTTCATCAGCGCGCTCTCGGCGCTGCCATACTGGCTCACGCAACTGAATCCGTGCGCATGCCGGATCCAGTCGGTAAGGATCTCCCGCGCCGGCCCGTCATCTTCAACAATCGAAACACCAATACTCATGCCACCTTTTCTTATACCTCCGATTTCATAAAAAGGGTTGTCATCACTTTAGATGACAACTGTGGCCGGGAGAGCGCCCGTCCTCGGGCGCAGCAACCGGTTTCGTTCAAGCCACGGAACATTTCCCCGCCGCCTGCCCGTCCCACCTGGCTGCGGCCGGGGACGACCGCACTCCGCCAGCGCAGAAATTCAATTACGGAGTTTGAATCCAAACCATGCGTGCCCGCCGGCAGTTCAAATTTTATTTTCATTCCTTGTCCCGTGGCGATGGATTTCGCCACTAAGACTGTCCCAAAAGTATCGGAGGGGCGAGTTATACAAGCCCCTGACTCATCAAATGTCTCTAAAAATGGGGTCTCGTGTAACTCGCCCCTCCGACAAGAAATTGTTTTGAGACAGTCTCCACTGGCGCGCCCCCCTGGCCGCCGGGACCGCAAACGCATCCCTAAAGGTTTGCTCCGCGCCATAAACAGTCATACCCTGAGTCCTGTGCCACGGCGATTCAAATTCTTAACTTGTGCGCACCGGCAAACGGGCATTTCCACCGTCATGGGAATCTTCTGGGTATTGCTGTGCGGCTTTCACCTTTGGGGGGCAACCAATTCGTCCGTGTCGGACTACTCGATTGACGTGTGGCAGACGGAGCAGGGATTGCCCCAGGACTCGGTCTCTTCCGTGGTGCAAACCCGGGACGGTTACCTGTGGCTGGGCACGTACAACGGGCTGGTGCGGTTTGACGGCGTGCGGTTCAAAGTTTTTGACACCCACAACACGCCGGAATTCGGGGACAGCCGGATCACGAGTTTGTTGGAAGACGTGGACGGCACCCTTTGGATCGGCCATGAAACCGGCAGCCTCACGCAATTGCGGGCCGGCAAGTTCACCGCGGTCAATTTGGGCAACAACTGGCCGGGCGGGTCGATTTGGGCCATGGGAACCGATGCCGATGGGGTCCTCTGGTTGGTCAACAAGGAAGGGGCGCTGCTTTCCATGACGGGCGAAAAATCGGCCGCCCCGAATGCTGGATTTGAGGGAAGCGTGCCGTCGTTCGCCAAAGACAGGAACGGAGAATTGTGGGTGGTGCGAGGGCGTTTGCTTGGAACGCTGAGAAAGGGCCGGCTGGTGCCGTGGGCGCCCACGGTACAACCGGACACCAGCGATGTTCAAAGGGCTTGTGCAAGCCGGGATGGAGGCCTGTGGCTCATGGGCAGCGGGCGGGTCAAAAAAATGATTGGCCAGGGAACCGTCGTGGATCTGGGACCGACTCCCTGGGGAGGCCTGGATTCGGTTACGGCCTTGCAGGAAACAAAATCCGGCGAATTGCTCGCGGGAACCTTGCATGAGGGACTTTTTTTACTGTCGCCTGACGGAACCAGCCTGCACTTCACGCGCCAAAATGGATTGTCGCATGACTGGGTGCTTGACCTGTGCGAAGATCGCGAAAGGAACTTGTGGGTGGGAACCGGCGGCGGTGGTTTGGATGTCTTGCGGCGGCGGAAAGTGGAAATGGTCAAGGCCCCCGATGACTGGCAGGGCCGGGCCATCCTGTCTGTTACGCCCAGTGCCGAAGGCGGACTTTGGGTGGGAACGGAGGGCGCGGGATTGTACCGGGTGGACCAAGGGGAGGCGAAACCGTTCACGGCGACGAACGGACTGTTGAATTCCTTCATCTGGTCGGCGCTCGAAGATGACCGGCATGAACTCTGGGTGGGTACCTTTGGCGGCGGCTTGTTTGTCCGCCGTGATGGAAAGTTCCAATTTCCGAAAGGCTTGGAAGATCCTGCGGCCGTGGTCCTCGCGCTATACCAGGATCGGCGGGGAACCCTGTGGGTGGGAACCCAATCCGGACTGGCCCGATACGCCGATGGGCAATGCACCTGGTTCACCCGCCAGGATGGATTGGTGTTGCCCGATGTGCGGGCCATCACGGAGGATGAAACGGGCACCCTCTGGTTTGGCATGTCGGGCGGAGGCTTGGGCCGGCTCAAGGAAGGCAAGCTCACGCAGTTTCGCCGAACGGACGGGTTGGCCAATGATTTTGTATGGTCGTTGTTGGCCGAAAAGGATGGCACGCTCTGGGTGGGAACCTTTGGCGGCGGCTTGTGCCGTTTGCAGAACGGGCGGTTCGCAACCATTTCCATGCGGGAAGGATTGCCGAACAACGTCATCTGCCATATCGCCGATGACGGGCAGGGGAATTTCTGGATCAGTTCCTACGGCGGGATCTTCCGGGTTCCCAAAGCGGAATTAAACCAGTGCGCCGACGGCCAATTGCCGGCGGTAAATTGTCTGGCTTATGGGAAAGCCGAAGGTTTGAGCACGCTGGAATGTTCCGGCGGTTTTCAGGCATCCGGCTGCCAGACCCCGGACGGACAACTCTGGTTTCCCACCATCAAGGGACTGGCGGTGATTCATCCCGCCGACGTGAAGATCAATCCGTCCCCGCCGCCGGTCTTGATCGAAGAGGTTACGGTGGATGACCAGGTGGTGCCTCTGCCCGGCCCGAACCGGTTCCCGCCCACCGCCCAACTGCAAATTCCGCCGGGGAAACACCGCCTCGAATTTCGCTACACCGGCCTCAGCCTCGTCGCGCCGGAAAAGGTGCGGTTCAAATACCAGCTCGACGGACTGGAATCAGATTGGGTGGATGTCGGCACGCGCCGGATCGCTTATTACACCTATCTGAAGCCGGGAAAATACATGTTCCAAGTCACCGCCTGCAACAATGACGGCATTTGGAACGAGAACGGAGCGTCGCTCGCGTTCACGGTCCTGCCCCGGTTCTGGCAGACGTGGTGGTTCACCGGCGCGGCCGTGCTGGCTGGTATCGCCGCCGTGGGTGGCACGGCGCGCTATGTCACGCGCCGCCGGCTCCATAAAAAAATGGAGCGTTTGGAACGGCAACGCGTCCTGGAAAATGAACGGGCGCGCATCGCCAAGGACATTCACGACGATCTCGGCTCCAACCTGGCGCGGATTATGATGCTCAGCCAGTCCAACCGCGCCGAGGGGGAGGATGCGCAACAAATCGTGACCCGCCTGGGAAAGGTTTATCTTACGGCCCGGGAGCTCACGCGGACCATGGATGAAATTGTCTGGGCCATCAGCCCGCACCACGACACGCTTGACAGTCTGGTGAACTATCTGGGCAAATTCGCGCAGGATTTTTTGAACGTCGCGGGCATTCGTTGCCGGCTGGTGGTGCCCATCCAATTGCCTGCCTGGCCCCTCACCGCCGAGGTGCGCCACAGCCTGTTCCTGGCTTTCAAGGAGGCCCTGCACAACGTGGTCAAGCACGCTTCCGCCTCCGAAGTGCGTGTTTCCCTCACCCTCGCGGAGTCTGGTTTCTCCGCTGCCATCGAGGATAACGGCATCGGCTTCGACCCTGCCGGCGTGGGCGTCGGCGCGACCTCCAGGGACCCGCTGCGCATTGCCGGTGGCAATGGCCTGGCCAACATGCGCAAACGCATCGGGGGCATCGGCGGAGAATGCCAGGTGGACAGCGCGCCCGGCAAAGGGACCACGGTCAGGTTTATTGTCCGGGTGAAAAAATGACCGGCAGGACATTTTTCGGAAGGGCGGCCATCGGTCAGGATTGAACTGACGACCCGCGGTTTGCAAAACCGTTGCTCAACCGCTGAGTTGGCGCCCCGCCGACGGACAGCCGCTTGCTGAACAGTTTGAACGAGCCGCCCGCAGCAAAGGCGGATCCGTCCAAAAGCGTCACCCATTGGCGTAAACGGTCAACGTGCGTTTGTATTGAGTTCTGTTCCCAGCCTTCTGCGCCGGCGTTGGCGGATCTTGGTGGACTTTCTCACTTTCGCTTTTGTTGTTTCGTCGCCGCCAATCAGTTGATTGGTTCTCGCCGCACGAATGAGTTGACGGCACGGGGCGGCACGCGCAAATTCTTGTCTGTTTGGGTGATAAAATAAAAATTCGCGCTTGGGATTCCCTTTCGCCGCGCCGGCGCAAGTGGCTGTTCTGGGCTTTGGGGCTGCTGCTGTTCTACGCGGTCACCGGGTTTCTCATCCTGCCGCCCATCATCCGTGCCGTGGCGGTCAAACAGTTATCCCAACAATTCGACCGCCAAGTTTCCATCCAGAAGGTGAAGCTCAACCCGTTTGCGTTCTCGACGGCCATTCGCGGCCTGCTCATCAAGGACAAGGACGGCGAGCCGTTCGTCTCGTGGGACGAGGTTTATGTCAATTTCCAGCTCTCGTCTTTTCTGGGCCATCCCTGGGTGTTCAAGGAAATCAGAGTGACCGGACCCTTTGCCCGCGTGCAAATGAACCGGGATGGCACGTTTAATTTTTCCGACCTCATCGCGAAATTTTCTCCGACCAACGCACTTTCCACCAATGCAGCCCCGGCTCCGCCCAAGGCGCCGGCCAAACCCGTCGCCCTGTGGATTGGCCGGCTGCTGATCACCAACGCCACCGCCTCGGTGACCGACCTGACGCATCGCCAGCCGTTCAAGCGGCTGGTCGGCCCGCTGAATTTCACACTGGAACATTTTGAAACCAATCCGGACAACAAAAATCCCCATGTGTTCACAGGCACAACGGACGCCGGCGAAAAAATTTCCTGGAACGGATATTTTTACCTCGACCCGTTGCGCTCGTGGGGCGAGTTCACCCTGGACAATCTCCCGTTGAACAAATACGCCCCGCTGTACCAGGACCAGGTGCCCTTCGAAATCCGCGATGGCTTTGTGGGTGTTGACGTGAATTACCGGCTGGAACTCAGCGCCACCAACCGCATCATGGCCGTGACCAACACCAGCTTCACGCTGCGCGATTTCAAACTCGCCGAACCGGACAGCGGAACCAACATGGTCGAGCTTTCCCGTTTCGCCGTGACCGGTGTGAGCGCTGACGCCGTGGCCAAGCAGTTGGAAATCGGTCTTGTGTCCGCCGACGGCGGTAAATTCTTTTTGCTGCGCAAGCGGATTGAGTCAACGAATGCAGCCGTGGCCATGCCTTCCCAACCGGCGGAAGCCGCCACGAATGCGCCGGGTGGCATCCCGGCATTGATGGGTTCCATCACCAATGCCGCCGCCCTCCTCCTCAACAGCACCAATCTCTGGACCGCCACCGTCCACGACGTGGAGTTCACCAACTACGCCTTCAGCCTCGAAGACCTGGCCAATTCCCGCCCGGCCCGGCTGGACCTCAGTGAACTCACATTAAGCGTCAAAAATGTTTCCAACCTGCCCGGCACCAATCTCACCGTCGCTTTGTCCCTGCGCTGGAACACGAACGGCGTCATCAAAACCGAAGTGGCCGCCTCCTTCGCGCCACCGACCGCCGACATCCAGCTTGATCTGGACCGGCTCGATTTTGGCCCGTTGGACCCGTATCTCGAACCCAAATTAAACCTCTACATTCCCGGCAGCGAGTTCGGTCTCCACGGACGGATTCAACTGCGCACCCCGGCGGGTCAACTGCCGGAGATTTCCTTCCAGGGTGACACGTGGCTCGACGGATTTCGCGCCGTGGATGGCGCCTTGGGCGAGGATTTGTTGAAATGGGATTCCGTCCGCGTTTCCGGCATTGACGCCAACCTGAATCCGATGAGCGTTGCCATAAAGCAAATCGCCTTGAACAACGTGTCGGCGAGCCTCGTCATCGAAACCAATCACACCATCAATCTGCTCGCCGCGTTGCATCCGGCGGGAAGCAACGTCCCGGCGGATACCAACGCCCCGGCAACCACCAACGAAACCAAGGTTGCAACCACCGCCCAAACTCCCACCGTGCCCGAGACCAATGCGACGCCCGCTTCGCCGCTACCGCCGATCACCATCGGCAGCATTGTCATCTCCAACGCCGCCGCCAGTTTCACCGACCGGTCGCTCACGCCAAATGTCCACGTTGCCATCCAGCAGTTCAGCGGCGAAATCGCCGGACTTTCTTCCACGGAACCGCGGCACGCCGATGTGAATCTGCATGCCGCCGTGGACGGTGTCGGCCCGATTGACATCGCCGGCCACATCAATCCCTTCAGCGAAACCGCGACCAACGATTTGAAAGTCACCTTCAAAGACGTGGACTTGACGCCCACCAGCCCGTATTCAGGCAAGTTCGCCGGCTATCGCATTGCCGAGGGAAAGTTGAACCTGGACCTGGCGTATAATTTGGTCGGGCGGAAATTGAAATCGAAGAATGTCATCACGCTTGACCGGT